>NZ_VFTG01000020.1 GCF_006439355.1 Mesorhizobium sp. B4-1-3
CTCCAGATTACCGAATCTGGAAACCCATGAATCACACATCACCGCAGAACTGAATCCTGAATGTCGATTGGTCCTAGGCGCCTGTCAATGGATCGCCACAGGGGCGAGCGCGCGGGAAAGGCTTGCCTCGCCCTTGCCGTAGATGGACGGGTTGTAATTGGCCAGCGTGTCGGTGCGGGCCGTGTTGAGCAGGTCATTGGTGATCTGCACCGGCGTTGCCTTGGTGAACTTGCTGCCGATGATCGCGGCATAGCCGGAGATGATCGGCGCGGCGAAAGACGTTCCGTAAAGGCCCGTCTTGTCGCCTTCGACGCCGACCACCAGGAAATGGCTCTGCACAGCCGGGTTCGAGCCGGCATAGTCGGAATACCAGGCGAGCTGAGCCTTGTTGGCCGTGGTGCCGTTCGTCGACAGCGCGCCGACGAAGATCGCCGTCGGTTTGCCGATCAGGGCAAGGTCGAGATAGTCCTGCTGGCCACCGGTGACCCCGCCGACAGCGACCGAATCGTTGCCGGCCGCCTTCGAGACGATGGCCGACCCCTTGCTGGCGTAGGAGATGATCGAGGACTCCTCTGGAGCCCACCAGATCTGGTTCGCGCCGTAGCCGGCGGTGGTGTACATGCCGTAGCTCAGGTTGAGCACGTTGCGGCCGCTAGCCAGCGAGACGGACGTGCCGGTCGAGAAATCCTTGGAGCGTATGGTTGCGGCGGGAGCGATCATGCTTGCTTCCTCGCGCGTCCATTCGCCGTGCCGCTGGGTCTGCACACCGATCCCGAAATTGCCGGAAAAACGCGACGTGCTGCTGAAGTCGTCGACCATTGTGATGGTGACGCCCTTGCCCTTGTAGCCGGCCGCCCATGCGGCGCCGACGTCGGGGCTCATCCAGTTCTGCACCGTTTGCGCAGTGCGCGCCACCGGGATCGTTGCGCTCACGCAGATGGAGCCGCCGCCATGGCATAGCGCAGCCGTCTCGTCCGCGCTGAGAACCTCCTGCGCCGAGGCGATCGGCGCCCAGAGGACGGCAAGGGCGGCTGCGACGCCCAACTTCGTTCCCCAGTTCAATGAGAAACGGGACGGGCGCGAATTCGGGCACGAGATGATGTTCATTTGCGGCTCCCGCGATCAGAAAGTGAGACGATAATTCAACCAGAGATGCATGGTCTCCGGCTTGGCGCTGACCAAGTATTTCAAGGTTTCCTCCGGCGCGGTGACGCCCGCCGCGAGCCGGCAATTGACGCTGTAGGTGCCCAGGTCGCCATAGTCGGCTTCGCAAGGCTTTTCAGTGAGGCCGCCGCCGATGGTCGAGGTGACCGCAAGCGACAGCGTGCTGTTCGGATTGGGATGGATCTGGGTGAGAAAGCCAAGCTTCAGGCTGGGCTCGATGCGGTATTTCTCGGCCTGCTCTCCGGTGCCGAACCCCCAGAGAAAGCCGGTATCGGGCGTGATCTGACTGAGGAAGTCGACATGCATATCGACCCAGCTCGCATGGTACCAACGGGTGAACGATATCCAGCTTCCGCTCTGCAACTCGTAGCCGCCATTGCCGAGGCCCCTGGCGCGATCGCTAAGTGGAGAACCCTGATGGATATCGACGAGCGAGGTCGTCCATTCCTGGGCCATTGCCGCGGACGCAAAGAGCAAGGCGCACGACAGGAGCGCCGCCGCGCAGAGACCTGCTCCGATGTTGGACCGCTCGCGCATGCGCGAAGCACCTCGCCCCACCATTCCGGACAGCGCCTTGATGGCAAAGGCTCCTCTGGCAGCCCCTCTGGCCGGATCATGGGTTGGAGAATCGCACGCGCACCGTTACCGGAAGGTTATCCAAGCCGCTACGAATATAAGAATTGCTTGAATTATGCGGAAAATGTTTCTGCCGGCGACCCACACGATCACCGGCAGGAGGCTTTGGCATGGCACAGGAGGCGCTCGTTCTTGTGTGGGGCCCCTTGTGGTCGAATTCTGGACGTTGGCCGCTCAGGCGGCATCGCGAACCTTCTGGATGCGCGAGCGGATCGCCTCGATCATCGTCTCGCGGATGATGGTTTCGCCATGCGTCTCGCGCATATGCTCGACGGCGCGGCGCATGACCTCAGCTTCCTCTTCGGCGCGCGTGTGCCAGTCGCAGCCAGGAACCAGCGATCCGCATTGAAATTCCTTCATCGGGTTTTCCTTTCCTCGCTCCGGAGCCACCAAGCCGACCGCTCCGGCCATTTGTTTTTATGCAATCCCTCGGAAGCTGTTGCGGGCTTTTTCGGAGGACTGCCCGGATGGATAACAATAACACGTGCCGCCGTTTTCGGTTGCATGAAGAATAACCAAGGCGGATCCGCGCCGCAAAGATACGAAACCGAAAGGCGGAGCACTGGTGCTCCGCCTTTCGTGCTGCCTGAGCCTGCTCTGCCGGGGCCTAGCCGTTACTTCATGATCTTGACGGCCTCGGCAATCTTGTTCTTGCCGCTCGTGTCCCAGGACACGCGGACTTTCTCGCCGGCCTGAATGCCGGGATCCTTGAAGGCCTTGGACAGCTTGAACGTCGATCCATCATCCAGAACAAGGCTCATGGTCGTTTGGTCAAAGCTCTTCACGGTTCCCGTGGTGTGCTTGACCGCCGCGAACGCGGCGCCGCCCGAGGCGAGAAGGGCGGCCGTTGCTGCCGTCACGATAAGCTTACGCATGGCGTGCTCTCCTGGAATGCGGGTGCCCATTTGGCGAGGCACCTCCGATGATCAGGGTCGTCAAGTCGCGTCGGGTCACGGCTGTGGGAGACGATGATCGCTATCTCTGCCGCCGGCGCTTCCCGACCCGAAGACCTTGATATCTCGATTTTTTCAAAACGATATTAGACGATAAAGATATTGCCCCTGCCACATTGACCGCCAAGATTCGGCGAATGGGACAGCAATGCGGCCATCGCCGCGCTCACCCGATCGTTACGGCCATTTTACCTCGGGCGGCAGGCTGGACAGGATCGAGGAGACATTGCCGCCGGTCTTCAGGCCGAAGATGGTGCCGCGATCGTGAAGCAAATTGAATTCGACGTAGCGGCCGCGCCGGATGAGCTGTTCGTCGCGCTCGGCATCGGTCCAGTTCTGGTTGAAGTTGCCCCGCACCAGATGGGCGTACACGACGAGGAAGGAGCGGCCGACATCCTGGACGAAATTGAGATCGGCATTCCAGCCGCCCTTGTCCTCGTCCGAATGCAGCCAGTCGAAGAAGATGCCGCCGATGCCGCGCGGCTCGTTGCGGTGCGGCAGGAAGAAATATTCGTCGCACCAGGCCTTGAATTTGGGATAGTCGGCGACGGCGGCGTTCTTCTCGCAAGCGAACTGCATGGCGCGATGGAAGGCGACCGTGTCGGGATCGTCTTGGGTGCGCCGACGGTCGAGCACCGGCGTCAGATCGGCGCCGCCGCCGAACCACTGGCGCGTGGTGACGACCATGCGGGTGTTCATGTGCACGGCCGGCACGTTGGGGTTCCAGGGATGCGCAATCAGCGAGATGCCGCTCGCCCAGAAGCGCGGGTCTTCCTCGGCGCCGGGAATCTGCTTCCTGAACTCGGGCGAGAATTCGCCATAGACGGTCGAGGTATGCACGCCGACCTTCTCGAAGACGCGGCCGCGCATCATCGACATGGTGCCGCCGCCGCCCTTGCCGTCGTCGCGTTCCCAGGGCGTCTTCTCGAAAAGACCGGGCGACCATGAGGACAGCGGTCCATGAAGCTCCTGCTCGAGCTGCTCGAAGGTGGCGCAGATGCGCTCGCGCAGCGCTTCAAACCAGAGGCGGGCCTTCATCTTCTTCTGCTCGATGTCGGCCGGCAGCCCCACCGGAAGGTCAGGTCGTTCCAAATCCGTCTCCAGTCGCAGGCCGCTTGCCTGACAAATGACTCGTTTTTTCTGCGCGCGATCCCTAATCTCTTAAAGGCAAGGGTCAAGTCCTGTCTGATCCAGGCGCAAAGGAGTTCCTTCGTGCGCACCCCGGCAAGACCGCCGCTGGATGGTTTGAAGAAGAGGCTGGAGCGCTCGCGGGCCGACCGTGCAGGCCAGCCGCGCGACGGTTTCCTGCGCGAGACCTTCGTGCTGCCGAGGCCAGCGGCCCGCCTCAAGGCGAAGGAGTGGTTCGAACGGTTCCCGAAGCAGGCCTACTGGACCGAGATCGAAAGCTGGTTCGAACGTCCGGGCGATGTCATCGAGTTCACCATGCGCCGGCTGCCGGCGGCGGATTGAGGTGCATTGATATTCAGGTGACGCCGGCCTGCAATGGCGGCTTCCTGCGCTTCCAGTGCTCACGTATTTTACGTACGCTCCGCTCCGGTTCTCGGAAGCCACCTAGTTTGGTCGCTTCGCGCCCGTCTTCGACTCCGGCTCGGCCTGACCTGAATCTCAATGCACCTTGGCGACAGACTGTCAGCGCACCGCCAGCCTTCTCGCCCCCGTCCCCTCCCGGGCCAGCCGGTCTTCCTTGTTCCTCAGCGGGCATTTGTCGATCGACATGCAGCCGCAGCCGATGCAGTCGGTCAGGCCGTCGCGCAATTTCTTCAGCTGGCTAATCTTCTGGTCGAGCCCATCTCGCCAAGCCGTTGAAAGCAGATTCCAATCCTCGCGCGTCGGCGTGCGGCCCTCCGGCAAAGCTTGAAAGGCTGCTGCGATCTCGGCCAAGGAGATGCCGACTTCCTGGGCGACGCGGATGATCGCCACGCGGCGCAGCACGTCACGGCTGTAGCGCCGCTGATTGCCAGACGTGCGGTGGCTGCGGATCAGGCCGCGCGCCTCGTAGAAATGCAGCGCCGAAACCGCGACGCCGCTGCGCATCGCCACCTGGCCGACCGTCAATTCCCGCACCGGAACCATTCTCAAATTCCTGCTTGACCTCAAGTTAAGTTGAGCTTGTAGCCAAGAAATGTCGGTGGGGCAATTGCAGGAGAAGGGTGATGTGCGCCTGGGCAGGAATGACGGCGGAAGGGGCGGCGGTTCGGGATAGCGCGGAAGCGCGAAAACTGGCTCGTTGTTTCGACGCAATTCCGGACGGAAAACCGTTTCACACTTTTCCTGGAATTGCTTTAGCCGATCTGACGGAGCGCTTCACCCGCGACCACGGCGACCGACAGCGCGACATTGATGCTGCGCGCCCCCGGCCGCATCGGTATGGTCAGTCGCGCATCCGCCGCTTGATGGACTTCTTCCGTCACGCCGGCGGATTCGCGGCCGAACAGGAGAATGTCGCCGGCGGCGAAAGCAAAGTCGGTATAGGCGGTCGCCGCCTTGGTGGTGAGCAGCACCAGGCGGCGCGCATGCGCCTTTCGCCATTCCTCGAAGGCGTGCCAGTCGGCATGGCGGGAGAGCGTCGCCATTTCGAGGTAATCCATGCCGGCCCGTTTCAGCGCCCGGTCGGAGAGCGGGAAACCAGCCGGCTCGATGATATCGACGCCGACGTCGAGGCAGGCGGCGAAGCGCAGGATCGTCCCGGTGTTGCCGGCGATATCCGGCTGGTAGAGCGCGATGCGGAGACGGTCGTTCATTTTCGCATCCTGCTAATAAGTGGCAGATCGGCCACAGGCATCTCCGGCTTTCGGCGATTTCTGGACTGTCGGATGGCCATTTTCTGCGAAGTCGAGTATATGCCCGCAGTCGTCAACCCGAACCGAATGGAGGGGAACACATGATGACCATGCACATCCAGCTCCCATCCGGGGCTTACGTATGCCCGCCGGCGGTTTCGGTACGACGATTCTTCTGACACTTTAAGTCCTCATCGCACCGATTCCCGCCGAACCAGTTTTCGGCCTTCGAAGGAATCTTGCGATGTTTTTCAAACTGCCAAAGGGCGGCCGCGCCCCCGCTGAACGTGTCGAGGCCGACGCTTGTCGCGTCCCAATCGACGCTTGCCGTCCCGTTCCGGCCGATTCGATCCGCGCCTTCGGTCGAATGCCGGTGATCGAGGCGGCGTCACCCTTTTTAACGCATTTGCATATGGAGGACGGACCAATGTTCGATCCCTACAAAATACCTGGTTCAAGAAGCCTGCACGAGCGCAAGGTGGCCACGTGGGCGCTGCTGATCGGCGAGACCTATTCGTCGGCGGTGCATGCCGAGGAACGGCGCAGGCCGCATCGCGGCATGCTGCCGGACGTCGATTTCTCGCGCGCGGTGCCCGACCACAGCCGACCCACGCTGGTGCGGCGGATCATCCGCCTGATCCGGCCGGGCGACAGGAACTGGGCAGGCTCAGGCTCTTTGTCGGCATTCTCGGGGCCGTCAGGATCGTCGAACGAGCCTGTCGGCGAAATGCCGGCGAAACCCTATATTGCGAGCAGCAGGGCCGGCGACACGGATGATTCCGTGTCGCCGGCCCGCAATGCCGGGCGGCCGCAAAACCCACCGCATCAATCCCGCGCAGCGTAAGCGCATAGCATCGTGAGTGCCCGGAATGTTCCGCTGGTTTGAAAACAGGCTCAATCCCTTCCCGGCTGCGGAGCCGGTCGAGCCACCCAAGACGCTGATCGCGTTCTGCGTGCATTACACGCGCGGCGCCTGGCCCTACATCATCTTCGATGCGGTGCTGGTGACGGCGATCGCTTTCACCGAAGTCTGGATGTTCGGCTTTCTTGGCCGCATCGTCGACTGGCTGTCGGCGCAGAACCGCGAAACCTTCCTGCAGACGGAGCACTTGAAGCTCGCCGGCATGGCTTTCGTCGTGCTGTTCGCCCTGCCGGGCACGGTCTGGCTGCATTCGCTGCTCAACCAGCAGACGCTGATGGGCAACTATCCCATGCGCATCCGCTGGCAGGTGCATCGCTATCTGCTCAAGCAGTCGATGGCCTTCTATCAGGACGAGTTCGCCGGCCGCATCGCCACCAAGCTGATGCAGACGGCGCTCGCTGTGCGCGAATGCGTGATCAAGCTGATCGACGTCTTGAACTACGTCATCGTCTATTTCCTCGGCATGTTGTTCATCGTCGGCTCGGCCGACTGGCGGCTGGCGGCGCCGCTTGCCGTATGGCTGGTCGGCTATGTCGGGCTCTTGCGCTTTTTCATCCCGCGGCTCGGCAAGGTCGGCGAGGAGCAGGCCAATGCGCGCTCGACCATGACCGGGCGCGTCGTCGACAGCTACACCAACATTCAGACGGTGAAGCTGTTTTCGCATGCGCGGCGCGAGGCGACCTTCGCCAGGGAAGGCATGGCGAGCTTCCTCGACACCGTCTACCGCTCGATGCGGCTGGTGACGGTGCTTTACGGACTGCTCTACATCCTGAACTCGCTGCTTTTGTTCTCGGTGACGGCGATCTCGCTCTGGCTGTGGTTGGGCGAGGCGGTGACGATCGGCGCGGTCGCCGTGGTCATCGGCCTGGTGCTGCGCATGTGGGGCATGTCGCAATGGATCATGTGGGAGATGTCCGGGCTGTTCGAGAATATCGGCACGGTGCAGGACGGCATCCAGTCGATCTCGCTGCCGCGCCTGGTCGAAGACAAGCCGGGCGCGAAGGACATCGCCGTCAGCCAGGGTGAAATCCGCTTCGAGGACATCGGCTTCCATTACGGCAAGCAGAAGGGCGTCATCGAGAACCTGTCGCTCACCGTGAAGCCCGGCGAGAAGGTCGGCATTGTCGGGCGTTCGGGCGCCGGCAAGTCGACGCTGGTCAATCTGCTGCTGCGTTTCTACGACCTGGAAAGCGGCAGGATCCTCGTCGACGGCCAGGAGATCGCGGCGGTGACGCAGGATTCGCTGCGCGCGCAGATCGGCATGGTGACGCAGGACACCTCGCTGCTGCACCGCTCGGTGAAGGAGAACATCCTTTACGGCCGGCCCGACGCGACCGACGAGATGCTGATCGAGGCGGCGCGCCGGGCGGAGGCGCTCGATTTCATCGGCGGGCTTTCGGACCACAACGGCCGTAAGGGATTCGACGCCCATGTCGGCGACCGCGGCGTCAAACTGTCCGGCGGTCAGCGGCAGCGCATCGCGATCGCCCGCGTCATGCTGAAGGACGCGCCGATCCTGATCCTCGACGAGGCGACCTCGGCGCTCGATTCGGAAGCCGAGGCAGCGATCCAGGAGAATCTCTACAAACTGATGCAGGGCAAGACCGTGATTGCCATCGCGCATCGGCTATCGACGATCGCGGCGATGGACAGGCTCGTCGTCATGGACAAGGGCCGCATCATCGAGGAAGGCTCGCATGAGGAACTCGTGGCCAAGGGCGAGCTTTACGCGCAGCTCTGGCAGCGCCAGTCGGGCGGCTTCCTGCTCGATGACGCGCCGGCTGACGCCAAAGCGCCTCAATCCGAGTGGGCGGCGGAGTGACGCGATCACAGCGATTCCAGGAAAAGTGCGTAGCGGTTTTCTGTCCGGAATTGCGCAAAACAAAGACTTGGAGCGCCCGACGGTTCTGTGAGCCGTCGAGCCGCTCCGGCATCAAGGTTACAGCGATTGCCGGGAATCGATCCCAGGCGTAACGACGACATGGTCAGAAGCCTGCCGGCGACCAAATCAGGCCCCGGCGGGTTCCGGCGCCTGTGAGAGAAAAAATGTTCGACCGCATCTTCACCTGGTTCGAAAGCCGTTATTCGCCGGTGGCGCTGGCCGAAGACAGGCAGCCGCCAATGGGGCTTTGGCGCTTCTACTGGTATTTCATAAGGCAGTTTCGCACCGCCTATTGGCTGCGCGTCGTCATCGTTGCGGTCGCGGCAATCGTGGACGCGATGCTGCCGATTTTCGTCGGCCTGATCGTGGGCCTGCTTTCCAGCACCAAGCCGGGCGATTTCTTCGCCGCGCATGGGCAACTGCTCGTCATCATGGCGATCGTCGTGCTGCTGCGTCCGCTGTCGATGGTTATCGATGCGCTCATCCGCAACCATGCCATCGCGCCGAACCTCATCGACCTCATCCGCTGGCAGAGCCACTGGCATGTCGTGCGCCAGGACTGGTCGTTCTTCCAGAACGACTTCGCCGGCCGCATCGGAACCAAGGTCATGCAGAGCGGCGATTCGATGGAGATGAGCGTCAACCTCACCGTCGATGCCGTATGGTATGCGCTGGTCTTCGTGGCGGTCGCCATCGTCGTGCTGGCCCGGCTCGACCCGCTTCTCCTGGCTGGCTTGGCGGTGTGGCTGGTGTTCTATTGCCTGATCTTCTGGTCAGCGATGCCCAGGATCACGCAACGCTCGTCCGAATTGTCGGAGCGGTGGTCACAGGTGAGCGGCCGGATGGTCGATAGCTACACCAATATTTTGACGCTGAAGACGTTCTCGACCGGCGAGCATGAAGACAACTATGTCTCGCAGGCGGTCGTCGAGCACGCCGACACGTTCTACCAGCTGATGCGCGTTTTCACGCTGATGTGGTCGGCCCTGTTCATCCTCAACGCGGCGCTGCTTGTGGCCGTGAGCTGGCTGGCGCTCGTTGGCTGGAACGCCGGCGCGATGACCACCGCGGCCGTGGCGACGGCGATACCGTTCGCGCTGCAGATCGCCAACATCTCCGGCAGGATCCTCGATGTCGGCGCCAACGTCTTCCGGCAGATCGGCGTCGCCAGCAATTCGATGACGACGATCGCGCGGCCGATCGTCATGCAAGACCAGCCCGACGCACCGGCCCTCGTCGTGACCGCCGGCGCAATCGAGTTCGACCGGGTGAACTTCAACTACTGGCGCAAGGACGGCAAAGGCGGCGTCATCGACAATCTGTCGCTGAGGATCGCGCCGGGCGAGCGGGTTGGCCTGATCGGCCGTTCCGGGGCCGGTAAGTCGACGCTGGTCAATCTCGTGCTCAGGCTGTTCGACGTGCAGGACGGCAAGGTGCTGATCGACGGGCAGGACATCCGCAACGTCTCGCAGGAAAGCGTTCGGGCGGCGATCGGCTTCGTCAACCAGGACACCTCGCTCTTGCATCGGTCGGTTCGCGAGAACCTCAAATATGGGCGCCAGTCGGCCAGCGACGAGGCGATGTTCAGGGCCGCCAAGGCCGCCCAGATCGACGATGTGATCGCCGGACTGACCGATCCGCATGGGCAGAGCGGCTATGAGGCGCTTGTCGGCGAGCGCGGCGTGAAGCTGTCCGGCGGGCAGCGGCAACGCATCGCAATTGCCCGCGTTATGCTGAAGGACGCGCCGATCCTCATTCTCGACGAGGCGACGTCCGCGCTCGATTCGGAGGTGGAGGCCGCCATCCAGGAGAACCTCTACAAGCTCATGCAGGGCAAGACCGTCATCGCCATCGCCCACCGGCTGTCGACCATCGCGGCGATGGACCGGCTCGTCGTCATGGACAAAGGCCGCATCGTCGAGGACGGCTCGCATGAAGCGCTGATCGCAAAGGGCGGGCTCTATGCCCAGCTCTGGCGGCGCCAGTCGGGCGGATTCCTGCTCGAGGAGAAGCCGGTCGCCGACGATCTGCCGACGAAAGGTGAAGCCGCCGAATGATGCAGGCCATCTATCGCTGGTTCGAGCACTGGGTCTACCCGTTCCGCGAGCCTGCGAATCTGCGGCCGCCCGCCGGCGTCGGGGGCTTCCTCTGGCACTATGTCGGACAGGCGAAGCTTGCCTTCTTCGCCATGCTGATCATCGGCGGCATCGCCCCGCTGGTCGAGGCCGGCCTGTTCTATTTCGTCGGAAGGCTGGTCGATATCCTCGACCAGTTGCCCGGCGAGCGAAGCTGGCATGCGCTTTGGGCCGCCGCCGGTCCCGAGCTCCTGTTCATGGGCGCGGTGGTGCTCATCATCCGCACCGCCGTGGTCGGCCTGTCGGCGCTGGTCGACGAGCAGACGATCACGCCGGGCTTCTACAACCTAGTGCGCTGGCAGGCGCACCGGCACGTCTCGCGCCAGTCCTACGCCTTCTTCCAGAACGATTTCGCCGGCCGCATCGCGACAAAAGTCTGGCAGGCGGGGCAGGCGACAGGCGACCTGATGGAAAGCTTCATCGAGGTGGTCTGGTTCATGATCGTCTATACGGTCACCACACTAGCGCTGGTCGCGGGGCTGGATTTGCGGCTGGCGGTGATGGTGGTGGTGTGGATCGCGGCATTCGGCTGGCTGGCGAAACTTTATCTACCGGCGATCCGCAAGCATGCCGAAGCGACCGCCGAGGCCGGCTCGATGATCACCGGCCGCATCGTCGATTCCTATTCCAACGTTCAGACGCTGAAGCTGTTCGCTGCCGACGGCGACGACCGTTATATCCGCAACGGCTTCGATATCTATCTCGACGCGCTGCGGCCCTTCACGCGGCGGCTGACCGGCGTGCGCATGGCGCTGACCATGCTCTCCGGCGTCATGATCACCGCGATCGCCGCCTTCGCCATCTATCTGTGGGTCGAAGGTTCGATCACCGTCGGTGCCGTCGCCTTCACGCTATCGCTGGTGCTGAGGCTCAACATGCTGCTGGGAAGGCTGATGATGCAGCTCAACAGCATTCTGAGGAACCTCGGCGTGCTTGAGAACTCCAAGGCGCTGATCACGCAGCCGCTCGGCCTGACCGACGCGCCGGACGCCAAGGAACTGGTCGTCACCGGCGGCCGCATCGACGTCAGCAATGTCACCTTCCATTACGGCAAGGGGGCAGGGGTGCTCGACGGCATCGACCTCATCGTGCGCCCGGGCGAGAAGGTCGGTCTGGTCGGCCCGTCGGGTGCCGGCAAGACCACCTTGGCCAACCTGATCCTACGTCTCTATGACCTGGAAGGCGGCCGGATCCTGATCGACGGCCAGGATATCGCGCATGTGACGCAGAACTCGCTGCGCGGCAATATTGGGGTCGTCAGCCAGGATACGGCGCTGTTCCACCGCTCGCTGCGCGACAACATCAAGCTCGGCATGCCGGATGCCACCGATGCGCAAGTGGTCGCGGCGGCGAAAAAGGCCGAAGCGCATGACTTCATCCTGGGACTGCGCGATACCAGAGGTCGCGCCGGCTACGAGGCCTATGTCGGCGAGCGCGGCGTGAAGCTCTCCGGCGGGCAGCGGCAGCGCGTGGCGATCGCGCGCGTCTTCCTCAAGGATGCGCCGATTCTCATCCTCGACGAGGCGACCTCGGCGCTCGATTCGGACATCGAGGCGGCGATCCAGGAGAACCTGACCAGGCTGATGGAGAACAAGACGGTGATCGCGATCGCGCACCGGCTCTCCACCATCGCGGCGCTCGACCGGCTGGTGGTGCTCGACGGCGGCCGCATCGTCGAACAGGGCACGCATGACGAACTGGTGGCGCTCGATGGGCTCTATGCGCGGCTCTGGAAACGGCAGTCCGGGGGCTTCCTGTTCAATGAGGAAAGCGCGCTGGAAGAGACGCGGCCGGCGGAGTAGAACGGCGTCATGTCGGTACGCATGCCCACCAATTTCGGACGGTCAGGCGCGCAGGAGAGCGCGCTCGACCTGCTCGGCCACGAAATCCTCGCCGAAAAGGCCGCAGCGCTCGGCCGCGCCGGCCAGCGTGTCGAGGAAAGCCTTGCCAAGTTGCGCGAGGGTGGCGAGGGCGAGCATCGTAACCGGTTGCTCAAGGAAGCGGCGGCGGCCGTCCACGCCTACTTCATCCAGCGCGAGCTTTGCGGCTTGCGCAAGCACGATGCCGTGATCCGCGAATACGACATCCCTCGGGCGGTTCTGGTCAGGCTGGGCGCCAGCTAGAGCGTTTCACCGTTTCACGGAAACGGCGAACCGCTCTATCCCTTTGTTTTGACGCAATTCCGCACGGAAAACCGCTCACACTTTTCCCGGAATTGCTCTAGGAACCGACAACGCTACTCCAGCCATTCCGTGATGAAGTGGCCGTTCTCATGGATGTCGGTGCTTTCGAGCGGACCGGGGCCGAGATTGGTGAATTTGTGCGGCGTGCCGGGCGGCACGATCAGGATCTGGCCGGCGGTGGCCTTGATCTCCTGGTCGCCGATCATGAACAGGCCGGTGCCGGAACGGATGACGAAGATCTCCGCGTAGGGATGCTTGTGCAGGCGCGGCCCGCCCCCGATCTTCTCCTGATAATTGAAGATCAGGCAGGAATTGGCGCCGAATTGGCCGCATTGCAGCTCGCCTTTCCAGCGGTCGGGGGCTTCGGCCCAGCTGTCGCGTTCGATGACATGCGCCATGGCGGCAGAATAGACCGTGCCAGGAGCCGATGTCGAGGCAAACACGGCCTCGACTTCGCCCCGGATTCCCGTTGTTCGCCCTGCAAGCCGGCCTCGCAAGGACGCATCGGCCACGGTCGCTGCCCATCCCCGCGACAATCTGCCCTTGTGGCCTCACCCCGCTGGACAAAAACGGGCCGCCCGCATAAACCGAAAATCCAAATGCCGGAGGAATTCGCTAGCCTGTTCGCCATGCGCTGTCGGGCAGGTGCGATGAGCGGGGACAAGGCTCGGCCTCCGGTTAGGAAGAGGCGAAAGGATCAGGCACCCGTGAGCGCAACCGACATCCACGATCCCAACCGTCGCGATTTTCTCTACGTAGCCACCGGCATGGCCGCCGTTGTCGGCGCCGGAGCCGTCGCGTGGCCGTTCATTGACCAGATGCGCCCCGACGCCTCGACGCTGGCGCTGGCCTCGGTCGAGGTCGATGTCTCCTCGCTGCAGCCGGGCAGCTCGCTGATCGTCAAATGGCGCGGCAAGCCGGTGGTGGTGCGCAACCGCACCGAGAAGGAAATGAAGGACGGCGAAGCCGTCAACCTCGCCGATCTCAAGGACCCGATCGCGCGCAACGCCAACCTGCCGGCCGACGCGCCGGCGACCGACGCCAACCGCACCACGCCCGGCAAGGAAGCCTGGATGGTGATGGTGCAGGTCTGCACCCATCTCGGCTGCATCCCGCTGGGCCAGGAAGGCGACTTCGGCGGCTGGTTCTGCCCGTGCCATGGTTCGCAATACGACACCGCCGGCCGCATCCGCAAAGGCCCGGCGCCGGAGAACATGGCGATCCCGGTATTCAAGTTCATTTCCGATACCAAGATCCTTATCGGTTGAGGCAGGGGACATTTCGATGAGCGAGGGACACTCGACCTATACGCCCAAGACCGGTATCGAGCGCTGGTTCGACGCCCGCATGCCGTTGCCGCGGCTGATCTATGACAGTTTCGTCGCCTATCCGGTGCCGCGCAACCTGAACTACATGTGGACGTTCGGCGGCATCCTGTCGATCATGCTGGTCTCGCAGATCCTGACCGGCATCGTGCTGGCGATGCACTACACGTCCGACACCAATCTCGCCTTCGATTCGGTCGAGAAGATCATGCGCGACGTGAATTCGGGATGGCTGTTGCGCTATCTCCATTCCAACGGCGCCTCGTTCTTCTTCGTCGCCGTCTACATCCACATCTTCCGCGGCCTGTTTTATGGTTCCTACAAGGCGCCGCGCGAGCTGCTGTGGATCCTAGGCTGCATCATCTACCTGCTGATGATGGCCACCGGCTTCATGGGCTATGTGCTGCCTTGGGGGCAGATGAGCTTCTGGGGCGCCACCGTCATCACCGGCTTCTTCAGCGCCATCCCGCTGGTCGGCAACTGGATCCAGCAGCTTTTGCTCGGCGGCTTCGCCGTCGACGACCCGACACTGAACCGCTTCTTCGCGCTGCATTACCTGCTGCCGTTCATGATCGCCGGCGTTGTCGTCCTGCACATCTGGGCGTTGCATGTCGTGGGCCAGTCGAATCCGACCGGCATCGAGGTCAAGTCGAAGACCGACACCGTCGCCTTCACGCCCTATGCGACCATCAAGGACGCGTTCGGCATGATCGTGTTCCTGTTCGTCTTCGCCTATTTCGTCTTCTATCTGCCGAACTATCTCGGCCACCCGGACAACTACACGGTCGCCAATCCGCTGAAGACGCCGGCCCATATCGTTCCGGAATGGTACTTCCTGCCGTTCTACGCGATCCTGCGCGCCATCACCTTCAACATCGGCCCGATCAACTCCAAGCTCGGCGGCGTGCTGTGCATGTTCGGCGCTATCGCCATGCTGTTCCTGGTGCCGTGGCTCGACACCTCCAAGGTCCGCTCGGCGGTCTACCGTCCGTGGTACAAGCTGTTCTTCTGGCTGTTCGTCGCCGACGCCATCCTGCTCGGATGGCTGGGCTCGCAGCCGGCGGAAGGCTCTTACGTCTTCATGGCGCAGATGGCGACTTTGTTCTACTTCGCCTTCTTCCTGATCATCATGCCGGTGCTCGGCCTGATCGAGACGCCGCGGAGGCTGCCGAACTCGATCACCGAGGCGGTGCTGGAAAAGAACAAGGGCGGCAGCGGACATCCGGCAGGCGCGACCGCCGCGCCGGAAACCAAAGGCTGAGGATCTGAGGGGATTTTGGGTATGAAGAAGATTCTCACCTCGCTGGCGCTGCTCGGCCTGGTGGTCGCGGGCACTTGGATGTCAAGTGCTGGGGCCATCGCCGCGGAAGAACAGAACCCGGCTGCTCCGACGCATTTCCCGATCAACGAGCCGAAGGAAATGAGCTGGAGCTTCGCCGGCCCGTTCGGCACCTACGACAAGGCGCAGCTGCAGCGCGGCCTCAAGGTCTACAAGGAAGTCTGCTCGGCCTGCCATTCGATGAACCTGGTGGCCTTCCGCACGCTGGAAGGGCTCGGCTATTCGGACGCGCAGATCAAGACGCTGGCCGCCGGATACACCATTCATGACGGCCCGAACGATGCCGGCGACATGTTCGACCGCCCCGGCAAGCCGTCGGACCACTTCCCGGCGCCGTTCCCGAACGAGCAGGCCGCGGCCTCCGCCAATGGCGGCGCCGCCCCGCCGGACATGTCGCTGCTTGCCAAGGCGCGCGGCGTCGAGCGCGGCTTCCCGCGCTTCATCTTCGATATCTTCACCCAGTATGCGCAGGGCGGCCCGGATTACATCCACTCGCTGCTCACCGGCTACGACCAGACGCCGCCGGCTGGCATGGTTATCCCGGAAGGCACGCACTACAATCCGTACTTCCTGTCCGGCGTGTCGCTGAAGATGCCGAAGCCGCTCTCGGACGGCCAGGTGACCTATGACGACGGCTCGCCGCAGACCGTCGACCAGTATGCCCGCGACGTCTCGGCCTTCCTGATGTTTGTCGCCGAGCCGCATCTGGAGGACCGCAAGAAGACCGGCTTCCGCGTCATGGTCTTCCTGCTGCTCTTCGGCGCGCTGGTCTACATGACCAAGCGCAGGGTGTGGGCAGACGTCGCGCATTGAGGCGCGATAAAGCGGAAAGCTCGAAGGGCGCCCCTGAGGCGCCCTTTTCGCATTTCGAGACCGCGTTGATCCGGCCATGTCACATGGCCGTCATTGCGCGTGGCGATCCTGTCTTGCCCCTACTTCAAAGGATCCTACCCATGAAAAGATTCGCATCGCTCGCGGCAGGTTTCCTGCTGCTTGTCACCGGACATGTCGCCCATGCCGAGGAGGCGCAGCCCTTCGTCACCAGCAAGGACATCGATCTGACGATGATCCTGCCTCCGCCGCCCGCCAACGATTCGGCTGAGACCAAGGCTGAACTCGGCGAGGTGCTAACCCTTCAGGTGACGCGCACGCCGGAAATGGAAAAGCGCGCCATCGCCGATGCCGAAGAGAATGTGTGGCGATTCGCGGATGTCATGGGACCGAAGTTCAGCAAGGAAACGCTGCCAAAATTCAGCGCCTTCTTCGATCGCGTCGTGGCGACCGAAGGCGCCGTGGTCGATCCTGCCAAGGATGTCTGGAAGCGTCCTCGCCCGCATCAGCTCAGCGATCTCGTCAAGCCGGTCGTGAAGCTGTCGAACTCCGGCTCGTGGCCGTCTGGCCACGCGACGGTCGGCACGATGATGGGCATCATTCTTGCCGACATGGTGCCGGAGAAGCGGGCAGAGATCATGGCGCGTGCGGCCGAATTCGCCCATAATCGCGTGGTCGGCGGCATCCACTATCCCTCCGATATCGAGATGGGCAAGATTTCCGGCAGCGTGATCGCCGCGGTCCTACTCAACCGTCCCGATTTCAAGGCCGAGTACGAAGTGGCGCGCTCCGAACTGCGCTCGGACCTCGGCATGTAGCCGCACGGCAGCGCCTGCTTTCGAAGGGCGCCTTCGCGGGCGCCCTTCCTTTTGGCCGCGGCCGGTCGGCGCCGATCCTTGCCGGATGTGCTTGTCTCCGGCGCGACATCGCGGTAGCCCTTGTCGGTCGCGTCGGGCAGCAATGGCCGGCGCCGTCAAATCCGACAGCCGGACATGCGGAAAGCCTCGATGAAATCCTCCCTCGAAGACACGCTGCTTGCAGCTATCCGCACCATCCCGGACTATCCGAAGCCCGGTATCCTGTTTCGCGACATCACCACGCTGCTTGGCGACGCGCGTGCCTTCCGCCGCGCCATCGACGAGCTGGTGCATCCCTATGCCGGGCTGAAGATCGACAAGATCGCGGGCATCGAGGCACGCGGCTTCATCCTCGGCGGCGCCGTTGCGCACCAGTTGTCGGCGGGCTTCGTGCCGATCCGCAAGAAGGGCAAGCTGCCTTACGAGACGGTGCGCGTGGCCTACAGCCTCGAATACGGGCTGGACGAGATGGAGATGCACAAGGATGGCGTCTCGCCGGGCGAGAAGGTGATCGTGGTCGACGACCTGATCGCCACCGGCGGCACGGCGGAAGCGGCGGTGAAGTTGCTCAGGCAAATCGGCGCCGACATCGTCGCCGCCTGCTTCGTCATCGACCTGCCGGACCTCGGCGGTCGCCAGAAGCTGGAAGCGCTCGGCGTGCCGGTCAGGACGCTGATCGGGTATGAGGGGCATTAGTCAGTGGTGAATAGTGAATAGCGAATAGCGAATACGTTCGAGCACGAAATTTATGCGCCTTTACTACACACCACTCGCTACTCCACCTTCACCAGAACGGCGCTGTCGAACTCAATCACCTTGTCGCCGGTCGAATCGAAGCCTTCCGAGCGCAGCGTAAGCAGGTTCCAGCCAGGGCGCCCGGCGAGCGGGCGGTGCGCCAGCGCGGTGCGCGTGAAGGTCACCGTCTCGCCGGCATAGACCGGCTTCAGCCACTTCAAATTGCGGAAGCCGGGCGAGGGGCCGAATTCGGGCTGCGGGCCGGGGCCGGTCCAGCGTACGCCCTCGGTTTCCATGCGCTTTTCGAGATTGTATTTCATCCAGGTGGCGGCGGTGTGCCATCCCGAGGCGCAGAGCCCGCCGAGCACGCTCTTCCTCGCCGCCTCTTCATCGACATGGAAGATCTGCGGATCGTATTTCCTGGCGAACGCCTTGATCTCGTCGGCCTCGAACTTGTGCGAGCCGAGCGTGACCGTCTGGCCGATCAGGAAGAATTCGTCGAGGCTCATGCCGCGGCCTCGCGGGTCAGAAACATGCCGGTGTTCTCCAGCTCGAAGACGCTTTCGCCGCGCTGGTTGACCAGTTCGCTATGCATGGTGATCAAGCCGAGCTGGGGCCGCGATTTGGATTGGCGCTTGGACAGGATCGTGACCGTGCCGCGCAGGGTGTCGCCGGCCAGAACCGGCTTCTTCCATTTCACATGCTCGATGCCGGGCGACCCTTGAGAAGTCGAATCGAGCAGGAAGGCGTCGCACAGCATGCGCATGAACATCGCGCAGGTGTGCCAGCCCGAAGCCGAAAGCCCGCCGAGGATGCTGGCTCTGCCGGCTTCCTCGTCGAGATGCATCGGCTGAGCATCGAATTCCGAGGCGAATTCGATGATCTCGGCAGCGCTTACGGTCTTGCTGCCGATGTCCAGCGAGGCGCCCTCGACGAAATCCTCATAAGCCCAGGTCTTTCCGGTCATGTCGGCAATCCGGTTATCCCAAAGATCGGGCAACCCGGATGCAGGCCTAGGACGGTTTGGTCAAGTGATTTCTGGTAAGCCAGTCAGGCCATCAGGTATTGAACTTGAACAGCATGATGTCGCCGTCCTGGACGACATATTCCTTGCCTTCGTCGCGCGCCTTGCCGGCTTCCTTGGCCGCCACTTCGCCGCCCAGCGTGACGAAGTCGTTGTAGGAGATCGTCTGGGCGCGGATGAAGCCGCGTTCGAAGTCGGTATGGATGACGCCGGCCGCCTGCGGCGCCTTATCGCCCTTGTGGATAGTCCAGGCGCGCGTCTCCTTCGGCCCGACGGTGAAATAGGTGATCAGGTGCAGGAGCTCGTAGCCGGCGCGGATCACCTTGTTGAGGCCAGGCTCGTCGAGGCCGATCGAGGCCAGGAACTCCATTTCCTCCTCGTCGGAAAGCTGGGCGACTTCCGCTTCGATCGCCGCCGAGATCACCACCGTGCCGGCGCCTTGCGCGGCGGCCATCTTCTCCACCGCGCGGGTGTGCTCGTTGCCGGTGGCGGCATCCGCCTCGGCGACGTTGCAGACATAGAGAACGGGATGCGAGGTGAGCAGGTTCAGCCCCTGCAGGATGCGCAAATCCTCCGGCGCGATGCCGTTGAGCAGGAAGCGCGTCGGCTTGCCGGCCTGCAGCAATTCGAGGGCGGCTTCCATCATCGGCAGCACGGCCATGGCTTCCTTGTCCTTGCCGGCGGCGCGCTTGCGGAACTGGACGATGCGGCGCTCGAGGCTTTCGAGGTCGGCGAGCATCAGCTCGGTCTCGACCGTCTCGGCGTCGGCCACCGGGTCGATGCGGCCTTCGACATGGGTGATGTCGTCATCCTCGAAGCAGCGCAGCACATGCACGATGGCGTCGACCTCGCGGATGTTGGCGAGGAATTGGTTGCCCAGCCCTTCGCCCTTGGAGGCGCCGCGTACCAGGCCGGCGATGTCGACAAAGGAGATGCGGGTCGGGATGATCTCCTTCGACTTGCCGATCGCCGCGATCTTCTGCAGGCGTGGATCAGGCACCGCCACCTCGCCGGTGTTCGGCTCGATGGTGCAGAAAGGATAGTTGGCGGCCTGCGCGGCGGCCGTCCTGGTCAGCGCGTTGAACAGCGTCGACTTGCCGACGTTGGGCAAGCCAACGATGCCACATTTGAAACCCATGTTCGTCCAGTCCTGTGGGAATTCGATTTGGTGAGGGCTATGGGCGATAGGGGTGACGAACGTCAAGCCCCGATCGGCCGGGCCGCCTCATGGCGGCTAATCTGGTTATCGCGGGATCATCGTGCAAGCCGGCGAAGTCTGGCGGGACGTCGGGCGGTGCGGGCGGTACCGCCTCTTAGTCCTTTCCGAACAGCTTCTTCAGCATGGCGGCCATCGGGCCGCTTTCGGGAATTTTTGTCGCCGGCTGCTGCGGGCGCGCCTGGCGGATATGGCTTTGCTGTTTCGGCGGCTTGGGCGGCGGGCGGTCGTCGTTGCCGGTCGGCACGAGCTTGTCGCGCAGAGTGAGCGTGACGCGGTTCATGAACGAGCTGTCGTCGCCCTTGGCGAGCAGCGCAGCGTCGTCGGCGATTGCGTCCAGCAGGACATCGAGCCACTCGTAGTCCGCCTTGGCGAAATCGCCGAGCACGTGGCCGTGCACCATCTCCTTGACGCCGGGATGGCCGACGCCGATGCGCACCCGGCGATAGGCGTTGCCGACATGCTGGTCGATCGAGCGGATGCCGTTGTGGCCGCCGGAGCCGCCGCCCACCTTGACCCTGAGCTTGCCGGCGGCAAGGTCGATCTCGTCGTAGAAAACGGTGAGCGCGGCGGGTTCGAGCTTATAGAAGCGCAGCGCCTCGCCGACCGACTGTCCGGACAGGTTCATGAAGGTTTGCGGCTTGATCAGCAGGATTTTCTCGCCGCCGAGCGTGCCTTCTGAGATCAGGCCCTGGAATTTTCTCGACCAGGGCGAAAAGGAATGGCGGCGGGCTATCGCGTCCGCCGCCATGAAGCCGACATTGTGCCGGTTGTTCTCGTATTTCGCGCCCGGATTGCCGAGGCCTGCAAAGACAAGCATCGTCGCCTCCAAGCGTGGAGAATTACTTCTCTTCGGCCGCCGGGGCCGCCGTCTCGGTGGCCGTCTCGGTGGTGGCTTCAGCCTCCGGCTTCATCGCCGACGAGCCGGCAATGGTCGCGATGGTGAAGTCGCGATCGGAGATGACCGGCTTGACGCCGGCCGGCAGCTTGACGGCCGAGATGTGGATCGAGTCGCCGATGTCGGTGCCGGCGAGATCGACGGTGATGAATTCCGGGATCGCGTTGGCCGGGCAGTGGAACTCGACTTCGTGGCGAACGATGTTGAGCACGCCGCCGCGCTTGATGCCGGGCGACTTGTCCTCATTGATGAAGTGGACAGGCACGTCGACATTGACTTCGGTGTCCTTGCCGATGCGCAGGAAGTCGACATGGACAGGGAAATCCTTGACCGGGTCGAGCTGGAAATCCTTCGGCAGGACCTGGATCTTCTTGCCGTCGACATCGATCGTGGCGACCGTTGTCAGGAACCCGCCGCCATGGATCTTGTAGAAGATGTCCTTGTAGTTCAGCGCAATCGCCAGGGGAGGCTGCTTGTCGCCGTAAATAACTGCAGGCACTTTACCGTTGCGGCGAACTGCACGGGCGGACCCCTTACCGACCTGTTCGCGCGCTTCGGCCTTGAGCTCGTAAGCATCGTGGCTCATGGCATTTCCTTTCGCGTGTTATGGAGCGCTTGCGGCAAGCACGAAGCCAACCGTAAACGTCGAAAGCCGTCGCGGCCTTGCACGACCTGTCCGATGCGTTTGGCGATCCAAATGCGTCTGGGGATCATGCGAGGCCTGGGCGGCCTTCCTCCGCGTTGCCTCCAAGGGTGTCTACGCGGATGGCGGCTCTATAGCGGAAGGCGGGCAAGGGTGCAAGCGGTTGGGCTGAAAGGCCTGCAGGGTGGTTCCGGTGCCGAGCATAAACCGGAAATCCCGTTTGCGACAAATGTAGGATCGGGCGGTTCCCGAACGTCCTGCGGCGCGTGACCAGATCCGTGGGGACCACTATGAAACTCCTGTTCAGCCGCAATCCCAATCCTCGCCTCGCTGTCGCGACGGCGCGCTATCTCAAAGCGGAGATCGCGTTCGAGTTCGCATCGCCGATGGCGCCGGGGCAGGCCGAGCGTTACCGCGCGCTCAATCCCAATCTGACCTTGCCGATATTGGTCGGCGCGGGATGGACCCTGTGGGAGGCCGACGCGATCGCCTGCCGGCTTTCGCGCGAGACGCGTTCGGATTTCTGGCACGGCGGGGACGACGAGCCGGACATGATCCGTTGGATCAGCTGGGGCAAGGAACGCTTCGCCTTCGCTTGCGACATGGTGCATTTCGAGCGCGGCACCAAGCAGCGCTATGGCCTGGGTCCGATCGATCAGGCGCTGGTCGAGGAAGGGCTGAGGCAGTTCCATGGAGCCGCGGCGGTCCTTGAGCCTGAGCTTTCCGCGCGGGAATGGCTGGTCGGCAATTCGATCTCCTATGCGGATTTCCGCATGGCGACGTTCCTGCCGTTCAACGACGTCGCCGGATTGCCGCTCGACGACTATCCCTCGGTCCGCCGCTGGTATGGCCGGCTGGAAGCGATCGATGCCTGGCGCGACCCGTTCCAGGGGTTGGAGGCGCCGCCGCTGCCGCCGGTGCAGATCGAGGCATGACCGCAGCTTTTGCGCGATTCCGGACGCTAGAGCAATTCCAGGAAAAGTGTGAGCGGTTTTCCGTCCGGAATTGCGCTAAATCAAAGAGATAGGGCGTTCGCCGTTTCCATGAAACGGTGAAACGCATTAGGCGTCGTCGTTCGCTTGGCCGCCGTTCAGCGCATCGCGCAATGTCTGGATTTGCCGGTTCAAGACATCGAGTTCAGCCAATTTCATGCCTGAGCGTTCGATCAGCGTCTCGTTCAGGCAGCTGCACTGGACGAGCAGGGCTCGTCCGCTGGGGGTCAGGTCGACCTGCACCTGGCGCTCGTCGGTCCGGCTGCGCTGCCGGGTGACAAGGCCAGCCTGCTCCATTCGCTTCACCAGCGGCGTGATGGTGCTCGATTCCAAGGCGAGCCGATGCGCGATGCTGCCAACCGACATGCCGTCCGCCTCTCCCAGCGCGTTGAGCACGAGATATTGCGGATAGGTGATGCCCATCTCGTCCAGCATCGGCTTGTAGGCGCGGTTGATCGCCATCGAGGTGGCATAGAGCGTGAAGCAGAGCTGATTATCCAACGGGAGAGGCACTGCGCATTCCTTTTGCCGACTGAGCATCTGGTGTGTACCACGAAAAACGATATCGCGATACATATTTTCATGGACAAGGCTTCCAGTCTCCGTTACCAAATTATTTATCGCGATATTGTTTATTGCGGTATCAACCAAAGGAGATTGAGATGACCTCGCAAACCAAGCCGGGCTCGGGCAGCGACACGATCACCACCAAGGACGGAACGCAGATCTTCTATAAGGATTGGGGGACGGGCCAGCCGATCGTCTTCCATCATGGCTGGCCGCTGAGCAGCGACGACTGGGACGCCCAGATGCTGTTCTTCCTGGCCCAAGGCTACCGCGTCATCGCGCATGACCGGCGCGGCCATGGCCGTTCCAGCCAGACCGACATCGGCAATGAGATGGACACCTATGCCGCCGACGTGGCGGCGCTCGCCGCGCATCTCGACCTCAAGGACGCCATCCATGTCGGTCATTCGACGGGTGGCGGCGAGGTGGCGCGCTATGTCGCGCAATATGGCGGCGCAGGCCGCGTCGCCAAGGCCGTACTGATCGGTGCGGTGCCGCCGATCATGGTGAAGACGCCGGCAAATCCAGGTGGTCTGCCGATCGAGGTGTTCGACGATTTCCGGGCGGCGCTGTCCGCCAACCGCGCCCAGTTCTTCCACGACGTGCCGGCCGGACCGTTCTACGGCTTCAACCGCCCGGGCGCGCAGGTTTCCGAAGGCGTCATCGACAATTGGTGGCGCCAGGGCATGATGGGCGGCGCCAAGGCGCATTACGACTGTATCAAGGCCTTCTCGGAAACGGACTTCACCGAAGACCTGAAAACAATCGACGTGCCGGTCCTGGTCATGCATGGCGACGAAGACCAGATCGTGCCGATCGCCGACTCCGCGCTGCTTGCTATCAAGCTGCTCAAGAAGGGCGAGCTCAAGGTCTACAAGGGCTTTCCGCACGGCATGGCGACGACCCATGCAGACGTCATCAACGCGGACCTGCTGGCCTTCTTCAAGGCCTGAGCTTGCCTGCTGAAACCGTGAAAGCACCCGCCCAAGGGCGGGTGCTCGAAGAGGGAAGGACCATCGTGCAAGGTTGAGCAGGATGGCCGACCCCCTGCCGTTCTCTTCGACATCGGTGAGAAGCCAGCACCCACCCGCCAATATCTCATGTCCGGACTCGACGCCGAAAATGGTAGTATCCCCTCCGAAGAGGGGGCAACAGAATGGGTGTCGGCTTGGGACCGCTGCCTGATGCCAGCGGCTGTAGCATCAGGTCGATCCGATGAGGTATGTTTCGCTGGGAACGTTTCCGATCTGGCGGCCGGTCCATGGCGGTCAATTGAGGGCAAATGCCATTCACAAGGTCCTGCGGGATTGTGGATGGGAAACACGTCATGTGGTCGTTACCCCCCACCGCGGTGCCAGGCGGGAAATGGAGACCGGCGATCTTTTCATCGAGATGCCGCGCCGCTTTCGCAAGAAGATGGCCAGGCGCAAATGGCGTTCCGATGTCGCCAGCGCCGAATTCGTGGCGCGCAGCAAATCCAGTCGCCGCGCAATCGCAAAATTCCTCGATGACTTCAGGCCGGATGTCATCGCCCTCGAGCAATGCTGGCTTTGGCCGGCTTTGCATGAGTATGTCGAGACGGGCTCGCCGGAGGCACGCTTTTCGATCGTGTACAGTTCGCACAACGTCGAACAGCAATTGCTGGCGCAAGAGGCCGCGATAGCCGGCGCGGGGACGGACCTGTGGAGCGCGCAACGCGCGGCGGACATCGAATCCGATCTTGCCGCAAAGGCAGACCTGGTCGTCACCGTCAGCGAGCAGGACGCAGCCTTTTTCCGCAAGCTCAATCCAAGCGTGGTGGTCGCCGCCAACGGCATATGGCCGCGCGAAACGTCCGCCGCCTTCGATCATTGGGCGTCGCGCTTCGCCGGCCTGCGCACCGCGCTGTTCGTCGGGTCGGGCCATCCGCCCAACATCCGCGGTTTTCTCCGGATGACGGGACCGGACCTCGGTTTTCTCTCACCCACCGAGCGGATCGTCGTGGTGGGCGGCGTTGCCGACCAGATCCGGAACGATCCCCGATACCTGCGGCACCATGGTGCTGACAATGCCCGGATCGAGCTGCTCGGCGTGCAGGACGGTGCGACCCTCGGCGCGCTGATCGAGCTTGCCGATGCCGTGATGCTTCCGATCGTCGAAGGCGGCGGCACCAACATCAAGACCGCGGAAGCGCTGTACAGCCGCAAGCCGGTCGTGGCGACGAGCTTCGCGTTTCGTGGCTACGAGCAATTCAAGCATTGGCGAAATGTCCGGCTGGCGGACAGGCCGGAAGATTTTCGGGATTTGCTCGCGCAGGCCCTCAGAAGCGAACCGGAAGCATTGACGCAGGCAGACATCGCACAGCTCGACACGCTGCTTTGGACCGCGACGCTCCAAAAGCTTCCTGGGCAATTCGCAGCGCTGCCGAGGCGGCTGCCCCAGGCGACTGCTGTCGATGGTCCCGGCGGCTTTCTGCCCGGCCTGCTGCGGCGCATGGGCTTGTGGAGAAGAAGCTGATTTCGCGTACCGGCGGGCGTTGAGGAAAGAACCTGCGTTTTGGGACGTTGCGCTATGGAGATGCCGCCGGATCCGGAACCGTCAAGGTTCCGAACCCGGCGGCGATCGTTGTCAGCCGCTGATCCGGCAGTTCAGGCCTTCCGCGCTTCCTTCATGTTGGGCAGGAACACCGTCAGCAGGCCGAGGAAGGGCAGGTACGAGCAGATCTGGTAGACGAAGTCGATGCCCTTCATGTCGGCGACGACGCCGAGCACCGCGGCGGCGATGCCGCCCATGCCGAAGGCAAAGCCGAAGAAGATGCCGGCGATCATGCCGACGCGGCCGGGAACCAGCTCCTGCGCGAAGACGACGATGTTGGAGAAGGCCGACGACAGGATCAAGCCGATCAGCACTGTAAGAACCATCGTCCATTCCATATTGGCGTAGGGCAGCGCGAGCGTGAAGGGCAGCACGCCGACGATCGAGAACCAGATCATCGCCTTCTGGCCGTAGCGATCGCCGAACGGGCCGCCGAGCAGGATGCCGAGCGCCGAGGCGCCGAGGAACAGGAACAGCATCACCTGGCTCATTTGCACCGAAACGCCGAACTTATGGATGGCGTAGAAGGTGTAGTAGCTGGAGAGCGACGCGATATAGGCGTTCTTGGTCAGCACCAGCAGAGTCAGCACGGCCAGCGCCCACATGACCTTCTTGCGCGCGAAAGGCGAAACGTGGGCAGCCTGCTTGCGGCTGGCCATCGAGGCGCGCAGCCGGCTGTACCAGCCGCCGACCTGCCACAGCACCACGATGCCGATCAGCGAGCCGACGGCGAACCAGGAAATACTGGTCTGACCGAACGGCACGACGATGAAGGCGGCGAGCAACGGTCCCATGGCCTGGCCGAAATTGCCGCCGACCTGGAACAGCGACTGCGCGAGGCCGAAGCGGCCGCCCGAGGCGAAGCGGGCGATACGCGAGGATTCCGGATGGAAGATCGCCGAGCCGATGCCGATCAGCGAGGCGCCGATCAAAAGCAGCCAGTAATGGCCTGCATGAGCGAGCACCACCAGGCCGACCAGCGAGGAAGCCATGCCCCAGGGCAAGGAGTAGGGCATCGGCTTCTTGTCGGTGATCATGCCGATCACCGGCTGCAGCAACGAGGCCGTAACCTGAAAGGTAAAGGTCAGAAGGCCGATCTGCCAGAAATCGAGACCGTAATTGTCCTTGAGCAGCGGATAGATCGCCGAAAGCAGCGACTGCATGATGTCATTGACGCAGTGGCAGAAGCTCACCGCAAGGATGACGGTAAAGGCCGTCGCTTGCGCCGAGATGTTGCTTGCCGGCGCCGGTGCGGCGACGGAGGTGGCGGTCGTGTCAGTCAAGGCAATGCTCCGTAGTCTGTTGGAGCATGATCTTGTCCGAAAACCGGTTCCCACTTTCGGGATCATGCTCTAGGCGGCGAACCGCAGCCAGCCTTATAGGCCCGTTGCCAAGCGACTTCTTTCGTGGTTTGGTCCAATAGTTTCGCAAGCGGGCCACATCGATGCCGCATGGCAAGGAGATATTCAAGGGCAATGCCGCCGAGCTCGGCAGGTTGCATGAAAGCCGCTGGCAATGGCTGGAACAGGCCGTCGGGCCGGCCGTGGCGCTGCCGACGGAATATCCGGACGGGTACCACGTGCCGCGGCATCGCCATAGCCGCAGCCAGTTGCTGCATGCGCTGGTCGGCGTCGTCCTGGTGACGACCAGGCATGGACGCTGGATGGTGCCGCCCGACCACGCGATGTGGATACCGGCCGGCACCGAGCATTCCGTAGAGATGCTGGGCGACATCTCGATGCGCTCGGTCTATGTCGTGCCGGATGCGGTCGCTGGCCTGCCGGAAGGCCTGCGGGTCGTCGGCATCACCGAATTGATGCACAGCCTGATCGTGGAATCCGAGAAGCTGCCGCAGGGCGGCGAACTCGAAGGGCGCGCCGCGCTCATCATGGGACTTCTGCTGCACGAAATCCCGAACCTGCCGGAACGGCCGCTCGGCCTGCCCTTCCCGTCCGATCCGAAACTTGCAGCACTTTGCCGGCGCTTCGTGGCGGCCCCGTCGCCGCATGCGACGATCGACGAATGGGCGGATGCCGCGGGCATGAGCCGCCGCACCTTCACCCGCGCTTTCCACCGCCAGACCGGGCTGTCGCTGTCGACCTGGCGCCAGCAGGCGTGCCTATTCGCGGCGCTGCCCAAGCTCGCCGACGGCGAGCCGATCACCAGGGTGGCGCTCGATCTCGGCTATGACAGCGTGCCGGCCTTCACGACCATGTTCAAGCGCATGCTCGGCACCTCGCCGCGCGGCTATATGCGCGGCGCGCGCGATGTCGGTGAAAGCCCGCGCCGCACAGGCGGTCCGATCGCCGCGTGAGACGGCCTCGTCAGCATTGAGTTGACGTGTCGGTTCTCAGTCGGGTTCCGTTTGCCAAATACCGATTGCAAATTGCAATCAGTTATGTTCCTCTTTGTGGGGAGGCAAAATCGGAGGAACGCTGGTGGCAACGATCGTCTATGCAATGCTGACATCGCTGGACTGCTACATCGCCGGGCCGGGTGGCGACATCGGCCTGCCGGTTCCCGAAGAAGAATTGCATCGGCATTTCAACGACGAGATGCGGCGGACTTCAATCGCGCTGTGCGGACGCAGGATGTATGAAACCATGCGCTTCTGGGACAGTCCGGAGCGGGAGATCTGCGCTGAAGACGTCGAGCGTGATTTCGCCCGCGCCTGGCGGGAGACGCCGAAGGTCGTGTTTTCGACCACGCTTCGGGAGGTCGGGCCGAATGCCCGTCTGATGAAGAGTGATGTCGAGGCGGTGGCGAGATCGCTCAAGGCGGATACGGACGGCGAAATTTCCGTCTCCGGCGCCGAGCTTGCCGGGCAGCTTGCGCGCGCGGGCCTGATCGACGAGTACCGGCTCTACATGCATCCAGTCGTGCTGGGCGGCGGCAAGCCGTATTTCCAGTCCGGTCTGTCGTTAGCGTTGAAGCCGCTCGGAACACGGCGCCTTGCGCAAGGGGTGACGCTGCTGCGCTATGCGCCGGAGGCCACCCGTTCCGACTAATCGAACAGGCTCGACACCGATTCTTCCGTCGCCGTGCGCGAGATCGCTTCGCCCATCAGGTCGGCGATCGAAATGACGCGGATGTTCGGGGCGTCGAGCACGCCCTGCGTCGGCTGGATGGAATCGGTGATCACCAGCTCTTGCAGCTTCGAGCCGGCGATACGGACGACGGCGCCGCCGGAGAGCACGCCATGGGTGATATAGGCGGTGACCGAGGTCGCGCCGTTGGCGAGCAGCGCGTCGGCCGCGTTGCAAAGCGTGCCGCCGGAATCGACGATGTCGTCGATCAAGAGGCAATCCTTGCCGGCGACGGCGCCGATGATGTTCATGACTTCCGATTCGCCCGGGCGCTCGCGGCGTTTGTCGACGATGGCGAGCTGTGCATCGAAACGTTTGGCCAGCGCGCGCGCCCGCACCACGCCGCCGATGTCGGGCGATACGACGACGACATTGCCGAGCTGCTTGTACTTGGCCTTCACGTCGCGCGCCATCACCGGCACCGAGAACAGATTGTCGGTCGGGATGTCGAAGAAACCCTGGATCTGGCCGGCATGCAGGTCGAGCGTCAGCACGCGGTTGGCGCCGGCGCGGGTGATCATGTTGGCGACCAGCTTGGCCGAGATCGGCGTGCGGCCGGAGGCGCGGCGGTCCTGCCTCGCATAGCCGAAATAGGGGATGACCGCCGTGATGCGCCGGGCCGAAGAGCGCATGAAGGCGTCCATCATGATGAGCAGCTCCATCAGATGGTCGTTGGTCGGATAAGAGGTCGACTGCAGGATGAACACATCCTCGCCGCGCACGTTTTCCTGGATCTCGACAAAGATTTCCTGGTCGGCGAAGCGCCTGACGCTGGCCTTCCCTAACGGGATGTTGAGATAGCGAGCGACCGCTTCGGCCAGCACCCGGTTGGAATTGCCCGCGAAAAGCTTCATGCACCGTTCCTGGTGAAGGATGGAGAGGCCGGAGAGACTCTCATGAGCCTTTTATGCGGGCTTTTAGCGGCCCGCGCCGGTATTGCAAGCCTCGTTGTGGGGAATCCTTCCGGCGAGCGCAACAAACAGGGAAAACATCGTAAGCCAGCAACAGTTTTGGCCGGCAACAGTTCGGCCGGTCCGGTCAACCGGCGCCGCTGCCGAGCCAGGCGGCGAATTGGTCGATTGTCTGGTCGGCGATGGCCTGCATGGTGGCGGGCGCCACCGTGGGCCAGCCTTCGCCGCTGCCGGCGGCGGGCGCCTTCTGCTGGCCGTTGATGCGATGCAGGCGGTTGCCGGACGGATCGTAAATGTCCCAGACATAGATGACGGTCGTGTCCTTGCCCTCGGACATCGTCGAGAAATAGCCCTTCAGCACATGCGTCGCCGTCTGGTCCGTGCTGCCGACAAGCGTCAGGCCGCGCTGTTTGGCACGGGCCTGCAGTTCCGCCGTCAACGGTGCCGCCGCGTCCACCGACGCGCCAACGATCGGCGCCACCTGCAGCCGCGTCTTGGCCAGGGCGGCGGTCTGGGCCGGCGTTGCGGGTTTTGCCGATGCCGTCGTCGCGGTGGCGGTCGAAGGAGCCGGCGCGGTCGTGGTCGGTGAGATGGCTGTCGTCGATGTGCCCTGAGGGGCGGCCGAAGACTGGGCCGAACTTGCGGGCGGGGTGATCGCCGAAGGTTCCAGGACATCCTTGGCGTTGGTGCAGGCGCCGAGAGCCAACGCCGCAAGCAATGACACGGTCGTCACCCGCGATCGTCTCATTTGCCTGAAAACTCCCTAGTGGCGAACGCCCCCGCGTGAATCAACCATTATGGATTCACTGCACGATCAAGTCGAGATCATGGCGCGACAGCGGCTTCGGCGCCGATTCCGTGGTGAGGTAGGTGCGGCCAAGGGTCATCGCGGTCTCGGTCTCGGAGTCCATGATGATCATATGCGCAAACAACGTCATATTGGGTGCGATCGGCTCCGGATTGCCCTGGTAGAACATCGGCATGTCCATCCAGGACGGCGTGAAACGGGCGCCGACCGAATAGCCGCAGGCGTTCAGCCGGTGCTTGGTCAGATTGTGCGCCTCGAGCGTGCGGGCATGCGCGTCGAAGACATCGCCGAAGGTGTTGCCCGGCGTCATCGCCTTCTCGACCGCGAGCAGGGCGGCACGGGAAGCGTCGAACAATTCCTGGTGACGTTTCGACACCTTGCCGGTCAGAACGGTGCGCATCATGGGGGCATGGTAGTGGTGGAAGACGCCGGCCCATTCGAGCGTCAGCTGGTCGTTCTTGGTGAGCTTGCGGCGGCCGGCCTTGTAGCGGCAGAGCAAGGCATCGGCGCCGGAGCCGATGATATACTCGTTGGCGGGATAGTCGCCGCCGCCGGCAAAGACCGCGCCCTGCATGGCTGCGAGGATGAGCCCTTCGTCGCCGCCTTGCTTGATCAGCGGCAGCGCCGCGTCCAGCGCGTCGTCGGAAAGATTGGCGGCCTTTTCCGCCTTGGCGATCTCGGCCGGGCTCTTGAACAGGCGCAGCCGGCCGACGATGCCGGAAGCATCGGCGATCTGGCCGAAGGTCTGCAGCTGCTCGTCCAGGCGGCGGCCATTATAGGCGGTCAGGCCATGGGTGTCGTATTCGACGCCGATGCGGGCGCCGAGCAGGTCGAGGTCGTTGAGCAGGTTGCGCAGGTCGATCGCCGGATTGGCATCCTGGCGGTCGGTCCACAACACGATGTTGTCGATGGTCGAGGTGTGGCGCGCTTGTCTCAGATCAGCGGAGCGGGTGAGCAGCACCATCGAGCCGTCGGCCTTCACCACCAGGCACTGGAAAAAGCAGAAGCCGAACGTGTCGTAGCCTGTCAGCCAGTACATGCTCTCCTGCGCAAACAAAAGCACGGCGTCGAGCTTCTTTTCGGCCATCTCGATCAGCAGCCGGTCGCGCCGCGCATCGAATTCCGATCGTTCGAAATGCAACGCCATTATTCTTTCTCCAAAACGATTGCCGAGACCTGTCGTCCATAATCCGCTTCCTTGCGGTGGGTGGTGCGTCGGTAGGAATAGAAAAGATCTTCTTCCGCGTAAGTGCAGCGGCCGAGTCCTTCGGCCGTCACTCCGGCCTTGCGCAGCCGGTCGATCGTATATCGGTTGAGGTCGAACATCGAGTGGCCGGGATTCGCCGACGGTCTGAAATAGCCGATATTTTCGCCATCGGCCTCGACGAAGCGGGCAACGAATTCCGGGCCGACCTCGTAATTGTCAGGTCCGATCGAGGGGCCGAGCACGGCGACGATGCGATCGCGGCGGGCGCCGAGGCCTTCCATGGCCAGGATGGTGTTTTCGAGCACGCCGGTGAAGGCGCCCTTCCAGCCGGCATGCGCGGCGCCGATGATGCGCGCCTCGGCGTCGGCGAACAGCACCGGTCCGCAATCGGCTGTAGAGGCGCCGACGGCAATGCCGGGCCGGTCGGTGACGATGGCATCGGCCTTCGGGCGAGGACCGGCGAAGGGTTGCCTGGCGACAACGACATCCGGCGAATGGACCTGGTGCGCGGTCAACAGATGATCCGCCGGCACGCCCATCCAGTCGGCAACGCGCCGCCGGTTCTCGGCGACCAGTGTCTGATCGTCGCTGGAGCCCATGCCGATGTTGAGCCCCCGATAGATGCCGTCGGAGACGCCGCCGACGCGGGTGAAGTAGCCGTGGCGCATGCCTGGCGCCCTTTCAAGCAGCGGCGAGCGCACTGGATCGGGTCTGGTCTGATTCAGCATGGCTGGGTTTGTCGTCCGTGCAGGGCGGGTTCGTCAAGGCGAAGTTCGGAGAACGAAGCGGGCCAGACGGCGACGCCGCTCGCCGATCTCACGCGGATTTCGCCGCCGGCAGGATCTTCATGACCTTGAACAGCTCCCCCATCGCATCGGGGCCGGCCAGGCGTTCGACCGCGTCGGAAATGGCTTGACGTGTCTCGGTATCGGCATCGGCGCCGAGCGTGCCGGCGCGCTCGAGCAGGCCCATGCCGAGCAGGAATTCGCCCTGGGTCGACAATTCCACCTCGAGACCACGAGCCCGCGCCGTGTCGGCAAGAGCGGCGAAATCGACATGGGCGGTGAGGTCGGCTTCGCCAGGATTGGCCAAAACGTCCTCGCGTTGGTGCCGGCGCAGCGCCTGGAAAGTGTCGCCGATCCCTGCCTGCAGATGGCCGTAATCGATGAAGAGGCCGGCGCCGCCGTAGCCGGCTATGCGTTCGGCGATCCGCGACATCAGCGCCGAACGGGCAGGCGCCACTTCGACGATGGCGCCTTGCGGCGGATCGGCAGCGGCTGCCGGCAGCAGCGCCGGGTCGATGGACCCCGCGCCGGCGAAGAAATGCAGTTCATCGGCGCCGTCGAGGCCGACAACGCGCTCGCGCCATCCCGTACCGACATAGACGAACTGCCGGATCGGCACCGCGTCGAACAATTCGTTGCCGACGATGAAGAGCGGCTGCGGCGGCAGCGTGTCGATGGCCTGGTGCCAGGCAAACGCCACGCCCTGACCGGCGAGCGTTTGCTTCTGGATCTCGGCCAGGCGCTGGCTGGTCTCGATCATGGCGAAGGAAGCGCCGGCGACGAGCGCCGGGTCGAGCCGCGACCAGGTGCGCAGCATGTCCTTCATCAGGGTGCCGCGGCCGGGACCGATCTCGGCAAAGGTTACGGGCAGAGGCCTGCCGGCACCCTGCCAGGCCTGGTAGAGCCAGACGGCGACGAGCTCGCCGAATATCTGGCTGATCTCGGGCGCGGTGATGAAGTCGCCGGCGGCGCCGAAGGGCTCGCGCGTCGTGTAATAGCCCTCGTCGGGATCGAACAGGCAAAGCGCCATATATTCGCTGACCGGGATCGGCCCCGTGGCGCCCATCAGGCCTACGATGCGCTCCCTCAGCCGTGTCATGCCGTCCGCGGTTCGGGCGCCGGCTTCGCTGTCGCCATGGCCCAGATGCCGGCCAGCACCATCGGCGTGGACAGGATCATGCCCATGGTCAGCCAGCTGGTGCCGAGCAGGTAGCCGAGCTGCTGGTCGGGCTCGCGGAAGAACTCGACGAAAATGCGCGACAGGCCGTAGCCGCAGATGAAGGCGCCGCCGACGAAGCGCGGCGTCTTCAGTTTCAGGCGCGAATGGGTGAGGAAGCGCAGCACCAGGAACAGCGCGAGGCCTTCGAGCAGAGCCTCGTAGAGCTGGCTGGGATGGCGGGTGAACGGCCCGCCATTGGGGAATTCGATCGCCCAGGGCACGTCCGACGGCCGCCCCCACAGCTCCGAATTGATGAAGTTGGCGACGCGCACAAGGCCGAGCCCGACCGGCACGCCGGCTGACACCACGTCGAACAGTGTCCAGGTGTGGATGCGGCGATTGATCGAGAACAGCGTCATGGCGAGGATGACGCCGAGCAGGCCGCCGTGGAACGACATGCCGCCCTGCCAGACCGCGAAGATGTCGAGCGGATGCGCGATGTAGCGCGGCAGGTCATAAAACAGTACGTAGCCGGTGCGCCCACCCAGCACGACGCCGATCGCCGCCCAGACGATGAAGTCGTCGAGATCCTCGGGCTTCATCGGCAGCTTGCCGTCTGGCCACAGGCGCGGGTTGGTGACAAGGCGCTTCGCGTACCACCAGGCAAAGAGGATGCCGACAATGTAGCCGACGCCGTACCAATGCACCGCCAGCGGCCCGATATGGACGATGACCGGATCGATGTTGGGGAAGGGCAGGGAGGCCAGCGGCAACAGGAAATATTCGCTCAAGACGGGATCCCCGGAGACGGTCACGATTGGGCGCGGACCATGCGGCAGGGTTTTGGCGCGGTCAAGGCAAGGTCGATGTCGTGAGTAAGCGAGCTTACTATAAGGCTCCTGGGAACAAAATCTGTTCATAGTCCATCGCGCCATGCAGGACGTGCAGGATCTCAACGGTGTCAGTGCCGACGTGGAAGAAAATCAGATAGTGATCGTGGACGCGACGCCGAATCCCTGAAGATTGATGGCGCGGAATCAGGGAATAACGCTCAGGCATCGCGCGCAGTTCGACGCAAGCACTGCGCAGTTCCTGAAGAAAGGTCACGGCCCGGAACGGGTTGTCCCTGGCAATGTGTTCTGCGATGGCCTCGAGGTCCGTCTCGGCCTGCGCGGCAAAGATCAGCCGCCTCACCTGCTCCTCGCGGCCATCGCCTTGTATTTGGCCTCCAGGCGGTCAAACACCTCCTCGGCTGGCTTTATGCGCCCCTCGGCAACGTCGGCCATGCCTTTCGAGAGCGCAGCATCCAGTACGGCGAGTCGCTTCTCCCGCTCCTCAACGAGGCGAACGCCTTCGCGCAAAACCTCGCTTTTCGAATTGTAGCGGCCATCGCTGACGAGTCGGTTCACGACATCCTCCAGGCGATGACCCAGATCTGCGCTGATGGCCATGGTGTGCTCCCTTGCGATCTTCACTCGGAATAATAATAGTTATTGGCCGTGCAATCCAGTGGCGATTGCTCGCTTGAGACATGCTTGCATTCCGCGCCGCGCGCCACTACGTCAAAACGACAAAGCGAGGATCTGCCATGGCGACCGGACCGAACCGCATTCTCGACGAATTCGCGAAGATCATGACCGACGCCGCGGGCGCCGCACAGGGCGTGCGGCGCGAGGTGGAGACGGCGTTCCGGGCGCAGGCCGAGCGCATGCTGAACTCCATGGACGTGGTGCAGCGCGAGGAATTCGAGGCCATGCGCGAGATGGCGGTCAAGGCGCGGGAAGACAACATCCAGCTGGCGACGCGCGTCGAGGCGCTCGAGGCCAAGCTCGCCGAACTGACCGGGCAGGCCGCACCTGCGGGTGCCGCAAAGCCCCGCGCAAAAAAATAATCGTTAAACTTTTCCACATAGCGCGATCCGAAAAATCGCTTTGCCGTGAATCGCTTACCGGCATTGCATGAATCTTCGTGACAGCCACCTTTCCACATGCGGATGACGCAGTGCGAAAAATTGGGCTGTTCACGCGACTCCCGATCAATAGACTGAATTTGTTGCATGATTCGAGCAGGGTCATGCGCCGGGCGGTGGGGTCCGGTTGGGTCTTTGCGTTGGAAAGTCCTGACCGTCCGAGTTCTAGACAAGATTGTTCGTCGTGTGTGCCCCGCGGAGCGTGTGGCGCTCCCCTGAACACAGGAAGCATTCATGGAACTCCTCGAACTCGAATTCTCCCGCGAAATCCACCCGGTGGATGTCATCGAGCAGGTGGCCCACAACAACGACTGGTCCTTCGAACGCGCCGGTGACGACGAGATTTCGATTTCGGTCGCCGGCAGTTGGACCGACTACCACGTCTCCTTCTCCTGGATGGAGGATTTCGAGGCGCTGCATCTGGCCTGCGCCTTCGACATCAAGGTGCCGGAGACGCGCGCGCTGGAAGTGATGCGGCTGTTGTCGCTCATCAACGAGCAGATGCTGTTCGGGCATTTCGATCTGTGGGAGCAGGAAGGCGCGATTATGTTCCGGCAGTCGCTGCTGCTTGCCGGCGGGGTCGAGCCTTCGAGCCAGCAGGTCGAGGTGCTTCTGTCGTCGGCGCTCGAGGCCTGCGAATGCTATTTCCAGGCCTTCCAGTTCGTCGTCTGGTCGGGTACATCGGCCAAGGACGCGCTCTCCAGCGTGCTCTTCGAGACGCACGGAAACGCCTGAACCAAACCAATATCGCCGATGAGTTCCAGCAGCGAGCGCAAGCCCGAGATCAGTTTTGCCGATTTCGACCGGGTCGACATCCGTGCCGGCACGATCGTCGAGGCTGAGCCGTTTCCGGAGGCGCGCAAGCCGGCCATCAAGCTGAAGATCGATTTCGGTCCGGCGATCGGGGTGAAGAAGTCGTCGGCGCAGATCACCAAATACTACGCGCCGGAGACGCTGATCGGCCGCCAGGTCTTCGCGGTGGTCAACTTCCCGCCGCGCCAGATCGGCCCGTTCATGTCGGAAGTGCTGACGCTCGGCTTTCCCGACGAGCAGGGCGCCGTCGTGCTCGGCGCTATCGAGCGCAAGGTTCCGGACGGCGGGCGCCTATTCTAGGACGAGCCTGGGGCGACCCGGAGCCACCCTGTCCTGGTCGGCGCGCTTACTTGGCATGCCCAGTGCTTCCTCGACCGCATCGAGGAACATTTCGGCGCAGGCCTGCCAACTGTAGCGCATGGCGCGCTGGCGCGCTTCGGCGCGATCGACGTGAAGCGCCTTCATCGCCGCCTCGCCGAGGTTGTTCGACACGGCCCCGCCGACGCCATCGCCGACGATGTCGATCGGTCCGGTCACCGGATAGGCGGCGACGGGCGTTCCGCTGGCCAGCGCCTCGATGATGACGTTGCCGAAGGTATCGGTGCGACTCGGAAAGACGAAGACGTCGGCCGACGCGTAGATCTCGGCCAACTCGTCGTTCGGGCGATGACCGAGGAAATGCGCGTTGGGATAGCGCGCCTTGAGCTTTGCCAGTTCCGGCCCTTCGCCGACGATCACCTTGCTGCCGGGCAGGTCGAGATCGAGGAAGGCGGTCAGGTTCTTCTCGATCGCGACGCGGCCGACGCACAGGAAAACCGGACGGGGGAATCCGGTTTCCTTGCGCTTGTCGGGCCGGAAATGGTCGATGTCGACGCCGCGCGTCCAGGGCCTCAGCTTGTTGAAGCCGCGCGCCGCGAGATCGTCCGCCAGCGATTGCGTGGCGACAAGCGTGCCCTGTCCGGAATTGTGGAAGTCGCGCAGCCAGTTGTAGGCCCAGCTTTCCGGCACCGGCAGGCGGGCCCTGAGATATTCGGGAAAGCGCGTGTGGTAGCTGGTGGTGAAGGGGCGGCCCACCTTTCGGCAATGGCGGCGCGCCATGATGCCGAGCGGACCCTCGGTGACGATATGGACGTGGTCGGCCCTGGCGACCTCTATCAGGCGCGCGACACGGCCAGGCGTCGTCAGCGCCAGGCGGATGTCGGGATAGGTCGGCATCGGCAAGGTGCGAAAGAGGTTCGGCGTCAGGAAATCGAGCTCGACGTCGAACGGTTTCAGCGCCTCGGTCAGGCGTTCCAGCGTGTGCACCACGCCATTGACCTGCGGCCGCCATGCGTCGGTGACCATCAGGATACGCATGGCGATCCCGATGCGCATGGCGATCGTCTGCAATAGTTCCTGGGCACGCCGGCGTGGTGCCGGAACGGCAGCCAGGCGGCAGCCCGCGCCTCGCTCCAGCGCACCCGGGCGGGCACGGGATCGAAGCGGGGCGGCAGGGCCGAATCAACGAAGGTCACGCGCTTCATGCGCGCTCTTGACCATGATTTCATGACGGGCGGATGAAGCCGTTTTCTGACTGAGCATGATCCCGAACCGAAGGTCGGTTCGGGATCATGCTCTGTTTAGGCGGGCACCTTGATGACGGCGCGCAGGCCGCCGAGCGGGCTGTCCTCGAGGCTGATGTCGCCGCCGTGGCTGCGGGCGATGTCGCGGGCGATCGACAGGCCAAGTCCCGTGCCGCTGGCGTCGAGGTTGCGCGCCTCGTCGAGCCGCAGGAAAGGCTTGAACACCTCTTCGCGCTTGTCGGGCGCGATGCCGGGACCGTCGTCGTCGATAGTGACGGTGAGCGAGCCGCGACCGTGATTAGCGTGGACCTCGACGGTCTTGGCATAGCGGAACGCATTGCCGATGACGTTCGAAAGCAAACGGGCAAAGGCGTTCGGCCGCACATGCACGGCCGGATCGCCTGTCAGCGTCGTCGTGAGCTTGCAGCGACGCAGTTGCGCTTCCTCGCCGAGCTTATGGAAATAGGCGTTGAGGTCGAAACGGCCGGTGTCCTCCGCAGCCTCGCCACGGGCAAAGGAGAGATAGCCCTCCAGCATCGACTGCATGTCGTCGATGTCCTGGTTGAGCGCGGCCTTGGTCTCCGACTTGCCGCCGGCCAGCGCCAGCTGCAGCTTGAATCGGGTGAGGATGGTCCTGAGGTCGTGGCTGACGCCGGTCAGCATGGCGGTGCGCTGCTCGATCTGGCGCTCGATGCGCTCACGCATCTGGATGAAGGCGAAACCCGCGCGGCGAACTTCCTCGGCGCCGCGCGGTCGGAAATCGCGAGGCATCGGCCGACCCTTGCCGAAACTCTCGGCGGCCTCGGCGAGCGTCAGGATCGGCCTGATCTGATTGCGCAGGAAGGGAATGGCGATCATCAACAGGACCAGCGAGGTGCCGACCATCCACATCAGGAAGATATGGGTGTTCGAGGCATAGGCCTGGCTGCGCCGCACGAAGACGCGCAGCACCTTGCCTTCAAGCTGGACGCGGACTTCGACAACGTTCGAGTTGCCGACCGTGTCGATCCAGAACGGGCGGTTGATCTGCCTGGTGATCTCCGACGACAGCGCCTCGTCGAGGATCGAGAAGAACGGCTTCGGGCCTGGCGGCGGCAGCGGATCGGGCGGCAGCAGGTCCACCTTCAGCTGCATGCGGTCCTGGGCGATGCGGATGATGTTGGCGTAGTCGGCGTCGTGCGGATAGGTCTCCATCATGTCGATGACGGCCGCAATGTCCGAGATCGTCGCCTGCGACAGACGCTGGGTGACCGTCTGCCAATGGCGTTCCATGAAGACGAAGGCGACGACCGACTGCAAAAGGATCATCGGCGCTATGACGATGATCAGCGAGCGGGCGTAGAGCCGCTTCGGCATGTAGAGCGCGACCAGTCGCCAGAACCGGTTCCAGGCGCGCGGCATCGCCCTCAGCATCCGCAGCGCGAGATCGCCGGGGCCGCCTCCTTTCGGCTCGTCCAGTTGCGTGGTCGCCATTCGCCCTTCCGCTCGTCGATGGCCGTTCAGCAAAGGGCCTTCGACGGTAGTTTATTCGACGCTGAGCCGATACCCAATACCGCGCACCGTCTGCAGCCACACCGGATTGGACGGATCGCGCTCGATCTTGCGGCGCAGCCGGTTGATCTGCACGTCGATGGTGCGCTCGCCGACATCCGATTCATCGCCCACCAGTTCATGGCGCGGTATCGTCTCGCCCGCCCGCCCGGCGAAGATCGCGAGGATCTCCTGCTCGCGGTCGGTCAGCTTGAGCGCCTCGCCGCCGCGCTTCAATTCGCGCTTGGCGATCTGGAACGTGTAGGGTCCGAACACCAGCTGTTCGACCTTCGGCGTCGCCGCCGGGCCGCCACGGCGCAGGATGTTGTTGATGCGCAGGATGAGCTCGCGCGGATCGAACGGCTTCGGCAGATAATCATCGGCGCCGGCCTCCAGCCCGGTAATGCGGCTGTCGGTCTCGGACAGCGCCGTCAGCATCAGGATCGGCACGTTCTTCTCGGCCCGCAGCGCCTTGGTGAGATCGACGCCGGTCTCGCCCGGCATCATCACGTCGAGCACCAACAGGTCGAAGTCGAGGCCGGCGAGCTTGCGCCTGGCCTCGCCGGAATTGCCGGCGACGGTGACGCGAAAACCGTTCTCGGACAGATACTGCTTGAGCAGGTTGCGGATACGCGTGTCGTCATCGACAACCAAGAGGTGCGGCGCGTCATCGTCGGGCGCGGCCGGATGATCAACCTTCTCAATGGTCTCCATGGTTCTTCCCCGATGTTTGCGCAGGCACAATGTCGATCTGCGCTCTTAGTTCCGGATTGACCATCGCTTCCAGGAATCGCTCGATCGTGGCGCGTTCCGCGGCTCCGGAATCCTCCAATGCCGCACGGATGCGGCGCGACTGTGGCCGCGCCAGCGCCAGGGCCAGCGCGCGACCCTTGGCGGTCGGGTAGAGCTCGCGCTGCCGGCGGTCGCGCGGACCCTGAACCTGGACGATATGATCGGTATCGATCAACTGCTTCAAGACCCGCGCCAGGCTCTGTTTGGTGATCTTCAGCACATCGAGCAGTTCGGCGACGGTGAGCCCGGGCCTGCGGTTGACGAAATGCAGCACACGATGATGGGCGCGGCCGAAGCCGTATTCGGCGAGGATCTGGTCGGGGTCGGAGGTGAAATCGCGGTAGGCGAAGAAAAATAGTTCGATGATGGCGAAGTCGATGCCGTCCTCGTTTGCGATCGCCGTCCTGATCGGTTTTCCGGCTGCGGGGCTTGGATCCGTCATCATTTCTCCATGCGAGGCGGGAATTATGTCAGTACTATTGACGTAATTTCCGGGCAATGATAATTTTTGACAAGCTTTTCGGCGGATTGCGAACGAAAAGGCAAGCGGAACCCGTTTTTCCGGAACTTCCTGAGTTTGCCACGAATTGAATATCCGCCTACGCTTTCAAGCATTGGCCAGCGTTTCGGATCCCGTGGCGGGGCCGATACGAAAGGCTCTAAAAGACAACGATTGCGGGCGCCCGCCCGCGGGAGGTTTCCATGGCATCCGTTCCTTTCGACCAATTGGACGGCTTCATCTGGATGAACGGCGAGTTCGTCAAATGGGCCGACGCCAAGATCCATGTGCTGACCCATGGCCTGCACTATGCCAGCGCCGTCTTCGAGGGCGAGCGCGCTTATGGCGGCCAGATCTTCAAGTTGACCGAGCACAATGGGCGCCTGCATGAATCGGCGCGCCTGCTCGGCTTCAAGATTCCCTATCCGGTCGCCGAGATCGACGAGGCCTGCCGTACGCTTTTGAAGAAACAGGGTTTCCAGGACGCCTATGTGCGTCCGATCGCCTGGCGCGGCAGCGAGCAGATGGGCGTCTCGGCGCAGAACAACCGCATCAACTGCGCCATCGCCATCTGGCAGTGGCCGAGCTATTTCGACCCCGCGCAGAAGCTCAAGGGCATCCGCCTCGACATCGCCGAGTGGCGCCGGCCCGATCCGCGCACCGCGCCGTCAAAGTCGAAGGCCGCCGGCCTTTACATGATCTGCACGCTGTCCAAGCACGCCGCCGAAGCCAAGGGTTACGCCGACGCCATGATGCTCGATTGGCGCGGCCAGGTGGCGGAAGCCACCGGCGCCAACATCTTCTTCGTCAAGGACGGCAAGATCCATACGCCCACGCCCGACTGCTTCCTCGACGGCATAACCCGCCGCACGGTGATCGGCCTGGCGAAGGATCGCGGTTTCGACCTGGTCGAGCGTGCCATCATGCCTGAGGAGCTCGAAGGTTTCGAGCAGTGCTTCCTCACCGGGACGGCGGCCGAGGTCACACCGGTTTCGGAGATCGGCCCGTACCGATTCGAGGTCGGCGAGATCGCCAAGACGTTGATGAATGACTATTCGGCTGCGGTGCAGCCAAAGCATGCGATTGCCGCAGAATAGCGATAGTCACAACTTTTTTGCGCAATAGGGGCGGTTTTCGGGCCGCCCCTTTTATTTAAGCTTTCACGCATTTGACTTTCGAACGGTTCGGCGTCTCATGATGGTGTCGCCCTTGGAGGCAGGCAGCTATGGAGGGACTAGTTACATGGACAGCAACACGATTATTCAGATCGTTGTACAGGTAATTGCCGGCGTTATCGGTGGCCAGGCGGTTGGCGCGGCGCTGAAGCAGGCAGCGATGGGCCAGCTTACCAGGATTCTCGGCGGCGCGATCGGCGGCGTCGGCGGTGCGGCTATCCTTGGCAGTCTGCTCGGAGGCGGTGGAGTCGACGCAGCGGCAGCGGCGGGCGGAATCGGCAGCGCGCTCGACCTGAAGAACCTTCTCGGCGGCGTGGGTGGCGGCGCCATCCTGACCGGCATTATCGGCGCGGTCATGAACGCGATGAAGAAGTAAGGTCTGTCGTTTCAAGTTTGCAAATGGGCGGCTTCGGCCGCCCATTTTCGTTTCCGGGATATTTGTGCCCAACGGTGGACGGCGTTTGCCCACCTGTCTACATCAGGGCGAAACTTGGAAAGGAACGTTATGGGTCAGCTCAATGCCGGCATCGTGCCGGTCACGCCATTCCAGCAGAACTGCACCATCCTCTTCGACATGGACGACAAGACGGGCGTCGTCGTCGACCCCGGCGGCGATGTCGACAAGATACTGTCGGTGCTGAAGGACAATGCCATCACCGCCGGCGCGATCTGGATCACCCATGGCCATATCGACCATGCCGGCGGCGCCATGGAATTGAAGGACGCGCTGGGCATCGATATTATCGGCCCGCACGAGGCCGACCAGCCGCTGCTTGCCAATCTCGAGAACCAGGCCAAGCGTTTTGGCCTTACCGATCCGGTGCGCAATTGCGTGCCGGACCGTTTTCTGACCGAAGGCGAGGTCGTGTCCTTCGGCGAGCATCAGTTCGAGGTGCTGCATTGCCCGGGGCATGCGCCGGGCCACGTGGTCTACTACAACCGCGCGGCCAAGTTCGCGCATGTCGGCGACGTGCTGTTTCGCGGCTCGATCGGGCGCACCGATCTGCCCGGCGGCGACCACGCCGCCCTGATCGCCTCGATCAAGCAAAAGCTTCTGCCGCTCGGCGACGATATCGGCTTCATCTGCGGTCACGGTCCGGGCAGCCGTTTTGGCGATGAGCGGCGGACCAATCCGTTCCTGATCTGACCTTGCCGGCAAAAGAAAAGCGCCGCCCGAGGGCGGCACTTTCTTGAGGGCAGGGACCCCAGCTTGGCTTAGTTGGCGACGCAGAAATGCTGGGCGCCGTCATTGCCGGTGAAGGTGCCGGTGCGCGAGTTGAAGGTGCGGTAGCGGTCCGAGCAATATTCGTACCAGCCGCGGGTCCATGGTTCGGCATAGCGGTCGGCATAGACGACGCGAGGCTGCTGCACATAGTAGCGGCGCACCACCGGCCGGTCGACATAATAACCGTCATCATAGGCGGGATCGTAATAGCGCGGGCCGGGGTTGCTTAGCGCGCTGCCGATGAGGGCGCCTGCGGCGAGGCCGACAACACCGGCGGCGAGGGCGTCGCCACCGTGACTGCGATGATGGTGCCAGCGCCAGTCGTCGGCACTGGCCGCCGAGAAGGTGGCCAAGGTGGACGCGGCAATGCCAACGCTCAGGATGGCGGTCTTGAGAAAATGGTTCATTTTCGGTCTCCTTCGCGCCGGCCCGCGCATTTTCAGGGGATACGGACCGGCTTTAGCAAAGGTTAATAGAAGACCGTGGCTGAACGGAGGCTGAACGGAACTCGGCCCAAGCGATTTTTTGAGGCGGGCGATTTTCGGGCTGGGGCGACTTCGAGGCCTGGGCACAGCCCGGTTTCGAGGCTTGGGCACAGCCCGGTACCGGCGGGAGCGGTCCCGCCTGACGTAGCCTCCGTCGGATCCGTCGCGAGTCGGCTTAGCCGATCGACAGATTGACGGCCTTCGGACCCTTGCCGCGCTTGTCCGGCTCGGTGTCGAATGTTACTTTCTGCCCATCCTCAAGACCGGGAAGGCCCGACGCCTGCACGGCCGAAATATGGACGAAGACATCCTTCGCGCCATCATCGGGCGTGATGAAGCCGAAGCCCTTGGCATGGTTGAAGAATTTGACGGTGCCGGTCTGCGGCATGGGAAACTCCTTTGATCCCATCAAGTCAAGTCTCGGGCCGGCAAACTGCCCGAGAGGAAATTTGTCCTTTATTTTAGCGCTATCGGCAAGAGAAAGTTTTCACTGCCGACCCGGGCATTTGCGCGCGAAAAAGGCGCGACGGTTCCGTCGCGCCTTCGCAATTTCGAGCCTGCCCGCAAGCCGATTTATGAACCCGCCGCACCATCGCGTCCGCAAGGACAGGCTGTTCCGGCGATCACGCGGCGCGCAGGTTGACCGCCTTCGGGCCTTTGCCCATGCGGTCGGGCTCGACGTCGAAGGTGACCTTCTGGCCGTCGACCAACGTGCGCAAGCCGGAAGCCTCGATCGCGGAGATGTGGACGAACACGTCCTTGGCGCCACCATCCGGCGTGATGAAGCCGAAGCCTTTGGTGGCATTGAAGAACTTTACGGTACCGGTCTGGGCCATTGGGGAAAACTCCTTCACCCGTGTCAGTCTTGTGGTTTGCCCGCTGCCTCGCGCCTTGGGCAAATCCCGGTGGTTGCTTCGGCGGTCATGCATTCGCGCATGGTCAAACCCCCCGCCGAAAAACGGGGCTGTCAGAGATTCACACTTGTCGGGGAAAGGTCGTCCAAAACGTTCCGCTCTCCGGGTCGCAAATGCCCGAACGGCGAAATTTATTACACGGAAACGTGATGGTTGCAAGACGACGCTCGCGGGCGGCCCTCGGCGCGTCCAACGCTGCGGCCTCGATAGACTCGGCCTCATCACCGGTCATCGGCCAGAGACGGACCAAGCATAGGCCAGAATGAGGGTGGCGACCGCGGGTCCCGCTGCTCCATAACCGGTGGTTGCGTTTGCCGCGCGGGATGCGAGGATGCCGCGAGCCGGCGTCACTGGGCCGGGCAGGAGGAGGGCCATATGCGATTTCTTGCGGTCTCGCGTCTGGGCGTTGTCGTTTTCATCCTGTCGGCGCTGCTGGCGGCCTGTACCGTGGTCGTCGATGACGGGCCTCGGCCGCGCCCGCCCGGGCCGCATCCGCAGTTCTGCACCATGCAGTACCAACCAGTTTGCGCCCGGCGCGGCGGCGACCGCCAGACCTTCGCCAATGCCTGCCTAGCCGAAAGGGAAGGCTACCGCATCCTGCAGGAAGGTGCTTGCCGTGATGGCGGCGGCGGTGGTGGTGGGGAGCAGACGTTCTGCACGCGCGAATATGCTCCGGTCTGCGCGAGGCGCCACGGGCAAATGCGCACCTTCCCGAACGCATGCGAGGCCCGCGCGGCGGACTATCGCATCGTCGGCGACGGGCCCTGCTGAAAAGACGGCGGTGTCCATCCGCGCAATGGACACCGCGACGCGCGCTGATGCTTTGTCTTGAATCTGTTGCCCGTATGGCTTAGGTCCGGCGGACCAACAAATACGGCAGGTTTCCCATTAGCAAAGATCACAGAAGAGCGGCAAACGCTGGCGGCAGGCCTGGTGGCTCGCCCAGCCCGCTCGATCCGTATGTGCAAAAGGCGTTGCAATTCCACCAGGCGGGGCGCCGCCAGGAGGCCGAGGCGCTTTACCGGCAAGTCCTGGGGCAGCAGCCGAACCATGCCGCGGCGCTGCATTTCCTCGGATTGCTGCTGCACCAGACCGGCAGGAGCGAGGAAGGGCTCGATCTCATCGAGCAGTCGGTGACGCTGCAGCCCGAGAATGCCGACTTCCTCAACAATATGGGCACGGTCATGCGCGATCTCGGGCGTGTCGCCGCCGCGATCGATTTCTTCCGTGGCGCGGTGGATATCCGGCCCGACCAATTGGCCGCGCGCGACAATCTCGGTTCGTCGCTGACGCAGCTCGGCCAGTTCGAAGCCGCCGAGGAGATCTATCGCGGCACGATCGGCCGCAACCCGTTCCATGTCCGTGCGCGCATCGGCCTTGCCGAGACGCTGCAGGAAGCCGGACGGCTGGACGAGGCGATCAAGCTGTTCCGCGAGGCGCTGTCGATCCGGCCGAAGGATGCCGAGCTCCTCTACGGGCTGGGCGTCGCTATGATGGAGAATGGCAAGCTCGACGAGGCGGCCGATCTCGCCCGCCAGGCGCTGGCGATCGCCCCGAACATGGCCAGGGCCTGGCTGCTGCTCACGCAGGTCAAGCGCCAGACCGAGCGCGACAAGGAGCTTGCCGGCATGGAGGCCGAGCACGCCAAGGCGCCGCAGGGCAGCCTCGCGCGCATGCAGCTCTCCTTCGGCCTGGGCAAGGTCAATGACGATCTCAAGGACTATGGCCGCGCCTTCGACTATTTCGCGGAGGGCAATGCCATCCGCCGCAAGGCGATCGCCTACGATCCCGCGCGCACGCGCAGTGAATTCGAGGCGATGAAGGCGGCCTTCGACACCGCCTTTTTCGAGAAGCATCGGACAAGCGACATTTCAGACGACACGCCGATCTTCGTCGTCGGCATGCCGCGTTCCGGCACCACACTGGTCGAGCAGATCATCGCCAGCCACCCCCAGGTCCTTGGCGCCGGCGAGTTGAACATCCTCAAGGCGGCCGTCGGCAAGCAGTTTCCGATGAGCATGCCGGGCGGCTTCCCCGGTGGTATCGCCGACATGCCCGACAAGGCCTTCGCCGAAGCGGGCCAAGCCTATCTCGACATGCTGCATGCCCGCTATCGTGGGTACCGCCATGTCACCGACAAGATGCCGGGCAACTTCCTGCTGGTCGGCTTGCTGCACATGATGCTGCCGAAGGCCAAGATCGTGCATTGCGCGCGCGATGCGGCGGCGACGTGCCTGTCGATCTTCAAGGTGCATTTCCGCGGCGACAGTCACCGCTACGGCTACGACCTCGGCGAGCTCGCCGATTTCCACAACCTGTACGCCGACATCATGGCGCATTGGCACAAGGTGCTGCCGGGCGTCGTGCACGATGTGCGCTATGAGGATTTCGTCGCCGACCAGGAAGGGCAGACGCGGGCGCTGATGGCATATCTCGGCCTACCCTGGGACGACAAGGTGCTGTCCTTCCACGAGACGGATCGTCCGGTGCGCACCGCTTCGGCCGCGCAGGTGCGCCAGCCGATGTATCAGGGCTCCGTCGACCTGTGGAAGCGGTATGGGGACCGGCTGAGACCGCTGTTGGACAAGCTTCAGAACGGATAGAGCAGCATTGAACTGGTAGGCCGCTTGCTCTGAATCATCGGAGGGCTTCGCGATTAGCGGCGCCGCTATGTCACGGCATGACCCTCGGGTCTGCGCAGGAGCTCCGCTCCTGCTCCGCCCGTGGATGACGACCGATAGGCTGTGCCCTACAACTCGATGAATGGCTGGAAGCCGCCGAAGATCATGCGTTTGCCGTCGAACGGCATGGCGGACCAGTCCATCTTGAGACGCTCATCGGCCATCACCTTGGTCATGACCGCATCGCGGCTTTGCCTGGACTCGTAGACGACCCAGGCGAAGATGACGAACTCGTCGTCCTTGGCCTGAACGGCGCGCGGGAACGAGGTCAGCTCGCCATAGGGCACGTCGTCGCCGATGCATTCGACATAGGAGAGCGCGCCGTGCTCCATCCATATCGGGCCTGCGGTGTTGGCCAGCTTCTTATAGTCATCGAGATTTGCCTTCGGCACGGCGATCACGAAACCATCGACATAGGACATGATGAAACTCCTTTGGAGGCATCTTCTTTCTCCCCTTGCTTGCGGGAGAAGGTGGATCGGCGCGCAGCGCCGAGACGGGTGAGGGGTGCTCCAGCTTGGCGCCAAGCTACCCCTCACCCGGATTGCCAGCCGATTTGCGAAGGGCAAATCGGGCAATCCGACCTCTCCCACAGGGGAGAGGTGGACGGCTCACTTCACCGGCGCGTTCATCGCCCAGGCGACGCCAAAGGGGTCTTTCACCTGGCCCCAGCGGTCGCCCCAGAACATCACCTGAAGCGGGGTAACGACTTCGCAGCCGGCACCGACCGCACGCTTCCACCAGGCATCGATGTCGTCGCTGCCGAGATGGAGCTGCAGCGTGTAGCCCTGTGCCGCCTGATGCGGATGGCCGTGTTCGGGATAGGCATCGCCCAGCATCAGCGTCGAGCCGTTTACATAGAGATGGATGTGCATGGTGCGGCCCTTGTCGTCCGGCGGGTAGGCGAACACTTCCTCCGCGCCGAAAGCCTTCTTGTAGAACTCGGCGGCCTTGATGGCGCCGTCAACCTGCAGGTAGGGGGTCAATCCGCCAAGGACCTTGGCGCGGGGCGGGGTCTGGTCGTTCATTCTCGTGTTCCTCTTCACGGGGTTGATCTGGCCATCCAAGGACGGACGAACCGGCGGCGATCCTACATGCCTCCCGAAAATTTCTTAAAGGGCCGGTTCCCGGCAGCCCGGGCGACCGGAGAACAATCGCATTGGATATGTCACTTTATATGACTTTCGCCGAGAAGGTGGCGGCACGGCGGCTTTCCCGCGTTTCGAAAATCTCCGGAAAGCCGATGTCCTTGCGCAACTCAGCGGGCAGCGAAAGCAGGATGCGCTCGCTCCGATGACGGGCACGCGCCGCGGCATACCGGTTGGCGAGGCGGCCGATGGATGACAGTACCGACATGTTGGTTCTCCCTGGTTGATGCCGGCATCACCATGTCGGCATCCCAAGGACGAGGAGGCAACAGGCGATCCGACAGATCGCCTCAATCTTTTTCAGAACACCGACGCCGCCAGCGCGGTGTCGTAATATTCCACCATCTCGATGATCTCGCCGTCGCGCACCGTCCAGAAATTGGCGGTGCGCATGATGAACTCCTGCCCGGTGGCGCGGCGTGTCATGTAGATCTCGACCTGCGCAGCGACCTTGTCGCCGCCGTCGATGATCTCGACCGGGACGAAGTGCCGGTATTCGAAGTCATCGTCGAGCACCAGGAGCCTGGCGAGGAATTCCTGCTTGCCATGCGCGGTGCCGGCATGACGCGATTGCCGGGGATCGGCAATCCAGCGGAATACGACATCCTCGGCGCAATAGGCGAGGGCGCCCTCGATGTCGCGGTCCGCATAGGCTTTGTAGAGATTGCTGACGATTTCCACTGCACGCATGGCCCGTTCCCTCCATGGCTGAGCAATTCAAGATGCTCCTTTTTTAGCAGATGGAAAAGTATTGCCGGACGGGCAGCAGAGCCTGTCGGGCCGGTGTTGCTTCGAATTCTGGCCCGGCAGATATATCGTCTCTCAGTTCGGCGTTTCGGCGACGGAGCGGAAGAACGCTTCCGGGTCGTCGACTTCGGTCAACCGCCGCCTGTCGATCAGCCAGAAGCGGTTGCCGACGGCGCGGATGAAGGAGCGGTCATGCGAGGCAAGCAGGCAGCTCGCCTGATGCTTCAGCAACTCGTCCTCGAGCGCTTCCTGGCCATCGATGTCGAGATGGTTGGTCGGCTCGTCGAGCAGATAGAAATTGGGATGGATGAGTCTCAGCACCAGCATCATCAGCCTTGACTTCTGTCCGCCGGACAGAACGCCGATCCTCCTCTCCTGCATCTCGATCGCCACGCCGGCGCCGGCGAGCAGCGAGCGGGCGCGCTGCTCGCCGACCTCGAAGCGGCGCGAGACCATCGCCAGCGGCGTGTCGTCGCCATCGATGCCCGACAGCGCCTGGTCGCTGTAGCCGAGCACGGTCGACGGAGTCACCTTGACGTTCGCGACCGACCCCGGCTCGGCGATGGCGTCGCGGATCATCGCTATGAAGCGCGTCTTGCCGACGCCGTTGCGGCCAAGCAGCACGATGCGATCGCCCTGGCAGATGTGGCGCTTGCCGGTCCTGAACAGCAGCGTGCCGTCAGGCGTTTCGACCGCCGCGTCTTCCAGCGTGATCAGCACCTTGGCGTGAGTGCCGCGGTTCGCCAGCCTGATCGCGCCGGCCGAGCGCTCGCGATGCGCCGCCACCGCGGCATCTTCCAGCTTCTCGGCCCGTTCCTTCAACTGCTTGGTCTTCACCGTCAACAGGTCGCTGCCGGAATTGATGCCGATGTTGTTCAGCTTGGCGGCCTGCTTGCGCAACTGCTGGGCGATCTTCATGTCGCGCTCGAACTTGCGCGCCATGGAGGAGTCGAGCTCGTCGAGTGCCTGCCTGGCGCGCGAATAAGGCAGCGCGAACACCGGTGATTCTTCGGGACGCAGGAACAGGGTGCGGTTGGTCGTGGCGTCGAGGAAGGCGCGGTCGTGGCTGGCGATGATGACCGGCACGTCGCGCGGCAGCGCGTTGAGCCATGTCTCGAGTTGGCCGATCCTGGCAAGGTCGAGATGATTGGTCGGCTCGTCGAGCAGCAGCACGTCCGGATCGGTGACCCAGACGCGGGCGATCAACGCCAGGCGCTGCCAGCCGCCGCTCAGCGCGCGCATCGGCCGGCCGCGCAGTTCTTCCCGCACGTCGAGCGAATCCAGCACCACATCGACGCGCCAGAGTTCGTTGTCGAGCTGTTCGCGCGGTAAGGCGTCGGCGACGACGTCATGGAAGCCGCGATCGAGCAGCGCGTCGGGAACGGATTGTTCGACATGGCCGACGCGCAGGCCGCGCGACCGGGTGATGTCGCCGGCGGTGGGTTCGAATTCGCCGGCCAGGCATTTGAGAAGCGTGGATTTGCCACGGCCATTGGCGGCAACGATGCCCAGCCGGTCGCCGGCGCCGATGATGAGGTCGAGGTTGGAGAAGAGCGGCGCACTCATGCTGACGCCGAGGGATTTGAGGCTGATCAGGGCCATGTCGATTTCTCTGGTCTTGCCGGAAAGTCCAGCTGATGCACTTTGACGGTGCGCTGGCTGATCAACGGATCAGCTTAGCGGCACCACGAAGGGCAGACCAAAAATCGAAACGGGAAAACCCGGACCGTCCCGGTCAGCCCTGCAAGCAAGCTCGCAGGGCACAAATCGGGCCACGCTGACGATGGTGATCGATAGACACGCAGCCCTCCTTTCCAGATGTTCGAGTTGGGAGATTGGGTACACCGGGGGAGGACAGGAGGGAAGGGGGCGGCAGAGCACTTCCCTTCTCCCGCAAGAGGAGAAGGGAGAAGGCGCTACTGCCCCGGCCGTCCCGTCTTGCTCGGACGCCGGTTTTGGCGGCGCTCGTCGGCCGGGTCTTCGTAGGAGCCGATTCCGGCGCGTTGACGAACAACTGGCTTGTCGTCCTTCGCGCCACGCTCAGTCTCGCCAGTTCCCGAGGTTGGCTGCGGCTTCACCGGCCTCTTTCCTTCGACCGGTTTCTCCGTTCGGCGCACCGTCATCTCGTCGAGCGAGTTCTTGCGGAACAGCGGCTTGGTGCGGTCGCCGGGAATGCCGAAGTCGGAGCCGTGCGCTTCCTGCGCCGTCTGTTTCTTGAACAGCGAGCGCGACACCGCGCCGGCCGGCGTCGTCATGTCGGTACCGGGTCCCATGTCGTCGATAGACGGCTTGGCGAAGAGCGGCTTCCTCACCGGAACGGCGCCGTCGGCGCCCATCTCGTCGAGATGCGGCTTGCGGAAGAGGTTGGGCCGGGCGGCGTTGGCCGCCTCCTCGGCGGCGCGCGCTTCATCGAGCCTGCGGAAACGCTCCTGCTCCTCGGCGGTACGATGCCTGGCCACGCCCTTGTTGTGCTTGCCCTTCTCGCGGCCCGACGCGGGGCTTTGGCTTTCCACCTCGCGTGCCAGCGGATCGTCGGAAATGGCGAGTTCCATCTCGCGCAGCCGCTTGATCTCGTCGCGGATGCGGGCGGCCTTCTCGAAGTCTAGATTGGCGGCTGCGTCGCGCATCTGCTTGTCCAGCGCCTCGAGATGGGTCTTGAGATTGTTGCCGATCATGGCGCCGGCGTCGTCGGTGAACTGCGAAATGTCGGCGCGCACGTGGTCCTTCTCGTAGACCGAGTCGAGGATGTCGGCGATGCGCGACTTCACCGATTCCGGCGTGATGCCGTTGGCCGCGTTCCACTCCATCTGCTTCTCGCGGCGGCGATTGGTCTCGGCCATCGCCCGCTCCATCGAGCCGGTGATCTGGTCGGCGTAGAGGATGACCTTGCCGTCAACATTGCGGGCGGCGCGGCCGATGGTTTGGATCAGCGAGGTCTCCGAACGCAGGAACCCTTCCTTGTCGGCGTCGAGGATGGCGACGAAGCCGCATTCGGGAATGTCGAGGCCTTCGCGCAACAGATTGATGCCGACCAGCACGTCGAAGGCGCCGAGACGCAGGTCGCGCAGGATCTCGATGCGTTCCAGCGTGTCGATGTCGGAGTGCATGTAGCGGACGCGGATGCCGTTCTCATGCAGATATTCGGTAAGGTCCTCGGCCATGCGCTTGGTCAGCACGGTCACCAGCGTGCGGTAGCCGAGCTTCGTCGTCTCGCGGATCTCGCCGACGACGTCGTCGACCTGGCTCTTGGCCGGGCGCACCTCGACCGGCGGATCGATCAGCCCGGTCGGGCGGATGACCTGCTCGGCGAAGACGCCGCCGGACTGCTCGAGTTCCCAAGCGCCGGGCGTCGCCGAAACCGCCACCGACAGCGGGCGCATGGCGTCCCATTCCTCGAAGCGCAGCGGCCGGTTGTCCATGCAGGAGGGCAGGCGGAAACCATATTCGGCCAGCGTCGCCTTGCGGCGGAAGTCGCCGCGATACATGCCGCCGATCTGCGGCACGGTGACATGGCTTTCGTCGATGAAGATCAGCGCATTGTCGGGCACATATTCGAACAAGGTCGGCGGCGGATCGCCCGGCCGGCGTCCGGTGAGATAGCGCGAATAATTCTCGATGCCGGCGCAGGAGCCGGTCGCCTCCAGCATCTCCAGGTCGAAGCGGGTGCGCTGCTCCAGCCGCTGCGCTTCCAGCAAACGGCCAGCCTTTTCAAGCTCTTGCAGGCGATGCTGCAGCTCTTCCTTGATCGACTTGATGGCTTGATTCAAGGTAGGGCGCGGCGTCACATAGTGCGAATTGGCGTAGATCTTGACGCTTTTCAGCTCGCCGGTCTTCTGGCCGGTGAGCGGATCGAATTCGGTGATCTGTTCGATCTCGTCGCCGAACATCGAGATGCGCCAGGCGCGGTCTTCCAGGTGGGCGGGGAAGATCTCGATCGTGTCGCCGCGAACGCGAAACGAGCCGCGCACGAAGTTGATGTCCTGGCGCTTGTATTGCTGGGCGACGAGATCGGCGAGAAGCGAGCGCTGGTCGAGCCGGTCGCCGACCTGCATCTGGAAGGTCATTGCCGTATAGGTCTCGACCGAACCGATACCGTAGATGCAGGACACCGAGGCGACGATGATCACGTCGTCGCGCTCGAGCAGCGAGCGCGTCGCCGAGTGGCGCATGCGGTCGATCTGCTCGTTGATCGAGGATTCCTTCTCGATATAGGTGTCGGTGCGCGGGACGTAGGCTTCCGGCTGGTAATAGTCGTAGTAGGAGACGAAATACTCGACCGCGTTCTCCGGGAAGAATTTCTTGAACTCGGCATAGAGCTGCGCGGCAAGCGTCTTGTTGGGCGCCAGGATCAGGGCAGGGCGCTGCGTCTCCTCGATCACCTTGGCCATGGTGAAGGTCTTGCCCGAGCCGGTGACGCCGAGCAGCACCTGGGTGCGGTCGTTCCGCTCGACGCCTTCGACGAGGTCCTTGATCGCTGTCGGCTGGTCGCCGGCGGGTTCGAAATCCGACACCATCTTGATGGCGATGCCGCCTTCCGACTTTTCCGGCCGGGCCGGGCGGTGCGGCGTCCAGAGCTGGCCGTCCTTGTGCAGCGGATTGCCGGATTCGATCAGCGCCGACAGTGCCGCTACCGTTGCGGTGACGCCGCTGGAGGAAACCGACTCGGCATCCTCCAGGCTGATGTCGAGGCCGGCCACAGGGTTGAGGCCGGCGGCCGCGCGCTCCTTGGCCGACGCGGCGCCGCCCATCGAGGTGCCGCGCGCGGTGCGCCCGGGCGCCGAGGAGCGTTCGGGAATCTTCTTCGGAGCTTTCGCCTTCGGCTGCTTTTCCGCTTCGCGCTCGATCTGCCCGGCCCAATCGGAGATCGAGCCGGTCAGCGGCGCGCCGGCAAAGTCGGCCTGCGGCGCTTCCGCGAAGCCGCCAGGCTCCAGCGGTTCGGCGGCGTCGAGGAATTCGGTCAGCGGGCTGCGCCGCTTCGGCGCGCCGTCTTGCGAAGGCGTCTTCTTGTCAGGATGTCTGGCCATGGCCCGAATATGGGTGGACTCGGCCGAAATGGAAAGAGCCGAGTGAAAAGGCTCCGGCAGCGCTTTGGACGCTGCTGACAGAAGGCTGTCAGGAGAGGCGTCATGATCCGATGGGCCTGGGATCGTCCGCCTCCGATTTGGCAAGCGCCGCGGCGACTGCGGCGGCGCGGCGGGCCTTCGGTCCGTCCACCGGCCAGACCAGGCGGCGCTTGATGGTCAATGCCGGAACCTTACGGGCGATCTCGACGAGCTGGCCGGAGCGGAAATGCTCCCTCAATACCAGTTCGCTGGCAAGCAGGGCGCCCATGCCGGAAATCGCGGCCTGCGCGGCCAGCACCGTCAACGGGAAGCGCGGTCCATGGTCTATGTGATTGCGCTCGCGGCCGGCGGTGAACCAGTTTGCCCATGTGGGATAAACGTCGTCGCCCATCGTCTGGTCGATGTGGAGGAGGGGCAGGCGGTCGAGCACTTCGGCGCTGTGCTGGTCGGCACGCTTGCGGATCAGCGCCGGGGCGCAAGCCGGGATCACTCTTTCGATGAAGAGGTCGGCCGATGCGAGGTGGCTTGCCGTGCTGTTCCGATAGCTGATGGCGAGGTCGACGCCTTCCTCCAGCATCGAATCCAATGCGATCGACACGACGATGCGCACGTCCAGCCTGCCGAGAGCCGCGCGGACGCGGTCAAGGCGGGGCGCCAGCCAAAGTGAGGAAAAGGAGGGATCGGCCGCGATGGTGAACGTATCGGCACGGCGCTCGAAACGCAGCCGCCGCAAGCCGGAGGCCAGCGCGTCGAAGCCGCGGTCGATGTCGGGCAGCGCCGCCTCGGCAATGCGCGTGAGCGCAATGCCGTTGCCCTCGCGCCTGACCAGCTTGACCCCAAAGCCGATCCTCCAACTGCCGCAACTGATGGCCGACGGCGCCGGGCGTGACGCCGAGCTCGTCGGCTGCGCGGGTGAGACTGCCGGTGCGCGCTGCGGCGACCAGCGCACGCAAAGCGGATAGAGGAAGGTCGCGAAGAAGCATCATGGATTGAGCTTATCTCAAAAGTTGCGAAAACAAACTCGTTTGGAGAAAAAGCCGGCTGCGACCTAGCTTGTTGAAGGCAACTCAATCCAGGAAAGCCGTCGCAATGCTCGACATGCAAACTCAGTCTGCCCCCGCCGGCCGGGCTCCCGAGGCCCCACGCTCGTTGCGGTCGATGCGCAATGAAGGACCGCGCATCGCCGTGGAATTCGATGACGGCAGCGCCGGCCGCCTATCGATGCGCTGGCTGCGGCTTGCCTGCGAATGCGAGATATGCGGCGACACCGCTTCCGGGAAGCGCTGGCTGACACCGGCCGAAATTCCCGCCGATGTCCAGGCAATTTCGATCGAGATCTCGTCGGGCGCGACGATGGACGTAGTCTGGCAGGATGGCCATGTCTCGCGCTTCGCGGCGGGCTTCCTCGCGGCTCATGCCGGGCAGGCCGCCGGCCTTGGCGCGCCACGCTTTCGGCCGGACCTGTGGAACAGCGATCTCGCGACTAGGCTCCGCCGTTTTGCCTTCGACGCCGTGGTCGAGAACGACGAGGCGCTTTTCCAGTCGCTGCGCGCCTTGAGCGACCACGGCATAGCCATGCTGACCGGCGTCCCGGCCGAGCCCGAGGCGACGCTGCGCGTCGCCGGCCGCTACGGCCCGGTGCGCGAGACCAGCTACGGCAAGGTGTTCGATCTCATCTCACGACCCGATGCGCGGGTGGCAGGGGAGACGGCGCGCGCGCAGATCCCGCACAACGACGAGCCATTCCGCTATTCGCCGCCAGGCTTCATCTTCTTCCATGCGATCAGGACCGGCGCCGGCAGCGGCGGCACATCGCTGATGGTCGATGGTTTCCAGGTCGCCGAACAGACGCGCAGGAACAGACCGGAGCTCTTCGACCTGCTGACCCGTCATGGCGTCACCTTCCATCGCGAGCATGCCGGCGAAGTGTTCTTCAGCGCCGAGGCGCATGTCATCAGCCTCGACGCGAGCGGCGCCGTCACCGGCATACGCTACAACGACCGCTGCCTGGCGCCGCAGACTGGCTCGACCGATGAGATCGACGGGCTGATCGAAGCGCTTGCCGAACTGACGCGACTGATCTGCGATCCGGCGAACCAGTTCCAGCACCAGCTGCAGCCCGGCGAGGTGCTGGTCTTCGACAATCAGCGGGTCCTGCACGGGCGCACCGAATTCGATCCGACATTGGCCGTCCGCCACCTCAGGAGCTGCAACCTCGATCGCGACGGCGTCCACAGCGCCTTCCGCACTTTGGCGCGGCGCTTCGCGCCGGAAGAGGCCGAAGCTGTGCTTTATCAGGGAGCTATTTTCTGACAATAGCTATGGTTGGCGCCAACCTCGAAGGTTCGCTTCCTCTCCCCCGCCAGAGGCGGGGGAGAGGTGTCCGCGAAGCGGACGGAGAGGGGGCTTCGTAAGGCGAAAGCCCTTCTCTTCGAGGCGCATTCGCCGTCCGAACCGGCGCTCCCCTCTCCGTCTCGGCTTCGCCGAGCCACCTCTCCCCATTTCATGGGGGCGAGGAACCCAAGACTCAGTTGAACCACAGCGCGAAGGTCAAAAATCCGGCGCCGCCGAACTCGCGCTGGATCTGGTCGAAATCGTCGCTGGTGAGAATCTTGCCGCTTTCGAGATAGGGCGCGATGCCGGGGCCGGTGATGGACAGGACGAGGTCGAAAGGTTTCGGCTCGTCGAAAAAGCGCTTCATGTTGATGCCCTTGCCGGTGATGCGGAAATGCGGCAGCAGCACGCGGCCTTCGAGAAGATCCTCCGCCACCGTCAGCGTGGCGAGCCAGGCCTGCACCTGCTCCTCGCCGACCTCGAGGCCGGTCAGCGGGTTGACGCCTTTCTGCTGCGGTCCCGGCAGCCATTCGCGGTCATTGTCGGTCTCGGCCAGGATCGCCTTCCAGTCCTCGCGCGACAGCCGGATCATCTCCAGCAGGTGGCGGCGCGCGGCCTGCCGGCGTTGCGGCTCGATCACCGGCCAGTTGACCAGATGCACCAGCGAGATGAAGTCGGCGAAGCGCCATTCCGAGGCGAACATGTTGCCACTCATGCCACCGTCCAGCGGCACCAGCGCGTCCTGCAGCGGCAGTTTGGCGCGCGGGAACAGCATGTGGAACGAGCCGTCGAAGGCGTTGCGGAAATCATGCGCCAGCCAGAAATCGGCCTGCGCCATCAGGAACTCGGCATAGCCTTGCAGCCAGAAACCGTCGGCGCGGTCGAAGCGGAAGGTGAGCGAAGGCGCGGCGTTGCTCGTGTCGATGCCGCCTCGCGAGAGCGACGCCATGATGGCGGCGAAGCTTTCGTCCGGCGCAATCGTGCCGTCCTCGTTGAGATCGATACCGGCGCGGGTGAGATCGACCACCATGCCGATGTCGGCGTTGGCGGGGACTGAGCCCAGCATGGCGGCGGATTTCTCCAGCCGGTCGCGGAAGGCGACAAGGATGGCGCGGAATTCTTCGTAAGTCAGCGGCTGCGGGTTGGGATTGTCGGGCACGGGCAGCTGCATCAGCGGCAGCATAAAGGATTTCGGGCTCTCGAAACCGTGGCGATGCAGGCCGCCGGCGAGAAGCTCGAGCGCGGTGAAGAATTCGCCGGCGCCGGCCGCATAGGCCGAGGCCGGGTCCTTCGCCGCAGCCGCCTCCAATGTCGACAGCGCCGTGTTCCGCTCGGCCACGCTCTTCGCCTCGAACATGGACTTGGCCGCGTCCGGCATTTCCGCCCGGGCAAAAGACGCCGGCAGGACTGCAAACAAGGCTGCTGCAAGGATCGCTCTAAGCATCGTCATCGCCCTCCGCTGCAGGCGAGCATACACGCATTTCGGTCCGCCCGGGATGACCCGCTTCAACCGGCCCGTCAGACAGTCTACACAGGGCGAAACTGGATGGGCCCGTGTCGAACTATCCGCTTGCCTATAAACTGTCGTGGCTGCCGCGCCTGCTGAGACCGTCGCTTGCGGGCGACAGCAACGGTTTCGCGGCACCTGCGGCGATGTTGCTCGATCCGCAGCCCACGCGGAAGGTCCGGCTGGCGTTCGTCGGCGACATCTCGGCGGTTGCTAATCGCGATGCGCCGGAATGCGATCCGGCGATCGCCGCGCTGCTTTCGTCCGCCGATCTCGTGGTCGGCAATTGCGAAAGCCCGATCGTCGAGCGCGCACATGCGGTGATCGGCACACGGCTCGGCACGCATCACGCGATGAGCGAGCGTTTCCTGGCCGATGCGCTCGCAGCCGCCGGCATCGCGCGCGACAGGCTGGTGCTGTCCCTGGCCAACAACCATGTGCTCGATCAGGGCATCGCCGGTTTCGAGGAAACGCTCGCCGCGTTGAAACGGCTCGGGATCCGGACCATCGGCACGGTTGCCGGCGGACCTGTACAGCGTCATGCGGCCGGTTCGCTGACGATCGGCTTTGCGGCTTTCACGCTCTGGCGCAACACGGACGCCGCGCCGTTCGAAGAACGTATCTCGATGCGTGCCGCCGAATGGCCGAGTGACACCGTTTCCGGCATCGACCTCACTTGCGCGGTGCCGCATTGGGACTGGGAGTTCCGACATTTTCCACGGCCTGCGACCCGGGCGCTGGCGAGGCGGCTGGCGGATCACGGTGTCCGGCTGGTCGTCGGGCATCACGCACATGTCGTGCAGCCCATCGAGCGCATCGGCGGCAGCGCGATCGCCTACGGTCTTGGCGATTTTCTCGGCACAGCCTTTGCCAGGCTGCCATGGCCGGCACGTGTCGGCTCCATTTTCGTTGTCGATGCCAGCGCCGATCCGGCCACGCGCGGCATGATCGCCGCCTACCGGCAGTATTTTTTCATGCGCCTCGCCGATAAAGGCCATGAGCGGCTGGTGCCGGTCGAGGCTCTGGATGGCGCGCTCAAGCAGCGGGTCGCGTCCCGGCTGGAAGCGATCTTTCCCGCGTCGGGGACGTAGCCGCCGATCGTCGCAAGCGCAGGCGACTTTCGCGTGAAAAGCGCTATCATGGGGCAGCGACGGCTTTCTGTTGATGCCGCGGTCGAAGAACTTCTTCGAGCTTCCGGATATTGCGCAGCCGATCGATTACAACGCGCATGTCGCGCCGATGATCGCCGATCTCGGCGCGATGCTGGCAACGGCAGCGCTGGTGCGCAAGATCGGCGCGACGGACGAGGTTGCCAGATAGGCTTCAGCAGTCGAAGCCGTGTTGGGTGCGCATGTACTCGGCCTCTTCCTTCGACATCTTCTTGAGCATCACGCAGACGGTGAAGCTGCCGACCTGACGGCCGTTCCTGGTGTAGCCCCAGTCGGAAATATCGTCCCTGGTGAATTCGATGTTCTGGCCGAGGACGACGTTGCGGACGATTTCCGGCTCGTTTGCCAATATGCCGACAAAGCCCGTCTCGGTCCGCTTGAAAGGGATGACCCAGAAATGCTCCGTCGCATCCCCATCGGCGATCATCACCTTGAGCTTGAACTTGCCGGTACCCGGCGGCGGAGTGTCGGACAAAGCCAGGAATTCATCGAGGCTCGACCGCGCCTTCTCGATCGCCGCCGCCATCTCGGCGTCGTCGGAGGCGATCATCATCGCCTTGTCTTCGCTTTGCGCGCGAGCGTGCAAGGGAACGAGCGCCAGCAGCAGGCATAGCGCGATACGAACGGCACTTGTCATGATCCCCCCGGTCAAGGCCAATATCCTCGCGCATTATCTTCGGGTAATGTGTCGGCTTTATCAATCCGATCTGCAGCATCAATCCGATCTGCAGCTGCGAAGCGGCCCCACGCCCATTGTCATCGGGCAACGATAAGGGAATGGCTTCAGCTCGGGCCGACCTGAATCTTGAGCAGTCTTACAGCCCGGTCAGACCGGCCAGCCAGCTTGCCGACCGCTTCGCCGCGTCCACCGTCGCGCCGGCGGCGCGGCTGAGATCGGTCTGGACCACGGCATAGCCGGCCTTGGTGCGGTAAAGCACAGCGCGGCCGCCATCGACCGATCTGTCGAAGGCGACCGGCTTCGCCGATTCCGTTTCGCCGGCGGTTACCGTTCCGCCGACCGGAACGCTCGGGCGATGGTCCAACTCGGGTGGCAGCGGGGCAATGGTTTCGACGACGCGGCTCCTGGGTTTCAGATCCGGCCTGGAGGCTTTCGCGGCAAGCTCGGAGGAAGAGGCAGAGCCCTTGACGCGGCAGATGCCTGAAACCAGCGGATAGTTGAAATTGCGCTGGCGCAGCATCTGGCTCTTCATCGCCGCTTCGCAGTCGGCGATCGTCGCCCATTTGGCCGGCGTCTCGCCGATATATTCGCAGAGCTTGGCGTCGCAGTCGCAGCCGACGATGGTCATGGCGACAAGGGCGGTCTTGATCACGGTCTTGTCCCTTCGAAATCGCTCCCATTCCCCACTTGCATCAATCCATGCCGAACAAGGCGGGATTTGGCCGCGATTGTGAAATATGGATGACGGGACATTTCCGAAGGTTGCTCAGCCCGCGACTGTGACCGAAATGCCTCAGGCAGGCTTGGCTACCCCCAAAAAGACAGTCGGCGCTGGGATTTCTCCCAGCGCCTCCCTGTCAGATCAGGAACCGGTCAAGGCAGCAACTTCCGTAAAGTCGTCGCGCCAGGCCGGCCTTGATTTTGACGGTCCTGCCAGTCGCCACCCGAAGGCAGCGCCCGTTCCAGACCACGTCGATCTCCATCCTGGCGGGCTTCACCCAGCGTGCCATCAAAGGTTTTTCCCGGCCTTTATGGCAGCATCGGTCCGCCGTCGGCGTTGCACGCTTTCCGCGGCACCCGTAGGTCTCGGCATCCGTCCATCCAGCGGGCGAACCTGCTTTCGTTTTCGGGCCGTACGGGCCTCAGGAATCCGCCTTGCGCTTTTGCCTTTCGGCTGGGGCGTTCAGTGGCCGCCTGAGATGGGTTGAACCTACGCCGGGCAAGGGGTTCAGGGAATGCCCGCCCGCCTGTGGATAGCGGGATTATCGGGGACCAACGGCAAAAGCCCCGGAATTCGGCGGCCGAACCCCTTAGACAGCCTGCCCCGCTTTTTAGCGATCTTGGATGTTTGAAGTCTTGCTCCGCCGACCCGTCCGCGTTTCAATGCCGGCAAAAGAGTTTGGGCCGGCAAAAGACTTTGGGTGCCCGCACAGGTGCCGCCGCGCATTTTGCGCGACTTGCCTCGGGGGAGGTCGACTTGAAAGTCGGAGTGGTTCTCAATCCGATAGCCGGCGGCGGCAGGCTCAAGCGGCATTGGGCGGAGGCGGCTGCGTCGCTCAAGGCGAATTTCGGCGGTTTCGACCTGCGTGAGACGCAAGCCGCCGGCGACGCCGAGCGGCTGGCGATCGACCTCGCCGCCGGTGGATGCGAACTGGTGATCGCGGCTGGCGGCGACGGCACTGCCAGCGAGGTGGCCGACGGGCTGCTGCAGGCGCAGGACGAGATCGGAAGGACGAGCGAGCTCGGGTTTCTGCCATGCGGCACCGGCATCGATTTCGCGCGCGGGCTCGGCTTGCCGCGCGGCATCGATGCCACGCTGAAGCGGATCGCCGGTGCCAAGGCGCGAAAAGTCGACGCCGGGCGGGTCTGCTACGTCGACGATCATGGCAAGCTGGCCAGCCGCCACTTCATCAACATCGCCAGCCTCGGCCTGTCCGGCGCGACGGATCGCGCCGTCAATGCCGACAAGCGCAAGGGCAGGGTCTCGACCAAGGCGCTGTTCTTCTGGCGCACGGTGCTCGAATTCGTCCGCTACCGCTTCCAGGACGTGAGGATCACCATCGACGATGGCGAGCCGGTCGAGGCGCGCATGGCGCTGGTGGCGGTCGCCAACGGCAAATTCTTCGGCGGCGGCATGATGATCGCGCCGGACGCCGAGCTATCGGACGGACAGTTCGACATCGTCATCGTGCGGGCGGCGAACAAGCTCGGGCTGGTAAGAGACATCCGGCTGCTCTATGGCGGCCGCCACCGCAACCATCCGGCGATCACCATCCTGCGTGGGCGCAAGGTGCTGGTCGAGCCGCTGGGCGATATCGAGAAGAATGGCGCGCTGGTCGACATAGACGGCGAGTCGCCTGGCCGGATTCCGGCGACGTTCGAGATCCTGCCCGGCGCGCTGACGCTGAGGTGTTGAATCAATTGGCTGAGGGCTTGATTCAGCTGGTAACGCCAGCTGATTGAAATTGCTGGCTAATTTTTGCCGGAGCACGGCTAGAGCCTGGCCGGAAAGCCCGGCGCGCGAAGCTCCGTGCCGACCGCATCCTCGAGCAGCTTGACGATCTGCGTCGACGAGGCATCGCCGCCATAGGCGCGCTTGCCCTCCTCGAAGATCGCGTTGACGCGTGTCGCCAGATCGAGCGGCGCGCCGAAATCCCTGCCCATGGCGAGCGCGAAGCCAAGGTCCTTCAGCGCTAGGTCCATGGTGAAGCCGATGTCGTAGGAGCCGTTGAGCACGAGCTGGCTTTCGGTCTCATGGACGAAGCTGTTGCCGGAAGAGGCAACGATGGCGTGATAGGCCTGTGCGAGGTCGAGCCCGCCCTGCTTGGCCAGCATCAGCGCCTCGCCGGCGGCAACCAGGTGGATAAAGGCCAGCATGTTGGTGATGACCTTGATCACCGCCGCCGCGCCGACGGGACCCATCAGAAAGGACTTCGCGCACATCGCCTCTATGGCCGGGCGGTGCCGCTCATAGAGCGCGGCGTCGCCGCCGACGAGCGCGGTGATCTTGCCCACCGCGGCCAGATGCACGCCGCCGGTCACCGGGCATTCGAGCGTCTCGATGCCTTTGGCCGAGGCAAGGGCGGCCAGCCGCAGGATCTCGTCGCGGCCATTGGTCGACATCTCGATCCAGGCGCCGCCCGCGGGCAGGCCCTGGAGCAGTCCGTCGGGGGCGGCGAGCACCGCCTCGCTGACCTTCGGCGAGGGCAGGCAGGTGATGGCATTGCCCGCCCGGGCGGCGGCCTCGGCGGGGCTCGCCGCCGCCGTGGCGCCGAGCGCGACAAGGCGCTCGACCGCCGCCGGATCGCGGTCGAAGACGCTGACGGCAAAGCCGTTGCGCAGCAGGCTGGCGGCGAGGTTGCCACCAAGATTGCCAAGGCCGATGAAGGCGTAAGCGAGGGTCACGGCATCAGCGGCGTCTGCATCATCTGCAGATGCAGGTCCTTGCCGCTATAGGGATGCGCGTCGCAGACGTCCTCGTTGAGCTCGACGCCGAGGCCAGGCTCTTTCGACGGGATGACGTTGCCGTCCTGCCATTCGATCTTCTTCTTGAGCAGGGTGGCGTGGAAACCGTCCCACTGCTTCAGCGATTCCAAGATGAGGAAGTTGGGCAGCGTCACCGCCAGCTGGATGTTGGCGGCGCCCACGATCGGGCCGCAATAGCAGTGCGGCGCCACCTGGATGTGATAGGCCTCGGCCATGGCGGCGATCTTCTTGGTTTCGAGAATGCCGCCGGAGCGGCCGAGATCCGGCTGCAGGATGGTCGCGGCGCGGTTCTCGATGATGCGGGCGAACTCGAATTTCGTCGTCAGCCGCTCGCCGGTGGCGATCGGGATCGAGGTACCGCGTGCAACCTGCGCCATGACTTCCGGCATATCCGGCGGCACCGGCTCCTCGAACCACAGCGGATCGTATGGCTCGATGGCGCGCGCCATGCGCAGGGCGCCCGATGCGGTGAACTGGCCATGCGTGCCAAACAGGATGTCCGCCCTGTTGCCGACTGCTTCGCGGATCGCCTTGATCATGCGCGCCGACAGGTCGATGTCGATCAGGCGCGGCTGGTGGCCGTCATAGGCGGTGTAGGGGCCGGCCGGGTCGAGCTTCACGGCATTAAAGCCCTGCTCCACATATTCGAGCGCGCAGGCGGCAGCCAGGCCTGGGTCGTTGTAGACGTTCTTGCCGCGCGCATCTTCCGAATGGACGCTGCCGGTGTGCGGATAGAGATAGGTGTACGAGCGCAGCGTCTCATGCACCTGGCCGCCGAGCAGCTTGTAGACCGGCTTGCCGGCTTCCTTGCCGATGATGTCCCAGCAGGCCATCTCCAGCGCCGAGAAGCAGCCCATGCCGGAAACGTCGGGGCGCTGGGTGAAGCCGGAGGAATAGGCGCGGCGGAAGAAGTTCTCGATGTCGTGCGGGTCGCGGCCGACGAGATAGCGCTCGGCCATGTCCTCGATCATCCTGGCGGTGACATGCGCCGAGAAGGTGGCGTTGTAGGCCTCGCCATAGCCGACCACGCCGCCATCGGTGGTGAGCTTGACGAAGATGAAATACTTGCCGCCGATGCCGGGCGGCGGGTTGCCGACAACCCAGGTCTTCACGTCGGTGATTTTCATTTGTGATCCTCCAGAACCAGGTCGGCGCCTTTCCATCCGGTCAGGATCGCGGCGGCGTTGGTGTTGCCCGTGATGTTATCGGGGAAAATCGAAGCGTCGATGACGCGCAAGGCGTCCAGCCCATGCACCTTCAGCCGCGGATCGACGACGGCGCGCGACGCGTCCGGCCCCATGCGGCAGGTCGAGACCGGATGATAGACGGTGCCCGAGCGTTTCCTGAAATCCTGGATCAGGTCGGCGTCCGACCGGATCGACGGTCCAGGCAGCACCTCTTCCTCGATGATCTCAGCCATGGCCGGCATCGCGGCGATCCTGCGCACGAACTTCACCGCCGCCAGCATCTCGTCGACATCGGCGTTGGTCGAATAGGCGTTGGGCGTGATCCTCGGATAGTCGCGCGGATCGTTCGAGCGGATCATGATCTCGCCGCGGCTCGACGGCCGGCAGTTGGACAGGCCAATCGAGAAGCCCGGCCAGGGGTCGGGCGTCAGGATCGGCCGTTCGCCGCTCTTCGGGATGACGGTCGAGAAGGCCTGAAAATAGAGCTGCATGTTCGGCCGCGTCATCGATGGGTCGGTTCGGAAGAAGCCGCCGGCATTGTTCATCGACAGCGACAGCGGACCGGAGCGCAAGAGGATGTATTGCATGCCGACCAGGAGCTTGCCCCACCAGGGCCGCAGGATCTGGTTGAGCGTCGGCAGCTTGCCCTTGAACGTGTAGTTGATGCCGACATGGTCCTGCAGATTGGCGCCGACATTGTCGTTGGCGCGAACCACCGGAATGCCGAGATCGCCGAGCAACGCGGCGGGGCCGACGCCGGACAGCTGCAGCAGTTGCGGCGAGTTGATCGAGCCGCCTGAGAGGATCACCTCGCGGCCGGCGCGCGCCGTCTTGATCTCGCCGTTCTGCTCATATTCGATGCCGACGGCGCGCTTGCCCTCGAACAGGATTCTTGTCGCCAGCGCATTGGTCTCGACACGGACATTGCCGCGTTTCATCGCCGGCCGCAGGAAGGCGCGCGCGGCCGACATGCGGCGGCCGTTCTTTGTCGTGATCTGGTACACGCCGACGCCCTCCTGGGAGGCGCCGTTGAAGTCCGGATTGAGCGGCAGGCCGGCCTGCTCGGCGGCGGCAAGATAGCGCTTGGTCAGCGGGTGCACGGCGCGCGAACAATCGGTGACGTGCAGGGGGCCGCCGACGCCGCGCCATTGGTCGGCACCGGCCGCATTGTCCTCCATCGCCTTGAAGGCGGCCAGGAGGTCGTCATAGCTCCAGCCGGGATTGCCGGCGGCCGCCCAGGCGTCGAAATCCTCGCGCGCGCCGCGAATGAAGACCATGGCGTTGATCGAGCTCGAGCCGCCGAGCAGCTTGCCGCGCGGCCAGTGGTCGGCATTGCCGGCGAGCCCTGGGTCCGGCTCAGCCTTGTAGTTCCAGTTGACGGCCGCGTCGAAGAAGGTCTTGCCGTAGCCGAGCGGCATCTGGACATAGAAGCGCCGGTCGGTTCCGCCGGCTTCCAGCACCAGCACCGAGAAGCGGCCTGAAGCCGACAATTTGTCGGCAACGACCGAACCGGCCGAGCCGGAGCCGACGACGATGAAATCATAAGTCTGCATGATAAGCGGGCGCGCTCCGAAATCCGCACCTAGCCTAGACATTGCCGGTTCACGTCGTCGCCGGACCTTCCGGCATGGCTTGTGAAAAAAGCGACCGGCGCAATGGCGAGCATTTCGCTTTCGCCAAAGCTTGCGACATCGCGGTCGCATTGCTACGCAACAGCAACGAACCTCCTAAGGATTTCGCCATGGTGCATTATGCGGACGGAAAACCCCTCGGCGATCTGACCTTGCGCACGCTCGCCATGCCCTCCGACGCCAATGCCGCCGGCGACATTTTCGGCGGCTGGGTGATGGCGCAGATGGACCTTGCCTGCGGCATCCGCGCCGCCGAGCGCGCCAAGGGGCGTGTGGTCACCGCTGCGGTCAAGGAGATGTCTTTCGCCAAGCCGATGAAGGTCGGCGACACGCTTTGCATCTACACGCATGTCGAGCGCGTCGGCCGCACCTCGATGGTGCTCAAGGTCGAAGCCTGGGCGCAGCGCTACCTTTCCGACCTCATGGAGAAGGTCACCCATGCCGATTTTGTCATGGTGGCGCTCGACGGCGAAGGCAAGCCGAAGCCGGTTCCGGCCGAGAGCTGACAGGCCCTGATTCTCCCCAGGTTTGCCGTTTTGTAACAACATCCGCGCCGGAGATGCGCTCCGCGACATCCAATGGTTGCCTTCGCGCCCCAGTTTGAGGTCGCGAGGGGGAAAACAATGCGTCAACATATGCTGAACGGCTGGCTCGTGGCAGCCCTTATTGCTCTGGTCTGCCTGCTTGGCATAACGGCCTATATGGAGGTCAGCAAAGATCTTCCACGCGTCGCCTGCATGCGGGATCACGCGGTGGCCGGCAAGCGGGCCGCGCAGTCGGAGAGCTGCTCGGCCACGTGCTGCGTCAGCACCAGTCCAAGCGCCTGATCGGTGGCCGGTCAAAGACAGTCATCCTTGTCGAGAGAGTTGCGCGGAGACTCCTGCGAGGCTGCCCCGGGGCCGCAGCGGATCCGGCCAAAGCCGGAAAGTACGACAGGGCCGGCGCCGAGCCGCACGGTTCACCCAATGGTTCAAAAACCTTTGAATTACAGCGATTTCAGCCTTGCCGGCTGTCGAATTTCGCGCGCGCCTCGCGGACCCGATTTGTGTTCTTGCGCGCCCATTCGCCGAGCGCGCCGACCGGCACGAGCAGTTCGTGACCGAGCTCGGTCAACTCGTAATCGACACGTGGCGGAATGGTCGGAAACACCTTGCGCGTGACGAAGCCGTCGCGCTCCAGACCGCGCAGGGTGGTGGTCAGCATCTTTTGCGAAATGCCGCCGACGGCGGCGCGTAATTCGTTGAAGCGCATCGCGCCGTCGCCCAGCTTGCCGACCACGAGCACCGTCCATTTATCGCCGACCCGTTGCAGGATTTCCGACACGGCACGGCAGTCCTCGGTGATATGCGGGTGCCTCAGTAACAAAAACGTGCCTCCTTGCGCGCCAATTTGTCAGTATCACATATAGCGCCGGTATCCAATCGATACCTGAAATTCCCGCAAGGAGAGCCCCTATGTCCAAGCCCAAAATCGCCATTATCGTCGGTTCGACGCGCGCCGCCCGCTTCGCCGATGTGCCGACGCAATGGATCGCCAAGATCGCCAAGTCGCACGCCGATATCGACGTCGAGATCGTCGACCTGCGCGACTGGCCGCTGCCATTCTTCGACGAGGTCGCTTCCTCCGCCTGGGCGCCGTCGCAGAACGAAGTGGCGCAGCGCTGGCAGAAGAAGGTCGCCGAGTTCGACGGCTTCATCTTCACCGCCGCCGAATACAATCACGCGCCGACCGGTGTCTTGAAGAACGCCATCGATTACGCCGCCAATGAATGGAACAAGAAGCCGGCCGGCTTTGTCGGCTACGGCTCGGTCGGCGGCGCGCGCGCGGTCGAACAGCTCCGCCTGATCGCCGTCGAGTTGCAGATGGCTCCGGTCAAGTCGGCCGTCCATATCGCCTGGGGCGACTTCCTTGCGGTTCGCCAGGGCGAGAAGAAGCTCGAGGACCTCGAGCATCTGAACCAGGCCGCAGCCGCGCTGGTCAACGACATCGCCTGGTGGGCGAAGGTGCTGAAGGCTGCGCGCGCCGCCGACGCGATCGCCGGCGAAGCCCAAGCCGCTTAAAGAGCCTGCGTGGGTTCATCCTCCCGAAGGGCGGCGCTTGCGCCGCCCTTTTTAGTTTGCGGAAGCCCTGGGGCTGCCTGCCTTGCTAGGTCGCGCGCAGGCTTGGCGGTTACTTGACCGCCAAGACCTGCGCGTTAGATGCAGGCCCGAATCCGCCGCAAACGAAGTCGGTATAGTCGTGGAGGAGCGGAATGCCTTGGCTTGGCAGATGGCGTAATCAGTATGGGTCCGTCCTTGAGATAACCGGCGAGGAGGGCGGCCGGATAGAAGGCACGTTTCGCACGGCGCTCGAAGACAGCAGCTTCTATGGACAGACGGTGCCGATATCCGGCATCGCGCATGGCGATGTGATCGGAGTGACGGCGGCCGGCGAGGGCACGGCCGGCCCCGCGGCGGTGAGCTACACCGGCATATTGCGGGACGGCAAACTGGAGACGATGTGGCTGACGGTGGCGGGCAGCATCATTACCGGCAAGGAGGGCGAAACCGCTTCCCGCAAGCAGGTAGGAACCTGGCGCGCCTTTGGCACCAGTCTCGACACTTTCGTCCGAGAATAGCCAAGCCAGCCGGCACTAAGCGCCTTTGCTTTGCGCTCCAATGTCCCATCGTTTGGCAATGCTTGGCGATCAGGCCGAAATTTGCGTGACCTTTATGCCAAGCCATCGCTTGTGCCGCCCTTTTTAGTTTGCGGAATTAGTTTGCGGAACCCCGGTGGCCTGCCTTGGCCGGATGATGCAGTCGGCAAGATGCGCCTGCTCATCGAGCTCATCGGCGTGGTGCTGGCCCCACTGGCAGAGCGCCAGCAGGATCGGCTCGAGGCTGAGGCCGAGCGGCGTCGCGCGATATTCGACGCGCACCGGGATCTCGGCAAAGATCTCGCGGCTGACGAGGCCATGCTCCTCCATCTCGCGCAACTGGTCGATCAGCACCTTCTGGGTGATGCCGGGCATCAGGGCTTTAAGCGCCGAAAGCCGGCGCGGACCGTCGAAGAGATAGTAGAGGATCACTGCTTTCCAGCGGCCCGAGATCACTTTCAGCGCGCGTTCGGCGGGGAGCATCGGCAGTCGCTTGACTACGCGTTTCTTGGTGATTTGGGCCATGGTCACCTCCTGGTGTGCAGCGGACAAATCCGTGTGTAGCGGCGACCGCACAGATAGTGGCAAAGACCGGCCGCCGCCATAGCGATCGGAGCCCTGCCATGAAAGCCATCCAGTTTAACCGTTTCGGCGGCCCGGAGGTGTTGGAGGTCGTCGACGTGCCAACGCCAGCCGCGCAAGCCGGCGAGGTGCTGGTCAAGGTGGAAGCGGCCGGCATCAACTTCTTCGAAGTGCTGATGCGCGCGGATCGCTACGCGGTCACGCCAGCCCTGCCGGCATTCCCCGGCGTCGAAGTTGCCGGCACAGTCGAGGCGGTCGGCGAGGGTGTCGACCCAAGCCTGTTCGGACGCCGCGTGGCGGCGCCGCTGTTCGTGTCGGCCCGGCCATTCGGCGGCTATGCCGACCATGTGACGATCGACGCCGGCCTCGTCGTGCCGCTGCCGGATGCGCTTTTGTTTGAAGCCGCGGTCGCCCTGATGGTGCAGGGGCTGACCGCCTTGCATCTCACGCGGCAAAGTCCTCCTGCCGGCAGGACGGTGCTGGTTCCCGCTGCCGCCGGAGGCGTCGGCTCGCTGCTGATACAATTGGCCAAAGGGCAGGGTGCACGTCGCGTCGTCGCGCTGGCCGGCGGGGCCGCCAAGCGCGATTTCGTTCTCGCGCTCGGGGCCGATGTTGCGATCGACTCCAGCGCGGCGGACTGGCCCACGCGAATCCGCGAAGCGAGCGACGGCTTGGGTGCCGAAATCGTCTACGACACCGTCGGCGGTGCGTTGAGCAGGGCGTTCCTCGATCTCCTGTCGCCCGGCGGCGAGCTGGTGTTCGCGGCGCTCGGCCGGTTTCAATTGCCGGCTTCGGACCTCGAAGCGATGATCGGCCGCAATCAAGCGCTCAGAGGGTTTGCTCTGCTGCCGCTCTTGTCCGCTGATAGTCTCAGGGCAGGTTTGGGCGAGTTATTTGAACTGGCGTCGAGCGGCCGGCTGAAGGTGGCGATCGGCGGCCGCTTTCAGCTGCATCAGGCAGGCGAGGCGCATCGATTGCTGGAAGAGCGTCGCGCCACTGGCAAGGTCGTGCTGCTGCCCTGATACGCTTCTCCATGCTCGCATGGGAGCGCACCAAGGCTGGCGCAGGGCGGCATCGCGGCGGCTTTCAGCCGGTTAGACTCTTTGATTTGGGAGCTGGCGGTCGGGACGGCGCCGGTTGCGGGTCTCAGGAGCAGTCGCCAAGCTCCAGAATGTTTTGACGCAATTGCGGACGGAAAGCCGCTTCGCACTTTCCTGGAATTGCATTAGCGGCGCACGACCTGCCGGTGGCCGTCGGGGAGGCGGGTGGCGATCAGCTTGTCGATGCGGCGGCCGTCGAGATCGACCACCTCGAAGCGCCAGCCCTGCGCGTCGACGCACTCGCCGGTCGTCGGCAGATGGTGGAGATGCGACAGCACATAGCCGGCGACGGTCTCATAGTCGCGATTCTCCGGCAGGTCGATGCCCAGCACCTCGGCCATCTCGTCGGCCTGCATATAGCCGGCGAGCAGCCATGAGCCGTCGTCGCGCTTGACCGCGTTCTCCTCCTCGCCGGCCTCGAGGTCGGAGCGGAACACGCCGGTGATGGCTTCGAGGATGTCGGCCGGCGTGACGATGCCTTCAAAATGACCGTATTCGTCATGCACCAGCGCCATCGGCACATCGGATTCGCGCAGCCTCTGCAGCACGTCGAGCGCGTCGGCCTGGTCATGGACGATGGGGGCGGCGCGCACATGCTGGCGAGGATCCAGCACCCTGCCGGCCAAAAGAGCGGCCAGCACGTCGCGCGTCTGAATGACGCCGACCATGGCGTCGACATTGCCGTCGCCGACCGGCAGCCGCGAGTGCTGGGTGTCCATCAAAAGCTTTCGGACCGCGGCTTCGTCGGATTGCAGGTTGAGCCAGTCGACCTCAGTGCGCGGCGTCATCACGGCGCGCACGGCGCGGTCGCCGAGGCGCATGACGCCGGCGATCATGCGGCGCTCATCGGATTCGATGGTGCCGTGATGCTCGGCCTCGGCGACCAGCATCTTTATCTCCTCGTCGGTGACCTTCTCCTCCGTCTCGCCGGCCTGGCCGAGCAGCCACAGCACCGCGCGGCCGGAAATGTCGAGCAGGAAGACGAGCGGCGCAGAGATGGTGGCAAGGATGGTCATTGCGGGCGCGGCTCGGGCGGCGACGCGCTCGGGATCGCGCAGCGCAATCTGCTTCGGCACCAGCTCGCCGACGATCAGCGAGGCATAGGTGATCACAGCGACGACGATGCCGACGCCGACAGGATCGGCGATGTTTTCGCGGATGCCGGTCGAGGCCAGATATTGCGCCAGCCTTTCGCCGAGCGTCGCGCCCGAGAAGGCGCCCGAGAGAACGCCGACGAGCGTGATGCCGATCTGCACCGACGACAGGAACTTGCCGGGGTTCGAGCCGAGCGCCAGCGCGCGGCCGGCGCCCTTGACGTTGCGGTCGATCATCGCCTTGAGGCGGGCGGGCCGCGACGAGACGATGGCAAGTTCCGACATCGACAACAGGCCGTTCACCAAGATGAGGACGGCAACGACGGCGATTTCAACGTAAAGCATGGGCGGTCAATAGCATTGCTGCAGTGCATTCGAAAATAGCCCGCCGGTATTTTTGGAAGATGACAGGCGCAGTGTTCAGGCGGCATCCCAAAGCGGCGCCGAAAAATGCCCGACAAGCGCATCGATGACCACGTGTACCTTCGGCGTCAGCGCGCGCGTGACGCAGCCGTCACTGCTGCGTCTTCAACACGCCGATCACGGCCATGCCGTCGGTGAAATAGGGATCGCCGCCGCCATTGCGTCCGGTCTTGGTGGCGCCGATCCCCGGTATCTTGCTGGTCGAGGTCAGCAGACCGGCGGCATCCAGGTCACCGATGAGGAAATCGCGCTCGGCGTCGATGTCGGGACCGATGTGATGCGTGATGGCGCCCGTGTCGTGGCTGAGGCCGACGCCGCGATCGAAGCTCGCGGCGCCCAGCCAGAGCGGGCGGCCGTCGTCACCAACCGTGTCCGTCTGCCAGAAGCGGACGTGGTGGCGCCGGTCGGCGCTGCCGCCGACCGGCTTCTCGAAGGCGAGGTCCTGGGCTCGGCCCTCGAACAAAAGGCGGCTCATCGGCGCATCTGGATAGGGGCGGGAAAAGAGCACACTTTCGCCGATGTCGATCGCGGTCCTTAGCGTGACGGCGTCGGCCGTATCCCAGCCGGCAATGGCAAAGGCGTGGACGACTTCCTTTTCCGCGCCCACCAGGCCGACATTGATCGGGTCGCCAGGAATGCCCTGCGGCGTGTGCGTCACCATCTCGAAGGGCCGCGTGCGGAAGCCGCGTTCGCGCCAAGTCCAGAATTCCGGCGCGGCGAGATAGGCGAGCGCTAGATAGAAGGCGCAAATCGCCGCCAGCCAGATCACCGACCGCCGTCTCAGGCTTCGTTCACCCACGACCACCCGCTCCCCAATTGTTGCGCGACCATTTTATGCGGTGTTGGCCGTTTTGGGGCAAAAGCCTGCGGAGCCAGGCTGGCGACATGGATGAGGACGAAGCAGTTTGCCTTGCGATCGCTTCGAGTCAGCGGCAGGCGCGGTAACCGCTTTTGCGGTTCTTGATGTCGAAATGGAAATGATTGCGGTGATCGTAGTTGTAGCCCGGGCCGAGCACCGTAGTGAAATATTCGCAGCCGTCGGCGCGCACATTGTTGAGGAAGCCGCGCGTGCGGAAAGCGAACAGGCCAGGCTTGCGCACGTCGATGTCGTCGCCATTGTTGAGCTCGATGCTCATGACGTCGAGGGCGTTGCCCTTGCCATGCTCGGAGAGCACGCCTTCGCCGGCGATGTTGCGGCAGGAATAGCTGGAGCCCTGGTGGATCGCCTTGACGCCGGAGAAATAGCGCCAGCGGGCGGCCGGCTGCAGCTCATTCTTGGTCCAGGCGGCGAAGGTGGCGGCCATGTTGCATGTCAGCGTCGCCGCCGGTTTCATGGCGACGCTGCCGATTGCCGTCACCTTCACCGGATAGTCGATGCCGCACTGGCCTTCATGGATCGGCTGGATGTCCTGATAGACGACGCCCATCCGCTTCAGCTCATTGCGGCAGTCGATCTCGCTGGCCGGCATCTGCTCGAGCGGCGACATCGGCTCGTCCATGCGCGGATAGGCGGCCTGGGTCATGTAGGGGTTGGACGGAACAAGGCGCTGCATGCCGGAATATTGCGGCGCGTCGGGCTGCGGCACGGCCGCCGTCTGGCTGCCGACATCGACGGCTGGCTGCAGCGCGAAGACGTCACCCGTGGTGCAGGCCGATACCGTGACGATGGCAAGGCCCGCGACCAACCCGACGGCGAAGCGGGCAAAATTGTTCCGCGGCGCCACGGCAAGCATCGCGCCAAGTGTTCTGGCCATCGAAAGGCATCCTGTCCCCAGATGGCACAAGGTTAACCGCCAATTGTAAAGGAAAGATCAGCGCCGGCATTCACGCATGGGGCGGAAATGGGGCGCTGTTCTTGTCGGGAGCGTGACCCGAAGCTTCCGAGATTATGCCTATTGGCAGAAGGTGCCGCCGTGCCGGCGCGGCTCCAGGTCGAGGTGGAGATGGAGCGCGTGGTCGGGGTCGGCGCCAGGCCCAAGCACCGTCTTGAACGGCCCGCAGGCGGCCTTGCGCACCGTGTCGAGGAACTTCGCGTCCTTCTCCGGCGGCGCCGGCCCGACCTCGACGTTCCTGCTGTCCGACAAGGTGAAGCTCGCGATGTCGAGCGCGTTGCCGAAGGCGTGTTCCGACAATTTCCGGGTGCCGTTGCGCGGCCGGCAGACAAAGGCCGAGGCCTGGTTGACCGATTTCAGATCGGCGCCGAGTTCGGCCTTGGCCGCAGCCTGGACGACGTCGTGCATGAAGTGCGCCGCCGCCTCGGCCATCGGGCAGTTGAGCTCCGCGCCGGGGCTGATGCCGATGGATTTGCCGAGTGTCTTCAAAATTATCGGATAGGGGATCGAGCAGCCGATTTGCGCATCGTGCTCGGCCTTATGCTCCTCGAACTCTACGCCCAGCGCCTTCAGCCGGTCGCGACATGCGGTCTCTTCCGCCGGCATCTGGTCGGCTGGCATTTCGGCCGACCGCGGATCGGGAAGCATTTTTTCCTCGCCCCCCGGTTCGGGTTTTTCCGGCGGTTGCGGCGCGGTTTCCGGCGGCTCCGGCTCCAGTTCGGCGGGCTTCTGCGGCGGCGTCGGCACCACGTCCGGCGTCTCAGGCTCGGATTCCGCGCGCGGCTCGGATTGGCTGCCCTTCGAACGCGGCGGGCGGGTGTCCCATTTCGGATGCGACTTTTCCTGGTTGAGGAAGTCGTCATTGCTGTCGAGGCGGCTTTTGTCTTGCCCGGACTTATCGGCGCCGTTCTCCATGTCCTGGGGACGCGATCCCGGAACCGGTGTTGTCGGCGGCGTTTCCGGCGCCGGAGCGGCGCTCTGGCTGGCCGGCGGCACGTGCCTTTTGTGCCGATGATGATGCTTGGCCGAGGCCGGCGTAACCAGCAGGATCGCGGCCGCTACAGGCAGTGCCAGTCTGCAAAATCGTAAAAGGCTCAGCGTTGCCATCGCCCCGAAACGGCGGTCGTGTCGCGAAGTTGCCTGCACCGGCAGCCTTGCCGATCACAATCGGTTACCGGCGCGTTACGCGCCGATGGCTTCAAGGCCTTCCTCCAGCCAGTCGGCAAGCATCGGCAGGCCAAGCAGATATTTGGCAGTGCGTTTCCTGGGACGTTCCCTGGCGGCGGCCACGGCATCCGTCCATTCGGATGCGTCATAATCGCCGCGCCCGATCCAGGCGAGCGCGATCAGCTCGGCCGCTTCGTCGATGTTAAGATCGTTGATCAGCTCGCGGAATTCCTCCTCGGTAAGGTCTTCCGAGGCTTCCTCGACAAGGCCGTCATGGTGGTGGCTGTCATGTGTGTCGCCGTCGAACTCGACCTCATGCTCGGCGCCGTCGTCATAGTCCTCGTTGACGGCGGCGCTCAGCGTCTTCGCCTTGAGGATGAACAGGCGCACCGTGTCCGGATCTATCGAAAGTTCCCACTCCTTCTCGAGGCGCTGCTGCACGGTCCTTCTCCACGTGATGCGCTTGGCCCCGATGATAGCGGAATTAAAGCGCGCGTCACGTCCACAGGTAAATGCTTCTTTCCGGCCATCGAAAATAGTTCGGCAGCCGCTGTATTTCGGGATGAAACTACGCCGGAGCGGCGTTAATCTGCCATTGTCACGCTCATGGAGGCTTCGATGCGCAGACGTTTGCTTGTTCAGGTCATGGCTGTCGCGGCGCTGCCGCTGTTCGTTGCGCCGGCTTTTGCAGCTGGTGAAGGCGGCAGCAGCGGTGGCCAGACGACCACCACCTGCAAAAAGGGTGAGGTCTGGGACAAGAAGAAGAAGAAATGCGTCGTGCCGCAATATGGCATGCTGGATGACGACAGCATCTACGAGGCCGGACACGATCTGGCGATGGCCGGGCGCTATGACGAGGCAATCTCGGTGCTGACGCTCGCCGCCAACAAGCAGGATCCGCGCATCCTCAACTATCTCGGCTATTCTCACCGCCATTCGGGCCGCGTCACCGTCGGCCTCGGCTATTACGAGGAAGCGCTCAGGATCGACCCGAACTATACGCTGGTGCGCGAATATCTGGGCGAGGCGCATCTGCAGATCGGCGATCTTGCCGGCGCGCAGCAGCAGCTCCAGGAAATCGAAAAGCGGACCGGCAAGGGCTCGCGCGAATACGGCATGCTGTCCGAGCAGATCGATCATTTCCTGAGGAGCTGAACAGGGCTTCGAGCCCGTTAGAGCGTTTCACCGTTTTACGAAAACGGCGAACCGCTCTATCTTTTTATGTTACGCAATTCCGAACGGAAAACCGCTCACACTTTTCCTGGAATTGCTCCTCGAACCGGCCGCGGGCAATCGCGGCCGGTTTTTCGTTTGCCGCGCGCGGCGGACCCGCGAAAGCGGTGATCATTTTGCCGAATTTCATTTTTGGGCGTGAAAATCGCGCGAAGATTGCTATATTCAGGGAAATTGTGGTGAGACGGTTCCGTTAGCCCGAGGCTGCCGGACCGTTTTCTTTTTGTACCCTTTTGACAAGGCCGCTCCCGAAAACGGGGGCGGCAGCAGGAAAGGTCAGGCATATGATCAAGGTCCCGATGACAGGCGAGGGGTTCGCGTCATTGAAGGAAGAACTGCGTTGGCGCCAGCAAGAGGAGCGTCCGCGCATCATCGAGGCGATTTCCGAAGCGCGCTCGCATGGCGACCTGTCGGAAAATGCCGAATATCACGCGGCAAAGGAGTCGCAGAGCCACAATGAAGGCCGCATCAACGAGCTCGAGGACCTGATTGCGCGCGCCGAGGTCATCGATGTCTCCAAGCTTTCGGGCGACAAGGTCAAGTTCGGCGCGACCGTCGTGCTCGTCGACGAGGACACCGAGGAAAAGAAGACGTACCAAATCGTCGGCGACCAGGAAGCGGACGTGAAGTCTGGCCGCATCTCGATCTCCTCGCCCATCGCGCGCGCGCTGATCGGCAAGGAAGTCGGCGACGCCATCGAGGTCAACGCCCCGGGCGGCGCCCGTGGGTATGAGATCGTCCAGGTGCAGTTTATCTGAGGACCTTTTGATAATTCTACTCTGGCGGCCGACTAGCGTAGTTTTCTGCGCTTCCGGTGCTCATGCACTTTAAGTACGCTCCGCTCCGGTTCTCGAAGACTATGCCATTCGACTCGCCAGAGCGAATTCTGAATAGGTCGTCACGCTGGCGTCTTTGAACTGAGCGCCAGCAGCCGTTCCGCTTCCGCTATCACATCAGCCGGCGTCACCTTGCCGCCGGCTGGCGCAAGCAAGGTCGATGCAAACTTCCCACGCGGGCCGGTGAGACCGGGTTCCGTCGCCAGGAAGATTGCGACGGTCGGCAGGCCGAAGGCGCTTGCGAGGTGGGTGAGGCCGGTGTCGGCGCCGATGACGAGCGTCGAACGGCCCAGGATCGCGGCGATCTCGGCGAGCGGCGATTTCGCGACCAGCACCGTCCTTGGCACGGCTGCGGCAATGGCTTCCGCCACTTTCCTTTCAGCCTCGTTCGACCAGGTGGCAACCGGCGTGAAGCGCCGATCGGCCAGCTGGCGCGCGGTTTCGATCCAGTCCTCGACCGGCCATTTCTTGTCCTCGCGGCTGGTGCCGTGCAGCAGGAAGGCGGTCCTGCCTTCAACGCCGGCCAGGCCGCCCGCCGGCGGCACGATGCCGGACCCGAGCGCCGACAGATCGGGCTGATAGCCCAGCGCCAGCCCGAACAGCCGCCTGGTGCGCTCGATGGCATGAAGGTCGCGCGGCACGGGACATTTGCGCTGATAAAACAGCGTCGCCGAAGGCTCGCGGGCGCTCGCCCGATCGAAGCCGGCAATCGGCGCGCCGGCCTGAATGGCGACCAGTGCCGATTTCAACAAGCCTTGCGCGTCGATGACGAGATCGTAGCGACAGGCGCGGAGCGCGCGGCGCAGGTCCGCCATCTCCCGCCAGGTTCCGCCGTGGAAAAGCCTCTTGCGCCAGCGCCGGACAGCCACCTTGTGGATGGTGCCGATCGCCGGATGCAAGGCCACGATGCCGGCAAACGGCTCCTCCACGCACCAGTCGAAGCTGATGTCCGGGCGATTGCGCACCGCGTCCTCGACGGCTGGAAACGTGTGGATGACATCGCCCATCGACGATGTCTTGACGATCAGCACCTTCATGCGGCCGCCGGAACCTCGAGCAAGCGGTCGGCCGCGGCGGTGACGCGGGCGACATCGAGCGTCTTCAGGCAGTTGAGATGGCCGAGCGGGCAGACCTTCTTGTGGCAGGGCGAGCAGGACAGATGCAGCCAGATCAGTTCGGAGCGCTCGCTGAGCGGCGGCGTGTTCTCGGGCGAGGTGGAGCCGTAGACGGCGACGATCGGCGTGCCGACGGCGGCCGCGACATGCATCAGGCCGCTGTCGTTCGAGACCGCAAGCTTTGCCGCGGCGATCAGGTCGATGGCGTCCTCCAGCCGCGTCTTGCCGGCAAGGTCGATGGCGCCCGGGGCAAGCGCTGCTATCTCAGCCGTCACGCCGGCATCGTTCTTCGAGCCGAGCAGGACGACGCCCAGCCCCCTGGCCATCATCTCCCGGCCAAGCCCGGCATAATGATCGCTCGGCCAGCGTTTCGCCGGGCCGAATTCGGCGCCGGGCATAAGCGCCACGAATTTCTTGCCTGTCAGTCCGAAGCGCGCCAGCAGATCGGCTTGATTGGCATTGTCGACGGTAAGCTTCGGCGCATGAAACGTGCCGCCGCGCGCGAGGCCGAAATAGGCGCGCGCCGTGCGCCGCTTCAAGGCTTCGGGCAGCGGCACGATGTCGGTCAGCAGGCCGTAGCGCATCTCGCGCAGATTGCCGACGCGGCGCGGGATGCGGGCGAAGAATGGGATCAGCGCCGATTTCCAGCTTCCCGGCAGCACATAGGCCATGTGGTAGCGGCCGCGCAGCAGGCGGCCGAAGCGCCTGCGGCTGCGGAATTCGAGTGCCCCCGGCATCAGCGGAAAATCGATCTGGCTGCGTATCTCGGGCATGCGCTTGACCAAAGGCGCCGCCCAGGCCGGCGCCAGCACGTCGATCGCCGCATGCGGATGTTTTTCCTTCAGCGCCGCAAACAGGCACTGCGCCATGACCATGTCGCCCACCCAACGTGGGCCGATCACGAGGATCGTTGGGCCTTCAGCCATTCGACATAGTCCCTGACGCCGGTTTCGACTGTGCGGAATTGGCCATTGTAGCCGGCCGCGCGCAAGCGGGACATATCAGCCTGCGTGAAACTCTGGTAGCTGCCCTTGAGATGGTCGGGGAAGGGGATGAATTCAATCTCACCCTTGCCGAGCGTGTCGATCACCGTCTCGGCGATGGCGCGGAACGGCTGGGCGCGGCCGGTGCCACAGTTGAAGATGCCGCTTGAACCCCGTTTCCAGAGCCACAGATTGACCTCCGCCACGTCGCCGACATGGATGAAGTCGCGGCTCTGCTCGCCTGGGCCGAAGTCGCCATAGGCGCCGAACAGTTTCGGGTTTTCGCCGCGCTCGACCTGGTTGAACAGATGGAAGGCGACGGAGGCCATGGCGCCCTTATGCGCTTCGCGCGGCCCGTAGACGTTGAAATAGCGCAGGCCCGCCACTTGCGAATGGTCGGTGTCGAACACGTTGCGGCGGACATAATCGTCGAACAGCTTCTTCGAATAGGCATAGACGTTGAGCGGGCGCTCGAATTCGGGCTCCTCGCGGAACTCGCTACCGCCACCATAGACGGATGCGGACGAGGCATAGAGGAAAGGCACGCGCAGAGCGAGGCAGGCATGCAGCAGCCGCTTCGAATAGGCGTAGTTCACGTCCATCATGAACTTGCCGTTCCACTCGGTGGTGGTCGAGCACGCGCCCTGGTGGAAGACGGCCTCGATGCGGCCGAGCCCGCCATCCTCGATCCGCGCGAGAAAATCGTCCCTGTCGAGATAGTCGGCGATGCGAAGGTCGGCGAGATTGGCGATCTTGTGGCCATCGGTGAGATCGTCCACGACGACGATGTCGTCATGGCCCTCGGCATTGAGAGCGGCGACGATATTGGAGCCGATCATGCCGGCGCCGCCCGTGACGATGATCATGCTTTTCAGCCTTGCTCCGTTGCCGATTCCGGCCCTTATAGGGGAGGTGGACGGGAGTGTCGATAAAGCAGGCGCTCCGGTGCATCACAGTGAAGCCGCAAAAGCTCCCGCTTCAGTGGGCATTCGCTACCCAGTTACCATCAGGGAACCAAGAATGTCGTCGACCGAACTGCTCATCGCTTTTTTCGCCACCACCGCGATTTTCGCCTATATCCCGGGCCCCGCTATGCTCTACGCCGCGGCGCAGACCATGGCGCGCGGGCGCTGGTCGGGGCTGACGGCGGCTCTCGGCATCCATCTCGGCGGCTATGCGCATGTCTTCGCGGCCGCCGCCGGCCTGTCCGTCCTGTTCCATGCGGTGCCGCCGCTCTATTTGGCGGTCAAGCTCGGCGGCGCGCTCTATCTGATCTGGCTCGGCGTCTCCATGTTCGGCAAACGGACGGAGGGCGATGCGGCTCTGCCGGCCATCGAGCGGAAATCGGCCCGGCGCGCCTTTTTCGAAAGCATCACCGTCGAGGTGCTCAATCCGAAGACGGCGATCTTCTTCATGGCGTTCCTGCCGCAATTCATCGATGCCTCGGCGGCGTTCCCGGTCTGGCTGCAGTTCGTCGCGCTTGGAACCATCGTCAATCTGATGTTCTCCTCGGCCGACATCGTCTGCGTGTTCCTGGCCGGCGCGGTGATCGCCCGGCTGCGGCGTTCGGGACGCGCGCAACGGCTGATGCAGCGGGCGGGCGGCGCCGTGCTGGTTGGCCTCGGCGTTCATGTCGCCCTGCAGAGGAGCTGATCGCCCAGCCGGCTTCGGCTGCGGTCCGCATCCGGCCTTGCCGTTGCACTCGCCCGAATTGCGGTATATCGGCATCGCCTTGAGTAGCCCACGCCACAATTCCGGCGCTGAAACCTAATCAAGTCCGGCCGTCTTCAGGCATAGCTCGAGCGAGATGATCAAGCACAAACCGCCTTCTCCGGAACCCTTGCACCGCACCATCGCCCGGTTTGGCGACGTCACCGTGCTGGTGGTGGGCGATTTCATCCTCGACCGGTTCGTCAGCGGCGTGATCGAGCGCATCTCGCCGGAAGCTCCGATCCCCGTGCTGCATGGACGAGGCGAGACGCTCAACATGGGCGGCGCCGGCAATGTCGTCTCCAATATCGTCTCGCTGGGCGCGGCCGCCATCCCCGTTTCGGTGATCGGCGCCGACCAGGCGGGCAACAATCTGATGCGGATGCTCAGTGAGATCGGCGTCGACACCGACGGGCTGCTGCAGCGCCAGGATCGCATGACCTCGTCGAAAAGCCGCTTCAGCGCTCTCAACCAGCAGGTGCTGCGTTTCGACGAGGAAGAGATCAAGCCGCTCACCTCCGCCGTGCGGGCCAAGCTCATCGATCATTTCCAGGCGACGCTTGGCCGCGCCGACATCGTTATCCTTTCCGACTACGGCAAGGGCATCCTGCTCGACGGCGTCGCCGGCGAGCTGATCGCGATCTGCCGCGACGCCGGCAAACCGGTGCTGGTCGATCCGAAGGGGCGCGACTATGCGCGCTATGCCGGCGCCACGGCGGTGACGCCGAACCGCAAGGAGCTCGGCGAGGCGGTCGGGCGCAAGGTGTTCGGCGACGACGAGATCGTCGCCGCCGCACGCGACCTGATCGCCGCGCATGACTTCCAGTTCATCGTCGCGACGCGCAGCGAGAAGGGCATGAGCGTGGTCTCCGCCGAGGAGGCCCGCCACATCTCGACCCAGGCGCGCGAAGTGTTCGACGTTTCCGGCGCCGGCGACACGGTCATCGCGAGCTTCGCGCTGTCGCTCGCCGCCGGCGCCGACCGGGTGCATGCCGCCGTCATCGCCAACGCGGCCGGCGGCGTCGTGGTGGGAAAGCGCGGCACGGCACGGCTGAACGTCGAGGAATTGTCCGGTGCGCTGTTCCGCTCGCACGGGCCGACGACTCATACCGATGCCATTCTTGACGCCAATGCCGCGGCCAGGATGGTGACGGCATGGAAGGAAGAGGGGCTGACCGTCGGCTTCACCAACGGCTGCTTCGACATCCTGCATGCCGGCCATGTCAGCCTGCTGCATGCCGCGCGCAGCCAATGCGACCGGCTGGTGCTCGGTCTCAACAGCGATGGCTCGGTGCGCCGGCTGAAAGGGCCTGGACGCCCGGTCAACAACCAGCATGACCGCGCTTGCGTTTTGGCAGCGCTTGCCTCGGTCGATGCCGTCGTCGTCTTCGAGGAAGATACGCCGCTCAAGCTCATCGAGGCGCTCTTGCCGGACATCCTGGTCAAGGGCGCGGATTACACGATAGAGACCGTTGTCGGCGCCGACGTGGTGCAGAAGGCGGGCGGGCGCGTGGTGCTGGTCGACCTCGTAGCCGGCAAGAGCACGACGAACACGATCGGCAAGCTGCGTGCCGCAAACTGAGGGTCTCATGTCCGATTTGAACGACTACCTGGTCCGCTCCGCGGCGGCGATCTCGGCGATGGTCGAGCGCGATCTCTCCGGCGAGATGGAACGTGCGGTGAGCACGGTGGTGACGGCGCTCTCGCAAGGCAAGGCGCTGCTGATTTGCGGCAATGGCGGCTCGGCGAGCGACGCCATCCATATCGCCGGCGAGCTGGTCGGCCGCTTCCTGAAGGAGCGCAAGGCCTATAACGTCATCGCGTTGCCGGCGAACGCCGCGGTGCTGACCGCTTGGGGCAACGACTACGGCTTCGACACGGTCTTCTCGCGCCAGGTCGAGGCGCATGGATCGGAGGGCGCTGTGCTCCTGGCGATTTCAACCAGCGGCAATTCGCCGAGCATCCTTGCCGCCGCCGAGCAGGCGAGGGCGATGGGCATGACGGTGATCAGCCTGACCGGCGAAACCGGCGGCAAGCTCAAGCCGTTGACCGACATCCTGCTCAACGTGCCGTCGACGTCGACGCCGATCATCCAGCAGGGGCATCTGTGCCTCTATCACCATCTGTGCGAGGCGGTCGAAGCGCGTCTCAGCAATGGCTGAGAGCGAAGGCTTTCCGCTGGCCGAGCCCGGCCTTTGGGTCGAGCGGGTCGGTGGCCGGAGCTTTCCGGCCGGCCGGCCGGGACTGTTCCTCGACCGCGACGGCACAATCAACGTCGATACCGGCTATCCCGATGATCCGGCGGCCATGGTGCTGCGCGACCACATCGCGCCGGTCATCGCGGCCGCGAACGAGCACGGCATCCCGGTCGTTGTCGTCAGCAACCAGTCCGGCATCGCCCGCGGCTATTTCGGCTGGGATGCGTTCGCGCGGGTCAATGGGCGCGTGCTCGACCTCTTGGCTGAACAGAACGCGTTTGTCGACATGGTGCTGGCCTGTGCTTATCACGACGCCGGTTCAGGTCCTCTCGCTATTGCCGATCACCCGATGCGCAAGCCCAATCCGGGCATGCTGCTGGAGGCGGGCCGCCGGCTCGGCCTCGATCTGAGGCGATCGCTGATCGTCGGCGACAAGCCGGCCGATATGGAAGCCGGCCGTCGCGCCGGTCTCAGGCGCGGCTGGCTCGTCGACGGCGAGGTCTCGACGATGGACGGACTTTCGGTTTCGCCGCTGCGCGACGCCGCGGACCTTGAAGGGCTGCTTGCCGCGATACGGTCGCTCTGATCGCAGATTGATTCAATATCTGGCGCTAAGCCCTTTGTTTGCGCTGGCGAATTTCCACAAGCCGGCACATTAAGTCGGGAACGCCACCAGCCCTTCGTCCTTGACGCGGCGGATGGTCAAGGCGGTCCGCACCGTATCGACATTCGGGGCCGAAGCCAGTTCCTCGATGACGAAGGTCTGGAAGGTGCCTAGGTCGCTCGCCACGCAATGCAGCAGAAAGTCAGATTCGCCCGAAACCATCCACGCGTCGCGCACGATCGGCCAGCCGCGCGTGCGTTCGGCGAAGGTCTTCAGCTCGGCATCGGCCTGATGATGCAGGCCTATCAGGCAGAAGGCGACGACATCCATGCCGAGCGCCGGCGCGTTGAGCAGCGCGCGGTAGCCGCGGATGATGCCGGCCTCTTCCAGTCGCCTGACGCGGCGCAGGCAGGGCGGCGCCGAGATGCCGACCCGGTTGGACAGCTCGACATTGGTCATGCGGCCGTCAGCCTGCAGCTCGCGCAGGATCTTCCAGTCGATGGCGTCGAGATCGGCTTTGAGCGGCATGATCGGCTTCACGCAGGAATCTTTCACGATTTTGTAATTTGGTTTCGCTTAGGAGGCTATCCCTTTGCGATGATTTTCTCCTTGTTCTGATGCATGTCGTGAGCCAGAGCCGTACACACCTCCGGGCGACATGCATCGTGGCGGGCGGCGATATGGCCCGACATGCCGGGGATGAAGCTTTCCGGGGACGAAGGCCAACTTGCCTTGCTGGTCCCACGGGCAACACTTACATTACGCGCGACAAACCACGGCCGCGCGCCGCAGGGGACTTTCATGAACACGAAACATGCGCCCGTTCTTATCATCGGTTCCGGCCCGGCCGGCTACACGGCGGCGATCTATGCCGCCCGAGCCATGCTGAAGCCCATGCTGGTGGCCGGCCTGCAACAGGGCGGCCAATTGATGATCACCACCGATGTCGAGAACTACCCAGGCTTCGCCGATCCGATCCAGGGGCCCTGGCTGATGAGCCAGATGCTGGCGCAGGCCGAGCATGTCGGCACCGATATCATCAACGACATCATCACCGAGGTCGACCTCAATGTGCGGCCGTTCCGCGCCACTGGCGATTCCGGTACCGTCTACAGCGCCGATGCGCTGATCATCGCCACCGGCGCGCAGGCCAAGTGGCTGGGCATCCCGTCGGAGCAGACCTTCATGGGCTTCGGCGTTTCGGCCTGCGCCACCTGCGACGGCTTCTTCTACCGCGGCAAGGACGTCGCGGTGGTCGGCGGCGGCAATTCCGCGGTCGAGGAAGCGCTTTATCTGTCTAACCTCGCCAAGAGCGTCACCGTGATCCATCGGCGCAGCGATTTCCGTGCAGAGCGCATCCTGCGCGAGCGGCTGCTCAAGAAGGACAATGTCCGCGTCGTCTGGGACACGGTGGTGGACGAGATCACCGGACGCCCGGGCAAGGCGCCGCTGCCGCCTTCCGTCGAGGGCCTGACGCTGCGCAATGTCGTGAGCGGCCAGCAATCGAAGCTGCCGGTCGACGGCGTGTTCGTGGCGATCGGCCATGCGCCGGCGGTCGAGCTCTTCGTCGGCAAGCTGAAGCAGAAGCCGAACGGCTATCTGTGGACGGCGCCGGATTCGACCCGCACCGACGTGCCCGGCGTGTTCGCCGCCGGCGACGTCACCGACGACGTCTACCGCCAGGCGGTGACGGCGGCCGGGCTTGGCTGCATGGCCGCGCTCGAGGCGGAAAAATATCTGGCGGGCATTGAGGTTCACCGCGAAGCGGCGGAATGACAGATCGGCTGAAAAAAGCCGTTTAAAAGCCTGATTTTTCATTCAGACGCCAAGGCAACGCGAGGGGAATCATGGCGCTGGACTGGGACAAATTACGCGTATTTCACGCAGCGGCGGAGGCTGGGTCGTTCACCCATGCCGCCGAGACGCTGCATCTGTCGCAATCGGCCATCTCGCGGCAGGTCAGCGCGCTGGAGCATGACGTCGGCGTAGCACTCTTCCACCGCCATGCGCGCGGCCTGGTGCTGACCGAGCAGGGCGAGATGCTGTTTCGCACGGCGCATGACGTGCTGATGAAGCTGGAAACCATCAAGACGCGGCTCACCGAAACCAAGGACCGGCCGTCGGGCGTGCTCAGGGTGACGACCACGGTGGGCCTGGGCGCCGGCTGGCTGACCGAGCGCGTGCAGGAATTCATCGAGCTCTATCCCGAGATCAGCCTGCAGCTGATTCTCGCCAATGAGGAGCTCGATCTCACCATGCGCCAGGCCGATTGCGCCATCCGGCTGCGCCAGCCGCAACAGCCGGACCTTATCCAGCGCCGGCTGTTCACGGTGCATTTCCACCTTTACGCGGCGCCATCCTATATCGCCAAGTTCGGCAAGCCGGCCTCGATCGCCGAGCTCAGGAACCACCGCATCGTCACCTTCGGCGTGCCGGTGCCTTCGCATCTGTCGGAGCTGAACTGGCTGGAGACGGTGGGCGATTTCGAGGGCGCGCAGCGCGTGCCGACGCTGCAGATCAACGACATCCTGTCGATCAAGCGCGCGGTGCAGGGCGGCGCCGGCATCGCCATGCTGCCAGACTACGTGATCAGCAAGGACACGAACCTGATCCAGCTGCTCCCGGAGACCGAGGTGCCGTCCTTCGACACCTATTTCGCCTATCCCGACGCGATGAAGAACCAGGCGAAGCTGCACGTTTTTCGCGATTTCATCATCGCCAAGGCGCGCAGCTGGTCTTATTGAAATGGCCGGCCGAGACTACTGCCCGCGCCACGGCGTCAGCCGAGGCAGCCAGCCGGGCACGGCGCGCCGGTAGACTTCATATTCCTGGCCATAACGGTTGGCGAGTGTCGGCTCTTCGTAAAGCTTGACGAAGGAAATCATCGCTGCCGCGGCGATGAGGCCGTAAAACAGCACCGCCCGGCTCGCAAAGATGAGAACCTGGCCAAGGATGATCGCCAGCACGGCCATATACATAGGGTTGCGCACGTGGCGGTAGATGCCGCCGACAACCAGTTTCTCGGTCGGCGCCAGGGGAGCGGGCGTGCCCAGGCCTTCGAGAGCAAAGCGGGCGAAGGCATGAAGCAGGATGGCGGCCGCTCCGATCATAAGTATCGAGCCCGCGGGCACGAAGCCCGGCAGAGCCGACAGAGGTTTGCGATAATGATCGGTCAGCAGCCAAGGCGCCAATCCGGCGACGACGCCGGGCGCCGCTACAAGGAACAGCGCGCTGCCGGCGATTGCTGAAAAAGTTCGCATGATCGGTCTCCTGCCGTAAAAATAAACTTGGCTTGCCGAAATCGACATCATTTCGCCGACGCGCCTATTTTCGAGCAAAATCGGCTCGATCTTGCATTTAAGCAGTCGCTTTAGGGGCTGAAACGCACCGGGATTGGCGATTTTTCTGGTCCTACGGGTCCTAGGAATAGATTGGACCACAGCCTGCGTCTTTTTGCATGCGTGTGTTGCAAAATAGATGCTTGTTTCTTGGGCATGATGAGCACATATATAGTCGCATCTCCGGGGCGCGTTCTCCTCCCATTAGCGCCCTCGAGTGTTCCCCTCTGGAGGTTAGCCCTAATCGGCACTTCCAATCAAACTCAGCCGGATCTTCATTGATCCGGCTTTTTTGTTGCCCGCATGCCTTCGAGCCGGCAAAAAAACGACTGCATCCACCACGTAACAGTGACATGTAACATCGGGTAACATGTCGCAGACGCAGTCTATGGTTTAAGTAGACGATAGGACGCGGTTGGTCGGTTCGGGAGATGGGGGCATCACTCGAAAGACCGGGCTCAGGCAGCTACCGCGTCCGAACCATTTTTTCCGGATGCGGCGGACCAGCCGTTGCCTCCCAGGAAAACGGTCCGCAATAGGAACGGCGTCCGGATCATCCGGACGCCGTTTTCATATCTCCAACTGTCAGGCAGGCCAGCCCGTTCAGGCAGCCTTGCCGTTGGCGTTCATCGCCTCGTCGGCGAGCCGGCCGGTGAGCTCGGCCATGTGGTCGAAAGCGGCCTTGTAGCTGGCGACGCCGGCGGTGGCCGAGCGCAGCTCGATGATCAAGTCGCCGATTTCGGCCTGCGGCATGGTCGCCTCGACCACGTCCCAGCCCGGCCAGTCGGGCCTTGCGTCATAGCCGAGGATCTGGCCGCGCCGCTGCGGAATCAGCGCGATGATCTTCGAGGTGGCATCCGAGGGCGTGACGATCTCGACCTTCATGATCGGCTCAAGCAGGACCGGCGAACAGGCAGCCATGCCCTCCTTCATCGCCAGCTTCGCCGCCATCTGAAAGGCCATGTCGGAGGAATCGACCGCATGGTAGGAGCCGTCCGACAGGTTGACGGCCACATCGACGACCGGAAAGCCGAGCGGGCCCGTCTTCAGATAGTCGCGGATGCCGGTCTCCACCGACTGGATGTAGGTTTTCGGCACCACGCCGCCGGTGATGGTGTCGGAGAACTGGAAGCCGGAACCGCGCGGCAGCGGCTTGATCTCGATCACCACATCGCCGAATTGGCCATGACCGCCGGATTGCTTCTTGTGGCGGCCGCGCTGCTGCGCTCCTTTGCGGATAGTCTCCCGGTAAGGCACCGCCGGGGCATGCCCCTCGATCGGAATCTGGTTCTTGCCCTCAAGGCGCTCGCGCACGACGCGCAGATGCATTTCGCCGTGGCCCGACAGGACGGTTTCGGCGGAGTCCTGGTTGTGGCGCAGGCTGAGCGAGGGGTCTTCCTCAGCCAGCCGCTGGATCGCCGCCGACATCTTGACCTCGTCCTTGCGCTCCTTGGGGCGAAGCGCGAAGGCGAAGACAGGCTGCGGCGGCTCGAGCGTGACCAATGGCCGGATGCCGCCCTTGGCCGAGCTCAGCGTCTGGCCGGTCTTGACGTTGTCGAGCTTGCCGAGCGCCACCGTGTCGCCGGCCTTGGCCGATGTCAGCTTCGACTGGTCCTTGCCGAGCATCCTGTAGATGCCCGAGACCTTCGCCGTGTCGCCGTTGGACAGGAAAAGCTCGGCTGCGTCGGCCAACTGGCCGGACAGCACGCGCGAAACCGAAAGCTTGCCGCCATGCGCGGTGTGGATGGTCTTCATCACCTGCACCACCGTCTGGCCGTCCGGCGCGCCAAGGCGCTTCCTCGTCGCTTCGACGTCCGGCGCGTCGTGGCGAATGGCTTTCAGCAGGCGCAGCACGCCGTTGCCCTTCTCGGCGGTGCCGATCAGCACCGGCGTCACCGCGCCGGCGCGCAGATCGGCCGACAGATCGTCGAAGATCGCGTCCTTCGGCGGCTCGATCTCCTCCAGCAACTGCTCCATCAGATGATCGTCGTGGTCGGCGAGCGTCTCCAGCATGGAGAAACGCGCCTCCAGCTCGCGCGCCTTGTCGTCGCCTGGAATTTCGGCCACTTCGCTCTCGGCGTATTCGCGATAGATGTAGGCGCGCTCCAGCGCCAGATCGATCGAGCCGATGACGATGCCATCCTTGCGCACCGGAATCTGGCGTAAGAGCAGCGGCACCGAACTCGCCGGCTGCAGCATCTTCAGCGTCTCGCGCACGCCCGCGGTCGCCTTGTCGACCTTGTTGAGGAACAGGATGCGCGGAATGGCGAGATCGTCGAGCTTGCGCATGATGAGCTGCAGCGCCGGGATCTTCTTCTCGTCGGCCTCGGCGACGACGACCGCGAGGTCGCAGGCGGCAAGCACGGGTTCGGCCTCGAAGGCGAATTCGATGGAGCCGGGGCAGTCAACGAAGGTGAGCTGCTCGCCCATGAAATCGGTGGTAGCGAAGGTCGCCTCGACGCTCATGGCGTGGGCGCGGGCTTCGGGCGAATGATCGGAAACGGTGTTGCCCGATGAAACGGGGTTCTGGCGGGGAATGGCGCCCGTGCGGGCGAGAATTGCTTCGAGAAGTGTCGTCTTACCGCTTGCAAAGGGACCGACTATGGCGATGCATTTCGGTCCCGTGCGTCGTCCTCCGGCGCGAGTGCCCATGGCTGAACCTCCACTCAGGCGTTTCCCAAGAGAGCGATCAGCAAAAGTGGAAACCGGTTTGCGTCCGATCGCACCCTGTGCAGAGCGGCGGCCGGCCTGTTCGGCCGTCGCGGGCGGGGTTTTCACCTCTTCCCACAACCATCGTCACACGGGTCTGCCAGGAGGGCAAGAAAAATAGGATGTTCGCCGGCTTGGGTCAGGCAGGCCGCCATTTCCTATTGGTCAGGCTGTGAGGGCGAGCGGCTCGCGGGCGGCGACACACAACGCGCTTGCCTTGTCGCGCGGCGCCGGCTTGCCGAAGAAATAGCCCTGGAAGCGGCTGCAGCCGGCCGTTCGGGCGAGGGTGAATTCCTGCGCGGTCTCGACGCCCTCCGCGACGATGGCGATCTGCTGGATGCGGGCGATCTGGGCAAGTGCGGAAACGAAGATCTGCGCCACCTGATCATGGGCGAGGCTGCGGATGTAGGAGCGGTCGATCTTGACGCTGTCGATGGGCAGCGACTTCAGATAATTGAAGCCGCAATGTCCGGTGCCGAAGTCGTCGAGCGCAATGTGGAAGCCGAGGCCGCGCAGCGCCTCCAGGCGTCTCAGCACCTCGGGCGTCGCGGCGGTCGCCACCGTCTCGGTGATCTCGATGATGAATTGCGATGCCGACCGGCCGGTCTCGCGCAGGATCCGGTCGCACATCATCACGATCTCGTCGCGCTTCAGCTGCTCGCCCGAGACGTTGATCGAGATGCGCCGTCCGGGAAAATGCCCGATATCGGCGCAGGCGCGCTTGAAGACCCATTCGCCGATCATGTCGATCAGCGTCGAGCGCTCGGCGATCGGGATGAATTCCGCCGGCGAGATCAAGCCGCGCACGGGATGACGCCAGCGGATCAATCCTTCCAGCGCATCGACGGCGCCCTCGGGATCGACGATCGGCTGATAGTGCAGTTCCAATTCGCCGAGATAAATCGCGGCGCGCAGCTCGCGTTCGACGAGCCGGCGATAGCGTTTGTCCGACAGCATCTCCTCGTCGAAGACGGTGATGCGGCCACGGCCGCCAGCCTTGCTTTCGTAGAGCGCGAGGTCGGCCAAAAGCATCAATTCGGTTGCGTTCGAGGCATGCAGCGGCGCAAGTGCCACGCCCATCGAGATCGACAGCGGAATGATCTTGCCTTCGTGCCTCTTGCCGGCGCGCATGGCATCCAGCAGCCGGCGCGCATCCCGGTTGATGAGGGCGATGTCGCCATGCGGAATCATGACGCCGAACTCGTCGCCGCCGAGCCGTCCGATGACGCCGTCCTCGAAGATGCGCTGCGCCTCCGCGACCAAATGGGCCAGCGCCAGATCGCCGAATTGATGTCCGAACGTGTCGTTGAGCTGCTTGAAATGATCGAGGTCGATCAACAGCAAGCTTGCCTGGCGGCGGTTGCGCAAGCCGCCCAGCCAGTCGCCCAACGCCTCGATGAAATAGCGCCGGGCCGTGGCGCCGGTCATGACATCGACCGTGAGGAAGCGGTGCTTCTCGGCCTCGGCGTCCGCCGCCGATTGGAGGCGCTGGACGACGCTCGAGCGCATATACATCAGCGCCAAAAGCGCCATCAAGGTCGATGTTGCCGACGCCGCAAGCGCGCCGGTGCGGGAGACATTCTCCGTCAGCGCGAAGACCGCAAGACCGGTGGCGGCGATGCTCATCGCGAGCAAGGCCTGGATGCCGCGATAGACACGGCCGCTGTGATCCTTGATTGTCGCCAAGATGCTCATGTCCACGCCCCCACAGCACGCGCCATGGCTAGGACCTCAGCCGTTAAGAAATACTGAGCGCGACCGCCGTCGCGCCGCGTATGCTGAAGCTTGATCGTTCGCCCGGATTTTATGGTTAAAAAGCAATGATTTATGACAGTTTTCTGACACCTTGAAGAGAGCCTTTCAAGCGCGCGCTTCCGCCTTGCCGACAATCGCGAAGCCCGGTAGCGCTATCGCGATGCAGGGGTGAAACTGCGTTGGAGGATGTCGCGCTCGCGGTGGACGTTTTATCAAGACGAGGATTTGAGAGATGAAGATTATTGCGTGCGGCAGCATGCCGACAATCGTCGCGCCGGAGACCTATTTTACCGGTCGGGTGCTGCAGACGCCGATCATCGAGAAGGAAGCGCCGGCGCGGTTGAGAGCGACACTGGTCAGCTTCGAGCCCGGCGCGCGCACCCATTGGCACACCCACCCGCTCGGACAGACGCTCTACGTCACCGCCGGCGCCGGGCTTGCCCAGAGCTGGGGCGGGCCGGTCCAGATCATCAGGGCAGGGGACGTCATTTCCTTCGCGCCGGGCGAAAAGCATTGGCATGGCGCCGGGCCGAAAACGGCCATGACACACATCGCCATGCAGGAGGCGCTGGAAGGCGTCCACGCCGATTGGCTGGAGGAAGTGACGCCTGAGCAATATGTCGGCTGAAGCTGTCCGACAAAAAACCCGGCCGGAGCCGGGCCGGCCGGAGCCGGGTTTCTTACGCTGAAGGCCTTGCGCCGATCAGGTCAGCGAAGCGGTGAAGCGCTGGATGCGCGTGCAGGCTTCCTCCAGCAAAGCATCCGACGTGGCATAGGAGATGCGGAAGTTCGGTCCGAGGCCGAAGGCCGAGCCGAACACCACCGCGACGCCTTCGGCTTCCAATAGTTCGGAGCAGAAAGCCTCGTCATTGTCGATCACCTTGCCCGTCTTGGTCTTCTTGCCGATCAGCTCGGCGCAGGACGGATAGACGTAGAAGGCGCCTTCGGGCGAGGGGCAGGTGATGCCGCGCGCCTGGTTGAGCATCGAGACGACGAGGTCGCGCCGGCCCTGGAAGATCGCCTTGTTTTTCGCGATGAAGTCCTGCGGCCCGTTGAGTGCCTCGACGGAAGCCCATTGCGCGATGGTGCAGGCGCCCGAGGTCTGCTGGCCCTGGATCATGTCCATCGCCTTGATCAGCGGCACCGGACCCGCGGCGTAGCCGATGCGCCAGCCGGTCATTGCATAGGCTTTCGAGACGCCGTTCATGGTCAGCGTGCGCTCATAGAGGCTCGGCTCGACTTCGGCGATGGTCTTGAAGACGAAGTCGCCATAGGTCAGGTGCTCATACATGTCGTCGGTCAGCGTCCAGACATGCGGATGCTTGAGCAGTACGTCGGCGAGCGCCCTGAGTTCGGCCTCGGTGTAGGCGGCACCCGATGGGTTCGACGGCGAGTTCATCAACAGCCATTTGGTCCTGGGCGTGATCGCCTTTTCCAGCGCTTCTGCCGTCAGCTTGAAGCCGTTGTCGATCGAGGTGTCGACGAAGACCGACGTGCCGCCGCAGATCGCCACCATTTCGGGATAGCTCACCCAGTAGGGGCGCGGGATGATGACCTCGTCGCCCGGGTTCAGCGTCGCCATGAAGGCGTTGAACAGGATCTGCTTGCCGCCGGTGCCGACGATGGTCTGCTCCGGGCGGTAGTCGAGATTGTTCTCGCGCTTGAATTTCTTCGCGATCGCCTGGCGCAGCGGCACGATGCCGGAGACCGGCGGATATTTGGTCTCGCCGCGGCGGATTGCTTCGATCGCCGCGTTCTTGATGTTGTCGGGCGTATCGAAGTCCGGCTCGCCGGCGCCGAGGCCGATCACGTCACGGCCGGCATTTTTCAGCTCGCGCGCTTTCTGCGTCACCGCGATGGTCGCGGACGGCTTAACGCGGGAAAGGGCGTCGGCGAGAAAGGCCATGACAAGATGTCTCCTAGGAAAAGCGGCCAGGAGCGGCCGCGGCGCCTCTCATGTCGCATCATGACGCGGAGCGCAAGCATTGTGCGATGAGCCAGAGGTCAAGGAGGCGTGACCAAGGTCAAGCCTGCCTGAGCGGCAACGCTAAATTCATCAACGGCCGGTAAACCCTTGGCTGGCAGGATCGCAGATCGGATCGCGCCTATTCGCGGAGCGGGGAACCTTGTCGCGCAGCATCGGGCTCGCCCACATCATCCGTCATGATGACGGCACCTCTACCGGTGTCTGGGGCATCTATACGCTGCAGAGCGCGTTCCAGCCGATTTTCGCCTTCAAGGAAGGCAAGCTTTCGGTCGCCGCTTTTGAGGGGCTGATCCGGCCGTTCCGCGATGGCGAGCCGCAGTCGCCGGGGGCATTTTTCGGCACCTGCCCGGCGGCCGACCGGCTGCATATCGAGGCGCTGACGCGCACGCTGCATCTTCTGAACGCCGGCGCCTGCCTGCCGGAAGAGGCCTCCATCTTCGTCAATTTCGACCCGTCGGTCTTCACCGATCGCCACGTCGCCGACAAGGCCCTGCGCGACATGCGGCTGGTGCTGCATGAAGCCGACATCGATCCGCGCCGCATCGTCTGCGAGGTTACGGAGCAGAGATCGGCTTCGCAGGAAACGCTTTACGGGTTCGTCGAGGCGCTGAGGGCGAACGGGTTCCGCATCGCGGTGGACGATTACGGCGCCGATGATTCCGACATCAACCGGATCAAGGAGCTCAAGCCCGACATCGTCAAATTCGATGCGCATTGGATCACCCAGCTGATGGAGTCCGGCGCGGGCTTCGCGTTGCTGACGGCAATGGTGCGGAGCTTCGAGAACCAGGGCATCCGCACCGTCTTCGAAGGTATCGAGGAAGGCTGGCAACTGGAGCTTGCCGAGAGGTCCGGCGCCTCCATGGTGCAAGGCTACGTGCTGGCCCGACCGGAACTGGCCCCCACCAGCTTTCGTGTCTTCGGCAAGGTTGCACGGCCTTCGGCCGACGAAAACAAGGCACAGGTCGCCGCAAGTCCGGCCCCGGCGCCGCGGGCGCGGCCGGCGAGAGTGTTCGGGCGCAAGGCCACACCATGAGCCAACAACCGGACAGGCGGCGCAACGTCGCCGAGGCGATCTTCGCCGACGAGATCGGCCTGCAGTTCGGCGTCTATGGCGAGTTCCGGCTGTGGAGCGCCTATCAACCGATCTTCGCGCCGGAGGGCAAGGCACTCAGGGCGATTGCCGTCGAGGGGCTGATCGAGCCGCGGCGTATCGCCCGGCCGGTAGCCCCCTCGATGTTCTTCGGCGGCGTTCCCGCGTCCGACCGGCTGTTTGTCGAAACGATGTGCCGGATGCTGCATCTCGGCAATTATCGCAACATCGGCGTCGAGGGGTTGACGCTGTTCTTCAACTACAATCCGAACGTCAACGATCATCTGGGACGGGCGCTGGCCGAGATCCGGCTGATGACCAGGCATCTCGGCGATTTCGAGCTGGAGCCCGGCCTGCTGGTCTGCGAGATCACCGAACAGGCGGCCGACGACCGTGTCCTTGCCAGCCTGGTGCACGAAATGCGGCGCGACGGCATCCGCATCGCCATCGACGATTTCGGCACGGGACATTCGACCGAGGCGCGCATCGACCTGCTTGCGCCCGACATCATCAAGATCGACGGCGCCTGGTTCGGCGAGCTCTGCCGCCATGCCGCCGCGGAGCGCTTCTTCCGGCCGCTGGTGGCGATGCTGCACGAGCGAGGCGCCAAAGTGCTGGTCGAGGGCATCGAGAGCGCCCAGCATTTGCGCGTCGCGCTCGAGGGCGGCGTCGACCTTTTGCAAGGCTTCCATCTCGCCCGCCCGGCGCTTGCCGGCACGATCTTCAACGAAGAGCCGCTTTCCGTCGACGCCCTGCTCGACGCCGGCGACAAGATCGTGCCGCTGCATCAGCATCGTTGACGCAGACTCGAAAGAACGTACCAACATCGCTGATATCTGATCGCCAAAGACGCATCAGCGCTGCTGATGGTTCTCCTCAAAAACAAATCATTGGATGAGGTGCGACGCGCGCGCTAGAGCCTTCCGGCAAGACTCGGAGAGGGCAAGAGGCATGATCCTTTACGACATGGCCGACAGCGGCAATTGCTACAAGCCGCGGCTGCTGATGGCGAAGCTCGGCATTCCCTTCACCCGGGTCGAGGTGAGCTCGCATACCGGCGAGACGCGCAAACCCGACTACGTCGCCAAGAATCCGAACGCGATGGTGCCGATGCTCGAGCTCGACGACGGCAGGCGCATCGCCGAGAGCAACGCCATCCTGCTTTATCTTGCCGAGGGCACGCGCTTCCTGCCGGCCGACAAGTATGAACGCGCGCTGGCTTACCAGTGGCTGTTCTTCGAGCAATACAGCCACGAGCCCTATATCGCGGTGCGCAAGGCGCTTTTGACCTTCCCGGAACGGGCGAAGGACGCGACGCCGGAACGGCTGGCTCTGACCCTGGAGCGCGGCAACAAGGCGCTGGGCGTGATGAACCGGCATCTGCAGCGGAACGAATTCTTCGCCGGCAGCGCATATAGTATCGCCGATATCGCTTTGTATGCCTATACGCACACCGCCGGGATGGGCGGCTTCCAGCTCGATGCCTATCCGGCCGTCGGCGCCTGGTTGAAGCGGGTCGAGGCGGACAAGGGCCATGTGCCGATCGAGTGGGTGGCTAACTGACGTTGGCGATCGGCGAAAGCCCGGCGACAGCGTCCTTCTCCCGTTCACGGGGAGAAGATGGCGGCTGCCAGATGAGGGGCGACGCCAGCCTTTCTAAGTCAACCAAAATGACAGTCCTGAAGCGTTGGCGCTGCCCCTCATCGCCCTGCCGGGCACTTCTCCCCGTGAACGGGGAGAAGAACGCCAATCGCCCAAAATCCAGGTAACAAAAAAGGCGGGCAATGCCCGCCTTCCTGTGCCGGTAGCCTGATCGGGAGCGTCCGGTCCGGACTGGCAGCTATCTGCTGTTCCAGCTTGTCGGGTCTTTTCGCTCCGGCGCGCTTCTCGCGCGACCGTCAGTACATCCGTGACTTGCCGCGCGCCCCAAACCTTCGCTCGGTGCGCGCCCTACTTAGTCGCATTTCGCGTCGCCGGCCGTAAAGCCTGCCGCAAAATGCTTAAGCCAAATCAGGCTGCCTTGCTCAGAGACCCAGCAGCAGACTTGCCCGTGCGGCGGTCCTGCTCGATCTCGAAGTTGATCTTCTGGCCTTCAGCCAGGCTCGTCATGCCAGCGCGTTCGACAGCGGAGATGTGGACGAAAACGTCCGCGCCGCCATTGTCAGGCTGGATGAAGCCGTAGCCCTTGGTGGCGTTGAACCACTTGACCGTACCAGTTGCCATATAGAATGCCCTTCACATTTGCTTTTGTTTGACCGGACCAACGTCCGGCCGGTGGTATCGAAATTTTGGAGATAGACGTCAGCAAACGCGAAGATCGCGGCCCGATCGATCGGCCAAATTCAATGCTGCGGATATAGGACAGTTTGAGCAAGAAAACAAGATGGGTTGCTCGGACGTCGCCCGCATGCCGGATCGAGCGGAGTGCAAGCGGCGGATGGAAGTTTTGACAGCGGCCCCGCGTTGTGGAGGATGTGGTGCTAGCCGCGTTCCATGGAGGGAACCATGAAGACAATCCTGCTTGCCGCCTGCTTCCTGCTGCTGGCCGTCGAGGCGCAAGCGATGTCGCGCTACGATCCGACGCGCATGAGCTGCGAGAGGGTGCAGGCGACGATCGCCAGGCAGGGCGCTGTCATCCTGCGCTACCAGTCGACGCGCGTGCCAGGGCTGCCCCTCTACGACCGCTATGTGCGCGACGAGCGCTTCTGCAACGCCGGCGAGGTGCGGGCGCGTGCCTATGTGCCGAGCGCCGACACCCGGTCCTGCATGGTCTATGTCTGCAAGCGTCCGGATTTCGAACGGCGCTTCCGCCGCCGGTTCCTGCACGATTGAAAAGGGGTGAAGAGCGGGTAGCGCTCCTCAGAACCCGAACGAGGCTTGCGCGGCGGGCGGCGGGCCGACGCGGACGCCTTCCATGGCGAGCATCTTCTCCTTGGTGGCCGAGCCGCCCGGAGCGGAGAAGCCGCCGATCTTGCCGCCGGCGGCCAGGATGCGGTGGCACGGAATGACCAGCGGCACCGGATTGGCGCCGAGCGCCGCGCCCGTTTCGCGCGGAAGGCCGGCATGGCCTGCGCGCTTGGCCAACTCACCATAGGTGGTGGTCTCGCCGAAGCGGAGCTTGCGCGCTGCGTCATAAATGGCGAGGCGAAAGTCATCGACGCCGTCCAGGTCGACCGGCACCCAGGAGAAGTCGACGTCCTCGCCGGCCGCGTAGGCCTTGATCGAGGCGATCAGCTCGACCACCCATTGCGGCTGGTCCGTCGAGGTCGAAACACCCGCATGACGGAACAGCCGGCGCTCGATCGCCTCGCGGCTGCGCTCGGGCAGGCAGAGCCGGATCAGGCCCTTCTCGCTCCATGCGATGCCCATGAAGCCGATCACTGTTTCTAACACTGCGTGGCCGGCCGTGATCTCAGATGTGGGTTTCATGGCGTATTCCTTCGGCAAAACGGCGAAAAACGAGTACATATCCAGAACAATATGGCATTTCCGCCCTGTTATCGCCACCCGAAAACCGCCCACCCGCCCCGATTGCGGGGTGTGAATCGCTGGTGTAAGGACTCCTTAACAACCGACAAACCGGACCTGCACGGCTTGCCAGCTAAAATCATATTCACCGCCGTCGGCGTGCTCGTTGCGGCAGCCGGTCTCAGCGGTTGCACCTCGACCTCGCAGATGAAGGCCGCACCCGCGCTTGCGGCAGCCTCGACGCCTGCCGCCGCGGACGACGCGCCGACCCTTGCCCTGCCCGAAACGGTGGCCGTGCTGCCGGAGCCGTCCGGCCTCGCGCAGGTGCAGACCGCGGCGCTCACCGGCGATGCCGTCGCCATGTCATCCACGCCTGGCGCGCCGGCGACGCCCGGCGCGCCTTTACCTCCTCCGGTTCAGCCCGGCGCCGCGCTGGCTCAGCCCGCGGCGTTTGCCGGAGCGACGCCGATGGCCGGCCAGTTTCCGCCGCCTCCGGTGCTGACGGCCGGCGGCTCGCCGACCGGCCCCGGATCCATCAGCCGAGCGGCAGTCTACACGACTGCGGGCATGGCAATGCCCGTCACAGGCCAGTCGGCGAAAGTCGCCCCGATGCCGGGCGTCCAGCAGGTTGCTTATGTGGCGCCGGACAACCCGGCGTTGCTTGCCGGCCAGCCCGAGCAGCATGCCAGCGGTCCGCGCGCCGAGATCGAGCGGCTGATCGAGAAATATTCGGCGATCTACGAAGTGCCGGTCGAGCTGGTGCGCCATGTCGTGAACCGCGAGAGCACTTTCAACCCGAAAGCCTACAATCATGGCCATTGGGGGCTGATGCAGATCAAGCACGCGACGGCGCGCGGCATGGGCTATGACGGGCCGGCGGCCGGCCTGTTCGACGCCGAGACCAATCTCAAATACGCGGTCAAATATCTGCGCGGCGCCTGGCTGGTTTCGGGCGGCAACCCCAAGCGGGCCGACACGCTCTACCAAACCGGCTACTACTACGACGCCAAGCGCAAAGGTCTGCTCGAAGCGACCGGCCTTGGCACCGACCGCAAGCGGCGCCGCCTGCAACCCGACGCCTGAGCGGACGGCCCGCGAACGCCGATCTCAAGACCAACACGGTGAAGAACACCGCGGACTTCAGGCTCTACGAGCGGCTCGGCACGATCCCGGTCGAGTGGGAAGGCTGACGGCTGCCAGCATTGTGAACGGCTTCACATAGGCTGACGTTAGGGCATGCTAATGCCTCTTCGTGCCGGGCGGCCGATCGGCGGATCGACGCTGGCAAGGCGTCGGAGGCGGCTGTGCCGGCATGCGTCAGCCACTCCCAGGCGGGCTCCGGGGCGGGGGTTTCGGAGCCCGTCCGCTTTCACGTGAAGTGAGGTGGACACCGCCGTCGAGCCGACCGGGTTCGGCTTCATCGAACCGCCGGCCTGACCGCCACCGCAGCACCGACGGAACCGAAAAGCGGCACTCAGCATTCAACGCGGGGTGGGCCTTGATGAGTTGACGAATGGGCGGACGTCCGTCTCGCCGGCTCGGAAGCGAGAGCGACCCGCCCGTGAAGTTCTTAGCACCTGCCGTTTTCGCTTTCGTAACGAGCTTGCTGCTGACTCCTCCGGCACGCGCCATCGAACTGTCTATCGTGTCGGGCGACACCGGCAACGGCATCAAGGTGCTGCGCGAGATCCTCGACCGCTATGAGAAGAAGAGCGGCAACAAGGTCGACATCGTCGTCATCCCGCCTTCCACCACCGATCAGTTCGGGCAGTACCGGCTCTGGCTTGCCGCCGGCAGCAGCGATATCGACGTCTACCAGACCGACGTCATCTGGGCGCCGCAGCTTGCCAGCCAACTGGTCGACCTGACCGAGGCGACCAGGGATGTGGTGGGCGCGCATTTCCCATCGATCATCCAATCGCAGACGGTCAACGGCAGGCTGGTCGCCCTGCCGATCTTCACCGACGCGCCGGCGCTCTATTACCGCAAGGATCTGCTCGACAAATACGGCGCCAAGGTGCCGACCACCTGGCAGCAACTGCAGGACACCGCGAAGCTCGTCATGGACAAGGAGCGGGCGGCCGGCAACAAGGACCTCTGGGGCTACGTCTTCCAGGGCAATGCCTATGAGGGGCTGACCTGCAACGCGCTGGAATGGGTGATGTCGAATGGCGGCGGCGGGATCATCGAGCCGGATGGCCGCATCTCCGTCGACAATCCGAAGGCGGCGGCGGCGCTCGACAGGGTCAAGGGCTGGATCGGCACAATCGCGCCGCCGGGCGTGCTCGCCTATCAGGAGGAGGAGGCGCGCGGCGTCTGGCAGACCGGCAATGCCGTCTTCATGCGCAACTGGCCCTATGCCTATGCACTCGGCAACAGCGAGAATTCGCCGATCAAGGGCAAGTTCGACGTGGCGCCGCTGCCGGCCGGCGATGGCGGGCACCCGGTCGCGACGCTGGGCGGCTGGAACCTCGCCGTCTCCAAATATTCGAGGCATCCGGACGAGGCGATCGATCTCGTCAAGTTCATCGCCTCGCCCGAGATGCAGAAATACCGGACGCTGAAGACATCCAACCTGCCGACCATCGCGGCGCTCTATGACGACCCCGATATCGCCCGGCAGCAGCCGATCGTGCCGCGCTGGAAGCCGATCTTCCTCAACGCGCAGCCGCGTCCCTCGGCAAGCGCCAGGATCAAATACAACGAAGCATCGAGCCAGTTCTGGACGGCCGTGCACAACACGATCTCGGGGAACGGAACCGCCGCCGACAATCTGGCCGAGCTCGAGGCGAGGCTGACAAGGTTGAAAGGCAAGGGCTGGTGAGCGCGGCAAGGCGATCGCCGCTGGCGCGCCGGCGCGTGCGAACGGCATGGCTGTTCCTGGCGCCGATGCTCTTCGTGCTCGCCGTCGTCGCCGGCTGGCCGTTCCTGCGCACGGTCTATTACAGCTTCACCGACGCTTCGCTGGCCGATCTCAATGCCCGGCAATGGGTGGGCTTCGACAACTATCTTTCCGTGCTGCGCCTGCCGAGCGGCCGGGTGCTCTATGACGGGTTGCTGGTCGATCGGGTCTGGTGGCGGGCGGTGTGGAACACGGTGCGCTTCGCCGCTATCTCGGTGGCCTGCGAGACGGCGCTGGGCATGATCGTCGCCTTGGCGCTCAATGCCGAATTCCCGGGGCGCGGCATCGTGCGGGCGGCGATCCTCATCCCCTGGGCGATCCCGACCATCGTCTCGGCCAAGATGTGGCAATGGATGCTCAACGACCAGTTCGGCATCATCAATGTCGTGCTGCTTAATCTCGGCCTGATCCACGAAAAGATCGCGTGGACGGCCAGCACCGACACGGCGATGGTCGCGGTGCTGATCGTCGATATCTGGAAGTCGACGCCGTTCATGGCGCTGCTGATCCTGGCGGCCCTGCAGATGCTCCCCCGCGAGATCCTCGAAGTGGCGAAGCTCGATGGCGCGAGCCCATGGCAGGTCTTCCGGTGGGTGACGCTGCCGCTGATCCGCCCGGCGGTGATGGTGGCGGTGATTTTTCGCGCGCTCGACGCGTTGCGCATCTTCGACCTGATCTATGTGCTGACGCCCAACAACGTCCAGACCAAGTCGATGTCGATCTTCGCGCGCGAGAACCTGTTCGAGTTCGACAAGTTCGCCTATGGCTCGGCCGCCTCGACGCTGCTTTTCCTGATCATCGGCCTGCTCACCATCGCCTATATCCGGCTTGGACGGCTGAGTTTCGAGGGAGGGCGCTGAGGTGAAGATGCTGAAGCGCGCCGCCTTCTATCTGCTGCTCGCGGCGATCGTCTTCGTCGCGGTGTTTCCGTTCTACTATGCGATCGTCACCAGCCTGAAATCGGGGACCGAATTGTTCCAGGCGGGCCTGTGGCCGCGAACGTTCAGCCTCGGCAATTACCGCAACGTGCTGACCGAAGGTCCCTTCCTGCGCAACCTCGCCAATTCGCTCGTCGTCTCCGGCGCGGTGGTCGCCGTCTCGCTGCTCATCGGCATCACCGCGGCCTATGCGCTGGCGCGCATCCGCTTCCGCGGGCGCTCGGCGCTGATGCTCGCCATCCTGTCGGTGTCGATGTTTCCGCAGGTCGCCGCGCTTGCCGGGCTGTTCGAGATCATCCGGGCGCTGCATCTCTACAATTCACTCTTCGCGCTCATCCTGTCCTACATGATCTTCACGCTGCCGTTCACCGTCTGGGTGCTCACCACTTTCGTGCGCGACCTGCCGGTGGAGATCGAGGAGGCGGCGATCCTCGACGGCGCCGGGCCGTGGATCATCGTCACACACATCTTCCTGCCGCTGATGTGGCCGGCGCTTGCCACCACCGGACTCCTCGCCTTCATCAGCGCCTGGAACGAGTTCCTCTTCGCGCTGACCTTCACCTCCACCAACACGCAGCGCACCGTGCCAGTGGCGATCGCGCTGCTCTCAGGCAATTCGCAATTCGAGATCCCCTGGGGCAATATCATGGCCGCCTCGGTGATCGTCACCGTGCCGCTGGTGGTGCTGGTACTGGTCTTCCAGCGCAGGATCGTCTCCGGCCTCACGGCTGGCGGGGTGAAGGGGTGACCCGGGCGCGGCGTGCCCTCGGACCTCATGGCGGGCGAAGCAGTCGACGGATGGCCGAGGGACGCCTCTTTCCACGCAACCCTGACGCCTGTGCCGCGTTGGGGAAGGCGGAGGGGCTGTTTCGGATCGGAGATCGAGATGAAAACGCTGCTGCCCCTGGTCGCCGTCGCGCTTCTTGCCGGCACGCCCGCCGCGTTCGCCCAATCGGACGACACCAACACCGATGCCGTGGGACCGATGGTGACTGCAAACAAGGTCGACACCCAGACCTTCGTCACGACGGTGCCGAATGCCAACGCGTTCGAGATCGAGTCGAGCAAGCTGGCGCAAGAGAAGTCGGCATCGGCCGACGTCAAGGCTTTCGCGGCGCAGATGATTGAGGATCACAGCAAGGCCGGCGAGGATTTCAAGGCCGCCGTCAGCCAGGGCCAGACCACCGCATCGATCAAGCCCGCCGGCCCGGCGCTGCAGCCCAAGGAGCAGCAGATGCTCGACGACTTGAAGGCCGCCAGCGGCAAGGACTTCGACACCAAATACATCAAGATGCAGACCGACGCGCACAAGGACGCTGTCGCGCTGTTTTCCACCTATGCCAATTCCGGCGACGACCCGGCGATGAAGGAATTCGCCAAGAAGACGCTGCCGGTGTTGAAGATGCACGAGAAGCACGTGAAGGAACTGGCGGTCGCGCATCAGTGAGCCTTTGCCTTCTCCCCCCTGTGGGAGAAGGTGGATCGGCGCGTTAGCGCCGAGACGGATGAGGGGTGCTGGAAGGAATGAGACGGTAGCCGTTGCGCGCCTTTCGGCGTCGAGGGGAAGATTGTGTATGATTGGGCGTGTCGCCAAGCTGGAGCGCCCCTCATCCGACCGAGCTTCGCTCGGCCACCTTTCCCACACGGGGAGAAGGAGAGCCCGAGCTGCGCCACCGGCACAGCCACGAGGACGAACTCGTCTACGTGCTGCAGGGCAGCTGACGCTGGTCAAAACGGCGGCGAGGCGCTGCTCAAGGCCGGCGACTGCCCTACCTTCGCTGCGAATAGCAGCGACGGCCGCCACATAATCAACCGTTCATCGGTAACTACGCTATCTGGAGGTCGGCTCGCGTAACCCGGACGATGTCATCACCTGCTGCGACATCGATATGATGAGTCCTAGCTTGGATGGGAGCTCCTGCACAAGAATGGGACGCTGTGTCTGGAGTCAGGTCAGCGCCGAAATAGACAGCGCATATCCAACAAGATGGGCTATGGCAGCGAGACAAACTCTGTTACCACAGTATCGACTGGCGTCACGAATTTCGACATCCCGGGGGAGACATGACGGCGTACGGATTTTGGAACAATAAGGGTGGGGTCGGAAAGAGCTATCTCTCGTTTGTTGCTGCCTGCGAATATGCGCACAACCATCCCGATACCGACGTCTTTATATTGGATTTGTGTCCTCAAGCTAATTCGTCCGAAATTCTCCTAGGCTCAGACGAGCTATCGCTTAATTATACAAAGCTGCTTTTGGGGCCAGTTAGAAAAAGTATTGGGGGGTATATAGAAAGGCGCCTAAATTCCCCGTTCATAAATAATACAGACTATCGCGATTTTACGATATCTCCTGTCGAATATAACAAGCACATACCTGAGAATGTTCGCCTCGTTGCCGGCGACTACATCATGGAAGTATTTTCTGAAGCTATGCGCCAAGCGGCCCAATTGAGTATTCCATTGGATGCATGGAAGAAAGTGATAAATTGGATTAGGGATTTGGTTGTCCAGATAAGGGCAGACTACGGTCTAAGGGAGACGATGTTCGTTATCGATTGTAATCCAAGCTTTTCAATATATACACAAATGGCTCTCGTTGCCAGCGAGAAGCTTATCATTCCGTTCACAGCTGATGATAGTAGCCGGCGCGCGATTGAGAATGTCTTCGCGTTATTGTATGGCATAGGTGATGAGAAAACTCAGGCCTACGCAAGGATAAGCTTTGCTGCAAAGGCGAATAACGAGCAGGTTAATATCCCGAAGATACATACATTTATAAATAATCGTGTGACATTGTATGAAGGAAAGCCTAGTGCTGCCTTTAGAGCTGCAAGCCTACGTGTCAAGGACACTGTAGACAGGAATTTCAAGGGTCATAAATCACTATTCGATAGTTATGCGCTGTCACACCAAAAAGAGTTCATTGAAGTTCCTGACTACCATAGTGCTGCTATCGTCTCCACACTCTTGGGCATGCCAGTTCACAAACTGCGACCTGGGCCGAAGAAGATCAAAGGCGAACAGATTCAGCTTAACAAAGATCCCTTGGATCGATATAGAAAAGCCCTGGCGGGGTTCGTGGCGAGACTTTAGGTTTGGCATGTCGCAGGCATTGGTCTCGTTCTGGGAACAAATGCGGCGAGCCGACGCGCTTTCGGATGCGATAGTTCTGAGGGGAAAGTCCTTATCGGAGCGGCAAGTATTCTATCACGTTGATGTTGCTGCCCGGGTTGCTTCTTGGGATTCTTATCTGAACAAGATCGTTGAAGAAGCTTTAAACCGCGTTGGTGACCCTTTTAACGTAGAGGTCATTTCGCTTAAATCTCTTGTTTTAAGTCATGCCGAGATATTGGTCGATAAGTTTAATACGCCTAACTTTGAAAATTCTAGGAATCTTCTGATCAGAAGCGTTGGGTTTGACCCAATAGCGGTTTGGAATTGGCCACTAAGAAACATGACGTGGCAAATGACATCCCAGCGACTGAACGAGATTTTGAAAATTAGGCATAGCTTCGCGCACGGATTTGCTCTTCCTAGATACCCCTGGTTACCTCAACGTAGAGGGGAAGTCTATCTGAATAAAAAGATTTTAAACGATATAACGCGCTTATTGGAGCACCTAGCGGTTAGTACCGATGTAAACTTAGATATCTACTTAAGGGCCACGTACCGCACTGTTAATCCGCCACGATGGTAGTGAGGCAATCTGCTTAGGATTGCTTCCTCACCCAAAATACTCCTGCAGCGGCCGCACCTCCAAATTTCCCGCTCTTAGCGCCGCGATCGCTTCCGCCACCGCCGCAGCACCCGACAGCGTCGTGTAATACGGCACCTTCTGCATCAGCGTCGCGCGGCGCAGTGATTTCGAGTCCGACACCGCTTTCTGGCCGTCGGTGGTGTTGAAGACGATCTGGACCTGGCGGTTGCGGATGGCGTCCTCGATGTGGGGGCGGCCTTCGAGCACCTTGTTGATCTTTTCCGCCGTCACGCCGTTCTCGGCGAGGAAGCGGGCGGTGCCGGAGGTGGCGAGCACCTTGAAGCCTTGCTCTGCGAGGCGCTTCACCGCTGGCAGGATGCCCTTCTTGTCCTCGTCGCGCACTGAGACGAACAGCGTGCCGGAGCGGGGCAGGTCGACATTGGCGCCGAGCTGGCTCTTGGCGAAGGCCAGCGCAAAATCGCGGTCGAGGCCCATGACCTCGCCGGTCGAGCGCATTTCCGGGCCGAGCAGGATGTCGACGCCGGGGAAGCGGGCGAAGGGGAAGACGGCTTCCTTGACCGCGATGTGGCCGGGGTTGCGCGCGTCGGGCATCGCGCCGTAGTGGGCGAAGGCGTTTTCCAGCGTCTCGCCGGCCATGATGCGTGCGGCGATCTTGGCGATCGGCCGCCCGATGGTCTTGGCGACGAAGGGCACGGTGCGCGAGGCACGGGGGTTCACCTCCAGCACATAGACCGTGCCGTCTTGAATCGCGTATTGCACGTTCATCAGGCCGCCGACATTGAGCGCGCGGGCGAGCGCCGCGGTCTGGCGTTCCAGCTCGTCGACGAGGTCGGGATGCAGCGAGTGCGTCGGCAGCGAGCAGGCGCTATCGCCCGAATGGATGCCGGCCTCCTCGATATGCTCCAGGATCCCGGAGACGAAGGTCTCCTTGCCGTCGCAGAGGCAGTCGACATCGACCTCGATGGCGCCGGTCAGATAGGTGTCGAACAGCAGCGGGTTCTTGCCGAGCAGCGTGTTGATCTGGCCGGTCTTGTCGTTGGGGTATTTCTGCTTGATGTCCTCCGGCACCAGGCCGGGCACGGTGTCGAGCAGGTAGGTCTGCAGCATGCTCTCGTCATGAATGATCTGCATGGCGCGGCCGCCCAGCACATAAGACGGGCGCACCACCAGCGGGAAGCCGAGCTCGCCGGCGACGAGGCGCGCCTGCTCGACCGAATAGGCGATGCCGTTCTTCGGCTGGGTGAGGTTCAGCTTGTGCAGCAGCTTCTGGAAGCGGTCGCGGTCTTCCGCGAGGTCGATCATGTCGGGCGAGGTGCCGAGGATCGGGATGCCGGCCTTCTCCAGCGCGTCGGCGAGCTTCAGCGGCGTCTGGCCGCCGAACTGGACGATGACGCCGACCAGCTCGCCCGAAGCCTGCTCGGCGCGCAGGATCTCCAGCACGTCCTCCGCCGTCAGCGGATCGAAATAGAGGCGGTCGGAGGTGTCGTAGTCGGTCGAGACCGTCTCCGGATTGCAGTTGACCATGATCGCTTCATAGCCGGCGTCGCGCAGCGCAAAGGCGGCGTGGCAGCAGCAATAGTCGAATTCGATGCCCTGGCCGATGCGGTTCGGGCCGCCGCCGAGGATGACGACCTTCTTGCGCGCCGACACGCGCGCCTCGTTGTCGAGCGCCCCGGCGAAGGGCACTTCATAGGTCGAGTACATATAGGCCGTCGGCGAAGCGAATTCGGCGGCGCAGGTGTCGATGCGCTTGTAGACCGGATGAACGTCGAGCTTTTCACGGACCTTCTGGACGGCTTCGGCGTCGGTCTTCGTCAGCGAGCCGAGGCGGGCGTCGGAAAAGCCCATCGCCTTCAGCATGCGCAGGTTGACGGCATCCTGCGGCAGGCCGTGCTCGCGGATGCGCTCTTCCATGGCGATGATGCCGGCGATCTGCTCGAGGAACCACGGGTCGATCTTGCACATGGCGTGCACGTCCTCGAGCGAGGTGCCCATGCGGATCGCCTGCGCCACCATGCGCAGCCGGTCCGGCGTCGGCGTGCCGAGCGCGGCGCGGATAGCGTTGCGGTCGTCGGCATGGCTGGCGGCGCCGTGGGCGAGGCCGGGAATCTCGATCTCGTCGAGGCCGGTCAGGCCGGTTTCCAGGCCGCGCAGCGCCTTCTGCAGCGATTCCTGGAAGGTGCGGCCGATGGCCATCACTTCGCCCACCGACTTCATGGCGGTGGTCAGCACCGGCTCGGCGCCGGGGAATTTCTCGAAGGCGAAGCGCGGGATCTTCGTCACCACATAGTCGATGGTCGGCTCGAAGGAGGCGGGCGTCGCGCCGCCGGTGATGTCGTTCTCCAGCTCGTCCAGCGTGTAGCCGACGGCAAGCTTGGCCGCGACCTTGGCGATCGGGAAGCCGGTGGCCTTCGAGGCCAGCGCCGAAGAGCGCGAGACGCGCGGGTTCATCTCGATGACGACGAGGCGGCCGTCGGCCGGGTTGACGGCGAACTGCACGTTGGAGCCGCCGGTCTCGACGCCGATCTCACGCAGCACCGCGATCGAGGCGTTGCGCATCATCTGGTATTCCTTGTCGGTCAAGGTCAGCGCCGGCGCGACGGTGATCGAGTCGCCCGTGTGCACGCCCATCGGATCGAGGTTCTCGATCGAACAGACGATGATGCAGTTATCCGCCTTGTCGCGGACGACCTCCATTTCATACTCCTTCCAGCCGAGCACGCTTTCCTCGATCAGCACCTCGGTGGTGGGCGAGGCGTCGAGGCCGGACTGGACGATGTCGTAGAATTCGGCGCGGTTGTAGGCGATGCCGCCGCCGGTGCCGCCCATGGTGAAGGAGGGGCGGATGATGGCCGGCAGGCCGACATGGTCGAGCGCCTGGGCAGCGATCGCCATGGCATGGCTGATATAGCGCTGCTTGCGGTCGCCTTCGCCGAGGTTCCAGCGGGTTTCCAGCGCGTCGAGCGCGGCGTCGAGGTTTTCCGGGTTCTCGGCCTTGAGCGCCGCGCGCTCGGCCTCATGCGTCTTGCGGTCGGCGTTCTTGACGTCGGTGGCGTTGGCCAGCATCGAGCGCGGCGTCTCGAGGCCGATCTTGCCCATCGCCTGGCGGAACAGCGCGCGGTCCTCGGCCTTGTCGATGGCTGCTGCGTCGGCGCCGATCATCTCGACATTGTAGCGCTCGAGCACGCCCATGCGGCGCAGCGACAGCGCCGTGTTGAGCGCCGTCTGGCCGCCCATGGTGGGCAGCAGCGCGTCCGGCCGCTCCTTGGCGATGATCTTGGCCACCACTTCGGGCGTGATCGGCTCGATATAGGTGGCGTCGGCCAGCTCCGGATCGGTCATGATGGTGGCCGGATTGGAGTTGACCAGGATGACGCGGAAGCCCTCTTCCTTCAGCGCCTTGCAGGCCTGGGTGCCGGAATAGTCGAACTCGCAAGCCTGGCCAATGACGATGGGGCCGGCCCCGATGATCAGGATCGACTTGATGTCGGTGCGTCTTGGCATGTTCGAAAAATCCGTTCGGCGAGCGGCTTGCACGAAAAACCGGGACGGGGGGAGGACCCTGCCGGTTGTGCTTGCGATTCAGGTATCAGGCTAGGAGGGCTTTATAGGGAAGAGTTTGCGGGATGTAACCCCGAAAATGAAGGGGAGTAGGGGAGTAGGGGCTTTCTTTCCCCTACTGCCTTATTGCCGTACTGCCTTACTTCCCCAACGCCAGTTGATCCGTGATCTCGAAGCGTTCGGAGGCGCCGATGCGGATCATGTTGAGGGTGCCTTCGCGCGTGAAGCGGAATTCGTCGCCGGAGTCGGAGCCGGCGGGCTTGCCGTCGTGGAAATTGATGACGCGCGTGCCGCCGTCCGGCCAGGTCACCGTCACGGTGCTGTCGCCGCCTGTGCGCGCCACGCTTATCTCGCAACGGGTCATCGGTTGGCCGAGATGACGCGCGCAGGGGATATCGCCGGCGACGTCGGGGGCTGGGGCGTCGGATTGAGCGGTCGCCGCGGCCGCGAAAGCGAGGCCATAGGCGTCCTGCATGGCGGTCCTGCCGATCTCGACCGCGGATGGCGGGGCCGCGGGCTCGGTGCTGCCCAGGCGCGCAGCGATATCAGGTGGCGGCGCTTCGGAGGGCAGAGGCGATATGGCTGCCGCAGGCACCCTGGCATCGGTCGCCGGCGCAGCGGTGTCTTCAGGAGGCGACGCCGGGTTGGTGGGGCTGAGATAGCGTGCCGGCGCCCAGCCGGTTATGTGGGCGTCCTGCGTGTCCTCGACCTTGCACCATGGATAGTTGTTGACGGTCTTGCAGCCGTAGTTCTTCAGGGCCGCCCCGTTGGGGAGGCGCGCTTCGATCTTTCCGCCCGGTGAAGCGGTGGCGCGGATGTTGAGCAAATCATCCGGCTGGAGGCCGCCGATGATTGAAATGATCGGTCCCGTCGCATCCTGAGCCAGGGCAGGCAGGGCGGCGAGCAGCAATGGAGCGGCCAAGAGTACCTTCAGCGTCAGTCGGAGCGTAGCTTTGCGCTTCATCTTTTGGCTGCAATTTCCAAGGCGCGACCAGATAAGGGGCTGGGCTGCCGGATGTCATCCTGAATTTAGCGGCGATTGTGAGGCCCGAGGCATGCGCAAATCTCGCTTAGGCCGAAACCTCGACCTCCGCGGTGCCGACCGCCGGCAGATCCTTGTCGCCCTCCGCCGCGGCAATCACGCTGTCGAGCAGGCCCGGAAAACGCTTGTCGAGGTCGTCGCGGCGCAGCGTGATCAGCCGGCTGGTGCCGACCGCTTCGCTGCGGGTGACGCCCGCCTCGCGCAGCTTGGCGAGGTGGTAGCTGAGATTGGTCTTGGAGGCGAGGTCGAGGAACTTGCTGCAGTTCATCGGCACGCCTTCCTTGCTCGCCAGATAGCGCACGATGGCAAGCCGGGTCGGGTCGCCGAGCACGGCGAGCACGATCGGCAGGCTGATCTGGTCGGCGGTTGGATGGGGCAGGCTCATGACCCAGAATTAAGCACAAACGGCACGAACTTCAACGCGGCATCCCCTTGCGCCGATGCAGATGGCCACTTTCTCTCGGTCCCGTCCTGACACAGGGCTGTCAGCAGGGTTCAGCTATTTTGTCCCGGCTCGGTTGACATCATGCCCTGCTATGTCCAATTGTTCAATAACTTTTGAACTAAGGACAATTCCCCCATGGACAAGCGGATCTTCTGGCTTGCGCTCGGATCGTTCGCGATCTCGACCGAAGGCTTCGTCATATCGAGCCTTCTGCCCGACATCGCCGCCGATGCCGGCATTTCCGTGCCGCTCGCCGGCTCGCTGATCACCGCCTTCGCGCTCGCCTATGCGATCGGTGCCCCGGTGCTGGCGACGCTGACCGGCGAGTGGGACCGGCGGCGCGTCATCCTGTGGACGCTGGTCTTCTTTGTCATCGGCAACCTGGTGGCGGCGGTAAGCTCGTCCTTCGAGCTGCTTTTGATCGCGCGCATCGTCATGGCGCTATCGTCCGGCCTGTTCGCGGCGACCGCGCAAGGGACGGCCGTGGCGCTGGTCGACGACCATCACCGGGCGCGCGCCATCGCCGTCGTCGTCGGCGGCACCACCGTGGCAGTGGCGGTTGGTGCGCCGCTCGGCGCGCTGGTCGCGGCGATCGCCGGATGGCGCGGCACGTTCTTCGCCATCGCCGGGCTCGGCGCGCTGTCGGGCGCGATCCTCTGGTGGCGGCTGCCGCGGGGCATCGTCGGCACCAGGCTGCCGCTGAAGCGCAGGCTGGCGGCGGCGGTCCGCCCCGGCGTCATGCCGATCCTGCTGACGACTGCCCTTGCTCTTGTCGGCGCCTTCACCGTCTTCTCCTTCATCGCGCCTTTGGCCATCCAGGGGGGAGGGCTCTCGCCTATCGCGCTGCCCGGCATGCTGCTCGCCTTCGGCGTCGGCGCCGTCATCGGCAACATCGCCGGCGGCCAGGCCGCCGACCGTTTCGGCGCCACACGCACCGTCGCCTGGTCTCTGGCGCTGTCGGCCGCGATGCTCGTCACCTTCTCGCTGATCCCGACCTTCCTGCCGCATCATCTCGCCGGACCGGCGCTGATGGGCATGATGGTGCCTTGGGGCATCGTCGGCTGGGCCTTCCCGCCGGCGCAGGCGAGCCGGATCCTCAAGATCGCACCCGACGCCGCGCCCATCGTCTTGTCGCTCAATGCGTCGGCGCTCTATTTCGGCGTTGCGCTGGGTGCGGTGGTCGGCGCCGCGGTGCTGCGCTTCGGCGCGCCGGCCGAGCTTGGCCTGACCGCCGCCGTGTTCCCGATCATCGGCCTGGGTATTGTGCTGGCCGGTCGGGCATTCGCCCGGCCGGTCGCCATGCCGGCGGAATAAAGCTGCTCATGGAGCCTGATCGGCCGCCTCTTCAGTTCGAAGGGCGGCCGTCGGCATTGCCAGATCGAGATCGGCCACGGCGTCCAGCGCCGCGCGGAGCTTCGCTGCCTGCTCCGCGCCGACCTTTTCCTCGAACTGCTGCTGCGCGACGTTCCACAGCTTAAGCGCTTCGTCGAGCTTGGCCTGGCCTTGCGACGTCAGCCGCACGCGCTTGACGCGGCGGTCGTCCTTGTCTGCGAAAGTCTCGACATAGCCGTCGCGGATCAGCGGCTTCAGCGTGTGGCCGAGCGCGGACAGATCCATGATCAGCGCTTCGGCGATGGCGCCCATCGCGGGCTCGTCGCTGATTTGGATCTGAAAAAGCAGGCCGAACTGCGTGCCCTTCAGGCCCGAAGGCGCCAGCGCGTCGTCGTAGAAGCGGCCGAGGCTGCGCGCGGCGCGACGCAGCGTGGCATTGTTGCAGCGGCTGAATCCCGGTTTCTGGGCTTCGTTCATGGTCACTCCTTCGCCGGCGCAAAGACGCGCCAGCCTGCCGCAGAAATAGTTTTCGCCGCTGCCGTTGACAAGATAGTGGCATATACCCATTTCCCGAAAAGTGGCATATGCCACTAATTTAGATCGGAAGCCCGGCAGATGACGTGATCGTCGCGCCGGACCAAGCGAAGCGAACAAAGGAACAGGACAATGAGCACGAAGGACAACAAGGGCACGGCCGTCATCACCGGCGGGTCGTCGGGCATCGGCGCGGTCTATGCCGACCGGCTGGCAGAGCAGGGCTACGACCTGGTGCTGGTGGCGCGCCGCGCCGACCGGTTGCAGGAAGTGGCGGACAGGCTCGCCTATGCCTATGGCCGCAAGGTCGAGACGATCGTAGCCGATCTTTTGGTCGATGCCGATTTGCGCCGCGTCGAGCAGAAGGTGTCGACGGACGACAGCGTGACGCTGTTGATCAACAATGCCGGCGTGGGAGGCCTGGAGACGATTGCCGACGCCGACGCCGATGCGGCCGAGCGCATGATAAGGGTCAACGTCGTGGCGCTGACCAGGCTGACCCGTGCTGTGCTGCCGGGCCTCATCAAGCGCAACCGCGGCGGCATCATCAACATCGCTTCGGTCGTCGCCTATGGCATCGCCGTCGGCGGCATCTACAGCGGCACCAAGGCCTATGTCGCCAACTTCACGGAAGCACTGCAGAAGGAAGTCGCCGGCACGAATGTGAAGGTCCAGTCCGTCGTGCCCGGACCGGTCCGCACCGAGCTGTGGGACGTCTCCGGAATCAGCCTCGACAGGCTCAATCCGGACTGGATCATGAGCGCCGAGGATCTGGTCGACGCGGCACTTGCCGGCTTCGCCCAGGGCGAGACCGTCACCGCGCCCGGTCTTGCCGACGCTTCCGAGCTGAGCACTTATCTCGGCGCCCGGGATCATTTCTTCGGCAGCCTGTTCTCAGGCAAGCCGGCGGCGCGCTACGCCGTCTGAAGTGAGTTTCCTCGCCCCCGCAAAGCGGGGGAGAGGTGGCCGCGAAGCGGCCGGAGAGGGGGCTTCGTAGGGCGAGTCCCTTCGCAGGGTTACTTGTTAGGGTGGCGCCATTCCCCTCTCCTTCTCGGCTTCGCCGATCCACCTTGTATCTACACGAGAGAGATTTCGTGGGATTGAAGCGGTTGAGCCAAGGTCCGGCCGGTCAGCCGGACCTTGGCTTGGCGAAGTCGCCCGTACCACCTGAGGTTACAGCCGCGGGAGAGCTTGGGATCTTCGCCTT
>NZ_VFTG01000021.1 GCF_006439355.1 Mesorhizobium sp. B4-1-3
CCAATCTCCCCCCAAGAGGGGGAGATGCCCGGCAGGGCAGAGGGGGGCGCCGTAGAGTGCCAGCCTTGGAGGCTGGCCATTCTTGCATTTACCCTCGCAGCTCTCCCCACCCCCGCCTCCGCCCACGCCTCCGACCGCGGCCACGTGCTGCTTCTCCCGACCGGCTACTACATCGCCGGCGGCGCTTTTGCCGTGGCCGTCAGCTTCCTCGTCCTGGCGCTGCTACCGCCTGCCGCCCTCGACCGTTTCTGGCGTCGGCGCCTGCCCCTGTTCACCTTCAGCGACGCTTCACGCACCATTATCAGTTTCATTTCCTTTGCCGGCTTCGCGCTTCTCGTCGCCGCTGGCCTCGTCGGCAGCCGCGACCCGCTCTCCAATCCACTGCCTCTGGTGATCTGGACCCTCCTTTGGGCCGGCTTCACCCTACTGCAGGGTGTCTTCGGCGACCCGTGGTCGTGGCTCAACCCATGGTACGGCCCGTACCGAGTTGCGACCAGGATCTTTGGCCTCCAAAGCCACGAGACAAAGCCATCACGCCTGCCGCCATGGCTCGGCTACTGGCCGGCCTTCGGCCTGTTCTTCGCCTTCGCCTGGTTCGAGCTGATCGATCCGGCGCCCGACGATCCGGCCCGGCTTGCCTTTGCCGCCGGCATCTACTGGCTGGCGAGCTTTGTCGCGATGCTTCTCTTCGGCCACGACGCCTGGAGCAAGCGCGGCGAATTCCTCACGGTCTTCTTTTCCATGGTCGCCCGCTTCGCGCCACTTGAGCGACGGGATGGCCGGCTGTCGCTCTGCTGGCCCGGCGCCAAGCTGCTCGCCGCTGAGCCACTGCCGCCGAGCGGCGCGGCTTTCCTCCTGCTGGCGCTGTCGTCGGTGTCCTTCGACGGCCTGTCGAAAACCTTCTTCTGGCTCGGCCTGTTCGGCGTCAACCCGCTGGAATATCCCGGCCGCACCGCGCTGATCGGCATCGGCAGCTTCGGCCTCGTGCTCACCTTCGTCCTGCTGGCGGCGGTGTTCGCGTTGGCCGTCTTTCTCGGCCAACGGCTTGCCAGCGCTGCGCCGTCGTTCGGAAAAGCCACCGGCCTGCTGGTCTGGTCGATCGTGCCGATTGCGCTTGCCTATCATGTCGCGCATTACCTCACCGTGCTCCTGGTCGACGGCCAGTACGCGCTGGTCGCGCTCTCCGACCCTTTCGGGCTCGGCTGGAATCTGTTCGGCACCGCCAATAGCATGGTCGAGGCCGGCGTCGTCGCCGGCGCAGAGTCGGCCTGGTGGCTGTGGAACATCCAGGCCGGCGTCATCATCGCCGGCCATGTGCTGGCGGTGCTGGTCGCGCACGGCCTTGCCTGGCGTCTTCATCCTCAGCCTTCGCGTGCGGCGCTCAGCCAGCTTCCGCTCACATTTCTGATGATCGCCTACACGATCTTCGGCCTCTGGCTGCTTGCCACGCCGACCGCCGGATGAGACAAGGGCGCGCCTCCGATGCCGTTGGGTAAAGCTCGCTTGCCAGGCCAGGGCTTTGGTGATTTAGTTTGTACACATGCAATTTTTCCATCCTTCGCAAGAGGATGGTCTAGCCGCCTTATCGCTGGTCAAAACTGAAAAAACAGGGGAATCGACATGGCTGACAAGAACGGATTTTTCGACCTCTCCAAGACGACGCTGTCGCGCCGCACCGCGCTGAAAGGCATCGCCGCGGGCGCGGGCCTTGCGCTGGCCCCCGGCTTCGTGCGCTACAGCCAGGCGCAGAGCTCGGCGCCGATCAGAATAGGCTTCCAGTCGCACCGCACCGGCATCGGCGCCGCCTATGGCCGCTGGTACGAGAAGACGAGCGCGGCCGCCGTCAAGGCGATCAATGACGCCGGCGGCATCGGCGGCCGCAAGGTCGAACTGGTGATCGAGGATGACGGCACCGATCCGGCGCGCGGCGCCGAGGTGGTCAACAAATTCGCCAAGCAGCACAAGACCGACATCGTCTTCGGCACGCTGTTTTCGCATGTCGTGATCGGTTCGGCGCCGGCCGCCGGCGAGAACAAGATCCCCTATTTCGTGGTCAGCGAAGGCCATCACGTCGCCTCCACCAAGCTCAACCGCTACGTCTTCCAGCCCGGCATCACCGATGTGAAGAGCCAGATCCAGTCGATGGCGCCGTGGATCGCGGCCAACGCCGGCAAGAAGGTGACGCAGATATTCCCCGACTTCGCCTTCGGCTACGACCATCGCGACTACCTGCCGCCGGCGCTGAAGGCGCAAGGTGGTGAGGTGATTGCCCAGATCGCCATCCCGCCGACGGAGTCGTCCTTCACGAAATACTTCCCGCAGATCCCGGCCGAGACCGAGGTGATCTACCATGTCATGGTCGGCCCTGCGGTGCTCACCTTCGTCAAGGAGCTCGGCGAGTTCTACGGCTCGCAACGGCCGCAGCTCTTCGGCTTCATCGATTCGCTCGAGGCCGTCGACATCAACAGCCCCGGCCTCGAATTCCTCGACGGCAGCCATTTCTGGGAAGGCTCGCCGCGCTACGCGCAGCCCGACGACTCCGCTGCGCAAAAAGCCTATCGCGCCGCTGTCGGCATCGATGACAATGGCGCCGCCGTCGGTGATGCCAAGGACGTCTCCACCGCCGCCCACATGTTCGGCTGCTGGGAAACGCTCTATGTCGTCAAGAAGGCGATGGAGGATGCCGGCTACAAGGGACCCGAGGACCGCGCCAAGCTGGTCGAGGCCACCGAAGCGTTGAAGGAGTTCGCCGAAGGGCCGGAGCATCCGCAGGGTCCGAAAACCTTCAACGGCAAGATCCACCAGTGCTTCGGCATCCAGAACATCTCCAAGGTCGAAGGCGGCAAGCTCAAGGTCGTCCACAAGACCAAGATCGAGGACGGCCTCTACGAGCCGGAAGGGGATTACACGACGCAGGCGCTGTGAGCTCGTCTCAGAGCTGATGCGCTTCGGACCCCACCTCCTCCTCGCCGCTCTCGAAGGCCTCGTCACTTCCGCGGTGCTGGCGCTGACGGCGCTTGGGCTGTCGCTGGTGTTCGGCGTCATGCGCGTCGTCAATGTCGCGCATGGCGAGTTCTTCATGCTGGGCGCGGTGCTCGCCTGGGCGGTCTCGACGGCGATCTCCGGTCACCCGGCGATCGGCTTTGTGGCAGCACTTGTGATCGCGCCTTTGCTCGTCGGGCTAGTGGCGCTTCTCGCCGAGCGCCTGGTGTTGCGCCGGCTGAACTACAATCCGGAAGGCACCATCGTCGCCACCATCGGCATGCTCTACATCATCCAGCAGCTGGCGCTGACCTTCTACGGCCCCGAGGCGCGCCCCGTGGAGCCGCCCTTCAGCTACCGCATCCTTTTGCCGTGGTTCGGCTATTCCGGCTACAAGCTGGCGGTGGTCGCCGCTTCCGCCATTTTGCTGGTGATCACCTGGCTGGTGCTGACCCGGACGAAGATCGGCCTGATCATGCGTGCCACGCAATATGACCGCGAGACGGCGCAGGCCTTCGGCATCCCGGTCGAGCGGGTCTATGCCGGCGTCTTCGCCGTGGGCGCCATGCTTGCGGCGATCGCCGCGGTGCTGATCGTGCCGATCAGCCAGGCGCATTATCTGATGGGGCAGGACCCACTGCTGCTTTCCTTTATCGTCGTCATCATCGGCGGCCTCGGCTCGTTGCGCGGAACCGTCGTCGCGGCCGTCCTGATCGGCCTCTCCGACGGCATCGTCTCGATGTTCTTCTCGCCGACGCTCGCCAAGATCATCGCCACGCTGATCGTCGCCATGGTGCTGGTGTTCCGGCCGCAAGGCCTGTTCGGGGCGACATCCAGATGAGGGACGCTTCGCCGGCAAGGACCTACGCCCTGCATATCGGCGTCATCGCGCTCTTGTTCGCGCTGAACTTCATCCTGCCGGATTATCACCAGAGCCTCTTCGCCCGCATCATGGCGCTCGCCGTCTTTGCCATGGGCTACAATCTGCTCTTCGGCTATGTCGGCCTGCTCAGCCTCGGCCACGCCATGTTCTTCTCCGCCGGCCTATATGGCGCCGGCCTGACCGTCTATCACCTCGGCTGGGGCGTCCCGGAAGCCTTCGTCGCCGGTATCGCCTGCGGCGCGCTGCTGGCCCTGGTCATCGGCCTGCTGGCGCTGCGCACCTCGGGTGTCGCCTTCATGATCGTCACCATGATGTTCGCCCAGGTCTTCTATCTGCTTATCCTCTATTTCGCGGCCTGGACCGGCGGCGACCAGGGCCTCGTCATCCAGCAGGCATCGCGGGTGGTCTCGATCGGCGCCGCCTCCTTCGACCTGACCGATCCAACCGTTCGCTACGTGGCCGCGCTGGCGCTGTTCTCGGTCGTGCTTCTCATCACACTTGCCGTCGTCCGTTCCCGCTTCGGCCGTGTGCTGGTGGCGATCCGCGAGAACGAGGAACGGACCAGGATGCTGGGCTACGACACGGTCGCCAACAAGCTTGCCGCCGTCGTCGCCTCCGGCGCCATCTGCGCCGCGTCCGGTGCTGCCTATGCCTTGCTGTTCGGCTATGTCGGCTCGAATTTCGCGTCGATCCAGTATTCGATCCTGCCGCTGCTCTGGGTGCTGCTCGGGGGTGCTGCGACCACGCTCGGTCCGCTAGTCGGCACCCTGTTCATGTATTATGTCACCGATATCACCAGCGGCTTCACCTCCGCCTATCTGCTGATCGTCGGCGTGGCGCTCATCCTGCTCGTCCTGTTCGCCCCGAAAGGCATTATGGGCAGCATCCGCGAGCGCTGGCTGGGATGGCTGCCATGATGCCGCTACTCACCACGAAGGGCCTGTCGCGCAACTTCGGCGGCCTGCGCGCCGTCGACGGCGTCGACTTCGCGCTGATGCCGGGCGAGATCCGCGCCGTCATCGGCCCCAACGGCGCCGGCAAGACCACCTTCGTCAGCCTGCTCTCGGGCCGCATCCGTCCATCCTCCGGCGCGGTCGTCTTCGACGGCGCCGATATCACCGCCATGCCGGCTTACAAGCGGGTTCGCCTTGGCGTCGCCTACACGTTCCAGATCACCAGCGTCTTTGCCAACCTCACGGCCTTCGACAATGTCGCGCTGCCGGTGCAGCGCACGCTGACCGACGGCCGCTCCAAGGGGCAGGTGAGGAGCGGCGTGATGGCGGCGCTGGAGCGCACCGGCCTTGCCGACCGCGCCGGCACTTTGTCCGCGCATCTTTCCTACGGCCATCAGCGCCTGCTCGAAGTGGCGATGGGCCTGGCACTGAAGCCGCGCCTGCTCATCCTCGACGAGCCGACGCAAGGCCTGGCCGACAGCGAGATCGACAATTTCATCACTTTGGTGCGTGAGATCGCCAAGGACGCAACCGTGCTTTTGATCGAGCACAACATGCCGGTGGTCATGCAGCTTGCCGACCGCATCACCGTCTTCAATTCGGGAAAGATCCTCGCCGAAGGCACGCCGGATGAGATCCGCGCCAACCGCCAAGTCCAGGACGCCTATCTCGGAGCGACCCATGGCTGATGCGCCGTTGCTCGCCATATCCGGCCTCGATTGCTTCTATGGCGAGGTGCAGGTGCTCTACGGCCTCGATCTCGTCTTGAACAAGGGCGAGGTGCTTTGCCTGTTTGGCCGCAACGGAGCCGGCAAGACGACGACGCTGAAGGCGATCATGGGGCTGGTGCCGACATCGGCCGGCTCGATCAAGCTGGACGGCAAGGAGCTGACCGGCCTCGCCGCGCATGACGTGCCGAAGGCAGGCGTCGCCTATGTGCCGCAGGGCCGGCGATTGTTCGCCGAGATGAGTGTGGCGGAGAACATCGAAATCGGCCTGATGGCGCGCGGCAAGGGCAAGCAGGCGCGTGAAAACGTCCTCGATCTCTTCCCGCTGCTCAGGGAGCGGCTGAAGCAGCGCTCCGGCACGCTCTCCGGCGGCGAGCAGCAGATGCTCGCCATGGCTCGCGCGCTCTGCCTCGAGCCGCAGGTGCTGCTGCTCGACGAGCCGACCGAAGGGCTGATGCCGTCGATGATCGCCAAGATCCGCGAGACGGTGGCGAAGCTGCGCGAGCTGGGTGTCTCGACCATCCTGGTCGAGCAGCGCGTCGACGCCGTGCTGTCGGTGGCGGATCGTGTCTGCTTCATCGAGAACGGCCGCAACCGCGAGACGGTCGATGTCGAGGCGTTGCGGGCGGATCCGTCGGCGGTGCGAAGATATGTGGGTGTCGGTTAGAAAAAAACGAATCCCGCGATCAAAAACGTCGGGATCAGCACCAGGCCCGACCACGCCATGTAGCCGAAGAAGCCCGGCATCTTGAAGCCGCGATGCCTGGCGATGGCAAAGACCATGAAGTTCGGCGCGTTGCCGATATAGGTGTTGGCGCCCATGAACACGGCGCCGGCCGAGATCGCGGCAAGCGTCGAGGCGGTTTCCGTCATCAAGTGGTGCGCATCGCCGCCGGCAAGCTCGAAGAACACCAGATAGGTCGGCGCGTTGTCGAGGAAGGACGACAGCGCCCCGGTCAGCCAGAAATAGGCGAGGTCGTTGGGCCGGCCTTCGGTGGAGCTGACCAGCGCCACCAGCGGCGCCAGCGCGCCGTCATTGCCGGCCCGCAGGATAGCGATGACCGGCACGATGCAGACGAAGATGCCGGCAAAGAGTTTCGCCACTTCGGCGATCGGCCCCCAGGTGAAGCCGTTGGCCTCGCGGTGGCTCTTGTAGGAAACGCGCAGCGACAGGAAGGCCAGCGCCAGGATGACGGCGTCGCGCAGGAGGTTCTGCAGTTCCAGGCTGACGCCGAGGATCGGGACGCTGACGCCAGGTTTCCAACCCGCCGAAAGCAGGATGGCGCCGATCACGCCGGCGAGCAACGGCAGGTTGGCCAGGCCGCGCAGGCGCACTTTCGTGTCCGGCGTCGGGTCCTTGATCTTCGGCATGCCACCCTCACGCCGATGCAGCACGATATCGAGTGCCAGGAAGACGATGAGCACCAGGCCGCCGGTGAACAGCGTCTCTCGCCACAGATTCGCGGTCGTCCAGAAGAAATCGACGCCGCGCAGGAAGCCGACGAACAAGGGCGGATCGCCAAGCGGGGTCAGCGAACCACCGATGTTGGACACCAGGAAGATGAAGAAGATCACGACATGCGCGTTGAACGGCCGGTTGTCGTTGGCGCGCAGCATCGGCCGGATCAAGATCATCGAGGCGCCGGTCGTGCCGATCACCGAAGCGAGCAGCGCGCCGATGAGCAGCAGGCCGGCATTGACGAGCGGCGTGCCGTGGATGTTGCCGGCAAGCAGGATGCCGCCCGAGATGGTGTAGAGCGCGAACAACAGGATGATGAAGGACAGATATTCGGTGAGCAGCGTGTGCAGCACCGCTTCGCCTGCGGTCGGAATGCCGAAGGCGACTGCCAGCGGCAGGACCGCCAGCGCGGCCCAGGTAGCGGCGATCTTACCGTAATGGTGCTCCCAGACGTGCGGAAACAGCAGCGGTCCGGTCGCGATCGACAGCAACAGGCCGGCAAAGGGCAATGCCCACCAGAGCGACATCGCCGCGCCGGGCAGTTCGTGAGTTTCAGCGGCGAGAACCGATTGCGGAAAAGCAAGAACGAGTGCGGCAGCCACGCTCGCCGCCAGCACTTTCGCAAATGTCGTGAAGCCCCCTCGTTGCCTCACCGTGGCGTCAGTCCGCCGAATGATCTTCGAGCGTCACGCCGGCGTCACGCATGCGCTTCAGCATCGCCTCGACCGAGCCGTTAAGGTCGATGCCGCGGCAGGCGTCGAGCCGCACCGTCGCCTTGAACCCCTGCTTAGCCGCATCGAGCGCCGAGAAAGCGACGCAGAAATCGGTGGCAAGCCCAACCAGCGTGATCGCGTCGATGCCGCGTTCCTTCAGATAGCCGCCAAGCCCGGTCGGCGTCGCATGGTCGTTTTCGAAGAAAGCCGAATAGCTGTCGATCGCTGTGCGGAACCCTTTTCGGATCACCAGCTCCGCCTTGGTCCATGCGAGCCCGGAATGGAAATCGGAACCGAGGCTCCCCTGGATGCAATGATCCGGCCACAGCGTCTGCGGACCGTAAGGCATCTCGATCGTCTCGAAGGCCTGCTTGCCCGCATGGCTGGAGGCGAAGCTCGAATGTCCGGCCGGGTGCCAGTCCTGCGTCAGGATCACATGCTCGGTCCGCCGGATCAGGTCGTTGACCAAAGGCACGATCTCGTCGCCGCCGGCGACCGCCAGCGCGCCGCCCGGGCAAAAATCGTTCTGCAGGTCGATGACGATGAGCGCTTCTTCGGCCATGCGGCTTCCTCTCGTTTCGGCCCTCTGGTCCTGCCCCGGGTTCGGCTTGGGGGCTGCAGTCAAAGCCGCTGACGCGACCGGAGAGGGAACCTTGACCAGATGACCGGCGGCGTCAACCTCCGGCCTCGTAACAATCGCATTCAGGTCTTCGCGGCGCCAACTCCGGCCCAACTCCGGCCCAACTCCGGCTTTGACAATTCCGAACGGCCTGATATCATTTGCATACGAATGAATTTGTCCGGTCCGCGCGCGGCAAGAACACCCGAAGCTGGCACTTCGGAGAGCCAGGAGAAGGCTCTTTTTCGGGAAGGCCAATTGTCTGGAAGGCAGAGCGTGATCCGTTACGCGAAACCCACCACGGTCGACGAGGCGCTCGCTTTGCTTGGCGAGGATCGCTGGCGCATTCTCGCCGGCGGCACGGATTTCTATCCGGCGCAGGGCGCGAAGCCGTTCCGCGACAACATCCTCGACATCAACGGTCTCGCCGAACTGCGCGGCATCGCCGAGACAGATGAGCATTGGCGCATCGGTGCGCGCACGACCTGGACCGATATCGTGCGCTACCCATTGCCGGCGCCGTTCGACGTGTTGAAATCGGCAGCACGCGAGGTCGGCTCGGTCCAGATCCAGAACGTCGCGTCAGTTGCCGGCAATCTCTGCAACGCTTCGCCCGCCGCCGACGGGGTTCCAGCTCTTTTGGTCTTCGATGCCGATGTCGAATTGCGCTCGGCCAAAGCCACCCGCCATCTTCCGCTCGGCGAATTCATCCTCGGCAATCGCCGCACGGCGCTGCAGCCGCGCGAGATGGTCACTGCCATTCGCGTGCCGAAGCCTTCCGCCGCCGGCGCCTCGGCTTTCGTCAAGCTCGGCGCCCGGCGCTATCTCGTCATCTCGATCGCCATGGCGGCGGCGCGGCTGGTGGTCGAGAATGGCGTCGTCGCCGAAGCGGCGATAGCCGTCGGCTCCTGCTCGGTGGTCGCATGCCGTCTGGCCGGCGTCGAGGCGGCCCTGCGCGGCCGGCCAGTCACGTCAGCGCTTGCCGATGCCGTGCTGTCGGCGCCGTTCGATGAACTGTCGCCGATCGCCGATGTGCGCGGCAGCGCCGAATACCGGGAGCAAGCGGCGCGCGAGATCGTCGTCCGCGCAATGCGCGCGGCAACCGGGCTCGATCAAGGCAAGGTGGCCGCATGAGCATGGCCCAATCCGGCATGGAACGCGCCGACATTGCCTTCCAGGTCAACGGCGCCGCCGTCCGCGTCTCCGTGCCGCCGGTGCGGCGGTTGTCGCAGGTCTTGCGCGACGAGTTGCGGCTGACCGGCACCAAGGTCGGCTGCGATGCCGGCGATTGCGGCGCCTGTACGGTGCTGGTCGATGGCAATCCGGTCTGTGCCTGCCTGATGCCGGCGGCCTCGGTGTCCGGCGCCGCCGTCACCACCGTCGAGGGCCTTGCCAATGGCAGGCTGTCGGCGCTGCAGGCCTCCTTCCTCGAACATGGCGCCGCGCAGTGCGGCATCTGCACGCCCGGCCTGCTGGTCGCGGCCACCGCGCTTTTGGAGCGCAACCCCACACCCAGCGAGGCCGAGACGCAGGATGCGCTGGGCGGCGTGCTCTGCCGCTGCACGGGCTACAGGAAAATCGTCGCGGCGGTGATGCAAGCCTCGCAGCATACGAACGGCGTCGATCTTCGCCGGCCGGAAGCGGGCCGCGCCGTCGGCGCCTCGCCGATCCGCCTCGACGGCGTGCCGAAGGTCACCGGCGACGAGAAGTTCGGTGGCGATTCCTTTCCGGCCGACGCGCTGGCGGTGCTCGTGGTGCGTTCGCCGCACTATCATGCCCGCTTCGACTTCGGCGACCTCGACGCTTGGGCAAAAGCGCGTCCTGGTATCGCCGGCGTTTTCACCGCCAGGGACATTCCGGGCAAGAACTGCTTCGGTGTCATCGGCCCCTTTGCCGACCAGCCGGCTTTGGCCGAAGGCTTTGTCCGCTTGCGCGGCGAGGCTGTGGCGCTGGTGGCGGGAGAGCGCGAGGCGATCCTGGATCTCGACCTGACGGATTTTCCGATCATCTGGGCCGAACTGCCGCACATGCTGCAGCCGCGCGAGGCGAAGGCCGAAGGTGCCGCGCTGATCCACAGCCACCGTCCGGCCAACCTGCTCACCTCCGGCTATGTCGAGCGTGGTGATCCCGACAGCGCGCTCGCGGGCGCGACGGTCACGGCCTCCGGCGCAATCGAGACCTCCTTCGTCGAGCACGCCTATATCGAGCCGGAAGCCGGCTACGCTTACATGGATGGCGACACGCTGGTCGTCGTCGCTTGCACCCAGGCGCCCTACATGGACCGCGACGAGACGGCCAAGGTGCTCGGCCTCGCCGTCGACAGGGTGCGCATCGTGCCGACCGCCACCGGCGGCGGCTTCGGCTCCAAGCTCGATGTCTCGCTGCAGCCGCTCATCGGCCTTGTGGCGATGAAGACGGGCCGGCCGGCCGCGCTCGCCTACACCCGCAATGAATCGATGATGTCGACCACCAAGCGCCATCCGGCCGAGATGAGGGCGACCATCGGCGCCGATGCCGAAGGCTACGTCACCGGCATGGTCTTCGAGGGCGATTTCAACACCGGCGCCTATGCCAGTTGGGGGCCGACGGTGGCCAATCGCGTGCCTGTGCATGCCTCCGGTCCCTATCTTACGCCGAACTATCGCGCGACCGGCTATGCCATCCACACCAACGGCCCGATCGCCGGCGCCTTCCGCGGTTTCGGCGTGCCGCAGGCCACCATCATGCAGGAGACGCTCTATGACGAGCTCGCCGGCCGGCTCGGTATCGACCGGCTCGATTTCCGCCTGAAAAACTGCCTGCGCGACGGCTGCGAGACGGTCACCGGCCAGCGGCTGGAGTCGGGCGTCGGCATCGGCGAATGCCTGGAGCAGCTTCGGCCGCATTGGGTGCGTGCTCTGACGGATGCGGAGGCGTTCAATGCGGTCCACACTGGGAGCAAGCGCGGCGTCGGCATCGCCTCCTGCTGGTATGGCTGCGGCAACACTTCGTTGCCCAATCCCTCGACCATCAAGGTCGGCATCTCGGCCTCAGGCGAGGTGATCCTGCATCAGGGCGCGGTCGACATCGGCCAGGGGTCCAACACGGTCATTCCCCAGATTTGCGCCGACGCGCTCGGCCTGCCACTGGATAAGTTCAAGCTGAAGAGCGCCGACACCGCCATCACGCCAGACGCCGGCAAGACATCCGCCTCGCGCCAGACTTTTGTCACGGGCAAGGCGGCGGAGAAAGCAGGCCGCGCCTTGCGCGAAAAGATCCTGCGCTTCGCCAATGTCTCGGAGCAGGCGACGATCGCGCTGGACGGCGCCAGCATCTCCATCCGCGAAGGAGATGCCGCGCGACGCATCGATCTTGTGGCGCTGAAGGCCGATACAGACGGCCTCGTCTTTGTCTCGGAAGAGACCTACGACCCGCCGACGCTGCCGCTCGACGCCAAGGGCCAGGGCAAGCCCTATGCCGTCTACGGCTATGGCGCGCAGATCGCCGAGCTTGAGGTCGATCTCAAGCTCGGCACCGTGAAGCTCATCAAGATCACCGCCGCGCATGACGTCGGCAAGGCGATCAACCCGGTGCTGGTCGAGGGCCAGATCGAGGGCGGCATCGCGCAAGGCATCGGCATGGCGCTGATGGAGGAATACATCCCCGGCCGCACCGAGAACCTGCACGATTATCTCATCCCGACCATCGGCGACGTGCCCCCCGTAGAGCACATACTGGTCGAGGTTCCGGATCCCGAGGGGCCGTTTGGCGCCAAGGGCTTGGGCGAGCATGTGCTGATCCCGACCGCGCCGGCGATCCTCAACGCCATCCGCCACGCCACGGGTGTCCTGGTCACCAAGGTGCCGGCGACGCCGAGCCGCATCCTGGCGGCGATCCGCGAGAAGGAGGCGCGCCGATGAGCGAGCTTGCCGAACGTTTTGAAACCCATGATCCCGGCGAGAAGCAGGTGGCTGAGAAGATCCGCTGCGATGCCTGTCCGGTCATGTGCTACATCGCCGAAGGCCGCACCGGCGCCTGCGACCGCTACGGCAATATCGGCGGCCGCATTGTGCGCATGGACCCGCTGACCATCCTCGACCACGCGGCCGAGACCGGCGGCGCCGTCGTGCCGTTCGTCGCCGAGGGCGAAGCCTGGAACGGCGAGCTGGTCAACACCGGCCGCCGCTTCGTCACCGCGATTGGCGCCGGCACCACCTATCCGGACTATAAGCCGGCGCCCTTCATCGTCAGCCAGGAAGTCGAAGGCGTCGACCTCGTCACCGTCGTCACCGAAGGCATTTTTTCGTACTGCGGCGTCAAGGTGAAGATCGACACTGACCGCCATATCGGCGACGAGACGGCAACGGTGCGTTCCGAAGGCGAGGCGATCGGCCATGTCACGACAGGCGAATACGGCTCGCAGATGCTGTCGCTCGGCGGCGTGCATCACCTGACCGGCGGCTCGAAGGCGGAAGGGCGCGCCACTTGCGACGCGCTGCTCGATCTCTGCAACAGGAAGCCGGTCGAGCTCACCATCGATGGCGGCGCGACTGTCATCGTCGAAGCCGGCAAGGCGCCGGTCATCGACGGCAAGGTCGAGCACCGCATGCGGGTCGGCTGCGGCTCGGCCACCATCGGCATGTTCGCCACGCAGTGGCGCGGCCTCGTCGACGAGGTGGTGGTGGTCGACGACCACATCACCGGCGTCGTCTCCGAGCATCAGGCCGGCAAGGTGCTGGGCTGGGAGGATACGGGGATAAAAATCATCGGCCGCCGCTCGACGCCCGGCCGCTATTTCAAGGTCTCGGAGCCCGGCCTCGGTTGGGGCGGCACGACGATCTCCGATCCGCTGTCGATCCTCGGCGACTGGAACGCCAAGAAGGGCGCGCGTCCTGGCCTGTCGCTGCTGATGGTGTCGACCACCGGCGAGCAGTTCGCCTATTACGAGCTCGATGAGCAGTTGAAGCCTGTCCAAAAGCCGTTCCCCGAGCGGCTGCAAAAGTCCGTCGGCCTGATCGAGGACAATTGCGAGCCGGCTTTGTGCACGGTTCTTTTCGTCGGCGGCGCTGGTGGCTCGCTGCGCGCCGGCGTCACCGAAAACCCCGTCAATCTCACCCGCTCGGTTCAGGGCCTGAAAACCTATGTGACGGTGGGCGGCGCGCCGGTCTATGTCTGGCCGGGCGGCGGCATCACGCTGATGGTCGACGTCACCCGCGTGCCGGAAGGCGCCTTCGGCTATGTGCCGACTCCCGCTTTGGTGGCGCCGATCGAGTTCACCATGCGCCGCGACGACTATATCCGGCTCGGCGGTTATGAGAACGAGATCCGCAGCGTCGAGGACATTCTCGCCCGGGGCGGCGAATACCTTAATCCGCGCAGCAATACCGGCGCCCCGGCCGGCAACCCCTGGCCGCCGCTGGCGCAGTTGCGGCGCGCGGCGGCGAGCGAGGCCGGCCGATGAACGGCCCGCAGGCGCATTGGCTTGCCGACGGCCGACGGCTCCATCTCAACCATGGTCCGATCGATCTGATCGTCGAGGCCTTTGGCGAAGCGGAGGAATGCCGCGCCGCTTACGAACAGGCGGTTGCTCGCTTTCAGACGATCCTGATCGAGGTGGTCGAGGAACTGCCCGAATTGCGCTTACCGGCCTTCTTCCTGGCCCCGCGCGACTTCGCCAGCCCGACCGCGCGCCGCATGGAAGCCGCCGTCGTGCCGTTGGCGGAATGCTTCATCACGCCGATGGCCGCCGTTGCCGGTTCGATAGCCGACGAAACTCTCGGCGCCATGCTCGCCGGACGGCGGCTCGACCGCGCCTATGTCAACAACGGCGGCGACTGCGCTCTCCATCTTGGCAGCGGCCGGTCAATGACGGTGGCGATCGCCGGCACCGGGAATGGCATGGCCGACCGCGTCGCCATCCGCTCTGACGATGGCGTGCGCGGCGTCGCCACCAGCGGCTGGCGCGGCCGGTCGTTTTCGCTGGGCATTGCCGACGCCGTCACCGTGCTTGCGCGCACCGGCGCCGAGGCCGACGCCGCGGCGACGCTGATTGCCAACGCCGTCGACCTCCCAGGTCACCCGGCCATCATACGCGTTCCGGCTCGCGATCTGGCGCCCGACAGCGATCTGGGTGAGCAACTAGTGACGCAGAGCGTCGGCGCGCTCGCGCCCGGCGAGGTGGCACGGGCGCTGGACAACGGCCTTGCCGTCGCCGAAGATTTTCGCCGGCGCGGCCTGGTCGCCGCCTCGGCGCTGTTTCTGGCGGGCGAGGCCCGCATCAGTGGCTCGGTGACGCTCGCCGCGCCCAACAAGCATGCACAGGAGGAGTTTGCCGATGCCTGAGTTTCCGATCCGCAAGATCGCGGTTCTGACCGAGGAGATTTTCCACGAGGGCGGACCCGCTGCCAAGGAGCCGCGCCTGCGCGCCGCTGCCATGGCGCTTGTGAAAAATCCTTTTGCCGGCCGCTATGTCGAGGATTTGCAGGGCGCGATGGAGGATTTGAAGCCGCTTGGGCTTCTGCTCTCGGACAGGCTGATCGCGGCGCTCGGCGGCGACGTCAAGAAGATCGACGGCTACGGCAAGGGCGCCATCGTCGGCACGGCCGGCGAATTGGAGCATGGCGCGCTCTGGCACGTGCCGGGCGGCTACGCCATGCGCGAGCGTCTCGGCGACGCCAAGGCCATCGTGCCCTCGGCCAAGAAGGTCGGCGCGTTCGGGTCAAAGCTCGACGTGCCGCTCGGCCACATCAACGCCGCCTATGTGCGCAGCCATTTCGACGCCATGGAGGTCGGCATCAGCGACGGCCCGCGTCCCGACGAGATCCTGTTCTGCCTTGCCATGACCTGCGGTCCGCGCGTCCACAACCGCATGGGCGGCTTGGCGGCTGAGGACATCAAGGCATGGGATGGCCTCAGATGAGCGGCGAGGACAATCTGCTGCGGCTGGTCGAGGCCGCGGACGGCGACGAGAACGACTACCATCTGCAGGACCAGGTCGGCTTCATCCTGCGCAAGGCGCATCAGCGCCATGTCTCGATCTTCGCCTCGCATATCGGCGACCTGACGCCACCGCAATTCGCAGCTTTGGCCAAGCTCTACGACATCGGCGAGACCTCCCAGAACCAGTTGGGAACGCTGATCGCCATGGACGCCGCAACCGTGAAGGGCGTCATCGACCGGCTGAGGGCGCGCGGCCTTGTCGAAGTCTCCAAGCACGAGGTCGACAAAAGGCGGCTGCTGGTCAACCTGACGCCGGAAGGCCGCGAGGCGATCGAGCGGTTGATCCCGCTCGCGCGCGCCATCACCGAGGAGACGCTGGCGCCGCTGACCGCCAAGGAGGTCGCGACATTCCTGCGACTGCTGGCAAAAATAGCTTAGAGCTCATCCGAAAGCTGGGAGCCGGTTTTCGGAAAGACCACGCCGCGACAAAAAGTTAGGTCAGGATGCGGTTTCGGCTACCGGCTTTGAGGACCATGCACCCGTCACCCTCTTGCCGTCGCTGATGCTTGCGGTGCGCCGCCAGATCAAGGCCACGATCAGCATCGAAACGTAGCCGTCAGCAGCATAGTGCCAGCCCGTATAGACCGAACCGAACAGGATGACGATCGCGAATGCCCAGCCTGCAATGCCGAGCCAGCGATTGAGCCGCCCAAGGTAAAACGCGTTCAGCGTGGCGACCGCCATATGCATGCTGGGCATGGCGGAAATCCCGGAACCAAGCGCCGGCATGTCGTTCCTATAGGTGGCAAGAAGGTAGCTGGAATAAGATAGCACGTGCTCGTTGGAGGGCCGCTGCTTCAACACGTCCAGAAGCTCAGCATAGCGATCGCCGCCCACCAATTCGTTGTAAAAGATCGGGCCGACGGAGGAAAACAACGTCGCCATGACCGTTCCGACCACCATAAACACAAGGGCCATCGCGGCGAGATATCGCAGGTGCACCGGCTGGTTGGCGAGTAGCGCTGCAAAAAACACCAAGCCGAACCATTCGAGAAACCAGAGTCTGGCATAGGTCATCGCTACGATCGTCGCCAGAAGGTCGGAGTCGAATGCGTGAGCGATGCGCCATGGCGCCTGGCCGTGTAGCAGTTCGCCGAAATCGGCCAGGGCTTTGTCACAGTAAAAGGGGACGACGTCGGGTATGTTCACCTTGTAGGTCGTGAACGCGGAGAGCATCAGCATGAACATGATCACGACAATCGCCGCCCGCAGCCCATTGGTGCGGATCGACATTGCGATGAATGTGACCGGAGCCTTCGGCGACAGGGCAATCGCCATTGGGATCGCCACTGCCAGAAAGCTGAGCGGTCCAAAGACGAAAAGCCGAAGCAAGTACATCTCTGTCATCGCGGAATATGCCGACGGCCAGATCAGCGCCGCCACGGTAATATAGACCAGGCACAGCCCGAACAGCTTTTGCGGAACATTGCCCAATTCGGGGGAACGCACGAGCCGACCAAGTTGCCATCGCGCACGGTCTGGCGAACTTGCATTCTCAAGTAAATCGCCGGATAGCTCCACAATCGCCCCCCGAAACGTCATCGAGGGTTTCTATCTATAATTGTCGACTTAATATCTCCTTATCCGATTGGTTCATGTCTGAAGTCCCAAACGGGTAGTTATTTTAGCCACATATAATGTATTGATACTACAGCCGAGGAGCGGCCGGCGGCGAAGAAACAACTATGCCGAACATCTCCCTGGCCTGCTCGGCCGTATAGTACCCAAGTCTGATATCTTCGGCGACCAGCTTCGGGTCGCGCTCGCGCGGGTCGCCATAGCCGCCGCCACCCGGTGTGCCGACCCGCACGCGGTCGCCGGCTTTCAGCGCGATGTCCTGTTCCTTGGAAAGATGCGGCGGCACATGCGCTTCGCCGTTCCGGAACACGGTCACGCTGTTCGGCGCGCCGTCCTTTCCGCCGAGCGCGCCCTGCGGGCCGAAGCGGCCGTGGTCCATGACGAAGGAAGCACGGGCCTCGCCGCGCAGGATTTCAACCTCATAGGCAAGCCCGAAGCCGCCGCGATGTTTTCCCGCGCCGCCGGAGCCTTCGCGCAGCGCGTAGTGCCGGTAGAGCACCGGAAACGCCTGCTCCATGATCTCGACCGGCGGCGATTTCGAAATGCCGATGGTCGAGCAGCCATTGCTCAACCCGTCATGGCTGGCATTGCCGCCATAACCACCGCCGGAAATCTGGTACATGACATAGTCGCGCCCGCGCGCCGGATCATTGCCGCCGAGCGCGAAATTCCCGCTGGAACCGGCGGGTGCGGCTGTCACCTTCTCCGGCAATGCCTGCACCATCGCCGCGAATACCGCCTCGGCGATGCGCTGTGAAACCTCCGCCGCGCAGCCCGAAACCGGCCGAGGATATTTCGCGTCCAGGAAGGTTCCTTCCGGCCGCTTGACGGTCAGCGGCTCGAAGGCGCCGGCGCTGATCGGCACCTCGGGGAAAATATGCCGCATGGCGAGATAGACCGACGACAAGGTCGTCGCCAGCACGCTGTTCATCGGGCCTGCACATGGCTTCGACGAGCCGGCGAAATCGAAGGTCAGCGTGTCGCCTTTTTTCTCCACGGCGAGATTGATGGTCAGCGGCTCGTTCACCACGCCGTCGGAATCGACGAAGGCCTGAGAGCGGTAGGTATCGTCGGGTATGACGGCGATCGAGGCGCGCATCTGCTCGGCGGCGCGGTGGCGCAATTCCGCGATCGCCTCGACGACGGTTTCGTCACCGTAACGATCCAGGATTTCGTTCAGCCTGTCCTGGCCAATCAGCAAAGCCGCCGCCTGTGCGCGGATGTCGCCGATACGCTGGTCGGCGACGCGGATGTTCGAGCAGATGATGGCGTAGATCTCGGGATCGAGCACGCCCCTCTTGAACAGTTTGACCGGCGGCAGCCTGAGCCCTTCCTGCTCGACGGCAGTGGCCGAAGCGGAGAAGCCGCCAGGCACCGAGCCGCCGATATCCGGCCAATGCCCGGTGTTGGAAAGCCAGCAAAAGATCTTGCCGCCGCGATAGGCCGGCATGACGAAGCGCACATCCATCAGATGCGTCCCGCCGAGATAGGGATCGTTGACAATGTAGATGTCGCCCGGCTCCGGTGCGAGGCAGCGACCGTCGGCGATCATCTCGATCACCATCCTGGTCGAATATTGCATGACGCCGACGAAGACCGGCAGGCCCTGGCTGCCTTGCGCGATCAGCGAGCCGTCCACGGCCGAATAGATGCCGTCAGAGCGGTCGTTGGCTTCCGCGATGACCGGCGAGAAGGCCGCGCGCGAGAAGGTGAGGTCCATCTCGTCGCAGACCTGCTGCAGGGCAGCCTGCAGCACCGAAAGCGTGATCGTGTCGAGCTTTGCCATCTCAGGCCTCGCCGATGTCGATAATGATGTTGGCGTCCGCATCCGAGCGCGCCCGGTCGCCTGGTTCGAGCACGGTCGTGGCATCCATCTGCTCAAGGATCGCCGGCCCGACAATTGTTGCGTCGAGCGGCAGCTTTTCGCGTGCATAGACCGGCGTGTCGTGCCAGCGCCCATTGTACCAGACCGGCCGGATTTCGCGCCGTGCCTCCTCGAGCGTCGCCGCGCGCCCTGCCGGATCGATCAGCCGCGAGAGGTCGATCTGCGGCCGCACGCCGATGACCGAGCTGTTGAGGTTGACGAGGTTGGCGCGGATTTCCGGGAGCTCGACCTTGAAGCGCGCGAAATAGGCCTTTTCGAACAGAAGCTGCAGTGTTTCTCGTGAAACCGAGGATGACGGCAGCGGCACGTTGATGATATGCGTCTGGCCGACGAACTGCATGTCGGCCGAATGGGTGACGCGGATCGCGTCGGGCTTCACCGCTTCCTTGGCGATCAGCGCCTCGCCTTCGTTACGGTGCCGTTCCAACACCTCGCGAAGCATGGCTTCGTCGAGCAGCTTCACTGGCTGGTTGATTGTGTTGACGAAGTCGTGCCGGAGATCGGCGACGACGCAGCCGAGCGCGTTGGTGATGCCCGGGCGCGCCGGCACCAGCACGCGCGGGAGGCCGAGCTCGCGGGCAAGCGCCGTCGCGTGCAGCGGTCCGGCGCCGCCGAAGGCGAACAGCGCGAAATCGCGTGGGTCATGGCCGCGCGACACCGAGACCATGCGGATCGCGCCCGCCATCTTCATATTGCCGAGCCTAAGCACCGCGCCCGCCGCCTCGACGCCGGAAAGGCCGGTGCGCTTGCCGATCTTCTCCTCGAAAATGCCGCCGACGCGTTCGACGGTGACCGGATTGTCGACCGCGAGCAATTTCTCCGGCGCCAGGCGGCCGAGCACCAGATTGGCGTCGGTGATGGTCGGCTCGCTGCCGCCGCGCCCATAGCAGATCGGGCCTGGGTTTGCGCCGGCGCTTTCCGGGCCGATCTGGATCAGCCCGGCTGCGTCGACGCGCGCGATCGAGCCGCCGCCGGCGCCGACCGTATGCACCGCCACCATCGGCACATGGATCGGCATCGCATATTCGATCTCGATCTCGTTCGACACGGCAGGTTCGGCGTTGCGGATCAGCGCCACGTCGGTCGAGGTGCCGCCCATGTCATAGGTGACAAGATTGCCGAAGCCGGCGCGCTTTCCCGTATAGGCGGCGGCAATCACGCCCGAGGCCGGTCCGGACATTACCGTCTTGGCCGATTCCAGCGTGACGAAGCGGGCCGAGATCATGCCGCCATTGCCGTTCATGATCAGGAAGTCGCGGGCATAGCCTTTTGCCGCCAGTTCGCTGCGCAGCCGCTCGACATAGCGCTCGAGGATCGGCTGCACGGAGGCGTTGACCGCTGCCGTCACGCCGCGCTCGAACTCGCGCGCTTCCGAAAGCAGCGCATGTCCGGTGGTGATATGGCCGTTCGGCCAGAGCTCTGCCGCGATCTCGGCGGCGCGCCGCTCATGCGAGGGGTTGGCGTAGGAATGCAGGAAGTGGATGACGAGCGACTCGCAGCCGGCGTCGAGCAGTTTTTTCACCGCATCGCGCATCTCGGCTTCGTCGAGTTGAATGCGCACGGCGCCCGAAGCCTCGACCCGTTCCGACACTTCGAGCCGAAGGTCGCGGGGAATGACTGGGACAAACGTGCCCGTCATACCATAAGCCTGCGGCCTCGTGCGCCGTCCGAGCTCGATCACGTCGCGAAAGCCGCGCGTGGTGATCATGCCGGTCCGGGCCAGGCGGCGCTCCAGCACGGCGTTGGTCGTGGTCGTCGTGCCATGCACGATGAGGTCGATGCCGTCGATCGGAAAGCCGGTCGCGCCGAGCGCGGCGACCACGCCGAAGGCCTGGTTTTCCACCGTGGTCGGGGTCTTGGCGATATGGACCTTGCCGCCGGCCTTGCCGTCGATCAGCAACAGGTCGGTGAAGGTGCCGCCGACATCGATGCCTGCTACCACGCTTCCGGCCGACGCCGAAAATTTCTCATTCATTGCCGAAACCCGAAATGCCAGGACTACGGATATGCCTCGGTTTGGAAAGGCGTTTTACGTCGCCATCTTGACCTCAAGATCATTTGTATACTAATAAGTTTGGGACACAAGAGCTTACCGCTTGGCAATGTGCAGCGGGCACGTCGGGACCTGACCGTTCGGACGCGCAGGAGAAAGTTTGGCGCCCGGTGCGTTTCGTCCGGGCCGGAAAGTTGGGTTGGAATGAACACGACATCCGCGTTGAACGTCGCCGGCGCAAGGCCGCTGCAGTTCCCGATCCCGGCCAATGTCTATGCCGAGACCGTGGTGTCGGTGAAGCATTACACCGACCGTCTGTTCTCCTTCCGCATCACCCGCCCGCAGTCGCTGCGCTTCCGCTCCGGCGAGTTCGTCATGATCGGCCTGCCCAATGCCGAGAAGCCGATCTTCCGCGCCTATTCCGTCGCCAGCCCCGCCTGGGATGATGAGCTCGAATTCTTCTCGATCAAGGTGCCGGACGGTCCGCTGACCTCGGAGCTGCAAAAAATCCAGGTCGGCGACACCGTCATCATGCGCCAGAAGGCGACCGGCACGCTGGTGCTCGATGCGCTGACGCCCGCCAAGCGCGTGATCATGATCTCGACCGGCACCGGCATCGCGCCTTTCGCCAGCCTGCTGCGCGACCCCGATACTTATGAGAAGTTCGACGAGGTCATCCTCACCCATACCTGCCGCGACAATGCCGAGCTCACTTATGGCCAGGAACTGGTCGCAGGGCTCGAGAGCGACCCGCTGATCGGCGAGCTGACCGGCGGCCGCGTCACGCTCTACAATTCGACGACGCGGGAAGAGTCGGCGCGCATGGGCCGCATCACCGCGCTGATCGGCTCGGGCAAGTTCTATTCCGACCTCGGCATCGACAAGCTCAATCCCGAGACCGACCGCATCATGATCTGCGGCTCGATGCATATGCTGAAGGACGTCAAGGAACTCGCCGAAGGCCTCGGCTTCCAGGAAGGGTCCTTGAGCCACCCGGCCAGCTTCGTCGTCGAGCGCGCCTTCGTCGGCTGAGGCACGCGTCGGCCGGTTTGACCATGCGGTCAAAAATCTGCTGCCTGAGCGGGCTTTTTCCATTATGACCCTTTGAAGGACTCGTGATGCGCTGCTTCACGGGTTATCTTCGGCAGAGGTCGCTGATTGAAAGGGCAGGAGATGAGCAGCACGATCCGCGAGGCTGGTGCAGGCGCAGGCGCGTCCAAGGTGATGCCGCTGCCGGCGCGTGCCGCCGCCAACACGCCGCTGCCGCTGGAACACGGCATCGCCCGCAACCCCGGCATGAAGCTCGATCTCGGCTTTCTGGAATCGGTGCGCAGCGTCAACCGCTCGGCGCTGGAGCGTCGCGTCGCGACGCTCACCAAGCGGCGCTCGATCAAGGCCGACAACCAGGCCGCCTGGCTGTTGCGGGCCATCGCCTGCATGGACCTCACAACGCTGAACTCCAACGACACCGACGAGCGGGTGCGCCGGCTCTGCGCCAAGGCGATCAACCCGCTGCGCCGCGATATCGTCGAGGGTCTCGGCATCGCGGGCGAAACCATCCGTCCGGCCGCGGTCTGCGTCTATCATCCCTTCGTCGCTACCGCGGTCGATGCCCTGCGCGGCACCGGCGTCCACGTCGCGGCGGTCTCCACCGCCTTCCCGCACGGCCTTGCGCCGCTGTCGACCCGCCTGCAGGAGATCGAGGCCTCGGTCAAGGACGGCGCCGACGAGATCGATGTCGTCATTCCGCGCGGCCTGGTCTACGGCGCAAGATGGCGCGAGCTGTTCAATGAGATCGTCGCGATGCGCGCCGCCTGCGGCGACGCGCATCTCAAGGTCATCCTCGGCACCGGCGACCTTTCCACGCTGCGCAATGTGATGCTCGCTTCAATGGTGGCGATGATGGCCGGCGCCGATTTCATCAAGACTTCGACCGGCAAGGAAAGCGTCAACGCCACGCTTCCCGTCGGCCTTGCCATGGTGCGCGCCATCCGCGCCTATTTCGAGGAGACCGGCTATCTCATCGGCTTCAAGCCGGCCGGCGGCATCTCGACTGCCAAGGTGTCGCTCGACTGGCTGGTGCTGATGAAGGAAGAGCTCGGCCGGCCCTGGCTCGAGCCGGATCTGTTCCGCTTCGGCGCCTCCAGCCTGCTCACCGATATCGAACGCCAGCTCGAACATCATTTGACCGGCCACTATTCGGCCAACCATCGCCACGCGATGGCGTAAGCTACGAGTGCGCCCCATGAACATCCTCGAACGCTATCACGCCATGGAATACGGCCCGGCGCCGGAAGCCCGCAACGAGGCCGATGCCTGGTTGGCCTCGCGCGATTTCTCCAAGGCATTGTTCATCGACGGCGCCTGGAAAGCAGCGGCCGGAGGCAAGACGTTCGAGACGAGCGAGCCGTCCTCCGGCAAGCTTTTGGCCAAGGTCTCGGATGCTGGCGCCGCCGATATCGACGCAGCGGTCGCGGCCGCTGCAAAAGCGCTGCCGAAATGGTCGGCTTCCTCCGGCTACACCCGCGCAAAAGTCCTCTACGCCATCGGCCGCGCCATGCAGCGCCACCAGCGCCTGTTCGCGGTGCTGGAATCGATCGACAACGGCAAGCCGATCCGCGAGAGTCGCGACATCGACGTGCCGCTGGCGATCCGCCATTTCATCCACCATGCCGGCTGGGCGCAGACGCTCGAGAAGGATTTCCCCGACCACAAGCCTGTCGGCGTCGTCGGCCAGGTCATCCCGTGGAACTTCCCGCTGCTGATGCTGGCCTGGAAGATCGCGCCGGCCTTGGCCGCCGGCTGCACCGTGGTGCTGAAGCCGGCCGAATTCACGCCGCTTACCGCTATCCTCTTCGCCGAGATATGCGAGCGTGCCGGCGTGCCGAAAGGTGTCGTCAACATCGTCCAGGGCGGGCCGGAGGCGGGCGCAGCGATCGTCAACCATCCGGGCGTCCAGAAGATCGCCTTCACCGGCTCGTCGGAAGTCGGCAAGATCATCCGCAAGGCGACCGCCGGATCGGGTAAGAAACTGTCGCTCGAGCTCGGCGGCAAGTCGGCCTTCATCGTCTTCGAGGATGCCGACCTCGACAGCGCCGTCGAAGGCCTGGTCGACGGCATCTGGTTCAACCAGGGCCAGGTCTGCTGCGCCGGCTCGCGTCTCCTGGTGCAGGAAGGCGTTGCGGAAGCCTTCATCGCCAAGATCAAGGTCAGGATGAGCCGACTGCGCGTCGGCAGCCCGCTCGACAAGAACACCGATATCGGCCCGCTTGTCGATCGCACCCAACTGGACCGCGTCAAGGGCCTGCTCGCCGAGGGCGCCAAGCAGGGCGCCGTCTGCTGGCAGCCGGACGCTGCCGTGCCGACGACAGGCTACTATCACCTGCCGACGCTGGCGACAGGTGTTTCGCCGGCTAACATCCTGGCGCAGGAAGAGGTGTTCGGCCCGGTGCTGGCGACGATGAGCTTCCGCAACACCGAGGAAGCGATCGAGCTCGCCAACAACACGCGCTACGGCCTGGCTGCTTCGGTGTGGAGCGAGAACGTCAACCTAGCGCTGCATGTCGCGCCGCAATTGAAGGCCGGTGTCGTGTGGGTCAACGGCACCAACATGTTCGACGCCGCCTGCGGCTTTGGCGGCTACCGCGAAAGCGGCTTCGGCCGCGAAGGCGGCCGCGAGGGCATGTTCGAGTATCTGGCGGCGAAGCTGCCTGTCGGGCCTGTCGTCAAGCCGGCCGCAGCCGGCTCGGCGCAACCGGTCGAGCAGGCCGACGGCACGGCCATCGACCGCACGGCAAAGCTGTTCATCGGCGGCAAGCAGGCGCGGCCGGACGGCAACTATTCTCTGGCCGTTGCGTCGGCCAAGGGCAAGCTCGCAGGCGAAGTCGGCCTCGGCAACCGCAAGGATATCCGCGACGCCGTCGCCGCTGCCCGCGCCTGCAAGGCCTGGCCGGACGCGACCGCCTATAATCGCAGCCAGGTGCTTTATTATTTCGCCGAGAACCTTTCGGGCCGCGCCGACGAGTTCACCGCGCGTCTGGTGCAACTCACCGGCGTCACCGCCAAGGTCGCGCGCGAAGAGGTCGAGCAGTCGATCGAGCGGCTGTTCCTCTATGCCGGCCTCGCCGACAAGTTCGAGGGCCGCGTCCATCAGCCGCCGGCCCGTGTCGTGACGCTTGCGCTGCACGAGCCGGTCGGCGTCGTCGGCATCGTTGCGCCGGACAACCAGCCTTTGCTCAACTTCATCTCGCTGGTCGCGCCGGCGCTCGCCATGGGCAACACCGTTGTCGCCGTCCCCTCCGAGCGGCATCCGCTGTTGGCAACCGACCTCTACCAGGTGATCGAATATTCCGACGTGCCTGCCGGCGCCATCAACATCGTCACCGGCCGCAGCGCCGAGCTCGCCGGCGTGCTGGCCAAGCATGACGATGTCGACGGGCTCTGGGTGTTCGCGGATGCCGACACCTGTGCCAAGGCGGAAGCGGATTCGATCGGCAATCTCAAGCGCGTCTGGACCGGCAATGGCCGCAGCCTCGACTGGGCTTCGAACGAGGCGGCCGGCGAGGCCTTCCTGCGCCGCGCCATCGAGGTCAAGAACGTCTGGGTGCCTTACGGCGACTGATTCCTCTCGCCTGAAGCACGCCACGCGGAGTCATGCCGGCCGTTGTCGTGAAGGTGATGGCGTTCGGACTTGACGCTCGCTCGTGTGTTCTTTAACGAGAAAAAACATCTTTATGTGTGAAACGGAAATCTGACAGCGCGATGCCGGCTGTCTGGCACACGACGCCGGGATGGCCCGTCGATAGACGCGGACGCAGAGCAATTCCAGGCGGGAACGGTTTTCCGCCGGGATTGCGTCAAAACAGGAGATGGAGCGGTTTGCCGTTGCTGTGAGAACGGCGAAACGCTCCAGGCAGGCGAGGAGAAAAAACATGGCGGATCTGGCGGGTAAGGTGGTTGTCGTCACCGCGGCGGCGCAAGGCATCGGCCGGGCGAGCGCGCTGGCATTCGCCAAGACAGGCGCGACCGTTCACGCCACCGATATCAACGAGCCGCTGCTGGCCGAACTTGGCAAGACGCCCGGCATCAAGACTCGCAAGCTCGACGTGCTGAGCGACGCGGCCGTTGCCTCCGCCTTCGCCGAGATCGGCCGGGTCGATGTCCTGTTCAATTGCGCTGGCTTCGTGCATGGGGGTTCGATTCTCGAGATGAAGGAAGAGGATCTCGATTTCGCGATCAACCTCAATGTGCGTTCGATGATCCGCACCATCCGCGCCGTGCTGCCGGGCATGCTGGAACGCGGCGACGGTTCGATCATCAACATGGCCTCGCTGGCAAGCTCGCAGAAGGGTGTGCCGAACCGCTTCGTCTATGGGCTTACCAAGGCGGCCGTGGTCGGCCTGACCAAGGCGGTCGCCGCCGATTATGTCGCCAAGGGCATCCGCTGCAACGCCATCTGCCCGGGGACGGTCGAAAGCCCGTCGCTGCAAGACCGCATGCATGCGCAGGGCGACTACGAGGCTGCCCGCGCGGCCTTCATCGCCCGCCAGCCGATGGGCAGGCTTGGCACGCCGGAGGAGATCGCCGATCTCGCCGTCTACCTTGCCGGCGCAACCTACACGTCGGGGCAGGCCTACAACATCGACGGCGGCTGGTCGATCTGACGAAAGGCTCGGATATCGGCGAGGCGGTCGCATCGAAACATCTGAAAATATCGACGATTTGATCGGCAAGCGGCAAGGCTCGCTTGCCGCCGGTGTGGTCGGCGACTAGGGTCCGCTGGCTTTGATGGCAGTTTGCAAAACCGGCCCCTGGCCGCAAGGTGGAGAACGTTGAGATGAAGTTGTTGCGCTATGGCGAAGCTGGCAGCGAGAGGCCCGGCCTGCTTGATGCGGATGGGAATATCCGCGACCTTTCTGCTCATGTCGCCGACATCGCCGGCACGGCGCTTCATCCGGCCTCGCTGGAGATGCTCTCCAAGCTCGATCCGAAGTCGCTGCCTGTGGTCTCCGGCAAGCCGCGCCTGGGCGCCTGCGTCGCCGGCACTGGCAAGTTCATCTGCATCGGCCTCAACTATTCCGACCACGCCGCCGAGACCGGCGCCACCGTGCCGCCGGAGCCGATCATCTTCATGAAGGCAAGCTCGGCGATCGTCGGGCCGGATGACGACGTGCTGATCCCGCGCGGTTCAGAAAAGACCGATTGGGAAGTCGAGCTCGCCGTCATCATCGGCAAGACCGCGAAATATGTTTCGGAGGACGACGCGCTGGACTATGTCGCTGGCTACGCCGTTGCGCATGACGTGTCGGAGCGCGCCTTCCAGGCCGAGCGCCAGGGCCAGTGGACCAAGGGCAAGTCCTGCGACACGTTCGGCCCGACCGGCCCGTGGCTGGTCACCAAGGACGAGGTCGCCGACCCGCAGAACCTGAAGATGTGGCTGACCGTCAACGGCAAGACGATGCAGAACGGCTCGACCAAGACCATGGTCTATGGCGTGAAATATCTGGTGTCCTATCTCAGCCAGTTCATGTCGCTGCACCCCGGCGACATCATTTCCACCGGCACCCCGCCCGGCGTCGGGTTGGGCATGAAGCCGCCGGTGTTCCTGAAGGCCGGCGACGTGGTGGAGCTCGGCATCGAGGGGCTGGGCCAGCAGAAGCAGACGTTCAAGGCGGACGAGTAAGGGGACTTCTTCGTTCTCTCCTCTTGGCAAGGAGAGAAGGCGGTTTCGCGCCCTTCCTCTCCCCCGTCGATCGGGGGAGAGGTGGCTCGGCGAAGCCGAGACGGAGTGGGGCTCGACCACTCGTCAAGACCAACATCAAGGATCCAAAGAATTCATCATTCGTCCGTCTGCCGGGGCCGCCGTACTGGCGTCCCGGTTCCACGCGGCTTCGACTTGGGTTTTAGGCCTTCCCCACTCCGTCGCCGCTTCGCGGCGCCACCTCTCCCCCCTCCGGAGGGAGAGGAAAGAAGTGCCAATCTACTTCAACACCTTCCCATCAGCCCCAAACCGATACGTCTTCGCCGCATCCGGCGTCGTGTAGAGCGTCGCGCCCGGCTCGGCGTTGTAGACGCCGAAGATGCGCACGGTGATCAGCCCCGCCTTCTCGCAGTCGAGATAGAGGTTGGTGTCGGCGCCGAGATGCTCGGCATGCACCACCGTGCCTTTCCAGGCGCCGGACTTCGTATCGACGGTGAGATGCTCCGGCCGCACGCCGATGGTCTTGGCGGTTTCGCCGAGCCTGGCGCCGTCGATGAAATTCATCTTGGGCGAGCCGATGAAGCCCGCGACGAACTCGTTGGCCGGGGAATTGTAGAGCTCCATCGGGCTGCCGATCTGCTCGATGCGGCCGGCATTGAGCACGACGATCTTGTCGGCCAGCGTCATCGCCTCGACCTGGTCATGCGTGACATAGATCATCGTCGCCTTCAGCCGCCGGTGCAGCTGCGCGATCTCCAGCCGAGTATTGACGCGCAGCGCCGCGTCGAGGTTCGACAGCGGTTCGTCGAAGAGAAAAAGCTTCGGTTCGCGCACCACGGCGCGGCCGATGGCGACACGCTGGCGCTGTCCGCCCGAGAGCTCCGCCGGCCGGCGCTCGAGATAGGGCTCGAGCGACAGCATGGCGGAGGCGATCTTGATGCGGCGCTCGATCTCGGCCGCCGGCGTGCCGGCCTGCTTGAGGCCCAGCGCCATGTTGTTCTTTACCGTCAGATGCGGGTAGAGCGCATAGGTCTGGAACACCATGGCGATGCCGCGTTTCGCCGGCGGCGTGACGGAAACGTCCGCGCCGTCGATCAGCACGCGGCCGGAGGTCGAATCCTCCAGCCCGGCGATGACGCGCAGCAGCGTCGACTTTCCGCAGCCGGACGGGCCTACGAAGACGACAAACTCGCCGTCACTGACCTGAAGGTCGATGCCCTTCAGCACCTCGACCGGCCCGAAAGCCTTCTTCACATTCTCGATCTTCAGCGAGCCCACGGCTTCGTTCCTGTTCTAGAGTTTTACGGCGTTGCCGCTGCGCACGCTTGCGTCGGCGGCAAGGCAGACGGCGAGCGACTTCACGGCATCGTCCATGTGGCGGGTGAGGTCGATATTTTCGCGGATGGCCTTGAGCAGGAAGGCCTGTTCGCGGTCGCAAAGCTCCTGGTGGCCCGGCTCGCCTTCCATCGACAGCAGCTGGTCTTCCTTGGCGAACTTGCCGTCCGGTCCGGTCGCCGCGCTGTGCAGCCGGATGGTCGAGGTCTTGGTGTGGGTGTCGATGTCGTCGGACTTCACGCCTTCCTTCATGACGATCGACACGCAGCCCTTGGGCGACATCACGTCCTTTACGAAGAAGGCCGTCTCCGAGATCATCGGTCCCCAGCCGGCCTCGTACCAGCCGACCGAGCCATCCTCGAACAGCACCTGCAGGTGGCCGTAATTGTACATCGACGGCGCCACCTCGTCGGTCAGCCTGACACCCATGCCGCGCACTTCCACGGGTCTCGCATCGGTGATCTGCAGCATCACGTCGAGATAATGCACGCCGCAATCGACGATCGGCGATGTGGTTCGCATCAGCTGCTTGTGCGTCTCCCAGCTGTGGCCGGAAGACTGCTGGTTGAGGTTCATGCGGAAGACATACGGGCCGCCGAGCTTGCGCGCCTCGGCGATCAGCCGGATCCAGGACGGATGGTGGCGCAATATATAGCCGATCACCAGCTTCCTGCCGTTGGCTTTGGCGGCGTCGACGACGCGTTGCGCGTCGGCAACCGTCGTTGCCAGCGGCTTCTCGACGAAGACATGGCAGCCGGCCTCGAACGCCCGCACCGCATACTCGGCATGGCTGTCGGAATAGGTGGCGATCGCGGCCACATCCGGCCTCTCGTCGCGCAGCACGTCCTCGAAGGAGCGGCGGATGCCGTAACGCCCAAGCCCATCCGGCAGCGGCACGTCGGATCGGTTGACGAGCGCGGCGATCTCGAACCCCGGATTGGTGTGATAGGCCAGCGCGTGGCTGCGCCCCATATTGCCGAGCCCGGCCACGACGACGCGGAGGGGTTTTTCTGAACTCACAGAGCTACTCCAACGGTTGCATTCTCTCTTGATGGGGTGAAGCGCTGGCCTCGCAGGAATTGCAGGTCCTCGCTCACTTCACCGCTCCCGACGTGATGCCGCGGATCAGCTGCCGCGAGAAGATGACGTAGAGGATCAGAACCGGCAGGATCGCGAGCGACAGCGCCGCCAGGATCGCGTTCCAGTTGGTGACGAACTGGCCGAGAAAGAGCTGCGCGCCGAGCGTCACCGTCTTGGTCTGTTCCGACGGCGCCAGGATCAGCGGGAACCACAGATCGTTCCAGATAGGGATCATGGTGAAGACGGCGACCGTCGCCATCGATGGCCTGACCAGCGGCAGCACCAGCCGGAAGAAGATCGTGTATTCCGAAAGCCCGTCGATGCGTCCCGCATTCTTCAGATCGTCGGACACCTGCTTCATGAATTCCGACAGGATGAAGATGGCCAGCGGCAAGCCCTGCGCGGTGTAGACCAGGATCAGCGCCGTCAGCGTGTTGACCAGACCCGTCGCCACCATCAGCTGCAGGATGGCCACCGTGCCGAGGCGGATCGGGATCATGATGCCGAGCGCCAGGTAGAGTCCCATCATCGTGTTGCCGCGGAAGCGGTATTCCGAAAGCGCGAAGGCGGCCATGGCACCGAACAGAAGCACGAAGAACAGCGAGGCGACGGTGACGACAAGGCTGTTTTGGAAATAGTGGAAGAAATCGCCCTGGCCGAACACGGTTGTGTAGCCGATCAGGTCGAAGGTCTTGGGCGTCGGCGGCGTCAGCGGCGCGCCGAAAATGCCCGCGCGCGACTTGAACGAGTTCATCACCACCAGGATCACGGGAAACAGCGCGATCGCGGTGTAGGTCAAAAGGATCGCATGCGCGCCGAGAGCGCGGGGAAGCGAACGGGTGGCTGTGCTCATGGCGCGCCTCAGAACTGGTAGCGACGCAGGCGCGTCTGCACGAGGAACAGGTAGACGCAGACGCCGGCGAGGATGATCAGGAACATGATCGTGGCGATCGCGGCGCCCATATTGGGATCGCCGACCTGCAGCTGGAAGCCGAAGAAGGCGCGGTAGAGAAAGGTGCCGAGGATGTCGGTGGAATAGTTCGGCCCCGCGAGCGCCCCCTGCGCGGTGTAGATCAGGTCGAAGGCGTTGAAATTGCCGACGAAAGTCAGGATCGAGATGATGCCGATCGAAGGCAGGATCAGCGGCAGCTTGATCTTCCAGAACTGCGCCATGCCGGTAACGCCGTCGCATTCGGCCGCCTCGATCACCTCGTCGGGGATCGACAGCAGTGCCGCGTAGATCAGCATCATCGGGATGCCGACGAACTGCCAGACCGACACCAGGCTGAGCGCCGTCAGCGCATATTGCTCCTTGCCGAGCCACGGCGTGAAGAAGCTCTTCAAGCCGACGAAATCCATCAGATGCGGCGCCACGCCCCAGATCGGCGACAGGATCAGCTTCCAGGCGAAGCCGACGATGACGAAGGACAGAACCGTCGGCACGAAGATGGCTGTGCGATAGAAGGCGGTGAAACGCAGCCTGGGGCTGGAAAGAAGCGCCGCGAGCAGGATGCCGATCGGGTTCTGCACCATCATATGGATGATGAAGAACCAGACATTGTTCCTCAACGCGTTCCAGAAATTCACCGACCAGTTCGGATCACCGAACAGCGTGCGGAAATTGCTGAAGCCAACGAAAACCTGGGACTGCTCGATGTTGCGGAACAAGGAGAGCTGGAGGGTGCCGAACAGCGGCAGGATCATGAAAGCGGTGTAGACCAGCACCGCCGGCGCCAGGAAGACGCCGACATGCCAGCGGATCGGTCTTTTCGCTCGCGTTTCTGCAGCCATAAGTTTGGTAGCCATGAGTTTGGTAGCCATGAGTTCGGTTCCCCGCCGTCTCTGGGTTCCAGTTCAGGTGATGCTAGCTGATGCCTCGATGCACGGCTTGGCTGTCCCCTTTGGGAAAGACAAGGCCAGCGACAGATCGGCTCCGTCTTCCCCGCGAGATCGAGGGTAAGACCGGGAGGCTGCGCCGACAATCGCGATCTGGAACTGTTCGAATGCCGGCCGGGCGCGCGCCCGGCCGGCATCGCAATCGATCTGCTTACTTCGCCGGCTTGTACCAGCTGTCGAGGCCGTCCTGCAGCTTCTTGGCCGCGGCCTCCGGCGTGTCGGTGCCGTTGATCACGTTGGCCGATTCAACCCAGGTCTCGTTCTCGAGGTTTGGCGTGCCGCGCGACAGGATCTGGTAGGTCGAGCGGATCGTCGACTTGCACTTGCCGCGCCAGGAGACGAATTCCTGCGCCAGCGGGTCTTCCATCTTCACCGGCGAGGAGTTCAGGCTGAAGAAGCCCGGCAGCGCGTTGGCGTAGATAGTGGCGAAGTCCGGCGAGGCGACCCACGACAGGAACTTCTTGGCCTCTTCCTGATGCTTCGACGCCGCGTTCAGGCCCATGCCGATGTCGGTATGGTCGGAGATGTAGCAGGTGTCGCCCGCCTTCTCGACCGGCGGCGGGAAGGCGCCCATCTTGAACTGCGCCTGGGTGTTGAACAGGCCGATTTCCCACGAGCCGGCCGGATAGATGGCGGCGCGGCCGAGCGTAAACAGGTTCTGGCTGTCCGGATAAGTCTGCGCCTCGAAGCCGTCGCCGAGATAAGGCTTCCACTTTGCCAGTTCCTTGAAGGGCTCGACCCACTGCGGATCGGTCAGCTTCTGCTCGCCCTTAATCAGGGCGGCGCGGCCCTCCTCGCCCTTCCAGTAGTTCGGGCCGATATTCTGGTAGCCCATGGTCGCGGCTTCCCAGAGGTCCTTGGTGCCCATCGCCATCGGAATGTAGGTGCCGTCGGCCTTGATCTTGTCGAGCACGGCGAAGAACTCGTCGCGGGTCGTCGGCACCTTGAGACCGAGCTTGTCGAAGGCGTCCTTGTTGTAGATGAAGCCGTGGATGACCGAGGCCATCGGCACGCAGAAGCTCGACTTGCCGTCATCGGTCTGCCAGGCGGACTTGGCGACGGGCGAGAAGTTCTCCATGCCCGGCAGCGAGGTCAGGTCGGCGAGATTACCCTTCTTGAACAGCTCGAGCGACTTGTCGAAGGGGCGGCAGGTGATCAGGTCGCCTGCCGAGCCGGCGGCGAGCTTGGCGCCAAGTGCGGCGTCATACTCGGTCGGCGCCGAAGGCGCGAACACCACCTTGATGCCGGGGTTCTTGGCTTCGAAGGCCGGGATCAGCTTGTCCTTCCAGATGGTCAGGTCGTCGCCGCGCCAGCTTTCGATGTTGAGCGTCACGTCCTCGGCCAGCGCCATCCCGGTCGTGCCGAGGATGCTTGTGCCGAGCAGAAGGGCCGTCAGTAGTTTGGTCGTCATCTTCAGTCTCCCTGTTGACCTTTTTCAGGTTCGGTTCTGATGAGAACAGAGGCTCAGCGCCCCTTGCTCCCCTCGCAAGCCCGTTTCACCCCGATGGAAGTCGGGATGAAACAGGCCCTACTTCTTTGTTAGGGCATGATCTTTTCCGAAAAGCGGGTTCCACTTTTCGGGATCATGCCCCAGCGCGGAAAGCGCCGGCCGAAGCTTCTGGCCGGTTCCTTCCAGTATCTTCTCGGCCGCGTCGGCGTTGGCCGCGCCGGCGGCGAGCAGAATGGCTGTCTTGACGACGCCACCGCTTTCCTCAAGCAGGCGGGCGGCGTCGTCGCGGCTCTTGCCGCTGATGGCGGCGACCATGCGCACGGCGCGGTCGCGCAGCTTGATGTTGTCGGCGGTGAGATTGACCATGTAGCCGTCATGGACATGGCCTAGATGGATGGCGGTCAGCGTCGACAGCATGTTGAGCGCGATCTTCTGCGCGGTGCCCGCGCCCATGCGCGTCGAACCGGCGATCAACTCCGGCGGGGTTTCGAGCAGGATGGCGACGTCGGCCTGTTTGAACAGCGCGGCGCCCCGGTTGTTGGCGATGGCGATGGTTGCCGCGCCGCGGCTCTTCGCGTCATGCAGCGCCTGGACCGCATAGGGGGTCGAGCCGCTGGCGGATATGGCGATCAGGCAGTCGCGCTTGCCGATGGCGGCCGCGGCTACGGCCGCCGACGCTTGCCCGGTGTCGTCCTCAGGTCCGCCGGCCAGCGTGCGGAAGGCGTCGTCGCCGCCGGCGATCAGGATGGCGATGCGGTCGCGCGCGATGCCGAAGGTGCCCGGCAGTTCCAGCGCGTCGGCCACGGCCATCAGGCCGGAGCTGCCGGCAGCCGCATAGGCGAGCTTGCCGCCGTTCTTCAATTGCTTCGCGATGAGTTCTGCCGCAACGGCGATCGCCGGAATGGCGCCGTGCACGGCCTTGCTGGCCTCGATTTGGGCATTGGCCAGGAACGCCAGGATGGCTTCCGGGGCCTGGATATCCAGCCCTTCGGCATTCTGGTGGAGCGCTTCCGTGCGCGTCTCGGCCATGCATTTTCCTCCAACTGAACGAACAATACCAAAAAAATACCACTTGTCCACATGCATTAACGAATTTCGGACCACGGAACTCGCTTGCCGGCAAATTAGCTTGGATTTTCAGTAAAACACGGCTTAATCTTTTTTGAACCGAAATTAACTCTTGGCTATTGGTATTTTATTGGTATTATGCGGCTCCGAGGAGAAATCGCGTGAAATTCGTGCTTGGCATCGATGGTGGCGGCACCAGCTGCAGGGCGGCCCTTGCGACCGTCGACGGCGCCGTCGTCGGCCGCGCCAAGAGCGGCGCCGCCAACATCCGCACCGACCTCACCGGCGCCCGCGCCAACATCGTCGAGGCGGCCAGGCAGGCCTTCCTTGCCGCCGGCCATGATCCGGAGCTGATCCCGCAGACGCCCGCCATTCTCGGCCTCGCCGGCGCCAATGTCGGAACCTACAGGCAGCAGATCGAGGCGATCCTGCCCTTCAGCCGGAGTCGCGTCGAGACCGATGCCGAGATCGCGCTCGAGGGCGCGGTCGGTTCCGGTGACGGCGCTATGGCCATTTTGGGCACCGGCACCGCCTATATGGCGCGCAAAAATGGCAAGTCGCGGGCCATCGGCGGCTGGGGTTTCCAGGTCGGCGACCAGGGCAGCGGCGCCCGTATCGGCCGCGACCTGCTTGAACAGACGCTGCTCGCCTATGACGGCATCCGTCCAGGCTCGCCTTTGACCGACGCCATGCTCGCCGTCTTCCGCAACAATCCCGAAGACGTGGTCGAATTCACCACCAACGCCAAGCCCGGCGATTTCGGCGGCTTCGCGCCGAAGGTCTTCGAGCATGCCGAAAAGGGCGATCTCGTCGCCAACTTCATCCTCGACAAGGCGGTGGCCGATGTCGAGGCCTCGCTCGGCGCGCTCGATCTTGCCGATGGTGCGCCGCTCTGCCTGCTTGGCGGCCTGGCGCCGCTTTACGCGCCGCGCCTGTCGGCACGCTATCGGTCGCTGCTCAAAGCCCCGCTCGACGACGCGCTGGGCGGCGCCGTGCAGATGGCCCTGCGCCTCTTCGCAGGTGGCTCGGAGGCCGCCCGATGAGCGCCGCCGACCAGATCTTCGCCATGTTGCCGGAGGCGTCGCGATGAGCGCCGCCGATCAGATCTTCGCAATGCTGAAGGAATCCTCGCAGAGCGGCGCTCCGCTTTACCTGCAGCTCAGGCGCAGCATCGAGGAAGCGGTCAATCGCGGTCTGATCGGCCCCGGCGATGCGCTGCCGTCCGAGCGCGACATCGCCAGCAAGGCCGATATCTCGCGCGTCACCGTGCGCAAGGCGGTGCAGGACCTGGTCAAGGGCGGCATCCTCGTCCAGCGCCACGGCTCGGGCACTTTCGTGGCGCCTCGCATGGAGCGTGTCGAGCAATCTCTGTCGCGGCTCACCTCCTTCACCGAGGACATGGCGCGCCGCGGCATGACTGTGCGCTCGGTCTGGCTCGACCGCGGCCTCTATGCGCCGTCGCCGGACGAGATGATGGTGCTTGGCCTGTCCTCGACAGAGCTGGTAGCGCGCGTCGCGCGCCTGCGCATCGCCAACGACACGCCGCTGGCGATCGAGCGCGCGGCGCTCTCGGCCAGTGTCCTGCCCGATCCCGAAGCGATCGGCTCCTCGCTCTATGCCGCGCTTGGCACGACCGGGAATCGGCCGGTCCGCGCCGTGCAGCGCATCTCGGCCACCAATCTCGGCGACGCCGACGCGCGTCTCCTGGAAGTGCCGCCGGGGGTTGCCGGTCTGCAGATCGAGCGCATTTCCTATCTGGCGAGCGGCAAGGTGATCGAGTTCACCCGCTCGGTCTACAGGGGCGACGCCTATGATTTCGTCGCGGAACTCCGGCTGACCGGGCCGGGAGAGGAGATCCGGCCATGAGCGCCAACACCACCCATATGCGGCGCGAGATCGACGAGATCCCTGAAGCCGCCGGCCGCCTTCTCGACGGCTCGGCCTCGGCTTTGGCCGAAGCAGGGCGCGGCTTGCGCGAGCGCGACCCGCATTTCGTGGTCACCGTGGCGCGCGGCTCGTCCGACCATGCCGCGACCTTCATGAAATATGCCGTCGAGCTGACGGCTGGCCTGGCGGTCGCCTCGGTCGGGCCGTCGATCGCTTCCATCTACGGCGCGAAGCTCAGGCTGCGCGGCTCGGCCTGCCTGGCGATTTCGCAGTCGGGCAAAAGCCCGGACATCGTTGCCATGGCCGAAACGGCGCGGGCCGGCGGCGCGTTGACCGTCGCTATCACCAACACCGCCGACTCGCCGCTTGCGCGCGCCTCCGACTATGCCATCGACATCCTGGCGGGACCGGAACGCTCCGTCGCGGCCACCAAGACCTTCGTCAATTCGGCCGTCGCCGGCCTGGCGCTGATGGCGCATGCCACCGACGATCAGGCGCTGCTCAAGACGCTTGCCGGCCTGCCCAGCCATTTCGAGAAGGCGATCGCCTGCGACTGGATGGAACTCGCCACCGCGCTGGAGAACCCGCAATCGTTGTTCATCCTCGGCCGCGGCCCGTCCCTCGCGATCGCCAGCGAGGCGGCGCTGAAATTCAAGGAAACCTGCGCCATGCATGCCGAGGCCTACAGCGCCGCCGAGGTCATGCATGGGCCGCTGGCGCTGGTTGGGCCGGGTTTCCCGGTCCTGGCGCTCGCCGCGCGCGATGCGTCCGAGCCCTCGGTCGCCGAGGCGGCTGACGGCCTGACGGCCAAGGGCGCCGCCGCCTTCATCACCTCTGACAAGGCGAAGGCCGCGAGGCTTCTGCCGCATGTCGCCACCGGCCACCCGCTGACCGATCCGCTGTCGCTGATCGTGTCCTTCTACGGCTTCGTCGAGGCCTTCGCCCGCCATCGCGGCCTTGACCCGGATACGCCGCGCAACCTGCGCAAGGTGACGGAAACCGTATGAGCGACCGTTTCGCACTCACCGGCGCTCGCATCTTCGACGGCGCCGACTGGCATGACGCCGCCGCTCTTGTCGTCAAGGGTGGAGTGGTCGACGCCATAGTGCCCGCCGGTGCAATCCCCTCCGGCGTTTCGGCGGTCGAGACCGGTGGCGGCCTGCTTGTGCCGGGTTTCGTCGACATCCAGGTCAATGGCGGCGGCGGCGTCATGCTCAACGACCATCCCGACGTCGCCTCGATCGAGACCATCTGCCGGGCGCATGCGCCCTTCGGCACCACGGCGCTGCTGGTGACGCTGATCACCGACACGCCGGCGATCACCGCCGCGGCGATTGCCGCCGGCGCAGAGGCCGCTCGGGAACAGGTGCCGGGCTTCCTCGGCCTGCATCTCGAAGGTCCGCATCTCTCCATCGCCCGCAAGGGCGCGCATGATCCGGCGCTGATCCGGCCGATGACCGACGCCGACCAGGCGGCGCTGATCGCCGCGCGCAGCGAGCTTCCCGTGCTGCTCACCACGATTGCCCCGGAATCGGTGCAGCCGGATCGCGTCACCGCGCTGGCCAAGGCCGGCGTCGTCGTCAGCCTCGGCCATAGCGATACCGATTACGCGACGGCGAGCGCCTTCGCCGAAGCTGGCGCCACGGTGGTCACGCATCTCTTCAACGCGATGAGCCAGATCGGCAACCGTGAGCCGGGCCTGGCGGGCGCGGCGATCGACAGCGGCGGCCTGTACGCCGGCATCATCGCCGATGGTATCCATGTCCATCCGGCGACGATGATCCTCGCGCTGCGCGGCAAGCAGGGGCCAGGTAAGGTAGTGCTCGTCACCGACGCCATGGCGACGATCGGCACTGACATGACGTCCTTCACGCTGAACGGCCGCACCATCTACCGCAAGGACGGGAGTTTGCGGCTTGCCGACGGCACGCTCGCCGGTGCCGACCTCGACATGATTTCGGCCGTTCGCTACGTCCACCGCGTCGTGGGCCTGGAGCTCGAGGAGGCCCTACGCATGGCCTCGCTCTATCCCGCCGAAGCGATCGGCCAAGCCCATCGCCTCGGCCGCTTCGCCAACGGGGCAGCGGCCGATATTGTTCGGCTGTCGGAGGACCTGGATGTCAGGAACGTCTGGATCGGCGGCGAGAGGGTTTTTGGCGCGTAAGCCTTCGCGGTTTCGTCATCCTCGGGCTTGACCGGCTTGACCCGAGATCCATTCAGTGACCTCTGCCGCAGAGCGCAACGGTGCAGAATGCTGTAACCATTACAAGGTCTTGGCGTAACGGCGTGGATCCTAGGGTCTGCGCGCGTCGCTTCGCTTCTTGGTCCGCCCTAAGATGACGGCCCTGTGTTGTTAGCCGCCTTAGTAGCTGTATAGATATCCTTATACGCCTCGCGCAGCACATTCTTCTGCACCTTGCCCATCGTGTTGCGCGGCAGTTCATCGACGAAGATCACCTGCTTCGGATGCTTGTATTTCGCCAGCCGTCCGGCGATGGCGGCGGCGATGTCGGCGGTGCTGATCGTGGAGCCCGGCTTGCGCACCACGACGGCGGTGACGCCTTCCCCGAAATCGGGATGGGCGACGCCGATCACCGCGCTTTCGGCCACGCCGTCCAGCGCGTCGATCTCGCTCTCGATCTCCTTCGGATAGACATTGTAGCCGCCCGAGATGATCAGGTCCTTGCCGCGTCCGACGATATGGACATAGCCGTCGGCGTCGATCAGGCCGAGGTCGCCGGTGATGAAGAAACCGTCGTCGCGGAATTCGGCCTTCGTCTTCTCCGGCATCCGCCAATAGCCGGCAAAGACATTCGGGCCCTTCACTTCGATCATGCCGATCTCACCTTGGGCCAGTGGCTTGGCCGTCTCGGGATCGGTGATACGCAGCGAAACGCCGGGCAGGGGGAAGCCGACCGTGCCGGCGCGCCGCTCGCCGTCATAGGGGTTGGAGGTGTTCATGTTGGTCTCGGTCATGCCGTAGCGCTCGAGGATGGCGTGGCCGGTCCTTTCGCGCCAGGCCTTGTGCGTCTCGGCGAGCAGCGGCGCCGAGCCGGAGATGAAGACGCGCATGCCCTTGGCCGCATCCTGGTTCAGCCCCTCCTGCTGCAGCAGCCGCACATAGAAGGTCGGCACGCCCATCAGCGCCGTCGCGCGCGGCATCAGCGACAGGATGCGCGCCGGGTCGAATTTCTGCTCGAACAACATTTTCGCGCCGGCCACCAGGATGACGTTGGTGGCGACGAACAGACCGTGCGTGTGGAAGATCGGCAGCGCGTGGATCAGCACGTCGTCGGCGCTGAAGCGCCAGTGCTCCACCAGCACCCGGGCGTTGGAGGCGAGGTTCTCGTGGCTGAGCATCGCGCCCTTCGAACGGCCGGTCGTGCCGGAAGTGTAGAGGATCGCGGCAAGATCGTCCGGCCCGCGCGCGACATCGCTGAACTCCGTCGCCTGTCGCGAAGCCTGGCCGGCCAGCGTTCCTTGGCCGTCGCGGCCAAGCGTCAGCACCGTCGCGCCGATCGCCGCGGCAAGCGGCTCGACGCCGGAAAGACGGTCCGGATCGCACACGATCAGCCTCGGTTCGGCGTCGCGGAAGAAATAGTCGAGCTCCGGCAGCGTATAGGCGGTATTGAGCGGCAGGAAGACCGCGCCTGCGCGCAGCGAGGCGAGATAAAGCAGCGCCGCCTCGGGGCTCTTCTCGACCTGGACCGCAACGCGGTCGCCGGGCTCGACGCCCGCCTGCGCCAGGGCATGCGCCAGCTGCGCCGACTTCGCCAGCATGTCGCCATACGTGATCGAACGGCCGTCATCCGTCTCCATCAGAAGCCGGCCGGGCGCCGGCATGCGGGAACGGAAGGCGCTGAAGAGATGATTGATCATGAAACGTCCTCGGAGCGCGCCGACGGCACAAGCGTCGCGCTCGGCCGAGCGAATATCAGATTTCAGCGAAACTGCGCAGCGGTTTAGCGCCCGCTATCTGCGGCCGCGTTTGGACTTGCCGGCCCCCGGATCATAGCCCTGGGCGAAGCGTTCCATGCACATCGCCGCGGTGATGCGGTAATGGTTGAGGAGCGCCTCGACTGCGCCGTCGGCATCGCCGCCCAGCGTGCGCTCGGCGATCACGCGGTGCTCGCCGAGATCGTCGCGACCCATTCCCGGCACATTTTGCGAGATCAGGCGGTAGCGCGAGGCCTGATCGGAAAGCTGGTCGCAGAAGCCGATCAGCCAGTGCGACCGGCATGCCGCGATCAGAGCGCGATGGAAGGCGCGGTGCAGCTTCTCCCACTCCGGATTGTTGGTGGCTGGGTCATCCGGCAGGCGGCGCTCGGCGCGCGCAAGGCGGTGCAGCGCCAGCACCAGCTGCTCTTCCCATTCGGCGGTGCGGTGAGCAATGGATTCGCGCAGCGCCCGCTCCTCCAGCCAGCAGCGCGTGCGCGTCAATTCCTCCAGTTCCGCGGCACTGACCGGCATCAGGAAGAAGCCGCGCTGGTCATGACGGCCGAGCAGGCCCTCGGCGGCCAGGCGGTTGAGGGCCTCGCGCACGGGAGAGGCGCCGGCGCCATAGCGCGAGACGACCCATTCGACACGCAGCTTCGTTTCGGACTCCAGAGCGCCGCGCAGCAGGTCGTCGCGCAGTTGCTGGTAGACCGAGCTGGCAAGCGTGCTTTTGCCGCCCTTGCTTTCGCCCGGCTCGGTGTTTCCGTTTGTCAATCGAACTCCTGTTGCTTGCCCCTGTTGTGCCAGGGCCCCCTCGGCGAAGCAATTTCCGTACATGTATCATACAGCCGGGCAGTGGCGCCTCAAGCGGAAGGTTGTGATATTCGACTTTAAGACAAGATGGGCCGTTTATTTATCGAACAAAGTAAATCTCGACAAAAAGCTGATATTCCTACACTGCTTCACATATTGAACAGTCGTTCAATCTCTATCGGGACAATGCAACTTCCGCGAGAGATCGGACGGCCACGCGTTCAACTGGCGGTCTTGTCGGCAGCAGTGCGAATTGCTTCGATATTTGCCCTATAGGCTTCGACGCTGCCGCCCTTGAAGACTGCGGCGCCCGCCACCAGCACATTGGCGCCGGCCGCGGTCACCAGCGGCGCCGTTTCTGCCGAGACGCCGCCATCGATCTCGATATGAATCGGCCGTCTGCCGATCAGCGCCTTCACCCGCTTCACCTTGTCGACGATCGCCGGGATGAAGGCCTGCCCGCCGAAACCCGGATTGACCGTCATGATCAGGATCAGGTCGAGCCGGTCGAGCACATATTCGATCGCCGTTTCCGGCGTTGCCGGATTGAGCGAGACGCCGGCCTTTTTGCCGAGACTCTTGATGGTCTGCAACGAGCGGTCGAGATGCGGCCCGGCCTCGGCGTGCACCGTCATGCCGTCGCAGCCGGCTTCGGCGAAGGCCGCCAGGTAAGGATCGGCCGGAGCTATCATCAGGTGGCAGTCGAAGAAGGCCTTGGTGCGGTTGCGGATCGCCTTGATCACCGGCGGGCCGAAGGTGATGTTGGGCACGAAATGGCCGTCCATCACGTCGAGATGAATCCAATCGGCGCCGGCCGCCGCGACCGCCTCGACCTCATCGCCCAGCTTGGAGAAATCCGACGCCAGCACCGATGGCGCGATCAGGGTCTTCTTGCTCATGGCGCAAATTCTCCCGGCAGTCCTGCGCGCGTGGTCGCGCCTGTCAGGGCGATTGCCTAGACCATGAACCGGCCAAGGGGAAGCATGTTTTCGGACGGGCGCATCGCTCGCCTGCCGTGATGTGGAAAAGAACCTGCCGGATCGCTCCGGCGGGTTCTTCTTCAGCCGGCAATTGCGGCTTGATGCTACTGGATGTTCGCGCCTGTCGGGTCCTGCAACATGCGCCGCGGCTGACGCTGCGGGAATTGACGCAGCACGTTCGGGTTGAGCAGGATGCCGGGGTTGATCTCGACACCCGGCCGCCTGCGGATCGGCGTGCAGTCCGGGAACCGTCCGGTGGTGCCGACCGGGCAGCGCCGCCGGGTGAAGACCGGCTGGCATTGTCCGTCGATGAACTCCGCACCCGGTGCGCATTCCACCGGCGGCTTGCGGCAGGCGCCGTCGCGGATTTCGGTCCCGCGCGGGCAGACGCAGTCACCCCGCTTGTTTTGGACCTGGCCGCGGATGGCGCATTGCTCCTGACTCGGCTTCGACCGCTGGCAGGCCTTGCCCCGCACCTCCAGGCCGTCCGGGCAGGCGCAGTTACCGTTGGCGTCGCGCAGCTGGCCGCGGATCGGGCACTGCTTCGACACGATCGGCCGGCAGGCGCCGCCGCGCACCTCCGTGCGGCTCGGGCAGACGCAATCGCCATCGGCATTGCGGGACTGGCCGCGGACACGGCACTGGGCGGGCGGCTGCCTGTCAGGCACGCAAGCCTTGGCGGCACGGTCGAGATGCGTGCCTTTCGGGCAGAAGCAGCCGTCCGTCGTCAGCACTGCACCACGGATCGTGCATTTCGGCGGGACGACCTGGCACACGCCGTTCACCAGCTCGCCGCGGCGGCAGACGCAATTGCCGTCCTGGTCGCGGTACTGGCCGGGACGCAGCGTGCATTGCGGCTCCTGCGGCTCTCCGCTCTGAACGCACTTGCCGTTTTCCAGTTCGGTGCCGCGCGGGCAGACGCAGCGTCCGTCCTCGGTGCGGATCTGGCCCTGGAGCAGGACGCAACGCTGCGGCACCGGCAGCGGCAGAAGCTTGCTGCCACCGGACGAGCATTGGCCGTCACGGAAGGTGGTGCCTTCCGGACAGACACAGCGGCCGGCCGAGTTCAGCACCATTCCATACAAGCACTGGTTCTTCACCTCATGCCTGATGGTGAAGGGATGGCACGCATAGGCCTTGCCGCGATCGCCCTGCACGCCGCTCGGTGTGCGCGACAGCACGTCGCCGCCGCTTTGCACCGGCGTGTTCGGCGACAGCACGCCGACGCAGTTCTGCCCGCTGACCGTGCCCTTGGGATCGGCAAGCCGCCTGTCGTCGGGAAGGGTCACGGTGACATGGTGCTTGCGGCTTTCGCCGGCGCCGAGCGCCAGGTTCGCGATGCAGGACGCGGGCAGCGTCGCCGGCTCCGGCGAGCAGCCGAAGGGCGGGTCGATCGAGGTGATCCGGACGCCTTCCAGCCGGCCGAGACCTTCCACGCCGATCGCATCGCCGATGCGGACCGGACCGGAGAACGGGGTAGGCCCGTCATTCGTGATGGTGATCTCGAACGAGCATGGTTCTCCCGGCCGGCATTCGGCATCGCCGGTCTTCTCGACGCGGATGGTGGAAGTGCCGCCGGCCTTCACGCAGGCCTGGCCGATCGGGTGGACGATGTCGTCACCCGACGCCGGCCCGTAGGAGCCGCGCGCGCAATTCTCGAACGCGCCGTTGCCGCTCACCGTCACGTCGAAGTGCCGGCTGGTTCCGGGCGTCATCACGACGCCGGGAATCTGGCACGACAGCGTGTTGGCAGGCACCGGTCCGCAAGCCCAGTCCGCGCCGTCAGGGGTGACGCTCTGGATTTGCACAGGCGCTCCGCCCGACACCAGCGTGGTGGCATCGTTGACCCGCACCGGTCCGGTGGGGGCGGCGGTGCCGGTATTGGTGACGGTGATGCGGCAGGAAACAACCGCGGCGCCGGCAAGCGATCCGCCGCAGGTCTTGGTGATGCGCAGTCCGGGCTGGCCGCCATTCGGATGGCGGATGCGCTCGGTGGCGCAAGCTTTGTTGTTGGCGAGGTCGACCTCGCCGGCAATGCCCTTCACCTCGGCACAGTTCTCCACCGTGTCCGGCCGGTAGTTTGCCGGCATCACCGCCTTGACGACGATCGGCGCCGAGGCGCCCGGAGGCAGCGCGATGCCGGCATTGTCGCAGCGGAACTGTCCAGGCCGGTTCGGTCCGCAAGTCCATGGCGGGCTCGGCCCGAAGGTCGACGAGGTCGGCGCGCCGCCGGGGTAGTTGTCGATCACCGTCAGCGGCCCGTTATAGGTGCCGGTGCCGTTGTTGATGATGTCGATCACGAAAGAGCAGACGCCGTCCGGCGTGCAGACCGGGGCGCGGGCGCGCTTCTTCAGGATCAGGTCGACCTTCTTCTCGACCGGCGGATTGCACTGCGGATCGCGATCGCCGCGCCGGCAGATCGGGATCGAGGCGCAGCCGCGGTCGTTCTGCTGGCTGCCGAACAGCGGCTTGCCGCTGGCCTGGTAGTCATAGGCGGCGCAGTTGCGCAGCGCGCCGCCCTGCCAACCGCCAGCCGGCTTGAAGCCGAGCTTGAGGTTGACCGAAGCGCCGGGGTTGAGCGTCACCGCCGGATAGGTGCAGGTCATCGGCGTCGTGCCAGGCACGCAGACCCACGGCGCATTCGGCCCGGAGGTCAGCACGGCGCCTGCCGGCAATGTCACCTCGTCGAGCACGATCTTGCCGTTATAGGTCGCGTCGCCGACATTGGTGACGGTGATGGTGAAGTCGCAGCCGCCCGCCATCGTGCAGCGCGGCACGTCGGCATGCTTCTCGACCTTGAGGTCCGGTTCCTTGTCCTTCGGCGGACATCTCAAATCGCGCGGGATGACGATGTCGATGACCTGCGTGCAGCAGAGCCCCCAGCCCTCCTTCGGCCCGGCATAGGTCTCGATGCCGGTGACGATGAGGTGGATGGTCTCGCCGGGCGAGGCGCCGATGAGCTTCCAGTTCAGCACGCCGCCGCCGACCGGCACTTTCTGCGTGTCGGGAACGATGCTGACGCCGGGCGTGGTCGTCGACACCTGCACCCATTTGCCGCCCATCTCCGGGCCGACCGGCATGTGGTAGATGAAGGCGCCGCCGCCGGGCACGCAATCGACCGTGCCGCGCTCGACCTTGAAGCATTCCTTGCCGGGAGGCGGAGGCGGGGGGTAGCATTTGGTCAGGTCGATCTTGATCGAGGTTTTCACGCCGGTGAGGAAATCGCCGTCGTCGGGCTTGTCCGGATCCTGCGAGCGGATCGTTGTTGCCGGACCGCCCCTAAAGGCCACCTCGATCTCACCCTGGTTGTCGACCGTCGTCGGCACGGGAAAGGTCGCATGGTCTATCTTGGCGGTGATGCGGAAGGTGACGACGCGTTCGTTCGCAGCACCCGCGCCATCAAGGTTGGCAGCGCTGATACGGAAGTTGGAAACGCTGGCCGTGTCGGTCGGGCTGGCCGACGTGCTGATCGAAGCAGCGGGCAGCGGTCCGCCGGAGGCGCTGGTGCCGTCGCCGGCGACATCGACGCTGACGATCTGCAGGCCGTGCGGCAGCTGGTCCCTGAAATCGAGCCTCGTCGCCTTGAGCAAGGCAGCCACGCTTGGCCGGTCGAAGTCCTGCGGGTCGCCATGGATGCCGAAGCTCAGGACATATTCGACCGTATCGCAGCTTCTCTGGCCGCCTTTCTTGGTGAAGAACGGCACGATCCGCGCAAGTTCCGCGTTGATGCCGCGTGAGGCTGGACTGGTGGCCTGGTTGGTTGCGGCCGGAGCCTGGTCCTGGGCGAGCGCCGGCAAGGCCGTCATGGCGACCGCGACACCGGCCGCCATCAGCCAGCGCGCACCGCGCCTGGCATATGACAGTGGTTTCATGATCGTCTCCATGACGGTTTTGCGCGAGGCGGGGCGGGAGTGGGCGAGATCGCTCATCTGTCCCTCCTCGGCGCTTCGCAGTCGACGGCCGGCGTCCTGAGCGGCAGCGTCATCTTGCAGCAAGGATAGTAGCCACCCTTGTCCTGGTCGGACTTGCGGTAGAAGCAGAGCCCGACATTGACGGTGTCGCCCGGATCATGGCCAGTGATGTCGACCGTGTAGGGCTTGCCCGGGACATGCGACATGGGGGTTGTCACCCCGACGCCGGGCGTCCTGGACTGCGCCTTGATCGAATCGCCGCCGAAGCCGGCATGGTCATGGAGAGTGAGTTCGGCCCGAAGCCCGCGCGGCGTGCAGTAGTAATGCACGTCCTCGACATCTACGCAGGGCGGCAGATTGCCGGGCGGCGGGAAATCGGGCGGGTAGAACGGGGGCAGATAGCCGCCGCCGGGGATTTCCTCGTAATAGCCTGCGCGGCCCTCGCAGGGGCGCCAGACCCTGACGTCGCCAACATGGCCCTGCACGTCCGGTTCTTCGAAATAACCGTCGAAATCGACGAACCAGGAGCCGAAAGGCGGCACGTCGGCCGGCTTGACCAGCGCGCTCGGCGTCAGCTGCACGCCATGCACGGCAAGCGGCCCGCCGGCGGCGAGCCGCTCGGAAAGCTCCGGATTGTCGCGCAGCTTGTCGCCGGTGTTGACGACGGTGTCGGTGCAGACGGACGAGTCGAGATTACCCTCGGCGTCATAGCGATATTGCAGGTCGACGCCGCCGGTCGACTGGCGGTTGCCCTGCGGGAAGCCGACCGCATATTCCTCTGGAACCTGGACCCAGGCAGATTCCGTCGCCGGGTCGTCCGGGTCCTCGCGCCAGTAGCGGATCAACTCGCCTTTGCCGGAATCGGCGAAGCGGCTGTAATCGTAGCGGTTCTCGACCGGGCCGCGCTGGGCGAGATACATGAAGCCCTTGTTGTCGAAGGCGATGTCGGTGACGGCGTAGTCCTGGTCCGCCTTGACCGTCAGTTCCCAGCGCGGATCGCCGGCAAAGCTTCCGTCGCTCGCAATGCCGACCGACCAGATTTCGGCCTTCTCGCCGACGGAATAGTAGAGCCGGCCGCCATGATAGGCGACGGCCCAGACCCGACGCGCATCCTGCGTGTAGCCCCAGGTCGCGGGGTCTTCGCTATCGAAAGCGGCAGTCTGGATGTCCATGGCGGCGCCGTCGTCGGCGACTGGGGCTAGCCCATGCGCGGGGCGGCCGGCTACGCCATGGTCGAAGCTGTCGATCAGATTGCCCTCGATATCGATGCGGTGAATGAGCCCGTTATCGAGATCCGAAGCGAAGAACTCGCGATGAGTAGCATCGAAGGCGAGGTTGCCGATGCCGGGGCCGCTGTTGGTGTCGATGTCGGCGAATTTCGAGACCGCGCCGGTGATGCCGTCGATCTTCCAGATCGTGCCTGGACTGCCGCCATTCTCGGTGCCGAACTGGCCGTCCATGAAGACCGCGCCCGAGGCGCCGCGGCGCTGCCGCTCCGGCCTGCCGTCATTGTCGGCGTCCGGCGTGACGATCTCGACGCCGTGCATCGAGGTCGCGGCCGCATAGAGGTTCGGGATGCCCGATGGCACGCCGTCGCGCACGCCATCGTCATAGGCGAGGCCGAACACCTCGCCGATCTGGCCGGCCGTCACCTCGAAGGGTGGAGGCGTGTTGACCAGTTGGCCGGAAGCCGGTCCGCCGAGATTGGAAACGTCGAAAATGCGCAAGGATGCGCGGGAGGTGTCGATGAAGGTCTCGTCGACTGGGTCGACGCCGGGCGGCAATCCCTGATCGAAATCGGGAATGGTGGTGCCCGGAAAGCCGGTGAGCGCCATCGAACCGGGATAGATGATCCGGGTTTCCTGCGCCTTCGCCGCGCCGCCGATCCACAGGCCGGCGGACAGCGCCAAAGCGAGAATTCCGCTGCTTGTCGCGATTGCGCAACGCAAACGGCCGCCACCGGAACGCAGGAACGAGCCGCGAACGCCAGACATTGAACTCCCCCCGAAGCCGCTGGAAGGAACGTGCGCCTCTACCGCGCCGACCGGGGCAAGGCGCGGCGTTGCGGCACGTTCTTCCCCGATCGAATTGTCTGTTTTCCTCTTTGTGACGATACGCCGGCTGCTGGGCAGGGTCAACGGAATCAGCCGGAAGCCCGGCGCATCGACCCCTTCCCGAAGGCGGTGATCGCGCCGGACTCCCGTTGTTCCCGAAGACCGCGAAGTCCCTGGGTTTCTGGTCATGGCGGCTTTCCTTTCCAGGCCGCACCATTGCGGCGCTTGGCCATCAGTCGCCGGCTGGCGGGGAAAGGTTCATGGAAGGATTGCGGAGCGGAAAGCGCCTCCGGGTGTCACCAGATCCAGTCGCCCCGGCCGAGCGTCGAAACGGCATCGACGATGCGGGTGAAGCTCGTCCGCGCCCGGCCGACCATGTGGCGGGCCCTGAGGTAACCATGCACCAGCCCAGGCTCCTCGAACCAGGTGGCGTATCCGCCGGCCGCGACGATGCGGTCGCGATAGGCCTCACCGTCGGAGGACAGCGGATCGCATTCGGCGGTGATCAGCACCGTCGGCGGCAGGTTGGCGAAATCGGCGTCGGCCAGCGGGTAGAGCGTGATATCGCCGGTCAGGTCGACACCGCCGGTGCGGATATGCTTGTAGAAATCGAGGTCGCGCACGGTCAACATCGGCGCCTCGGCATGGGTCACGTAGGAGCCGCGCGAATGGTCGCCGCCCAAGCCGGGGTAGATCAGCACCTGGCCGGCGGGCTTCTTTCCATGGCCGCGCGTCGCATGCGCGACGGCCGCGCAGAGATTGCCGCCGGCGCTGTCGCCGCAGAGCACGATCGCGCAGTCATAGGTCCTTGCGGCCCATTCGAAGGCGTCCATCGCGTCGTCGAAGGCCGCCGGGTGCAGATGTTCCGGCGCCAGCCGGTAATCGAGCGAGACCACCTCGAACCCGGTGCGGGCGCATAGCTCGGCGCAGACATCGTCATGGCTGTCCAACCCGCCGAGGATGAAGCCGCCGCCATGGATATAGAGCACCATCGCGGCTCGGTTCGGAACGGCGTTCCGATAGATGCGGATCGAGATGCTGTTGGTTGGCGCGGCAATGGCGGTCGTCTCCGCCGTCACCCCTTGCGGATAGCCGGCAAAGAACTCCCGGCACATCCGGTCGTAGATCGCCCGCTGCTCTTCGACCGTGTAGTCGACCGTATCAGGCGGGTAGTAGGAGTTGGTCTTCTCGATGAAGGCCCAGGTCTCGGCGTCGATGAGGGTTTTATAGTCGGTCATTGCGGTTGGACCGACTGGAGAGGTTCAGCCCAGTCACCCCCCTCTGGCCTGCCGGCCATCTCCCCCGCAAGGGAGGAGATCAGATGTCGTCCCGGCTTTCGCCAATCGCCGACGTTAGAAAGGGAGTGCCGCCGACGAAGCTGCCAATCTCCCTCTTTGCGGGGGAGATGCCCGGCAGGGCAGAGGGGGGTGCCTCGCGCCGTCATCTCCGACGTTATCGTCCCTTCCACACCGGGTCGCGCTTCTCCGCGAACGCGCGAAAGCCTTCCATATTGTCTTCCGACCCGTAGAGGATATCGACCGTAGGCAGCTGCCGGCGCGTCACCTTGTTCATGGCGTCCTGGAAGGTCAGGGCCTCGGCAACCCGCGCCGTCTCCTTGATCGAGGCGAAGACCAGCGGCGGGCCGCTGGCCAAGAGCCTTGCGATCTCCCAGACACGCTCCTCGAGCTTGTCCTTGGGCAGCACCTCGTTGACCAGGCCCCAGCGATGCGCCTCGGCGACATCCATCCAGCGGCCGGTGAACAGAAGATCCATGGCGATATGGTAGGGAATGCGCTTCGGCAGCTTGATGGTCGCCGCGTCGGCCAGCGTGCCGGCGCGAATCTCCGGCAGCGCGAAGGAGGAATGGTCCGAGGCGTAGATGAGGTCGCAGGACAGCGCCAGCTCGAAACCGCCGCCCACCGCCATTCCGTTGACGCAGGCGATCACCGGCTTGTTCAGGTCGCGCAGCTCCTGCAGCCCGGCAAAGCCGCCGACGCCGTAGTCGCCGTCGACGGCATCGCCGGCTGCCGCCGCCTTCAGGTCCCAGCCGGCGCTGAAGAACTTGTCGCCGGCCGTCTTGACGATGGCGACACGCAACTCCGGATCGTCACGGAACGCCTTGAAGGTCTCGCCCATCAGCCGTGACGTCTTGAGGTCGATCGCGTTGGCCTTCGGCCGATCGAGCGTGACCTCGATGATCGCGCCTTCGCGGCGGGTGGTGATGACGTCAGCCATTCTTCTTCTCTCCAAGCACGAGCAGGGCGTCAGCGATCCATGCGCCCTTGCCTTCGGCGCAGACGATCAGCGGGTTGATGTCGAGTTCTTCGATCTCGCCTTCGTTCTTCTGCACGAAGTCGGCGATGCCGGCGATGGCGTCGATGGCGGCGTTGACGTCGGCCTTCGGCCGGCCGCGATAGCCTTCGAGCAGCGGATAGAGCTTGAGCCCACGCAATGCCGCCTCGATGTCGTCGCGCGTCGCCGGCAGCATGAGCGTCACGCTGTCGCGCAACAGCTCGACCAGCACGCCGCCGGTGCCGAGCGTCATCACCACGCCGAACATCGGATCGCGGGTGAAGCCGACGATCAGCTCGGCGACGCCGTCGCGCACCATGCGCTCGGCATAGAGCCCGGTGCCGAGCGGCAAGAGGTCGTGTGCGGCGGCGCTGACGGATTCGGCGTCCTTGAGGTTCAGCCTGACGGCGCCGACTTCCGACTTGTGCGTCACGCCGAGCGCTTTCAACGCCACCGGGAAGCCCAGCGTCATGGACGAGATCACCGCCTCGACCGCGTTGGAGGCGCGTTCGCCCTTCGGCACCGGCAGGCCGGCCTTGATCAGCCTTTCCTTGGCCTCGGCCTCGTCCGGTGTGACGCGCTTGGCTTCGGACGCGCCTGCCGCAGTGGTGTCGACCGGCTGCGCCTGCGGCTCGCGCCAGGCCCAGCCGATGAAAGCGGCGGCCTGGGCGGCGTCCATGGCTTCCGAAATGCCGAACAGCGGCACCATGCCGCGCGCCATCAGGCCGGCGGTGTATTCCTCGGGAAGGTTTTCCGGCAGCGAAGAGACGATCGCGCCTTGCGCCTTGTTGGTCTTCAATGCGGCCTCGAAGGCGCGCAGCGTCGCCCACCAGTCGACGTCCGAGCAGCGGTCCGGGCGTGGGAAGTCGAGCACCAGCATGTTCAAGTCGAAGCCGCCCGACACCATGGCGGTGAAGGTGGCCGTCATCGCCGGCTCGTTGTTCCAGATGAAGGTGTGGTAGTCGAGCGGGTTGGCAACCGCGACCAGCGGCCCGAGCGTCGATTTCACATGCGCGCGGTGCTCGGCCGTCAGGGCCGGAAAATGCACCCAGCGCCCCTCGGCGCTGTCGGCCATGACGGACGCCTCGCCGCCGGAGCAGCTCATCGACGAGAGCCTGTAGCCGGGCAACGGGCCGGTGATGTGCAAAAGCTTCAGCGCCTCGATGAAGGCCGGAATGGAATCGACGCGCGCAATGCCGAGCCGTTTCAGGAAGGCGCCGGAGGCGGCGTCCGATCCGGCGAGCGAGGCGGTGTGCGACACCGTCGCCTGTCGCGCCTGTTCGGAACGGCCGACCTTCATGGCGATGATCGGCTTCTTCAATTCGCGCGCCCGCGCCGCCAGCCGCTCGAAGCCGGCGACCGAGTCGAAAGCCTCGATATGAAGGCCGAGCGAGGTGACGCGCTCGTCCTCGATCAGGCCGAGCGCCATTTCGGAGAGCCCGGTCTGCGCCTGGTTGCCGGCGGTCATCAGGAAGGCGATCGGCAGGCCGCGCTTCTGCATCGTCATGTTGATGGCGATGTTGGACGACTGGGTGATGATGGCCACACCCTTGCCGCCTTCGGCCAGACGGATGCCGCCATGCTGGTCGGGCCAAAGCAATGCGCCGTCGGCATAGTTGATCAGCCCGTAGCAGTTCGGCCCGATGATCGGCATCCGGCCGGCGGCCGCGACGAGCTCGGCCTGCAGCCGCTCGCCGTCCTCGTCATAGGCTTCGGTCTCGAGAAAGCCGGCTGCGAAGCAGACGGCGCCGCCGGCGCCGCGCTCGGCCAGCGCCTTGATCACCTCGATGGTGAGATGCCGATTGACGCCGACGAATGCAGCGTCCGGCGCTCCAGGCAGGTCGGCGACGGAGCGATAGGCCTTGCGGCCGGCGACCTCGTCCTTGGTCGGATGCACCGGCCAGATTTCGCCGGCAAAGCCCATCTTGATCGATTGCGCCACGACGGCGGCGGCCTGCGCCCCGCCGAACACGGCGATCGATTTCGGGCGCAGGAGACGTTCGAGTTTATGCATGGCCATCTTTTCGTTTGAGCGCGATCTTCGCCAAAGCCGGGAGCCGGCTTTGGCGCATCATGCTCTAAGCCCCGAACGGACGCAGCAGCGCCCGCGAAATAATATGTCGCTGAATCTCCGACGTGCCTTCCCAGATGCGCTCGACGCGGGCGTCGCGCCAGATGCGCTCCAGCGGCAGGTCGTCCATCAGCCCCATGCCGCCATGGATCTGGATGGCCTCGTCTGCGACGAAGGCCAGCATCTCGGTGGCTTTCAGCTTGGCCATCGCCATGTCCTGGTCGGTGACGGTGCCCTGATCGTACTTCCAGCCGGCTTCGAAGACCATCAGGTCGGCGGCCTTCAGTTCCGTCGCCATATCGGCGAGCTTGAACGAGACGCCCTGGAACTTGCCGATCTGCTGGCCGAACTGCTGGCGCTGCGCGGCATATTCGATGGCGTGCGACAGCGCGCGCTCGGCGCGGCCGAGGCAGGTCGCGCCGACCTGCAGCCGGGTGGCGCCAAGCCAGGAATTGGCGACGTCGAAGCCCTTGTGCACCTCGCCGAGCACCTGGCTCGCCGGCAGCCGGCAATCGTCGAACTCGAGGATCGAGTTGGTGTAGCCGCGATGCGAGACATTGCGATAGCCGTCGCGCACCGTGAAACCCTTGGTGCCCTTGTCGACGAAGAAGGCGGTGATCTTCTTGCGCTTGCCGCGCGGCGAATCCTCTTCGCCCGAAGCCATGAACACGATGGCGAAATCGGCGATGTCGGCGTGGCTGATGAAGTGCTTGGTGCCGTTGAGCACCCAGTCCGAGCCGTCCTGCACGGCGGTCGCCTTCATGCCGCGCAGGTCTGAGCCGGCACCCGGTTCCGTCATCGCCAGGCAGTCCCACTTCTCGCCGCGGATGCAGGGGAAGAGATATTTCTCGCGCTGCTCCGGCGTGCCGGCGAGCAGGATGTTGGAGGGACGCGCCACGCAGGTCCAGTGCAGCGCGTAATTGGCGCGGCCGAGCTCCTTCTCGTAGAGCAGCCAGCTCACCGTATCGAGGCCCGCGCCCCCGACATCGGCCGGCATGTTCGCCGCGTAAAGGCCGGCTTCGATAGCCTTGGCCTTCAATTCGTCGATCAGCTCGCGGCGCAGCACGCCGGTGCGCTCCACCTCGCGTTCATGCGGGTAGAGCTCGTTCTCGACGAAGGCGCGCGTCGTCTCGACGATGAGCTTTTGTTCTTCCGAAAGACCGAACTGCATCGCCTCAGCCCTTCTTCTTGCTTTTCTTCGCCTTCTCGGCCTTTCCGGCTTTTGTCGGCTTCTCAGCCTTTGCCGGCTTGGCTGCTTTCTTCACCGGCTTGGCCGCCTCGGCCTTTGCGGCAGCCTTGGCCGGGGTCTTCTTCGCCGCCAGCTTGGCGAGCTGCCTGGTATAGTCCTTGTGCAGCGCGCCGGCGCCCCAGCCCTTGCCCTTGTTCTGCCTCGACAGCGCTTCCATGATCGCGACCAGATTGTCGTCGCGGATGCGCTCCAGCTCGCGGATCGACAGCCCGTGCGCCTGTTCGTCCGACTGCGTGGCGATCAGGTCGACCAACTCGTCGTTGAACTCCGGCACGTCCATCAGCTTGGTCCACGGCCATTTCAGGCAGGGCCCGAACTGCGCCATGAAGTGGCGCATGCCGGCCTCGCCGCCGGCGACGCGGTAGACCTGGAACATGCCCATCTGCGCCCAGCGCAGGCCGAATGAATAGCGCATGATGTCGTCGAGTTCCTCGACGGTGCAGATGCCGTCCTTGACCAGCCACAGCGCCTCGCGCCACGCGGCTTCGAGCAGGCGGTCGCCGACGAAGGCCTCGATCTCCTTGCGCACCACCACCGGCTTCATGCCGATCGAGGCATAGAGCTCCTTGGCGACCTCGATCGCCTCGGGAAAAGTCTGCTCGCCGCCGACGATCTCGACCAGCGGCAGAAGATAGACCGGATTGAACGGATGGCCGACGACCAGCCGCTCGGGGTGCTTCTTCATCGCCACCTGCATGTCGGTCGGCTTGATGCCGGAGGTCGACGAGCCGACGATGGCGTTGGCCGGCGCATGCGCGTCGATCTCGGCCAGCACCTTGTGCTTGAGGTCCAGCCGCTCCGGCACGCTCTCCTGGATGAAGTCGGCGTCGGCAACCGCTTCGGCGATGGTCTTGGCGAAGGTCAGCTTGCCTTCCTTGGGCAGGCCGCCGGGCAGCATCTGCTTGTAGGCCCGCCTCGCGCCCTTCGTTACCTCGCCCACCTTGCGCGACGCTTCGGGATCCGGATCGAAGATCGAGACGTCGATGCCGTTCAAGAGCAGCCGCGCCACCCAGCCGGCGCCGATGACTCCGCCGCCGATGGCGGCCGCCTTGTTGATGATGCTCATGGTCAGGCTCCGGTTCTCGTCTTGGCTGTATCGGGGTCGGTGAGGACCACACGCTCGCCGGCGCGGACCACCGCCGGGTCGTAGGCCTTGCGGGCGAAGACTGCGAGCACGAAGGGCCGGAAGAACTCGACCGGCAGCGTCTCGTAGTCGGGATCGAAGCTTGACTGGTCCCAGCGCTCGCAGAACTGGTCGCAGTCGTCGAAATAGGGATGCCCGGCGAAGCGGTCACGGGCATGCCGGTTGCCGCCCAGATGATGCGCGTAGTAGAGGCGCTGGAAATCGCCGTGCTTTTCCACCACCCAGGTGCATTGCTCGCGCACGAAAGGCTTCAGGATAGCAGCCGCATATTCGTCGTGGTTGTAGGGCGCGTAGATGTCGCCGATGTCGTGCAGCAGCGCAGAGACGATCCAGTCGGTGTCGGCGCCGTCCTTCCAGGCGCGCGTCGCCGCCTGCAGCGAATGGCCGAGCCGGGTGATCTTGTAGCCGGAAAGCCCTTCGTCCAGTTGCACGAGCGCGTCGAGCAGCCGGTCGCCGGTCTTGGCGGCATAGTCGATCTCATGGGCGGTCAGGAATTCGTAGTCTTCCCTGTCGCCGTCCTTCATCGCGGTGAATTTGACGGTATCAGCCATGACCAGCGGCCGCCTTACGCTGCGGCCGCGATCGGCGCCCGCTTGGTGAGGTTGAGCTTCTTGCGCACTTCCTCAGGCCCGAGGATACGCGCGCCGAGATTGGTGACGATGCTCGCCGCGCGTTCGACCAGCTGCGCGTTTGTCGCCAGCACGCCCTTGTCAAGCCACAGATTGTCTTCCAGGCCGACGCGGACATTGCCGCCGGCAAGCACGGCTGCCGCGGCATAGGCCATCTGGTTGCGGCCGATCGAGAAGGCCGACCAGTTCCAGGTCGACGGCACGTTGTTGACCATCGCCATGAAGGTGTTGAGGTCGTCAGGCGCGCCCCACGGCACGCCCATGCAGAGCTGCACCAGCGCATCCGGGTTGAGGACCTTCTCCTCCACCAGCTGCTTGGCGAACCACAGATGTCCGGTGTCGAAGGCCTCGATCTCGGGCTTGACGCCCAGCGCCGTCATCATGCCGCCCATGGCGCGCAGCATGCCGGGCGTGTTGGTCATCACATAATCGGCCTCGGCGAAGTTCATCGTGCCGCAATCCAGCGTGCAGATCTCCGGCAGGCACTGGCGCACATGTTCCATGCGGTTGGTGGCGCCGCCCATGTCGGTGCCTTTTTCATTGAGCGGCAGCGGCGCTTCCGGCGAGCCGAACACCATGTCGCCGCCCATGCCGGCGGTGAGGTTCAGCACCACGTCGACATTGGCTTCGCGGATGCGTTCGGTCACCTCGCGGTAGAGATGCACGTCGCGCCTCGGCTTACCGGTCTCGGGGTCGCGCACATGGCAATGGACGATCGCCGCACCCGCCTTGGCGGCGTCGATCGCCGAATCGGCGATCTGCTTGGGCGAGCGCGGCACATGCGGGCTGCGGTCCTGCGTGCCGCCGGAGCCGGTCACGGCACAGGTAATGAAGACCTCGCGGTTCATCGCAAGCGGCATAGTCTTTCCTCCCAGTTCGATCAGCCACCCATGTCGACCAAAGAGTCGGAAACCGGCTTTGGTATGACGACATGGGCCGAAGCTGGCCAAGAATGACCGACTTGCCGGAAACTGTTTTGCGTTTTACGAATGCCTCATGATCAAAAACGAAAAGCCGAGCATCTTTCGGTCCGAGCGCGAGACGCTCAAGGTCACGTTCCTTGTGTTCTCGGGGTCCTCGATCATGTGCGTGGCCTCGGCGGTCGACCCGCTTCGTGCCGCAAACCGCATCTCGGGCGAGACGCTGTTCGATTTCAAGCTGGTCTCGGTCACCGGCGAGGCGCCGGTCACGACATGCGGCCTGCCCGTGGCCGTCAGCGGCCGCTTCGACGCGACTGAGGCGACCGACATGCTGGTCGTCGTCGCCGGCTTCGGCACGCAGAACTACGCCACGTCGGCCTTGCTTGCGGGTTTGCGCCGCGCCGCCCGCGCGGCCCGCGCCTGCGGCGGCGTCGAGGCCGGCACCTGGCTGGTGGCACGCGCCGGCCTTCTCGAGGGCCGCAGCGCCACCACCCATTGGGAGGACATGGAAGATTTCTCCGCCGCCTTCCCGGGCGTCGACGTGCGACCGGACCGCTATGTCATCGACGGGCCGGTCTTCACCTCCGGCGGCGCCTCGCCGACCTTCGACCTGATGCTGCATCTCGTCCGTACGAGGCTCGGCATGGCGGCGGCGCTCGATGTCGCGAGCGTCTTCATCTACGACCAGGCCCGTGCCGCGACCGACGCGCAGCCGCTGGTCTCGCTCGGCCGGCTCGACGGCTACGACTCGCGGCTCGCCCAGGCGATCCGCCTGATGGAAGCGCATGTCGACCAGCCGCTCACCATCGACGCCGTGGCCAAGCGCGCGGGCGTGACGGCACGGACGCTGGAAAGCATCTTCCGCAAGTCGATCGGCGAGACGCCCGGCGCCTATTATCTGAGGCTGCGCCTCAGTGCCGCCCGCCGCCTCGTGGTCGACACGCGCATCGCCATGGCGGATATTGCCGGGCGCACAGGCTTCTCGTCCGCCGCGGCCTTTTCCAGGGCGTTCTCCAGAGCGTTCGGCGAGGCGCCGGTCAGGCTGCGGCGCGGCTGATTATCCAGTCGGCCGCTGCCGCCAAATCGTCGACCACGGCAGTAGGCGCCGGATCGAAGCGCGTTTCGTCGCCAGGGCGGTACTTGCCGGTCCGCACGAGCAGCCCAGCGCCGAGTCCGGCGCGCAATGCGCCGGCGACATCGCTCTCCGCATCGTCGCCGACCATGACCGCATCGGCCGGCGGGCAACGCAACCCGCCAAGTGCCGACAGGAAGAAATCGGGCGACGGCTTGCCGAGCACGACAGGGCTGCGGCCGCTGGCGAATTCGAGCGCCGCGACGAAGGCGCCGGTGTCGAGGCTGAGTTGGCCATCCGCATCCTTGAGGTGCGGTTGGTGGCCAAAGCCACAAAATCGGCACCGGCGGATAACGCGCGGAAAGCACGGTTGAGGCTGGCATAGCCGAATGCCTCGCCGGCATCGCCCACGACGACCGCCTTGCTGCTTCCTCCCTCCAGCCCCGAAAACTCTGCTTCGAGATCGGGATGGACGAGCAGATGCGGCTCGCGCCCACGCCTGCGCAACCATTCGATCGCAGCCTGCGCTGGCGTCAGCAGTTCTTCATCCGCAACTTTGATGCCCATGGCGGCAAGTTGCGCGACGATCTTGCTGCGCGGCGAGCGTGTCGTGTTGCTGACGAAACGCAGCGGCAAGGCGGCATCGTGCAGACGCTTAACTGCCTTCGCCGCTCCCGCTATCGGGGTGTCGCGATCACAGACGACACCCAGAAGATCCAGGAGCACCGCGCGTTTCATAGACGCAGGATGGAGAAACAGTCTGCGTTCGTCAAACTGCGAACGAATCGGGCCGCGGAAGAACGGGCCAATGTGAAATCAGGCGGCGTCGCGGCCTTCGTTGACGATGCGCGAGCGCATGCTCCTGGCCAGCGCCGTTTCGAGCCGCGCGGCGACCGCGCGATCCCATTCATTCGGCTTGCGGGCGCCGTCTTTCGAATGCGGCAGCGCCATCAGCCGATCGATGATCGAACCAGCCTCGCTGGAAGAGAGCAGGGCGTCGATTTCGCGTTCGTGCTGCATACGTTTCGCCTCCTTCTTCTATACCCGCCACAGGAGCCACGTTTATACGAGTTCCGTGACGGCTGTTTGAAGGCAAGAACGGGGCGATTGAGGGGCGATTCGGGGCAAGACCTTGTCGTGAGGTCCTGCCCCGGGCGAAGGCGAATTCAAGCGCGATCGCTTGTCGGATCGATGCGGTCGGCTGGCCGGGACGTTTCACCGTTTCACGGAAACGGCGAAACGCTCTGTTTCTTTGTTTTTGCGCGATTCCGGGCGGAAAAGCGTTCACGCTTTTCCTGCAATTGCTCTGGGCGGTCACACGTAGCGATTGACGATATTCTCCAGCAGCTCCTGCCGACCGGAGCGCGGCTGCGGCTCGATCTTCTCCTTCACCACGCGTTCGGCGATCGCCTCAAGCGTGCGCTCGCCCGAGAGCATCGCCTTGCCTTCGGCGGTGCTCCAGCCGGCGTAGCGTTCGGCGAGCGGGCCGGACAGCGCCTTGTCCTCGATCATCTTCGCCGCCGCCTTGAGGCCGCGCGCGCAGGCATCCATGCCGCCGATATGGCCAATCAGGAGATCGTCCGGGTCGAGCGACTGGCGCCGGAGCTTGGCATCGAAATTGGTGCCGCCGGTCTTGAAGCCGCCGCCCTGCAGCACCTGGTAATAGGCCAGCGCCATTTCCGGCACGTTGTTGGGGAACTGGTCGGTGTCCCAGCCCGACTGGTAGTCGTTGCGGTTCATGTCGATCGAGCCGAAGATGCCGAGCGCGTTGGCCAAGGCCAGTTCGTGCTCGAAGGAATGGCCGGCGAGGATCGCGTGGCCCTGCTCGATGTTGAGCTTTACCTCCTTCTCGAGCCCGAAGCGCTTGAGGAACCCGTACACCGTGGCGACGTCGTAGTCGTACTGGTGCTTGGTCGGCTCCTGCGGCTTCGGCTCGATCAGGATCGTTCCCTCGAAGCCGATTTTGTGCTTGTAGTCGACGACGAGGTTGAGGAAGCGGCCGGCCTGCTCCTGCTCGCGCGCAAGGTCGGTGTTGAGCAAGGTTTCATAGCCCTCGCGCCCGCCCCACAGCACATAGTTCTCGCCCTTCAGCTTCTTGGTGACGTCAATGCATTTCTTCACAGTCGCCGCCGCATAGGCGAACACATCGGGATCCGGATTGGTGGCCGCGCCGGCCATGAAGCGGCGGTGCGAGAACAGGTTCGCCGTGCCCCAGAGCAGCTTGACGCCGGTCTTTTTCATCTTGTCGGCGAAATAGTCGGTGATCTCGTCGAGGCGCGCGGCACTTTCGGAGAAATCCTTGCCTTCGGGGCGCACGTCGGCGTCGTGGAAGCAGAAATAGGGCGCTCCGAGCAGCGAGAACATCTCGAAGGCGACATCGGCCTTGAGCCTGGCCAGTTCCATCGTGTCGACGCCGCTCGGCTTGGCGAACCAGGGCCGGTCGAAGGTCTGGCCGCCGAACGGGTCGCCGCCCGGCCATGCGAAGGAATGCCAATAGGCGACGGCGAAGCGCAGATGGTCTTCCAGCCGCTTGCCGGCGACGACCTCGTCCGGATTGTAGAAGCGATAGGCCAGCGGATTGGTCGAATCCGGCCCCTCATATTTGATCTTCGTGATGTCGCCGAAAAATCCGCTGCTCATGGTTTCCTTCCTCTCCAAGTGCTTGCCCGATTACCTTGGGCGTAATTGGTTTCGCTCTTTCACGGGGCCAAAAGGGTCATGTCGAAACGATCCAACGAAGGAGCATCACAATGACCGACCTCAACACGATCGCCCGCAACTACATCGCCGCCTGGAACGAGAGCGATGCGGCCCGCCGCAAGGCGCTGCTCGAAGCTGCCTTCACCGAGGATGTCAGCTATCGCGACCCGGTCATGCAGGGCGACGGCCACGCAGGCGTCGCGGCGCTGATCGACGGCGTCCAGCAGCGCTTCGCTGGCTTCCGCTTTTCTCTGAAGGGCGAGCCGGACGGTTTCGCCGACAAGATCCGCTTCTCGTGGAATCTTGGACCCGAAGGCACTGACTCCGTTATCGAGGGCACCGACATCGGAGTCATCGAAGATGGTCGCCTGAAGAGCGTCACCGGGTTTCTGGACAAGGTGCCGGCGCAGTGAGGCTAATCGCGGAGGAGCGGTGCGCGGCCCCCGCCTCTGGCCTGCCGGCCATCTCCCCCGCAAGGGAGGAGATTGACTGTCAGGCGGACCTTCGCCAATCGCCAGCATTGAAAAAAGCGCGGCAGCGCCGAAGCTGCCAATCTCCCCCCTTGCGGGGGAGATGCCCGGCAGGGCAGAGAGGCGGGCCTCGCGCCTGCTCACGCGGTTACCGCCCTTATCGCCGGGTAGAGCGCCCGATAGCGCTGATAGGCATCCGCAAAAGCACCACCAAGCGCTGCATCCGGCTCGATCGTCGCATCCGTGGCCGGCGCCGTGCACACCGCCAACGGATCGGCCCCCGTCGCCGCAATCAACCCGAGCCTTGCCGCACCAAACGCAGCGCCGAAATCGCCGTCGGCGGGAATATCGACCGGCACCTGCAGCGCGGTCGCGATTGCCTTCAGCCAGTAGCGCGAGCGCGAACCGCCGCCGATCGCGGTCACCCGGCCTAATATCGTGCCGGCCGTCTTCAGCGCTTCGAGACTGTCGCGGAAGGCGAAGGCGACGCCCTCGAGCACCGCCTGCGTCAGCACGGCCCGGCTTGACTCGTGTCCGAGCCCGGTAAAGGAGCCCCGAATGGCGGAATCGTTATGCGGCGTGCGCTCGCCGGACAGATAGGGCAGGAAAGAGACGCCCGTCGGCGCCCTCAGCGTGTCGCCGAGTTCGCCGGTCAGGTCGCCCGCGCTTTTTCCGGTGATTTCGGACAGCCAGTTGAGCGAATCGGTGGCCGACAGGATCACGCCCATCTGGTGCCAGGTGTTGGGCAGCGCGTGGCAGAAGGTGTGCACCGCACTTTCCGGATTGGGCAGATAGGAGGCGTTCGCCGCGAACAGCACGCCCGACGTGCCTAGCGACACGAAAGCATGCCCGGCGCCGACCGTGCCCATGCCGCAAGCCGAGGCCGCGTTGTCGCCGGCGCCGCCGGCAACAGGAATGCCCGCCGCGACGCCCCACTTGGAAGCGAGTTCACCGCGCAGCCCACCGGCCTTGGCCGTGCCCTCGACCAGCGACGGCATGTGCTTCTCGTCGAGCGACGTCGCCGCCAGCAATTCGGGCGCCCAGCGGCGCTTGCCGACATCCAGCCACGATGTGCCGGCCGAATCCGACATTTCCGAAATATGCTCGCCGGTCAGCCAGAGCCGCAGATAGTCCTTGGGCAGCAGCACCTTGGCGACGGCGGCAAAGATCCGGGCTTCGTGTTCCTTCACCCAGGCAAGCTTCGGCGCGGTGAAGCCCGGGAAGACGATATTGCCGGTGAGCCTGCGGAAGCGCGGATCGGCATCGAGCGCGGCCGCCTCGATATGGCTGCGGGTGTCGTTCCACAGGATGCAGGGGCGCAGCACTTTGTCCGAGGCATCGAGCAGTGTGGCGCCGTGCATCTGGCCGGAAAGGCCGATGCCCTTGACCGCGGCAAGCTCCTTCAGGTGCGAGGCCTTGAGTTCGGCAATCGCTGCCTCGCAGGCTTCGATCCAATGCGCGGGATCCTGCTCCGACCAACCGGGATGCGGCCGCGAGACGTCGAGCGTGCCATGGCCGGAACCAATGACCTTCTGGTCGTCGTCGATAAGCAGCGCCTTGACGCCCGAAGTGCCCAGGTCGAGGCCGAGATACATGATTTCCTCCCATTGCCATTAATTTTTTCGGATCTCGAAAAAATCTGGCTCGGCCAGTTTTTAAGACAAGATCCGCTTCGGGTCAATTCTCCGACAAATCGGATGCGCGCCGCGAGAACAGCGCCGACAGCGGGCTATCGGGCCGGGCGAGCTGCCGCTCGGCGGTCAGCGCCCGCGCGAGTGGCTTGTCGCCGGCGCGCAACGCGGCCTCGATCAGCGTCAGGTCGATCACGTCGCGCTGCGCGTGGCTGCCGCCGAAACGGTGCGCGATCGAGCGGATCGGGCGGATCAGCCGCACGGCCTCGTCGTAATTGCCGGCGCCGAAGGCCTTGATCGCGAGCGTCAGCGGATGGCCGACATCGCGCGTGAAGGCGGCATTGTCGTCGCTGCCGCGCATCGCCTCGCGCTGCGCCTCGATCAGCACCTTCGCCGGCGCCTCCAGCCCGGCGCCGACAAAGGCCATCATCGCATGCGCGTCGTTGAAGGCATAGTTGCGGGCCGCGGCTTTTGGGATCCAGTTGGCGGCGAGCGCCGCCCAGCGGTCGCCGACATCGACGCCGCCGAGAGCGAGGCGCCACAGGATCGCCGAGGCATCGACCATGTTGAGCGCCAACGTCGAGCCGTCGCCATAGATTGGCCCGTCATAGAGCTTGAGCACCTCGTTAATCTCGCCGAGATCATAGTGGAACAGCGCCAGATGCCACCAATTGTGGATCTTGAGGAAGCTGTCCTTCGACCACGCGTCGGGATTGGCCCGCATCCAGGCGATGCCGTCTTTTTGCCGGCTTTGCATTTCCATGACATGGGCCACCGCGTGTTGCGCCCAGCCGTCGCGCGGTTCGATCTCGATGGCTTGCCGGCCCATGGTTTCGGCGCGCGCATAGTCGCCCATTTCCTCCAGCCCGAAGGCCTGCATGCCGAGAATGGCGTGATAGCCCGGCATGCCTTTCTGCCAGGCCGGCAGCGCCCGGCCGATGCGGTCGCGCAGCATGCGCGCATTGCCGGTGAAAAAATCGATCTGGTGCCCAACCTGAAGCGCCAGCGCATCGCGCGGATTGTCGATCGCGATGTCCTCCAGGATGCGCGCTGCGTCATGCCAGCGCCCGTCGGCAAGATGCCCGAGAGCGGCGACATGCGCCTGTTCGCGCGTCGTGGCGGCAAGCGGCAGCGCCGCCTGATGACTTGAGCGAGCAACCGCCATCGCGTCCCGCTCGGTGGCCAGGCCGAACAGATAGCCCTTCAAGACATGCGCCATGACGAAGGCCGGGTCATCGGCAATGGCACGGTCGATTGCAGCGACCGGATCGCCGATGAAGCATTGCAGCTCGTGCATGGCGCGGGCGAAGGATGAAAACCCGGCTTCAGTCGCACCGGAATAGGTGAGGCCGAAGGCGTCCTTCATCATCACGTCCTCGCTATGGACAATTTTTCGGTCGGGATCCGATCCTAGAGCATCCCGCATCAACCCGCCAACCGCGGAGATGTGATCTCGGGCTTGCCTCGTTTGCCAGGCTCAGCTGCTGGACCGCACCGCCACTGTGGCGATGCCGGCGCCGACAAGCAGCGTGCCGCCGGTGCGGTTGAAGATGCGGATCGCCTTCGGGTTGCGCACGATCGCGCGGGCCCTCGATGCGATCAGCGCGTAGCCGAAGGCGTTGAGGAAAGCCAAAGTCAGGAAGGTTGTCTCGAAGATCAGCATCTGCGTCCAGAAGTCGGCGTGACGGTCGAGGAACTGCGGCAGGAAGGCGACGAAGAAGGTGATGCTCTTCGGGTTGAGCGCCGTCACCAGCCAGGCATGCGCCATCATCCTTGCCGCCGAGACCGCGTCGGTGCGCGGTTCCGCCTTCAGCGCGCCACCGGCGCGGAACAGTTTTATGCCGAGATAGATGAGGTAGCCGGCGCCGATCACCTTGAGAACGGTGAACACCGCGGCCGAAGCCGCGAGCAGCGCACCGATGCCGAGCATCGACAGCGTCATGGCGGTGAAGTCGCCGAGCGCCACGCCCACCGCCATCGGCAGCGCGGTGCGCCAGCCCTGGCCCAGCGCGTAGGAGACGACCAACAGGATCGTCGGGCCCGGAATAACGAGAAGAATGGAAGAGGCGGCGGCGAAGGCAGCCCAGTTTTCGAAGGACATTTCCCTGCTCCTTGAGCGCAAAGAAAAGGATAAATCCTGGGGCCGCCGGGAATGTAAAGAGGCCGTTGGAAAAATCTGCAGCGGCCGGGCCAGCGGGGGTCATCAGTCGCCGCAATGGTTTCTTAGGTTAAGCCCGGATCCGTCTCTTTCACCCTTTTTCAACCATGACTGGCGAAAATGCCTGCGATCCGGCCGGACCGTGCTTCCCGCCGGCAGCGTAGGGTTTGGTGTATGCGCGAGTTGCCGCAAAGTCTGACGCCGCCTTCCAATGGCGCCACAATCGATACCGAAATTCTCCTTTCCCGCCGCGCCGTGCTTTCGGGCGCCGGCGCCATGGCGGTGCTGGGCCTTGCCGGCTGCAGCACAACGGACACGCTCGACCTGCCGCAAACGCAGCTCGACAACACCGTCACCGGTTCGGTGCCGCCGATGCGTCCGGCGATCAGCGTCGACAAGAACATCACCGGTCCCGACGTCATGTACGCCTCGTTGACCGATGGCGGCTTCAATGTGCCGGCGGTGCCATGGCAGAAGGTCAAGCCGCAGTTCCGCCGCCAGATCGTCGTCGACAAGACCGGCGAGGCGCCCGGCACCATCGTCGTGCATCTCGAGGAGCGCATGCTCTATCTCGTCCAGCCGGGCGGCGATGCCATCCGTTACGGCGTCGGCATCGGCAAGGACGGTTTCCGCTGGTCGGGCCGCGCCAACATCCAGTATGGCCGCGAATGGCCGGTGTGGACGCCGCCGCCGGAGATGATCCAGCGCAAGCCGGAACTGGTGAAGTGGCAGGGCGGCCAACCCGGCGGCCTCACCAATCCGCTCGGCGCCCGGGCGCTCTACATCTATCAGAACGGCAAGGACACCGGCTATCGCATCCACGGTTCGCCCGAATGGTGGAGCATCGGCCAAGCCATGTCCTCGGGCTGCGTGCGCCTGATCAACCAGGACATCATCGACCTCTACAGCCGCGTTTCCAAGAAGAACCCGGTCGTCGTGGTCTGATCGCTCCGTCGGCCCACTCTTCCGTTGCGCGATGCCGCAAGACAGGCGAAGGTGCCGTGAAAACCTTCGCATGGAGCCGGATGATTTCAGGTCCGTTCGACCTGAAATCTGAATCCGTCTCTAGACTAAAGAAACAGAGCATGATGTCGTCCGAAAACCGCTTCACACTTTTCGGCATCGTGCTCTAGGGAGAGAAAGCATGGCTGGAACCTTCGTCATCGCGCAGGGCGGCGGCCCGACCGCCGTCATCAACCAGACGGTCGTCGGCGCCACGCTGGAAATCCGCAAGCGTCATCCAGGCGCCAAGGTGCTGGGCTCGATCCACGGCGTGCGCGGCATCCGTGATGGCAACTATGTCGATCTCTCCGCCATTCCCGAGGACCGGCTGCGGCTGATCGCCGGCACGCCGAGCGCGGCCCTCGGCTCGACCCGCGACAAGCCGGACGCCGCCTATTGCGAGGTCATTCTCAACGGCCTGAAAAAGGCCGGCGCCGACGCCTTCATCTATATCGGCGGCAACGACACCTCGGGCACGCAGCAGATCCTGACCGATGCCGCCGGCGGTTCGATCGCCTTCGTGCATGCGCCCAAGACCATCGACAACGACCTCGAGGAGAACGACCACACGCCGGGCTTCATCTCGGCGGCCGAATTCGTCGCCGGCGCCTTCCTTTCCGTCGACCTCGATTTCCGCGCGCTGCCCGGTATTTATGTCGGCATCGTCATGGGCCGGCATGCCGGCTTCCTGACCGCCGCCGCGGCCGCCTGGCAGTTCGATTCCGACAGCGGCCCGCATCTCATCTATGTGCCGGAGCGTGCTTTCTCGGCCAAACGCTTCATCGACGAAGTGCGCGAGAAGCTTGACCGCCACAAGCGCTGCATCGTCGCCGTTTCGGAAGGTGTCAGCACCGCCGACGGCAAGGCCCTGGTCGAAAGCCTGGTGCCGCCGGACAAGCTCGAGCGCGACCAGCACGGCAACGTCAAATTGTCAGGCAGCGACCTGCCGGCGGCGCTCGAACGGGCTCTGGCCGAAGGCCTGCCGGGCAAGCGCGCGCGGGTCGACGCGCTGGGCTACATGCCGCGCGGCTATGTCGGCGCGATCAGCGCCGTCGATGCCAAGGAAGCCTTCGATGCCGGCGCCTTCGCGGTTGCGGTCGCCGGCGAGGGCGGCGGCTCCGTCGCGCTGCAATATGACGGGTCGAAGACGGTATTGAAGAAAGTGCCGCTGAAGGCGGTGGCCGGCAAGACGCGCCATATGCCGGACGATTTCATGCTGCCGGACGCCAACCAGCTTTCAGACGCCGGCATGGCCTATCTGAAACGGCTGGTGCCGGAAAAATACAAGGTCGGGAAGCCGTTCGTCTGATGGCCGGCGGCTCGATGCCCGAGCTTGAGGTCGGCGACTGGTTCGGCAAGGCGAAAGTCGATGCCGCAACGACGATGCTGACCGAGCCCTTCGTGCATGATTTCGTGCGCGCCAATATGTGGCATTTGAAGGGCCGCGACGCGGATCTGCTGGTCGACACCGGCATGGGCATCCTACCGCTGGCGCCTGAGATCGACACGCCGGCCGGCAAGCCGCTGATCGTCGTCGCCACCCACATCCATCTCGACCATGTCGGCTCGCTGCATGAGTTCCCGCTGCGCATGGGGCCGAAAATGAGCGCGGCGCAGTTCGACGGCATGGATGATGCCGTCACTTACGCCTACATGTTCCACAATCTCGACGGCGCCGTCTCGAAGCTGCCGGCGCCGGACTGGAAGGCGGCCGACTACCGGGTTTCATCCGCGCCGCTGACCCGCGCGCTTGATGAGGGCGACGTCGTCGATCTCGGCGACCGGGCATTCCGTGTGTTGCACCTGCCGGGGCATTCGCCGGATTCGATCGGGCTTTTCGACGAGACCGACGGCCTCTTCTTCGCCGGTGACGCCATCTATGACGGCATGCTGATCGACGACCTGCCGGACTCGGACCGCATGGCCTATTGCCGCACCATGCAGCGCCTGCTCGACCTGCCGATCCGCATCGGCCATGGCGGCCATGGGCCGAGCTTTACCGGCCAGCGAATGCGTGAGATCGCCTCCGCTTATCTGCGCCGGAGAGAGCGGTTCGTAAGCGCTCTCTGAATTAAATCTTCGTAAGGTCATCCAAAGGCCCTGATTCAGGCCATTCCGCACCCTAAATCTTGATTGTCGATCCGGCCGGCTGCCATGCAAGGCGAGGCAGGCAATCCCGGTCGCCGACACGCCAACGGATGCGTGCTCGAGGGCCATCCGGGGCGCCGGATCAACCTCTCGCCCGGACAGAAACGACCATGTCACCCATGAACATTCTTCGCAGACATCGCGTCGCGGCCCTGTTGGGCGCTGCGCTGATCATTTCTCCCGTTATCGGTTCCTTTGCCCAGAACAATACCGGCCTCAGCACTGTGGCCGCGACGACGCAGACGCCCGTCGCCGGCATCACGGCCCCGAACGGCTCTTTCGCGCCGGTCATCGCCGTCACCAAGCCGGCCGTCGTCACCATCACCTCGATCATGAAGGCGCAGCCCCAGGACGAGGGCTCGCCGCTTGGCGGCAATGCGCCTTTCGACCAGTTCTTCCAGCAGTTCTTCGGCGACCAGGGCATGCCCATGCCGCGCACGCCGCCGCAGCAGCAACAGGGGCCGCGCTCCGAGGCCCTCGGCTCCGGCTTCATCGTCGGTGCGGACGGCACCATCGTCACCAACAACCACGTCATCGACGGCGCCAGCTCGATCAAGGTGACGCTTGATGACGGCACTGAGCTTCCCGCCAAGCTCGTCGGCCATGACGCCAAGAACGACCTCGCGGTGCTCAAGGTCAAGGCAGACAAGCCTCTACCGACCGTCAAGTGGGGCGATTCCAGCAAGCTGATGACCGGCGACCAGGTGCTGGCGATCGGCAATCCTTTCGGCATCGGCACTACAGTGACCGCCGGCATCGTCTCGGCGCGCGGCCGCGACCTGCACAGCGGGCCGTTCGATGATTTCATCCAGATTGACGCGCCGATCAACCACGGCAATTCCGGCGGTCCGCTGGTCGACATCCATGGCGATGTGATCGGCATCAACACCGCCATCTACTCGCCCAATGGCGGCAGCGTCGGCGTCGGCTTCGCCATTCCGTCCGACCAGGCCCAGAAAGTTGTGGCCAAGCTGATGAAGGGCGGCGACATCGAATATGGCTATCTCGGCGTGCAGATCCAGCCGGTCACGCCGGATGTCGCCAGCGCCATCGGCCTCGACCATCCGGGCGGCGCGCTGGTTTCGCAGGTCACTGACGGCTCGCCGGCGGCCAAGGCCGGCATCGAGACCGGCGATGTCATTACCGGCTTCGGCGGCCAGGAGATCAAGGATCCGAAGGACCTGTCGCGCGCCGTAGCCGACGTGTCGCCGGGCGCCAAGGAAACCGTCAATATCTGGCGCAAGGGCAAGACGATTCAGATCTCCGCCGATGTCGGCCGCAACGCCGAAGATCAGAAGACGGCGTCGAACGGCAATGAAGACCGCAGCCCGTCGTCCGACCAGGGCTTGCGCGTTCCCTCGCTCGGCCTCGGCCTGACTGATCTCACGCCCGACATCCGTGACCAGCTCAACCTTTCCCAGAGCCAGCGCGGCGCGGTGGTCGAGCGGGTCAATCCGGACAAGGCGGCCTCGGCCGCTGGCATCCAGCCTGGCGATGTCATCGTCGGCGTCGACCAGACGCCGGTTAAGACGGCCAGGCAGGCCAACCAGGCGATCGCCGAGGCCGGCAAGTCAGGCAAGAAGTCGGTGCTCCTGCTGATCGATCGCGGCGACGCGCAGATCTTCGTAGCGGTCCCGTTCGCTGCCGGCTGAGAATGGGCCGAGACCTGCCGGCACCGCCGGCAGGTCTCCCGTGAAATTTCTGTTGCCCACTGGGACGTCTTCGAAAACACTGCGGCTGTTGCACAGGAGCGTCTCGATGGTGACCCGCGGCTTCTTTTCCGGACGGCGTCCTCCTTCCGACACCGACGCGCGCATTCCGCCTGGCCAGTATCTGGAACAGGGTTTCCCGGTTCTCTCGGCGGGGCCGACGCCGCGGGTGCGCACCGAGGACTGGTCCTTCACCCTCAAGCAGGGGCCAAAGCCGCTCAAGAAATGGAACTGGGCCGAATTCAACGCCCTGCCGCAAAGCAAGATGACGCGCGACATCCATTGCGTGACGGCCTGGACCAAGTTCAACACCCCCTGGCAAGGCGTGATGATCGACGACATCCTCGCCGATGCCGGCATCGAGCCGCCGACGGCCTACACGCTGGCGCTGTCCTTTGACGGCTATTCCACCAACGTCCCGACCAAGGACCTCGTCACCGGCAAGGCGATGGTGGCGTTGCTCTATGAAGGCAAGCCGATCACGCCGGATCATGGCGGGCCGGCGCGGCTATTGGTGCCGCATCTCTACTTCTGGAAATCGGCCAAATGGGTGAACGGGCTGCAGTTCACCGAGCGCAACGAACCGGGCTTCTGGGAGCTGCGCGGCTATCACATGTATGGCGACCCCTGGCGCGAGCAGCGCTATTCCAGTGACCCGTGAGCAGCGATCGATGAGCGCCGAGCCGTCGCCGCAATCGCCTTGGCAGGCAGCCACGATCACCCGCATCGAAAGACGCACGCCGCGCGTCACCAGTTTCTGGTTCCGGCCGTCGCGGCCTTTCGCCCGTCTGGCCGGGCAGCATGTCGACGTCCGGCTGACGGCGCCGGACGGCTATCAGGCACGCCGTTCCTATTCCATCGCTTCGGCGCCGGACACAGGCGGCGTCGAACTGGCGATCGAGCGGCTCGACGATGGCGAGGTCTCGCCCTTCTTCCACGATGTCGCTGCCGTCGGCGACGAGATCGAGCTGCGCGGTCCGCTGGGCGGCCATTTCATCTGGGAGGAGAGCGACGGCGGGCCCATCCTTCTGGTCGGCGGTGGCTCGGGTGTCGTGCCGCTGATGGCGATGGTGCGCCATCGCACGCTGCGCAACAAAGCGGTGCCGGTTGCGCTGGTGTTCTCGGCCCGGGTCTGGGACGAGGTGATTTTTCGCGACGAGCTGATCGGCCTCGACGATCGTCGCGACGGGTTCGATCTGGTGCTGACGCTGACCCGCGAGCCGGCGAGGCGGCCGTCCGACTATTCCCGGCGCGTCGACGCCCGCATGATGGCGCAGGCCATCGAGCGCCTGCCGAAGGCACCGAGGCTCGCCTTATGTCTGCGGCTCGAACGCCTTCGTCTCGGCCGCCGCCGATGCCCTGATCGGCGCCGGCGTTCCGGCGGGGATTATCCGCACCGAGCGCTATGGAGTTTGACAGAAGCCCGTTGAAATTCGACCCAAAAGGTAATACCTTCCTTACAATTGGTATTACTGAGGAGCGAAGATGGCCACCACCGTTACGTCAAAAGGACAGGTCACCATTCCAAAACCGGTCCGCGATCTGTTGGGGATCGTCCCGGGAAGCAGGGTCGATTTCCGGCGCGCCGCCGATGGGAGCGTAGTGCTTGCTCGTGTCGACAGAAAGCAAACGGCGAGCCGCTTCGCCAAGTTGCGCGGCCATGCAGGCGAGGGGCTTACGACCGACGCGATCATGGCGCTGACGCGTGGTGAAACGTGACGCTCATCGACACCAACGTCCTGCTTGACCTTGTTACTGACGATCCAAACTGGGCAGATTGGTCGGTTGCTCAGCTTGAGGCGGCGAGCCTCGACGGACCATTGTTGATCAACGATGCGGTCTATGCCGAGCTCGCCGTACGCTACGCCCGCATCGAGGATCTTGACGCTTTTCTCGATGCGGCCGGTCTTGAAATGGCTCCCATGCCGAGGGCCGCTCTTTTCCTTGCCGGAAAGGTATTTACACAGTACCGCCGGTCAGGAGGACAAAAGACTGGTGTTTTGCCGGACTTCTTCATTGGTGCGCACGCTGCGGTCGGCCATCTTCCACTTCTGACCCGCGATATCGGCCGATATCGAACCTATTTCCCCTCCTTGAAGCTGATTACCCCAGGCTCTTGAGCCGTTCCCGGACTGTTGCGCTGATGTCAGCCGGTCGGAGAGAATTTTGCCGAAACGAGCTGGAAAGGCAGCGCGCCATAGGTGGCGACGGCCTGTTCGTTGTCCCAGACGCGAAATTGTCGAGACGGCCGCGCCTCCAGCACCAGGGCTCGTCTCGTCCGGTCGAGCTTCACCTTGCCGCGAAAGCGCAGCACCCGCTCGCCGCCCGAGCGGCTGATCGCCATCGAGCGCAGCCGGGCCACGTGCCGGTCGCCTGCATTGATTTCCATCTCGATGCGGCGCCGAACCGGTGGAACGACGATGCGCACGATGAGATCGAGCATCATCTCGCCGCTATCGCCTTGTGGTTCACTCAAAGGCTGCGACAGCACGAAGGTGGCGGGCCCACCGGCCGCCTTAGCCGCCATGGACTTGCCGCGCCACACTATGTCCGGCTCTGTCTGCTTCAGCCGGCCTTTCTTGCGCTGCAGGCGCAGCTGCTTGGCAAAGCCGCGCGACAGCCAGGTCAGCGCGCCGAAGTCGGTGCGCGGCTTGGCCTGCAGAACGGATGACAGCCGCGCCGCGCCGCCCCGATCGGCCATATCCACCACCTCGGCCAGGATGGCCTCCGGCACCGCGATGCCGATCTCCAACGCAAGATAGGAAAGCGCTACCGCCGCGGCGACGGCGAGGCCGCGCCTGGCGACGATATCGAGGAATATGGTCCAGTCGACGTCGCCGCCTTCGATGGCGACGGTGCAGTCGACCAGCCAGTCGCTATGTGTATGCGCGTCGAGGCCGCCATGCGCGATCGCCAGGGCAATGCGGTCGGCCGGCGAGGGCACGACCACGCCGACGTCGCTGAATTCGGCGGGGACCGCGCGGCGCCAGATCGCCAGGTCGTCCTCGGCATTCTGCTGCGAGCCGTCATAGGCAAGCTGATGCAGGTCGATGTCGCCGTAAGTGCCCTTGAAGAAATTCATCGAGTGCAGCGACGCCAGCCTTGTGCGCAGATATTGCGGGGAAACGCCGGTGGCGATCTGCCAACCGCGCTCGCGCAGCACGTCGAAGGCCGGCTGCATATCGTCCGGTCGCACCAGGATGTCGATGTCGTGCGCCACCCGCCCGCGCTGCGCGGCGGCATCGAGCGCGATGCGGCTGGCGCCCTTGATCAGCATCACCGTGCAGCCGGTATCGACCATCGCCTTCAAGGCGGGCTCCGCCTCGCGCATGGCCATGCGCGACTTGGTCCACAGCATCTTCTGCAGGCCGACGAGGCGCGGATAGGCGGCGTGGCCGGCAAGCTTGCGTCCGAACCTGTCGGAGATCGCGGCAAGCAGCCGGTGTTCGCGGAAGGAGACGTGATCGATGTCGTTCTCGTCCAGCCAGCCCGTGGCGCAAAGGCGCGCTGCCTCTTCGTCGGGCAGAAGTGCTGCCTTGAGCAATTGGTCGGGCGACCCGGTCGGCCAGGACCAGCCATAGTCGGGAAAACGCCTGCTGATGCGACGGACCTTCACCATCAGCTGGAGTTGGCCTTCTTTTGCGCCCGCCGCAGCATGGCCACGCGCGCCACTTCCAGATAGCCGCGGTCGCGCGTCGCGTCGCGTCCGTAGGACAGGCTACCCGGCCTGATGCGCCGCAGCGCCAGGATGTCAGGCATCATGTCGAGGACAAAGCCGCTTTCCCGCGCGCGGGCGATCCAGTCGATCATCTCGCCGCGGCCGCCCGGCGGGTCGACCATCGGGCCAATGGTCTCCGCGGCCTCTCGGCGTATCAGCATTGTCGAGCGCGACCACCCGGGCGTTGCGCTCGGCGCCATCGCATCGGGCTCGTCGTCGCGGAAACTGCGTATATGGGTGAAGACCCCGGATGTCCCGGGAAGCCGGTCCAGATGGGCAAGCTGCGCCGCGATTTTTCCGGGCAGCCAGAGGTCGTCGGCGTCGAGCGTAGCGATGTAGGGCGTCGACAGCGCGGCGATGCCGCGCGTGGTCGCGCTGCCCGGCCCGGCATTGTCCTGGCGCATAAGCCTGAGCGGCAGGTCAATGCCGGCGATCGCGGCGGCGAGATCGTCGGTCGAACCGTCATCGACCACCACGACCAGCTCGGGCCGCAGCGTCTGCGCGGCGACCGATCGCAGCGTCTCCGCGATGGTTACGCTGGCGTTGTAAGCCGGGATGACGACGCCGTATCCGCTCATCACATGAACCGCCAGTCCGCGAGTTTCTTCAGTTCGAATATGCCGTCGATCGGCCTGAGCGACGGATTGGCCCTGCGGCGCTTCATTGATTTATAGATCGCGCGCATGAATTCGCGCGACTGCACGTCTTCCAGCCTTGTCATGTTGCCGGCGTGCCGCCGGTAGTAAAGCGCCAGCGTGTCCGGAAGCACGTAGCGGGGGCCAATTTCGAAACCGCGCAGCAGGAAGTCCGTATCCTCGGCCTGGACGAAGTCCTCGTCGAAACCGCCGATCCGGTCGACCAGACGACGCGAGAAGATCGCGGCTGTCAAATGGATGCCGCGAACGGTGATGCTGTTGCTGTCCGGGGTCGGTTCCAGCGTTTCCTCGTCGATCCGGTCGACCAGCATCATCCTGGAATAGGTGAGCTCGAGCGAGGGATCGCGCCTGAAAAAGTCGAGATCCGCCGCGAAGCGCCCGGCCGGCGAGATGTCGTCGGAATCGAGAAAGGACACCAGTTCGGTCTCCGGCTCGAGCCGCTTGAGCCCACTGTTGCGTGCCCCGGTCACGCCCATGTTCTCTTGCTGGAACAGCCGGATGCACGGTGCTTCGTCCATCATGGCGCGCACGGCTTGAGCCGAACCGTCGGTCGAGCCGTCATCGATCACGATGATGTCGAGATCGGCCGCGGCGCGCTGCCTCAGCAGCGAACGAAGCGCCGCGCGGACATAGGTCTCGCGATTGTGGACCGGCATGATCACGGAGAGCCTCATCCGTGGCTCTCCGACCGTCTTGTTTCGTCCCGCCCCCCGGCGCCCATCACATGACCTGCCAGTCGGGTGGGCTCTTGTATTCGAAAAAGCCCGGAGCTTCGCGCAGCGAAGGGTTCGCCCTGCGCCGTCGCATCGATTTATGGATCGCCCGCAAATAGTCGCGCAACCTGCCGTCTTTTTGCCGGGTGGCGTTCCCCGCATGCCGCCGGTAGTAGATCGCGACGCTGTCCAGTAGCTCGTAACGGGGACCCGTTTCGAAGACGCGCAGCAGATAGTCCGTGTCCTCGGATAATTCGAACTCCTCGTCGAACCAGCCAATTCGGTCGACAAGCGCCCGGCGGAACAGGGCGGTGCTCAGGGAGAGCCCGCGAAGCGTCATCATACGGCTGTCCGCGGCCGGCTCCAACGTCTCGTCGTCGATACGGTCGACCAGGCACATCAGCGAGTAAGTCAGATCGAGGTCGGGACGCGTTTCGAAGTGGGCGAGATCCGTCTTGAACCGGTTGGCAAGCGAAATGTCGTAGGAATCGAGGAAGGACACTAAGCCGGCATCCGCCGGCAATTGCCGCAGCCCGGCATTGCGGGCAGCCGCAACGCCCATATGCGCGTGCCTGAACAGGCGGATGCAAGGATTCTCGCCGGCCATGGAGCGAACCGCCTCGGCCGATCCGTCCGTCGAGCCGTCGTCGATGACGATGATGTCGAGGTCGGCGGCATCGCGCTGCCGCAGCAGCGAGCGCAGGGCCGGGACGACGAAGCGCTCGCGGTTATGGACCGGCATGATCACGCTCAGCTTCATCGGGGGCCCGCGCAAGGAAATCCGCAATCGTCCCGGCGATCTCCTCCGGACGCGTCCCGAGGAAAAGCCGGTAGCACGGCAGCTGGCGTGTGACATCGCTGAAGAAGCGAAAGCCGCTTTCCCGCTCGCCAGGCATCTGCGCGATGCCGGACGACGCCAGCGCGATCATTGCATCCTTGCGCGATATCGGCACGATCGAACTTGTCTCGCCGCCGCCGATATGTGGCACCATCAACACAACGATGTCCAGGGTTGCAGGTATCGGCCGCGGCGCGATCTCGTTAATGTGAAAGGCATGCTTGTCTTGCCAGTTCAGCGGCCGGTCGGTGCCCAGCCGCCTTTCCAGCCCGAGCCGGGCAAAACCCTTCGGATCCTGCTTCAGGATGGAAAACAGCGGTCGCGCGGTCACGCCGCCGGAAAGGCCGGTCAGCACATAGTCGTCGCCGACGCTGTCCAGCCCGTTGAGCAGTCCCGCAACGACGGTTCCGGATTTTCCCGCACCCCCGGCGCCGGCCAGCAGCACGCCCTTGCCGCCGACGCCCAGCGTGCCGGCATGGGCAAGGCGCATGCCGCGGGCGGCGTATTCCCAGTGCAGGAAGGCGCGCAGCGGCGCTCCCCGCTCCCAGGGTGGAAACGCGTCGGCCGAGCGCATCAACTGGACGCCGACGCGCCGCCCGGGGTCGTAGACCTGCCAGAAGTCCAGGTCGTGGAAATGATGGCCGCGCAGCCCCGCCTCGGCGAGTTTCTGGGCAAAGCCGTGTTCGGTGAAATGCGCATCGCCCCAACTTGCCGGCGCCGGCATGCCGCCGATACCTGGATGGCCGATGAAGACATGGCATTGAAGAGAGCCCGGCGAAGCGCCGCTGGTTTCGATGAAGGTCTCGCCCATCGCATCCGCCAGCGGGCCGGCATCGAGATGCGCGGTCAAGTCCAGCCCGGGCAGGCGGACGGTCCGTTGGGTCGGGAACCGCCCGGCCACGCTTTCGGCGGCGGCAAGCAGGAAGCGGGCGTAGTCCGGCAAAGTCTCGAGGGTGACGCGTGGCATGCCTGTTCCAGCCTGGCTCGACCCGGGGCCGCTCGCTCAGGGCACCTGCTTGACGGCGGGCCAGCCTAGCGGCTCCTCGACCTCGTGGATCGGGTCGACGGTGATGAGGTCGGCAAGATCGTCATGGACGCTGACGTCGAGTGGCTCGCTCGCCGCCGCCAGGGCCGCCGGCAAATCGTCGGGAGAGGGCAGCGGCGTTGCGCTGGAAGGGGCCAACAGCCCAAGCTCGACCAGCCGCGCAACGAAAGTCTCGAGCGCATCGGCGCCGACCATCGCGGCGCCCTCGGCCGATAGGATCAGAGCCTCGGTGCCGACGCCCGAAGACAGGGCCTGCCATACCTTGCTGCCGGAATCGGAGAAGCCGAAATATTTGCCGTTGGAGAGGTCGAGCACGACGGCTTCGCCGTCGAAGGATTCGAACACGATGTCCTTGCTCGCAACGGCATAGACCCCGGAAAGAGCCATGTTCCTTGACCCCGCTCTGCAAGGCGGCTGCTGCCGGTCACATCCTTGCCTGACCCCTGAACAACGCCTGTAAACAGTCGATCCGTGCTTGGCAAGCAAGGCGCGCAGGCGCCATCGCGATCATTTCGGGTTCAACTTGCGGTTCAAGCTCCTACTTTCCTGCACCGCCGAGAAGCCGCTGTGACCCCCTTCCGGCACGAATACCTCTTCGACTTTCAGTCCGAACGTGGGCGTGAAGCGAGCCGAATCGCCCCTTCGGAAGGGGGTAGGATGGTTAATAGTATCGAAAAGTGACTATTAGGAGATTCTAAAATCGAACTGAACGGTTCGTTTCTGTTGACGGTGCGTGCAGGACGGTGTGAACGGCAGTGCTCCGATACATTTGGTGAGCCAACTATCAAATCAATACAAATGATTGATTAAATTCAATAAAAATAAAGTCATAGGCATGCTTATCAAAACTTCAAGATGCGGATTCATGGTCCAGATGGAAAAACTTCGTGATTGGAATCCGGCAGTCGGCTCACCCAAATCACCGTTGTCCGAACGACGCGATTTCATTCCCAAGACACGCCGCTAGACGGACGAAATAAAGATACTGGAGTAGCAAAAATGAAAAAGATTGTTCTCACTGCCGCAGCCCTTCTGGCAATTTCCGGCAGCGCTTTCGCTGGTAGCGACCATTACAACCCCAACGAAGCCAATCAGGCGTCGGCCCAGGTCGACTCGTCCTACACGGCTTCGGTGCACAAGTCCGCGCCGGCCACTCAGCAGCCCGCCACGACGGGCGCCGACCACAACCTTTTCGGCAACAACTAACAGCCGACCTCGACCGGCGGCGGGCTTGCCCGCCGCATGGGTCGGACCATGGAATTCAGGAGCACTGAAATGAAGAAAATCGTTCTCGCCACGGCCGGCCTGCTGGCCGTTTCCGGCGCTGCTTTTGCCGCGGAAAGCGGCCATACCGGTGAGGTCCGTGCCAATCAGGCGGCTCCCGCCGTGGACACCACGCGCACGTCGTCGATCAACACCGATTCGACGGTTTACAAGCTGTTGAACTCGTCGACCGACGCTCACAAGCCGGCCCCCCAGAGCAGCGACCGTAACCTCTTCGGCCGCTAATAGTCTTACATAACGCGCGAACGGCGGGCCTCTGGCCCGCCGTTTTCTTTTGCGCACCGGCTTCAGGTCGGCGCATCAGGCTGCCTTGGCTTCCTCGCGATGCAGCGTGAAGGAATGCCCGTCGGCGTCGAAGATGTGCAGATCGCCGGCGCTGGCGTTGAGCCGCAACGTCTCGCCGCGCTTGACCTCGACATTGCCCGGCAGCTTGGCCACCAGCGGCAGGTCTGTGCGGCCGATATCGACATAGACGAGCTGAACCTCGCCGAGCTGCTCGATATAGTCCACCTTGCCTTCGAACAGATAGTCCGCGCCGGTCGCGATCGCGAGATCCTCAGGCCGCACGCCGAAGCTGACTGCCGCGCCGTTTGCCGAGGCAGGCGTCGCGATCGGCACCGTCGCCTTGCGATCGCCGACATGGCTGACCACCGTCGGGTTGCCGGCCTTCTCGATCTTTGCCGGCAATATGTTCATCGCCGGCGAGCCGATGAACTGGGCGACGAACAGATTGCCCGGACGCTTGTAGAGCTCCATCGGCGTACCTACCTGCTCGACGCGTCCTTCCTTCAGCACCACGATGCGGTCCGCCAGCGTCATCGCCTCGACCTGGTCGTGCGTGACGTAGATCATGGTCGTGTTCGGCATCTGCTCCTTCAGCTTGGCGATCTCGATGCGGGTGGCAACGCGCAGCGCTGCGTCGAGGTTCGACAGCGGCTCGTCGAACAGGAACACCTTCGGGTTGCGCACGATGGCGCGGCCGATGGCGACGCGCTGGCGCTGGCCGCCCGACATCGCCTTGGGCAGGCGGTCGAGGTATTTGGTCAGCTGCAGGATCTCCGCCGCCTGGCGCACGCGCTTGTCGATCTCGGCCTTGCTTTCCTTGCCGATCTTCATCGAGAAGGCCATGTTGTCGTAGACCGTCATATGCGGATAGAGCGCATAGGACTGGAACACCATGGCGATGCCCCGCTTCGACGGCGGCACGTCGTTCATCACCTGGCCGTCGATCTTCAGCTCGCCCGAGGTGATCTCCTCGAGGCCGGCGATCGACCTCAGCAAGGTCGACTTGCCGCAACCCGACGGCCCGACAAAGACGATGAACTCGCCCGATTTGATGTCGAGGTCGATGCCGTGAAGAATGTTGAGGTTGCCGTAGGATTTCTTCACCTGGTTGAGCGTGACATCGGCCATGTTTTTCTTCTCCCGTTGATCTCTGTTTAGAAGTTCAGTCGATGCGTCCGAACCAGGCGCCGTAGCCGCCGATGCGGACCGGCCCCCCGCCAGTCTGTCCCGAAAAGCCATGCCCGGGCAAGGGTTGCAGCGTGCCTTTGCCGAGGTCGATCTCGGCGGGCTTGCTGCCGAGGTTGAAGGCGCAGACGATCCGCTCATTGCCTTCGCTGCGGGTGAAGGCGACGGTGTCGCCATCGCTTTCGATAAAGTCGATGTCGCCCTTGGCCAGTGCCGGATGCTGGCGCCGGAAGGCGAGGAAGCGGCGATAGTGCTCAAGCAGCGAGCTTGCGTCGCCCTGTTGCACGTCGACGGCCTGCGACAGGTGCCGGCCCGGCACCGGCAGCCAGGGCTTGGCGGTCGAGAAGCCGCCATTCTTGGCCGCGGCCTCCCACACCATCGGCGTGCGGCAGCCGTCGCGGCCCTTGAACTCCGGCCAGAAGCGAATGCCGTAGGGGTCCTGCAGGTCCTCGAACTTCAGCTCCGCTTCGCCAAGGCCGAGCTCTTCGCCCTGATAGATGCAGACCGAGCCGCGCAGCGACATCAGAAGCGCCGAGATCACCTTCAGATAGGCGATCGGATCCGCCTCGTTGGCCGCCCAGCGCGAGGCCACCCGCATCACGTCGTGGTTGGAGAAGGCCCAGCACGACCAGCCGTCGCTGGCGACTCGGCCGAAGGCTTCCAGCACCGCGCGCACTTTCGCCGCGCTGATCTTCTCCGGCGCCAGGAAGTCGAAGGAATAGCACATATGCACGCGCTTGCCGTCGGCGGTGTAGGCGGCGACCACCTCGAGGCCGCGCTGGGAGTCGCCCACCTCGCCGACGGCGGCCTGCGCCGGATATTCGTCGAGAAGCGCCCGGAAGCGCTCGAGGAAGCCGAGATTCTCCGGCCGGCTCTTGTCGTAGAGATGGTCCTGGTAATTGTACGGGTTGACCGCCGGCGCCGTCTGGTCGTTGCGCTGTTCCGGCGGCAGCGGCGGATTGTCCTCCAGCCCCTGGCTGTGGAAGTAGAAATTAATGGTGTCGAGCCGGAAACCGTCGACGCCGCGCTCCAGCCAGAAGCGGGTGATGTCGAGCAGCGCGTCCTGGACTTCTCTGTTATGGAAGTTGAGGTCGGGCTGCTCGGCCAGGAAATTATGCATGTAATATTGCTGGCGGCTGGTGTCCCACTGCCAGGCCGAGCCGCCGAAGATCGACAGCCAGTTGTTGGGCGGCGTGCCGTCGGGCTTGGCGTCGGCCCACACATACCAGTCGGCTTTCGCATTGGTGCGGCTGGAGCGGCTTTCCTTGAACCAGGGGTGGATGTCGGCGGTGTGCGACAGCACCTCGTCGATCATCACCTTGAGGCCGAGCCGATGGGCTTCCGCCACGAGCGCGTCGAAGTCGGCGAGCGTGCCGAACATCGGGTCGACGTCGCAATAATCCGAAACGTCGTAGCCGAAATCCTTCATCGGCGATTTGAAGAAGGGCGAGATCCAGATGGCGTCGACGCCGAGCGAGGCGATGTAGGGCAGCCGCTGAACGATGCCCTTCAGGTCGCCGATGCCGTCGCCGTTGGAGTCCTGATAGGAGCGCGGATAGATCTGGTAGATCACCGCCCCCCGCCACCAGTCGCGGTCGATGGCGGGGTCTGGGGCGGGGTCTGGTCTCGAAGTCGCCTTCAAAGCCGATTGCATGTCTTCAACCTCCTTTCACCGAGCCGGCAAGCAGCCCGCGGACGAAATAGCGCTGCAGCGAGAAGAACACGATCAGCGGCACGATGATGGTGATGAAGGCCGATGTCGTCAGGATCTCCCAATTGCCGCCGCGCGAGCCGAGCAGCGCATTGAGCTTGGCCGTCAGCACGATCTGGTCGGGTGCCGTACCGAGGAAAACCATCGCCACCAACAGATCGTTCCATACCCACAGGAACTGGAAGATGGCGAAGGAGGCAAGCACCGGGAAGGACAGCGGCAGCACGATCTTGACGAAGATCTCGAAGTCGCTGGCGCCGTCGATGCGCGCCGATTCCATGATCTCGCGCGGCAGGCCGGCGATGTAGCTTCTGAGCAGGTAGATGGCGAAGGGCAGGCCGAAGCCGGTATGCGCCAGCCAGATGCCGAGATAGGTCTTGGACGGCACGCCGAAGAAGGTGCCGACGCCGTTATAGAGCCTGAGCAGCGGGATCAGCGACATCTGCAGCGGCACCACCAGCAGGCCGATGATGACGGCGATCAGCAACGCCCGGCCGGGAAAGCGCATCCAGGCCAATGCGTAAGCCGCGAAGGCCGCGATCAGGATCGGGATCACCGTCGCCGGAATGGTCACCGTCAGCGAGTTCATGAAGGAGCGGCCTATGCCTTCCGAGAACAGCACGGTTCTGTAGTTGTCGGTGGTGAATTTCGGCGGCGCCGAGGAGGCGAAATAGACGCGTTGGCCGCGGTCGCCCTCGAAGGCCTTTGGTGACGACAGCACGAAGCCGCCATCGGCATTCATCTGCAGGGTGACGCCGTCATTGAGGTCGACGACCGATCCCGCCTTGTATTGCGTCGGCGCGGAAGATTTTACGCCGAAGGCGCTGATCTCGCGCCTGGGGCCATCGCCGAAGATGTTGCCCTCGATGACGTATTTGCCATCCTTCTGGGTTTGCGCCGACGCGCCCGGCAACCGTCCAGCCTCGCTCTGGCTGGAGTTGGCGAAGGAGTTCCACCAGCCCGACGCGACGATCTGGTCCTTGTCGCGCAGCGACGAAACGAGGATGCCGAGGGTGGGGATGGTCCAGATCACCACGAAGACGAGCACGGCGATATGGACGCCGAAACGGCCGATAAAGGACTTTCCGGTCTTGGTCGCCATCTCAGTGCCCTCCCGTCTCTCTGTTGGCCTGGCGGATGTTCCAGACCATGATCGGAATGACCGCGATCATGATGATGATGGCGATGGTGGCGCCCCGGCCGAAATCGCCGCCGCCCCGGAACATCCAGTCGAACATCAGATTGGCGAGCACCTGGGTGTTCCACTGGCCGTTGGTCATGGTCAGGACGATGTCGAACACCTTGAGCACCAGGATGGTAATTGTGGTCCACACCACCGCGATCGTGCCCCAGATCTGCGGCACCATGATCTTCCAGAAGATCTGGAAGGGATTGGCGCCGTCGATCACCGCGGCCTCCAGCGTCTCTTCGGGAATGCCGCGCAGCGCCGACGACAGGATTACCATGGCGAAGCCGGTCTGGATCCAGATCAGGATCACCATCAGGAAGAAATTGTTCCAGAACGGCAGTGATATCCACACCTGCGGCTGGCCGCCGAAATACTGGATGATGGCGTTGAGCAGGCCGATCTGCACCTGGCCCTCGCCGCGATACTCGTAGATGAATTTCCAGATCACGCTGGCGCCGACGAAGGAGATCGCCAGCGGCAGGAAGATCAGGCTCTTGGCGATGGTGCCCCACCAGATCTTGTCGGTGAGCACGGCGATGACCAGGCCGAGGAAGGTGCAGGCGGCCGGCACCACCGCAAGCCACAATATGTTGTTGAGGATCGAGTTGCGCAGATCGTGATCGCCGGCCGCCCACTCATAATTGGCGAGCCCGACGAAGCTGGTGCCGCCGCGGTCGAAGAAGGATAGCCACAGCGTCGCGATCACCGGATAGATCAGGTAGACGGCAAGGATCATCAGCGCCGGGCCGACGAACAGCCACGGCCGCACATATCCCTGCCGGCGCAGATTGTTGATGGCGGCGGCGCCGGATACCCCGCGTGAGGGCAAGATGAGGTCGAGCAATCTGTTGGCGCCCCAGAAATAGGCGATACAGCCGCCGACGCCGATGATGATGACGAATATGGCCGAGAAAATCTGAGCCGCCATGGGTCCCTCTCGCTGCGCATGACCGCTCAGCCGGGACTGGCGATCGGATGCACCGACTTTCGGTTATTCGGAACGATCGAAACGCGAAGGCTTCCGGCGTGGCCGCCGGTCGGATCCGGGCCGTGGCCCGGATCCAGGTGGAGGATGAGGAGGATTTCGGGATGCTTACTTGATGCCGTCCCAGCTTTTCTGGATGTCGGCGGCGACGTCCTGCGCGGACTTGCCGCCGACCAGGTCGACCATGCCGGTCCAGAACGAACCCGCGCCGATCTTGCCGGGCATCAGGTCGGATCCGTCGAACCGCACCGTCGTGGCGCCGACCAGGATCTCGCCCTGCTTCTTCAGCGCCTCGCTGCCATAGGCCTCCTTGTTGGCCGCCTTGAACGGGGTGACGAAGCTCTTCTGCGCCATCCACAATTCATGCGCGAGCGGCATTTCGAGGAACTTGATGAACTCGCGCGAGGCCTTGGAATCCTTGGTGATCATCACCAGCGTTCCGGCCACTTCGAGCGGCGTGCCGAGCTCCGGCTTGGAAGCGTAAGGCGGATAGGGGAAGAAGTCGGCGTCCTGGCCGAGCTTCACGTTCTCCGGGAAGAAGGACGGGATGAACGACGCCTGATGATGCATGTAGCACTTGGGCGGCACGGTGAAGAGGCCCTTCGGACTGTCGCGGAAGTCGGTCGCCGCGACCGCCTTGGCGCCGCCGTCCACCATCTTGTCGTCGGTGGCGATCTTGCCGAAGATGTCGATGGCGTTGACCACGGCCGGGTCGGTGAACGGGATCTCGTTCTTGACCCACTTGTCGTAGACCTCCGGCGGCTGGGTCCTCAGCATGATATCTTCGACCCAATCGGTCGCCGGCCAGCCGGTGGCGCCGCCGGACCCGAGCCCGATGCACCAGGGCTTTCCGCCATCGGCGATGATCTTCTTTTCGAGGTCGGCAAGCTCTTCCTGGGTCTTCGGTACCTTGTAGCCGGCCTCGTCAAAATTGTCGGGCGAGTACCAGACCAGTCCCTTCACGTCGATCTTGTAGGGAAAGGCGTAGAAGCCGGGCTTGCCGTCCTTACCGTTATAGGTGCCGAGCTTGGCCCAGGAATCGCCGGCGGCGTAGTTCTCCTTGATCCAGGCGGCGACGTCGTCGCCCAGCGGGGTGAGCACGCCCTTGGAGGCAAGGTCCTGGATCAGGCCGGGCTGCGGCAGGACGGCGATGTTGGGTGGGCTGCCTGCCTGGGTGTCGATGACGATCTGCTGCTCATAATTCTCGGACGAGGAATATTTCACGTCCGCGCCGGTCGCTTCCTGGAAATAGTCGAGAACCGAACGCACAAGCGTCTCGTCCTCGCCGCGCCACGGCCCGAAGATGGTCAGCGTCTCGCCCTTGAGATCGACCTTCTTCAGGTCGTCGTAGTTCGACCAATGAAATTTAGAATCCTCGCCCGGCTTGAACTTCAGTTCGGCTTGCGCCGGCAGGCTGAGGGCGAGTGCCGCGAATGCCGCACCCAAAAGAAGCATTTTCTTCATCGCAAATCCTCCCAGTGGTCACAAACAGGACGAAACCTCCATTTCGTCCGCCGACGCCCGCGGAACTGTGACTCAGCGAAAGGGCAACCGCAACCTTTCGAAGAGACTTCCAAAGCGCTTTGGCTAATTTGATCTCGCCATTGAATCCTTTGGAAGTCAAGAGGGAGAGTTCATTAATCGATTTAAATCTGGCGTAAGGGGAGAGGTAAGGTGCACTGCAGCATGCTTTTTTGGCGCTGCAGCAGCAATTTTGCTTCAAACGGCGCTGATGGGCATTTAAGGTCCGGTCGTGCTTGGCGGCCTTGCCAACAATCATCGGATCGATTCAAGTTGAAAGCGCTTTGAGGCTGGAGGCCTTCGATGAACCTCAAGCAACTCTCGCATATGCTGTCGCTCTCGCAGACCACGGTGAGCCGGGCGCTGAACGGCTATCCCGAGGTCAATGAGGAAACCCGGCGCCGGGTCATTGATGCCGCCAAGCGCCACGGCTACCGGCCGAACCCCAGCGCGCGCCGCCTTGCCACCGGCAAGTCTGGAATGATCGGCTATGTGCTGCCGACAGGGGCTGCCGTCGATATCGATCCGCACTTCGTAGAATTCCTCTCCGGCCTCGGCGACTATGCCCGCGCGCATGAGCTCGACCTCGTGCTTTCGCCCGCCGATGCCGACGACGAAGAGACGACCTACCGGCGCATCGTCGCCAACCGCCAGGTCGACGCCGTCTACATCTCCTCGCCGCGTCCGGCCGACAAGCGGCTGGCGCTCGTCAACACGCTGGGCATTCCCTTCATTGTCCACGGCCGCAGCGAGGGCTTCGACTTCGACTACCCCTATCTCGACATCGACAATGAGGGCGCTTTCCACGAAGCGGCCCGCCTGCTGGTCCAGCTCGGCCACAAGCGCCTGGCGCTGATCAACGGCAACGATCGCGAAACCTTCGCCATCCACCGCGAGCGCGGCGTGGGCCGCGCGCTTGCCGCGAGCGGGCTGACGCTCGGCGAACGCCACATCCGCTCGGTCACCATGACCGAGGAGAACGGCTACCGAGCCGCCCGCCGCCTGCTCGAGGAAAACGAGCCGCCGACGGCGATCGTCTGCTCCAGTCTCATCATGGCGCTGGGCGTCGTGCGCGCCGTGCGCGATCTCGGCCTGACCATACCGGGCGACCTCTCGCTGGTCGCCCATGACGACGTCTTCCCCTGGCTGCGGCCGGAAAACTTCCCGGTACCGCTGTCGACGACGCGCTCTTCGATCCGCCTCGCCGGCGCGCGTGTCGCCGAGCGGCTCGCGGCGCGGATTTCGGGGCTCGAAGAGGGGGCACGCGGAGAGGTCTGGCCGGTGGACTTGGTGGTGCGAGGGTCCGTCGCTGGGGCGCCGCTATAGCGGAGCACCCTAGTTCTTCCAGTCTGATGATGTAACGAAATATCTCTGCCGACGAAGTAGCTGGACGCCCCTTCAAGAGCCTGCAGCTTGCCAATCCACCGCTGGCTGCGGCTCCTTGGCATGGCATATCGCTTCCGGCAAAGGACATAGCATGCATAGAGAGTTTAACGTCGCTGAGACAGGCTTCGGCTCTTATTGGCCGCTCGCCATCCTCAGGTGGGTAATGGTGCTAATTTTAGTATCCTTCGGCATCCAGAAGTTCACACCGCAGTCAGCGCAAGGAGTTGCTCTATTCATCTCAAACAGCCCGTTCGTTTCTTGGCTCCAGATTTTTGGAATTAGAGGAGAGGCTTATCTTCTGGGCTGTATCGAGTTGGCGACGGCTGCTCTTTTGGCGTTGGGGGCTTTTGTGCCTATCCTGTCTGCCTTGGGCGCCTTGATCGGGGTCGGTACGTTTCTCATCACTTGGTCATTTTTCTTCACGACCCCCGGCGTTGTCGTATGGAGCATTTCCACCGACCCAATTGCATGGAATCTGGCTGGAGAATTTCTCTACAAAGACGTCGTGCTTCTCTGCGTTTGCCTGGTGTTGTTTCTTAACTCTCTTCCAACGGGTTTGGTCCGCCTTCGAGAGAAGTAACGATGGACGGAGTACCTGTTGGAGGCTGTGCTGCGTCTAGAGCATGATCCCGAAAAGTGGAAACCGGTTTTCGGAGAAAGATCATGCTCCAACAAAGAGTTAGATCGTGGGGGCGACTCAACGGAACGCCATCACGATCTAGGGTCCAGTATCCTGCGGAATGCGCCTGACAAGCCACTTGGGCGCCGGTAGAGGTCAGGACCCACAGCTCCGCCGCCCACCCGCTTTGCAGGGTGCCTTTGCGGTCGTGGGACAACAGTCCGCCTTCCGCTGCTCCTGATCTTGGACGCTGACAACCGGTAAGCCAGAACGGTCAACCAGTCCTTCCGGGTGCGCCACTTGCCGACATTCCCGTTCACCGAAGCGGATCCAATCCAACACCCTGGGCCGCCGCCCAAGGCTTCGGAGGTGGTGATCGTCGGTGGCGGTGTCATCGGCGTAACGACGGCCCTTTTCCTTGCGGCCCGAAACATTCCGGTGACGCTGCTGGAAAAAGGGCGCGTCGCGGCCGAGCAGTCCTCGCGAAACTGGGGCTGGATCAGGAAGCAGGGGCGAGACGCAGATGAGCTGCCGATCGTCATCGAGGCTTGTCGCCTGTGGCGGCAACTGGCCGAGGAATGCGGCGAGGACATCGGGCTGAACCAGACCGGCGTGACGTACCTGGCGGACGCCGACAAGGACATGGCCAAGTTCGAAGAATTCATGCGGATCGCCGCGATCCATGAGCTCGACACGCGCCTTCTGGACGCCGACGAGACTGCGAAACTCATCACCGGCATGTCGCGCAGATTCGCGGGCGCGATGACGACGCCCTCCGATATGCGCGCGGAGCCTTGGTTGGCGGTGCCGGCGCTGGCCAGGCTTGCCGTGCGAAAAGGCGCCAGGATCGTCGAGAATTGCGCCGTGCGCACCCTCGACATCGCGGCCGGCAGAATCAAGGGCGTGTGGACCGAGGCGGGATATATCGAGGCCTCCACCGTGCTGGTCGCGGGCGGCGCGTGGTCTTCCCTGTTCCTGGCGAGGCACGGCGTGTCCATCCCCCAGCTCAGCGTCCGCGTCACCGTGGCCGCGACGGAACCCTTGCCCGAGATCTATGCAGGCGCGGCCGCCGACGATCACATCGCCTTCAGGCGCAGGCAGGATGGCGGATACACGCTCGCCGCGGGCGGCAGCCACTTGCTTTATTTGGGGCCTGACGCGTTCCGTCACTTCACTCAATATCTTCCCGCCCTCAGGGACAATCCGTTCGGAACGCGCTATTTCCCGTTCGCCCCGTCGGGCTACCCCGATGGCTGGTCGACGCCGCGCAATTGGGCGCCGGATTCAGAGAGTCCTTTCGAGAGAATGCGGGTGCTCGACCCGGCTCCTGAGCCGGCAAAGCTTCGGTTGATCGAGCGCAATTTCAAACAGCTTTTCCCCCGGTTCGAGACGGTTCGCCTGAAGGCGGGCTGGGGCGGTATGATCGACGCCATGCCCGACGTCGTCCCCGTGGTGGACAAGGTGCGGGCAATCGGCGGTCTTTTCGTCGCAACGGGAATGTGCGGCCATGGCTTCGGCATCGGGCCTGGCATAGGCCGCGTCGTCTCCGACCTTATCCAGGGAAATGACATCGGGCACGATCTCAGCCGCTTCCGGATGTCGCGTTTCCATGATGGAAGCCCTGTCCGGCTGGGGCCGGCGCTTTAAGTTGGCAATTGGCCGCCGCCATCCCGCAGGTAGGATAGCCGACTGCACGAGACTCACTCCTTCGCCGCTCCAGCCGCCTTGATGTCCAGCAGCCCATAGCCGAAGTCATTGTCCCGCCCCTTGGGCCCAAGATCCTTGGCCGTTGCGGCAAGCGCCTTCTCGATCTCGTCAGCCGTGCGGTCCGGCGCGGCGTGGATCAGGTTGGCGATGGCGCCGGAGACGATCGCGGCGGCGAAGGACGTGCCGGTCACCACGTCCGAGCCGGCCCCGCTCGGCGCCACCATCTCGACGCCCGGCGCCGAGATGAAGACATAGGCGCCGCGATTGGCCTGCGGCATCAGCCCGTCCTTGGCGTCGGTGGCGGTCACCGCGATCACGCCGTCGAAAGCGGCAGGATAGCCATAGGGCGCTTTCGGGCCGTTGTTGCCGGCGGCGGCCACCAGCACCATGCCCATCGCCCGCGCATTGCGGCAGGCGGTGCCGAGCAGGTCGTTCTTCGGGCCGACGAAGCTCATATTGATGATGCGCACATTCTGCTCGGCCGCCCAGTCGAGCGCCGAGAGGATGACGTCCATGGTCGACTTGCCGCCTTCGAAGGCGCGCGCGTGATAGATTTTAGCGCCCGGCGCCATGCCTTCCAGCGGTCCGATGCCGGCGATCAGCCCGTCGACCGAGGTGCCGTGATCGCGCTTCTCGATCGGCACGTTGGGCATGGCGTCATATTGGTCGGCAATGACGCCGGCGAGCGCCGGATTGCTGTCGTCGATACCCGTATCGATAACGGCGACCCGCACATTCTCGCCGGTCGCTTCTTTCGAATCGAGCGCGATGCGGTCGAAAGCATAGTTCACGATGCCGGCCGCCTGCTGCAGCGTGTAGATGTGGTTCGGTTCGCGTCGCTGTGTGCGGCCGTCGGCGGCGAGCTGCGCCAGCACCACGCCGACAGGTCGCCCGTCGGTGATGCCGAAGCGCACCAAAGTGGTGCCGAGCAGCCGCGACTGGCGCTGCGAACGCACCTGCAGGCCGAAGGAATTGGCGATCTGCTGCACCACGCCGGGGTCGCCGGCGACCGTCACCAGCACCTCGTCGGGCACGAACGCGCCGGCGATGGCGCGCGGCGGTTCGGCCAGATTGAGGCCTTGCGGCACCGTGACCGGACCGCTCGGCGCCGGAGCGGGCGGCGGGGTGCTGCTGGAACCGTTCGACGACGATGATCCGTTGGAAGGCGCGGGCGTTTGCGGAGCCGCACTCGCCGGCGGGTTCGGGAACAGATCGACGATCAGCGCCGGCAGGAACACCGCGCCGCCCGTGGCGGTCCCTGCGCCTGGCGTTCGGCCACCATTCGCTGCGCCATTGTCGCTGCAGCCGCCGCCCGCCGCCGTCGTGCGGTTCAGGCAATCGAGCTGTTTTTGCGTCAGGTTGGGATCATTGGTCTGCGCGAACGCGGGCGCGGCGGCAAATGTGGCCGCGAGGATTACCGTGTGAAGAATGATCCTTGGTCCCGACGCAAGTCCGGACGGAAAACCACGGCGTATTTTTCCTGGAATTGCGTTAGCCGCCATCGGCCGGTTTCCTTCCCTGGATCACAGCATCCGCGAATGGCTGGGCCGCAACAAGGCCGACGAGCCTGTCGTAATCGGCCGCTGTGCTGGCCGGGATCGTCAGGTGGAACACGCCGTCCGCGGTCGGGCCGCCGGCGATCTTCAGCCCGTTCTGGCCGAGGAAGGCGGCGACATCGGCCATCTTGGCATCCGGCTTGAACTTGACCAGCGCGAAAGGCAGCTTCGCCAGATCGTCCTCGGCGCCGGCCACCTCGAAGTCGTTGCCCTTGCCCCCCGGCCGTTCGAAGGACTGCACGATGACCAGCGCAAGCAGTGCCGCGGCCGCGGCCCAGGCAACGCCGGCGGGCATTGCCGTCACCCGGCCGAAGAGTTTCGCCAGCCAGGATTGGCCGGGTGCGCGCACGGGGCCAGCCTCGGCGTCGAGCGCCCTGGTAAAACGGCTCAGCGCATCGGCGGGTGGGCGGATCGCTTCGTTGGCGGCGGCGGTGCCGGAGAACTCGGCCTCTGCCTCGCCAAGGGCGGCAAGCGCCGCCGGATCGGTCGCCAGCCATTCCTCGACGGCCTCCAGCTCGGCGCCTTCCAGCGAGCCGTTCAGATAGAACGGCAGCAGCGTCTCCATCTCGTCGCGGCGCGACATCTTTTCAGCGGCACTCATGGCCACCCCCTGTCGTAACCAGCGGCCTTCAACGCTTCGCCGAGTTTCTTGCGGGCGTAGAACATCCTGGTCTTGACGGTCGCGACCGGAATGCCGAGCACCTCGCCGATCTCGGTCACCGACTGGCCGTGGTAATAGGCAAGATCGATCACCGTGCGGTGTTCCTCAGCCAAGGCATCGACGAAGCGGCGCAAGGCGGCGGCCTTGTCCTCCTTCATGGTGACGATTTCCGGCGTGTCGGCGCCGTCGGGAACCTGCGCCGCGTCGTCGTCGTCGATCCAATCTTCCTTCTTCTTGCGCAGCGAAGACAGCGCCTTGAAGCGGGCGATGCCGAGCAGCCACGTCGAAACTTCGGATCGGCCCTCAAAGCTGGGCGCCTGTTTCCAAAGCTCGAGAAAAACCTCGTTCGCGATATCGTCGGCCATCATTTCCGATCCCGTCTGGCGCGCCACGAAGCGGTAGATCCGCGCGTGGTGACGCATGAACAGGAGCCGAACGGCGGCCCGGTCGCCCTTCGCGACCCGGTCTACAAGCGCGCGATCGGTTTCCGTCGCCGCATTCATGGCCGGTCGAGCCGCCTGGCTCCTCGTGGCTCTGTCGCTGATCGGTCCAAAAAGGTTCACCCTCCGCCAAGGATTTTTCGGAGGCTAACCGAAGAAAGGGGGCGTTGCCAGTAGGCAGGATTTCCCCTTCTCCCCCTGGGGAAAGCTAAACCAAAAACACCCTCGCCTTCATCGTCTCGGGTATCGCAACGCCAAGCCGGCTCAGCACCGTCGGCGCGAGCTGCAGCTGATCGAGCAGCGTGTCGGCCTGGGGGCCCTTCGCAGGACCGAAATAATACAGCGCGAAATCCTGCATCGCGTCGTCATGGCCGCCATGGTGGCCCCGGTCGGTCTGGCCATGGTCGGCCGTCACGATCACTTCATAGCCGGCTTGGCGCCATTGCGGCAGGAAGGCTGCGAGCATTCCGTCCATGGCGTAGCAGGCATGGTCCATCTCATGGCAGTCATGGCCGAAACGATGGCCCATCGAGTCCAGCGTGCAGGTGTGCAGGATGCCGTAGTCGATGCGGTGGCGTTTGGTCAGCATGGTCAGTGTCGCGAACAGGTCGACGTCGCTCGGCGTCATCTGGTTCTTGAGATTGTAGCCGGTCATGGTGTGGAAGCGGCCATGCGTGATCGGTCCGCTTGGATCGTCGAACTCCATGTCCTCGACAAGGTCGAACGGATACGAGCGGAAGAATTCCGACCAGTAGGAATGGGTCACCGCGCCCGTCTTGCCGCCGACCTTGCTCACTTCCGAGAAGATATCCGGTTGCGTGACGCGGAAGCGGTTCTCGTTGGAAAGGATGCCGTGCACCTGCGGCGTCACCCCGGTGTGAATCGAGGCGTAGCAGCAGGCCGACGTCGACGGCAGCACCGAGCGCATCTTCCATACCTGCGCCTCGCCCGACTGAGCCCAGCCTTCGAGATTGCCCATCAGCCGGCGCCAGTTCCGGTAGGGCACGCCGTCGAGGATGATCAGTAGCAGTTTGGATTTGAGCGCCACGAAACGTTCCTGTGACTGTTCTTCGAAACGAAAGCGCCGCGTGTCGCGCGGACACGCGGCGCTCCTTTGGATAGCTTGATATCAGGCGTTCAGCCAGCACTCGCAGAGCGCGTAGCCGTCCATCATCTCGCCATTGGGGTTCTTCACCCAGCCGCTGACCTTCTTGGTGTTGGCGGCGTCGACGAACTGGTTGAAGAACGGCACGATCAGGCCGCCTTCGTCGCGCATCAGCATCGCCATGTCGCGGTAGATCGCCTTGCGCTTGGCCTGATCCAGCTCGGCGCGCGCCGTGTAGAGCATCTTGTCGAATTCGGGCCGCTTGAAGCGCGTGTCGTTCCAGTCGGCGGTCGACAGATAGCCGGTGGAATACATCTGCCCCTGGGTCGGCCGCCCGCCCCAGTAGGAGAGCGAGAAGGGCTGCTTGTTCCAGACTTCCGACCAATAACCGTCGCCGGGCTCGCGCTTGATCTCTATTTTGATGCCCGCCTTGGCACAGCTCTGCTGGTAGAGCTGGGCGGCGTCGACCGCGCCGGGGAAGGCGACATCCGAGGTGCGGAGCAGGATCGAGCCGCTATGGCCCGACTTCTTGTAGGCGGCAGCCGCCTTTTCCGGGTCGAACTTGCGCTGCTCAATGTCGGCGGAAAACAGCGGATAGGCTTCGTTGATCGGGAAGTCGTTGCCGACCGAGCCATAGCCGCGCAGGATCTTGTCCAGCATCTCCTCGCGGTCCATGGCGAGCTTCAGCGCCATCCTGAGGTCGTTGTTGTCGAAGGGCGCGGTGTCGCAGAACATGTTGAACGGGTAGTAGCCGCGCCCCGCAACGTTCTCGATCCTGACGCCCGGCATGCGCTTCACCAGATCGACCACCTTGGGCTCGACGCGGTTGATGAGATGCACCTGGCCGCCCTGCAGCGCCGCAAGCCTGGCCGTAGGGTCGTTGATGACGACGATCTCGATCCGGTCGGCATGGCCGGCCTTGTCGCTGCGCCAGTAATTGGCGAAGCGCTCGCCGCCATGCTTTACGCCGGGCTGGTTGACGACGACCTTGTACGGGCCGGCGCTGATGCCGGCATTAGGGTTATCCTTGCCGCCACTCGGCTGGATGACGAGGTGGTAGTCGGCCATCAGATAGGGGAAGTCGGCATCGGCGTCGCCGAGCGTCACCACCACCTCCTTGCCGCTCGCCTTGATGGTCTTGATGTTCTTCAGAACGCCGAGCGCGCCGGATTTCGACTTCTCGTCGGCGTGGCGCTCGAGCGTCGCGACGACATCTTCCGCCGTCACCGTCTTGCCGTTGTGGAATTCGATGCCGCCGCGGATCTTCATCGTCCAGGTCTTGGCGTCGGCCGAGGCGCCGATCTCCTCGGCGATCAGGTTCTCGACACCGCCGTCGGGCGTCAGCCGGACAAGGAATTCGCCCCACTGTTTGCAGAAATTGTAGGTCACCTGGCTGAGATTCAGCGCCGGGTCGAGGCTGTTGGTCGATTCACCGCCCTGCAGGCCGGCCCTGATGATGCCGCCCTTTACAGGGCTCGCGGCGAAAGCCTTGCCGGCAAGCGTCGTGGCCAGCGCCGCCGAGACGCCGAGTGCCGCCGCGCGGCCGAGGAAATCGCGCCGCGAGATCCTGCCCTTGCCGGCGAGTGCGGTGAGATGGTCGAGTTCCGTCTGCATGTCCTGCCCCCTTTTTTCGTAGTTGATTTGGCTGCGAGCTCTACCTGCGCGCAGCCGATCTTTCCCTTTCCGCATTGCAGCCGCATGACAGCGGCCGCGTTGGGAGCGGACTTTTTCGCAGGCTAATTGCCGGCGCTTTCCATGCGCCGCCCTTTGATCGCCTTCTCCAACCAGCCGATTTCCATTTCCGGCACGGAGGAGAGCAGCAGGTCCGTATAAGCGTCGAAAGGCGGCGTCAGCACCTTGCTCTTGGAGCCGTAGCGCACCACCTCGCCGCGATACATGACCGCGATCGAATCGGCGATCGACTTAACCGTCGCCAGATCGTGGGTGATGAACAAATAGGCGACCTTTTCATGCTGCTGCAGGTCCAAGAGCAGCTTGAGGATGCCGTGGGCGACCAGCGGGTCGAGCGCCGACGTCACCTCGTCGCAGATGATCAGCTTCGGCTTCGCCGCGAGTGAACGGGCGATGCAGACGCGCTGCTTCTGGCCGCCGGACAGCTCGGCCGGATAGCGGTCGACGAAACCCTTGCCCATCTCGATCTCATCGAGCAGCTCGGCGACACGCTTGTCGCGCTCGCGTCCCCTCATGCCGAAATAGAATTCCAGCGGCCGGCCTATGATGGTGCCCACCGTCTGGCGCGGGTTCATCGCCACGTCGGCCATCTGGTAGATCATCTGTAGCTGCCGCAGATCCTCCTTGGGCCGGTCGGCTAGCCTGTTGGCGAGCGGTCTGCCGTCGAAGGTGACGGTGCCTTCCGCGGGCGGCAACAGGCCGGTGATGGCGCGCGCCAGCGTCGACTTGCCGGAGCCGCTCTCGCCGACGACGGCCAGCGTCTGTGCCGGATAGATGTCGACGGAGACATTCTTCAACACCTTCACATGCCCACCGCCATAGGCGGCGGTCACATTCTTCACCGACAGGAAGGGCGTTGTGCCGGGCTGCTGTTCCTTGTGCTCGATCTCATGCACCGAAACCAGCGCGTTGGTGTATTCCTGGCGCGGCTCCTTGATGATCTGCCGCGTGCCGCCCCATTCGACCAGCCGGCCGTGGCGCAGGACCATGATCTCGTCCGAGACCTGGGCCACGACGGCAAGGTCATGCGTGATGTAGAGGGCCGCCACATGCGTGTCGCGGATGGCGTCCTTGATCGCCGCCAGCACGTCGATCTGCGTCGTCACGTCGAGCGCCGTGGTCGGCTCGTCGAAGACGATCAGGTCGGGCTCCGAGCAGAGCGCCATCGCCGTCATCACGCGCTGCAGCTGGCCGCCGGAGACCTGGTGCGGGTAGCGCTCGCCGATCGTTTCGGGATTGGGCAGGCTGAGCTTCTTGAACAGTGCGACGGCGCGTTTCTCGGCCTCGGCGCGGGTCGCGGTGCCGTGCAGCATGGCGGCCTCGACCACTTGGTCGATCAGCTTGTGCGCCGGATTGAAGGCGGCCGCCGCCGACTGCGCGACATAGCACACCTCGCGTCCGCGCAGCGCCCGAACGCCTTTCGGTCCGGCTTTCAGGATGTCGCGGCCGTTGAGGATGACCTCGCCGCCGGTGATGCGCACGCCGCCGCGGCCGTACGCCATGGACGACAGGCCGATGGTCGATTTGCCCGCGCCGGATTCGCCGATGAGACCGAGCACCTTGCCCTTTTCAAGCGTCAGCGAAACGTCGTGGACGAGCGTGATCGTCTTCGGCGCTTCGCCCGGGGGATAGACCATCGCCTCGATGCGCAGATTGCGAATATCGAGGAGCTTGCCTGAATTTGCCTTGGTGTCGACCATCAGCCGCGCCCTCCCTTCAGGCTCGTCGTGCGGTTGAGCACCCAGTCGGCGACGAGGTTCACGGAGATCGCCAACACCGCGATCGCGGCCGCCGGGATCAGCGCCGCCGGAATGCCGAACACAATGCCGTCCTTGTTCTCCTTGACCATGCCGCCCCAATCCGAATCCGGCGGCTGCACGCCAAGGCCGAGGAAGGAGAGCGCCGACAGGAAGAGCACCGCGAAGATGAAGCGCACGCCGAGCTCCGCCACCAGCGGCGACAGCGCGTTGGGCAGGATCTCGCGGAAGATGATCCAGGCTTTCCCTTCGCCGCGCAGCTTCGCCGCCTCGACGAAGTCCATGACGTTGATGTCGACGGCGACGGCGCGCGACAGGCGATAGACGCGGGTGGAATCCAAAATGCCCATGACCAGGATCAGTGTCAGCGTGTTCGTCGGCAGCACCGACAAGACGACGAGGCCGAAGATCAGCGTCGGGATCGACATCAGAAGGTCGACGAAACGTGACAGCAGCGTGTCGAACCAGCCGCCGAAGACAGCCGCCGTGAAACCGAGGATCGAGCCCAGCGAGAAGGACAGCGCCGTCGCCGCCACCGCGATCTCCATGGTGATGCGCGCACCGTAGATCATGCGCGAGATAAGATCGCGGCCGAGATTGTCGGTCCCCAGCCAGTGCGCCGCCGACATCGGCTCCCAAACGTCGCCGACGATCTCGCCATTGCCATGCGGCGCGACCCAGGGCGCGAAGATGGCGCAGAACGCGAAAGCGCCGGTCAGGATCAGCCCGATCCAGGCGGTGACTGGGATTTGTCGTAGCGCCATTCGCCTCAGTTCCCCTTCTCTTGCATCCGGCCCGTCATTTCGGATGCTCCCGTCACTTCGGATGCCGCAGCCGCGGATTGGCCACGATGGCGGCGATGTCCGCGACGATGTTGAGCGTGATGTAGACCGCGGCGAAAATCAGGCCGACCGCCTGCACCACCGGTACGTCGCGTTTGGCGACATGGTCGACTAGATATTGCCCCATGCCCGGATAGACGAAGATCACCTCCACCACCACGACGCCGACGATGAGATAGGCGAGGTTGAGCATGACGACGTTGACGACCGGCGCTATCGCGTTCGGGAAAGCATGCTTGCGGATGATATCGAAGGGTTTCAGCCCCTTGAGCTCGGCCGTCTCGATATAGGCCGACTGCATGACGTTGAGGATCGCCGCGCGCGTCATGCGCATCATATGGGCGAGCACCACCAGGGTGAGCGCAGTCGCCGGCAGCACTACGGCCTGCAGCCTTTCGAGAAAAGGCGTGGAGTCGTCCACCGTCGAGATGCTCGGGAAGATCTGCCAGTGCACGGCAAACACGAAGATCAGCACATAGCCGATGAAGAATTCCGGGAACGATGTCGAGGCCAGCGCCAGGCCGGAGATCAGCTTGTCGACGAAGCCGTTGCGATAGCGCACCGCGATCAGGCCGAGGATGATCGCCAGCGGCACGGCGACGATTGCCGCGCAGGCGGCCAAGAAAAGCGTGTTCTTCAGCCGGGTGCTGATCGAGGTAGCAATATCCAGCCCGCTCGACTGCGCCGTGCCGAAATCGCCATGCAGGATGCCCCAAAGCCAGTGCACGTAGCGCAGCCAGGCCGGGTCGTTGAGCCCGAGCTGCTCGCGCAGGTTCGCCAGCGCCTCCGGCGTAGCCGACTGGCCGAGGATCGCCTGGGCGACGTCGCCCGGCAAGATCTGCGTGCCGGCGAAGATCAGCACGGAAACGGCCAAAAGAAGAACCAGGCCCAGCAAGACGCGCTGAGCGACCAATCTCAGGATCGGAGACGACATCGGCTACCCGCAATGGTGAAGAAGGGATGACACCCGCCTTTCGGGCGGGCCATGAAAGCCGGGAAGGGCCGGCTCGCGCCGGCCCTTCCTTTGTCCTTCGTCAAGCCTGCAGCCAGCACTCGATCAGGGCGTGGCCGTTGCTGAGTTCCTGCGCCGGGTTGTCGACCCAGCCTTCGACGCCCTTGCCGGTCGCATCGACGAACTGGTTGAAGAACGGCACGATCAGGCCGCCTTCGTCGCGCATGATCTCGCCCATGTCGCGATAGATCTTCTTGCGCTTGGCTTCGTCGAGCTCGCCGCGAGCCGTAAGCACCATCTTGTCGAAATCCGGGCGCTTCCAGCGAGTGTCGTTCCAGTCGGCGGTCGAGAGATAGGCGGTCGAATACATCTGGTCCTGGGTCGGGCGGCCGCCCCAATAGGAGAGCGAGAAAGGCTGCTTGTTCCAGACTTCCGTCCAGTAGCCGTCGCCCGGCTCGCGCTTGATCTCGATCTTGATACCGGCCTTGGCGCAGCTCTGCTGATAGAGCTGGGCTGCGTCCACGGCACCCGGGAAGGCGACGTCGGAGGTGCGCAGCAAAATCGAACCGCTATGGCCCGATTTCTTGTAAGCCGCGGCCGCCTTCTCAGGATCGAACTTGCGCTGCTCGAAATCGCCTGCGAACAGCGGATAGGCCTTGTTGACGGGCATGTCGTTGCCGACCTCGCCGTAGCCGCGCAGGATCTTGGTCAGCATCTCCTCGCGGTCCATGGCGAGCTTCAGCGCCATGCGGAGGTCGTTGTTGTCGAAGGGCGCGGTGTCGCAGAACATGTTGAAGGGATAGAAGCCGCGGCCCGAGGCGGCGCGGATGGTGACGCCGGGCAGCCGCTTGACCAGATCGACGATCTTCGGCTCGACGCGGTTGATCATGTTCACCTGACCGCCCTGCAGAGCGGCCATGCGCGCCGTCGGATCGTTGACGACGACGATCTCGACCTGGTCGGCGTGGCCATATTTGTCGGCCTGCCAGTAATTGGCGAAGCGCTCGCCGCCATGCTTCACGCCGGGCTGGTTGACGGTGATCTTGTACGGGCCGGTGCCGATGCCGGCATCCGGCTTGTCCATGCCGCCATTCGGCTGGATGATCAGGTGGTAGTCCGCCATCAGGTAAGGCATGTCGGCGTTCGGGTCCTTCAGCGTGACCACGACATTGCCGCCATCGGCCTTGATGGTGTCGATGCTCTTCAGGACGCCGAGCGCGCCTGACTTCGACTTCTCGTCGCTGTGGCGCTTCAGCGTCGCCACCACGTCGTCCGGCGTCACTTCCTTGCCATTGTGGAACTGGACGCCCTTGCGGATCTTCATCGTCCAGGTCTTGGCGTCCTTGGAGCTGCCGATCTCCTCGGCGATGAGATATTCGACGCCGCCGCCCGGCGCCAGTTCGACCAGCGTCTCGCCCCAGCATTTGCCGAAGGCGAACGGAACCTGACTGAGGAAGGTCGCCGGATCGAGGCTGTTGGTGGATTCACCACCCTGCAGGCCAGCCTTCAGCGTGCCGCCCTTGACCGGGCCGGCAGCGCGCACGGCGCGGGAGAGCAGCGAGTTGGCGAAGGTGGCCGTGACGCCAAGCGCGGCGGCGCGACCGAGAAAGTCGCGACGGCTGAGTTTTCCGGCCGCGACTCGCCGGCTGAGATAGTCAAGTTCGTTGGACATTTATGGTTCCTCACTCTGGATATCCGACCTTAGGGTCGTTTCTTGCTATTGGAGGAGATAATGACCGTAAGGGAAAGCGGCAGGCAAGACCGAATGCGACATACGGTGGCGTAAATCGCACGTCGCATTTGGCCCAATCTGCCCTGGCTCAAACCAGGGCGCGGGGAATCGCCTGCTGGAAGCCGCGCTCGAAGACCAGTTTTTCACCCTCATAGGCTTCGATTCTGGCGCTGACGATGAAGTTTGCGGCGTCCGATCGCATCTCGGCAAAAGTTTCGGTCCGCACCGACCATCCATTGCGCGACAATGTCTGCGTCCAATGCGTCGCTCCGGTGGCCGACAGCGGATCGTCGGGATGGATCGCCCATGTCTCGCGCACGATGCTGCCATTGACCAGACCGTGGTCGAGGTCGCGCACCGCGCCGAAATCGTCAACTATGGAAAGCGTGACCAGCCCGGTCTTCTCATCGCGGTCGACATGGCGTTCGGAGTTCGCCGGCCGGATCGTCTCGGTCGCCCAGGGAGTCGCGCCTTCCGGCTCAGGAAACGAAACCTCATTGCCTTTCGCCAGCGGGCGCAGCGGCAATTGCAGCGTCGCCTGCGCCAGATCGAGCCGCACCGGCTCCGGCGAGGGCCAGATCATCGGCCAGTAGGCGGTGGAAACGGCGACGCGCAATTTGTGGCCGGCCGGCACCCGGTAGGCGCACTGGTCGAGCACCACGCGCGCCGACACCGTCTCGCCCGGAACAAGCGCTTGCGGGAATTCATGCGAGTTGCGGTGCGTGAGATTGAGTACGCCATAGGAGATCAGCTCCGACGCGCCGTCGGGATGCACGTCGCAAAGCCGCACCGCCAGGTTGGCCTGGGGTCGGTCGGAGGCAAGCCGGACTTCGAGTTCCGGCGCCCCGACGATGTCGATCGCCTCGCCGAGTTCGGGCTGGTCGAAGCACACCGACAGCGCGTCGTCGGAGCGCTGGTCGCCCGGCAGTTCCGGCCCGAAGGTGAAGGGAAAATACTCGCCGCCGGCAAGTCCGCAGGTCTGCGGTGAAGCCACGAGCGAGGGCTTGGCGCCCGCCGGAATGAGTTCGGTCGCCTCAACCTTGATGTTGGCCGACGGCCATTCCCGCTCCGCCACCCAGCGGCCCGGCCGTTCCGGGTGCCAGCGCGCCGGCCGCACGCTGTCCATCACATAGGCGCGGTAGGCCGGATCGGCCTCGACTCCGGTCGCAGCACCCTTCAGCCAGCGGTCCCACCAGCGGAGCGCCTCCTGCAGGAAGCCGATGGCCGGCTTGGGTCCGGCGTAGTGCGGGTATTTGTGGATCCAGGGGCCGACGATGCCTTTGACCGGCGACTGGATGCCGGTGACGAGATTGGAGATCGTGTTGCGGTAGCCGTCATGCCAGCCGCCGATCGACAGCACGGCGGCTTTCACCGCGGAAAAATCCTCACAGATCGAGCCACGTTTCCAATAGGCGTCCCGATGCTGGTGGCTGAGCCACAGCGGCAACAGGAAAGACTGGTTCTCCAGCCGGCTCAGCCACAAATCCCGCCAGCGATTGCCGCCGGCGATCGCCGGATCCGGCGGCCGCGACGAATAGGACAGCATCGTCGAGGCCCAGCCGAAATTTTCCAAAAGCAGGCAGCCGCCCTTGTAGTGGATGTCGTCGGCATAGCGGTCGACGGTCGAGCAGAGGCTGATCACGGCCTTCAGCGCCGGCGGCTGCTTCGCCGCCACCTGCAGGCAGTTGAAGCCCCCCCAGGAAATGCCCATCATGCCGACATTGCCGTTGCACCAGGGCTGGGCCGCCGCCCAGGCAATGACGTCGCAGGCGTCCTGCAATTCCTGCTCGGAATATTCGTCGTCCATCAGCCCTTCGGAATCGCCATTGCCGCGCATGTCGACGCGGATCGAGGCATAGCCGTGCCCGGCGAAATAGGGATGGGTGAGCTGATCGCGAAAAATGGTGCCGTCGCGCTTGCGGTAGGGCAGGTGCTCGAGGATCGCGGGCACGGGATTGTCGGCGGCATCCTCGGGCATCCAGATGCGCGCCGACAGCCGGCAGCCATCCGGCATGACGATGCCCATGTCGGGAAATTCGACGACTTTGCGAGGGAATTCGGTGACGGTTTTCATGGAGCGCATAACGCTCCGCAGCGCGACGACTTTCAATCGCCATTCGCGACTGGAGCATCAAAAAATGCGACCTTGGCTGTTAGCGCAATTCGTCCAGCAGTTCGGGGTGTTTTTCGAGCAACGTCATCAGCTGAATGGTCGGGCCGCTTGGCTCGATCAGGCCCCGCTCATATTTGTCGAAGGCATTCTCGCCGACCTTGAACAGGGAACCCGCCTCGCGTTGCGACAGCTTGAGCTTCGTGCGCATGCGCCGAATGGTTTCCGGCGCTGGCACGCCATCGATCTTTTCCTTGAGAATACGCAGGGCGGCATCAACGGCAGCCATATCCTCCCCGACATGCATGCCGTCTCCGTCCGAAGCCGAAGCCGGATAGTAGCCCGGCAGGTCGACAACCATGCTCTCGCCTTTGTAGGTCACGGTGAACGGCCGCACCCCGCGCGTCAGGATATCTCCGGTTTCGGGAGAGATCATGGTTTCGCTGGTTTCTCTTGCCATGGTCATTTCTCCTTGAATGCCATGACTGTGAACTCGGTCACGACATCGGCCTGGAATTTTCACATAGAGAAGCAGGTCGCGCGCCGGCACATGATAGACATCCTGCCAGACGCGGTGATCGGCGAAGGTTGTCATCGATTTCACGAACATCTTCCGCGTCATGCCGCCGATCACCTCGACAATGCCGGCGCGATCGAAACCAAGGCCGACCGCGTCACGCAGAGCTGACGTAGTGATGGGCTAATGTATCGGCAGATCCAACCGTCGCCTTGATCGCACCAAGATCGTAAGTGGGTCTGCGTTTCTCCACAATCCAATATGCCACCATAAAGGTGGCAATTCAAGATCGAGAAAGCCTCGTCAGTTCAGCGGGATGTCGTTGTCGGCCTTGCTTGCCTGATAGGCGTCCGACAGCTCGTCATAGCGCGCCGCAATCCTGCCGATCCTCGCCTCCAGCCGCTTGCGCTCAGCATCGGGCAAAGCCCTGACCAGCCGGCGGATGGAAAAGCTCTTCCAATAGGCATTCTCGGCATTGTAGCCGCCGGGGTCGAGTGTGAAGACCTCTTTCAGGATCTTGAGGTCGTGCGGGATGGCAAAGCTGTCGCGCGAATCCTCGTGGCTGAAGAGGTAGTAGAAATTGTCGAAGCCGGTCCAGGTGATCGCCGATAGGCAGAGCGAGCAGGGCTCGTGCGTGGCGATGAACAGCGCGTCCCTGGTGTCGACGCGCTCGGCCTTGGGCATCTCGTAGAAGCGCTTCAGGCAGTGCACCTCGCCATGCCAGAGCGGATTTTCCATCTCGTTGTTGGTCTCGGCCAGCACCAGCGAGCGGTCGTTTTTCCGCAGGATGGCGGCGCCGAACAGCTTGTTGCCATGGGCAACGCCCTGCACCGTCTTCGGCACGATGTCGTGCTCGATTACATCGAGCAGGCGGTCGATCAGCGAAATGTCGGTCATGGAAATCGCAAGCTTTCAGGGAAGGTGGATTTCGTACGGATGCGAGAAATGGAATTCTTCGAGATTGGAGCCGTCCCCGCCGCGGTCGACGATAATAAAATCCTGTTCCTCGCCGATCGGCGTCAGCACGCCGTGCCAGAGATTGCGGCGGTAGTTGATGCCTTGTCCGGGGCCGGCCAGAAAGGCATGCGGCTCGCCGGGGCCGTCCTTGGTGTCGTGGCAGACGACGACCAGGAACGGCCGCGGCGACAGCGGGATGAAGGCCTGGCTGCCGAGCGGATGGCGCTCGACCATGGTGAGCTTCAGCGGCATCTCGTAGGGCGTTCCCCGCACCATCGAGATCAGCACCTTGGCATTCGGCCCGGTGGCCTCGGCGGTGGCGAGGTCGTGATAGCGCATCGCCTTGCCGCCATTGATCGGGTAGCGGTTGTCGCCGCCCATGTCGATGACGTCGCCGAACGGCGCGAAGTTCTCGCGGGTCAGCGGTCGGGCGACGATGCGGCTCACCGCGCCTTGCCTCCAAGATAGCCGCCCCCAAGATAACCGCTCAGCCTGGCGTGGCGGTTGACGTCCTTGTAGAGCAGATAGCGGAAATTGCCGGGGCCGCCGGCATAGCAGGCCTGCGGGCAAAAGGCGCGCAGCCACATGAAGTCGCCGGCCTCGACCTCGACCCAATCCTGGTTGAGTCGATAGACGGCCTTACCTTCCAGCACATAGAGCCCGTGCTCCATGACATGCGTCTCGGCGAAGGGTATCACCGCGCCAGGCTTCAGCGTGACGATGGTGACGTGCATGTCGTGGCGCATGTCGGCCGGATCGACGAAGCGGGTCGTTGCCCAGCGCCCTTCCGTGCCCGGCATCGGGCTCGGCGCTACCTCCTGGTCGCTTGAAAAGAAGGCTTCCGGCACGTCGAGCCCGTCGACCGCCTCATAGGCCTTGCGGATCCAGTGGAAACGGGCGGCGGCGGCGCTTTCGTTGCGCACCGTCCATCCGCTGGAGGGCGGCAGGAAGGCGAAGCCGCCGGGGGCAAGCACATGCTTTTCGCCGGCTAGCGAAACGGTGAGCGAGCCCTCGACGACGAACAGCACGCCCTCGGCGCCGGCGTCGAGCTCGGGCCGGTCGCTGCCGCCGCCGGGCAGGACCTCGACGATATATTGCGAGAACGTCTCGGCGAAGCCCGAGAGAGGCCTCGCGATGATCCAGGCTCTCGTCTTGTCCCAGAACGGCAGCGGGCTGGTGACGATGTCCTGCATCACGCCCTTGGGGATGACGGCATAGGCCTCGGTGAAGACGGCCCTGCCGGTCAAGAGCTCGTTCTGGCCGGGATGGCCGCCCTGCGGTGCGTAATAGGTTCGCTCGGCGGTCTTGATCATGTCCATGGGTCCTGGCCCTCAGAGCAATTCCAGGAAAGGCGTGAAGTATGAGGTTCGGCGACTTCGCCGCAGCCTTCCGTCCGGAATTGCGTAAAAACAAACATCAGAGTGGGAGCATGTCCTTCAGCCGAAGCAATGCGATGCGTTCGACCTGTTTGCAGGCGGTTTCGAACTCGGTGCCGCGGCTGTTGCCGATCCGCGCCTCGAACTCCGCCAGGATTTCGTCCTTGGTCTTGCCCTTGACCGCAATGATGAAGGGGAAGCCGAAGGTGGTGACGTAGGCGGCGTTGAGTTTCGAGAACAGCTCGCGCTCCTTGTCGGTCAGCGCGTCGAGCCCGGCGGAGGCCTGCTCCTTGGCCGATTCCGGCGTCAGCCGCTTGGCCGCCGCCAGCTTGCCCGCAAGGTCCGGATGGGCGTTGAGCACGGATAGCCGCTCGGCCTCGCTCGCCGCGCGGAAGACGCGGCAGAGCGCGTTGTGCAGGCCGCCGGCGCTGTCATGCGCCGGCCCGAGCTCCAGCTCGTAGGCGCGCTCGGCGATCCAGGGCGAATGCTCGAACACGCCGCCGAAGGCCTGAACGAATTCCTCGAACTCCATCCGCGATGGGCGCAGCGCCGGCGCCTCGTAGGGATGCGTTTCGCGCCAGTGCTTGGCGATATCGATGCGCCGGGTCAGCCACACCTTGTCGTGCGACTTCACATAATCGACGAAGCGCTTGAGCGCCGCCACACGGCCTGGGCGGCCGACCAGCCGGCAGTGCAGGCCGATATTCATCATGCGCGGCCGCCCTGCCTTGCCCTCGGCATAGAGCGTGTCGAAACTGTCCTTCAGATAGGCGAAGAACTGGTCACCCGAATTGAAACCCTGCGGCGTCGCGAAGCGCATGTCGTTGGCGTCGAGCGTGTAGGGGATGATGAGCTGCGGTTTCTCCAGCTCGGCGCGGTCGTACCAGTAGGGCAGCTCGTCGTCATAGGTGTCGGAGACGTAGTCGAAGCCGCCCTCCTCGGCGACGAGCCGCACCGTGTTGACCGAGGTGCGGCCGGTGTACCAGCCGGTCGGCCGCGCGCCGGTCACTTCGTAATGCAGCCGGATCGTCTCCTCGAGGTCGCGCCGCTCGTCCTCCGCATCATGGTCGCGATAGTCGATCCATTTCAGCCCATGCGAGGCGATCTCCCAGCCGGCCTCCTGCATCGCCATGACCTGATCGGGCGAGCGCGCGAGCGCGGTGGCGACGCCGTAGCAGGTCACCGGCACTTGCGCCTCGGTGAACAGCCGGTAGAGTCGCCAGAAGCCGGCGCGAGCGCCGTATTCGTAGATGGATTCCATGTTCCAGTGGCGCTGGCCGACCCAGGGCGCCGCGCCGACGATCTCCGACAGGAAGGCTTCCGAAGCCTTGTCGCCATGCAGCACGCAGTTCTCGCCGCCTTCCTCATAGTTGACGACGAATTGCACCGCGACATGCGCGCCGCCGGGCCATTTCGGGTCCGGCGGATTGGCCCCGTAACCGCGCATGTCCCGATCGTAACGCATGTCTGCTCCTGCCCGACTGTTGCACTGAAGATATCGAAAGGAGTGCTGCAGCATTCCCCCGAAAATTTTTGAAAGTGCTTTTTGCCGCACTCCGCTCGACCAGGGCTTATGCATCGCCTTTAATTGGCGCACAATTGACCTGAAACGTACCGGCCAATCGGTCGTGCTGGAAATGGGAGGCGGCCAGTGGCAGAAACGTCGAAAGCCGAGGGTGGGCGCCTGACGACCCATGTGCTCGACACCGCGACCGGCCGGCCGGCAAAGGGCCTGTCGATCGAGCTTTTCCGCATCGAGGGCCGGAACCGCACGCATCTCAAGACCGTCGCCACCAACGATGACGGCCGCTGCGACGCGCCGCTGCTCGCCGGCGCCGATTTCCGCACCGGCGAATATGAGCTGGTCTTCGCCGCCGGCGACTATCTGCGCGGCCAGGGCGCCAAACTGCCTGAGCCCGCTTTCCTGGACATCGTGCCTATCCGCTTTGGCATGGCGGAGGCGCGGCACTACCATGTGCCGCTCTTGATTTCGCCCTATGGCTACTCGACCTATCGGGGGAGTTGAGACATGGCAGAGATCCGCAACGAGATACGCTTCATCCTGAACGGCACCGACGTAGCTCTGAAAGACGTCGCGCCCGGTGCGACGCTGCTCGACTGGCTGCGGCTCAACCGCTCGCTGCGCGGCACCAAGGAAGGCTGCGCCGAAGGCGACTGCGGCGCCTGCACGGTGCTGGTCGGCAAGCTCTCCGCCGAAGGTCTCATCTACGAGAGTGTCAATGCCTGCATTCGTTTCATGGGCTCGCTCGACGGCACCCATGTCGTCACTGTGGAGCATCTGCGCGGCGAGAGCGAGAAACTTCACCCGGTGCAGCAGGCGATGGTCGATTTCCACGGCTCGCAATGCGGCTTCTGCACGCCGGGCTTCGTCATGTCGCTCTATGCGCTCTGGATGAAGACACCCGATCCGTCGAACCCGGCGATCGAAAAGGCGCTGCAGGGCAATCTCTGCCGTTGCACCGGCTACGAGGCGATCATGCGCGCCGCGCATGCCATTTCCAGCTATGGCAAGGCGGCTAAGGATCCGCTGGCCGTGGAGCGCAAGGACATCACCGCGCGGCTGCAGGCATTGCACGATGGCGCCAGGGTCGAGATCGGGTCGGGCAAGGCGCGATTGATCGTGCCGGCCGACGTCGACGATCTCGCCGCCGTGCTCGAGAAGGAGCCGGCCGCCACCATCGTCGCCGGCTCGACCGATGTCGGCCTTTGGGTTACCAAGCACATGCGCGACATCTCGCCGGCGGTCTTCATCGGTGGCCTCGCCGGCCTGCGCGCTATGTCGGAGAAAGACGGCGTGATCACGATCGGCGCCGGCGTCACCTACAGCGAGGCTTTCGAGACGCTGTCGAAGCGCATCCCGGCATTGGGGCCGCTGGTCGACCGCATCGGCGGCGAGCAGGTGCGCAACATGGGCACGATCGGCGGCAACATCGCCAACGGCTCGCCGATCGGCGACACGCCGCCGCCGCTGATCGCGCTCGGCGCGCGGCTCACCCTGCGCAAAGGCAAAGAGCGCCGCACCATCCCGCTCGAAACCTTCTTCATCGCCTATGGCAAGCAGGATCGTCAGCCCGGCGAGTTCGTCGAAGCGGTCCATGTTCCGGTGCCGGCGAGGGGCGCAAAGTTTGCCGTCTACAAGGTCACCAAGCGGCGCGACGAGGACATCACGGCGACGCTCGGCGCATTCCATCTGACCTTGGCCAAGGATGGCACGGTTGCCGACATCCGCATCGCCTATGGCGGCATGGCGGCGACGCCGAAGCGCGCCGGCGCAGTCGAGAAGGCGCTGATCGGCAAGGCCTGGAACGAAGCGACGGTGGAGACCGCAATGGCCGAATATGCCAAGGACTTCACGCCGCTTACCGATATGCGGGCGACTGCTGAATACCGGGCGCTGGCGGCAAGGAACCTTCTGCTGCGTTTTTACATCGAGACGACCGGAACGAAGGCGCCGTTCCAGGTCTCGCGCGACGAGGCGGCCTGATGAACAAGCACGCCACCCCCGACCTCAAGGCGGAAAAAATCGTTGGCGGCGTCGCCACCGACCAACGCCATGATTCCGCGCACAAGCATGTCAGCGGCGCCGCCGTCTATATCGACGACATGCCGGAGCCTGCCGGCACGCTGCATATCGGCCTCGGCCTGTCGAAGATTGCGCATGGCACGCTTAAGAGCGTCGACCTGTCGGCGGTGCGCGCGGCGCCCGGCGTCATTGATGTGCTGACTTATGCCGACGTGCCCGGCGAGAACGATGTTTCGCCGAGCAACATGCATGACGACCCGGTGCTCGCCGAAGGCAAGGTTGAGTTTTACGGCCAGCCGATCTTCGCCGTGGTCGCCGAGACGCGCGAGGAAGCGCGCCGCGCGGCGCGTCTCGCCAAGATCGAGTATGACGGGCTCCCGGCCGTCATCGACATCTGGAACCTCGACCCGGTCAAGGACAAGCAGGTCACCACGCCGCTGATCCTGAAGCGCGGCGATGCCGCGGCGGCAATTGCGGCCGCTCCCTGTCGCATCAAGAACCGCATGTGGCTCGGCGGCCAGGACCATTTCTATCTCGAAGGCCAGGTTTCACTAGCGATCCCCGGCGAGGACGACGAGGTCATCGTCTATTGCTCGACACAGGGACCGAGCGAGACACAGCATCTGGTCGCCCATGCGCTCGGCGTGCCGAGCCACGCGGTGACGGTCGAGGTACGCCGCATGGGCGGCGGCTTCGGCGGCAAGGAAACCCAGGCCAACCAGTGCGCCGCAATCGCCGCCATTGCCGCCAAGAAGCTCAAGCGTGCCGTCAAGATCAGGCTCGACCGCGACGAGGACATGACCGCCACCGGCAAGCGCCACGACTTCGCCATCGACTATGAAGTCGGCTTCGACAACGAGGGCAACATCCTCGGCGTCGACTTCACTTATGCGTTGCGCTGCGGCTTTTCCGCCGATCTCTCCGGTCCCGTCGGCGACCGCGCGCTGTTCCATTGCGACAACGCCTATTTCTATCCGGCGGTGCATGCGAAGTCGGCGCCGCTCTACACCAACACCGTTTCCAACACCGCCTTCCGCGGCTTCGGCGGCCCGCAAGGAATGGTGGGCGCGGAGCGCGTCATCGACGAGGTGGCCTTCGCCGTCGGCAAGGATTCGCTCGAAATCCGCAAGCTGAATTTCTATGATCCGATGGAGGCGATCGGCGAACGCAGCGTCACGCCGTATCATCAGAAGGTCGAGGACTGCATCATCCAGCGCATCGTGGCCGAGCTGGAGGAAAGCGCGAATTATGAGCGCCGCCGCCGCGAGATCAGCGCCTTCAACAACAACAGCCGCTTCATCAAGCGCGGCCTGGCGTTGACGCCGGTCAAGTTCGGCATCTCCTTCACCAAGACCGAGGCCAACCAGGCCGGCGCGCTGGTGCATGTCTATGCTGACGGCTCGGTGCATATGAACCATGGCGGCACCGAGATGGGGCAAGGCTTGCACCTCAAGGTGGCGCAGGTTGTGGCGGAAGAATTCCAGATCGACCTCGATCGAGTGAAGATCACCGCCACCACCACCGCCAAGGTGCCGAACACCTCGCCGACGGCCGCGTCGTCCGGCGCCGACCTCAACGGCATGGCGGCGCAGGATGCCGCCCGCCAGATCCGCAAGCGGCTGACCGATTTCGCAGCGGACAAATACCAGGTGCCGCACGATCAGGTGGTGTTCCTGCCCAACCGCGTACGGATCGGCAATCAGGAAGTGGCCTTCAACGATCTGGTCAAGCAGGCCTATGTCAATCGTGTCCAGCTCTCGGCGGCGGGCTTCTACAAGACGCCGAAGATCCATTGGGATCGCAGCAAGGGCCGTGGCCATGCCTTCTACTATTATGCCTACGGGGCGGCCTGCTCGGAGGTCTCGGTCGACACGCTGACCGGCGAATATGTCGTCGAGCGCACCGACATCCTGCACGACGCCGGCCGTTCGCTGAACCGGGCGATCGACCTCGGCCAGGTCGAGGGCGGCTTCATCCAGGGCATGGGCTGGCTGACCACGGAAGAGTTGTGGTGGGACGATAGCGGCCGGCTGCGCACCCATGCGCCGTCCACCTACAAGATCCCGCTCGCTTCCGACCGGCCGAAAATTTTCAACGTCAAGCTGACCGACTGGTCGTCGGCCTATGAGCCGACCATCCATCGCTCCAAGGCGGTCGGCGAGCCGCCGCTGCCGCACGGCATGTCGGTCTTGCATGCGCTGTCGGACGCGGTGGCGAGTGTCGCCGGCCATAAAATCTGCCCGCGCCTCGACGCGCCGGCGACGCCGGAACGGGTGCTGATGGCGATCGAGCGCCTGAAGCGGGAAGCCTTGAAGCCGGCCTAAGACGTGCAATTCGGGCCGAAAAGTACTATATTTCGGTGCTGTAGCATGATCCGAAATCGGCATCGATTTCGGAAGGGATCATGCGGCGAACAGGCAAAATACGGAAGATGAGCTCGAAAGTGCAAAGCCTGAAGGCGTTTTTCGGCCAAGCTGGCCGGGTCGCCCTCGTCGAGGTGGCGGCCACGAAAGGCTCGACACCGCGCGAGGCCGGCGCCTTCATGCTTGTCTCGGCATCGGCCATTTTCGGCACGATCGGCGGTGGCCAGCTCGAATACATGGCGATCGACAAGGCGCGGCAGATGTTGGGCGGAGGGCCGCGGCCGCGATCTCCCGCCGACGAAACCCGCATCGAGGTCGATGAAATCTGCGCCACGCTTGACGTGCCGCTCGGGCCGGAAATCGGCCAATGCTGCGGCGGTCGCGTCGAGGTCTCGATCCGTCTCGTCGATGCTTCGCTGGAGCAGCAATTGATCGCCGACGCCGAAGTGGAGGAAGCGCATTTGCCGCATGTCTATCTCTTCGGCGGCGGCCATGTCGGCCAGGCGCTGGCCGCGTCGCTGGCGTTGCTGCCGATCCACGTCGTCGTGGTCGAGACCCGATCCGAAGCGCTGGAAGGCATGCCGGAAACGATGGAAACGCGGTTGACGCCGGTGCCCGAAGCCGTGGTGCGCGAGGCGCCGGCGGGATCGGCTTTCGCCATCCTCACGCATGACCATGCGCTGGATTTCCTGATCGTCACCGAAGCGCTGAAGCGCGGCGACACCGCCTATGTCGGCATGATCGGCTCGAAGACGAAGAAGGCCACCTTCCGGAACTGGTTCCTGAAGTCCGCCGATGGCAACCAAGCGCAGTTCGATCGGCTGATCTCGCCGATCGGCGGCAGGGCCGTGAAGGACAAGCGCCCGACGGTGATCGCAGCCCTCGCCGCAGCCGAGATCATGACGGCGCTGGTCTCGCATGCCGCGGAAGCGCCAAGCTCAGCCGGGGCTGAAAAAGCGATGGCCGGCTGACCCAGCCGGCCATGCTAGAGCAATTCCAGGAAAGTGTAAGCGGTTTTCCGGCCGGAATTGCGTAAAAATAAAGAGATAGAGCGGTTCGCCGTTTCCGTGAAACGGTGAAACGCTCTAGGACCAATCGACATTCAGGATTCAGTTCTGCGGTGATGTGTGATTCATGGGTTTCCAGATTCGGTAATCTG
>NZ_VFTG01000022.1 GCF_006439355.1 Mesorhizobium sp. B4-1-3
GACGCTTCGGTCAACCGCGGCAATTCGGGCGGTCCGACCTTCAACCTCAACGGCCAGGTGATCGGCATCAACACCGCCATCTTCTCGCCGTCGGGCGGCAGCGTCGGCATCGCCTTCGACATCCCGGCCTCGACCGCCAAGCAGGTCGTCCAGGATCTGATGAAGAGCGGCTCGGTCCAGCGCGGCTGGCTCGGCGTCGAAATCCAGCCGGTCACCTCCGATATCGCCGAATCGCTCGGCCTGAAGTCGGACAAGGGCGCGCTGGTATCGAGCGCCCAGGATGGCGGGCCGGGCAAGAAGGCGGGCATCGTCGCCGGTGACGTCATCACCCAGGTCGACGGCAAGGATGTCGCCTCGCCGAAGGAGCTCGCCCGCATGATCGGTGCGTTCGCGCCGGGCAAATCGGTCGACGTCACCGTCTGGCGCAACGGCAAGAACGAGACGGTCAAGGTCGATCTCGGCACGCTGCCCGCGAGCGACAAGCAGGCTTCGAACGACGACAGCAACAACAAGCAGTCGGCGCCCGCTGCCAAGCCTGACAAGCTCGCCGATCTCGGCCTGACCGTTACCAAGTCGGACAACGGCAAGGGCCTGGTGGTCACCGACGTCGATCCCGACAGCGAGGCGGCTGACCGCGGCGTCCAGCCTGGCGACGTCATCACCTCGATCAATTCGAACGAGGTGAACACGACCGACGACGTCTCCAAGGCGATGACCGATGCCGCCAAGGCCGGCCGCAAGGCCGTGCTGATGCAGATCACCCGCGACGACTCGAACCGCTTCGTCGCGCTGCCGGTCGGCAAGGGCTGAGGCATCAGCGTTCAGATTTTCCCTGCGGCGGTATCAACCACCTCGCGCCGCCGCCGGGAAACGCAGTTCGGATTCGCTCTGTGCTCCTCCAGGTCGCTGCCCGATTGGACGGTCGCGATGTTTGCTTCGCGGCCCTCGCCAGCAGACAGGGCTCGCCCGGAAGAAATGCTGGAGGGCAAGGTTCCTTGTTGCATGAAGGGCTCAATCCCCTAATGCGGCTTGACAGCGGTTTTCGCGAGAGATTCCAAGGGCCAGCGATATCTCTCCCTGACAGAGGAAAGGCGGGTTGGCTTTTGGAGGCGCCCGCCGGCTTAGGCCGGAAGCTGCGACTGACACATGCCCTTTATTGCCGCGCCCTTCGCCGCAGACGTTCAGAACGAGCAGCTTTCAGCTCTGTTTTGCGGGCGGGACGTCTTGCCCCTCAAGCCCGGGCAGACGCACTTCTGCGTCGCCGGTCGGCGGGAATCAGCTCTTTGTTCCGCTCGCCTGTCAGTTCGGGTGCAGGCTCGCTGAATTCGCCCGCCACAACTGCACGCGCCCGCTCCAGCATGGCGGGGATCTCCCGGGCAGGCAGGGGTCGACTGAGCAGGAAACCCTGTGCCTCGGTGCAGCCTTCCCGTCGTACCCGATCGAGTTGCTCGGCTGTCTCGACCCCTTCGGCGGTGGTCTGCATTCCAAGGCTGCTGCCGAGGCTTGTGACGGCCCGAATAATGGCGACGGAGCTGTCGACGCCCCCGGCATCCTTTATGAAGGACTGGTCGATCTTGATCTTGTCGAATGGAAAGGAGCGCAGGTAGCTCAAGCTCGAATATCCGGTTCCGAAGTCATCCATCGCGATATGCACACCCAGCAAGTGGATCTGTTTCAGCATCGCGAGAGTGGCCTCGGTGTTGGCCAGCAGCACGGTCTCGGTGATTTCAAGCTCGAGACGGCTCGCGGGCAATCCAGAGGCATCCAGGGCTGCGACGATCGTGGCGAGCAAGCGAGCGTTGCGAAACTGCGTCGGCGAGAGGTTGACGGCAACCCTGATACCTTCGGGCCAGTTTGCCGCGTCGAGGCAAGCTTGCTTGATCACCCATTCCCCAATCGGAACGATCAGGCCGATCTCCTCGGCCAAGGGGATGAACTCGGATGGCGAAACGATGCCCCGCACCGGGTGATGCCAGCGCAACAGCGCCTCGAAACAGCTGACCTCGCCGCTTTCGAGATTGAGGAGCGGCTGGTAGTAGATTTCGAACTGCTGCCGTCCCAACGCGTCGCGCAGATCGAGCTCCAGAACCCGCCGCGCCTGCATGCGGGCATCCATGTCCGGCTCGAAGAACCTGTATGTTCTGCGGCCCTCCGCCTTTGCCCGATAGAGCGCCATGTCGCCGTTCTTGAGCAGCTGGTCGGCGTTTGTGCCGTCGTCAGGCGCAATCGAGATGCCGACGCTGGCGCTGACCGTGACGCCATTGCCGTCAGCGATATAAGGCGCGCTCAGCGCATCAATGATGCGTTGCGCAAGGCTGGTGGCCTCGACAGGCTGATCGACCCCATTTTGAACGACCACGAACTCGTCGCCACCTAGTCTGGCAACCGTATCTTCCTCGCGCACGATGTGCTTCAGCCTTGCGGCGACCTCCTTGAGCAAGGCGTCGCCAACCGGATGCCCTAGCGTGTCGTTGACAGTCTTGAAGTTATCCAGATCCAGGCAAAGGAAAGCTACCTTGCAATCTCTGCGGGCCATCTCGGCCAAGGCTTCCTCGGCGCGCTCGCGAAACAGTATCCGGTTTGGTAGGTCGGTAAGCCCATCATGGCGCGCCATGTGGGAAATGCGCGCCTCGCTGCGCCGCAAGTCGGTCACATCGTGGTGCGTGGCAAGCCATCCGCCGCCTGGCAGCGGCTGGTGGATGACGTCGATTGTGCGCCCGTCCCTTAGCTCCACAAGGCTCACGACACGCTCAGCGCGCTCAATGGTCGCCGACAGCTCTTCCAGGTACTTGTCCGGCTGGAGGCCTACATAGAGCCCCGCCGCAATCCTGAACCGCATCAAATCGGCCCACTGCGACCCCGGACGGGTCAGGGCCTCTGGCAAGTGGTAGAGGTCAGCGTAGGTCTGATTGCAAAAAATCAACCGCCGCTCGGCATCAAACATGCACAGGCCCACCGGCATGTTCGCGGCAGCGGCAATCAGATGCTGCCGTTCCGTTTCAGCCTCGCGAGCGAACGCCTCGCTGCGCTCCAGGCTGGCGCGGTAACCGGCGAAGGCCGAGAACAGGAGCCCGATCTCGTCGCGTCGGTCTCTTTTCAGCGCCACAAGCGTTGAGGCACGATTGCCCTGCGTCAACCGGTGCATCGCCTCGCTGACAGCGAGGATAGGCTTGCTGACATTTTGACGAATCCAGGCGACAAGCACGCCGAGGCATACGGCGGCAAAGACGATTGCCACCCAGGTCAGTTGCTGTGCGATGCTGTAGGTGCGGTCCGCCATGACCGCGGCAGCCGTGCTGCGCTGATTGGTGAGCGCCAAGAGGCCGTCCAGCCGCTGAGCCGCCGCCGCAACCGTGGGGAGCGAAACCGCCTCGAACTCGTTCGCTGCCTTCGGCTGGTCCGCGGTATCGAGAAGCGGAATGATCGATGACAGGGAGTCTTGATACGCCGTCCACAGATTGACGAATTGATCGAACAGTTCCTGCTCGGCCGGCGATCCGGCACTCCTGCGGTAGGCGCGGCGATCTCGGAGCATTTCGTCGCTTTCTCTCGCCATCTGCTTGTCGATGTCAGCCGTTTGCTGAGCGTCGGTGGTACGCATCCGCAGGGTGGCGTAAAGCCGATGCTCCGCAAGGTTGCGCTTCATCTCGCCGACGATCTGGACCTGGGGCAACCAAATTCCGGTGATCTCGCTCGTGACCTTATTCAGCGACCGCAGCTGTGCGACCCCAAACACCCCGACCGTCACGGTGAAGAGCAACGCCAGTCCAAAGCCCAGCGAGAGCTTGCTGCCGACACTGACGTCCCTGAACCATTTCATATGGACGCTGACCTGATAAGCTCAGTCCCGCCCGCAGGCGCGAGTGGCGGGTTATTTGGAGGCGCCTCGCCAGAATCGCGCTCAAGTATTAAAGCTCACTTAAGGCGACGTTTAACACGATTTGTTGCTGGTCATTTTCTGCCTTCAATGATGCATCGCCGGAACACTTTCCGGTTACCCGCTTGGATAAGGAGATACTCGCGGCTCACAGGATTGCGCGAGTTGGGCTAGTATTCTTCTGGACGCCGAGGCATTTCACTACGTATCCAATGAACGGCAGCTGTCGGAGGAGACCGTTGAAACGCGACTGCTTACCAAGCCATGACCCATTGATTTGGGATGAAGAAGGCCCTTGAAGATCAGGCCGGCTCAGTGGCCCAACGCAGCTGATTTCGTAATTCACAGCGTTCTTGAAACATTCGAATAGTCCGATCGCAGCGCGGTTGTGACGATGATCGATCCGCAGCGCGCGCGCATTCGTCTCCACGTCACCATCGCCACGAGGGAGCTGCAGTGCGAGCACGTCGCCGATGCTTTGGAGCAGCGATACGGGAAAGAAAACGTCTACTTCAACAGTACCACAACAGCCCTGTGCGCGCCGGCCAGCAGCTCTCCCTGGCGAGCCGCCCCGATCCTGTCGAAGGTCATTCGGCGGAGTCTCAAGGAACCGTCCCTCTGATGGAACCTTGCCACAGCGACCCAGTTTGGCTCTGCATGGCCCCTTCCCTCAAAACTTCGCAGCTGTCCACACGTTCGGCCCAACAGGTATTTGAGGATCATCTCCGGCTGAGACTGCAAGGTCGTCTCGAGGAGGATCTGGCGCGCAACTATGCTGCTGACGTTATTCTCCTCACAGTTAACTCGAATGACTGTGGCCATGACGCGCTCAGGAACTCGGCAAGAAGATTGAGAGATCAACTGCCCGGCGCGAAATTCGAGTTGATCAAGAAGCAAGTGCGTGAGCGCTACGCACTGCTTATCTGGCGTGCAAGCTCCGAGCGCTTCGACGCTGCGGACGGTGCCGACACCTTCTTCATTCAGGACGGTTTGATCCGCCTGCAAACGATCCACTACAGGCTTCTGTTGAGCGCGGACTATTAGTACGTTGGAGGCGCGCGGAACTTCTTCTGAGTGGATTGGTTGCATCCTGATAACGACGAAAGCAGTGGCAATGACAGGTCCAAAGACACGCGATGCTCATCATGCCGGAGAGGTGGTCGATATAAATTCGGCGACCATTGACGAGCTCATGGCGGCCGGAGGGCTCAACCTCGCGCAGGCAAGTGCAGTTATCGAGGCCAGGCCGCTCGCGAGTTGGCGGGAAGTTGCGCGGCTCCCCGGATTTGAGCCGGAAACGATCAATCGCCTGAAAGCAGGCAGACTAGAGATTCGAACGCTGTAATTCCCGCTCGTCGAGGTACCCGACAGCCCCGGTGAAGTCGGATAGTGGTCCTGAGCAGCAAGACCGTTACACGCACGGACGACCGCCCCGACAGGCACTGCCGGTGAGGATCTGACCACGGAGCCGCGCCCTTGGGGTACCTGTGTCGGTTACGCTCATTTGCTGGGCAGCGCGTACGCGATCACGGCGTCACCGTTGCGCGTACCCAACCCGCCATGACCACCAGCGGCAATCGCTATATATTCGCGACCGTCGCGGCCTTGATACACCGCCGGCGTTGCTTGCCCGCCCGCCGGCAGCCGCGCCCGCCATACGACCTTGCCATTCCGCTCGTCAATCGCGCGGATGTAATCGTCGGCATAGGCTCCGACGAAGATCAGCCCGCCTGCGGTAATGGACGAGCCGCCGATGTTGAAGATGCCGGTCGGCAACGGAAGGTCGTAATGGGTCTTGAACAGCCCCATGTCGCGTGTGGTTCCAACGGGCCGCTCCCAAACAATTTGGCGGGTGGAGAGATCGATCGCGACCATTTTGCCCCAGGGCGGCCGCATGCACGGGGCGTCCAGTACGTTGAGCCACGGCTTCACCGTAACTTCGTAAGGTGTTCCGTATTGCGGACCGTTGGCAAACTCTGGCGGTTGCGGATAAGGCTGTCCGCTCTCCCACCCGGCCCAAGGATAAATCAGTCCCTTCCTCACCGCCTCATCGTGCGGCGTAGCCTTGGAGGTGAAGGGGATATAGCTTGTGTTGGCGACGAACAGGTGGCGCGCAGGGTCGATTGCTCCACCTTGCCAGTCGACCACGCCGTCGAAAGCCGGGTAGAGGATGGAGCCTTGCGTGGTCGGCGGCGTAAAGAGCCCATCGTTTCGGCTGCCGGCGAGCTTGATACGGCAGAGCATCTGGTCGATCGGGGTCACGCCCCAAGTGTCTACACCGGTCAACCTGGCGGGCGTCAGGCTTGGCATTCCCACGGAATAGGGTTCCGTCGGGGAGAGCTTATCGCCGGGCAGACCGTCCTGCGGGACCGGCTTCTCGTCAACGGCGGCGAGTGGGTGCCCGTCCCGTCGATCGAGCAGGAATAGCTGGCCATGCTTCGTGGTCTGCACCATCGCAGGCGTGCCGTCAGGGAGGTCGACGAGGCTGCCGGCGATCGGCAGGTCGAAATCCCACACGTCGTGATGGACAGTCTGGAAGTGCCAACGCTCACGCCCGCTGTCGATCTCGAGCGCCACAATGGCGGAGCTGTACTTCTCGTCGAACGGCCGCCGTTTGGCGCCCCAGTAGTCAGGCGTGGCATTGCCCATAGGCACGAAGACCAACCCAAGCTTGTCGTCCGCCGTGTATGCGCCCCAGCCGTTCGGGGTACCGCGTGTGTAGATTTCGCCGGGCTTCAAGGGCGAGGTTGGATCGGCGCGACCCATGTCCCAGGCCCAGGCTAGCTTGCCGCTGCGGGCGTCGAAGGCGCGGATCACCCCCGACGGCTCGCCCTCCGTCTGATTGTCATATACCCAGCCGGAAAGGATGATCTTGCCGCGGGCGATCATCGGCTGCGAGGTGATGAAGTGGAAACCGGGTGGCACCACGCCCATGCCCTGTCTCAGGTCCACATAGCCGTTCTCGCCAAAGTCCGGACAGAGCTGGCCCGTTCGCGCATCCAATGCAAACAAGCGCGCGTCGGCTGTCGTCGAGATGATCCGTTCGGAGCAAGTGTCCCCTGTCGCGCCGAGCGTCGCGTGCGCGACGCCTCTGCAGGCGAGATAGATATTGGACCTGGTGTCGTTCTGCGGGTGGAAACGCCAGCGCTGATCACCGGTAACGGCGTCGAGCGCCACGACGTCACGGTGCGGCGTACACAGATACATGGTGTCGCCGACCTTGATCGGCGTTGCTTCGAAATTGAACTCATGGCCATGAGCGTTCTCCCCAGGGCGGGGCATGTCGCCTGTGTGAAAAGTCCAGGCGACCTTAAGCTGGTTGACATTGGCGGGGGTGATCTGCGTGAGAGGCGAGTATCGATGCCCGTCCGCAGTGCGGCCGTAATACACCCAGTCGCCAGGCGCGACGTCGAACTCGGGATTGCTCACGGCGGAGGCCGATGCGATCTGACCGTTCTGCCGCCAACGTTGGGCGGTTGTCATCCAACCGGCGGCGAACACGAGCGCGATCAGCGCAACGTACGCGCCGGCGCCGATCCAACGGTATGCCGCGCGAAGGCCGAGCCGTCCGGCGACCCAGGGCATCGCTATCCACAGACCCAAGACTGCTGGCGCTACCAGCCGCGGCAGCAGCGCCCAACCGTCGAGCATCACTTCGTAAAGGGACCAGACCAAGGTGAAAGCAAGGACGACGCCATAGAGCCAAAACCCAAGCGGTCGCTGCAGAAGGATCAAGGTGCCCGAGGCGATCAGGAGGAGTCCGGTCACAACGTAGTAGATGGTGCCGCCGAGCCACACAAGATCTGCACCGCCAACCGCAAGTACGGCGCCAATCAGAGCGACGAGGAGGCCTGTGACCCCGGTAAGGCTCAGGAATCGAGAGCGCATCGTAACCTCCATCGTTTCCGGTTGGCGCGATTGCCTTCCCATGAACAGGAACGCAGGGCTTGCAGGAGCGCCAACCGCGGTGTCCCTGCTTTGCGGCTTTGTGGTCATGCCTGGCCCCGCCGACCGCAGATGTCCCCAGCTGCGAAGCAGCCACCCAACGCGGGAAGAGCAACGCCGTCAGGCGCGCCGGCCGCGCTGCCGGCGGAGTTCTTCTACGTCCCTTCCGAGGCGCCTCCGGCTCATCTGCGGCTGCGTCAGATCGGGCCAGGCGTCATGCCGTTGCCGTGAATGCCGTTGGACACGAGTTGCTTCTTCTCGCAGCCATGCCCAAACCGTGCCGAGATCATTAGGTTCCTTGCTCTTGCCGGCAACGGCGAAACGACCTGGTCAGGTTCTTTCTTTCGCCAAGGGTTCGAAAGCGAAGCGGCCTCGGGACCGCCATAAGCTAAAGGGCACGGGTACCTTGCCGTGGCGTCCGCCCCGGATCGAGGCTGGCAACGAGGCAACCAAAGAGAGCCTTTTGGAATGTGCGACGCGCCCAGTGGCTGCTTTGACGAGCCGACCCAGTCAAACGCGCTGCCCTGGCGCGGCGCCACATCACCGTGGTCTCTCGCGTCGCTTACGAGCTGCCCCGTCTCATCGCCACTCGGCGCTCAATCGCGCTCCGAAAGGGATCGGCGGAGGGAACATTTTCCCGCCACCGCGGTTTGGCCGCACGCGTACTCGGAATCATGGTCGCGTCGTGAAACCAAAAAAAGTCAGCCGCCGCGAATTCCTGGCGGCCAGCGCCACCGCCGCAGCGGCAGCCGGAGCCGGAGCCATTGGCACGACCCCGGCCTTTTCACGTGATGTCCATGGTGGCGACAAAGATCCGTGGCTGCCGCATCAGGCCGACGCTCCGCATCCCCTCCAGGCCCCTGACTACAAGTTTTTTACACCCGAGGAGGCGGCTTTCATCGAAGCCGCAACCGAAAGGCTCATTCCGGATGACGCCGTGGGCCCCGGAGCCAAGGCATGCGGCGTCGCGCTGTTCATCGATCACCAATTGGCCGGCGCCTACGGTCGGGCACAGGGCTGGTACATGCAAGGCCCCTGGTCAAAGGGAGAGGAGACGCAGGGCTATCAATCGCGCCTGACTCCTTCTGCGCTCTATCGTGCAGCCATCAAGGCTATAGAGGACCACGTCGCTTCCTCACATTCTGCCACGCCTTTCGCCGGCCTCGCACCAGACGAACAGGACGCCATCATAAGCGATCTCGAGAAAGGCAAGCTCGACCTTGGCGGTGTGGATGCCAAGACCTTTTTCAAGATGCTCTGGCTGAACACCAAGGAGGGCATGTTCAGCGATCCCATTTATGGCGGGAACAAGGATATGGCGGGATGGAAGATGCTTGGGTTTCCGGGCGCGCGCTACAATTATCTCGATTGGGTGGATCGGCACGGACAACGCTATGATCAACCGCCAGTCGGGATCCGCGGCCGTCCGGAATGGAACGGGGAAGGCTGACGCATGGTCCACAAGCTTCCGTCCGTCGACGTGGTCCTGGTCGGCTTCGGCTGGACCGGAGCGATCATGGCGCAGGAGCTTACGGAAGAAGGGCTCGAGGTGCTCGCGCTGGAGCGCGGCAGCTGGCGCGACACGGGAACCGACTTTGCGCCCAGCTTTATTCAGGATGAGCTGCGCTACCGCTATCACGGGCATCTGTTCGAAGAGACCGCTCAGGAGACCTTGACCTTCCGCAATACCCCCGACCAGACGGCTCTTCCGATGCGGCGGCTCGGCTCTTTCCTGCCCGGCACGGGCGTCGGCGGGTCCATCCTTCACTGGAACGGCCAGGCCTGGCGCTTTCTGCCCTATGATTTCCAGATTCGCAGCCAGACCGTCGCGCGATACGGGAATGCCGCGGTTTCGCAGGATATGATGCTGCAGGACTGGGGCATCACCTATGACGAGCTAGAGCCCTACTACATGCGCTGGGAGGAGCTGTGCGGCATCGCTGGCCAGGCCGGCAACGTCAACGGACAGAAACAACCGGGCGGCAATCCGTTCGAAGGGCCTCGCTCGAAACCCTACCCCACGCCGCCGATGAAGCAGACCTACGGGCCGACGCTGTTCGGCCAAGCAGCGGCCTCTCTCGGGCTGCATCCATTTCCGTGCCCTTCGGGCAACATGTCGCAAGCCTACACCAATCCGCTCGGTGTCACGCTGGCGCCCTGCACCTATTGCGGCTTCTGCGAGAAATTCGGCTGCGGCAACTATTCCAAGGCCAGTGCTCAGACGACCATCCTGCCTGTCCTGATGCGCAAGAAGAATTTCACCGTTCGCACGGAAAGCGAGGTCACGCGGGTCAATGTCGACGCTTTCGGCAAGCACGCGACCGGCGTCACTTACGTCGATGCCCAGGGCAACGAATTCGAGCAACCGGCGGACCTCGTCATTGTATGCGCCTATGCCACGCACAACGTGCATCTGCTGATGAGCTCCGGTATCGGCAAGATCTACGATCCAAGCACCGGCCAGGGAACGCTCGGCAAGAACTACTGCTATCAGCTCACGCCTTCGGTCGACTTGTTCTTCGATGACAAGCTTCTGAACCCTTTCGTCGGTGCGGGTGCACTGGGCGTCATCGTCGACGACTGGAACGGCGACAATTTCGACCACACCAGCCTCGGATTCATCCATGGCGGGTATATCGCCGGCTACATGACGACGGGACGCCCGATTGAAACGGAACTATTGCCGGAAGGAACGCCGAAATGGGGCGCCAAGTGGAAGAAGGCCTTTGTCGAAAATTATCTCAAGTCGATGTCCGTATCGCTCATGGGGGCGGTCATGCCGGACAAGTCGAACCATCTCGATCTCGATCCGACCTACCGCGATGTCTATGGCCGGCCGCTGATGCGCATGACGTACGACTTCAAGCAGAACGAACTGAAGATGCAGGATTTCGCCATGGGCAAGATGGTGGAGATCGCGCACGCCATGAAGCCTCGCGAAATCAAGAAATCGGCGCGCGGACCGCGCTACGACATTGAGCCCTATCAGTCGACACACAACACCGGTGGCGCCATCATGGGCGCCAGCCCCGCCGACAGCGTGATCAACCGATATCTCCAGCACTGGGACGTGCCTAATCTGTTCGTGGTTGGCGCCAGCGCCTTCCCCCACAATAGCGGCTACAACCCGACCGGGACGGTAAGCGCTCTTGCGCTGTGGGCAGCGGATGCGATCCGCCGCCAGTACCTCAAGCATCCCGGCCCACTGGTGCACGCATGACCAGGCGCCGCGGGCTCGTCCCGGTGGCAGGTGCCGCAGCGCTCGGCGCGGTGTTCGTGACGCTGGGTTCCTTCGCACATGCTCAGATCGGTGATTTCGCCAGGCAGGAGCGTGGACGATATCTGGTGGCGGCGGGAGATTGTGCGGCTTGCCATACTGCGGATGACGGCAAGCCCTTCGCGGGCGACAGGCCAATCGAGACGCCCTTCGGCACGATCTACTCCGCCAACATAACCCCGGATCCGGAGACCGGCATCGGGGCATGGACCGAAGAGCAGTTCTACCGAGCCATGCACGAGGGCCTGGCCGCCGATGGCCGGCGCCTTTACCCGGCCTTCCCTTATCCCTGGTTCACCAAGGTGACGCGCCAGGACGTCGACGACATCCGCGCTTACCTGCGCACCGTCGCCCCGGTGCGGGCCAAACCGCGCGACAACGAATTTATCTGGCCGCTCAATCACAGGTTTGCCATGGCCGCATGGAACGGCCTGTTCTTCACGCCCGGCGAATTCCAGCCCGGCAAGGATAAGTCCGCCGAATGGAATCGCGGGGCCTACCTGGTTGAGGGGCTCGGCCATTGCGGCGCCTGCCACACGCCCAAGAATGTTTTCGGCTCGTCGAAGACGTCGGATGCCTTTCAAGGCGCGGAGGTGCAGAACTGGTTCGCGCCCAACCTGACGGGCGACAAACGCACCGGCCTGGGCTCCTGGAGCGAAGAGGACATCGTGGCCCTTCTCAAAACGGGCCACAATGCGCGCACGACTGCCTATGGTCCGATGGGCGCAGTGGTCAAGGACTCGACATCGAAGCTCACGGACCAGGATCTGCAGGCAATCGCCACCTTCCTCAAATCCTTGCCTGCCTTTACGCCCAATTCTGCTGGCGACGCCGATCAAAAGATGCTCAGCGCCGGAAAAGCAATTTACGGGGACGATTGCGCTGCATGCCACCAGCTCGGCGGCGAAGGTGTCGAGCGTGTGTTCCCGTCGCTGAGGGGCGACGCGGTCGTGCAATCAGAAGAACCGCTATCGATGCTTCGCCTCATTCTGAACGGTGGCCATGCCGCAGCGACGCCGAAGAACCCCAACGACAAGACCATGCCATCGTTTGGCTGGAAGTTGTCGGACGAACAGGTCGCTGCGCTCGCCACTTATGTTCGTAACGCCTGGGGCAACCGCGCGGCTCCGGTGACTGCGGAAACGGTCCGGAAACTGCGCAGCTCCACCGACAGCGTTACCGGCGCATACTAACCTGGCGCGCTGCCCTCCGACACCCTCTCTTTCGCGAGATAGCATCGCCGATGCCGCCGATCAGAGCGGCTAGGCCGCGATCGGTTTTAGCCCGATAGCGATGTAGGGATTAGGCCGGTAACCGCCGAGCACGCAGAATTGGCCGGCCAAGCGACGGCAGCGCCAATGCGTCTACTGGCCGACACCTCCGCTGTGACAGGAAGCTGGGCAGCAAGTCGAGGGCTGCGCCGGTTTGCCGGCCCGCGGCTACATCCTTTCCTTGATGCCGGCCTTGAGCAGCCACCAGTTGACAGGATAGCTGGTCAAGAAACCAGCGATCATGGCGAGTTGCATCATGAACCAGAACTCGACCGAGTCAGCTGTCAACGAGACACCGAGGACCGGCCGAAAGACCCCGAACTGGGCGAACGCCATGAAGCCGTACATGCCGACTTGCCATGCCGTCAGAGACAGCGTGTCCGCCTTCAACGCCTCAATCAGGCCATCCCTCACCGAGAGACCGCGCATCGGCCTGATGGTGAAATATTGAAAGGCTACGCCGAGGAGGAAGGCGAGCAGGTAGTCCAAGATCCAGACCGCGAACATCTTCTCGTCGAACAAACTGCGCCACCCGAACCAGAGCGCCACGCCGGGAAAAAACGTTGCGAGCGATTCCGCCACGATGTCACCCAAGGTGCAACCGGCTCCACAATGCAGCGCCCCTTTGCCGACCATCACGGGGAAAGGTGTGTCGGGCGTGCGCCGCCGAGACTTGGTCGCGCTGCCGATAGCCGATCTTCCGAATTTCAAGTAGCCCCACAAAACCAGCACCGTTCCGAAAAGCGCGGCGACGGGCCAGACGATGTTCATGACCCACATCGGCTGCGAGCGGTGCGTCTCATCCCAACCAATCCAGCCTGCCGCCAGAACGCCGCTGACCAACGAAAGCACACCAAGCACATGCAGCCAGAGCGGTACCATGTCGTTCCGGACCTTTCGCAGCCTAATCCGGTGGAGTTCATTGCGACCTCATCACCCCAGCCCTTGCATCGGCAATCAATCGCCCCCACACCGAGGATCTCGTTGTGGCGGTGCAGCAGGGCGAACAACAGATGCATCGCAGCGGCCGGCCGTTTCGCTGACGCGTGCTCACGCGCGCGGGAGCCAAGCGCCTAAAGGATTGCGGCCGGATTTGTTCCAGAGACTGTCACTCTCCAGCTGTCGTTTGCACTGCACCGAGAAGAAGGAAGCAAGCGCTTCAGCAGGCTCGGGGTCAGAAAAAAATGTCAAATAAACTTGAGCGCTCGAGCGGAACAAACCCAATCCTCTCTGGTTCGCCCTCTATAGAATGCTTCGGGAGGAACTCATGTTAACTCGTTCTACAATCATCAGCGGCCCTGTCGCGCGCCTGCTCCTAGCACAACCCGTCGGTTCAGTTGTCGCGGCGCCAGCCGTTGTCTCAAACGTGCCGGTCCCGTCTAATGTGACGCAGGCGCGGTACCATCATGGCCACCGCCTCATACTGCGACGGAACCATGCATACTGGCATGGCCACAGAGGCTACCGACACTATCGGCCAGGTTATCGCCGATACGATGGATGGTGGTTTCCACCAGCGGCATTCGCCTTGGGCGCCATCATCGGGGGCGCCCTGAGCCAGCATGGCCCCGTATCCAGCCGGCACGTCCAATGGTGCTATGACCACTATCGATCCTACCGGGCATCGGACAACACATTCCAGCCCTACCACGGCCCTCGCCGGCAGTGCCGATCCCCTTATGAATAGGCTCGTGGACCGGCAAGATCAGCTGGAGCACCTCAGGCCATGCAAATGTGGAGCCGAGACGTGACTCGCGGAATAGCAATTGCCCTGATTGTTGTTGTCGTCCTGTTCGCCGGCTTTCTCCTGCTTCGGGGACCCTGGTCTTCCGCGGGCGGATCGGGCGGAGAGACCCCGCACGCGCTTGATACGCGCCCATAGCAGCTAGCCTGGCGCACATTGCCCTTCGCTCCGCCGCGGATCGGCGCGAACAATCATTTCCAACAGGAGGCTGCCCGATGTATCGGCTTGTCCTTTCGGCAATCATCATATTGACAGGCGCTGTCCTTGTCCTCGGAGGCCTCTGGTTGGCTGCCTTGGGCGGCAGCTGGTTCTATATCGTGCTGGGCGCGATGCTCGCCGCATCCGGGTCGCTGATCGCGATGCGCAGACCGGCTGGAGCGGGCGTTTATGCGGTTACGATCCTGGTCACGCTGTGTTGGGCGTTATGGGAAGTAGGCTTCAACTGGTGGGCGCTAGCACCGCGGGGCGGGCTGCTGCTGGTTCTAGGTATCCTCGTGCTCCTGCCGGCCATCGTAAACGCCTTCAATGTGCCCTACCGGATCACAGCCGGGTTTGACGCCAACAACGCAGCACTGGCCGCAGTCATCGTGTTGGCGGCGGCTGTCGGCATCTATTCGATGTTTCAGGACCCAGACGACGTTTCCGGCACATTCAATCAGGAGCGCATGGCGGCGGCGGCGGCGGCAACGGACGAGGGAACTCGCCCCGGGCAATGGGTTGCTTATGGCCGCACCTCAATGGGCCAGCGCTTCTCCCCGCTCAATCAAATCACGGCGGCTAACGTCGACAAGCTACAAGTCGCGTGGACCTACAAGACCGGACAGATCCGTGACCAGAATGATCCCCAGGAAACGACTTACGAGGTCACTCCGCTTATGGTCAACGGAACGGTGTACATCTGCACTCCGTTCAGCACGGTGATAGCCCTCGATCCCGAGACGGGCAAAGAGAAATGGCGGTTCGACCCGAAGCTGAAGCAGCCGCCTCGGGACACCACCCAGCATATGACCTGCCGAGGCGTGGCCTACCAGGAGGCCACACCGGCCGACCTGCCGCCGGAAGTCTCTCTCGCACCTGACTCGGCCACGGCCGGCAGCCAGGCTGCCGCCGATCTCCAGCAAAGCGTCGACGAAGTGACGACCCAGTCCGCTGGCGTACCGCAGAATGTGGTGACCGGACACGCGCAGGCCGGAGCTCACAATCCGGTGGTCGACCGCGAGCAGCCCCCGGCGCACGTGACGCTGAGCGCCGAATGCACCAAGCGACTTTTCGTCCCCACGTCGGATGGCCGGCTGATCTCTGTCAGCGCCGACACCGGCAAGCTTTGTCCCGGTTTCGGCGGTTCGGACGGCACGGTAAACCTATGGGCCAACATGCCCAACGTGACGCCCGGCTCGTTCTATTCGACGTCTCCTCCAGTTGTCGCCGGGAACCTGATTGTCGTGGCTGGAGCCGTCAATGACAACGTTGCGACGACCTCACCGTCAGGCGTGATCCGGGCTTTCAACGCCTATACCGGGGCACTGGTTTGGAATTTCGACAGCAAGAACCCGGATGCGACCGCTCCAATTCCCAACGGCCAGACCTATTCCCACAATGCTCCCAATTCGTGGAGCGTCGCCAGTTACGACCCCAAGCTCGGGCTAATCTATTTTCCGATGGGCAACGAATCGCCCGATCAGTTCGGGGGCAACCGCGGGTCAAACACCGAGCGGTTTTCGTCCTCGATCCTGGCGCTGCATGCGGATACGGGACAGGTGGCGTGGGTCTTCCAGACCGTTCATCACGACCTGTGGGACTACGACGTGCCAGCTCAGCCGAGCCTGGTTGATCTGACGATCAACGGGCGAGAGGTTCCGGCCCTGGTGGCGCCCACCAAGCAGGGAGAGGTGTTCGTCTTGAACCGCCGAACCGGCGAACCCGTTTTGCCGGTCAAGGAGGAGCCTGCGCCGCAAGGTGCTGTCGGCGGAGACCATACGGCGCCAACGCAGCCACACTCGGCGGTGTCGTTCAGGCCAAAACCACTGACCGGAGCCGACATGTGGGGCGCGACCCCCATAGACCAGCTTTACTGCCGCATTCGCTTCCATCAACTCCGTTACGACGGTGCGTTCACCCCGCCTTCGCTCCGCGGCAGCATTGTCTATCCGGGCAATTTCGGCGTCTTCAACTGGGGGGCCATTGCCGTCGACCCACAACGCGACATTGCCTTCGCCATGCCGGTCTATCTGGCTTTCACCTCGCAACTGCTGCCCCGGCCGGACGACACAACCCGCGTCGTCAGCAAGCAGGGCGCGCCGGTGTTCAACGAAAACTTCGGTGCCCCGTTCGCCGCCAAGATGGGCCCGTTCTACTCCTTCCTCGATCTGCCGTGCCAGCGGCCACCGTGGGGGTATGTCGCTGGCGTGGATCTAAGAACGGGCAAGACGGTATACCGCCATGTCAACGGCACCGTTCGCGACCTTTCTCCTGTCCCGCTGCCGTTCAAGATGGGAGTGCCAGGCATTGGCGGCCCCATTGTCACCGCGGGCGGTGTCGCCTTCTTGAGCGGCACGATGGACAACTACGTTCGAGGCTATGATCTTCGCACAGGCCGCGAAATCTGGCGCGATCGCCTGCCGGCGGGCGGGCAGGCTACGCCGTCCACGTATCAAGCTGCGGATGGCCGCCAGTATCTGGTGGTGGTGGCGGGCGGTCATGGGTCGACTGGCACAAAGGCAGGCGATTCGATCATTGCCTACGCGCTGCCTCGTTGACTCCTGCCCCTTCCGGGCTACAGCGCGCTCCGAGCGGCGTCAGATCCGCGGTCGCGTGGGACGCATTGCCGGGCGCCGACCAGCCGGAGCCCGGCGATCTCGCGATTTGAGCGTTGAACACGGCTTCTTGGTGCGATCACCGAATCCCGGTGATAACGAAGGCGAGCCGTTTCCGTGGCTCCCTGCTGTTTTCCGGCCAAATTGCCTTGTGGCCCTGTTTGGAATTTATGCTTTGGCACACGCCCACCGAATTCTCGTGTCGCGGCGCACGCACCCGTCGCAGCGATGATGTCTCGGCGCCATCAAATCCGACGGACGCTTGAAGCGGTGAAACGGGTTCGGCTAAGACACACTCGAGCGGTCTTCCGCGCACGAGAGCTTTGCCCGGTCAGGCCTTCCACAGTGTGAATCATCGTTCGCGGCGGCTCGCCCGATCCGTTCCGGCCGTGCGAATGCACTTTCGGCCCTCACCGGTTGTGAACGTCGCCCAGCCAAAGCGGTTCGGTGCAACTTCGCCCGGTACTCTTGGGGCACCAAAAAGGTCGTCGAGCGAAGTGAAGCTCGACGCCGTCGGTGAAGGATGTGAACAGCACACAGGTTTGCGACTTAGGGCCCCAAGCGGCATCGGCGGCATTAGGCTGCCAGTCATCGATGACTTTGCCCCCGATACCGCTCGGAGTTTCTGGCCTATGCGACAGGAGTCGCATACCAGATGCAACAGCGGGAGCGCCGATTGGCGCTCGCCGCCACACTATCAGTCGAGCACTTTGACTATCGTGTGGGTTTCGGGATCAACGACCACGGTCCGATTGTCGATCACGGTGTATTCGTACTTCACGTTCGGCACTTTATGGAGTTCCACTTTCTCCGGCAGCGTGCTCCCGACCTTCAGCTCAATCCCCGGCAACTTGATGGAAGCCAGCGGTTCTTTCTTCACGTATTCGCGGATGGTCGTTTCCTGTTCCGGCGCCAGAACCACCGAATCCGCGATTGCGACGCTGATGCCCGACAAGAGCAACAGGCCGGCGACAGAGTTGGTGATCAACGTCTTCATTTCAATTCTCCTTCGTATGTGCCCCTTCTTCAACGCTGTCGGATGCAGCGGAACCGCCGACGGGCCTCTCGGCAATCCATGGATCAATGAGCTCGTCGCACCCATGTTTCGGCACAAAAAAGTGAAGGGCCCAATGCGCTTATGCATCAGACTTAAGTCCCAGCTTGACGCGGCGAATACCGGCAGCGCAACCGGCTGGGAACGCCAGCACGTTCGCGCACAGTGACGGCGTTCGACTGACTCGTTCCGGCGATAATCTGGGCGTCCTTTTGCCGCCCGCTCAGATCAGATCTGCATTGGGTTTTATTGTCCGTGAGCACGAGCAACAGCACCGAATGTCCTCCCGATGTGGAACGACGTTGAACGCCGCTTTCACGCGCGCTCATGGCAGCAAAAATTTCACGGCCCAGCGGTCAGGGGGTAGGGACCAGGACAGCAACCGCTGGGCCGGACGGGAGCCTGCTCCTCCCGATGGCGAGATCTGAAAATTCCGCAGCTTCAGAGCTCGCCGCCGCTCCCTGTTTCCAAAGGCGGTCTCGCCACGTTGTGTTCACCCTCGTTGCAACATTTACTGGGCTCGGCCGGAAACTATTCCAGACGGATGATCATTTTCTTAGCGGTTTTCGGGCGGCCGCGGTGTAGACGGGGGGCAAGTCACCGTTGCCCAGCGGATGTCACTCGGGGATCGGGAACTCATGTCGACATAAGCCGATACGCGCGCTTCTTCATTCTGTTCATACGCTGTCCGCGTTAGCCAAACGAAAAAAGGATACCTCAGGCGGCGATGGTCCAAGCAGGCGCGGCGCAACAGCCAATGAGGTGACGCGCCCGTATCCAATTTGGCGAAAGCGCCGCCGATCACGATGCTATTTGATGGTGATGCCTGTATCAGCATGTGCAATCATGTCGTGCCGAGTGCAGCGATTTGGAAAGCCTCGTCTGACGATGCGATCCAGGCCAGAACCGAAATTTCCACGCGGCACTCTGCCGCTAGCAGTGCCGTTCAAGCAGAGGGATTGGGGCAAGATTGATCGGCTGGTACTGCGCCAGCCTTCCTAGTCCCGCGGAGTCGCTCAACACAATCAGCCGCGCGTTGCTGCTGATCAGCTGTTCGGCCCGCAACTGCTGCATGACGCGGTTGAGGTGCGGTACGCTCAGCCCGAGGGCGTCTGCCATGACTTGCTGGGAGAACGGCAGAGCAAAACTCGTCTCCTGCGCCAGACCTACCTGGAAAAGGCGCGCATGAATCTCAAGCAAAAGGTGAGCCAACCGCTCTATCGGTGTGCGCCTGCCGAGATTGACGATGTGCTCTGCGTAGCTCGCTGCCTCCTGTGCGGCCAGCCAGCTGAGCACCAGCCCAAATTGCGGCTGTTCGTAGCAGAGACGGGTGTAGCGATCGATCCCACACACCGTGTAGGTCAGATCCGTCAGCGCCTCGACAGCATAGGTCGACCGATCGAAAAAGCTCACCGGAAAGCCGATGACGTCCCCGGGCAGGATGAGCTTGAGAATCTGGCGCTTGCCGCTCCGGAGCAGCCTGTAGCGTATGGCGTATCCATCTTGGACAAAGCACAGGCTCCGAAACGGGGAGCCTTGGATAATGAGTTCTTGCCGTTTCTTGACACAAACGTCGCGTTCGAAAATCGCTTCAAGCGCTGCGACGTCGTCCGCGTTCAGTTTCATGACACGTGTCAGTCTGGTCTTGATCGCGTGACCGTTCAGCGGCATGCAGCGTCCGATGTCGAGGGTCGTTGCCCACCGCACCATGCGGCGACTTGTTAATCTAAATCATTAATCGAAATCATCCAACGAAAGTTGCATTGACCGAGCAGTCGACGCGGCTGCGAATGGCCTTTGCTATCCGACCTGTTTTCTTGTTGGTCGGATGAAAGTGGGGCAACGACGAAGCCCCAGGGCTTTAAGCCTAGGGAGGAGAATTCGATGTCATTCAACGATAACAATCGAGCCGGCCTGTCTCGCCGCACTCTGCTGCACGCCGGTGCTGGCCTTGCGGGCAGCATGATGCTGCCTGTCTCGATCATCAGCCCGGCCTCTGCCGCCAGCGATCAGCCGGCGATGGGCACGTGGCCGGCCGGCTCGCAGGGCGATACCGTCTATATCGGCGCGACCGTGCCGCGCACCGGCGCCTATGCCGTGCAGGGTGAGGACGAGCTCAAGGGCATGCAACTGGCCGTCGAGCACATCAACGAGGGCAATGATCTGCTCAAGCAGATCGCGCCGAAAATCGACAAGGGCGTGCTCGGCAAGAAAGTGGAACTGATCGTCGCCGATTCGGCCGCCAAGCCCAACAATGCGGTGCAATCCCAGCAGACCTTCATCAACGACAAGAAGATCATCGCCATGACCGGAGCCACGTCTTCGGCAGTGGCGGTTGCACTCAACAAGTTCGCCCAGCGCGAGAAGATCCTATATCTGGTGGCAATCTCCGGCTCTAACGACACCACCGGGAAGGACTGCGCGCGCTATTCGTTCCGCCAGTGCGTCTATGGAGAGACCTGCGCCAATGCCATCGGCCCAGTGCTGGTCAAGAATTTCGGCAAAGGCAAGAAGGCGGCCTTCATGACGCCTGATTATACCTACGGCCACACGGTGACCAAGTCGGTCAACGACTACCTTACATCCCAGGGCGGCTGGGAAATGGTCACCAACCAGATCTCCCCGCTCGGAACGCAGGACTTCAGCCAGTATCTCACCAACATCGCCAATTCCGGTGCCGAGTTCATCGTCAACGTTAACTGGGGCCGCGACGCCGTGCTGTCGGTGCAGCAGGCGAAGCAGTTCGGGTTGACGCCGACCATGAAGATGGTGATCCCCTATCAGATTCCGTTCCTGGCCAAGGAAGTGGGCCCGGATCTGACCGAGGGGGTGTTCGCCGCCACCGATTTCTGGTGGACGATGGAAGATAAATTTCCACTGGCAAAAGCCTTCGTCGAGTCATTCCAGAAAAAATACAATTATCGCCCCGAATGGGGTGCGGAGAACGCCTATATGCAGTTCGCCATCTGGGCGCGGATGGTTTCGGAAGCTGGCACTTTCTATCCGCCGGACGTCATCAAGCAGTACGAGAAGGGCGAAACCTTCCCGTCGATGGTCGGCGACGTCAAGTTCCGTCCTGAGGACCACCAGCTTATTCGTCCCGTCGTCATCGTCCGCGGCAAGGCGGCCAAGGACATGAAGAACGAGGAAGACTTCTGGGATGTCGTGGAGATCGTGCCCGGCGAGGGGCTGATGCAGAAGCCGGATGCCTTTGGCTGCCAGCTTGGTGATTACACCTGACGGTCACGAAACCCTTCTTCGCCAATGCGAAGAAGGGTTTCCATCCCATTAGGCCGGTCAAAAGGCCGCGAAGCAACGTCTTCGCGGCCCTGGCCAATCGATTGCCTGCCATGATGCCGGGCAGACGGCGACGACACTCTATTCATCAATCTCAACGCGGGCGGCAGCGTGATCAATTGGGCTAATTTCATTTCGCAATGCTTCAATGGACTGGTGCTCGGCGCGCTTCTGGCGCTGATTTCCTCCGGCCTGACCATCATCTACGGCACGCTTGGCGTCCTCAACCTTGCGCATGGCGCGATGTTCATGCTCGGCGGCTATGCCGGCTGGGTCGCTTATGATTATACGGGCTCGTTTATCGTTGCGCTCATCGCCGGCTCGCTCTTCGTCATGTTGGTCGGCGTGCTGATGGAGCGCCTGATCATTCGCTACTTCTACACGCGCCCGCAGGAGGATCAGATCCTCGTTACTTTCGGTCTCGGCATCGTCTTCGTCGAGGCGGTACGCTTCTTCTTCGGCAGCCTGTCCAAGACGGTGCCGCCGCCGGCCCTGTTCCAAGGCATCACCAATCTTGGCTTCATGGTCTATCCGACGTATCGCCTTGCGTCGCTCGGCATCGTCACGGTAGCGCTGTTGGCGCTCTACCTGGTTCTCTACCGCACCCGCATAGGCATGATCGTGCGGGCCGGCATCGAGGATTCCGTCATGGTCGGGTCGCTGGGCATCGACGTCTACAAAGTCTTCATGCTGGTGTTCGGCATCGGCGCCATGGCGGCGGGCTTCGCCGGCATCGTCAACGCGCCCGTGGTATCGATCGCGCCGGACGTCGGCGAAGCGATCCTGGTGCAGACCTTCGTGGTGGTCGTCATCGGTGGTGTCGGGTCGTTCCCGGGCGCCTTGCTCGGTGGCATCATCGCCGGCGAGATCATCTCCATCACCTCGATGTTCAACCCCGGCTATGCCTATGTCATGCTTTTCGTGGCGATGACCCTCGTGCTGGTGTTCCGTCCTCACGGATTGCTCGGCACGGCAGGCCGCGAGTGAACGCGGTGCGCTCATGAACCAGAAACGCCCCTTCCTCGTCGAGGTGCTGACGGCGATCGCGCTGATCGCCGCGCCATTCATCCTGCCACATCTCGGCTTCGCGCCGACGACCATCAATCGCATCCTGATCTGGGGACTGTTCGGGCTCGGCTTCGACATCCTCTTCGGCTACACCGGCCTGCTGTCCTTCGGCCAGTCTGCCTTCTTCGGCACCGGCGGCATGTTCGCCGCCTACCTGCTGACCGAGCTGGACTTTCCTTACGTCATGGTGGGGATCATCATCGGCGCCGTCGCCGCCGGCGGCGTCGGCTACCTCGTCGGGCTGGTCGCGCTCAGGCGTACGGGCATCTATTTCGCCATGATCACAGTGGCGATCTCGGAGGTGTTCTTCTTCGTCGAGTTCAACCCGCTGTCAGAGTACACCGGAGGCGAGAACGGCCTGCCGGGCGTGCCGACGCCGAGCATCTCGCTTGGCTTTACGACGTTCAGGTTCAATTCCGACTGGACCATGTATATCTTCCTGGCGTTCTGGTATTTCGTCGGCCTGGTGGTGGCGCTGCGCATCGTGCGCTCGCCAGTCGGAGCGATCCTTTCGGCCATCCGCGACAATCCGCTGCGCGCGGCGGCACTCGGCCACAATATCCACGCCTACAAGCATACCGCATTCGTGGTGGCCGCAATCTATGCCGGCTTCGCCGGTGGCCTGCTCGGCGTGATGCAGGGCTTCATGCCGCCCGACGCCTTCATGTTCGACACTTCCGGCCAACTCGTCATGCAGACCGCGATAGGCGGGGCCGGCACGCTGTTCGGGCCGCTGATCGGCGCCACCGTGTGGCTTTTCCTCAGCGATTTCTTCCAGAACGTGCTGCATCTCGGCGCGACATGGAAGCTGGTGCTCGGCATCGTTTTCGTTCTGCTGGTCGTCTTCCTGAGGCGCGGCATCGTCGGCGCCATCGCGGATGTCTACGCCCTGGCGACCGGCGCCAGGAAATCCGCCGAGCCGATCGAGGCGACGGCCGCTGCCGCCGCGATCGCCCCGGCTGCCCCCCCGACCCTCGCCGAGGCGATGCCGGCGCGACATCGTCCGACGGACCACGCTTCCGGCCCCATCCTGCAGGCCAACGGGTTGAGCAAGCGCTATGGCGGGCTGATGGCCAACAGCGATATCGACTTCACCATCTCTCACGGTGAGATGCGCGGCATCATCGGGCCCAACGGCGCCGGCAAGAGCACCTTCTTCAAGATGCTGACCTGCGAGGTGGCGCCGACCTCGGGCAAGATCGTGTTCGAGGGCCGCGACATCACCGGCATGAGCGTGACCGACGTCTGCCAGCTCGGACTGACCAAGAGCTACCAGATCAACCAGCTCTTCGACCGGCTGACCGTCAGGCAGAATCTGACCATTGCCGCGCTTGGCGAAACCCGCGGCAAGTTCAGGCTCGACCTGTTCCGCAACATCGGCAAGATCCCGGGCCTGAGCGAGCAGGTCGAGCGCACGCTGGCCCTGGTCAACCTGACGCATCGTCCGGACACGCCGGTGTCGGAGCTCGCCTATGGCGAGAAGCGCCGGCTGGAGATCGGCCTGGCGCTGGCGACGTCGCCCAGCCTGCTGCTTCTCGACGAGCCGCTTGCCGGCATGAGCCCGCGCGAGCGCGTCGAAACGGTGGCGCTGCTGAAGTCGATCGCGCGCGGCCGTACCATGATCATCATCGACCACGACATGGATTCGCTTTTCGAACTGGCAGAGACGGTCACCGTGCTGCAGGAAGGCAGGGTCCTCGTCCACGGCACGCCGGAAGAGATCAAGACCAATTCGAAAGTGCAGGAAGCCTATCTCGGCGGCGTCCACGGAGAGATGGCATGAGCCTGCTCGAGGTCAGGGGCCTGAACAGCTACTACGGTGACAGCCACATCCTGTTCGACGTGTCGATTCGGGTGGAGAAGAACGAGGTCGTCGCGCTTCTCGGCCGCAACGGCGCCGGCAAGTCGACCACTCTCAAGAGCCTGATGGGTATCGTCACGCCGCGCAGCGGCAGCATCATGCTCGGCGGCGAGGAGCTGGCGGGCAGGAAGGCGCACAGCATCGCCCGTCTTGGTATGCAGTTGGTGCACGAGGAGCGGCGCATTTTCGGCAGCCTGAATGTTGAGGAGAACCTGGTCCTCGCCGGCCTGACCGCTGAGAACAGGTGGTCCCTCGACAGAATTTACGCGATGTTTCCCCGCCTGAAAGAGCGGCGCGCCAGCCGCGGAACCGACCTCTCCGGCGGCGAACAGCAGATGCTGGCGATCGCCCGCGCGCTCGTACGTGACCCGAAGATCATACTGCTCGACGAGCCATTCGAAGGGCTTGCGCCAGTCATCGTCCAGGATCTCGTCAAAGCCTGTCGAGAACTTGCCGAGGAAGGGCGGACCATGGTCTTGGTGGAACAGAATCTTGCCGCAACGCTGACGCTTGCGAAGAGGGTTTATATCATCAACAACGGGCACATCGCCCAAGAGTCGACGGCAGCCGAGGTCAAAGCCAAGCCGGAACTCCTGCAACGCTATCTCGGGGTGTAGTGGGAGCTGTCCGCGCAAGTTGCGCAAAGCGCTCGCCCGATGCGCCAGGCGAGTTTCGGCAACAAAAACTGCAATGGCCTGCGCCGCAGGCCCGAGTTCTTTTGCCCTGATGTTTTTTTAAAAAAGCAGGCCAGCTGGCTTTTCACGGGCCCCAGCCAATCGGATGACAGCGCAAATTATCCTTCCTGCTGCAATCTCGTTCAATAGTCCCGAACGGCAACGAGACGGCTATCTCGGATAGTGGCCACCACGAGCCGGCCGTTCGGACGGTATTTCGGCAACGCAGCCGCCTGATCCTCTATGGTTGCGCCATCAATTCCGCACAAGGCACCCCCGAGCAACCAATTCTGACCAATCCTGTCGTCCACCACAGCTATGTAATCCCCGTCGGCCGGGTAACCCATCAACCCTATCTGCTCATATTCTTCCAATTCGCGCATGTGAGTTTACATGCCTCCAAAGGACATCGTCTTCATATCTATGGATGGTAAGGCCCCGCGCATGCAGTGGCGACCCGGCACCACCCCAACGGGTGCCGGGCCGCAAGGAAGTGCCCGCGCGGTCGCACTTCCTCGAACACATGCCTGATGGACCATCAAGAGCTGCTCGACCGAGGGATCGACGACTCGTTGGCGCAAATTACGAGCGCAAGTTGTCGCGAGGCTCCGGCCTGTTGGCGGGCTTGAGACAGCCATACGGCTCTATGCTCCTGAGCAAGACCTCTCATGGCCGAGCGCGCCGCAGGGGTGATTTCGTACGCGCCGCAAAAGGCGCATTGGAACTCGGCCAGCCGGTGCCCGAGATCGGCTTCCAGGGCGGCTCCCTCACAGATCGGGCAGGTGGATGGATAATATTTACGGGCTCTGTCAAAGGGCACGACATTCATGCGCGGGCACCGCTTTTTTCGGCAATAAATTCTGTCATAGACTGGCGCACCCTCTGCCGGCCCAGCGGTTGCATGGAGACAACAACCGCTGGGCCTGACGGGAGCGTCGTTCCGAACGCAAAGCGCTCGCCGTCATGACTCGATCCGATACCTCCGGTAACTCCGACAGACATGCCGGTTTGTCGGATATGCCGAAGGTCATCCTTGCTGCTCCACTTACCAGGCAGGGGCGCGAACTATTCCCAGCCAGAAGACATTTATTTTCATACGCAATTCGTTCGGAACCGGTCCGGATAGGTCTCGTTGTGCCCACAGTCCATTAGCCGCCTGCGAGGGCGAACGCGCCTCATTGTCAACAGGAGAATCCCTCATGATCCGCACCACTTTAACCATGACGGCATTGGCTACATTCGTTTCTTTGTCCAATTTCGCATATGCGGTCCAGCCGGCCACAACCCAGCAGGCCCAAGCCGTGTCTGGTCGCTTGGCCTCCAATATGATCGGCGACAAGGTCTATAACGGCACCAGCGACAACGCTGACAATGTCGGCTCCGTCGACGACCTCTTGATCGGCGAGAACGGCGCTGTGGATTCGGTTATCGTCAGCGTTGGAGGCTTGCTCGGAGTGGGGGAAAAGGACGTGGCCATCCCATTCAGCGCCGTCAAATGGGCAGAGAATGACGGCGGGCACCGGCTCGTGATCAATGCGACGGCCGACGACCTAAAGGCGAAACCGAACTTCGACCGCAAATCCTATGACACGGCCAGGGCAAACAGCGCCGCGACCGCCGAGACGAAGACCGACAGCATGGCAGCGGCGCCAGCGAACACCTCGACCGAGCCGGCCACGACCGCCGCGATCGGCTCGAAAGACAAGGCTTCGATGACGCCTGTCGATCCTGGAAGAATCCGCGCCGAGGAACTTGTCGGCACGACCGTATATGGCGCCAACGACACGAAGGTGGGCGAGATCGGCGACGTGGTCCTTACAAAGGACGGCAAGGTTGACGCGGTCATCGTCGATGTCGGCGGTTTCCTGGGCATCGGTGAGAAGGAAGTGGCCCTAGGCATGGACAAGCTTTCATTCATGCAAGATCACAGCGGCAGCAAATACCTCTATACTAACTTCACCAAGGATCAGTTGGAGGCCCAGCCCGCCTACGACAAAAGCACATGGGCCGAAAACCGCAACAATCAGCGCATGATTGTACAGTAGTCATTCGGGGGCCGCTCCGATCCCGGGCGGCCCCTTCCCCACCCATCCGCTTTCCGAACGGCGCCCATCTCGAGCACCTGGCGGCGGGAGCCCTCCTTTTTGATGCGGACTGATGCAGGCTTCCCTCAGGAAGCCTGGACAACGCGTAAACCCTAACTTCCCTCCCGCCACATGCGACGTCGTCATTGGCTTCACGGTGATGCCAGCAAGTGCGCCGGTTTGAGCCGAATGCTCACGGCGCGCCATGAAGCTCGGGAACGCGAGATCTTCTCACGCGCAGCCAATGAACTCAGCTTGCTGCCGATCAGATTTCGGCCCCGTACGTCAGCTTCCGCTACTCATTTGGGCGACGTTGATTGCCGCTCGTTCGCCGTCCGTGGTGGTCTCCTGACTACCAACGGTGCGCAGAGCTTTTTCCGCAAAGCCTAAGGTCCAGGGATGCAACCGAGCTCACCGGTCGCACAAAGTTGCGACTGTCATGGAATAGTTTCTGCTCGAGATCGGTAGATGCAGCAACGAGGTGAAGTTTGTCCGTGCTCGCCACTTTGTACAATTTTCGGGTGCTCAGCCCTAGGGTTTCTGGAGCTGCAATGTGGGAGACGAGCGCACGAGGATCTGCGCCGAGGCGATCGAGACCGAAAGTTCTGCCGCTCGGACCCAGCATCCCCCTGCCCCGCCTCTTGATCTGGGTCACCCCCGCCGAGAAAACCCCACCATGTCGGTCGATAGACCGATCGCCACATGACAAGCGTCCACCACGGCGCTGGAAAGCAACCTGAAACACAGGTGTCTCAAAGGGAGGAAACTATGGAACAAGCACTTTCACAACGCTTCGAGGCTTACCGACCGTCCAAGACCCTGTGGTTCTGGACCGTCGTATGTGCCGTTGTGCTGACGATGATCGTCGGCTTCACGGCCGGAGGCTGGACGACGGCCGGGACGGCGGCCGAGATGGCCAAGACATCCGCGATCAAGGCAAAGGCCGAGCTGGCAGCTAATCTCTGCGTCCAGAAATTCATTACAGCGTCCAATGCCAGTGATAACCTCGCCAAGCTGAAGGGAACGTCTTCTTATCAGCGAGACAGCTTCATCAGCGATGGTGGGTGGGTGAAACTGTCCGGAATAAAGAACGATGTGGTGGGTGCAGCAGATCTGTGTGCTGAGAAGCTGTCAGCCATGGACACAATCCCGGCGAACAGCGTGGCTCAGGAGAACACCAAGAGTTGATTTCTTCGTTTTCGCCCGGTGACGCGCTGTGTGTCGCTGGGCGCTGCTCGCGACGGAGGCGCAGCCATGCATGAAGCGTGGTTTTCAAGGCCGGTGACAGTTGCCATCGGCATATCTGGAGAGATCAACAATGTGTGCAACGCCAGCCAAGCAGTCGACATGCTCACCAAGCATTGGCGCAGTTCAGGAAGTCAGAAGCATCTGGCGGCGCTCAGAGCTTGCCGCCAAGCTATGAACGGTGGCATCGCGGCTGATGTCGCCAGGGATGCCTTGGTCGGCGCGGCTCGAGAGGCGCACATGCTCGTAGAATAAGTTAGCCCGTCGCATGGAACAACGCAGTTCGTCGCTCGGCTTCCTACCGGCCAGATTGCAAATTAGACGGCGTGGGTGCCTCGGTTTCGTCCGTGTCACCCTTGCAATTCTGTTTGTTGCAGCGTCCGCCAACACCACGGGGGTCCGAGCAGAAGCTCGCCCGCTTCCTCTTCCTCGCTTTGCCTCGCTAAAGGCTTCGTCCGCCAATCTGCGTATCGGCCCCGGCAGAGCCTATAGTATTGAATGGGTCTTCAAACGACAGGGCGTCCCCTTTGAGATTTATCAGGAGTACGGCAATTGGCGCCGGGTAAGATATTGGGACGGAAGCTCCGGCTGGATCCATCACTCGCTTCTGTCAGGACGCAGAACTGGCATCGTCGCTCCCTGGTCGAAAGATCGCCTTGCTTTGTACGCGAAGCCGTCAGTTCGCAGCGGAATCGTTGCTTGGCTCGAGCCTCGCGTTGAAGTCACGCTCAGCTGGTGCGACGGACAGTGGTGCGCGGTCGCGGCCGGTCCCTCAATAGGTTTTATGAAACAAGTGGGGCTGTGGGGCGTCTACCCCGGTGAAGTGCTCTAGATTGGTGGCGGTCAACGGTTTTTGGGCAAGGCCTCAGATCTTGCGGAAAGCGTACAACTGAGTGTAGTGCTGCAGAATTGAGGGGAATTCCGATGAATGGCGCCACGGTTTTGGTCGTCGAAGACGAGGCTATGATCCTGCTCGAGATCGAATCCGGGCTGATTGAGGCCGGATTTACTGTTCTTGCCGCCAACGATGTCGAACAGGCTGTGACCATTTTCGATGAGAACGCTTCGAAAGTCCGGGCTCTTCTTACCGACATTCGATTGGGTCCGGGCAAATTGGGTTGGGAACTCGCCCGGCATGTGCGTTGCGCCAATCCTGTCATGCCTGTCGTCTATGTGAGTGCCACAGTGCGATCCATTGGGGCGCGGAGGGAGTGCCAAACAGCGTCATGATTGCAAAGCCGTTTGTGCCAGCTCAGGTCATCACGGCAATCTCCTTGCTGCTCAATCAACAGCAGCCGGGGAGCGAACCAGAAGCACAAGCATCTGCCTTAGGCGGAGATCCACTCCGATAGCCCCATGGCTGCCGCCCAACACACGCGGCACAATGTTGCGGTGGCGACGGGCCGCTGGCTCAAGGGGCTTCGCTACACGATTGGGATTGCGGCGCGACTGCACCAATCGCTGCCCCGCAGGGAGTTGGATTCGTCACTCTGCCTCGGAAGGCTGCCCACACCGTGCGGATTCGATTCCAATATCAGATAAGCCGATGTTCTACCGCGGACCCAACAGGTACTTCGCTTCTCGAACAAGCGAACTCCAACTCCGTCCCAGGAATGCAATGAGTTCCAGAGCCTGCGCTTCGGTTATTCCGGTCTCTCGGACGAGTTTTTCAATCAGCTCGTCCTGCGAAAGCTTTTGACCATCCTCTGCCATCGTTGCTCCCCTTGGTACATTCAACGATTAACATTTGATGTTGGTTCCGCATAAGCCGTTGAATTTAGTCGAAAACTCTGCGTGCGCGTCAGGCTGCCCTGCTCGGCATCGCTGGCTATTTCGCCGGCGTGGTGCAGGCACCAATGACGGCTTTCGTCATCATCCTCCACATGGCCGGCAATCACGACAACGTCATTGCCCTGATGTGCGCGGCGATGTTGGGCTACGGCGCGGCCCGCCTCGTCTCGCGCGAGCCGCTCTACCATGCATTGCCGCGCGTGTTCATGGCAGAGGCGATCCGAAGGCGCAGGCTGGAGGGTTCTGACGATGCAGTCAAAGCCCAGCGGCCGAAGCAAACAGGCTTGTGCCCAACCTCAGAAACGACCTCTCCAGTCCGGTCTAATCCGGATGCTGGAGGCATCATGCCGATGAGCCGACGGCTGTGGGCGCGGCCACCTACAACGGTGCGACGTTCAACGAGCCGAAAGCTAGTGCCCGCATCTCAATGCCAAAAAGCTATTACGCACGAGGCGAAATCTCTTTCACAGCACCCATCGGAACGCCCGCCTGAGCTCGGCAGTGCCATCTTTGTCATACCACCGGCCGTGCGAGATGATGACGCGCTCCGGACGCCAGGCGAGCATCTGTTGCACCGCCGTGCGCAGCGCCTTGCGGCGACGCAAGAAGCTCAGCCGCATGTCGATGGGCGCCTTGCCGTCGGGGTCGGCGGCGCCCGCGAGTTTTACGAGCAATTTCAAGAACCAGCTGTGTACCCGCTTTGGCTCGAAGTTCTCAATCAGGTCGGTGAGGATCAGAGTTCTTGTGGCGCGGTGGAACAGGACAGCTTCGGTGAGCACATCGCCGCGAACCACTAAAAGGTCGACCTCGCCAGGCCATGGCGAGTGTCGCCCCACCAGAAGCCGGTCCACCTCAATCGGACGCTTGGCCCGCTTCTGCAAACCGCGCACCGCCAGAACTTCGGCGTTGGGAATGGCGGCTTTCCAGTCCGGCACCCACCAATAGTGCAACGAGTTCGGAGCAATCAGAAATCGGACTGGGCCGAGCACATCGACTGCGGACCGCAGCTCCGGCGTGAGAGCGACAGGCGAGTGGAGCGCCAGATCGCCGTTGCGGAGCCGCAGGACTGTCATACGCGTGCTGAAGGGAAATTTCACCAACCTGAGATCATACTCTATCGGTGGTCCATCCACGATCCACACGTCCGAAGCGACCGGCTTGAGGACATTGATGGGCTCGTACAAGCTCAACGTTGACCGACCGTTCAAAAATTCCTCAGGTCTCGGCATCAGCTGTCAATCCTCGGACTGCTCCGGCGTAGTTGCGTAGCCAGTTCCGCGCTGGCGCGCCGCCAGCCATTCACGCACAGCAAGGCGGACGACCTCCGATCTCGCGACGCTCATTTCAGCGGCGGCGGCGGCCAATGCAGCTTCCACACCGGGGTCGAATGAAATCCACCGGGATTGCCGCAGCATTGTCGCGGCGGGGATGTCGGAACCAAGCGCCTCAGCCGGGGAAAGCGGATTTGGGCCGCCAGATTCCTTAGTCATGTCGACAAGTCGGACCACAGATTGGTCGAAACATCATAACTGCGGATGCGAACAACCCATTCTTTCCTGATCGTGGCCAGGACGAGCCGGCAACCTTGCGGATAATAGCGAGGCAGCGCCGCCGCCTGGTCGGCGATAACAGCACCGTTCAAGCCGCACAGCTCGCCTCCGAGCAGCCACTCTTGACGGCGGCTGGCGCCGACCACCGCGATATAGTCTCCATCGCAGGGATAGCCGATGAGCCCAACTTCCTCGTAGTCTTCAAGTTTGCGGATCGCGTTTGCCGCAGCCAAATCCGGATACCTCTCGGTAGTCGAAGATTGGACACAAGCACTTCTGGAACGGCCCGGCACCACCCCAACCTGACGCCGGGCCGCAAGGAAGTGCCCGCGGGCGCGCACTTCTGACTCTCGTGACGCGGATCTCACGATGCGCCCCGCGACAGCGTCTCGTTTGCACAGGCAACGACCGGGATCGTGGAATGCTGTTGTCGAGCCTGCGATAGCCACATCGTTCGGGTCTCCCGAGACAGCCCCTTCATTGCAACGCGCGCTGCCGAAGTTAATTCAAAGGGCCCGCAAGAAGCGCACTGAAACTCCACCTTGCGGGGCGCGATGTCGGCCTCCAAGGCCGGTCCAGCGCAGATCGGACATTTTGAGGGATAGTATCTTCTCTGAAACGACAAAACATTCATCGCACAAGCCTTCTTTCAGGCCTTATCGAGAGCGACGCCGCCGAGAGCGAAGGCAGCGGCGGCAGCGGATTGGCGGGTGGAGCGCGGTTCCGCGCCGCGGCGGTCAACCTCTGGTCTTGGGAGCAACATTCCGCCGGGTGGCGACTTCAATTTGCTTTGCTTCCACTTCGAGCCGGTCCGGCGCGGCGGAGCCCATCAAGGCATAGGCGGTGCCTCCCGATTGCCAGTAGACTGTCGGCACACGGCCGTCGGTGGCCGGGGTGGGCGGCACCGCATCCTCGCCATTCATCGGGGCAGCCACAAGCGTGATGCGGCCAACGCTTGGCGTATCGGCTGTGACAACGAGGCTTTGTTTCCCGTTCCACGGCTGCACCTGAACGTCTCTCACTACCCATACCGACGGTAGGGTCGGCATGCTCACGTTAACGGCGCCGACCAGCCGTTCGATCTTGTCCTGCTTCGGCTCGACACCTCTCTCCGGGCCTGCGTTCAGCTGCGCGACCCGCAAGGCATCGCGCGCGCCAAGGATAAAGGTTTCGTCGGCCGTCTTGCCTCCCTGGCGGAGGGGCACGGTCAAAGAGTTCGCGCCCCAGCCGATCGCAACCAGCACGACAGCGGCGACTTGGAGTCTGACCAGGCCGAGCATCTTTGCGCGGCGAAATGCACTCTCCAGTTGCTTCGCCCTCTCTACGCTAGCCCCAGGCGGAAACAGCCGCCGTGGCTGTGAGGCGCGCAACGCCTCCATGCGTTGTGCATGAGCAAAGACCTCCGCCGCCAGCTCCGGCTCACGTGCGAGGCGGGCTTGCAGGTCGGATCTCTGCGATGCAGAGAGCTCGCCATCCAGAAGGCGACTGATATCCTCTTCGGAAATCCCATCAGTAGGCCGCATCACGCCCTCCCACGATCTTGAGGCGGGAAGACCCGCCATCTTTGTCTTCCAGGTTTTGCTTCAGCGCCGCTCGGGCGCGGCTGAGGCGCGACATCACAGTCCCTGCCGGCACACCCAGAAGATTAGCGGTCTCTGAATATGTGAAACCCAGCACCGCGACCAGATGCAGTATCTCGGCTTGCTCGGCCGGCATTCGCGTCAGCGCCCTTTGTACCTTCGCGAGTTCAGCCGAATGCTCCTGCGAGGGCGGTAAGGCCGACTCCGCTACATCCGCAAATGATGCCATGCGCTGCCGGGTGGCAACGGCACGGCTGGCATTCGTGAGGAACGTATTACGGACGATGGTGATGAGCCAGGGCAGCACGGGCCGTGAAGTGTCGTAGCTGGCGGCCATCGTCAGTGCGCGGGCAAGCGCCTCCTGGACCAAGTCGTCCGCGTCGGCATCGTTGCCGGTAAGGACGCGGCCGTAACGCCAAAGATCCTCTAGGTGCGGTATGACGTCCAATCTGGTTTTCATATCACCAAGGTATCTTCTTTTGCGTCACTTCAGGATCTCCATTTTGAATCTTTGACGGGTAGACGGCCCAGCGGGCAGGGACAGCTACCGCTGGGCCGTCTGGGAGCGTGCTCCTCCCGGTTCCAAGATCTGGGCGCCATGAATCCTCAGATGCTTGCGCCGCTCCCGTGTCCGATAATGGCTCGACAGGTCTTGTGCTCACCCTCCTTGCACCATTTACCGAGGCCGGCCGGAAACTATTCCAAGCAACAAAGAAAATATTCGGGGGGGGGCGAGCCGACGCTCCTCGGTGTAGGAAGCTGGAATAGAATCCGCTGCTCGGCGGTATCAACGTGGAGCCGGCTCCTGGACGACTGGGGCTGGAGCAAGGGTGAGGCGGGTCGCGATGCCGCTGGGCGAGATCTTTGCAAACACGTTCGCCGCTATGTTGCTAATATGTGGCCTCGCCCTGATTTTCCTGGTTGCCGGCAGGCCGCTCTTCCCGAGGCGCCAAGCACGAATGATCGTCCTTCTGCCAGCCGGTCCGGACATGACAGCTTCGATCCGCGACAAGCGCCAACAACTGCCAGGCTATTTCAATCTTGCGCTCGCACCAAGGAAACCAACGGCATTGCGATAGACCCTCTCCCGCGGCCAGGCGAGCTTTGGCTGCATGCACGCAGAACGCCCTAAGTCCGCTCGGGCAGGCAGATCTTAGGCCCGGCGGCGCCACTTGCTGTCTTGGAGGCCCCGTGCCTGCGAAGGCAACGGCATTCGCCGGCTTCGCCGACCTCGATGTGACATCATCAGACGGCAGGTTAATACGTCATCGAAGGCAAAATCGGCCGAGACCTTCCTGGCCTGTCCACAGCTGGCGTCATCCACGACCGCCCTTGCTGGCGACAACGGCTTTTGCTTGCCGAATCCCGTCCCACCTAGCCATAATCCGGAATGGATGAACTCTCTATTCCCACGCTCGGGCTCATACTCCTGACGGCCTCACTTGTCGCCATGATCTCCAGGCGGCTGCGCCTTCCCTACAGCGTCGGGCTGGTAGCTGCCGGCATAGCGCTCGGCTTTGTCCCGGGTGGAACCGAGCTGCCACTCAGCCGGGATCTGATTTTCACGGTGTTTCTGCCGCCGCTGATTTTCCAGGCGGCGCTTGAAATCGAATGGCGTCATTTCCGCGTCAACCTGCCGGTGACTGCTTTGCTTGCCTTTCCGGGAGTGGCGATCGCTGCTGCTGTTGTAGCACTCGGGATGCATTGGCTGCTTGGATGGAGCTGGACTGGCGCAAGCCTCTTCGGCGTGCTGATCGCGGCTACGGATCCGGTTTCGGTGTTGGCTGCCTTCAAGGAGATGAAGGTGCAGCCGCGGCTTGGGCTTCTGGTCGAATCCGAAAGCCTGCTCAACGATGGCGCGGCGGCCGTCGGTTTCGCCATCCTGGTCGCGGTGGCATCAGGCGCAAGCGCCACGCCCGTGGCCATCGCCTCTTCCTTCGTTTGGATTGTCGCCGGCGGCATCGCGATCGGCGCAGCCGTCGCAGCGGTGCTCCTTCTCATCGCGGGGCGGACGGAGGACCATCTGGTGGAAATTACGCTAACGACGATCGCGGCCTATGGGTCGTTTCTAATCGCCGAGAAATTCGGCATGTCAGGCGTTCTTGCGACGCTCACCTCCGGCCTTCTGGTTGGTAATGTGGGCTGGAAAGGTGCCATATCGGCCAACGCGCGAAGCCACGTGCTGGCATTCTGGGGCTATGCCGCCTTCCTCGCCAACTCGATCGTGTTCATCCTGATTGGCGGCCATGAGGCGCACCAGCCGCTCGGGATCTTTGCGGGTAGCTCGGCGGTCGCCGTAGCACTCGTACTGCTCGGCCGGGTACTGGCCATCTATCCGCTCTGTGCCCTCCTCAAGCCGACTTCGCTGAAGGTGGATCTCAAGTACCAGCATGTCCTGGTTTGGGGCGGCCTGCGCGGCGCGCTCGCGCTTGCCCTGTCGCTTGCGCTGCCACAGGACATAGCTGAGCGTGGGGCTATCATTGTCACGGCGTTTGCCGCGGTGGCGTTCTCGATCTTCGTTCAAGGCCTGACAATGCCATGGTTCATCAAGAAGCTGGGACTTACGGCCGAGTAAGCTGCGTGAGGGCGCGCCGGCTGCCGTGACAGGGGACTTAATGCTTTGGCAGCCGCCACTGCACGGGGGCATGCAGGGCGGGCGGCTGTCCCTCCCGTGGCGGAGAGGATGAGCCTGAATTCCTTTTTCAATCAAGAACGGCTTGCCCGCTGAAGATAGTGACAAGGCACCCGAGCAAAGCAGCGGTCCAGGAAGTGCGACTTGCTAGGATCAGCGACCGAGAGGCCTGCGAGAAAGCTCAATCAATTCTGCTTCGTTGACGATGCCGGTTTGATCGTAGGCGATGACGCAGCAAGCCCTCTGCTCCCGCTTGTCAGCCGTTTCCGGCAAGTCCTTCTGCCGGTCGAAGACTCCGCCAACGAGCGCCAACTCTATCGGGGTAATTATGCAACTCCAAAGAGGCATCATGGACTCCGGAGTGCCTCTCCCCTCGCCTCATCATAGCTGCTTTGCCTTGTTGCGCCGAACTATTGCATGTGCGACACGAACACGTGCGAAACGCGCAGGATCTCACGTGGCGAAAGCGCCGACAGATCGCCGAGGTCAAACAGGATTGCCCTACCGCCGAAGCGGAAATCAAGAAGCAGTCCCGGGTCTGAAAACGGCTCATTCGCTAAGCGCGGCTGGACGAGAAGAGTCATGATAGGGAAGGCAAGAGTTGCATCCTCCAAAATTCGGGACGCGTGCGGTTCGTTCCGTCGGCCCGTCCAAACAGGCTTGGGGTGGGCATCAGGTCTACACAGGTCGAAGATGTCGCCGGGGATCTCGGCGTCGCGAAGAGCTAGTCCAGGAACGCTTTCCCCGTTGCTGGGTTATCCAGAATACTGTTGCGCAAATGAGACATCAAATATCAACAGTCGCTGATAAGTAGGAGACGGGAGTTCGATTGGGGTTTTTCGATGAGCTTACGTTCCATCCTGATTGCTGGCCTATTGTCGCTGATTGCCGGTTCAGCTTTGGCGGCCGATGTGGTGACGAGCGAGCCTGCTGCAAGCGTCAATTGGTCTGGAGCTTACATCGGCGCCGTGGCCGGATATGGGTGGAACAAGGACAAATACCATTTTGTTGGCTCGTCGGTCGATTTCGATGTCAACGGCTTCGTCGGCGGCCTGACGGGGGGCTACAACTGGCAGAAGGGTCAGTTTGTTTTCGGTCTCGAAGGTGACGTCTCCTACGCCAATATTGACGGGAGCGTTCTAAAGGTTCCCTTTGTGCCCCCATGTGGCATCGAGGGTTGTACGGCAAAAGTCGACTGGTTCGGCACCGGCCGTGCGCGCGTCGGCTATGTTTTCGATAGTTTCCTGCCCTATGCCACCGGCGGCTTCGCAGTCGGCCATGTCAAGGGATCCGCCGATCTCGGCGCATGCGGCTTTACCCCGACTTGCAGCTACAGTGACACAAGGTGGGGTTGGACCGCTGGCGCCGGCGTCGAATGGGCCATGAACCAGAAGCTTTCCCTAAAGACCGAATATCTGCACGTGGACCTGGGCCAGCCAAACTTCGACTCGCTCGGCAACCCCTCGACCGACGCCGTCAAGTTCGACACGGTCCGTGTCGGCCTCAATTATCATTTCTAGTCCGAGCTAGCATATGCGGCGGGCCTCATGGGCTCCATAGCCGGCGTCACCCGCCGGCCATGTTTCTTCAGGCTCGGCAATCATGACCCTGGTGCGACGGGCCATACCCTTACTGCGATGGCCTATTCCGGCCGCCGGCGGTCTATCCGTCAAACTGCTTCCCCGAAAGCCAGCAGTGCAGCAGATCTTTCCCGCCTGCGCGTGACAGGTTAAGCCGGGCTTGACGTATTGCATCGCCCGCCGTTTCATGCCTTTCGGCGTCAAGCCCTAAACTCCAGAGAGCGACGTATCGATCAGGCTAGGCTCCTAGCCTGTTTCGAGATTCCGATCTCTTTCATAAGCGCGCGCAATTCCGTCGGTGGCTCAAGACAGAAAGTTCGAACGATTTCGGGGAACCTCAGTCGAGGGCCAACTATAGAACCGTCTGTCGACCGCTTTGGGACCGATAGCTGCCCGGCCGGTTTCGGCCTCGTCTAGCAGAGACCCGGCAACCCAGCCTCGATGGCGCCGAGGGCAGTCGCTGAACAAAGTGAAGCCGGTTCAGAGCCGCTGAGCGATATGATTGCTGCTCATTCTTCTCATGCATCCTATCAATTTGATCAATTGCGTGCCTTGCTTCAACATTCAGCGGCTAATCAAACAGGGGGAACACAATGCCTTCGCGCGCCGCCGGTCGGTGGATGGCAGGATTGTTGCGAGGTTCTCGCTCGTCCTCGAATGGTTGCAAAATGCGATCTCGGGAATAAACAGCGTCGTCGCTTGGCAAGGGAAGGCGCCATTTGCAATGAGAGGAACGCCTGTGACCGTGAAGGAAGAAGGCCGTCAGCAGATTGACCCAAACACGCTGACCGTGGTGCCCCTGAGGCATCCCTGGCGGCTGACAGCCGTTGTGCTTGTCGTCGTCGGCGTACTTCTCATAGTACGATCAGCTATCTTCAACCCGAACTTCCAATGGCCAGTAGTTGCCACCTACCTGTTCAATCCGTTGATCATGAATGGGCTGGGACAGACGATCTCGCTGACTTTCATCGTCATGGTCTTGGCAATTGTCGGCGGGACGATCGCCGCTCTGATGATGCTTTCGCCGAGCAAGCTGCTTTCCATTCCCGCAATGGCATTTGTCTGGCTTTTCAGGGGTACTCCGGCGCTTGTCCAGCTCATTCTCTGGTACAACCTGTCGCTAGTCATCAAGAACTTCAGCCTTTGGATACCGGGCTACGGCACGGTTTTCTCCGTTTCCACAAACGATGTGATGACGCCCATGGTCGCTGCGGTTGTCGCCCTGTCTCTTCACGAAAGCGGATACATGGCTGAGATTGTGCGTGGCGGGTTGAAATCCGTAAACCGCGGCCAAGGCGAAGCCGCGGCCTGCCTCGGCATGAGCCCCGGTCTCTCGCTCCGTCGTATCATATTGCCGCAAGCGATGCGGATGATAATCCCGCCGACGGGAAACGAGACGATCAATCTCCTCAAGACGACATCTCTGGTGAGTATCATCGCTGTGGGCGATCTACTGTACTCGGCACAGTCGATCTACGCCCGCACATTCGAGACGATGCCGCTCCTGCTAGTGGTGACATTCTGGTACCTGGCCGTCGTCTCCGTGATGTCTGTCGCGCAATACTACCTTGAGCGCTACTACTCGCGAGATGAGACCAGGCACCAAGGGGGCGCGCTCGCTTTGGTTTGGAAAAATGTCTTCCGCTTTCGCAAAAATGAGGTGGTGGCATGAACACGGTCGCTACACATCATAGCCGCTTTGGCGTCGCGCCTACGACCATGGTTTATGCTGCGGGCATACGCAAATCGTACGGAAACCTGCAAGTGCTTAAGGGTGTGGATCTGACCGTACCAGTTGGTTCGGTCGCCTGCATCATCGGACCCTCGGGATCGGGCAAAAGCACATTTCTTCGCTGCATAAACCATCTCGAGGAAATCAACGGAGGGCTTCTTCTCGTCGACGGAGATTTTGTCGGCTACCGCCTCGAAGACAACAAGCTGCATGAACTGCCTCCGTCTGCTATCTGCAAGCGACGGGCCGAAATCGGAATGGTGTTCCAGCAGTTCAATCTTTTTCCGCACTTGACAGTCCTCGAGAATCTCATCGAGGCGCCCATCAGGGTCAGGAAGGAGCCAGCTGCGAAGGCTACAGCCAAGGCGATGGCACTCCTCGATCGGGTCGGTCTGGCCGACAAGCGCCATGCGTTTCCCAAACAGCTATCGGGCGGTCAGCAGCAACGCGTGGCGATCGCCCGCGCGCTTGCGATGAGCCCCAAGGTCCTTCTGTTCGATGAACCGACGTCGGCGCTCGACCCCGAGCTTGTCGGGGAAGTTCTGGAAGTCATGAAGGATCTCGCCAAGGAAGGCATAACCATGATCGTGGTCACGCACGAGATCGGTTTCGCACGCGAGGTGGCCGATCAGCTTATATTCATGGACGGAGGCATCGTCGTAGAATCCGGCGATCCGAGGAAAATGATAGCAAGTCCCAAGTCGCCGCGCACGAAAGAATTCCTTGCTCGCGTTCTTTGAAGGGGCAACTGCCCGGTCGTTTTGAGCATCTGGAATGATGCCGTCTGCAACGCTGCCAGAGATGGCAACGAAACGAGGGAATATTGCTATGATTACTGGCTTTGAAGCGCGCGCCTCCCGGCTAGGTATCGAGTTTCCCGCAGCACCTAAGGTTGTTGCCAACTACGTTCCCACCTATCGCGCAGGAAACCTGCTTTTCGTTTCCGGACAACTTTGTATGGGATCTGATGGCAAGCTATTGGCTTCGGTTGGTCGGCGTTGACGTGTCGATCGAAGATGCGACCCTGGCCGCAAGGGGGTCGGCTATCAACGTTCTCTCGCAAATTCGCGCTGCCTTGGGCTCGCTCAACGGGATCAAGCAAATCGTTCGACTGGGCGGGTTTATTGCCTCCCCCGCTGATTTCAACCGACCATGCAAAGATCATGAACGGCGCTTCTGATCTCATGGTCGAAATCTTCGGCGAGCACGGTCGCCATACGCGCAGCACCGTCGGCGTTGCCTCACTGCCTATGCGGGCCGCTGTGGAGGTCGAGGCAGTCGCCGAGGTCTTTTGACGCGCTTCGTCAATTGCAAAGGATAGTCCAACCGCTCATAGATTTGTTCTTTTCGTATCTTTTGGCTGTCAGATACGCTCGTAATCAGGTTTCGGAACCATATGTGTCCCGGATCGAACGAAACGTTGCGCTCGAAGATGAGCGATATAGTCACCTCGGGCAGGTTGATTGGTGGCGGAACGATCCTGATCTCGCTCTCCTCGGGCAGAGCAAGGAGGACGCCATCGCCAAACACCGCAACGAGGTGCGTTCCCTTTATGACCCAGGGCGCCACCAGATAGTGCGGGATGGTAGCGACTACCTTGCGGGTGAGGCCCATGCCACGCAGAACTGTGTCAGCCACTCCGGCCGCTGTGCCGTCGGCGGAGATCTGCAGGTGGGGTGAGGTCAGATATCGTTCGGGAGTGAAGTCGTCGAGAAGCCTGTTGCCTTTCCATCCACCGCAGACCATCCTGTCTCGCGACAGTTCGACCACCTCATATTGATCGCCTTCAACCTTGGCATTGCCCAGAACGGCGCACTCCACCTCCCGGGTTCGCAAAGACTCCAAAACATCCGGTTCCCTTGCGTGGACGACATTGAGAGTGGCGTACGGTGCAAGCGCAGAAAAGCTCTCGATGAGGGTCGGCAGGAAGGTGACAGCCGTGTAGTCGGATAGTCCAATGCGGAAATTCCTGTTTGTCTGCGCGGGCTCGAAATTGAGGTGGCGGTCAACCACAAGCCGGATATCGGCCAGCGCGCGGGATATCACGTCAGCGAGTTCCCTTGCCCGTGGGGTCGGCTCCATCAGGCCGGCGTCCAATGAGAAGAGCACGTCATTGAAAATCCCCCTGAGGCGACCGAGGGAGTGACTGACGGCGGATTGGGTTCGCCCCAGGCGCATTGCGGAGCGCGTGACGCTGCGTTCCTGCATCAGGACATCGAACGTCTTTAGGAGGTTCAGGTCGATGTGATTGAGGGAAAACTCCGGCATGGTGGGTTCTTCTCAGCCGATGGACAATCAGCTCCGCGAATATCTGAGCTAAATGCCATGAATGCGATCAATGGGTAAGTCGGATTCTTACATGAACCGCACTCATAGCTTTGATGCATGATATCCATTCGATTCAGCCTTAATTGTGTGATCTTCTGGCCCGAGCCACAACAAATCCTGATGGGGAGCAATATGAAGAGGGTGTTTCTGACGGCCGCGTTCGCGGCACTGGCCGTGTATCCGGCATTGTCCGCCGAACTGCGGCTTACGGGCGATGTCAAGAACTCCGGAACTTTGTCGATCGCCAGTGGCCTCGACTATGCGCCATTCGAATATACGGATGAAAAGGGTGAGCCCGCCGGCCTGGATGTCGAGCTCGCGAACGCGGCCGCGAAGCTGATGGGGGTCAAGCTCGACTTGAAGCGAATTCCGTTCGCTTCCCAGATTCCGGCCCTCACGGCTGGCCGCATCAAGGTCGCCTGGGCCACGTTTACGGTTAAGGAAGACCGTTTGAAGCAGGTAGATTTCGTCACGTTTCTGAAATCGGGAACCGTGGCTGCAGCTTTGCCCGAGAATGTGTCGAAGTTCCAGGGCCAAGACAGCCTGTGCGGAGCCAAAGTGGCTGTTCAAACCGGCTCGGCTGCCGACTTCACGGCCGACAAGCTGAGTGGTGAATGCACGAAAGCTGGAAAGCCTGCGATCGACAAAGCGATCTATCCTGAACAGAAGGACACCATCCAAGCCGTACTGACCGGTCGCGCGGATGTGCGGCTCGATGATGCGACCGCCGCCGGCTACTATGAGAAGACAAGCGGTGGCAAGCTGGTTATCGCGCCCGGTGTCTATGATATTCTTCCGCTGGGGGTGGCCGTTCCGAAGGGAGACGTTGCGACCGCCGAAATGATGCGTGCGGCTCTGCAGGCGCTGATCGACAACGGGACCTACAAACCCATTCTGGAAAAGTACGGCATGTCCCTGGCAGCGGTAGAGAAGTCGCGGATCATCACGTCAGTTGATCAGATCGCCGAATAGAACCTGGTGGCGGGTCGCGACAGCGCAACCGCCTACGCCCGTCTGCCACCCGCGCCTCGGCATCCACGGCGCGCCGCCCCGATCTAAAGAAGTCACAGAAGTCGGATAACGGCGGCGCCGTTGCTGGACCTGCCGCACGAGGATACGCATGAGCGCGCAAGCGGAACACAATGGCTTTCGGACCGATCCCCGGCCAACCCTGGGTAAGGACGAGATCGCCGCCATCCGTGCCCAGTATCCGGTCGTCGACAAGTGCGTTTTCTGGGACTGCGCCGCCGTTTCGCCAATTTCACGCAGGGTGAGTGAAGCCATGGCGAGGCAAACAGGGCTACACTGTGTCGACATCAAAGATGCCGTCAACGCGGCTATCCCCGTTCAACAGATGGGCCGCGAGCTTGCGGCGAAGCTGGTGGGCTCGACACCGGACCGAGTCGCCTACATCCAGAACACTTCCCACGGGATGTCGTTGGTTGCGCTTGGCCTTGACTGGCTGGAGGGCGACAATGTCATAGTGGCGGAGCTTGAGTTTCCTTCGAACTACCTCATCTGGGAATCCCTCGCGGCAAAAGGCGTCGAAGTACGCAAGCTGAAGGCTCGAAATGGCGCCCTTCTGGCCGACGACCTTCGAGCGCTGACAGACTCACGAACGCGAGTGGTAGCGGTCAGCCAAGTTCAGTTTTACAGCGGGTTTCGCGTGGATCTGGCCGCGTTCGCCGAAGTTTGTTCCCACCACGACGCCCTGCTGGTGGTTGACGGGACGCAGTCGGTCGGGATGCTCGATCTCCACATGGCCAAGGACGGAGTGGATGTCGTAGTTGTCAGCGCGCATAAGTGGATGCTTGGCCCCTTGGGCATAGGATTCGTGGCGTTCTCGGGACGGGCATTCGAGCGTGTCCGTCCCAGCGTGGTGGGATGGCTGAGCGTCAATGAACCTTTCGCGTTCCACCGCAAGCTGGATTTTCTCCCAGACGCGCGAAGGTTCGAACCAGGAACAGAGAACGCCGCAGGCATCTTCGGCTTGACCGAGCGGCTTGAGGAAATCCAAGCGGTCGGCGTGAGTCGGATAGAGGATTATGTTCTCTCCCTGGGTGAGCAACTTCGCCAAGAGGTCAAGCGGATAGGTTTGGAGGTCGTGAGCGATTGGCCGCGAGCGTCGCTGTCTGGGATCGTGTTGCTGCGCAGTCGCAAAGTCCAGACCGATGTCCTGTTCGACCGACTCTGTCTGGCAAGGGTGAGATGCAGCGTCAGGAATGGGGCAATCCGCTTCTCGCCTCACTATTTCAGCGACACAACCGAGGTTGCTCAAGTTCTCGACGTTCTGCGTTCGGCTTGAATCCGCAACACGACGGTTCCTTTGTCCGCTTTCGATCGACGCTTCCGACTGAATGAATGACCGAAATGAGGCGCAAAGCTGCCTTTCCAGAACGCAAAAAACCGTCCCAGTTAGACCGGGACGGTTATTGATTTATGACAAAATTGGTGCGGGGACAGGATTTCAAGCTGCGAACCATCCCATAGCTTGCAAAGGGGTCGAGTTGGCAGACGATTGCAATGACAGCACTCCGTCGGCGGTATCCGTATTCCCTGACGAGCGGACGCGATTGATGCATCCAATCAACCATTCCCATCAGATCGGGCAGAACGAGTATCGCGCCAAACACTGCCTCCGATCTCTTTCATATGCGCTTTTAATTCGACTGAGGATGAGAGACAGAAAGTTCGAAATGCTTCCAAGAACCCCAATCGGCGGCCAATTGTAGAGCCGCCTGTCCACTCCTTCCCCGGGAGCTTTCATACGCCTGCCGGTGCCCGAAACTCTCACGAAAGCGGAATGGCGGCTTTTTGAAAAGGTCGCCTTTCCGCGCCGTTCCAGCCAGGCGGCTTTGGGTTCAGAAATACACAATGGGGCGGAGCGGTTCGGTCTGCGACATCAGGCAGCCTGGCGCCCGCGCAGCGCGTGCATGACGCTTTGCTCGAAAGCGCCGGGCGCCCTGCCCGCTTCGGCCAGTTGGGCCTCATCCCAGCTCCGGCCCAGACTTCCATCGGCCATCAACATTGCGCGATTGCAGAGTGCGGGCACCGCCTCCACCACGTGGGTCGAGACGACGACGGCGTGACGGCCGCTAGCACCGAGCGCGGCGATGACGCGCTTCACCTCCCAGGCCGCTACCGGATCTAGGCCGTTCAGCGTCTCATCGAAGATCAGAAGCGGCGGCTGGCCGAGGAGTGCTGCGACGATCGCGGCCTTGGCTCGCGTGCCAAGCGAATATTCAGCGATCGGACGCTCGATCCAGCGCCCGAGGCCCAGCCGCTCCAGGAGGTCGGTGCCCGGCAGATCGTTTGGCGCGCAGCCGCGGATCGAGGCGACGAGCTCGATATACTGGCGCCCCGAAAGCGGCGCCGGCAATTCGTGCGGCTCGATGGCGAGGCCGAAGCCGGCCTTGGCGCGTTCCGGCGCGGCGGCCAGGTCGACGCCGCCGATCATCACGCTCCCGCCGAGCAACGGGATCTGGCCGGTGATCGCCCTGATGAGCGTCGACTTGCCCGAACCGTTGGCGCCGAGCAGGCCGAGTATATCGCCCCGGCGGAGGGAAAGATCGATGCCGCACACCACGGTGCGCCCGCGATAGCCGGCGCTGAGCCGGTTGACGGCGAGGACTTCAGCCATTGCGATACCTCTGTCGGGTTCGGTGCCACAGGAAGAACACCAGCGCAGCCAGGCCGATCAGCACGGTGCGGCCATATTCGAGCGTCTCGTAGCTGGCATAGGCGAGCGCGCCGGCGAAGCTCAGCATGGCGACGAAGGGCGCGTCGAGGAAATAGGCGCCGAACACCGCGTAGGCGCCGTTCAGCACCAGGAGCCAAAGGCCGCTCGCGACCGGCACGGCCCACGCCGACGGCTCGGCGGCGAGCGCCGCGCCCGCCGGCAGCAGGAAGAAGGCGAGCGACAATTGGAACGGAAGCCGCACCAGCCGCAGCCACACACGGCTGAAGCCGATGGGCGCCGTGCGCAGTACCGGCGAGCCGAGCGGCTGGCAGCGCAGGCTGAGCATGAAGACGAGAATGCCACCCGCCAGGCCCGCGACCGCAGCCGGCCCGGCCGTGCGGCCGGCAAGGCTTGCCCAAGCGCCAAGGATGGCCGCGACCGCGAGCAGCAGGCCGGCCGCGGCGAGCTTCCATGATGGCCGCAAAAGGCCGCCCGGCAGTTTCCAGGCCCAGCTCGAAAGCCAGCGCGGGCGCGCCCGGTCGAGACGGCGCAGCCAGGGCCTTCCAACCGGCGCCGCCTCACTTGCAGCCTCATCGATGAGAAGGTGTGGCCGCCGCAGCCGCCAAAGGGCGGCCGTGCCGAAGGCCAAGGCAAACAGGATCGCCGCGCCCAGGCTCCAAGCCGCCGGCAACGGCTTTCCAATGACGGCGCAAGCGACGGCGACCGACGTGGCGATCGTCAGCGTGAGTGGAAGACCAAGCGCGAAGGCTCCCGCCGCCGCCATGCGACGACGCTCCGCGGCAGCGAGCGGCAGCGCCTTGAGGAAGGGAGCAAAGGCGCGGGAGAGGCAAAGCCGCGACATTGCATTGCCGGCCAGGCATCCCAGCGCGCCGAAAGTGATTGGCAGCCCAAGCATCCATAGAAGCTGGTCGTGCCGCAGTTTCGGGGCCGCGGCATGCAGAGCAATGACGATATCGGCGATCGCATAGGCCAGCAGCCCACCGCCGCCGAGGCCGATCCAGGCCAGATCGCGGCGTCGCATCGCCCGCAGGCCGGCGACCAGCTCGCGCCGGAGCAGTATCAGGACAAGCCCATCGTGCCGCATTGGTTCGTCATCATGGTTCCGACACGAGAATAGGTCACGGCAATTGTGCCGCGAGTGGGGCGATGGCTCACCCTCCTCCGGCCGGCTTTGCGTTGACGTTCTTCATCGAGGCAAGCAGGCAGTCCTGCTGCCTATAGGTTGGTCGTGGCGGGGCGCACCGTCCCCATCGCCTGCCTGACCGCCGCCTCGTCGAAAGGCCGCTCCTTCTCGGCCGCAGCCAGGTCGGCGCGCGCCGCGCGCAGTTGCCGCAGCGCTTCGAACGTGCGGCCGCGGTTGTCGCGCATGACCGCATGGAACTTCTTGCGCACCTCAGGCGAATAGGCGCCCGCGACTTCCGCCAGCAGCCCGCGCGCAACGGCCGCTTGGCGCAGGCGATGCGTGGCATAGCCGATGAAGAAGAAGTTGAGGGCAAGCGACAGCGCGAGCACAAAACGACGGACCGCGGCTTTTGTTTCAGAAACACGGACCATCTTCGCACCGGAACCGGGGACGCGCCTTTGATTTTGTCACTTCGATTCCTGGTCCGTGGACGTATCTGCCAACGTTCCCGAAAACAGCGCAGGGCCGCGCGTCTTCAGCAGCGACAGGGACGTGTAATCAAGGATCGACAATCCGCCATCGACCACAAGCGTCTGACCGGTGATGAAGGATGCTTCCTCACTTGCAAGGAACGCGACCGCCGCAGCAATTTCGCCAGGTGTTCCCATGCGGTTGAACACACCCGGCGGGACTTCCCATTCGCCCGAGGCGTTGGTGCTCGACGCAGGCTCCTTTTCATCGAGCTCAGTGGCGATCCAGCCGGGGCTGACACAATTTGCCCGGATGCCGAATGGCGCACCTTCGATCGCCAGCGAGCGTGTTAGCGCCTCCACTCCCGCCTTCGCAACCCCCGTACAATCCCCAGTTTCCGTGCAGTGTGGCCGTCGACGAGATGTTTACGATCGACCCGCCGCCGCAGTCGCGCATCACCGGAAGCGCGTAGGACGAGACGAAGTAGGTCGAATCGAGATTGGGACCGCGCAACTTCGACCAGCGCTGGCCCGGGGATTCATTGGCCTCGATTCCTGATCGGCGGGAGCCGACCCCGGCATTGTTGACGAGGACGTCCAGGCTGCCCCATTGGGCAACCTTGTCCACCAATTCCGCCGCAGCAGCTTCGCTTGCCAGATCACATTGAAAGAAAGTAGCTCTTCCCCCCGCAAAGGCTATCTCCGCTTCCACTTCCGAGCCCTTGGCATCGTCCCGACCGACCAGAGCAAGTCTGGCCCCTTCCTTGGCGAAATACCGCGCTATTCCACGTCCGATTCCGGAATTGCCCCCAGTGACGATTACGACCTTGTCTTCAAAACGCATCTCACCCGCTCTCCAAATGGGATCATCACTCCGCCCTGTCTTGTAACGCAGAATTCCGGACGCTCTAAGGCTTGTTCAAAGTCATTGGACATGATCAAACGGCGACGAGAGTGACGGCGCAGCACGCACAGGACAAGTTCGTCATGCCGAGGTGATCGAAGCCATCACGCAAGGCAATTCGAAGAAAGCGCCCGCTGCGATTCAGGCTGATATTCGGGAAGCTGTGGACCGATCCGGGATGCCATTTCGGCGAATTCGGCTGACCTAGTTGAGGCCCGCGCTTATCTGCACGCCCACCAAATTGCCTCTCGAATCGAAAGAGATGCAGTGAGAGGCGCTGGCCCGACCTGGCGGCATTACCAAAGCGTCATCAAGGCGCACGAGAAGCGATCGATGAAGAACAGCTTCGGTGCGTGCCAGGGGAGTTAGTTCTCACGCCTTACAAGGACCTGAAGGATTACCGATTGCTCCGACGGCTGGTCGAAGCATTCGCAGTGGCTCGTTGCGCAGGATGGTCCAAGGCACAGAGACAGCGGGAAATTGAAGCGGGCACACTGTAAATTTTCTCGCCAATGGAACTTCCCGACCCACCGCTGGTTCGCCTGCGTAGGGACGACCGAGGCCCATTCCGATCTGTGCATTCTGCAGGCAGAGCGCCTCGCCAACAGGAGACGGCCATGAAACATCAGACACTTGAAGAATTACATGAGGTCGCGGAAGTCGAAGTATCCTTTCCGGCTATGACGCGAGGGCAGCGTTTGGAACATTGGGCCATGCTGCTCGAGCGAAATCCCGAACGGTGCCTCGCCGCCTTCCCCGGGACGGAGTACATGACCCTGGACGTGCGTGACAAGGCGCGATCCCTGGACTCTGCGCTCAGCGTCGCGTTCGCTGATCCGATATTGCGCGCGCAAGGATTGAAGAACGATACCTATGGCGAAGCGAAACGCTTCTTCGAGCTTACGGATTGGCAGTTGCACGCTGTCGTCTGCCATTGCCATGTCGGCGGGACCATGAAAGCCGGATGGGCTGCCGTTCAAGTTCGGTCTGCCATCGGCATGGAAGGGAAGCTTTTCAGCAGACTACGTGAAGCGATTGCTCATTGGCCGGTATTTCGCATTTTGACCCATGCGAGGGAGTAACGTCGCCTCGGAAAGCTGAAAAGACAGCGAGCTAAAAGTCCAAGCAGATGCATTTGGGCCTAACATCGCAAACTATGAGAATACGGGCGAGCGTCGCCCGTATTCTTTTTGCATCCGGTGGCCGCGATCACTCTCCTCAAAGGTAAACTGACCAACGGTGTCCGCCGAGGTCCGGCACTAGATGCGATCAGTCGGCCTGATTTTCAGCAATTCCTGATTTTCACCAACCTATGTGAAGTTCATAAGAAAGCTCGAGGGGCCTAACCACCTCTTCACCATAATGACAACGGCTTCGGAACCTTCATGATCGCAGCGAACTTCTCGACTTCATCATGAATTCGAATGAAGGGGCCCCTGCATGAAAGTCACCGCAGCAGGCATCGACCGCATCAAGATCGGCAATGCGGACGCAAGCGGCCAAGGCGCGCATTTCGTCGTCTGGCTTTATCTTCAGGTTGACGAAGGCGGCACACAGACCGGCCAGGAACTGGTGGTATCGGTGCCATATGATGCGCGGATGACATTCGATGAACTCGCCACCCAGGCTTTCGAGAAGGCGCACGCCATGCTTCGCGCCTGCTGTGAGGTCGATGAGACCATGTGGTGGAAGCAGTTCAACCGCAGCCTGGCGCCGCTGCCCGAATGGACGCCCGGCGCCCAATAGTTGGTCGGCGGCGAGCCAGGCGTGGGGACTGACTGGACGCCGAACCCTAGCAATGCGGATGGGGATCCACTTCGCATCGTCTGGTTCAGGCGCATGACGACCTCCAGCATGTCACCCAGAATGTCCGCGTTTGGGCAGAAGCTAAGTTTGTCTCAATGGCCGAGATGAAGGCGCAAAGCTCCCGTTCACTTCAGAATCGTATGCCTGGGCCTGCAGGCAACGCGTGGCCAGGCGGCGCCGGAACGGTCTCACGAATGACGCGTCGCGCGCGCAGCAATTGGCGATAGCCGCGCTCGACCATGTTCAGGCCGTCGCGCACCAAGCGATGGGTCTGATATCGAAAAGCCGAGTCGTGCCAGTCGGCGGCGCTGACCAGTCGCCGACCGAACAAGGCGGTTGCAACTTCAAAATGGGAGGCCTGCTCTTCCCGGCCATCGAGGCATCGCAGCATGTGGCCGAGGCGCCGGCGCTGGGCCGAGGTCAAACGGGCGTCGGGAAGGTGCTGCCTGTGGATCGAGCGAATGAACCGCTCGATGGCTTGCAGCCGGTCGTGCGCCATGTCGTCGAGCGGGATGATAGCGGCAAGCGCTTCGCCCGGCTTCGTGTCGCCAAAGACCGCCACTTGCATGCCGCCCGGCGACGAACGCATGTGAAGTCCGACCCCATCACGCCGACCCGCGGCCAGGGGGACGCCGGAGACGCTGCTCCCCGTTCGCAGTTCGGGCGGAACCTCGACAACGTTCACGACCGCGGGGTTAATCTGAGGCGCCTAATAGACGGGCTGCTCGACAGCCGACTGGTCAGGCCGGGCAGCGAAACTGCAAACCCCAACGCTTGCGGAGTGCGCGCATCGCCTTAGCCGAGCGGGAGGTTGCGAAGTCCCGCTGATACAGGGGATTGCGTCGCAGGAATTCCCACGCAATCTCATCGGCGGCGGCGCCTTTGACGAATGCATATGCCTGTGGGTCACGCCACTGCGATGTATCCGGCTTCATTCGATCCTTCCCTTCTCAAGGATTTGATAGGGAGATGCGGCGTTAAGCGAAATCCTTGGATTCCGTCATTGACGAATGGACGAGGAGAGAACCCGGGCCCGGCGCTCAGGCCGGTGCGCTAGCAAGGTCTATTGGCTTGCGCCTTGCAGTATATTGAATGTGTTCGTCCAGCTGCGATAGGCCTCGTCATCACCTTGACCCCACGCGCTGAAGGCGCGCCAGGCCGCAAGAGACGAGGCGGGCTGATCGAGCAGCGAGCCGATGTTGGGATGGAGCCAAGATGGTTTGGCCCGTGCGGCGAACGTCGCACGGCAGACGATCGCTGATTTCGAACGCGGGGCGCGGATTCCGATCGCGAACAGTACATTGGCGATTGTGAACGCGCTCGACAAAAGTACTGCCCGATAATGGATTCTGTTGCGAAAGAGCAATTGATCGCGGCTTCACCGCTGAAGCTGGTGCCAGACGCCGAAGCCCGTCCGACCGAAGCCGAACGGGCTTGCTAGCTCTTACTCGCCGTTGCGGCGGTTGGGCGGGACCAGATGAGGCTGTGGCCCTCGCCTTCCTCGTCGGCGAAAAGAGTTGGCGTAGATCGGAGCAGTGAAGCTCGGGTCCAGCTTGACCCCGAGATAGTCACGGCCCTCCTCGTTGGAGCGCTTGGACCAGGCGGCGCCGATCTCGGCCTTGCCGACCACCAAGCGGTGGCTTGGCGCGTTCTGACCGCTGGCTCGCGGATCGGGGACGATGCGCACGCCCTTGGACTGGACGCTGAGGCGATCAGTCTGCGGACGAGGACGTGGGCAAGGAACGTCTTCGAAGGCGTCGAGTAGGGTCAAGCGCCGGGAACTCGCGCTGCCGTACGGCGTTGTCTCGGTTCAGCGAGCGAGCCAGCATTGTCCGCCGTTTTACTTGACTTGAGGGGAAGAAGACATGACCGACGATCACAAGGGGAGCGCCAGAGCAGTAAGCGGCAATGGCCAGATTGAAGATTTGGGAGAAACTCGAGTCTCTACGGGCAGTGAAGGGTTGGATGATATCTTAGGTGGGGGGTTTGACCCCGACCGGATGTATCTTTACGAGGGCCGCCCCGGCACCGGCAAAACCACGATCGCGCTTCAATTTCTACTCGAGGGCGTACGCCTCGGCGAACGCGTCCTCTACATAACGCTGTCTGAAAGCCAACGTGAGCTGGCATTGGTGGCCAAGCGGCACGGTTGGACCCTTGATGGGATCGACATTTTCGAGTTGGTCCCTCCGGAGACATCGCTCGATCCCAGCCGTGAGCTGACAATCCTGCACCCCGCCGAAGTCGAACTCAGCGAAACGACAAACCTGGTATTTGACAAGGTTGCCGCCCTTGATCCTACGCGTGTGGTGTTCGACAGCTTGTCGGAGCTACGTCTGCTCGCTCAGAACTCGCTGAGGTATCGGCGGCAAGTTCTTGCACTCAAACATTTTTTCGCCGCACGTCGCTGCACGGTCGTTCTACTGGACGACCTTTCGTCAGCGGATACGGATCTGCAATTGCACTCGATATGCCACGGGGTGGTCAACCTGGAGCAACTGGCGCTGGACTACGGTGCGGAACGGCGTCGGATTCGAGTCATCAAGATGCGAGGCATCCGGTTCCGTGGCGGGTATCACGATTTTACGATTGCAAAGGGCGGGCTCAAAATCTTCCCGCGACTGATAGCTGCTGAGCATCATAGGGAGTTTGTGGTCGAACCCGCATCAACTGGGAACCGCGAACTCGACAAATTGCTCGGAGGTGGGATCGAGCGGGGAACCAACGCTTTGTTGATCGGCTCCGCCGGCGTCGGGAAATCCTCCCTGGCCTTGACCGTTGCCCTGGCTGCGACTCAACGAAGCGAGCACGCCGTGTATTTCGCTTTCGACGAGGGTCGCGGCACGATTGAGGCGCGCGCGCAGACATTGGGCATGCGGCTGGATCAGGCGCTGGCCAATGGAACCATGAGATTGCAGCAGATCGACCCCGCTGAACTTTCTCCAGGCGAATTCGCCGCCGGCGTGCGCGCAAGTGTCGAGCAAGACAAAGCCAAAGTCGTCGTTATCGACAGCCTCAATGGCTATTTGAACGCGATGCCCGACGAACGCTTCTTGATCCTGCAGATGCATGAATTACTGACCTACCTCGGACAGCAGGGCGTAACCACTATCCTCATTCTCGCGCAGCATGGCCTGGTTGGACCGATGGATACTCCTCTGGACATCAGCTATCTGAGCGATGCAGTCCTTATGCTGCGCTATTTTGAGTTCGGTGGTTCGGTTCGGCGCGCGCTTTCGGTCGTCAAGAAACGCAGCGGTAATCACGAGCATACGATCCGGGAATTCCAACTTACGCCAAATGGCATTGCACTTGGCCCGCCGCTTACGCAGTTCTCAGGGATCTTCTCGGGCACACCGATCTATCGCGGCGACGAAGAATTGCCAACGGTGCGCGGTGCCAACTATTAAGCCTGAAATAGAGGCCAGCGCGGTTCTTGTCCTCGCCCCGATCGGCCGAGATGGGCCAGCGGCCGTGGAGATTTTGTCGCGCATCGGGATCGCGGCAGTCGTGTGTGCCGACTATGAAACATTGGTCGAACGGTTGGGCCCGCGATGCCTTGCCGTGATCGCTGCCGAAGAAGGTCTGTATGGACGCGACCTGGAAGACTTGATCCGCTGGTCAAAGAATCAGCCGGTCTGGTCTGACCTTCCTTTCATTATTCTCACAAGTCATCTGCCACAAAAAAGAATAACGGCTTGGCGAGCCGAGCTTGTTTCGTCGCTCGGAAACGTCACGCTGCTGGAACGGCCGGTGGAGTCGATCACGCTTACGAGTTCGACGCGGGCAGCGCTGCGCGCCCGCCAGCGCCAATACGAGCTCAGAGGATTGCTGAGCGACCTGGAGCACGGAAACGAGCGCTTCCGCCTGATCGTCGAGAACGCCAGAGACTATGCGATCATTCTCAGTGACCCCGACGATCTCATCATCGACTGGTTGCCCGGCGCCGCCGCCATTTTCGGCTGGAGCGCGGAGGAAATGCTTGGAAAGCCCACCTCCTCGATCTTCACCCCTGAAGATCAGGCAAACGGTGTCCCCGAACAAGAACTCAGCCGGGCGCGCTCCGAGGGTGTCGCTCCAAATATCCGATGGCACACAACAAAGGATGGAGGTCGGGTTTTCCTTGACGGCCAGACCGTGGCACTTCGCAACGATGACGGAACAATTCGCGGCTTCATGAAGATTGGCAAGGACGTAACCGAACGCAAGCGCAACGAAGAGCGCCAGGCTGTCCTTGCGGCTGAGTTACAGCATCGGGTTCGCAACGTTCTGGCAATGGTCGCTTCGCTCGTAAAAAGAGGCGATGCGGCGGGCACGACCCGGGAGTTTCGTGAACGGCTGAGCGGCCGGATTGCCGCCATGGCGCGCACGCAGACTCTGCTTACACGCGGAGCCGGAGAAGGTGTCGAATTGGAGGATATCGTGCGTGACGAACTCCTGGCGCAAGCCGCCGATCCGTCCCGGGTTTCAGTCGCAGGGGCTCGAATCACCCTTATGCCAAAGGCAGCTGAAGTTCTGACCTTGGCAATTCACGAATTGACCACAAACGCTGCCAAGTATGGCGCCATTGGGGCTCCGCAGGGCAAAGTCAACGTCCATTGGGCGCGCAAGCAGCGGGAAGGTCGGGATTGGCTGGAGTTGGAGTGGCAGGAGAGCGGCGTTGCAATTTCGTCGTCGGGAGCGGTGCGTAAAGGATTCGGCACCGAGTTGATCACCCGACGCGTACCATTCGAGCTAAAGGGTGTTGGCGAGATGCAGCTTACCGATGCCGGCCTTCTGTGCCGCATTTCCTTTCCTCTGCAGCCAAGCGAAAGCGTACTGCAGACCGACGTGCCGGCGGAGCGCGGTGACGAGAACGGGACAATGTCATGAGTTTCCATCTGCGCGGCCGAGCAGTGTTGGTCGTCGAGGACGACTTCTACCTTGCCGACGACACCCAACAGATGCTCAAGGACGCCGGCGCCGAGGTCCTGGGTCCTTTCAGCGCAGCCGAGGAGGCTCTTTCGCTGCTACATCATCAACATGCAGACTGTGCCGTGGTGGACGTTAACCTCGGCGCCGGGCCCAGCTTTGTGCTAGCCTCCGCTCTCCGGGCACGGGGAATACCTTTTGTATTTGTCACCGGCTACGACGCCGACATCATTCCGGCTGAGTTCACGGGCGTGCCGTGCCTGCAAAAGCCGGTAGATCCCACCAAACTGCTTGTTGCCCTTGAATCTCTGGAACGCAACTAGCGTTCGGGCTCTCCCTACAGCCTTGATCGAAAATGGCCGCGTAGGCGGGAGCCAAACTGGATTATTGCCTGCTTGGCTTCTCTGAACTGCCAAGCTAATTTGGCGAACGATTTTTGAACAGCTCTTGTCCTGGCACCCAGTTGCTGGACGGGGCTTTTTATGAGCCGCGAATCGTGCTGCCGCTGGTCGGAGTGCGCTCCGCAGGAATATCCCTTCGTCAGCCGGCGAAGCGCGGCTCCGGCACGCCGCGCACGCCGACATCGAGCGCCAGCAACGAGCCGGCCATCGGCTGAGCCCGCAGATCGGCCTCGCTGGAATCCCAAATGGCGGAAGTCACATAGAGCGTCGCAAGGTCCGGGCCGCCGAACATGCAGCTCGATGGACGTTGCACCGGCAGTTCGACGACCCAGTCTATCGAGCCGTCCGGCGCATAACGTATCAGGCGCCAGCCGTCCCATTGCGCGTTCCACAGATAGCCATGTTCGTCGATCGTCGAGCCGTCAGGCGTTCCGGGCTGATCGGCGGTCGAAGCGAAGAGCCGGCGATTGGCGATCATGCCGGCGTCGTGATCGTAGTCGTAGGCGTAGATCGCGTTATCCGGCGTATCGGCGAAATAGAAAATGCTGTGTCGAGGCTCCAGACCAACGAATTGGAGATGCAAATTCCACCCGCCAGGCGCGTCACCTGCAAGTCGGGATCGAGCCGATAAAGCGACGCGCTGTGGTCCTTGAGATTGTCGTCCATCGTGCCGGCCCAGAACCGGCCCTTGCGGTCGCATTTGCCGTCGTTGAAGCGGTTGGTGGGGATGTGCGCTTCGGGCCTGGCGATCCAATCGATCTTTTCGGTAGCCGGATCGAAGAAAGCCAGTCCGCTTTCGAAGGCACAGACCAGCCCGCCTCTTTCGCGCAGCGCGTAAGAGCCAATGCGCTCGGGGAGGTGCCACTCGCGAATCTGACCGGTGGCGTGGTCGAAGCGGCGCAGCCGCTTGCTCTCTATGTCGACCCAATAGAGCGCCTGCTCGGCCACATCCCAGACCGGAACCTCTCCAAGTCTGTCGCGCGAGCGGAAGACTTCCGTGACGCTGCTCACCCCGCATCCTCTGTCGCACCACACAAAAATGCCATGGAAATCTCGGCCCCCTGCCCCGGCGCTAAAACCGTCAGGCCACCCAGTTCCGGCAGGTTGTGGCCGTTGGCCGAGTGGCTCATCGGCTCCAAGCAGAAGAAGTCCCCGCGGTAAGTTGGATCGAATTGTGTGTCGGAGACGAAAAGGAAATAGCGCGAAAGCGCCGGCGCGGTTTCGATGCTGAGCCGCATGCCTTGTTCAGGCCAGACGATAGACGCCGTGCCGTCCCAACCCTCAAAACCGTTGTTGATCCATTGCCGTGGCAGCGCTTTGGCTTGGCTGAAATCCAGGTTCTCGGGAATGGCGATGCGGGCGTCCGGGAGCCAGCCGGCCTTCTCCGTCCAATAAGCGACGGCCGGCGCTTGGAGGGTTGTTGCCGGCGTCAGCGGGAAAAAGGGATGCCAGCCGAGCCCGAACGGCATCGGCCGCTCGCCGAGATTCGTCACGCCAAGGGTCGCCCAGAAGCTCACCCCTTCGCATTTGAAGCGTTGCGTGGCGCGATAGCGATAAGGTTCTCCCAGAAATTCGAACGACAGCGATGCCTCGGCGTCGCAGCGATCCTCGACGGTCCAGTCGCCAAGCCAGCCATCGCCGTGCAGGTAGTGCTTGTCCCAGGCTGTGTTGGGCTTCAGACAATACTCGGTCCGATCGAAAAGGAAGCGATTGCCTTCGACCCTGTTGCCGAACGGGACGAGCGGAAAACAACCGGCCTTCAGCGGATCGCGGACCGAACCTTCGGGCGGCGGGCGCAGCAGCGGCCGCCAGCCATCCCCACGCTTGGCGTCAAGTCGCCAGACCAACCCGCCTTGCGTTGAGAGCACGCAGCGAAGTCGGTCGCCGGCGATCTCGATATCGGCCATCGTCAGCCCTTGATGCCGGTTGCGGCGATGCCGCGCACGAAGTGCCGCTGCAAGGCGAGGAAGAAGAGTGCCGTCGGCAGCGTCGCCACGACGGCGGAAGCCATCAGCACGCTCTGCTTCATCGACATGCCGGCGCCGCCGACCAGCGTCGCCAGGCCGACGGGAAGCGTGCGCGTCTCGTCGGAATTGGTGGCGATCAGCGGCCAGAAGAAATTGTTCCAGCTGGCGACGAAGGTGAAGATCGCAACGGTGGCCAGCCCCGGCTTGGTCAGCGGCAGGAGGATGCGCCAGAAGAAGCCGAAACGGCCGCAGCCATCCATGATGGCGGCATCCTCCAATTCCCGCGGCACGGCCTGGAAGAACTGGGTGAGCAGGAAGACGCCGAAGGCGTTGGCCGAAGCCGGCACGGTCAGGCTGAAGATGCTGTCGACCAGGCCGTAGCTGTTCAGGCCGAGGAACAGCGGCACGAAGAGGAGTTCATAGGGCAGCAGAAAGGTCGCGAAGATCACGCCCATGATGATGCGGCGGCCGGGAAACTGCATGCGCGCCAGCGGATAGGCGGCCAGCGCGTCGACGGCCAGGGTCAGCAGGGTCGTCAGAATACCGACGACGGCAGAATTGCGGAACCACGTCAGCATGGGGAAGCGCTGAAACAGCGCGGCATAGGCTTCCAGCGTCGGGTGATCCGGGATCCAGGCGGGCGGATAAGCGTAGATCTCGCTTTCCGGCTTGACCGACGTGACCAGCATCCACAGGATCGGCGCGCCCCAGAGCGCCGTCACGACGACCATCAGCAGATAGGCGAGCGTGCGCCCACCAAGCGACTTTCCCGCTCGATTGGAGCGCCGGTCCTGCATCAGATTGCCTTCATCAGCTTCATCTGGGCCAGCGAAAAGATCAGCGTGATCAGGAGCAGCACCACGCCGGCGGCGGCGGCCGGACCCATCTCGAAATTCTGGAACGCGGTGAGATAGATATATTGCACGATTACGAAGGTGCTCGCCTCCGGCCCGCCCTGCGTCATTACATAGGCCTGGCCGAAGACGCGCCAGCCATTGATGATGGTGAGGGCGGTGACCAGCGCCATGGCCGGCCGCAGCAAAGGCAAGGTGATGTAGACGAAGCGCTGCCAGGGGCCGGCGCCGTCGAGCGTGGCGGCATCATGCAATTCCTCGGAAATGTCCTGCAGCGCGGCCAGGAAGATGATCATGTTGGTGTTGACGGTCCACCAGATGGTGGTGATGGCCAAAGCCGGCATCGACCAGTGCGGGTCCTTGAGCCAGGCGACGGGCTCGAGGCCGATGGTGGTGAGGTAATAATTGACGAGGCCGGTGCCCTTGTCGAACAGCCAGCCCCACAGGATGCCGACGGTCGAGACCATGACGACATAGGGAAGGAACACCACAGTCCTCACGAAAGCGGTGCCCTTGAGCTTCTGGTCGAGCAGTATGGCCAAAGCCAGGCCGAGCACGACCATCGGGATCGCCGTCAGGAAGACGAAGTAGAAGGTATTCTTGATCGCGGTCAAAAACAGCGGATCGCCGAAGATCTGCCGGTAATTGTCAAGCCCGATGAATTCGGGTGCGCCGAGGATATCCCAGCGCATGAAGCTGATGCCGACGGCGGCAAGCGTGGGCAACAGCATGAAGGCGATGAACAGCGCCAGATAGGGCGACAGGAAGAGATAGGCGGCAAGCGTCATGCCACTGCGCACTGCCCCTCCCTCCTGCGCCGATGCGCGGCGGGCCCTGGAACGGCCCGCCGGCTGTGATGCCAGCGATGTCATCAGCCCTTCTTCAGCTGCGCGTCGAGACCTTCCTTCATCGCCTTCAAGGCGTCGGGCACCGGCTTCGAGCCGCTGAGCGCGGCCTGCAGATTGGTGACCAGCGGCGTCGGCTTGTCGAAGGAGAAGACCGAGAGATATTGCGGGATCAGCGGCTCGTAGACGATGTTGGGCAGGTCGTCGACGAAGGACTTGAAATATTTGTACTGCTCGGTGCCGGTGAAGGCCGCACTCTCGCGCACCGCCTTGCTCTGCGGGATGATGCCGACGGTGGTGGCGGGTGCTGCGAAGTTGTCGAAGAACCACTTCATGAAGGTGCCGTCGGCGGCGAGCTTGTCGTCGTTTTTCTGCTTCGACACGGCCATGCAGTGCGAGTTCGCCCAGACCGCCGCCCTCTGGCCGAACACCGGCAGCTGCGCGGTCATGAAATTCATCTTCTGCGCCATGCGCAGATTGACCTCCCAGGGGCCGATGAACTTCATGGCGACCTGCTTCGAGGCGAAGGCGTCCTCGCCCTTGTTGCCGCCGACCTCGGGATTGGTCACGCCATGCACTTTGATCAGATCGACGAGATATTGCAGCGCCTTCCGCGAGGCCTCGCTGTCGACCGCGGCCAAGCCCTTGTCGTCGAGGAAAGTGCCGCCGTTCTGATACATCAGGCTGAACCAGATCCAGCGCGCCGTTGCCCAGGTGTTCGGCAATTCGAAGCCGTAGCGCGTGACCTTGCCCCTGCCGTCCTTGACCGTGAGCTTCTTTGCCCATTCGAGGAATTCCTCGCCGGTCTTGGGCGGCTTGGCCGGATCGAGGCCCGCCTCCCGCACCATGTCGACATTGTAGTAGAAGCCGAGCGGATGCACGTCGAGCGGCGCGGCGTAGACCTTGCCGTCGAAAGTCACGCCGGTGCGGCCGGCATCCGGAACCTGCGACAGGTCGAGGCCGGACGAGGCGACGACGTCGTCGATCGGGCGGATGACCTTGCGCGTGGCGAATTCCGGCAGCTCGGTGATGTGGAAGAGCACCAGGTCGGGCGCGCGACCGCCGGCCGAGGAGACCACCCATTTGGAGAACAGCGTATCCCAGTCGTAGCCAGTGGGCTCGACGGTGACCCCCTTGCCGCCCTTGTTGAAGGTATCGATGACGCCGTTGAGCGCGGTGGTGTTGTCGGCGCCGGTCCAGCCATGCCAGAGCGTGACCTTCTCGTCGGCCGCGAAGGCGCCGCGCGGCAGCGCGCCGGCCAGCGCGGCGCTGGCAACGAGCGCAAGCGCCTGGCGGCGTGTCTGCAGGGATTTTAGGAAGACATCATTTGCCATTGTTTCCTCCGATCTATGGCCTTGTGTCAGGGGTGGTGAAGCACGCTCAGGCCGCCATCCGCGACGAGGCAGGCGGCGTTGATGAAGGGGCATTCGTCGGAGACGAGAAAGACCGCCGCCATGGCGATTTCCTCAGGCGTGGCGATGCGCCCGCCCGGATGCAGCGCCAGCGTCTTGGCCCGCGCAGCCTCCGGATCGTCGAAACTATTCCAGTAATCGACGACCTTCTGGGTGGCGACATAACCGGGCGCCAGCGCGTTCACGCGCACATTGTTGCCGGCATATTCGATCGCCAGCGATTTGGTCAGGCCGAGCAGAGCATGCTTGGCGACGGGATAGGGGAAGGTGTGCGGGATGATGGTGAAGGCGTGCGTGGAGGCGATGTTGAGGATCACGCCGCCGCCCTGCCCGATCATCCCCGGCAGCGCCGCCCTGGCGCAGTGCCAGGCGCCCTTCACGTTGACGTCGAGATTGCGCGTCCAGTCCTCCTCGGTGGCGTCGAGCGGCGTCGAGAAGACGTTGACACCGGCATTGTTGATGACGGCGTTGACCGGGCCGATGGCCTGCGTTGCCGCCACCATGCAGGCCTCGATCGCCCTGGCGTCGGCGATGTCGGCCGCAGCATGCGCCACCTTGCCCAGACGGCCGGCACTCTCGGCGAGAAGGTCCGCGTCGCGGTCGACCAGGAACAGCGCGGCCTGCTCGCGCAGGCAGGCCTCGGCGATGGCGTAGCCGATGCCTTGCGCGGCACCGGTGAGGAAGATGCGTTTTCCGGAGAGACGTCCCATCAGCGCCGCCCCAATGCCGAAGAACGCAGATTGTCGAGGAGCACGGCCAGGAGCAGGATCACGCCTCTGACGATGTATTGGTAGAAGGCCGGGATGTTGAGCAGGTTCATGGCGTTCTCGGCGATGCCCATGATCAACACGCCGACGATGACGCCCGACATCGTAGCCCTGCCGCCGGCAAGCGAGACGCCGCCGAGCACGCAGGCCGAGATGACCGAAAGCTCTAAGCCCACCGCGGCGTTGGGCTGGCCGGAGGTGATGCGCGAGGCAAGCAGGATGCCTGCGATGCCGCAGACCACGCCCTGGAGCGTGAAGATCCAGATGCGCGTCCGGTCGACATTGACGCCGGCAAGGCGCGAAGCCTCCGGATTGCCGCCGATGGCCAGCGTGTTCTTGCCGAAGACGGTGCTGTTAAGCACAAAGCCGAAAATGGCGAAGAGCACCGCCAGCACCCAGATCGGCGTCGGTATGCCGAGCAGCTTCGACAAGGCAAGCTGATAGAAATCCGGGCTGTTGATGCCCACCGCTCTACCGCCCGACGAGATCAGCGCGAAACCGCGCACGATCTGCATGGTGGCCAAAGTCGTGATCAGGGCGTTGATGCGGAACTTGGCGATGACGACGCCGTTGACCCAGCCGACGACGGCGCCGCAGACGATCGCCGCGATGAGGCCGAGCAGGATCGAGCCGGTTGCGTTCGAGGCCATCACAGCGACCATGCCGGCGAAGGCGACGATAGAGCCGACCGACAGGTCGAAGTCGCGCGCCGCGAGGCAGAACATCATCGTGCAGGCAACGATGCCGACGGTGACCACGGACTGAAGCAGGCCAAGCATGTTGCGGTCGGTGAGGAAGTTCGGCACGAGCAGCGACACCAGCGCGAAGGCGACGATGAAGATGACGACGAGGCCTTGTTCGCCGAGCAGGACCTTCTTCAGTCGACCGGTCATTAGAAGTCCTCAGGATGCGATCGCGTCGGGGGTTTTCTTGTCGGGGAGCGCCGCGGCCAGGATCGCCTTTTCGGCAAACTGGTCGCGCGCGAGCTCGGCGTTGATGCGCCCGCCGCACATCACCAGGATGCGGTCGCAAATGCCCATCACTTCCGGCAGCTCGGAGGAGACGACGACAATCGCCATGCCCTCCTCGGCCAGTCGGTAGAGCAGCTCGTAGATCTCCGATTTGGCGCCGACATCGATGCCGCGCGTCGGCTCGTCGACGATGAGCACGCAGATGTTCTGCTCCGACAGCCAGCGGCCGAGGATGACCTTCTGCTGGTTGCCGCCCGAGAGATTGACGATGTCCTGCTTGCGCGACGGCGTGCGCACCTTGAGCTTCTTGATGAAGGTTTCGGCTGTCGCGATCTCGCTGGTCCGGCTAAGCATACCGAAGCGCGTGTGATGGCGCCTGGACGAGATGTTGATGTTCTCTTCGATCGAGCGGCCCTGGATGATGCCGTCATGCTTGCGGTCTTCGGAACAGAGCACGACGCCGGCCCTGATCGCGTCATGCGGGCTTGCGGCGGCAACCGCCTTGCCGTCGACCGTGATCGTGCCGCCCGAACGCGGGTCGGCGCCGAAGACCAGCCGCATCAGCTCCGAGCGTCCGGCACCGATGAGGCCGAAGAAGCCGACAATCTCGCCGGCGCGGGCTTCGAAGCTTGCCGGCGTGCGCAGCCTGGCGCCGCTTAGATTGTCGACCTTGAGGCGAACCTCTCCCGCCTTGCGCGGACGAAAACCCCAGATGTCGGAAATCTCGCGGCCGACCATTTCGGCCACGACCTGATCGCGCGTGACATCTTTCAATGATTGATGATGCGCGGCGAGCTTGCCGTCGCGCAGCACCGTCAGGCTGTCGCAGAGCCGGAACACCTCGTCGAGGCGGTGCGAGACATAGAGGATGACCTTGCCCTCGCCGCGCAGCCGGTCGATCAGCTTAAACAGTATCTCGCTTTCGCGGGACGACAGCGATGAGGTTGGCTCGTCGAGCGCGATGACGCGCGCATCGAGCATCACCGCCTTGGCGATCTCGACCATCTGGCGTTCGCCGATCGAAAGCGTCTTGACCTTGCGGCGCATGTCGATGTCGATGCCGGCCGATTTCAGCTTGGCGCCGACATCGTCGAGCATGCGGCGGCGGGCGATGACGCCGGCGCTTGCCGGAAAGCGTCCGAGGCTGAGATTCTCGGCGACGCTCAGCTCGGGGACCAGCTGCAATTCCTGGTGGATGACGATGACTCCATTGTCGAAGGCGTCCCGGGTCGAGGCGTAGACCTGGATCTTGCCGTCGATGCTTATCTCGCCGGCATCGGCATGCTGGTCGCCGGACAGGATCTTGATGAGGGTCGATTTGCCGGCGCCGTTCTCGCCCATCAATCCGTGCACCGCGCCTTTTTCGACGCCGAACGACACATCCGACAAGGCTTTGACGCCCGGATAGGTCTTGGTGATGTTGGAGAATTCGAGAAAGGACACTGGGCTTCGATCCTTCTTGAGCATGCCAAACAGGCGGCGGCATCAAGCCGCCGCCCGTTTGTGCAGGGAGGACTATTCGATGCCGAGGTCCTTGCGCACCTTCTGGTAATCGTCGCGCTTGGCCAGCGCGCCGGAGGTCAGCGTGAGCTTCGCCGGCTCCTTGTTGTTGGCGATCCAGTCATACATGTTGAGCGCCGTCTCGTAGCCGTGGCGCTTGGGCGAGATGATCACCGTGCCGACGAAGCCGGTGGCGGCGGGCTTCTTGAACTCGTTGATCGCCGATTCCGCGCCGCCGATGCCGACGCCGATCATGCCGTCCGCCGGAATGCCGACGCTTTCGGAAGCGCGCACGGCGCCGAGCACCGCCTCGTCATTGAGGCCGAAGGCAATCCACTTCTTGATATCGGCATGGGCGTTGAGCACCACGGTCGCGGCATTGAGCGCGGCTTCCGTGTCGGTCTTGGCCTGCGGCGCGTCGAAGATGTTTTCGGCCTTGAAGCCGGCGGCCTTCAGCACCGAGATCGCGCCTTCAACACGATCGACGGCGGTCGGCAGCTGGTCATACGAAACGCGGATCGCGCCGACCTCGTCCATCTTCCAGCCGCGCGCCTTCATTTCGTCGACGATGGCCTGACCCACGGCCTCGCCGATCTTGGTGGCGGAGATGCCCATATGCGGCACATCCTCCAGCGGCTTACCGTCGGCACCGACGAGGCGGTCATCGACCGTCATCAGCTTGAGATTGTTGGCGGCCGCCTTGGCGACGATGCCGGGACCGAGCTTCACGTCCGGCGTGCAGACGACGAAGCCTTGCGCTCCTTGAGCGCCCAGATTGTCGATCGCCGACATCAGCTTCTCGCCGTCCTCGGCGCCGATCTTGACGAGAGTGAAACCCTTTTCCTTGGCGGCCTGGTCGGCGAACTTCCATTCGTCCTGGAACCAAGGCTCCTCCGGCTGTTTGACGATGAAGCCGATCTTGGTGTCCTGAGCGTAGGCCGACGCGATCGGGGTGACCGACAAGACGGCGAGAGCACCCGCGACGAGCGCGGTTTTCAAAAGTCGCATGATTACCTCCCAGCAAACAGCCGAGCGCTCAGCCCGGATTGCCAGTGTGTAATCAATTTTATCATACCCGTCAATTGATCTGGTATGATAAATAAGATAGGTAGTCCGATAAGTAGTCGCTGGCGCAAATCACTCGCATCCGCTAAGGCCGGACCAATTGCGCGCAAACCGAAGGGTTCGCTGCCTTGGAGGAGGGGCTGAGGTGAACGAAACACCGAAAAAGGCTGACGAGGACACGCCAATGCGCGAGACGGCTCGCCGTCCGCGCGTCATGCCCGACGTGACCGAGGCGATTGCCTCCGACATATTCTCCGGACGCTATCCGGCCGGGTCGTCGTTGCCGACCGAGAACGATCTCGGCATCGAATATGGCGTCAGCCGCACCGTCATCCGCGAAGCGCTGAAAGTGCTGGCGGCCAAGGGGCTGGTGCTGTCCCGGCCACGCGTCGGCACGGTGGTGTGCGACCAGGACAACTGGAACATCATCGACCCGCAGGTGCTGGCCTGGCATGTGCCGCATGCGCTGGACGACAAGCTGTTCGACGCGATCCTGGAAACCCGCCGCGCCATCGAGCCGCTGGTCGCCGAACTTGCGGCAACGCGCGCGACGCTGCAGGAGATCGCCGATCTCGAAGTGGCCTGGCAAGGCATGGCCGGCGCAGGCGAGGACCTGACGCAGTTCTCGCGCTCCGACATCGTCTTCCACCAGATCGTCTATGGTGCGAGCCACAACCCGATCTTCCGCCAGATCGGCAAGCTGATCGACACGGCGCTGTTGTTTTCGCTGGAAGCCACCGCAACGATCTCGCCGGTCAGGCGCAGGGAAGCGGCGGCGGCTCACGGCGAGGTGGTCGAGGCGCTGCGCATGCGCGACGCCGTCGCCGCGCGCAATGCGGCGAACAAGATCCTCGACCTTGCCGCGCGCGACCTCGTCAGCGCCAAGAAACTGAAAAACAACTGAGACCGGCCGGCCGCATGAAGATCACCGCTCTGACCACCTATATCGTTCCGCCGCGCTGGCTGTTCCTCAAGATCGAGACCGATGCCGGCATCAGCGGCTGGGGCGAGCCGGTGGTCGAAGGCAAGGCGCTGACGGTCGAAGCGGCGGTCAAGGAACTGGCCGACTATCTGATCGGCAAGGATCCGCGTTTGATCGAGGATCATTGGACGGTGATGCATCGCGGCGGCTTCTATCGCGGCGGGCCGATCCTGATGAGCGCCATTGCCGGCATTGACCAGGCGCTGTGGGACATCAAGGGCAAGGCGCTCGGCGTGCCGGTGCATGAATTGCTCGGCGGCAGGCTGCGCGAGACGATCAGGGTCTATTCCTGGATCGGCGGCGACCGGCCGGCGGAAGTGGCGGCCGGCGCTAGGGATATGGTGGCGCGCGGCTTCCAGGCCCTCAAGATGAACGGCACCGAGGAGCTGCAGATCGTCGACAGCCATGACAGGATCGATGCTGCGGTCGAGCGGGTCGCCATGGTCCGCGAGGCGGTCGGGCCGAATATCGGCATCGCCGTCGATTTCCACGGCCGCGTGCACCGGCCGATGGCACGCATCCTGGTCAAGGAGCTGGAGCCATACCGGCTGATGTTCATCGAAGAGCCGGTGCTCAGCGAAAACCGCGAGGCGCTGAAGGAGATCGCCGCGCTCGGCTCGACGCCGATCGCGCTCGGCGAACGGCTCTACAGCCGGTGGGACTTCAAATCGGTATTTGAGGAAGCGGTGGTCGACATCATCCAGCCGGATCTCTCGCATGCCGGCGGCATCACCGAATGCCGCAAGATCGCGGCGATGGCCGAAGCCTATGACGTGGCTGTGGCGCCGCACTGCCCGCTTGGGCCGATCGCGCTGGCCGCATGCCTGCAGCTCGACGCCGTAAGCTACAACTGCTTCATCCAGGAGCAGAGCCTCGGCATCCACTATAACACCGGCAATGACCTGCTCGACTACGCCGCCAACAAGGACGTGTTCCGCTATCAGGACGGCTATGTCGCAATTCCCGAGGGACCCGGACTGGGCGTCGAGATCGACGAAGATTATGTCAAGGAGCGCGCCAAGGAAGGGCACCGCTGGCGCAATCCGGTCTGGCGCCACAAGGACGGCTCATTCGCCGAGTGGTAGGCCGGCCAAGATTCGGAAGGATTGGTTTGCGAGGCAACGCAGACAAAAATCAAGCCCTAAGGCATCAAATGATACTTTTGGTATAGATGAACTCACAAGCGGACAAATTCGAGCCGCACGTGCTTTGCGGAACGGTTCAAGGTCTCGCTCGCTACGATCAAACGACTAGAGCCTCTGACCGGTCCAATAAGTGCAAACAGGGTGACCATTGACGCATTGCGACGCGCACTCGAATCCGCAGGCATTCAGTTCATCCCGGAGAACGGTGGTGGTGCGGGCGTCCGGCTCGCCAGCCGTTCTGATCAATCGTAGCAACGTTTCGCAGTCAGCATCAGAGGACGCCTCGCCCGATATCGGGCGAGGCGTCTGCCGATTCACTCGCCGCTGCGGCGGTTGGGGCGGGACCAGATGAGGCTGTGGCCCTCGCCTTCCTCGTCGGCGAAGAGGTTGGCGTAGATGGGAGCGGTGAAGCTCGGATCGTCGAGCTTTAGCCCGAGATAATCGCGGCCGTCGTTGGAGCGCTTGGACCAGGCGGCGCCGATCTCGACCTTACCGACCACCACGCGGTGGCTTGGCGCGTTCTCGCCGCTGGCCCGGGTGTCGGGACGATGCGCACGCCCTTGGCCTGGACGCTAAGGGTGACGATCTCGCCGGTGAACTCGTTCGCATTGGTCTTCTTGAAGGTGCCGATGGTAGCCATTTCAGTCTCCGTTTTTCGTTTCCGAGCCCGCACCATGCGGCCTCGATGGCGATCGTGAGGCCGAAGGCGACCGCCGCCGCATCGCTTGCGACCGCAGCAAAGCGCAGGATGGCGCAGGCGCGCGTTTCTTGATTGCGCGAGGAATGGGCTTCGCCCAGGGGAAGAAACGCGCGACGCACCATTGCGGTATAGGCGGTCGAGGCTTCAGCCGTCCTTCGGCCAGATCAGCCCGTTCGAGACGTCGTTGGTGCGCTCTGAGAAATGGAAGAAGGAGGCAGTGACGGCATGGTGGCTCAGAAACAGAGCGGATTGGTTCTCCAAGGAGCGAGCTACACTGGCTTGCCTACATCAAAGCCTTTATCTACCCGGTGACAAGCGGCCATGACGGACGACCATGAATGTCTTATTTCGGGCCAATGCAAACCGACAGCTTCAGACCTGGCACATGCGACAGCAGCCATTCGGAACGGCTGGATCGACATCGCTTGGACAGACAGTCCGGGTTCACATGGCGCTGTTCCTGGCGGCCTCCAGCGCATTCACGAAACGCAGTGACTCCTGTAGCGCGGCCCGAATGGTCGGCATATCGACAGGCGTATTTCGTCGTTGCGGGTCGCGGTGCTGAGGGCGCTCCAATCGCAATGGCATTTCGATGCTGACTGGAAGCGCCGGGGGGAGCATTCGCCAGTATTTCAGGTAATCGACGGCGCCATTGCCGAGAGCACAGAACGTCCATCCTGCATCGCGGCTGACAACGCCCTTGAGATGTGCATGACCAATCGTGTCGATGGCTGCCCCGATATCTTCTGCAGGCTGCGTTGCCTCATGGCTATAGGTGAAGACGTTTCCTGCGTCGTGATTCAGGCAGACTTGGCGCGATCCGATTTCGCGTACGAAGCCTGCTCCCATTCGAGCATTGCCAAGTAAATCGCCCCTGCCGTGGCCGGGGTTCTCGAGCGCAAGAGTGACACCGGATTGCTCCAGCCTCGGCAGAACGGCATCGATCGCCCTCCGTATGCCCGCCCTTTTCGTCATCGGGCCGGCATTGGTAATCAGGAAGGACGCGCCGAGAGCGCCAGCAAAGTTGATGCGCCGGGATAGCTCATCCACCGCTTCTGGTCCAGACAGGTCAAGATGAGCCGATACTGCCTTGATGCCAAGCCCGGCGGTTTCTGCCATTGCTCTCAGCCTCGAGGCGTTCGTGCTGGTGAACATGCCCTCCTCGAAATCGATATAGCCGCGAATGAAGGCCGGCTCGACATGCATGGCGCCAGCCTGCGCGATTTCTTGGATGGCCAGTTCCATGGAATAGCCATCAAAGAGCGCGGTGGATACCGATATGACCCGAGGCGTCGAAGGCAGTGCTCAGACTCCCTTGCCATATACGATCAGTTCGGAGGCTTCCTTCACCTTGGCCGGCGACAGGGCGTCTCGCCAATCGTCGCGGACCACGACGCCCTTGGCGAAACGCATCAGACGCAGCGCCGCATCCGACGGCACTTTCGGCGAATAACCGAACCACATTGCGATCTCGACATTGAGATGGCCAATCAGAAAGTCGAGAGCGGCCTTTCTCGGAATGCCATATTTGCGCTCGCACTCTTCGACTGCCTCGACCATGGTGTCGACGAACGGCATCGCAACCATTTCGGATAGACCAGGCTCAAGGATTGCCAATTGCTCCACCGTAAGCCGATGACTTTCAATGATCGGTGACCACATCGCTTTGCACACTTCCTCGCCAAGCGTGTAGTGCTCTTCTGGCCCTTGCATCAGGGCGCAGACGATCGATTGCTTAGCCACGCCGCCATGATAGTCGCGGCGAGCCGCCCACTCCGTTTCGTCATTGAACAGGGGGGGATGGCAGGGATGGCCGACAAAATAGGTTAGATCCGGCCGATCCTTCGGCAGATCCCCGGCATAAGGGGCCGCCGCATCGAGAATGAGAAGCATGGTGCCTCTCACGAGTATCGACGAGATCTGCCGCGCCACCTGACCGATCACATTGTCCGGCAAGGCCATCACCACGACCTTCGCACCAGGAATGCCCTGTTCCATTGCGACAGCGGTAATACTGGCTTCCGCGAGCCTGTTACGGCCGACCTCGCCGATTTCCACGGCTCGGACGTCGTAGCCCGCTTCGATCAGCTTGCGGGTCGCGCGGAAGCCCATCTTCCCCCCTGCTCCAAGCACCGCAACCGATGTTGTCATTAGCTTTCCTCCCATGATGGTGCGCCGACGGCGCCAAGTCAGCCGAACGCCTGCAGCGCGGCCTCGAGTTCAGGGTGCGTGGCGGCATAATCACGCGCAAGGATGCCCGCGGCCGCCGCGTCAAAAGCATCATGCAGGCTTCGCACACCTGCACCCGGCCCGCCTGGATGCGCCATGATGCCGCCACCGCAGCAATAGATGAAATCGTTGCAGCCGAGCCTGCCGAAAGTGTCAGCCGCCTGGACCGCGGTCTGTCCAGACGAAAACACCGGCATAACCGTATCGGGCCGGCTTGCGCGCGCGAACATTGGGGTCAAGCAGGCGCGGGCCGAGGCCATCACGGACTCATCCTGCTCACAAAATTTGTTGGACAGACCATTGACGTGCATGTGGTCGATCCCCGCCAGCCGCCAGAATTTCTGATAGGCGAGATAGCTCATGCCGAGGTCGGGAGAGCGGCTGAAGAGGCCCCAGCCTGCGCGGTGGCCATGAAGAGCAACGGAGGAATGTCGGCGCACTTCGATGACGCCGGATAGACCGACCGAGTTCAAGACCAGCATCGCGCAACTTCCGCCGCGCCGCTCGATCAGGTCCAACTGACGCCGCATTGCGTCGACATCTCCCGAGATGTTGGCCGCGTACATCACCTTGCGGCCGGTTCTATCCGCATGCCTGTCTATCACCGCCATGACCGCTTCAAATCGGGGCTCAAACGGCGAGTGCGGAGGATCTCCCATCAGTTCGTCGTCCTTGATGAAATCGACGCCTGCGGCAATCAGCATATCGGCAAGAGCGGCCGTATCTTGCGGTGTGAGACCGACGCTCGGCTTGATGATCGTGCCTATCAAGGGGCGCCCTTCCACACCTGTCAGACGGCGTGTTCCCTCGACGGCGAAGGCGGGACCCGGGTAGGCATCCGCGAAGACGTCAGGAAAGGTGACATCGAGCAGCCGCATGGCCGAGAAATGATGCAGTTCGAATAAGTTTCCGAGAACCGTTGACCACACCGAAGCAAGGACGGTGCCGGTATTCTCGATGTTCCAGGAAAGTCCGACCCTCGCGCGGCGTGGTTTAGAGGCTTTCGCGGCAGGCGGCGGACGCGAAAACGGCAGCGCTTCGTTTTCTACCTCCACGACGTCGTCGATGAATTCAACACGTGCCCCAAATCGCTCCAACAGTTGCGGAGTCTCTCCCGGAATAGCCCGGAAAGTCCCACTTGATTGTTCGCCCGCCATTGCGGCTGCCGCAACGTCTAGTGGGTAGCGGGTTTCGAGGAGATAGGTGGCGAAGATTCGATCGGTCAAGCTCTGGACGTCCTTCGGGATGACAGAAGGCAGCGTTAGCAGCAAAAAGATATCATGTCATCATATGACTTTGGGAGGGAAAAATTTTTTGCTGAGCCAGACCTTCACCCAGATCGATCGAGGATCAGTTTCGAATATAGCTCATTCGCCCGGCCAATATGTTCGGCCATGGCAACACTGGCGCCCTCCGGGTCGCCGCCGGCGATCGCCTTGTAGATTCGTTCATGCTCCTCGATTGTCAGGCGCTCGGCTCCTTTCAACGCCACGAGGTCCCGCTTGAATCGAGACAGCCACTCGAGCATTCCCTTTGCCACCGCCGCGATCATCGAGTTGCCGCTCATCTCGGCGATGACCGCATGGAATTCCATATCGGCCGCCACAAATCTAGGCTGATCGCCTTTGGCCTCGCGCAATGTGCGCAGCGTCTCGGCAAGTCGTTCCAGGTTTTTGGCGGTAGCGCGGCGTGTGGCGATCCGGACCAGGCCGGTCTCCAGCAAAAGCCTGACTTCCTTGAGTTCCTCGAGACCACGGGAGTTTGTCGCGAGCATCATCACCATCGCCGCGGAGACCTGGTCAACGATCACCTCGGGAGTGGGGTTGATGACGCGCGCGCGTTCTCCATGGGAAATCCTGATAAGCCCCATCTGCTGGAGCGTCAGCATCGCTTCCCGGATCGACGGTCGCCCCACGCCGATCATCGTCATCAGCTCCTTTTCCGACGGCAACTGGGAGCCGGGCGGAAACTCGGACGTTGAGATCGCCGCCATCAGGCGATCTAGGACTTCCACATACAACTTCTTCTTCTGGACCGGCTCCATCCGCCCCTCTTCGATCGTTCTTCTAAGTATCGACCCTGAGTCGCAGCCGAAAACAAGGCCGGGCCATAATTGACATGACATATATGATGACCTAACGTCCGTCTATGGCTTTGCGTGCGGAGCGACGGGAAGATGGGCTACCGGTGGCGGCTCTTCCCAGCACCGCTTGCCTATGGGAGGTATACTGGTATAACATGTAGATGGTATGGCGTCTTGGGGGAGGCGCCATAGAAATGTAAGCAGGCCGACCGTGTTGGCGGTGTTAATTTGGGAGGAAATATCATGAAGTTTGCAGTAATTGCCGCGCTCGCCGGCGCCGCGCTCGCCAGCGTTTCGGTTCTGCCGGCGATGGCGTCGCCCGATGCGCCGGTTATCGCCCTGGCCAATGCCTATTATGGCAACACGTGGCGCCACCAGATGGTTGAAGCATTTGAGGCTTCGGCCAAGGAGGCCAAGGCTAAAGGGCAGATCGCCGACTACATCGTAATGAACGGGGACGGGTCGGTGGCGCAGCAGAACAGCCAGATTGCTGAACTGATTCTGAAGAAGGTTGACGTGCTCGCCGTCGATGCCGCTTCCGAGACCGCGGTCAACGGCGTCATCGAGAAGGCCTGCAAGGCAGGCATAATCGTCATCTCCTTCGACTCGGTTGCTTCGGCGCCATGCAACTACCAGCTCAATTTTGACTTCAAGGGCTACAAAGCGGCCCAGGCTGAAGCCGTCTTCAAGATGCTCGGCGGCAAGGGCAACGTCATTCAGGTACGCGGTGTGAAGGGCTCGGCGCCCGACAACGACATGTTCAATGCACAGCAGTCGGTGCTGGCGAAGTATCCCAACATCAAGGTGGTCGCCACCGTCTATGGCCAGGCAACGGCCTCCGTGGCGCAGGCAGCCATCGCCAATGTCCTGCCCTCCCTCCCACATGTCGACGCAGTGCTTGCTCAAGGCGGCAGCGACGATGTCGGCATCGCACAGGCCTTCGTCCAGTATGACGGTGAGTACAAGAACAAGATGCCGATCATCGAAGGTGGCGGCGGCACCGATTTCGTCAAGTGGTGGGCCGAGGAGAACGCCAAGAACGGCTATCAGACCGTGTCGATGAACACCACGCCGGGCATTGGCGGCGCCGCTTTCTGGCTCGGTCTGTCGCTGCTCAAGGGCGCCAAGGCGCCCAAGCTGATGATCATGCCGGTGGCGACAGTCGATGCGAGCAACTTGAAGGACTATGCAAAGCTGCCAGGCGGGCAGATCATCAGCCCGAGCTACTCGCTAGACTGGGTCAAGCAGAACCTGCTCAGCAAATAAGCCAGGCAATTCGGGGATCGGGCGCCGCCGCACGGCCGCGCCCGATCGTTGTCCGCGCAACCGGAGGACGAATGTCCCACATCGCCGTTGTCGTAGAGGGCACCGCTGCCGCCCCTGCTGGACCGAGCGTCGTTTCGCTGAGCGGGATCACCAAGAGTTTTGGGCCGACGCTTGCCAATGCGGGGATCGACCTGTCTGTGCGGGCCGGCGACGTGATCGGGCTCGTCGGCGGCAACGGTGCCGGCAAGTCGACGCTGATGCGCATTCTGTGCGGCGCGATGTGGCCGACGCTAGGCGCGATTTCCTTTGCCGGCGAAGAGGTGCCTTTCGCAGCCTACAACACCGGCGAAGCGCAGCGCCGTGGCATCCGCATGGTGCATCAGGAGCTGTCGCTATGCGCCAACCTGTCTGTCGCTGAGAATTTCTTCCTGGAGAGCCCTGGCGACTCGGCAAGCCGGCCGGGCTGGCGGGCGTTGTATCGAACCCGCGCCCGCGCGGCGCTCGACGCCGTCTTCCCGGGCAACGGCATCGACGCCGATGCCGAGGTCGGCCATCTCACGATTGCCGAACGGCAGATGGTCGAGATCGCGCGTGCCGCGGCTACCCCCGGCGTCAAGCTGATCGTGCTCGACGAGCCGACCTCTTCTCTCGACCTCGACCGCTCGAAGCAGCTCCGAGCCTTTGTCCGCGGACGGGCAAAGGCCGGACTCGCCTTCATCTTCATCAGCCACAAGCTGCAGGAGATCATCGACATCGCCACCGAAGTCGTGGTGCTGCGCAACGGCCGCATGGCCTGGCAGGGCCACGCCTCGGATGCCTCGATCGGCAAGCTGGTGCAGTTGATGGGTGGCGACGCCAATCCGATCCATCAGCATAGCGTCTCCGCCGCATCCTCGCAGGATTTGCTCGTGCGGCTCTCGGGAGCGCTGACCTCGGAGCTCGGCCGCGACGTCGACATCGTGCGCGGCGAGATCGTCGGGTTGGCCGGGCTCGAGGGCAGCGGGCAGAAAGAGCTGCTGCACGCGATCTTCAAGCCCGACCGGAAACAGCAGGCGACCGTCGCCAGGCATGCCGAGGCAGGCTTCATCGCCGGTGACCGGCAGAAGGAAGGCGTATTCCCGCTGTGGAGCGTGCTCAGCAACATCAGCATTGGCGCGCTTGCCCGCCGGTCGGCGCTGGGCGTCGTTTCCGAGCGCGCCAACAGCGATACGGCGAAACGCGCCGCCAGCAAGCTGCGGCTCGACGACACGCGCTTCCAGTCCAACATCACCGAGCTCAGCGGCGGCAACCAGCAGAAGGCACTGGTGGCGCGGGCGCTGGTCGCTGACACGCCGGTCATCTTGCTCGACGATCCGACACGAGGCGTCGACATAGCCACCAAACAGGATTTCTATCGGCTCTGCAACGAAGTCGCGCGTGGCGGCAGAGCGCTGATCTGGCATACGACCGAGGACGCGGAACTGCTTGCCTGTGACCGCGTGCTGGTCTTTTCCGGGGGCCATATCGTCAGCGAGCTGGCGGGCGAGGCTATTACCGAGCAAGCCATCGTCGGCGCCTCCTTCGCGCAACCGGCGGTCAGCCAATCCAATGTCGCCAGCAAGCGGACCGCCATGGCGGGGCTCGGGCGCAAACTGGTCAATGCCGCGCCGTTCATCGGGCTTGCCGCCGTGCTTGCCATCATGATCGCGATCAATCCAGCGGTGGCCTCGACTTTCGGGCTCGACCTTCTGCTGATGCCGGCGCTGTCGCTAGTGCTGGTGACGGCGGCGCAGATGTTCATCGTCGGGGGCAGCGAGATCGACCTCGGTGTCGGCGCCTTCGCCGGCCTGGTCAGCGTGCTCAGCGCCACGCTGCTCTACGACCAGCCATGGCTCGGCACGGTGGCGCTGGTGGCCGCGCTCGCCGCCTATGCCGGGCTTGGCGGCGTTATCCAGGCGCGCAGGATCCCGGCCATTGTCGTCACGCTGGGCGCATCCTTCATCTGGGTCGGCATCGGCTACGCGCTGCAGCCGACACCCGGCGGCGCGAGTCCGGACTGGCTGACCACCCTCTTCGGCTGGTCGATCGGCTTTATGCCGACGTCGATCATCATGATCGCGGCCGTGGCACTGATGGTGCTCGCCATTGACCGCTTGCCGCTCGGTGTGGTGCTGCGTGGCTTCGGCAACAACCCGGCTGCAATGATCCGGTCCGGATGGTCGCCGACGCGCTATGCGCTGGTGCGCTATCTCATTGCCGGCCTGTTCGCTGGTGCCGCCGGCCTGTCGCTGACGGCCATCAACACGGCCAGCGACATCAACTCGGGCAATTCCTTCACGCTGCTCAGCGTCGCCGCCGTGGTGATGGGCGGCTGCTCGCTGATCGGCGGCATCATTTCGCCGGTCGGCGCCGTCGCCGGCGCGGTGACGCTGTCGCTGATCGGCGCGCTTCTGGGCACCCTCAGCGTCAGCAGCGACTATAACGCCGCCACGCAAGGGTTGATCCTGATTGCGCTGCTCACCTTGCGCAGTCTGACCGCCGATAGCAGGAGCGAGTCATGAACGCATTTGCCAGCTTCGGCATCTGGGCGCAACGCAACCGCTGGATTTGGGCGGCGATCGGCGTGCTCATCCTCTGGCTGGTGCTCTCCGTCGTGACAAACCGCTTCAGCCTCTCCAGCCTGTCCGGCGTCATCCTCTCGGCATCGTTCCTGACGATTGTCGCAATCGGCCAGATGTTCGTGGTGACAACCGGGCGCGGCAACGTCGATCTCTCCATCGCTTCGGTTATCACGCTCAGCGCCTTCGTCGCGTTGCTCACCATCAAGGGACAGGATGCCAACCTTGCCATCGGCGTCATCGCCGCGATCCTGCTCGGCTTAGGCGTCGGGGCGCTCAATTCGCTCCTCGTCGTCGGGCTCGGCATTCCGGCGATCATCGCGACGCTGGCGACCGGCTATGTGCTAGCGACCGCAACGCTCTTGTCTAACAAAGCGATTCCGGGTTTCGCGGTCAGCCCGGCGCTGAAGGAACTGGCGACGGGCCGTATTTCCGGCGTGCCGATCATGGCCGCCATCGCCATTCTCGGCGTCGCCGCAACCTCCTTCGTTTTGCGCTACACGGTGTTCGGTCAACTGCTGTCAGCGGTCGGCCAGAACCGCGCCGCGGCCCGGCTCGCGGGCATCCGCAGCGGTCCGGTGGTCGCATCGGCCTTCATCATCTCCTCGGTGCTGGCATCGCTCGACGGTCTGCTGCTCGGCGCCTATATCGGCGGCGCCTTCCTGGAGATGGGCCAGCCCTATCTGCTGCAATCCATCGCCGCGGTGGTGCTCGGCGGAACGCTGATCTTCGGCGGATCGGCGACGGCTTTAGGGACGCTCTTCGCCAGCATCCTGCTCATCCTCATCGTCACCACCATGCAGATCATCGGTCTGCCTCCGGGCGCACAGGACATCGTGCAAGGCATCGTTGTCATCTTCGTGCTTGCGCTGGCCGGGCGCCAGGCAATGGCACGGCGCACGCCCGCCGACCTCGCGGACGGCGACAAGGACCCGGAGGCGACGACGAAAGTGCCGGCGGCGGTCCAGCCGAGATGAAGGACAAAGTCATAGACAATCCTCTTGCCAAAATCTGGTAGAGTGATCATACCAGCATGTAAGGTGACGATCGGGGCGGCCCGTCGTCTGAACATCAGGAGCAGATTGATGACAACGATTGCGCTATTGGGTGCCGGCGGCAAAATGGGCTACCGCCTGTCGACCAATTTTCGCGGCTCGCCCTATACAATCCGCCATGTCGAAATCAGCGAGGCGGGCAAGGAGCGCCTGAAGACCGGGCTCGGCATCGACACGGTCGGCGTCGATGAAGCGCTCAAGGGTGCCGACGTGGTAATCCTGGCGGTTCCCGACACGCATATCGGCAAGGTCGCGGCCGGCATCGAGAGCAAACTCGTCCCGGGAACGATGGTGATCGTGCTCGACGCGGCAGCGCCTTTTGCCGGCCACCTGCCGAAGCGCTCCGACCTCACCTATTTCGTCACCCATCCCTGCCATCCGCCGATCTTCAACGACGAAACCGACATGGCGGCCAAGAAGGACTTTTTCGGCGGCGTCAAGGCCAAGCAGCATTTCGTCAGCGCCCTGATGCAAGGTCCGGAGCAGGACTATGCCAAGGGCGAGGAGATCGCTCGGATCATCTGGGCGCCGGTGATGCGCTCACATCGCGTGACCGTTGAGCAAATGGCGCTACTGGAGCCTGGTCTGTCGGAGACGGTATGCGCTTCGCTGCTCGTCGTTATGAAAGAAGCCGTCGACGAGGTGGTGGCGCGTGGCGTCGACAGGCAGGCGGCGCTCGACTTCCTGCTTGGCCACATGAACGTGCTCGGCGCCGTCATCTTCGGTGAAACCAAGGGTGTGTTCTCGGACGCCTGCAACAAGGCTATCGAATTCGGCAAGCCGGTGCTCATGCGCGACGATTGGAAGCGGGTCTTTGAACCGGAAGAGATCGCAGCCAGCATCCAGCGCATAACCTAGCGCGAAGTCACTGGTTAGGTACAGATCACCTGAATTAGTGGTTGACTCATTATACCAGTTGGCCTTAGCTGCCTTGGCTCGGATTTTTGGGAAATCCGACGGAGGAGTGATGGGCGGCGAGGAGAGCAGCGAAACAAGGTTCGGATGAAAGCCGGCAAAGGCCTTTCAAAATCCGAGCGGCGCGGGCCCGCATAGCCTAACGAATTCAGACGCAGACAATCGCCTCGGCCGTCCGGGGCAGGTTTCAACGGGAGGACTTCATGAAACTCAATCGCAGAATGACGCTTGCGGCTTTCGCCGGCGTGCTCGCACTTGGCACCGCGCTGCCTGCCTATGCGGCGGACCTGATTGCCATCATCACGCCTTCGCACGACAATCCGTTCTTCAAGGCTGAAGCAGTCGGCGCCGAGGCCAAGGCCAAGGAGCTCGGCTACGACACGCTGGTGCTGGTGCATGACGACGATGCCAACAAGCAATCGGAGCTGATCGACACGGCGATCGGTCGCGGCGCCAAGGCGATCATCCTCGACAATGCCGGCGCCGACGCCACTGTCGCGGCCGTGCAGAAGGCCAAGGACGCCGGCGTCCCATCCTTCCTCATCGACCGCGAGATCAACGCCACGGGCGTCGCCGTGGCGCAGATCGTCTCCAACAACTACCAGGGTGCCCAGCTCGGCGCGCAGGAATTCGTCAAGCTGATGGGCGAGAAGGGCAACTATGTCGAGCTGGTGGGCAAGGAATCCGACACCAATGCCGGCATCCGCTCCAAGGGCTATCACGACGTGATCGACGACTATCCGGATCTGAAGAAGGTCGCGCAGCAGTCGGCCAACTGGAGCCAGACGGAGGCCTATTCCAAGATGGAGTCCATCCTGCAGGCCAACCCGGACATCAAGGGCGTGATCTCCGGCAACGACACGATGGCGATGGGCGCCTATGCGGCCCTTGCCGCCGCCGGCCGCAAGGACGTCATCGTTGTCGGCTTCGACGGATCGAATGATGTGCGCGATTCCATCACGTCAGGCGGTATCAAGGCGACGGTGCTGCAGCCGGCCTACGCCCAGGCGCAGATGGCCGTCGAGCAGGCCAGCGACTTCATCAAGAACAAGAAGTCGCCGGAGAAGGAAAAGCAGCTGATGGACTGCGTGCTGATCAACGGCGACAATGCTCCCAAGCTGGAGACCTTCGCGCTCAAGAACTGAGCTGGCGCGATAGAAGCTGCGAGGGGCGAACGCGTTCGTCCCTCGCCTCCATTTTCACTGTCCGGGTGCCTTTCGAACGCCATGCCGAACAAGTTGACCTGGCTCACCCTTGGGCTGACCGTTGCCGCACTCGCTGGTCTCAGCCTCAGCGCCTGCAAGATCCTGCCCACACCGTCGGCACAAGGCGGCGATAGCGCCAACAGCACGGCCTTCAATCCCGACAAGATGGTCGAGGACATCTGGGTCTCGAAGGTCATTCCCTATTTGCAGCAGAAGGCAGGACCGTTCGCAGAGGTCCATGCGCTGGCCAAGACCGATCAAGCCGCCGCCGGCGCCAGGTACGGCAATGCGAAGAAGCAGGCGAATTCGCCATGGACTTTCGCGGTGCGCGTCGAAGGCAGGATCGTCGCCGCCAACACGCAATCTCGCGCGGCGACCATCGATGTCGACGTTGATGGCGACGGCAAGGCGGATGCGCGCGTGCAGATCGGGCCGGCGATGCGCGGCACCGCCATTCGCGACAGCCTCGACTTCGTGCAGTTCAACGACTTCACCAACCAGATCGACTTCGCCCAGTTCGGCAAGGCCTTCAACGCCTATGCCGACAAGACCGTGCTGTCCAAGCTGCCGCGCGACACGCTTGAGGGCCGTACCGCGAAGGTACTCGGCGCCTACACGATCGAAGGCGGCCAGGACCTGCCGCTGGTGACGCCGGCGGAGGCCGAGATCGGACCGAAGTCATGAATTCCGGTCACGACGTCATCCTCAAGCTGGAAGACATCTCCAAGGTCTATGCCGGCACCGTGGCGGTCAAGCACGCCGACTTCGAGGTGCGCAAGGGCGCCGTCAACGTGCTGGTCGGCGAGAACGGCGCCGGCAAGTCGACGCTGATGAAGATCATCGCCGGCGTTGAACGGCCAACCGCCGGCCGCATCCTGCTCGACGGCAACGAGGTTTCGTTCTCGTCCTCGGGAGATGCAGTCGGCCGCGGCATCGGCATGGTGTTCCAGGAGCTGAACCTGTTCGGCAACCTCTCGGTCGCCGAGAATATCTTCGCCACCCGCGAGTTGACCAACGCCCTCCGCAAGATTGACCACAAGGCGCAGGAGCACCGCGCTGCCGAGTTCCTCGAACAGCTCGAAGCCGGCATCCGGCCGGACATGCTGGTCGAGGATCTGCGCATCGGCCAGCAGCAGCTTGTCGAGATCGCCAAGGCGGTCTCGCTCGACGCGCGCGTCCTGATCATGGACGAGCCGACCTCGGCGCTGAGCGCGGCCGAGGTCGAGATCCTGTTCAAGGTGATCGCCGATCTCAAGGCGCGCGGCGTGGCCATCGTCTACATCTCGCACCGGCTGGAAGAGCTTATCCGCATCGGCGACTACATCACCGTACTGCGCGACGGCCGCATCACTGGTCAGGAGGAGATGAAGAACGTCGACACGCAATGGATCGTGCGGCAGATGATTGGCTCTGACGCCAAGGATTTCGCCAAGGCCGATGGTCATCAGCCGGGCGAGGAGATCTTCCGCGCCGAGGAGATCTGCCTGCCGCGCGTCACCGGCGGCTTGGCGGTCGACCATGTCTCCCTCTCGGTGGGCGCCGGCGAGATCCTCGGCATTTATGGCCTGATGGGCGCCGGGCGCAGCGAACTGTTCGACTGCATCATGGGCCGTCACGGCCAGGCCAGCGGTAGGATCTTCATCGATGGAAAGCCGGTCAAGGAGCGCGACACGACGCGGCGCATCCGGCGCGGCCTGGCGCTGATCCCGGAAGATCGTCAGCGCGAGGGCCTGGTGTCTATCCTGTCCGTCGCCAGCAACCTGACCTTGGCCAGCCTGTCGCGCTTCGTCAGCCTGTTCCACATTCGCGGCGGCGCCGAGAAGCAGGCTGTCACGCAGATGGTGCGCGAGCTGGTGATCAAGGTCGCCGACCCGGTGCAGGAGGTGTCCTCGCTGTCCGGAGGCAACCAGCAGAAGGTTGTAATCGGCAAGGCGCTGCTCACCGGACCGAAAGTGCTTTTGATGGACGAGCCCAGCCGCGGCATCGATGTCGGCGCCAAAGCCGATGTCTTCCGCACGATGCGCAAGCTTTCGCGCGACGGCCTGGGAATCCTCTTCGCCACTTCGGACCTCGACGAGGTGATGGCGTTGTCCGACCGCATCGCGGTGATGAGCAACGGAAAATTGACGGGAATGTTCAACCGCGCCGAGGCGACGGAAGCGGCGATCATTGCCGCGTCGGCGCTTGGCCATGGCCCCAGCCCGAATACGGAGAACAACGCCCATGACTGACGTTTCGGCCAGGGCGCCCGACTCCTCCGCATCCGGCGGCTCGGTGCTGCTGACGCTGATGAAGCTGCGGACCTTCATCGCGCTGATCGCTGTGCTGGTGGTCTTCTCGATCGCGGCGCCGAATTTTCTCTCGGCCGCCAATCTGATCCTGATGGCCAAGCACGTTGCGCTCAACGCCTTCCTCGCCATGGGGATGACCTTCGTCATCATCACCGGCGGCATCGACCTGTCGGTCGGCTCGATCGTCGGCCTATGCGGCATGGTTGCCGGCTACCTCGTGCTCAACGGCATAGACCTGCAGGTCGGCTACACGGTGTACTTCAACGTTGTCGAAATCGCATTCATCACGCTCGCGGTCGGCATCGTGATCGGTGCCGTCAACGGGCTACTGATCACCAGGCTCAATGTTGCGCCCTTCATCGCCACGCTCGGCACGCTCTATGTCGCGCGCGGCCTGGCGCTGCTGTCATCGGACGGCCGCACCTTCCCCAACCTCGTCGGCAAGCCGGAACTCGGCACCACCGGCTTCGGCTATCTCGGCGCCGGCAAGTTGCTCGGCCTGCCTGTCTCGATCTGGATCCTGGTCGTGGTCGCGCTGGGCGCGGCCTATCTCGCAAGGTTTACGCCGCTCGGCCGCCACATCTTCGCGGTTGGCGGCAACGAGCGCGCGGCGCGGATCTCGGGCGTGCGGGTCAATATGGTGAAGATGTTCGTCTACATGTTCTCCGGCTTCTGCGCCGCGATCGTCGGGCTCATCATCTCGTCTGAACTGATGGCATCGCACCCCGCGACTGGGGAGAGTTTCGAGCTCAACGCCATTGCGGCCGCCGTGCTCGGAGGCACCTCGATGTCGGGCGGACGCGGCACGATCGGCGGCACCATCGTCGGCGCCTTCGTCATCGGCATCCTTTCCGATGGGCTGGTGATGATGGGCGTCAGCTCGTTCTGGCAGATGGTGATTAAGGGTCTCGTCATTATCGTCGCCGTCGTTGTGGACCAGGCGCAGCGCCGGCTGCAGAGCCGTGTGACATTGATGCAGATGGCGAAGGTGGGTTGAGCATGGCGAAGTTGAGTGGAGCGCTGATCGGCTGCGGCTTCTTCGCCGTCAATCAGATGCATGGCTGGCGCGACATAGACGGCGCCTCGATCGTCGCCATCTGCGATCGCGACCCCGAGCGACTACGGATCGTCGGCGACCAGTTCGGCATCGAGCGGCGCTATGGCGATGCGGCCGCGATGTTTGCCGGCGAGACGCTCGACTTCGTTGACATCGCCACCACTGTCGGCAGCCATCGGCCGCTGGTCGAGATGGCTGCGGCCAACCGCGTGCCCGTGATCTGTCAGAAGCCGTTTGCTCCGTCGCTGGCCGACGCGAAGGCCATGGTGAAAGTCTGCGCGGATGCCGGCGTGCCGCTGATGGTGCACGAGAACTTCCGCTGGCAGTCGCCGATCCAGGCGGTGCGCGCGGTTGTCGACAGCGGTGAGATCGGCAGGCCGTTCTTCGGGCGCATCTCGTTTCGCTCGGCCTATGATGTGTTTTCCGGTCAGCCCTATCTGGCGACGGGCAAGCGCTTCATCATCGAGGATCTCGGCATCCACATCCTCGACATCGCACGCTTCCTGCTTGGCGACGTATTGAGCCTTACCGCACGCACCCTGCGCGTCAATTCAGCCATCGCCGGCGAGGACGTGGCGACGATGTTGATAGATCATGAGGGCGGCGCAACCTCCGTAGTCGATTGCAGCTATGCGACGAAGCTTGCCACCGAGCCGTTCCCGGAGACACTGATCGAGCTTGACGGGACGGACGGCACGATCCGCCTGGCGCAGGGCTACCGCCTCACGGTCACCGGCAGGAGCGGCACCAGCGTCACCGACGTCTCGCCGCCGCTGCTCTCTTGGGCATCACGGCCATGGCACAACATCCAGGGAAGCGTCGCGGCGATCCAGAAGCACTGGGTGGACTGCCTTGCCGCTGGCAAGGAACCCGCCACCTCCGGCGCCGATAACCTCAAGACATTCGCACTGGTCGAGGCCGCCTATGCCGGTGCGGCCAGCTGGCAACCGATACGAATCAACGAGCTGCTCAAATGACCGCTGATCCGTTCCTGCTCTACGGCACGCACGCGGTCGAAACCGAGCCTGTCAGGCTCAGAGCAGGACTGCTTAGCGCCGATTTCGTCAACGGCAATCTGCGCACCATTCGCCACGCCGGCACCGAGGTGCTGCGCGCCATCGCCTATATCGTGCGCGACCGTGACTGGGGCACTTATGAACCGGCGCTGGCGGATCTGGCCATCGAACAGAAGGACGACCATTTCTCGGTGCGCTATTCGGCAAGCTGCGAGGGGCCGGACGGAAGCAGGCTTGGCTTCCAAGCCGCGATCGACGGCCATGCGAATGGCCGGCTCAGCTTCGATGTGACCGCCCTGCCCCAAAGCGATTTCGAAACCAACCGTTGCGGCTTCTGCATCCTGCATCCGATCGCCGGCCTCGCCGGCAGCCCGGTGAAGGTCGAGCACACCGACGGCACCATCGTGGATACCAAGCTGCCGCTGCTGATTGACCCCTGGCAACCTTTCAAGGACATGCGCGCCATCACTCATCAGGTGCGGCCGGGCGTTAGCGCCGAATGCCTGATGGAAGGCGACATTTTCGAGATGGAAGACCAGCGTAACTGGTCGGATGCCTCCTACAAGACCTATGTGCGGCCGCTCGCTCTGCCATGGCCCTATGTGCTGCCGGCCGGCCAGCCGATGCGACAGACGATCAGCCTGCGCATCACCGGCGGCTCCAAGGAGACCGCCAAGGCAATCGGCGCCGAGCCGGTCCGCATCGAACCAGGCGAGACCGGCGCGAAGCTGCCCGATGTCGGTGTGGTCATTTATCCGGAAGATGTCGAGGCGGCATTGGGCAACCTTCCGCTACTCAAGAAGCTTGGTCCACAGCAGCTCCTCCTCCATTACGATCCGACACGCGGCCACGGCCGGGACGCCTTGCAGGCTCATGCCAGGCTCGCCGCCGCATACCCGGCCTCCACAACGCTCGAATGCGTGGTCGCCTGCGCCGGTGATCTCGAAGCGGAACTCTCCGGTGTCGCCGACATGGTGCGCCGGGCGGGCCTGCGGCTCGATGCCGTCGCGGTCTCGCCGTCTGTCGACCGGCAGTCGACGCCGCCCGGCAGCATTTGGCCAGCCTGCCCGCCGTTGGAGGAGGTCTATGCAGCGGCGCGACGCGCCTTTCGGGACCTCCGTCTCGGCGGCGGCATGTTCAGCTATTTCACCGAGCTTAACCGCAAGCGCGTTCCCGCCGGCGCGCTCGATTTCATCACCCATTGCACCTGCCCGATCGTGCATGCGGCGGACGACCTCAGCGTCATGCAATCGCTGGAGGCGCTGCCTTTCATCACCCAGTCGACACGGGCGATCTATGGGGCGAAGCCTTATCGCATCGGCCCGTCGACGATCGCCATGCGGCAGAACCCTTATGGCGGCGCCACCAAGGACAATCCAGACGGACAGCGCATCGCCATGGCCGATCGCGATCCGCGCCACAACGGCCTGTTCGCCGCCGCTTGGACGATCGGCTACGCCGCTCGTATCGCGCCGGCTAGGTTGGAGATGCTGACGCTCTCCGGCTTCACCGGGCCATTCGGCGTGCTGGCTACAACCGGCGAGCCCGCCGAGGAGGGAACACCGCGGCCGATCTTCCACGTGTTGCAGGGCCTTGCCGCACTGGCCGGTCATTTGCAAATTGAGATGCGGGTGAGCGACGATCGCGTGGCGGTTCTGGCGGGCCGTTCACCAGCCGGCGGCATCACGGCCTGGCTGGCGAACATCACATCGGATCATGTGACCGTCGACACCTCGGCGCTCGCTGGCGGAGCGGCCGGCCCGGTTACGATCTGGGATGGAGCGGGAGCGCGCCGGCTTGCCTCAGGCGCGGTTTCGGGGCGCCTGGCAATGACCGCCTATGCCGTAGCCAGGATCGGCTGAAGCTACTTCTCGGAGTTCATCACGTAGAGGGCGCGCGAGCGCTCGAGATGCTTGATCATCGCCTTCTCGGCGCCCTCGGCATCCTTCTTCTCGATGCGGCTGATGATCTCCTCGTGCTCGGTCAGCGTGAACTTTTCCTTGCCGGTCCAGATCAGCATTTCCGTATGGTATTCCTTCAGCCAGCCGAGCATCGCCTCGCTGACGGCGACATAGATCGGATTGCCGGAGATCGCCGCGATCTGGGTGTGAAGCTTCATGTCGGCGGAGATGAAGGCCTCGGCATCGCCGCGCGCGCCACGTTGCTCGGCGACGGTTGCCCTGAGCCGCTGAACGTCCCCGGGCGTGGCCTTCTCCGCCGCTTCCCTGACCATGCCGCGCTCGAAGAAGATGCGCGCGCTCTTTAGATGCTCCAGCGTGTCTTTCGACGACGACAGGATGATCTTGGCCGCGCCATCGACCTGCTTGATGATCGATTTGGCGGTGAGCTGCAGCACCTTCGCGCGCTCGCCATGCGATATGGCGACCAAGCCCATATTGCTCAGCGCCTGCATCGCTTCACGAATCGCCGGCCGGCCGACCTCGAAGCGCTCCATCAGTTCGCGCTCGGACGGCATGTCGTCGCCCGGCTGCAATTCACCGCTGGTGATCAACCGCTTCAGCCTGGCAAAGACTTCGTCGGAAAGCTTGCGTCGGACGATCGGTTCCGAACGGTTCATCGCCGCGAATCACTCCCTTGGCCCTGCTTCCAATCTAGCACCGTGACCGCAATTTCCGGAATGCCCATCGTCCCTTGGCGCCGCGTCAGGCAGGATATTGCTTGCAATGCTTATGTACTCATTATACCAGATTTTGAACTCAGGGAATTGTTTTCCTGGCATTTCGACTGGATATTGCCGGCCATGATCACCCTCACTTATCGCATCGAAACCTCGGGGAGCATCGAGGGATTGGCGGCTAAGATCGCTAGCGATCAGTCGACCGGCACCTTCGTCGCGCTGCCGGGTGAAACCGAGGAGTTGAAGGCGCGCGTGGCCGCGCGCGTGCTGGCGATCCGGCATCTGCCGGATGCGGCGCAACCTTCCATTCCCGACGCCGGCAGCGGTCCCTTCAAGCGGGCCGACGTCGACATCGCCTTTCCCTTCGACGCGATCGGCACCGATCTCGCGGCACTGATGACGATTGCGATCGGCGGCACCTATTCGATCAGGGGCCTGTCCGGTATCCGGGTTATCGACATGAAGCTGCCGGAAGAATTCAGGGGCGCTCATCCGGGCCCGCAATTCGGCGTCTGCGGCAGCCGCAGGCTGACCGGCGTCGAGGGCCGGCCGATCATCGGCACCATCGTCAAGCCGGCGCTTGGTTTGAGGCCGCATGAGACGGCTGAAATGGTGGGCGAGCTGATCGGGGCCGGCGTCGACTTCATCAAGGACGACGAGAAGCTGATGAGCCCGGCCTATTCGCCGCTGCCGGGACGGGTGAAGGCGATCATGCCGTTGATCCTCGACCATGAGCAGAAGACCGGCAAGAAGGTGATGTATGCCTTTGGCATCTCGCATGCCGATCCGGACCAGATGATGCGCAATCACGATCTGGTGCTAGAGGCCGGCGGCAATTGCGCGGTGGTCAACATCAACTCCATCGGCTTCGGCGGCATGGCCTTCCTCAGGAAGCGTTCCGGGTTGGTGCTGCATGCGCATCGCAACGGCTGGGACATCCTGACCCGCCACCCCGGCCTAGGCATGGATTTCAAGGTCTGGCAGCAGTTCTGGCGGCTGTTGGGCGTCGATCAGTTCCAGATCAATGGCATCGGCTCGAAATATTGGGAGCCGGATGACTCCTTCATCCGCTCTTTCGAGGCGGTGGCGACGCCGATGTTTTCGCCGGAGGATTGCGCGCTGCCTGTGGCCTGCTCCGGCCAATGGGGTGGGCAGGCGCCGGAAACCTATCGACGCACAGGGCGCACGGTCGATCTGCTTTACCTCTGCGGCGGCGGCATCGTCAGCCATCCGGACGGGCCGGGAGCCGGCGTGCGCGCCGTGCTGCAGGCCTGGCAGGCAGCGGTCGAGGGCATTCCGCTGACGGAATTTGCCAAAGCCCATGTGGAACTGGCGCGCTCGATCGAAAAATTCGCCGATGGCAAGGCTGCCTGAGCATGCAGAACTTGCTTCTCAGCTACTATGGCGACGACCTTACCGGCTCAACCGATGTCATGGAGGCGCTGGAACTCGGCGGGGTTCCGACCGTGCTTTTCACGCGTGAGCCACGCGCCGGATTGATGGCGCGTTTTGCGCATTGCCGCGCCGTCGGCCTTGCCGGCACCAGCCGAAGCGAGTCCCCGCAATGGATGGACACGCATCTGAAAGACGCTTTTGCGTGGCTGAAAACGCTACAAGCCGAGCTGTGCCATTACAAAGTCTGCTCGACTTTCGATTCCAGTCCCACCACTGGGAGCATTGGCCGCGCTATCGAGATCGGCCGGACGGTGTTTGAGCAGGACTGGGTGCCGCTGGTAGTCGGCGCACCGCAGCTCAAGCGCTACACAGCGTTCGGTCATCTCTTTGCGGCGTATCGCGATAAATATTACCGGATCGACCGCCATCCGGTGATGAGCCGCCATCCGGCAACGCCGATGGACGAATCCGACCTTCTGGTTCACCTGTCGCGGCAGACGAAGCTTGCATCGGGGCTGCTCGACCTCGCCACGCTGCAATCGCCGTCTCGATCGGAGGCCCTCGACCGCCTTCTGCGGGATTGCAACATCGTGCTCGTCGATGTCGACAGCCGCCAAACACAAGCGCTCGCCGGCAGGGAAATATGGCGCACCCGTACGCCGGGCGGGCATTTCGTCGTCGGCTCCTCCGGCATCGAATATGCGCTGCTTTGCGAATGGGCTGGTGATACCGCTCCGGGCGGCGGAATTTTCCGGCCCCCGGGTGCAGCCGACCGCATCGCGGTGGTGTCGGGAAGTTGCTCGCCGACGACGGAGCGACAGATCCGCCATGCGATGAGCGACGGGTTCGACGGCATTGAGGTCGACCCCGTCGAGCTGGTTTCGGAGCATTCCGAGAAGGCGCTGGCGCGCGCGACCGCAGCCGGCAAGGCCAGCCTCGAGGCGGGGCGCAGCGTGATCCTCTACACGGCGCTTGGCCCCGCCGCCGACCGCGGTGCCGAGATCGATCGCCAAGCGGGTGCTCGTCACAAGCTCGGCCGCGGTCTCGGCGAACTCCTGCGCGCGTTGACCGTCGACCAGGAGCTGAAGCGCGTGATTATCGCCGGCGGCGATACGTCGAGCCACGCGCTCGGACAAATGGGCGTTGACGCGCTGACGGTAAGAATGCCGCTACCGGCTTCGCCCGGCTCGCCCCTTTGCGTGGCCCATTCGAGCATCCCCGCCATTGACGGATTGGAGGTCGCGCTGAAGGGCGGGCAGGTCGGTACCGATGGCTATTTCTCAGCCATCCGCGACGGCCTCGGCGCTTGACAGTGCTATGCCGCAATCACGCACATTCGGCTCGCTGTCGCCAGGGAACTGACCAGTGACCCAGGCGCCTCAGGTCTGGATTGGGACCAGCTGGAAAATGAACATTGCGGCCACTTCGGACTATGCCGACGCCCGCCAGGCGGAGATCGTCGCGGTAGCCGAGGACGTGCTCGGGCGAC
>NZ_VFTG01000023.1 GCF_006439355.1 Mesorhizobium sp. B4-1-3
GTCGCCCGAGCACGTCCTCGGCTACCGCGACGATCTCCGCCTGGCGGGCGTCGGCATAGTCCGAAGTGGCCGCAATGCCGTTTGCACCGATCGCCCAGACCGGCTCGTAGGCGAAAAGGATCGGCGCGCTCTTCTGCGTGACGCCGAGCTTGGAGAGTGCGCCGCGCACCTGCCTGGCGAGAACCTCGCTGGCAAGACCGGCCTCTCGCTCGGCCAATGTCTCGCCAATGCAGATGAGCGGAATGAGGTCGTGGCGCACCGCGGCTTCCGTTTTGAGGCAAACGGTTTCGTCGGTCTCGCCGAAATGCTCGCGGCGCTCGGAATGGCCGAGCTCGACGATATCCAGATTGCAGTCCTTCAGCATCACCGGCGAGATCTCGCCGGTCCATGCGCCTTCGTCAGCCCAGTGCATGTTCTGGGCCCCCACCTTGACCGACGTATCCTTCAGCATCGCCTTGACCTCGCGCGCCGCCGTGAAGGGCGGGATGACGAAGCGCTGGACACGCGGGTCACCCTCCGGGTCACCAAGCAGCCCGCTGGCAAAGGCGCGCGCCTCCGCGAGCGTCTTGTTCATTTTCCAGCTGGTCCCGATCCAGACTTGCTTCGGCTGCGGCATATGATGGTTTACTCCGTTGCGCCGACCAGGGCCCGGGCCGTCGGCTCGTCGGTGATAAGGCCCTTCAACCGCGCGCTCTTCAGCACCGCGCGGACCGCCTCGATTTTTGCGGGGCCGCCGGCGATGGCGATGATGCGGCTTTCCGCTGGCCCGTCCAGCTCGACGGCGAGCGTGCGGGCGGTCAAGGTTGTCTCCAGCACCCGGCCGCGCCTGTCGAAAAAGTGTCCGAGCATTTCGCCGACGCCACCGACAGCGGTGATCTCGGAGATTTCACGCGGCTCGATCATGCCGGTCGCCACAAGCTGGGCGCCGGCATCCGCCGTGCCAATGCCGACGAATTTCAGTCCCGCCCGGTTCGACATTTCGAATATCTCCCGCACGCCGCGCTGCGCCAGGAGTACTTCGCGGTCGTCTGCGGAATTGGCGAAAAAGGGGACCGGCATGACGTAGGCCTGTGCGCTGGTCTTTTCGGCGAGTCGGTGCATGACGTCGTGCGGATTGGCGGCATAGTTGCGGGTCAGGCCGCCGAGCAGCGAGACGAAGCGGACCCCGGCTGCGTCGAAGCGCGGCAACTGATGCACCGCGGCGGCGAGCGTGCGACCATGCCCGATACCGATGACCCTGTCTTCGCCGCGCTCCATCTCGCGACGCAGGAAACTGGCGCCCGCCAGCCCCAGCGCCCGCAGCGGCAAGCCTTCCTCGCCCAGATCCGGCGCAACCTCGCAGAAATCCAGTCCGAACCGATCGCAGAGCTGGTTCTCCAGCAGGACGCATTCGACGATAGCGCCGTCGATCGAGACTTTCACCGCGCCGTCGGCCACCGCCCGGGCGATCAGACGATGCGCCTTCACCGAAGGCAACCCGAGCCGCTTGGCCACCTCGGCCTGAGTGAGACCGCCTGCATAGTGCAGCCAGGCGGCGCGGATCGCGAGCGACCCTTCCGCGTCCAGTTTACCCGGTCGTGTCAAAACATGCAGTCCTTTATCGCGCGTTTGGGCGTCATCGGTAGCCAGCTCAGATATTCAGGCTTTGCACGCCGGTGTCGATATGCGGCGCCCAGAAAGCTATGCTCTCGGCGATCTGAGCGATGACCTGCCGATCCTCCGGCTCACGCTCCTTGAAACTCAGCTCCAGGCAGATCTCGTTCTCGACGGCGCCGCCTTCGGCCAAGGCCTGCAGCAGCGGCTTGGGTTGGATGCGGCCCCTGCTGTTGAACGCGGCGGTGAAGGGGCGGTGTCCACCCTTGTCCATAAGGCTTTGTTTGATATGGATGATCGGCGACACTTTGGGCACCGCGCGCGCCCAGGCATAGGGATCGTAATCATCCGGATCGGCACTGGTCACGTCGCCGTGGTCGATGTCCGCCATCATCCACATCGGCACCGCCATTTCGGCTTTGGTCAGCCTGTCCTGCAGCTTCAGGCATTCGGCGATCGTCTGGCCGAACTCGCGCCCGATGCTCATCGGTTCCCAGAAGACGTATCGCAGCCCGGCACCTTTGGCATGCTCCGCCACCTCTGCCCAACAGTCGATGGCGATCCCGATCAGTTCCTCGCGCCGGGCCGGATCGTCATAATCCTTGAAGGTGAAGATGGCGAACTGGGTGCCGATGCAAACGCCGCCGAGGTCGGCGGTAATGTCGGCGAAAGTTTTGAACCAGTCGACATAGTATCGGCGAACATCGCGGTCGGGATGGCCGAAATGGTTGAGCCGGCCGTACGGACCGGTCATGCCGCTGGTGATGCGGACGCCGGTGCGCCGCAGGGCCGCCGTCATCTGCCGGGTCAGCCGCCGGATCACGGGCGCTGGCCAGCTCGGATTGATGAACTCGTGGGTCAGCTGCAGGTCGCGCAGCCTGAGGTCGCGGGCGACCGTCTCGATAAGGTCGTCCGGCTCGGCAAAGCGATTGACCAACGGGTTAGTGTTCAGCGAAAGTGTCAGCGCCATGGCGCGTGACTCCGGAACGTGGTTGCGGGTCGAGGTCGCATCGGATTTCACGCGGCCTCGGCCAGGTGCTCGGCGTCAAACCACATGGCGAAGGCGTCCCGTTCGGCCTCGGTGAGATGCAGGTAGTGCTTGGTGCGCCGCAACAGGATGTCGTCGGGCGTGCGCGCCCATTCCCTGGCGACGAGATAGCGCACCTCCGCCTCGTAGAGCAGGCCGCCGTGATGACGTCCAAGGCCATCGAGGCCGGCCGCGTCTTTGACGAGGTCCCTGGCGCGCGCACCGTAGAGCCGCCCATAGTGATGGACGAGATTGCGCGGCATCCACGGATAGGTCTCGCGCAGACCGTTGGCGAAGGTCTCGTAGTCGGCGTCAGGGATTTCGCCGCCGGGCAGCGGCGCGGTCTCGGTCCAGTCCCCGCCCATCTTCGGGAAAATATGCTTCAGCCGGTGCATACCGCGCTCGGCCAATTCGCGGAAAGTGGTGATCTTGCCGCCGAAGACGTTGAGCAGCGGCGCGCCGCCGCTCTCGTCGAGGTCGAAGACATAGTCGCGCGTCACGGCGGAGGGATTGCCCTTGCCGTCATCGAACAGCGGCCGCACGCCGGAGAAGGAGTAGAGCACGTCCTGGCGCCGCAGCTTCTCCTTGAAATAGCGGTTCACCGCCGCCAGCAAATAGTCGATTTCGGCCTCATCGGCCCTGACGTCCTCGGCGCGGCCGTCATAGGCGATGTCGGTGGTTCCGATCAGCGCCATGTTCCCCTCGTAGGGATTGATGAAGATGACGCGTTTGTCATGGTTCTGCACCAGATAGGCATTGGCGCCCTGCCAGAACTTTGGCACGATGATGTGGCTGCCTTTGACCAGGCGCACATTGCGCGACGAGTTCGATCCCGCGACTCGGCCGATGACATCCGAAACCCACGGACCGGCGGCATTGACGAGACAGCGGGCGCGAAAGACGCGTGTTTCCCCCGTCATCGCGTTTCTCGTCGTCACCATCCAGGCGCCATTCTCACAGCGGGCGGAGACGGCAGGCGAGCGGGTGAGCACCTCGGCCCCGCGTTCGGCGGCGCCGACAGCGTTGAGCACCACCAGCCGCGAATCGTCCACCCAGCAGTCGGAATACTCGAAGCCGCGCGTATATTGGTCGAGCAACGGCGTTCCTTCCGGATCGCGCTCGAGGTCGAGCGTGCGCGTGCCGGGCAGCCGCTTTCGGCCGCCCAGGTGGTCGTAAAGAAACAGGCCGAGCCGCACGAGCCAGGCCGGCCGATCCTGCGGGCTGTGCGGCAGCACGAAGCGCATCGGCCAGATGATATGGGGCGCGGCCTTGAGTAGAACCTCGCGCTCGATCAGCGCCTCGCGCACCAGCCGGAACTCGTAATATTCGAGATAGCGCAGACCGCCATGCACGAGCTTGCCGGAGCGCGAGGACGTGCCCTCGGCAAGGTCGTCCTTTTCGCATAGCACGACCGACAGGCCGCGGCCTGCTGCGTCCCGCGCGATGCCGGCGCCGTTGATGCCGCCGCCGATGACGAAGAGGTCGACCGTTTTCGGCTCAGGCCCCATCCTATGCTCCTTGCGGCGTTTCGGCGGCAGCCGTGTTGCGGCGCTGGGCGGCGAGCATGTCCCAGGCTGGCCCCAGGGCATGGCGTGCCGCGCCGAATGCGGGAAACAGCCCGTCATAGGCGCTCATCAGCGCCGGATCGGGCGCCTCGGCGGGCCCGAGCAGCGGCGTGACCCAATCGGCGATGCAGGCGCCCATGTCGGGATAGGCGCCGATGGCGACCGCGGCCATCATCGCGCAGCCGGCGGCACCCGCCTCCTCGCGCGATGAGACGCGGACCGGCGCGTGAACCGCCGCCGACAGGATGCCGCGCAATCTTTGCGAGCGGGCCGCGCCGCCCGACAGCCGCAGCTCCGATGGCAGGTCGCCCATGGCAGCGTAGCAGTCGCGCATGGCAAGCCCCAGTCCCTCAATGACGGCACGCACCAAGCTCGGATAGCGATGGTTGACAGACAGGCCAACGAAGCCGGCGCGGGCGTCGGCGTTGACGAACGGCCCGCGCTCGCCCGCCTCCGAAATATAGGGGTGATAGACGATCTGGCCGGGCTGGCTGTCGCCGAGCCAATGATCGATGCGGGCGACCAGATCGCGATGACCGGCCTCCTGTCCGAATTCCTTCAGCACATCCGCGGCAAGACCGAGAACCCAGTCGATGTTGAGCGTGGTCGCCATGTTGGTCTGGACCTGCGTCACCAAATCCGGAACCGGGAGGGTGATGACGTAACCAGAGCCCTCCTTGTTGAGGTGCACGGCGCCCGTCGGCACGGCGCGCATGTGGACGCCGGTCGAGCCCACGATCGAGCAGGCGACATCCCCCTCGCCGCCGCAGACCCCGGCGCCGAGCGCGGTCATGACCATATCGACATAACCGAGGCTGACGGGAGTGCCGGCTTTCAGTCCGGTCTCGGCCGCTGCCGCTCCCGTCAGCGGATGGGTCACCATGGTGCCGTCGATGATCTCGGGCAACAGCTTGCGCCGGCCGGAAAGGCCTAGCGCCTCGATGACGACGTCGTCGTAGCGGCGGGTACGGAAATTGCCGAAGGTGAAACTTGATTCCGAAGGATCGGTGGCACGCACGCCGGTCAGGTTCAGATAGAGCCAGTCCTTGCAGTGCAGCGCCACTTCGGCACGGTCGAGAAGCTCGGGCGCGTGGCGGTCCATATGGGCCATCTGACTGCCTTGCTGGCAGGTGTTGAGCCCGGTTCCCGTCGCCTCGAAACGGGCACGGCTAAGCGGGCCGGCAGCCAAGCGTTCGACGGTGGGCGCCGCGCGGGCATCGAGCCACAGCCATGCGTCGGCGACCGGCGTGTCTTGCCGACCGACGAGCCAGGTGCCGTCGCCCTGCGCGGTCACCGCAAGCGCCGCGGTGCGCGCCACAAGGTTTTCAACCTTGTCGCCGAGCCCTCGAAGCGCAGCGGTGCAGTCGCGCCAAGTCTGGGAGAGCGACTGCGTGGCCGAACCGTCGGCGCCGGACGCGTAACGGTTCGGAACCGAAGCGGACGCGATCTGGCGGCCGTTCAGCTCGAAGGCGACCGCCTTGATCACCGACGTGCCGGAATCGATACCTATGATGACGTCAGCGCCGGCCACGGATCTCTCCGCTTCCGATGCGACCATGCCTGGATCGGCAACAGGGCAATGTCCGTCTCCTCCTGATTTTTACCGCCCGAAGCCACCGGCGAACGGGTGGCGGCGAAAGATAGGCCGTTGCGCACTCCTCCGTAACGGCGCCTACACAGTTCATTCTAAGTTATCACGGAAATAACACAATGCATGATTTTTTTTGCAGACAACGAAAATTTTTTCAGCTACGCTTATAACAGTCAGGAGGAACTCGACGATCTGCCTTCCATCGTCTCCGGCATGCGGACGGGAAAGCGGACAAACGGGCGACCGGATGCTTCAGGCTTGTGTTCAACCTGCGCTGCAGCACAGTACGGCGTGCGCAACAACGATATAAATCAATTGTTTATCTCCGATAAATTGGCCGCCGCAGCATGTTTCTGCCGTGCCTGCGAGATGGATCATCTCAATGATCGGCCATAGGATCAATCGATGCGCGAGGCTGTTCCGAGAGATGCCGGTTTGAAAATCGTATGGCTAAAGCCCCCTTTCGACGGTTCACCATCGGCACCGAAGCGGAATTCGGATCTACCATACTTGACGCAAAAGATAACACGATTATAACATTACGATCCTAGAATGGACGTCGATGCAGCGGGAGGAAGACGCCGCATCGCCGGTCAAGGGTGGAGGAAATCGATGCAAGCAAGCGACCCGACCATGCGGCAGCCCTGCGTCGTGCATCCACGCCCATCGTTGCATCGGCCCCTGCCCGCCTCGTTTGATTGCCGGCAAGGCTCTGAATGATGAATGCCATGTCGACCCCGAAGGCCCCGGCCGCGCCACGCCGCAGTCTCACGATCGCGATCGGTCTCGGCGTCGTGGTCCTTGCCGCGATCGCGCTCGACACGAAGGTGGTCCGGATCGGATCGTCTGCCGACGTCGGCCAGGAGGCGTTTTCGCCCGACCGGTTCGGCGAAAAGGAGTTCCCGCGCATCCAGGCCTTCGTCGTCGAGCACGCCGTCAACGCCGCCACCTTCGGACCGGCGGTGATGGCCGACAAGAACGCGGCCGCCAAGCAATACGGAACCGCCTCGTCGACGGGCGCGATCATCCCGATCAGGCTGACGGCGGTGGCGGGCGAAGCGAAATCCGGCGTCTACGAACTCAAGGCCGACGGCGTACCGGCCGACATCCATATTCGGGTGCAGGCCGGCCCGGCCATCAACGGCACCGATCTGCGCGATGCGACGGGTGACATCGTCTTCGGCAAGTTCAAGAACCAGATCGAATACCAGGACGCCGGCTCAGGCATCAACCGCGCCATGAAGAAGGCGACCCTCGACGCTATCGACACCGCCGGCCTCTCCGGCAAGACGCTGGAGATCTTCGGCGTCTTCCGCCTCATCAACCCTAAGAACTGGCTGATCACGCCGGTGAAGGTCACCGTCAAATGAGCGATGCCGCGACCTCCCGGCCGGCCGGCGAAGTGGTTCTGGCGGCGCGCAACATCGCCAAGTCCTATAACGGCGTGAGGGCGCTGAAGGGCGTCAATTTCGACATCCACCGCGGTCAGGTGACGACGCTGTTCGGCGAGAACGGCGCCGGCAAGTCGACGCTGATGAAGATCCTCTCCGGCGTGGTGCAGCCGACCTCCGGCGAGATCGTTCTCGACGGCCAGCCCATCGTGTTCTCCTCCTCCACCGACGCGCGGAACCACGGCATCTCGATCATTCATCAGGAGCTTAGCCTCGCGCCCAATCTGTCGGTTCGCGACAACATCTTCATGGGGCGCGAGATCACCGGCCCGACCGGCGTCAACTACGCCGAGGAGGAACGCCAGGTCCGCAGGCTGCTGGCGGAACTCGAGGAGGACATCGATCCACTCACCCCTGTCGAGGAACTGCGCCTCGGACAGCAGCAGATCGTCGAGATCGCCCGCGCGCTTTCGGTCGACAGCCGTATCCTCATCATGGACGAACCGACATCGGCGCTTTCCGCCACCGAGGTCGAGGTGCTCTTCAGCGTAATCCGCGACCTGACCGCCAAGGGTGTGTCGATCGTCTACATCTCGCATCATCTGGAGGAGGCGCTGCAGATCACAGATCATGCCGTGGTGCTGCGGGACGGCAACATGACCGCCTACGCGCCGCGCGCCGATATCGACCTCGAATGGATCGTGCGCAACATGGTCGGCGAGAACTATGATCTGGGCAGTCCGCCGACCGGCCATGATTTCGGTCCGGTCATGCTCTCGATCCGCGAACTGACCGTGCCGGATCCGGCCGGCGGCGGCTACAACGTCGTCGATCGCATGTCGCTCGACGTCAGGGCCGGCGAGATCGTCTGCATCTATGGCCTGATGGGGGCCGGCAGGACGGAACTGCTCGAGACCGTCGCCGGCAAGCTGAGTGCGACGTCCGGCGAGATCGTGCTCGAGGGCAAAGAGATTTCCCACCTCCCCATCGGCGAGCGCATCTCCCGCGGCCTTGCGCTCGTGCCCGAGGATCGCCAGCGCTACGGTCTCGTCCAGACGATGTCGGTCGGGCAGAATCTTTCGCTCGCCTCGATCATGGAATTCACGCGCGGGATCTTCACCTCAGTCAAGCTCGAGCGGGCGCTGGTCCAGAAATCGATCCGGGACGTGACGGTCAAGACCGATGGACCGGACGTGCCGATCGGGTCGCTGTCCGGCGGTAACCAGCAGAAGGTGGTCATCGGCAAGATGCTCGCCACCGATCCTAAGGTCATCCTGCTGGATGAACCCAGCCGCGGCATCGATATCGGCGCCAAGGCCGAGGTGTTCCGGATTCTGGCTCACCACGCGGCGGCCGGGCAGGCCGTCGTGTTCACGACATCGGAAGTCAACGAATGCCTGTCGATAGCCCACCGCATTATCATCATGCGGCGCGGGCGGATCTCGGCCGAGTTCACATCGGACATCACCAAGGAAAAGATCATGGCCGCCTCGGGCGAGGCCATGGCGGCCTGAGCGGAGCACGGGGAAAGAATAATGACGCAGCCGAGCGCCAATGGCATCTCTTCCCCGGCCGCGGCCGTGAGGGGGACGACAATCAGCCCTATCAAGCTCTTGCTGAAGGGCCGCGCCTTCTTCGCGCTGATCGCCATCATCATCGTCTTCTCGTTTCTGTCGCCGAACTACCTCACCGTCTCAAACCTGCTGATCATGTCTTCGCATGTCGCCATCTACGGGATCCTGGCGATCGGCATGCTGGTGGTGATCCTGAGTGGCGGCATCGACCTGTCGGTGGGCTCGATCCTGGCGCTGTGCGGCGTGGTTGCCGGCGCGCTGATGCAGGGTGTCAAACTGACGCCGCTCGGTGTCATCCTGTTTCCACCTGTATGGGCGGTGGTCGTGCTGACCTGCGCGCTCGGCGCCTTGCTCGGCGCGCTCAACGGCATCCTCATCGCCTGGTTCAGGGTGCCCGCCTTCGTCACCACGCTGGGCGTCATGTACATGGCGCGCGGCATCGCGCTGCTGCAGACCAACGGCCTCACTTACAACAACCTCGCCGGCCGGCCGGAGCTCGGCAACACCGGTTTCGACTGGCTGGGCTTCAACCGGCTATTCGGGGTGCCGATCAGTGTGCTGGTCCTGGCCGCCCTCGCCGTGCTGACCGGGCTGATGCTCAGCCGCTCCTCCTTCGGCCGCTGGCTCTATGCCGCGGGCGGCAACGAGAACGCAGCCGATCTGTCGGGCGTGCCTGTCAAGCGGGTCAAGATCACGGTTTACACACTCTCCGGAATCCTGTCGGCCATCGCCGGCCTGGTGCTCTCTTCGCAGTTGACGTCGGCCGGGCCGACCGCCGGCACCACCTACGAGCTGACCGCGATCGCGGCGGTCGTCATCGGAGGCGCCGCGCTGACCGGCGGCCGCGGCACGGTGCGCGGCACCATGCTTGGTGCCTTCGTCATCGGCTTTCTTTCGGACGGCCTCGTCATCATCGGCGTGTCTTCCTATTGGCAGACCGTCTTCACCGGCGCCGTCATCGTGCTCGCAGTGCTCATGAACACCATCCAATACGGGGCCCGCGGCATCCGACAGTGACGCCGCGCCCCGCCCAAGAGCTTCTCCGGGACCGCAAGGAGACTGTGCCGGAAAGAAGGCCGAGACAAATCGGCAACCGCAATCCGAAACCGCAATCTGTAGAGGGAGTGAGAGAAATGATCGATAAGACCAGAAGGATCCTGTTGGTCGCCGCCGCGGCGCTGCCGTTGATGGCAAGCCAATCCTGGGCGGCCGGCTTGATCAGCATCATCGTGACCGATCCGGCCAATCCCTATTGGCTCACCGAAGGCCAAGTCGCCAAGGCCACGGCCGAGAGCCTCGGCTACACCGCCAATGTCAGCGCCCACAAGGGCGACACCAATACCGAAAGCACGATGATCGACACCGCCATCACCAACAAGTCGGTGGCAATCATCCTCGACCCAGCCAATGCCGACGGTTCGATCGGCGCGGTCAAGAAGGCAATCGCCGCCAACATCCCAGTCTTCCTGGTCAACGCCGAGATCAACCAGGACGGTCTCGCCAAGGCGCAGCTTGTCTCCAACAACGCCCAGGGCGCCGCGATCGGCGCGCAGCAGTGGGTCGAGGCGATCGGTGACAAGGGCAACTATGTCGAGCTGTTCGGCAATCCGGCCGACAACAACGCGGCGACGCGCTCGAACGGCTACGAAACCGTGCTCACCCAGTATCCGGATCTCAAGAAGGTCGGCAAGGAAGTGGCCAACTGGGACCGCACCCAGGGCTACCAGAAAATGCAGTCGCTGCTGCAGGCCCATCCCGACATCGTCGGCGTCATTTCCGGCAATGACGAGATGGCCCTCGGCGCCATAGCGGCGCTGAAAGAAGCCGGCAAGCTCTCCCAGGTGAAGGTCGGCGGCTTCGACGGCTCGCCGGACGCGGTCGCCGCCGTCAAGTCGGGCGAGATGCAGTACACGGTGCTGCAGCCGGTGGCGGTCTTCTCGGCCGAAGCCGTGAAGCAGGCCGACAAGTTCATCAAGACCGGCTCCACAGGTGCTGCCTCCGAGAAGCAGCTTTTCGACTGCGCCCTGATCACCAAGGACAATGTCGACAAGTACACCGGGCCGTTCACGCTCTCCCAGTGAACCTCCGGACTGGGGCGCGCGGCGTTGCGCGCCCTTTTTCATGCCGCGCAAAGGCATTCGATGCGCAAAACCCTGCCCGCCCTAGAGGTGCCCGCTTGCCATCGGCGCCAGATATGCGAATGGCATCGGCAGGAGAGGCTTGGATGACAGATCGCGAGATTCGGCCCGAGCAGGCCTTGAAGGCCCTTGCCGGGGAACAGGTGCCCGCCGACAGCCGCCACGCGCGCCAGCTGGCGCGCCGCCGGATGATTGCCGAGGCCGTCATGGCCGAGGGCACGATGCGCATCGAGGATCTCACCGAGCGCTTCGGCATCAGCCTGATGACCGCGCATCGCGATTTGGATGAACTGGTCGAGAAGGGATTGCTGCGCAAGACGCGCGGCATCGTCTCAGCCGCCCCGACCAGCCTCATCGAATCGAGCGATGCCTACCGCTCGTCGCGCCAGGCGGCGGAGAAGCGCGCGATCGCGCAGGCAGCCGCGGCCTTCCTGGAACCTGGCCAGGCGGTCTTTTTCGACGATTCCACCACCGTACTGCAGCTCGTCCCGCACCTTGCCGCGCGCGTGCCGCTGACGGCGATCACCAATTCCATCACCCTGATGAACGCGCTCAAGGACACGCGCGACCTGACGCTGCTCGGGCTCGGCGGCCAGTTCTACAACTGGTGCAATGCCTTCATGGGGCCGGTGACGGTCACGGAGATCCGGCGGCTGCGGGCCGATCGCGTCTTCATGTCAATGTCGGCCATCACCGATGGCATGGTGTTCCACCAGTCGCCAGAAATGGTCGAGACCAAGCGCGCCATGCTCGACAGCGCCGCCATGTGTATCCTGCTGGCCGATCACACCAAATTCGAGCGCCGGGCGCTACATGCCATGTGCGCGCTGAACGAGTTCGACGTCATCATCGTCGACGACGGAACCCCACCCCGGCAGATCGAGGAGATGAAGGCTGGCGGCATGACGGTCGTCATCGCCGCCGCGCGACAAGAAGATGTTACAGTCGCCTGATTGTAACATCCGTTGATGTTAATTTCACATGATGCTATGCGAGAACCTCAGGAGATGCACGCGACGTGCATGGCGAGGAACGCATGGCCTGTCTGCTGGGGATCGATAGCGGCCTGACCGTCACCAAGGCGGTCGTTTTCGACGAGGCCGGCGCGCCGCTGGCCGCGGCCCGCCGTCGCTTGCCGCAGATCATCTCCGAGCCGCGTCATGTCGAGCGCGACATGGACGAGCTGTGGCGCGCCGCCGCCGAGGCGATCGCGGAAGCGCTCTCCGGCTGCGGCAGGCCGAGCTCGGACATTGCTGCCGTCGCCGCCACCGCGCATGGCGACGGGCTCTATATGCTGGGTCGCGACCGCCGGCCGCTCGGACACGGCATCCTGTCGCTGGACAGCCGGGCCGGAGACGTCGCCGCCCGCTGGCAGACCGACGGTACGGCCGCCAAGGCGTTGTCGCGGACCGGCCAGACGCCGCACGCCTCGGCGCCATCTTCGCTGCTGGCCTGGATGCGCGAGCGCGAGCCGCAGCGCTTTGCCCGCATCGGCCATGTGCTTGCTTGCAAGGACTGGCTGCGCTTCTGCCTCACGGGAAGCCTGGGCACCGACCTCACCGAGGCCAGCACCTCGTTCACAGCCGTCGACAGCCAGGCCTACGCGCCGGACATCCTGCCGATCTTCGGTCTCGAAGCGCTCGGCGATGCGCTGCCGCCGGCGGCGCGGCCGGACGAAATCGTCGGGGCCGTCACGGCGCAGGCGGCCCGATCCACTGGCCTGCTTGCCGGCACCCCGGTCGTGGCCGGCCTGCACGATGTGACCGCTTCGGCGCTCGGCATCGGCGGCTATGCCGAAGGTGTAGTCGCCATCGTTGCCGGCACCTATTCGATCAACGAGATGGTCTCCACCGCGCCGCGCATCGACGCCCGCTGGTTCTGCCGCAACGGCTTGAAGCTCGGCGAATGGAACAACATGTCGATCTCGCCCGCATCGGCGGCGAATTACGACTGGTTTCTCGACACGCTGTGCGGTTCCGAGCGGGCGACGGCCGAAACCGAAGGACGCTCGATCCATGCCATCGTCGGTCCGGAAATCGAGGCGGCGTTGGCGCGGCCCTCGACGCTGCTCTTCCATCCTTATCTGTTCGGCTCGCCGCATGGCCCGGCCGCCAGCGCCGGCTTCCTCGGGCTGCGCGGCTGGCATGACCGCGGCGACATGCTGCTTGCGGTGATCGAGGGCATAGCCTTCAACCATCGCGTCCACGTCGATGCGCTGCGCGAAGGTTTTGCCCCGCGCGAGGCGCGGCTGACCGGCGGGATTTCCCGCAACCCTGTCTTCGCGCAGATCTTTGCCGATGTGCTCGGCATGCCGATCACGGTGACCGAGACCGAAGAAGCCGCCGCATGGGGTGCTGCGCTCTGTGCCGGCGCCGGCGTCGGCCTGTTCGCCTCGCCGCGGCACGATCCGCGCGACGTCGCAGCGCTTGGCCGCACCTACCGGCCCTCCCCCGAGCGCAGCGCCGCCATGGACAAGCGCTACCGGCTGCACTGCGACATCGCTGACCGCCTGGCGCAAGCCTGGCCGTCGATCGAAGCGCTGGCGGAAGGGGGGGAGCGATGAACGCGGACAATCGCCGGCAGGACATTGCCGACTATGTCATCCAGCATGGCGAGGCGCGCATCGACGAGCTCGTGACGGCATTCGGCGTCTCGCGCATGACCATCCATCGCCACGTCGACGAGCTGGCGCGCCAGGGTGTGCTGCGCAAGCTGCACGGCGCGGTGAGCGCGCAGCCGTCCGGCGTCTATGAAAGCCTCTTCCGTTTCCGCGAGACGCATGCGGCGGCGGCCAAGCGGGCGCTTGCCCGCGCGGCCCTGGCCGAGATCGAGCCGGGTCAAGTCGTGTTGCTCGACGATTCGACCACCGCCAACGCGCTCGGCCCGCTCCTGCCGCGGATCGCGCCGCTGACTGTCGTCACCAACAGCCTGTCGCTGGCGGAGCAACTGGCGGACAAGGACGAGCTGAAGCTGATCCTGCTCGGCGGCGAATACCATCCGACCTACAATGCCTTCATTGGCCATATTTGCGAGAACGCGCTGCAGAAGATCAGGGTCAATCTGCTCCTCTGTTCCGCTTCGGCGATCGACAAGACGGCGACGCTGATCCAGGACCCGCAGGTGGTGCGCGTGAAGCAGGCGATGGCCGCGGCGGCCGCGCGCAGCGTGCTGCTCATCGATTCCTCCAAGTTCGGCAAGTTAGCGCTGCACCTGTTTGCGGACCTCACGGACTTCGACCTGGTGCTCAGCGACGACGGCCTTCCCGAAGAGGTCGCCGGCAACCTGAAGGCGGCCGGGGTCAATCTCAAGATCGTGCCGGTGCAATGACCGGGACGACACGCGATGTCGATGTCCTCATCATCGGCGCCGGCATCAACGGCGCCGGCCTGTTTCGCGATCTGTGCGAACAGGGTCTCAAGGTCGCGATCGTCGACAAGGCTGATTTCGGTTCCGGCACCAGCGCTGCGCCGTCGCGGCTGATCCATGGCGGCATCAAATATCTCGAAACGGGTGAGCTGGGCCTCGTCGCGCAATCGACGCTGGAGCGCAACCTTTTGCTGCGCAATGCCCCGCACGCCGTGCGCCCGCTGCCGACCGTCATCCCGATCTTTTCCTGGTTGACCGGCATCGGAGCCGCGCTGCGCACCCTTTTCGGCAGCACGACCGCGCCGCGCAGCCGTGGCGCACTGCTGATCAAGATCGGCCTTGCCATGTATGACTTCTACGGCGCCCGGCGCCGCGTCATGCCCCGGCACAGCATGTGGTCGAAGGCGCGGGCGCTGAGCGAGATCCCGCCTTTGACACCGGGCATCGTCGCCGCCGGCACCTATTATGACGCCACCGTCCGTCATCCCGAGCGGCTGGTGCTTGAACTTCTCCAGGATGGCGTCAGGGCCAGCCCTCAATCTATGGCTCTCAACTACGCGCAGCTGCTGGGCAGCGACGGCAGCGTTGTGCGCTTCGCACTGCCCGACGGCGGCGAGTTGGGCTTCCGGCCACGCATCGTCGTCAATGCGGCTGGGCCATGGATCGACCATGTCAACGCGGCGCTCGGCGCGCCGTCTCGGCTGATCGGCGGCACCAAGGGCTCGCACATCGTGCTCGACCATCCCGAGCTGCTGCAGGCGCTGAACGGCCGCATGATCTATTTCGAGGCCAATGACGGCCGCATATGCCTGGTGTTCGACTATCTCGGCCGGGCACTGGTCGGCTCGACCGACACCCGCGCCGCCGATCCCGACGCGGTACGCTGCGAGGATGATGAAATCGACTATTTCCTGGCAAGCTTGCGCGAGCTCCTGCCCGGCCTTGCCTTTGAGCGCGAGCAGATCGTCTATGCCTATTCCGGCATCCGCCCGCTGCCGGCATCGGACGGCACTGCGCCGGGCCTGATCAGCCGTGACCACTCGGCGCCCGTCATGGAAAGCGAGGGCGACCGGACCTGGCCGATCATCTCATTGGTAGGTGGCAAGTGGACGACCTTCCGCGGTTTCGCCGAGGAGGTGGCGGACATGCTCTTGTCCAGGCTTGGCCAGCCCAGGCGGGTGAGCACGCAAAGCCTCGCCATCGGCGGTGGCCGCGACTTTCCGGCCGATGCAGCCGCGCATGCCCGCTGGATCTCCGTGGTCACAGCTGAGACAGGCGCGTCGCCGGCCCGCGCGGAAGCAATGCTCGACCGCTACGGAACGACGGCCCGTGTCATTCTAGCGCACGAAGCTCAACGGCAGGCGCAACCGCTCGCCGACTCATTCGAATACACGCAGGCGGAAATTGATTGGCTGGCGCGCAACGAACGTGTCATCCACCTAGCAGACATCGTCATGCGACGAACGGCGCTGGCGATCACGGGCCGGCTCAATCGCAGCAGCCTTGCACAAATTGCCGACACGGCAGCGGCCGCGCTGAAGTGGAACGCCGAACGGCTTGAGAGGGAGCTGGAAGCGACTTCAAAGGAACTCACGGAGCGGCACCGATTTTGCCTTTGAATAGCCGAGCTCCCATTGACATTTGATTTCGACGATTGAGCCGGCTTTGACAGACCACGCTTAATGTCCAACTAGCGCGGTGAGGGCGTGACGGAGGTCTGCCGCTCGGCGGCGTACTCGGAGGGGCCGATCTCAACCAGCACCTGTGCAACCGCCGTTTGCCGTTCGTCACCGCGAGGTCCGCTTTCAGCTATCGGCTGATCCCTGACTCCATGGCTGATGTCGGCCCAAAGCCGGCTTCGCTTCACATTCTGAAGGGAACTGAGCACGACCAGGCGCACTTGACTCTCACCGCTTGATCCTGAACAAATAGAGAACATGCTTATATACGCTTTCATGGAGGTCAACGACCATCTTGCGGCCGGAGCCCGCCATAGACGACTTGCGCGCACGAATCGAAAAGATCGAGGGCCGGAGCCGGCGCGCCAGATCGGTGCTTCCTTTCGGGGTCGCCGAGCTGGATGCGCGACTCCCGGGTGGCGGACTGGCGCTCGGCGCGCTGCATGAAATCGCGGGCGGCGGAAACGGCGCGATCGATGGCGCGGCCGCGGCGCTGTTCGCGGGCGGTGTGGCCGCACGCACGCGCGGCAAGGTCTTGTGGTGCATTACCCGGCCTGACCTGTTCGCGCCGGCGCTGGCGCAGGCAGGCCTGAAGCCGGACCGCGTCATCTATGTCGAGGCCGGCGACGACAAGACGATCCTCGCCTGCATGGAAGAAGGCATCCGGCATGGCGGTTTGGGCGCGGTCGTCGGTGAAGTCGCGCGACTGACCATGACGGCCTCGCGGCGGCTGCAGCTTGCCGCCGAAGAAGCCCACACGATCGGGATCGCGCTGCGAAGATGGCGGCGGCAATCGGAGGCGGCCGATTTCGGCCAGCCGACGGCAGCCATGACCCGCTGGCGCATCTCGGTCCTGCCCTCGGCGCCGCTGCCCGTGCCCGGCGTCGGCCGGCACCGATGGCTCGTCGAATTGATCCGCGCCCGCGCGGGTGAAAGTGCCGATTTCGAATTGGAGGCGTGCGATGGCACGGGTCGTCTCGCTGTTCCTGCCGACCTGGCCGACCGACAAGGCGCGGCGCAAGGCCGGCAACGCAGCGCCACCGGCTGAGGTCCCGCTCGTCCTGATCGGCCGCGACAAGAATAGGCGCGTGGTGCTCGCGGCCGATGCCGCAGCACTCGCCGCAGGCTTGCGGCCCGGCATGCCCGTGACGAAGGCGCAGGTGCTGGTGCCGAGCCTTGCGATCCAGGACGCTGATCCAGAAGCGGACGCCGAGGCGCTCGAGCGGCTCGCCGTCTGGATGCTTCGATTTGCACCGATCGTCGCGCCCGATCCGCCCGACGGGATCGTCATCGACACGACAGGCGCCGACCATCTCCATGGCGGCGAGGCCGCCATGCTGGAGGGCATGGTCGGGCGTCTGGCGATGTCCGGCATCATCGCCCGCGCGGCAATCGCGGACAGCTGGGGCGCGGCGCATGCTCTTGCCCGGTATGGCGGCCAACTTATCCGCATCGCGCCGGCTGGCCACGGCCCATCCATTGTGGAACCGCTGGCGCTCGAGGCGCTGCGGATCGCGCCTTCGACGGCGGCCGAACTGCGCAGGCTCGGCTTCCAACGGATCGGCGATCTCCTGAGACAGCCGCGCGCGCCGCTTGCCCTGCGCTTCGGCCCGGAGATCGGCCGCCGCATCGATCAGGCTCTTGGCAACACTGCCGAGCCTATCGATCCGGTGCGCCCGCCTGATATCGTCGAAATCCGCCGAGCCTTCGCCGAGCCGATCGGCGCGGCCGAGACAATAGCGCGCTACATCGGCAAGCTCGTCGCCCAGCTCTGCAAGATAATGGAGCAGCGCGGCCTCGGCGCGCGCCGGCTCGATCTCATCTGCCATCGCGTCGACAGCCAGGCCGAGGCGGTCCGTGTCGGCATGGCGATGCCCGTCCGGGACGCCAAGCGGCTGACCCGGCTGCTTTGCGACAAGGTCGAGACCATCGCGCCCGGCTTCGGCATCGAGATGATGATCCTGGCCGCGACATCGGCCGAACCCCTGGAGCGCAGCCAGGCCGTGAGTTCCCTCGCCGAGGAGACCGTGCCCGACGTGTCCGATCTCATCGATACGCTGGTAAACCGGGTCGGCAAGCGCGCCGTCTACCGGCTTGCGCCTGTCGCCAGCGACGTGCCGGAGCGTTCGGTAAGCAAGATCCCGGCGATGGCGGCCGATACCGGCGCGGGCTGGCCCGGCCACTGGCCACGGCCGGCGCGCCTGCTTCCGCAGCCGGACCCGATCGAGACGGTGGCGCTGTTGCCCGACCATCCACCGGTGTCCTTCACCTGGCGCGGGGTGGGCCGGCGCGTGAAGCGCGCGGACGGCCCGGAGCGGGTCTTCGGCGAATGGTGGAAACGCGACGCCGAGCTCGTGGCGGTGCGCGATTATTTCCGGGTCGAGGACGACGCCGGCGAACGCTATTGGCTCTATCGCGCTGGCGACGGCGAGGATGCGGCGACGGGCTCGCACCGGTGGTTCCTGCATGGGGTGTTCGGATGAACGGCGTCCGTTATGCCGAGCTGCAGGTCACCTCGCATTTCAGCTTCCTGCGCGGCGCCTCCTCGGCCGAGGAGCTGTTTTCGCAGGCGGCACTTCTCGGTATCGAGGCGCTCGCCGTTGTCGACCGCAACAGCCTCGCCGGCATTGTGCGCGCCCACGAGGCTGCCAGGACAACCGGGGTGCGTCTCATCGTGGGTTGCCGCCTCGACCTCACCGACGGCATGTGGCTGCTCGCCTACCCGACCGACCGCGACGCCTATTCCCGGCTGTGCCGGCTGCTCTCGCTCGGCAAGGGACGCGCCGGCAAGGGAAAATGCCATCTCGATTGGAGCGATGTCGTCGCCTATGGCGAAGGTCTGATCGCGGTGCTCCTGCCCGATCTGGCCGATGAGACGCTGGCGCTGCGCCTCAGGCATCTGCGAAAGGCATTCGACGATCGCGCCTATATGGCGCTGACGCTCAGGCGCCGGCCCAACGACCAGCTTCGCATCCACGACCTGGCCGCGCTTGCCCTCAGGATGAAAGTGCCGAGCGTCGTCACCAACGACGTGCTCTTCCATGAGCCGGGCCGCCGGATCCTGCAGGACGTCGTCACCGCAATCAGGCACAACGTCACCATCGACGCGCTTGGCGAGCGCCGCGAGCGGCATGCCGACCGTCACCTAAAGCCGCCGCGGGAAATGCACCGGCTTTTTGCACGCTACCCGGAAGCGCTGGCGCGCACGACCGAGATTGCCGACCGCTGCCGGTTCTCTCTCGACGAGCTTGCCTACCAATATCCGGAGGAGCGCGACGATCCTTCGCTGACACCGCATCAGGCGCTCGAAAAGCTGACATGGCAGGGCGCCGCGACGCGCTACCCGGAAGGCGTGCCGGACAGCGTCGCCCGCTCGCTGCGCCACGAATTGCGGCTGATCGAGAAGCTTGGCTACGCACCCTATTTCCTGACCGTGAATTCGATCGTGCGTTTCGCGCGCTCGAAGGACATCCTTTGCCAGGGCCGCGGCTCCGCCGCCAATTCGGCAGTCTGCTACGTGCTGGGCATCACCTCGATCGATCCCGGGCGCAACGATCTGTTGTTCGAGCGTTTCGTCTCCGAGGAGCGCCGAGAGCCGCCCGACATCGACGTCGATTTCGAGCATGAGCGGCGCGAGATCGTCATGCAGTGGGTGTTCGACACCTATGGACGCGACCACGCAGCATTGTGCTCGACGGTGGTGCGCTACCGCACCAAGGGCGCGCTGCGCGATGTCGGCAAGGCGCTCGGCCTGCCGGAGGATCTCATCCGCACGCTCTCCGGCCAGGTCTGGGGCTGGTCCGAGGAGGGCGTCGAACAGCGGCATGTCGAGGAACTCAATCTCAACCTCGCCGATCGCCGCCTGCGACTGACGCTGGACCTCGCGCGTCAGTTGATGGGCGCGCCGCGTCACCTCAGCCAGCACCCGGGCGGCTTCGTGCTCACCCGTGACCGTCTCGACGATCTGGTGCCCATCGAACCGGCGAGCATGAAGGACCGGCAGGTGATCGAATGGGACAAGGACGATATCGACGCGCTCAGATTCATGAAGGTCGACGTGCTGGCGCTCGGCATGCTGACCTGCATGAAGAAGGGCCTCGATCTCCTCGCCGACTGCAAGGACATACGCCTCGACATTGCCACCATCCCGGCGGAGGATCCGCGCACCTACGCCATGATCAGGAAAGCCGATACGCTCGGCACTTTCCAGATCGAGAGCCGGGCACAGATGTCGATGCTGCCGCGGCTGAAGCCAAGGACTTTTTACGATCTCGTGGTGCAGGTCGCGATCGTGCGCCCAGGGCCGATCCAGGGCGACATGGTCCATCCCTATCTGCGCCGCCGGGAAGGCATCGAGCCGGTGCATTACCCAAGGCCCGAGCTCGAGAAAGTGCTCGGCAAGACGCTCGGCGTGCCGCTGTTCCAGGAGCAGGCGATGCGGGTTGCCATCGAATGCGCCGGCTTCACACCGGGCGAAGCGGACATGCTTCGCAAGTCGATGGCCACCTTCAAGTTCAGCGGCGGCGTCTCGTCCTTCAAGGCGAAACTGATCGACGGGATGGTCGACAACGGCTACGAGCGCGCCTTCGCCGAGCAGACCTTCAAGCAACTCGAAGGCTTCGGCTCCTACGGTTTTCCCGAGAGCCACGCCGCCTCCTTCGCGCTGATCGCCTATGCCTCGGCCTGGCTCAAATGCTGGCACCCCGACGTCTTTTGTGCGGCGCTGTTGAACAGCCAGCCGATGGGCTTCTACGCGCCGGCGCAGATCGTACGCGACGCCGCCGCGCACGGGATCGAGATCCGGCCGGCCTGCGTCAACGCCTCGCGCTGGGACTGCACGCTCGAGCCTGTTTCCGGTGACGGACACTTCGCTGTACGGCTGGGGTTGCGCATGGTGCGCGGTCTGGCAAATGCCCATGCAAGCATGATCGTCGCTAAGCGCGCCGACCAGCCGTTCGCCAGCGTCGACGATCTGTGGCGCCGCGCTGGCGTGCCGCAGGCAGCACTCGTCCAGCTCGCCGAGGCGGACGCGTTCCGGCCAGCACTTGGTCTGGCGCGGCGCGAGGCGCTGTGGGCGATCAAGGCGCTGCGCGACGAGCCCCTGCCCCTGTTCGCGGCCGCATCGGCCCGTGAGCCCGAGTTGGTGCCCGAGATCAACGAACCGGCGGTGACGCTTCGGCCGATGACGGCCGGCGGCGAGGTCGTGGAGGACTACCGCCATATCGGCCTGACGCTGCGCAGCCATCCGATCTCTTTCCTGCGCGAAGATCTTCGCCGTCGCCGCATCGTTTCTTGCGCCGAGGCGATGGAGGCTCGCGACGGCCAATGGCTGGAAGCGGCAGGCATAGTGCTCGTCCGCCAGCGCCCGGGCTCGGCCAAGGGCGTGATGTTCATCACCCTTGAGGACGAGACCGGCATCGCGAATCTGGTCGTTTGGGCCAAAGTGTTCGAGCAGCACCGGCGCACCGTTCTGTCGGCAGGCATGGTCGCGGCAAGGGGCCGCATCCGGCGTGAGGGCGAAGTGGTCCACCTCGTGGTTCGCAAGATCAGCGATCTATCAGCCGAGCTCGCCAGCGTCGGCGAACGCGAGGGCAGCTTTCCCGTGCCGCACGCCCGCGGCGACCAGGTGCGCAATGGCGGCTCGGGCCCCGATCCGCGCGAGCTGCCGCCTAAGGGGCTGCGCAGCCGCGACATCTACATACCCGACCTCCACATCGACAACATCAAGGTCAAGACGCGGGATTTCAGGTGAAACGCCGAATTTCTCGCCGGCTCAGGATCGCAAATCGCACCAGAGCGTTACAGGTCCACGTCTTGACAGCGCAGCTATGGAACAGGGGAGACGATAATGGCGGACAATAAATCGAAGCGAGGCGCCGCAGACCGTCGACAGATCTCTGGAGGCGAAGGCTATGAGATCAACTATTTCGCCCGCAAGCACGGTATCAGCAGAGAGCAGGCCGAAGCCCTGATCAAGCAGGTCGGCAACGACCGCGACAAGCTCAATGCCGCCGCGGAGAAACTGAAGAAATAGGCTGCGGATTGCGAATGGCGCATCGGGCGGTTGGGTTGTGTTTGAGTGAGGTCAGGTGAGCAAGTCAGCTTTGCGTCGGCCCACAACCAAAGGATCTGCAACTCCCCTTGCCAAGCCAGTCTCGCGCGGCGCAGCCGAACTCGCGCCGCCCACGTTCCGGCCGGTCCAGCTTGCAAAACTGGTGGACACGGTTCCCCCTGGCGACCGCTGGATCCACGAGATGAAATACGATGGCTACCGCATTCTCGTCGCCGTGGGCGGTGGCGAGGCGCGCGCCTACACGCGCTCTGGCCTGGACTGGTCCGGCCGTTTTCCGTCCATTTTGGCGGAGGCCCGCAAGCTCAAGGTTCGCTCCGCCCTGATCGACGGAGAGGCGGTTGTCATGGACACGGAGGGTCGATCCAGCTTCCAGGCGCTGCAGAACGCATTGAAGGGCGCCCCCGCGAGCATCGATTTTTATGCCTTCGACCTGCTCCAGCTCGACGGGGAAGACCTGACCAGGCTGCCGCTCCTGGAGCGAAAGGAGAAACTGGAGACGATCCTGCCGGCAAAGAGCCCCATACTTCGCTACTCCGATCACATCCAGGGCCGCGGGGAAGAGTTGCTGAACCGCTTCTGCGACGCCGGCCTCGAGGGGGTGATCTCGAAGCTGGCGGATTCGGACTATGTCGGCGCCCGCGATGGAAGCTGGCTGAAGATCAAGTGCGTCAAGCGTCAGGAATTCGTGCTTGTCGGCTGGACGCCGTCAGACAAGGATCGCGCGTTTCGATCGCTGATCCTCGGCATCCATGACGGCGGAAAGCTGCGCTATGCCGGCAAGGTCGGGACCGGTTTCGATGCCGCCGGGATGGCCCGGCTGATGAAGACCATGGCGCCGCTCGAGCAGAAGGCCGCCACGGTCGAAGCACCGCGCGCCGAGGTCCGCGGCGCGCACTGGCTGCGTCCCAGGCTTGTCGCCGAGATCGCCTTCACCGAGATGACCAATGAAGGAACACTGCGCCATCCAAGCTATCTCGGCCTGCGCGAAGACAAGAAGCCGGAAGCGGTTGTGCTCGAGACGGAACACCGCACAGCGACCCTGCCGCCGCCGGCGACAAACGCGGTCGCGATCAGCAATCGCGCCCGCGTCATCTACCCCGAATCCAACATCACCAAGGGACAGCTTGCCGATTATTATTCCGACGTTGCCGCGATCATGCTTCCCTGGGCCGGCAGCAGGCCGATCAGCCTGGTCCGCTGCCCGCAGGGGCGCGCCAAGAAATGCTTTTTCCAGAAGCATGACGCCGGCAGCTTCGGCGACAAGGTCCATCACGTCGGGATCACGGAAAAGGATGGCCATGAGGAGCCCTACCTTTGCATCGACGATGCCGAGGGGCTTTTAACCTGTGTCCAGATGGGAACGGTCGAATTCCATGGATGGGGAGCGCGCATCGAAGACGTCGAGAAGGCCGACCGCCTTGTGTTCGACCTCGACCCCGACGAGGCACTGGATTTCGAGGCGGTCCGCGCTGCCGCATTCCAGTTCCGGGATATTCTGAAATCCATTGGGTTGACCTCCTTCCCGATGCTGACGGGCGGCAAGGGCGTACATGTGATCGCCCCGCTCGCGCCGCAAGCCGAATGGCCCGAGGTAAAGGCCTTCGCCTCCGGGCTTGCTCAGGCGGTCGCGCAGACCGACCCCAGCCACTTCACGGCGGTGATGTCGAAGGCCAAACGCAAGGGGCGGATCTTCGTCGACTATCTGCGCAACCAGCGCGGCGCCACGGCAATCATGCCTTATAGCGCCAGGTCGCGGCCGGGTGCCCCGGTCGCAGCACCTGTCACCTGGGCGGAGATGAAGACGATCGATGCGCCCTCGCATTTCCATGTCGGCGACGCGCCCGAATTGAAGAAGCGCGCCGCATCGAGGGCCCTCGCGGACTGGGGCAGGGCCGATCAGTTCCTGCCGGACCTCATGAAGCCATGAGGATCGCCACCTACAACGTCAACGGCGTCAACGGCCGCCTGCCGGTGCTGCTGCGCTGGCTTAAAGAGGCAGCGCCGGACATTGCCTGTCTGCAGGAACTCAAGGCGCCGCAGGAGAAGTTCCCGGAAGTGCCAATCCGCGACCTCGGCTATGACGTGATCTGGCACGGCCAGAAAAGCTGGAACGGCGTCGCGATCCTGAGCCGGGTCGGCAACATCCACGAAACGCGGCGCGGCCTCCCCGGCGACCCCGACGACAGCCATAGCCGCTACATCGAAGCAGCAGTCAACGGCATCCTGATCGGATGCCTTTATCTTCCGAATGGCAATCCAAGGCCCGGCCCGAAATTCGACTATAAGCTGCGTTGGTTCGACCGCCTCATCGACCACGCAGCCGAACTCGTCGCGTCCAAACAGCCGGTGGTGCTGGCGGGCGATTTCAACGTCATGCCGACCGAACTCGATGTCTATAAGCCCGAGCGTTGGCTGGATGATGCGCTGTTCGCGCCCGAGGCGCGCGCCGCCTACGCGACGCTGCTCGAACAAGGCTGGATCGACGCACTGCGCGTGCGTCATCCCGGTGAGAAGATCTACACGTTCTGGGATTATTTCCGCAACGCCTTCGGCCGCAACGCAGGCCTGCGCATCGACCACCTTCTCGTGAGCCCGTCGCTCAGGAAGCGGCTGATCGACGCCCAGGTCGACGTCGAGGTACGCGGCTGGGAAAAGAGCAGCGATCACGCGCCGGTCTGGATCGAGCTCTCGGGAAAGGCACCGCCTCGCGGCCGCTCGAAGGCCTGACGAACGAATGAGCCCCGGTCGCGGCTACGGGTTGGTTGCTCTCCAATGATGAAACCTTCGCGATGTATAGCTGCGGCACTGACAGGCTTGGTGCGCCCTAAATGCCTACGCCCACGTCGCGGCCGCATTCAGCAGCGCGCCGCCCCACGTCACCCGACCTGCTCCACGATCAGCGTCCCAGCCTGAAGCGGCTTGATCAGCGATTTGGCGGATACCGACGGATCAAGCCAGCTCGCCCAATCCTTGCGCTCCAGGATCACGATCTGCCGATCGTGATATGGCGCGATATCGGGACCGGGTTCCATCGTGAGCATGGTGAACGCCTGCCCGACATCACTGGTCTCGCGCCAGATCCCGGCGATGCAGAAGATCGGCTCGTCGCGCTTGGTGAAGAGCCACTTGTCCTTGCGCTTCTTGCCCTTCTCTGCCGGTTCGGTGAATTCGTAAAATCCATCGGCTGGTATCAGGCAGCGGTTCGAGGCGAACTCGCGACCGTCCGAGCGGAAATTGTAGACCGGCCTCTTGTTCGGTCCAGGCCAGCTCCACCGGCGCTGAACAAGGTCACCCTCGCCGCTCGCGCCATCGACCGGGCGGATCATCGGCCCGACATCCGTTATCTTGATGTCCTCGCGCGCCTGGATGTTCGGCGTTCCTTCACTGAAGCGGATCTTGATCTTGAGATCGGCGAAATCCTCCACGATCGAGGCGACATCCACCATCAGTCGATAATCATTGCACATGTCTCACCTGTCACTGCGGCATTGCGCGGCGGATTCGTTCCTGTTATGTTCTTTTGACCATGAGCGCAACAGTTTTCGATTCCGACAGCCCGCGCGATGAACCCCGCCTCATCATAAGGCGCTACGGCGGCGATGTTGAGATGCTCAAGCTGCCGTGGGGACTTCAACCGAAGGAACCAGGCGGGCGCCCTTTCACGGTGGTGCGCGCAGAGGACCGGTCATTCCCGAGCCATCGCTGCCTCGTGCCGGCGTCCGAATTCCGGCACCGAAGCCAGGGGAAGAACTACAGCTTTCGCCTCGCCAGCGGTGACTGGTTCTATTTCGCCGGCATCTGGCGGCCGGCGGGCCGCGATTGGCCGGAAGCCTACGCAATCCTGACGATCCGGGCCAATGACGACATCGCGCCTTATCATGATCGCCAGATGGCGGTGCTGCGCCGAGACCAGCGCTCGGCGTGGCTGGACATGACGCGCCCAGAACACGAAGTGCTTCGTCCCCTTCCCAAGGACAGTTTTCGGATTTCCCGTCTTCATCAAGGCCGCGCGCAGGCTGAGTTTGCAATCTGAGTTGTAGATCCGGTAGCACGAAGCACATGTCCTGACGAAACGCACTGCAGGCATATGGCCCCTGACCGCAGCGCCGACCAGCGTAAGATCATCCATGTCGACATGGATGCGTTCTACGCGTCGGTCGAACAGCGCGACAATCCGGACCTGCGCGGCAGGCCGCTTGCCGTTGGCGGGGCCGCCGCGCGTGGCGTGGTGGTTGCCGCAAGCTACGAGGCTCGCGCTTTCGGCGTTCGCTCCGCGATGCCGTCCGTCACGGCAAAGCGCAAATGCCCCGAGCTGGTCTTCGTGCCGCCCCGCTTCGACATTTACCGGTCGGTCTCGGCCCAGATCCGCGAGGTGTTTGCCGAACACACCGATCTCATCGAACCGCTCTCGCTCGACGAGGCCTATCTCGACGTGACGCAGAACAGGCTCAACATTTCGTCCGCCGCGACGATCGCCGAGATGATCAGGGCGAAGATCCTGCTGGTGACCGGTCTCACCGCTTCCGCCGGCATCTCTTACAACAAGTTCCTCGCCAAGATGGCGTCCGACCAGAACAAGCCAAACGGCCAGTTCGTGATCACGCCCCGCCATGGGCCGGCCTACGTGGAGACGTTGCCGGTCAAGAAATTTCATGGTGTCGGTCCCGCGACCGCCGCCAAGATGGAGGCGCTGGGCATTGAGACCGGCGCCGATCTCAAGGACCGCTCGCTTGCCTTCCTGCAGCAGCATTTCGGCAAGTCGGGGCTCTGGTATTATCAGATCGCGCGCGCCATCGACGAGCGAGCGGTCGAGCCGGATCGGCCGCGCAAATCGATCGGCGCCGAGGATACGTTCGCAGCCGATATCTTCGAGTTCGCTGCAGCAAGCGCCGAACTTAGGCCGCTGACAGCCAAGGTCTGGGCACACTGCGAAGGCAAGGGCATCCGCGGCCGGACGATCACGCTGAAGGTCAAATTTGCCGATTTCCAGCAGATCACGCGCAGTCGCACCGTGTCGGTGCCAATCGAGCTCTCTGAGCTCGACCGTCTTGCAGCCGATCTCCTGAGGTCGGTATTTCCAGTACAGAAGGGGATCCGGCTGCTGGGCGTCACGCTTTCGTCGCTAGGCGATGTGTTCCCGCCGGAACAACGGCAACTTCGGTTCGAACTTTAGGACGGCCGCGAAAAGAAACGCGGCAGCCCAGCTCTGCGGATCAGCCCGCGTGTTGTCGCCGATGTCCATTTCCGGAAACGGAGCTGTTCGAGCGAGCTTGTCGCCAAGACGCGCCTCAGATGTGGCGACCGAGACGCCCAGAACCTGCAATTCACGTGTAGTGCCATGGCGCAACACAAAGAGGTGGCGCCACATAAATGCCCCCTGCTGCCCGCGGCGCAGAAGCGTGTTTCTTTTCGGTCAGTGGACTGCCTTCTTTTTGTCAGTAGCCTTGGGCTGCCCTGATTTGCCCTTTGCGGCAGCGTCTTTCGAGTGGGCCGACATCGCCGGAGCGGCGCCGGTCTTTTTGGCAGATGTCGACGTGGCAGCGGCCTTCTTCGGAGCCGCCTGCTCCGGCGCCCCCTTTTTTGCAGGCCTCTTTTTCGGCTCCTCCTTGGAAGAGAAAATGCCGGTAATGCTGTCAAGGATGGACATGGTTTTGCCCTCTGTTGAATTTGATAAAACAATACCGACTGCCGGGAAATTGTTCCATGTCAATCAGCTTCCGCTAATGGAGCAGCAATCACCTCGTGATATTAATTGAATTCGAATGATTGCGTAGAGTTCGGACGCGTAAGCCAGCCGGCGGAGGTCTCCGTCGAAAGCGCCTGCGTCCCTCCTCTCGAAAGCATCCGAGCCGTAACGAAACGCTTGGCGCGTGCGCAAGGTCCGCTCATGCAATGTCTCCATAGGCGGCATCATGGAAGGCAATCTCCAGCGCCTGGACGCGGCCGAAGACGGCGCTGAGCCGAGCCTGCCCTGCATCATCGAGGCTGGCACCCCCCTGATCGACCTGCTGCCTCAGCCATCCAGCCTGCTTGGCGAAGGTATCGCCGGCGTGCATGGCGATCCACTCCTTGAGCAGGGGATCGGCGATTGTCGCGGCGGCGACACGCTTCGACCAGGTCCAGTACATCCATTCCGCCGCAAACATCGCAACGATGATGTCGAGGAACGCTCCCTTCTCGGCTATGTCCAGCATCCCGGAGCAGAACGCCTTCACGCGCGGATCGCTTAGATCGAAGGTGCTGGGACCGATGGCACGGGCCGCCAGTGTCCTTTCGAAATAGGCGATCTGCTGGTTGGCAAGATCGTCCAGCACGGCGATCAGCCAGCGCTTCTGTTCGATGCGGCTGGCCTTGGCGGTGGCAAGTGCGAAGATGGAGATGGCCGTATCCACGAAGGCGCCCTCGTAGACCAGATAGCGGTCGAACACCTCGCACGGCAGAAGACCGCCTTCGATTTCCGTGGTGAAGCGGTGGCGAACCATGGCGTCGAAGACGGCCTCGTTTTCGCGCAAAATGCGCTCCGATAGCGTTTCGCCCATCCCCTCAGGCTCCCAGAGCCGGCTCGGCCGCGGCGCGGAAGGCACGTACGCGCTCGATGTCGACCGGATTCCACCACACGCCGCCTGACTTCAGCGACGAGGCGACGATGACGCCACTTGTGCGCTTGAGGATCTCTACGACATTAGTCTTGTCCACGCCCGAGCCGACCAGCAGCGGCAGTTGCGTGGCGGCGGCGATCTCCTCGATTTCCTCGATGGTCGCCGCATTGCCGGTCCGCTGGCCGGTGGCGATTACGCCGTCGGCATCAAAAAAGGCGAGGTCGCGCGTCAACTCGGCAATGGTGCGATCGGCGACGATGGCGTGGCTGCCGTGCTTGACGTGGCTGTCGGCGAAGACCTTGATGTGCTCGGCCCTAAGAAGGGAACGATAACGCATGGCCTCCGCCGCGCGGCCTTCCATGAAGCCCTCATTGGCGACATAGGCGTTTGCCCATTGGTTCACACGGATGAACTTCGCGCCTCCCGCCAGCGCGATGGCAAAGGCCGGTATTGGTGCGTTGGCAAGCACATTGATGCCAAGCGGCACGCCGACGGCACGCGCGATGCGATCGGTGACGATCGACATGAAAGCAGCCGTCTCATAGCCGATGTCCTCAGGCTTGGAGAATGGCACGTCGCCATGGTTTTCGATCATCAGACCATGCATTCCGCCGTCGATAAGGGCTTCGGCATCTCGCATGCAGGTATCGTAGATTGTTTCCATATCCGCGCCGCGATAACGGGGGGCACCGGGGAAAGCCGGGCAATGAATCATGCCGATCAGCGCCTTGTCGCGCCCGAATATTTCCCTTATGGCGCTGGCGGAATTGTCCGAGATTTGCTGCATTTCAAAGTCCTTCGGAAGAGTGTTCATGCATGCGTATGTCATAGGCAATGTGGCGGTCGACGAGACCATCCGGGTCGAACAGTGGCCATCGGCCGGTGCCTCGATCTTCGGCAACCATGGCTCCAGCGATCTCGGCGGAAAGGGCGCAAACCAAGCGGTGGTCATGGCACGCTGCGGCCTCGGCACCACCCTCGTGACGCCGGTGGGTGTGGATTTCCGCGCCCAGAGCATTGCCGAGCGGCTTGCCGCCGAGCCAGTCGAATGCCGGCTCCTGCGACAGGACGGCCGGAGCAGCGACTTCTCCATCATATTCACAACTCCCGACGGAGAGAACGCCATCGTGACCACGACGGACGCGGCCGAGAACCTTCGGCTCGAGGACGCGCTGCTTGCCATCCGCGAAGCACAGCCGGGCGACCTGGCGGTCTTGCAGGGCAATCTGAGCGAGGCGACGACAGAGGCGCTGTTGCGCGAAGCGCGCCGGCGCAGCATCGTCACAGCCTTCAACCCCTCGCCGCTCAGACCCTCCTTCCAGGATCTGTGGCCGCTGGTGGACATCGCCTTCCTCAATGCCGGGGAGGCGATGGCGCTGACCGGCGCGTCGAGCGAGGCGGCCGCCGCCGTGCTGCATGCGCGCGGGGTCCGCGATGTGGTGCTGACGCTCGGCGCAGATGGCGCCCTGCTCAGCGGCGGCAGTGCCCCGCTGCGGGTGCCCGCGGTGCCCGCAAACGTCGTCGACACCACCGGCGCGGGGGATACGTTTATGGGCGTAACCCTGGCCTCCGCGTTCCTGCGTGGCGCCCGCCTTGACGAACTGGCGCTGACCCACGCGGCGCGAGCGAGCGCACTTACCGTGTCGCGGAAAGGCACGCTGGGCGCCTTTCCAAGCGTGGAGGAAATGAGAGCGATCCTGGCGCAACTTTGAGGTCAGCGCTCGGCGGTCAGCCAGCCGAGAATGTTCTTCCACAGCCTGCCATAGCCTTCCCAGGCACAGAAGGCCGGCGACAGCCAGTGCGGGCCGATGTCAGAGGTCCAGGCCGCCGTGCGACCCTTGCCGTAGCTGCCGACCACAAGCAGGGGGAAGCCACCCTGGTCCTGCGGCAGCCGGGCAAGCAACTCGACGTGCGAATCCGAGCGAAGTTCAACCTCGTTGACGCCAAGCAGCGGCGGCCAGGCTTGGCCGGTCAGCCCCGCCATGACCGGATGATCCCTGCCGATGATCTCGGCTACCGTGCCCTCGGGTATCTCGACGCGATCGTCATAGGGCAAGCAGGTGACAGGCAGTGTGTCTTCCACCGGCGTGCGGCGCCAGCGGGCCTTGCCGTCGATGCCCTGGAAAGAGAAGTAGCCGCCGACCATGAGCAGACCGCCGCCCTTCTCAACCCAGGCCTTGAGCAGTTTCAGCCGGTTCGGCACGGTGCGCGAATGCAGCCACACCTCGGGCGGCAGAAGCAGCGAATTTGCTCCGATATCGGATAGGATGATGCCGTCATAAATGTCCAGCCCCGCCATCTCGAAGGGCAACTTCTCCACCGCTTCGTGCGCCGGCATGTAAGTCAGCTCATAGTCTGAGCCTTGAAGCGCCTTTACCAGCGGCTCGGCGCCAAGATGGAAGGTGACCGAGCCGAATTGGTCGAAGCCCTTGTAGTGAGTGGCTGAACTTACCCAGCTTTCGCCGACCAGGAGAACCTTCTTTGCCATGTCGTCTTTCGCTTTCTTCAGTGGGAAATTGGCGCCTTCATGGTCACGCCGACGCGTCGAAGACCGAGCGCGGATTGTCATGCACGAGCCGCTTCAGCGCGGCCTCCGCCACGCCATGTCGCCGCAGGCGCGGAAGGAAGTGCTTCGGCACGTAGGCATAGCCGTTGCCGCCATAATGGGTGAGCATCATCTTCAGGAACACGTCGTGAGAGATCAGGATGCGATCCAAATAACCGGCGTCGATCAAGCGCACGATGCCGCACGCCGCCTCGTCGTCGCTCGGACACTGCACCTGCTGGTCGGCATAAAAGAAATCCATGCCGATCATGTCGTATGCGATGAAGGCGCCGCGAGCGGCCAATGACGATTGGTAGGCGAAATCGGCATGCGAGGGGTTCATGTGGCACAGCACCGTGTGGCGCAGCTCCGCCCCCTCCTCCTCGACGATGTCGAGCACCTTATGGCCGAAACGGAACCAGCCGGGCAGATGCACCATCAGCGGCAGCCCTGTCAGCTGCTGGGCGCGTGCGGCTCCGCGCAGCGACTTCTCTTCGCTTCTTGTAAAATCGGCAGAAACGCCAATCTCGCCGATCAACCCGATCCTCACTCCGCTGCCGTCAACGCCGTCTACCGCCTCGCGCACGATCTCGGCGGCGATATCGTCGGCTGACATCGACGCCACCTTGGCCGGTTGGGAGGATGCGAGGTAGTAGCCGGCGCCCATGACGATGTTGAGCCCGCTCGCCGCCGAGATCCGGCGCATGGCCAGAGGGTCGCGACCGATGCCCTGGCAGGTGGGCTCGACCACCGTGCGCCCGCCGACGGCGGCGAACTGCTTCAGTTCCTCTACTGCCAGGGGCTCGTCGTCCAGCGTGATGTTGTGGCGGTTGACGAAAGGATCCTGGCGCAGCTCCGACAGTATCTCCATGCACACGAACCCGCCGGCCAGATATTGCCGCTCCGGCTCCTTGGGCCTGTTCCACCAGCAAAGGCAATCGTTGAGCACATGCTCGTGCATGAGCGTCATGCCAAGGTCGGCGGCGGCGACCGGGCCGGCCACCGTCATCACCTTGCCCGAGCGCACATGCGCCTCGGAGAGCGGTGCGGTCGTCATTTTGCTTTGCCTCCCGCTTTGCCCGGCAGCCGGAACTTGGCGTTGAAGATGCGGGTGTTCAGCCAGATGGCGATCAGGATGATCGCGCCAGTGACGATCTGGGTGAAGAAGGGTGAAATGTGCATCAGGATAAGGCCATTGCCGATCACGGCGATGGTGAGCGTACCGAGCAGGGTGCCAAGGATGGTGCCGCGCCCACCCATCAGCGAGGTGCCGCCAAGGACAACGGCTGCGATCACTTGCAGTTCGAAGCCGACGGCCGCGTTGGACGAACCCGAGCCAAGACGAGCGGCAATAAGCAGGCCAGCGACGGCGCAGGAAATACCCGAGATCATGTAGACCGAAGCGATGACCCAGCGCGCCGGCATGCCGACGCGACGCGCCGCTTCCATGTTGGAGCCGACGGCCACCACCTGCCGTCCGTAGCGGGTCGAGCGGATCGTGACATAGCCGACGATGGCGACGACCACAGCAATGAGTGCGGGAACGGGGATGCCGAGGATTTCGCCGCGGCCCAACATGAGGAAGCCTGGAGCGTTCTCGATCGGGATCGAATAGCCCTGGGTCAGATACAGAGCCAGCCCGCGCAGGATGGAAAGGCCGGCGAGCGTGACGATGAAGGCTGGCACGTCCTGATAGGCGACGAACCACCCTTGCCCGAGACCCATAAATGCGCCGAGCACCAGCATGGCCAGCACCGTGGCGGGCCATGGCAGGCCTGCAGCCACCAGGATGGCAGCAAGGGCATTGACCAATGCCACCTGGGAGCCGACCGACAGGTCGATGCCAGCCGTGATGATGACGAAGGTCATCGCCACCGCGACGATCAAGATGGGCGCGGCCTGTCGCAGAATGTTGAGAATGTTGCCAACGGTGAGAAAGGTGCTCGTGCCGACGGCAAAGAAGACGATGCAAGCGAAGAAGAAGATCGCGATGGAGAGGATCTGGGCGTTTTCAGTGAGGAAGTCGGCCCATGGCGAGCCTTTCGCTCTTTCGGTGTAGACGGTCATTGATGTGCGCCTTCTCCGACGATGAGCTTGACGATGTCTTCGAGGTCCGTTTCACCGATGCGGCGCTCGGCAACCTTGGCGCCTTCATACATGACGGCGATGCGGTCGCAGACGCGAAACAGGTCCTGAAGGCGATGGGTGATGAGGATGACCGAAACGCCGCGCGCCTTGACGCGGTTGATCAGCGCCAGCACTGCTTCGACTTCCGCTACGGCGAGCGCCGAGGTGGGCTCGTCCATGATCAGCACCTTCGGGTTGAAGGCAGCCGCGCGGGCTATGGCGATTGCCTGCCGCTGACCGCCGGATAGCTTCTCCACCTTGGCAGTAAGGCGAGGAATGCGGATCTCAAGCGCCTCCAGCATGCCGCGTGCGCCTTCGAGCATGGCGTTGTGATCGAGGAAGGGCCCCTTCGTGCGCTCTCGCCCAAGAAAGAGATTGCCTACCACGTCGATATGATCGCACAGGGAAAGGTCCTGAAAGACCATCTCAATGTTGCGCGCACGCGCGTCCGCCGGCCCCGAGAGCACCACCGGCTGGCCTTCTATGGTGATGGTGCCGCCATCGGGAATGTAGGTGCCCGATATGATCTTGGTCAGCGTCGACTTGCCGGCCGCGTTGTCGCCGACCAGACCGAGACACTCACCCGGATAGATGTCGAGATCGACACCCCGAAGCGCCTGGTGCGAGCCGAAGGTCTTGACGATGCCGCGCAACGAGACCCGCGGCGCGGCACCGTCGGGGAGCCCGCCGGCAGGCCGGGGGGAAGTCCCCCCGGCGGCGGCAGACATTGTGGCCCGCTGCTGGCTCATTTGAAGACGGCCCGGTATGGCTCGACATTGTCCTTGGTGACGATCGTCACGGGCACCGCGACGTTCTTATCCACGCTGCCGCCCTTGGTGATGGTGTCGAGCGCTTTTACCGCGGCCTCGCCCATGCCGGCAGGGTCCTGCTGCACGACCGCCGCCACGTAGCCCTTGTCGATGCCCGCGATTGCTTGCGCGGTCAGGTCCCAGCCGAAGATCTTGATCTGGTCCTGCTTGCCCTGGCTCTCCACGGCCGCGATAGCACCGAGCAGCGCCGGTTCGCCAGTGGCGTAGATGGCGTTCATGTCGGGATTGCCGGTGATCAGATTTTCAGCAGCGGCAAGGGCCGTGTCCTGCACGTTCTGGCCATCGACCACCGCGACCGTTTCGATTCCGTCCTTGCCCTTGATGGCGTCCTCGAAGCCCTTCTGCCGCACGTTCTGGATATAGGAGTTGAGGGCGCCGACGATCCCGATCTTGGCCTTGCCACCCATGTTGGCCTTAACATAGTCGAGGAAATGCGCACCCATGTCGGCACCGGCCTTGGCGTTATCGACGCCGATCTGCGCTTTTTGCGGACCCTTGGGCAGGATGGCGTCGATCGCCACCACCGGAATTTTGGCGTCCGCCGCCTGGTTGACAGCCGCCATGATGCCGTTGACGTCGATCGCCACGACAATAAGGCCGTTCACCTTCTGCTGGATGTAGGTCTCGATGGCGCTGTTTTGGGCCGCGGCGTCGTTGTTGGCGTTGAAGATGACCAGCTTGGCGCCGAGGGCGTCGGCCGCCTTCTGTGCGCCTTGGTTGATCTGGTTGAAGAACAGGGCCTGCTGGTTGATCTGCACCAGGGCGTAGGTCTTTTGGTCTTGCGCCACGGCAGGCGAAACCGCCCCGGCGAAGAGGCCTAGTGCGGTAAAGCCGATGGCTGCGGCGAAGGTTCTGCGGGTAGTGGTCAAGGTCATATTCGATTCTCCTCCGTGAAGTTTTTCTTCCATTGCCGACTTAACGTTTCGCGGGCGGGGCAACGGATTCCCGCACCACGATCTCGACTGGCATCAGTTCCTGCGGCGCCGGCGACGCGAGATCTTGCCAATTCGTTTCGAGAAGCAGCGCCAGCGACCGTCTGCCGATGTCCCGCACGGGCTGGCGTATGGCCGTCACCGACGGCGCGAAGAGATGAAAGGGCGCGACGTCGTCGAACCCAACAATGGAGACGTCGCCTGGAACCGAGATGCCTTGCGCGCGGAACACCTCGATCATCCCGATGGTGATCTCGTCCGATGTGGCGAAGATCGCGGTGCCCGGCATGCCATCGGCGATGAAGCGGCGGGCGGCTTCGCGGCCGAACTCGACGGTGTAGTTTCCGCGATAGGTCGCCGGCACGATGTCCTCGCCCCAATGCTCGTGCAGCGCGCGGCGCAAGCCGTCGAAGCGTCGGCGGCCGCTGATCATCTCCTCCTGGCTGCCGGCAAACAGCACGTCGCGATGTCCATGCGCGGCGAGGTGGCGACCAGCGAGGTAGCCGCCCTGTTCGTTGTCGCAGAACAGCTTCGGCACATCCGCACCCGGCACATCCTCGTCGGCGATGACGACCTTGCCGACCTGATTGATGTGCGTCGCGAGTTGGCCTTCATCGGCATGGTTTGTGACGAAGATCAGCCCGTCCACATGCTTGCGCTCGATCAACTCCAGATAAGCTACCTCGCGGCCGGTTCGGTTGAGCGTGGCAAAGAGGGAGACTGCAAGATCGCGGCTGTCGGCTTCCGCCTCGACCGCAGCCACGAAGGTGGCGAAGAACGGATTGGCGATATCGGGCACGACCAGGCCGATCGTGTCCGAGCGGCCGCGGCTGAGGCGACGCGCATGCGGGTTGGGCCTGTAGTTCAGGTCGCGGATTGCATCCTCGATGCGCTTGCGGGTCGTTTCGGGAAGAGAGAGCGAGCCATTGAGCAGGCGCGAGACGGTCGCGACGGAAACGCCGGCTGCCCCGGCGACGTCCTTCAGGCTGGCGGTTTTGTCGCTCATGCCGTTCCCCTGCTAGAGCGTCTTGTAAAGCGCTTTAGTAAAGCGCTATACCATCCGGGAAGAGCGGCGGTTTGTCAAGCCTCTGTCGCCAAAGTTGGTGAGAGCGTTTGCGGCTTTTGGCTAGCGCGGCATAACGGTCATGGGGCCAATTGACCCCCGCCGGAGGCCAAGGAGGATTCAGATTTCATCGTTGCCAAACCTGCGACCAAATCGTCGATCTCAAAGACATTCGCCAGGTTATGTGGCACCAGGGGGATCATGAGCCGCTTGAGACGGACGCCTAGTCCGGAATGCGTCGATAGCGGAAATGACTGCGAATATGGTTGTTGAAAAACCGGCCTTTGACAAAGGCCGACCGGAACGCGGCGTAAGTCTCTGGCGGAACCTCCTCGAAGTCGTAGCGCTTGCCGCTGGCAACGAACCAGACGGACAAGACTCTACTTGCCGCATCGTATTCGGTTTTCTCGATCGAGGTGGACGGCATGGCGCACCACGCTGGTTTGCTCATCGCAAACGGTCGGAATGCCGCTTTTGTTTCAGAAACACGAACCTATAACGCCGGCATGAAGACGATAGCGACGTACGATTCGGCTGCCGGGACCTTCACGCTGGAGAAGGGCGTCTGGCGAGGAACATTCCCGGTCGCGGACTTGCCGAAGTGGCTGAACTTCTATCGCCAGCAGATGGAGCGGTATCCAGCGCATGCAGGCAACTACGCGCATGATGTGGAAGCGCTCGAAGCATTGGCGGCCGAACTCCGCAGTCGGTCAGCCTGTGGATAGTAACCGCCTATTCACCTACCCCGGCGCACGGAGCCCATACTGACTGAGAGTCCGGAACAAGGCCTCGCGATCATCGTTGGTCGGTGACCGATCGGAGCGCAGTGCATGAAAAGCTATGTGGTGGAGACAATGGCCGGTGAAGTCGTGACAGCCCATCGAATAGTGACAGCCGAAACGCCGCTGGACGCCGCCAGAATCGGAACCGGCCGCGAGGTCCATGAGAGACGCGACGAGATGGAGTGGGTGCGAGTGACCGAAGAGGCCGACGCAGCCGTGTTTTGGTTCGCTTTCAAATGATCTGTGGATAGTTACCGCCCGTTCACCACGTCACCGCATGGTCATTGAAGGCACCAACGGCGTGCCTAGTCTGGTCTTGCCTCAATTGAGACGCGCCCCCGCCCAAAGCTGGCGGCCGACGCTTTCATGTTACGGACCCCAAATCCCAAGTATGCGTCGGCCGCCGGTCTTTTTCGACGAATAAAGGCGCCGAATGAAGCGATCGGTCGCTTCAGGCTGTTTTGGGCTCGATACGGCGACAACTGCGCGGCGCGCTAGACCCTGCGCCGCTCGCCTCAAGATGTCCACGGCGTTTGCATGCCGCAGGTTGAGGGCCACCTGTAATCTTATTGCGGCGAGCAAAATTGTCACAGGAATAGATGAATCCGCATGGTTCATGCGGCATACAACAAATGTTAATGCCGATTGTTCCTGAGTAGAAGAACCGATATGGCGCACGGTTAACGAGGGGCTCAGGGGCGATGAAGATGCGGCACAACGGTTTTGCCACGCCGGAACAGCTGGCGATACTTACCGAAGCCCTTAAGGAACTTGGAGCCGAACTCCCGCTGGACAGCCCCGAGCGCGAGACGCTGGCAGCGGAAATCATGACGCTGTTTGAGAACGGGATTGAAACGGTGGACGAGTTAAAGGCAGCGCTGTCCAACGCATGAAAAAAGCCCGCCGGGCGGTGAGCCGACGGGCCTCAAATTTTCAGTCCTTAGCCATCATCCGATGGCAGGCGGTACCGACGGTCCAGCAACGATGGCAGAAAGCTTGGCCTTGCGAACAAGAACGGGCTTTTCATAGGTCTTTTTCATCAAATCTCTCCAGAGCTTTAATTGCCGCCGGGCCGGCTATCCGCGGAACGATCACCGCAGCGCGATCCGTCGGAGGCCGTGTCATAGTCATGTTGGCAGTTTCCAGCAAACGATGCCGTCGAGGCACCCAGCGCGCTGACTAACAGCGCGATGAACATAAAGATTCGCATTCAAACCCCCTTATTGGTTGCGCGGCTAAGTTGAACTTGTCCGGCGGCGGGGTCAAGCCAGGGTTTATTTCCGCCGCTGTTCGTCGACACAAAGAAAACCCGCCGGCCGGAGCCAGCGGGTGAGGTAAAGGGTTGGAATGACCAGGAGCCAACCTGGCAATTCTCAAGTCGGCAAGCGCCAAAAGGTTCCGTCAGGGCACGCCTTGCTTACGCCTCAGTTCGTCGACCCCGCGCTTCATGTCTTGGATGACGTCGCGGGCTCCACACACGGCGCCGAAGTACTGACGGAGTTCGCTCAGCTGGCGGTTGAAGTCGGCGGCTGGCCGGTGGGTCGCCCGATTCCGCTCCACCCATTCGTTTCGCGTCGCGCTACCAGCTCGCAGGTCACGATGGCCCTCGACTCCGCGCTGGGCGCGCCAGTCCAATTCCTGACACGACACGGTAGTGGCGAGATCCTTGAAGTTCTGCGATGTCTGCTTGTTCATCTCGATGATCGAGCCATTAGGTCGGTCGTCGCATCGCGGATCGGCAGATAGGCGAGGCCGCCAAGCATCGCGGCGAAGATCAGCGCCAAACCAAGCGGCTCCCAGTGGCTCGATGCGCTCGGCGAGCGTGCGAAGTTCAGGCTGTTGAACCGTACGCCGCCGAGTTGCACGCGCGACGATGGGCTCAAGACAAAAGGGGCCATCTGCAGCGCCGGTCCCTTTAGTCGCTGTCGGGTCTTGAAAATGCGGCGATGATCGCCTCGAGCGACACGTTCAACGCGCCGGAGAACGTGCGGCCCTTCTGCCAGACCGCGACATAGTGATAAAGCCCCGACGGTTCCACGGGCCTCGCTTCGAGGTGAAAGGCAGCGTACTCGCGCGCGATGATCTCATTGGTTATCGCAATGCCGAGGCCCGCCGAGACATATCCGGCCTCGTGACCGTTGCAATCGAACTCGACCAGTATGTCGGGCTCCGCGCCGGCGAAGCGCAGGGCATTGAAATTCATCTGGTGGGCAGCGAATTGTGGATCGATATCGACGATGGTCTCGCCGGCGAGATCCTCGGCATCGACGTGGGCCTGGCTCGAAAACCGGTGGCCGGGAGGAAAGATGCAGACGTTGCGCGCCGATCCGAGCGGGGCCCATTCGAACAGGCGCGGGTCGAGCGGCAATCTCGAGATGCCGAGATCGGCGCGGCCGGCCAGGATGTGCTCGCCGATCTGGTCGTAGCTGCCCGAGATGGAACGCACATTCGAGGCGGTCCTGGCATGGATGATGGCAACCACCTTCGGCAGGGTGACGAAACCGAAGACCGATGGGGCGGCGATCGCGATCCGCTGCTTTTCTTCATTCTTCATCGCGAAGATGGATGCTTCCAGCCGCCCGAGCGACGTCAGCGCCATTTCGACGTTGCGCAGCAACTCCCAGGCCTCGAGCAGCGGCACGATGCGGTTGGCGGACCGTTTGAAAAGGGTGAGGCCGATGGTCGCCTCGAGCTGCTTGACATGCTGGCTAACGGCGGGCTGGCTGATGCCGAGCTCGGCAGCGGCCCGTCGTGTCGAGCCGGTTCGAAGAACGGCGCGAAAGACTTGCAACTGACGGAACTTGAAGCCGCCTGGCAGCAATTCCATTGCCTGCGCTCCTTCCAACGGGTGGGCCGAGCCCTTTGCGGTCGCTGCCTGGCAGACGCTGGGCCAAGACCTGCGGACGCCGCGCCTGAGATCATGCGCGATCCCGGAACGCTGTATAATATAGTCACTATAGTGACTGGTAAAGCTGAAGATTTGCTTATCGCTATGCGCGCATGCGCCTGGCGGAGATTTTTGGAGCAAACGTTCGCAGGGTCCGCCTGAAGCGCGGAATGACCCTGGAGTCGCTGGCGACCGAAGCGGGCCTCGCCTACAGCTATATGGGCGGCATCGAACGCGGGCAGAAAAACCCTAGCCTGGACGTGGCCGAGAGGATCGCCAAGGCGCTGGAGTGCGATCCCGTCAATCTCCTCCGCATGACCTCAGCAGACAAATAGCCGGCTCCAAGATCAGGAGCCCGCCCCTCGATCGCCTCCATCCCCAAATAGCGGAGACCAGCGCGCGGGCCGGGCCCGCGCATAGGCTTTGCTCGTCAGGCTTGCAAAGCGCCGGCTGCCTTTCTTTGCGGCGCAACGCCGGTCGAGCGACCGTCGCACAGCGAAAATCTCTCCCAGTTTAAACCTCAGGCTATAATGATCGCTTATAGCAAAAATTATAAAATTTATAGATTGAACGCCTATGAGGCGGGTCATAGCATAATACTAATCCGCCGATTAACCCAGAATTATTTGGGATAAAAACCACAATCACAGGTATGCCTGCCAGTTTTGACATTCACGACGGCGGCATGCTTTAGCGTATTGCACTTCAAGGAAAACGCCCGATGGGTGGTTTTACTGCTCAATTTGCTGTCGCCCTCACCGTCACCATCAGCCTTGGGCTGATCAGCGGCTGCCTGGGCACGGCCGCCGGATTGCTTCTGGCGATCTCGAGAGGCATGACGCACCCGCCGCTCGCCCGCATCGTGACGGCCTACACCACGATTGTGCGGGGCGTGCCTGAGCTTCTCATCATCCTGCTCATCTATTTCGGCGGGACCACGCTCGCGAGCAGGCTGGCCGGGCGCTATGTCGAGGTGAACGCGTTCAGTGCCGGTGTCATCGCGCTTTCGGTGGTTTTCAGCGGCTATGCGACCGAAGTGTTCCGAGGCGCGATTGCCGCGGTGCCCGCCGGCCAGACCGAAGCTGCCAAGGCGCTTGGCCTGGGCGCCTGGCAGCGCTGGCTTCTCGTCATCGGCCCGCAGATGCTGCGGCTGGCGCTGCCGGCCTATGGCAACCTCTGGATCTCGCTGTTCAAGGACACCGCACTCGTCTCGATCGTCGGCCTGACCGACATCATGCGCGTCGCCTATGTCGGGGCCGGGTCGCTGCGCGCGCCGTTGACCTTCTATCTGGCGGCATCAGCCCTCTACCTGTCGCTGACCACCCTCACCCTTTTGTCGATCCGCGTCGCGGAGCGGCGCTATCCCGCTCTTGGCCATTAGGAGGGCGCGCGCCATGAATTTCGGTCTGATGCTCGAGGCGGTCGCTGTCCTGCCTTCGGGCATCGCGCTGACGCTGACCCTGACTGTGCTTTCGTTGACCGCCGGATTTCTTCTGTCGGTGCCGCTGGCCTTCGTGCGCGCCTTCGGGCGTCCGGGCTTCTCGGGCGCGGCGCTGGCCTACACCTATGTCGTTCGCGGCACGCCGATGCTGGTGCAGCTCTTCCTGATCTATTACGGCCTCGGCCAGATCGAGGCGGTGCGGGCAAGCGTCTTCTGGGTGGTGCTGCGCGACCCCTTCTGGTGCGCGCTGCTTGCTTTTTCGCTGAACAGCGCCGCCCACACGACGGAGATCCTGGCGCGCGGTCTCCAGTCGGTGCCGAGGGGCGTCATCGAAGCGGCCTCATCGCTCGGGCTGAAGCGTCTCCAGACTGCCCGTCTGGTCACCTTCCCGATCGCCTTCCGGATCTCGCTCCCGGCATATGGTAACGAGGTGGTGGGCATGATCAAGGGCTCGTCGCTGGCGAGCACCGTGACGCTGCTCGAGATCACAGGCATGGCCAGGCAGATGGTTTCGACGACCTTCGCGCCCTACGAGATCTTCATCGTCGCCGGAGCGATCTACCTGCTGTTGACGTCGATTGCCGTGAAAGCAACGCAATTCCTGGAACGCAGGCTTTCGACAGAGCGGCCGCCAGCACAGCGGTCGAGATCACGATGGCGCCCGCCCCTGCCCGGCCAAGGCCTCACAACGCCGCTACCCTGACGGCGCGCCGCTCCAGAAGCTCCACCCAAGTCCAAATCATAGAAGAGGTGCATCATGCGCATACCCCTGGCTATTGCTGCCGCTATCGCAGCGCTGACGCCGGCCTTCCCGGCCAGCGCAGAGAGCGAACGCGTCGTAACCATCGCCTCCGAAGGCGCCTCGCCGCCCTGGGACGGAACAGACGACAAGGGCGAGCTCTATGGCTACGACATCGATGTCGGCCGAGAGCTTTGCCGCCGCATCGCGATCAAATGCACGTTCGTGCCGCAGGACTGGGACGGGATCATCCCGGCGCTGCTGGTGGGCAAGTTCGACGTCATCATGTCGGGCATGGCGATCACCGAGAAGCGCAAGCAGTCGATCGCCTTCTCCGTCCCCTACGCCAGCGGCTTCAACCAGTTCGTGGTGCGCAAGGAGCTCGGTCTCGATCCCGGCGACACCGGTCAGAAGATCAATCTGTCGATCATCGGGGACAAGGAGAAGGCTGCGATCGAACGCCTGCGCTCGACGCTCGGGGGAAAGGCGATCGCGGTGCTGCGCTCGTCGAATTCGGAAGCGGTGGTGAAGCAGCTCATGGGCGATGTCGTGACGATCCGCAGCTATGACAGCCTGGACAATATGAAGCTCGACCTTGCAGCCGGCCGGGTCGACGGCGGCCTTGCCGACTATTTCACGTGGCGGGATTTCCTGGAGACGCCGTCAGGTTCGGGGGCAGCGTTCTTCGGCCCCGAACTGAAGGGCGGCCTGTGGGGACCTGGCGTCGGCGCCGGCATGCGCAAGGACGACACCGAGCTGCTCACCAAGTTCAACGAGGCGATAGAGGCCGCGACGAAGGACGGGACGATCAAGGCGCTCAGCCTGAAATGGTTCAAGACCGACATCTCGCCGGCGGCCTCGAACTGAGCCTGCGCCGAACCCACACCCGACGCGGCGCCGGCTTCTAACCCGGCCCGCCCTCCCCTCCTTGAAGGTAAATTCATGAAAGACCAGTTCTGCGCCGTCTTGACCGGCCAATCCCTGATCACGCGTGACGTCCGCGATGTCAAAGACGAGTGCTTCGCAGCCGTCATCGACTTCCTGCGCCAGGGCGATGTCGTGTTCACCAATTTCGAGTCGACCATCCTCGGCAATCATGGCGGCTGGGCGACCAAGGGCAGGTATTTCGGCTATTCCAGGGCCGAGGTGCTCGATACATTGCAGGCGTTAGGCTTCAACGCGCTCGCGCTTGCCAACAACCACGCCTTCGATCTCGGCGCCGGCGGGATTCTCTCGACGCTTGAAGAAGTGGACCGCCGCGGCTTCCTTCATGCCGGCATCGGCACCGACGGGACCAGCGCCCGCAAGCCAGGCCGCCAGCATCTCGGCGGGCGAGAGGTCGCGCTTCTTGCGCTCGATGCGGGGCCCGGCCCCGCAAGCATGTATGCCGAAGACCGCACCGCGTTCCGCCCTGCCCGCCCAGGCGTGAACCGACTCAAAACCGTGCGCAAGATCGGGGTGCCGGACGGGCATCTGCGCAGGCTGGCAAGGCTCGGCGAACATCTGCAGTGCTCGGCCTTCGAGCTCACCAACTACGCGCAGCCGGAGGATCCGCTGGAGGTGACGGCTGGCAAGGAGATCAATTTTTACGGCACCGTGTTCACGCAAGCCGCCGACTTCGGCCGGCTGATCGAGATCGATCCGGAGAGTGCGGACGCCCATTTGTCAGCGATCCGGCGAGCGGCAGCGCAGGGCGATTTCGTGATCGCCTACCTGCATCACCATCATTGGGAGCCAAGCTGGCAGGACGTGCCGCGCTGGGTGCGAAACTTCGCCCGGACCTGCATCGATGCCGGCGCCAGCCTCTTCGTCAGCCACGGCGCTCCGGTTCTCCAGGCGATGGAAATCTACAACGGCTCGGCGATCTTCTACGGGTTGGGCAACTTCCTCTTCCACGTCCACGCCGACGAAACCGAGTGGGATCCGCCGGAAGTCTGGCAAAGCATCGTCGCCGCCTGCCGCTATGATGCGGGCAACAGCCTCACGGAGATAGATCTTCTGCCCGTCACGATCGGCGCAGAGCCTCAGTCTCCCGGATCGGCGATAGGCAGCCTGGTGCCAGTCGCTGCCATGGGTGGCACAGCTCGGGAAATCCTCGAGGGATTCGCCAGGCGCTCGCGTGCATTCGGCGTCGAGATCGACATACACTCGGCCCGCGGCCGCATCGAAATCCCTGCCGCCAGAAAATTCGCCTGACAGCGCCAGCCGGCGTCACGACATCCGGCGATCGGCTGACGAAGTCTTGCCCGCCGCCTCGTCATCGCCCTCCTTATCGGGCAACGCCAACTCCTCCCCCAGCGCCGCGATCAGCGAAGCGACGCGGCCGCGAACGCGCGGTGGAAGGTTCATCAGCCCCTCGATCAGGTGTCTCCCCTCGGCACTGGCGATGAACTCCAGGCGCTCATCGACAGGCAAGGGCCGCGCCCGATCGCGGCTCTCGTCATTTCCGGCCAGGCCTTCGAAGAAGCGGCTGACGGGAACGCCGAGCGAGATGGCGATCTCGTAGAGCATCGAGGCACTGACGCGATTGCGCGCATTCTCGTATTTCTGGAGCTGCTGGAAACTGATGCCGATCGCCCGTGCGAGCTGGCCCTGCGAGACGTCGGACTGGACGCGGACCGTCGCAATCTGCCTGCCGACATGCCGATCGGCGGGATGAGGGTCGTTCTCGGCTGCGGACCTTCGCGTTGTCCGAAGCAGGACGGGACGTTGCGGTTTCAACAATGCCTTGCGACGCTCCAAACTGTTCCGCCGAGAAGACGTCTGCCGCGATTCGCGCAGAAGTCTCGCTCTCGGCAATCAGCAAATCAGACAGCCACATAATACACCTTATGAGGCCTAAAATAACCCTATAGGTGGCAAAGACCCTGCCCCTGCCGTTTGTGGACGCATGGTCAGTCCACGACAGATTCGAGCCGCGCGGGCTTTGCTCGGTTGGTCGCAGCAGGAGCTTGCCGACAAGGCGATCGTCTCGCTCAACGCGCTGGCTCGTCTGGAGAACGGCAAGGTCGATTCCCGGGTCAGCACGATGCAGGCCATCGAAGCAGCCCTGACCAGGGCCGGCGTCGAGTTCTTGCCCGTTGGACAAAAGGGCGAGGGTGTTCGCCTCCTCGATCCTCAGGCTTGAGTGCCCAGCCCCATCTGCTGGTCGATCCTGACGATATCCTCCAATACCGAGCGGATCTGCGGCCATGGAAACTCGGGATCGTCCTGTGAAGGCTGCCCTTCCCTCAGGATCGCATCGAGCTTGGCCGCCACTTCGGGAAGGGACTTGGCCGGGGTCCTGGAGAGCATCTCGAGCAAATCCGCAGCACGGCCCGCCGCCTCGCGCTCAGCCTGCAACGTCGCCGAGTATCCAATTTCGCAATCGGCAGTATCCCAGCGAGCCTGACAAGCCGCCTTCTCGCCATCAGACGACTGAACGCTCGCGCAAGGAAGTCCAACCGTTTCGATCAGTTTGCGCTCCAGGCACTGCTGCTGACGGCAAAGTCTCTGAGCCTCCTCATAAGCATCCTGCCATTTCCACCATAGGGCTTCCGCAGGCCCGGTCTGCTGGCGTCTATTCGGATCTCTGCCGGCAAAGGAATTTCGGATTGATCTCGCAATTGCACTTGCCATGCCGACAACAGCTCTCCTGTGGGTGACGAGAGGCAAAGTCGTGGTATTGTCGGAATCAGCCATGATCCGAGCTCCAGACAGCTTGGGTTGTGGTTAGGCCGAACGATGTGTTGGAGCACATCGTTCGGCTGCGCAGAGGCAACCACGGATTACGTACATACCGTACATTACGGACATCGCCCTTGTCAAATACTCCGGAACCGGTCGAGACTAAAACCGAACGCTTCGAGTTGCGGCTCTCGACCGACTTGCTCAGTCGCATTGACGAATGGCGTCGCGCTCAACCAGATCTCCCCAGCAGATCTGAAGCGTTCCGGCGACTTGTGGAGGCTGGTCTAGCTGCAAAATAGCCTGGCCACACACCGATGCTGGATGAAGGCGTCTCCGGACGATCGCGATCCACTCTGAGGAATCAATTTCCCGAGCGGCGATGCAGGCAGGCAAAGTTAACGCCCGCTGGTCGCCTAAACTGGCGGATGCTACTGTTAGCCCGGCCAGTTCCAGACTGCCCTTTATGCGACTTTAGGCGCACAAATCATGAACAAAGGCTGCAATCGGGTTAAGCGGCTAGAACTCCTCCTGATCGACGAGTTCACATCGTGCTTGACATTAGGCTCACCCCCGCCCGTAATTGGTGTCTCGAACGCCAAGAACGGTCCAAATGGCCGGTTAACAAGCCCCCCGAGACAACGACCGTGCAAGGGATAGCCATACAAATCTCTGCCGCCTTTGCTTCGGTACTACCTAGTTGACTGAGACAAATGCTTGTTGACAATGACTTGGCGTAGATTCCTTATATAAACGTGGTGGGCGACTCAGAAACCTTGACTGCGGATCACGACGCTGCCGCGCCGTCGGAGGACGGCGCGGCAGCGGATTTTGTCGAGACAGAGCCAGCCCCGCCTAGCCTTACGATGCTCTCACCAACGCAGGTGCAGAGCGGGCCACCTATCGAACCTTTGGTCCGCATCGTCACCTACGATCCGGCGCAGTGGGAGACCTTCATCGAAGAGTGGGTCTCGTCTCTCAAGACGAAGTATCACAAGGTACTGCGTTACACCGGCGCGAACGATCGCGGTATCGATGTCGCAGGCTTCGCTGACAAGAACTATTTGCAAGGGGTTTGGGACAATTACCAGTGCAAGCACTACCGCGACGCCATCACGCCAGGTACCGCATGGCCAGAAATCGGCAAGATGCTCTGGCACTCGTTTAACGGTGAATTTGTTCCGCCCCGCGCCTACTACTTCGTCGCCCCGCGCGGGACCGGGACTACGCTCACGCAGTTCCTCACTAATGCGCCGGCGTTGAAGGCGGCACTAACCGAGGCTTGGCCCAAGGCCGTCGCCGACAAAATCACCGCCACGCAGTCTGTAAAGCTCGAAGGCAAGTTCGCGGAATATGTCGGCGCTTTCGACTTCTCGATATTTCAGCCGATGTCACCCCGCGAAGTGATCGAGCAACATCGCGCCACGCCCTATTTCATCGCTCGCTTCGGCGGCGGCTTGCCGCCCCGCCCCGTCGTAGGTGCACCTCCAACAGACCTGGGGGAACATGAGAGCGTCTATGTCGCCCGTCTTCTCGCCGCCTACGCCGATCATACCAAAACGAATGTTCCCGATCTTGCCGCGCTGAAGGCGTGGAAACCGCTCGAAGATCATTTCAAGCGGCAGCGCGAGTGCTTCTACCATGCCGAAGCTTTGCGCGTTTTTGTTCGGGACAAGGTGGAACCCGGCACCTTCGAGGGGTTGCAGGAAGAAATCTACCATGGTGTAGCGGACACCGCCGATAGTGACCATGCTGACGGGTTTGAGCGAGTTAAGGCTGTAACACAGGCGGCGCAGGACGTTCCGCTCGACGCCCACCCACTGGGTGCGAGCGCACTTGTGAAAGACAAGCGAGGCATTTGCCATCAGCTCGCTAATGAAGACCGACTCAAATGGACGAAATAGCCCGCGACCAGTTTTCGTTGACGTTCAACGGCCCGCTCGAGGCTGGCGTTCGCGCGGTCGCTGTGTTGGGCGCAGCCTTTCCGCGCGCCTATGACATTCAGCGGCTCACGGCGTTCGACTATCTGCTGGTGCGAACGCATCAATTAGGCGGACCCGACGACCTGCATCCAGGGACGCCGATCCAGACGCCGGCAACTGAAGTCCGACGCCGGGTGGTTCAGGACGCCCTGCATCTGATGATGACGCGCGATCTGGTCACGCGGGTCGTCAACGAAAAGGGGATCTCTTATCGGGCAGGTGAGGGTGCCGCGATGTTTCTCGATTCATTGCGTACGCCCTATATCGCAGCGTTGAAGGACCGGGCTGACTGGCTCGTCTACCATCTTGCGGATTACACAGACTTTGCGCTCGATGCGTTGATGCGCAAATTCTTCGACACTTGGGTTGTAGAGTTCCAGAACGTCGAACGCAGCCTCGGTGCAAGCGCATGAAAAAAGGTCTGCGCCTGCGGCATCTCAGTTTTCACGGACCGACGCGAGAACTGGCTACTATTCCGTTCCGTCCGGGACTCAACGTCATCCATGGCGCTTCGAACACCGGAAAGTCCTTCATCGTCGATGCCATCGATTTCATGCTCGGCGGCAAAGGGCCGCTTCGCGATATTCCGGAGCGGGTGGGTTACGACCTGATACTGCTCGCGATGGACACGCTGGAAGGGGATCAGTTCACGCTGGTTCGAAGTACCGAAGGCGGCGCGTTTCGTCTCTTCGAAGGCCTCTATTCCGAGAAGCTCCCCGTGGGTGAAGGCACGCCGCTTGCCGATGTCCATAGCGACCGGAACGAGGAAAACCTTTCGGCCTACCTGCTGGCAAAGCTCGACCTCGCCCATAAGCGAGTGAGACGGAACAAGCGCGGCGACACCAACAGCCTCAGCTTCCGTAATCTTGCGCGCCTGGTGATCATCAACGAGGAAGAGATCATCCAGCAGCGCTCGCCGCTGTCCGATGGCAACTACACGGCAGACACGACGAACACCTCCGTCTTCAAGCTGCTGCTAACGGGCGTCGACGATTCTGCACTCGCGACCGCGCAGCCGCGCACCCCCGAAGAACAAAGTCGCAGCGCCCAGCTCGACCTGCTTGATCAATTGATAGAAAGTCACCGCCGCCAGGTCAAAGAACTGGCCGGACCGCCGGACGAGCTGGAAGGCCAGCGCGAGCGGCTTGGCGAGTCCATGCGATCTCAGGGCGAGCTTCTTGCCGTCTCCGAAACAGAATTCAAGGACGCCGCCGCGCGCCGCAGGGACATCGCGCGTCGCGTCGAAGACGGAAGAGACCGGCTGACAGAGATCACCGCGCTGCTGGAGCGCTTCACATTGCTCGACGCGCACTACCGTTCCGATACGGAAAGGCTTCGCGGCATCGAAGAAGCAGGCAGCCTTTTCGGTGCTCTCGGTGCCGGCATCTGTCCGTTCTGCGGCTCGGCGCCCGAACATCATCGCAAGGCCGAATGCGATTTTGATGTGGACAAGGCAGTTGTCGCCGCACAGTCCGAGATACGCAAGATCGAAGTGCGTCAACGCGAATTGACGCAGACGATCGCAACATTGCGCAAGGAAGCCGTGAGCTTCGAGCGCCGGCTTCCGGTGCTCGAAGAGCAGCTTGCAACCGTATCCGGCGAGATCGACCGGGTAGTCGCGCCCAATTTGCGTCAGCTTAGAACCGCCTATAGACAATTGGCGGACAAGGATGGCGAGGTCCGCGAGGCGCTCGCGATTTATCGCGGCCTATCGGATCTTGAACAGCGCAAGGCCGCCCTAGAACGGGAGGGCGAAGCATCCGTCGATAGTGGAAACAGCCTCGCTGACGTCGACTTGCCGAGCACGACGGCGGACAAATTTGCCGGTGTAGTGCTCTCCACCCTAGTGGCTTGGCATTTCCCCGAGATCGACCGCGTTCACTTCGAAGCGAAGACGCGGGACCTTGTTATCAACGGCAAGAACCGGACCTCTTTCGGAAAGGGCCTTCGTGCCATCACGCAGGCGGCTTTCACGGTCAGCCTTCTCCAATATTGCCGGCAATTTGAAACTCCGCATCCAGGTTTCGTCGTCCTTGACTCCCCGCTGCTTTCCTACCGTGAGCCGGAAGGAGACGGCGACGATCTTAGCGGTACTGATCTGAACTCGCATTTTTTCAAGTTTCTTGCAGGCTTGCCGGAAGACAGGCAGGTCCTAGTCATCGAAAACACCGATCCTCCTGCCGATATTCGGGCATCGGAGCAAGCGGTCGAATTCACGAAGAAAGAAGGCCTTGGTCGCTACGGGTTCTTTCCGATCGTTCCCGCGCGGTAGGCCTCATAGCCAACCCTGGTCGCCAGGCACCGGCACAACAATGCAGTAGCTGCCAACGGGCGATCTTGTAGATCACAAGCTTGGCAAGATCGGACCGTATTTCGGTGGTGGCTTTTAGCGCAGTGCTGGAATTTTGAACGTAGGATCAACCGCCAATTGTTGTAATGCCGAAAGCTGCCATCGACATGTCAGCAATGTCAGCCAGCCGGCGGCCAAACTTCGGATGCCTTTCTCGATCCCCACGGGATCTCATAGCCAGGTAGTGTCCAGACACTGTCGTGGAGGATTGGATCAACTCCAGGCTCTCTCCGGCCGAAGAGATTGATGCGCCAGCCCTTGCGGCCTGTCGAGGCGTCGTAACGCCGCTTCGGCACGAACTCCGCAGCCCACCATTTCCAGGTCATGGAATTGTGAATCGGGAGATCACGGTTTTCAGCGTCGAGGGCGATTTGATGAAGTAAGGCGCCTTTAGCCGCGTCCTCCACGAGAAGCCCATGCTTCTCCGCCTCCTCAATCATCCAGCCCAATGCGATGCGCGACAGTCCGCTTTGGGCTTCCTTATAGCCACCACCGACGTCAGCATGGGCGCCGGCGAACCAGATCTGCCGAATGTCCTGCCCCTCAGGCGTTGCGGCAAGGTTGGTGCGAAAGAATGCTCGCTTCTCATCCAAAGCGACGGCATGACGGAGGACCGCGATATCAGGATTGTCGTACGTATATGGCAGAGCCGTGGGTGAACCGATCCACCCAACTGAACTGACCGTGTCCCAGACACCGACAAAATGCGGCCGGCAGTTTTGGGTCGCTAGCTCCTGTCTGAAGTCCGCTGCAAGCTTGAAGTAAGCGTCTCGACGGTCAGTGTTGTCGCGCGCTTTGTCGATTGCCCAGAACATGTCCACCAAATAGGGAACCATCGCATCATTGCCCGGCATCAAAAGGCCGTACATCTTGATCAGGGCGACCAGCACACGTGCAGTGTACGCGCCGCGGCTGAAGCCGAAAACGAACAGCTGATCACCCGGGCGGAAATACGTCATGACAAAGATATAGGCATCGACGATGTCACGCTTCAGCCCGTAGCCGATGGCAAGCCCGGCAAGCTTGGCAACCTTGGCACCAAGACCTGTTACAAATCCGGGCGGAGCCTTGGTACCGATGCCTGGATGATAATAGACAAGCTGACGATCACGATCCTTACGGAGAATGCGACACAGCTTAGCAACGTTGGTGCGGTCCTCGCTGAACTGATTGGAGGTCCCGTCGCAGCAGATGACAAGATTTCGACTGCCGGCCAGCGGATCTGCCAGAGGACGGGCTGGCTCACTGTTCATGACAAATCCAGGGAAGTTTCGTGGAAGAGTTCGTTGCCCTTCAGACTTTGCGTTGTGAAGAGCGCACTTTGGTGTTCAAGCGCCTGCACCAATGTTTGGCGGGGAACCTCAGTGCGCCGTTCTTCGTCCCCATGCTTGTGAGCCATGGTGGACATCAGAGTTTGGAGCCGCCCCGGGTTGCCCTCAACAGACCTTTGCTCGAAGAGCTCCCAGAGCGATTTCGGTGTCGCGTTTAGGCTTCCGTGATGGCCAACCTTGTAGAGATCGACCTTCTTGAGCTTCTCTCGCACGGCAGCCTGACTTAGCGCAAAGGACCAGTTCTCTATCTGAGCATCGCCTGGGAAGAGAAGGCTCTTCGACCCGCAGCGAAACAGCAGAATCAGGCTCGTGTTGTTCAGCACACTGTCTAGGATGCGCACCAGTCTCAACATCTGGTCGGCGCGCAAGCGCTTCGCTTGACGAATGATCCAGCGCGCATCGATCGGGAAATGGCCAGCGGTCTTTTCAGCCGTAAAATCGGGGAACAGTGGAGCGACCCGTTGCGCTTTCGTTGGACCGAGGGACGAAGCGGCATGCGCCATGAGATGCCAGAATTCGTCCTGGTCGCGGCTGCGCTGCTTGGTGATACTGTCCGACTGCTCGATTGAGGGTGGCCCCAAAATGTCGATCTTGACCCCGGGAAGCAGGCCTTCAAGCGCGGTCTTGTCGCCAGCTTTCGCATATTCGCGGGTAGCCGACATCGTCATTAGGTTTTCGACGGCTTCTAGATTTGCGAGATTGTTCTCGCCCATGAAGGAAAGTTCCTGGCGAAGCGCAGGCGACAGATAGCGGACGCGCTTAACCTCACTGAGGATCGCGCCAGCCACCTGTTGCATGGCGGCCAGTGACGAAACGTGGTGAGCCGAGAGCGATACTCCTCGCGGCAACGGACCCTTGGCGTCCACGGCTAGTTCCGGATCCTCTGTCCACGGCTGTAAAACAAGTTCTGGTCTCAGGTCCGCGATCGTCTTTCCCGATGATGGTCTGTGCTTCTTCGTCCCAAAGCCGGAAATGTGGTCCTTGTGGCGGTGGGTGGCGACGACCGCTAGTCTCTCGTCGTTTGTCCGTACGGCGATGTTGTTGGCGATCAGTTCGAGTTGGTTTTTCGGGACCCCGTCAGGCAATCCGGTCGAACCGAAATCGACGAGCACATGCCGCTTCTCGTTCGGATATTCGAACGAGAGCAGGAAGCAGTCGCCGAAACCCACTTGATAGGAGGTGATGACTACACGGCTGGGCTTCATCAGACCCTCTCTTGTACACCGCTACGGGCAAGGTGCAGAGCGGAGAAATTCCCTGCTTTTTTCGTGTCCAAAAGGCCTTGCTTCCAGAGATAAGCGAGCCGATCCTCTTGTCGCTTCCTGTCACCCCGATCCTTCAAAAGATGATTGGCAATCTGATACTTTAGCTGGCCATATTCGTCGAAGACCAGCGTTCCGCCGCCAAGCAGCCGCAGAGAACGCCACGATTCTATGCCATTTGGTACTTCGACTTTAAAGTCCGAACGAAGCTCGCCGGCCGTGACCGTCAGGACCTGCACATACTCAGCGATCGTCTCGCGCAAAACGAAACCGTCGGGCGCGATGCGCACGCTCGGGCGTACCGATTGCACCTCGATATAACCGATGTCGCCAATCTTTAGCGTTCTTCGGTTTTCCCAGATGAAGCGGAAGACCTCCTCGTTGTCCCGTAGCATCGAATCGAAATGTGTCCGGCTGTAAACCATCTCGTCGTCGCAGCGCAGCCAAGTGCCGTCTGTGGAAGCCCGTCCACTTGGGAGGATGCCGAAGGCCTCGAAGTTCGCCAGCAACGCGTCTCGATAGCCGTAGCGATCGTCAGGAACGACCTCGCGGTCAACGGTCAAAAGGGCAGAGAGATAGTCAGAAAATGAAAGATCGGTGGGTGGGCAATAGTCGACGGCACGAATGGCCATGGTCAGAAGATGGTCTGCCGCACGCGCACCCTCCTCTATCACCAGTGACCTGTCCTTCTGCCCGTTGACGATCGTACCGATGCGGCTCAGGCGACTGATCCATATGTCGAGAAATGACCGCAACATGGCGGCAACGAGCAGTTCGCCGCGTTTGTGGACCTCCTGGTATGCTGGATCGTCGATGTAATTCCTGCCGGGCGGCAACGTGATCGAATGGCGAAGTGCGGAACCTCGGACGCCACTTAGTTCTTGCCCCATTTCGTCTGCTAGGCGGAAGAGGACCGAGTTGGCGAGCGTGTCCCTTTCGAGCAGCGCTTGGTCGATCAATGCCCCCGCAGCTGCTCCATCGAGTGCCGCACCGACGACATCAGGAATCGCAAAGATGGAAAGGAGCGCGACAACGTCTGCTAGACCCTCATGAAATGCGCCCTGATCGGGCGCAGACGGCTCTAGATACCGCGAGCGCAGTCCATCAAGGATTGCGTGAGTAGTCTCGTGAGCAATGACATCATGCGACAAACAGGAAAAAACTGTATGCGTTTTGCCCTGTTTGTCGGGAAAGCTTTCAAAATACCCGAAGAACAACGACCGATCGTCGCGTGAGTAAAAAGCGTTTGGCTCAGCGAATGCGTGAGGCAAGATGTTGAGTTGATGGCCCTCGCACCCCCATTGCACTCGGCGGCCAAGAGCGAACTCGAAGCGCGCCAGAATGCGCATGGCAATAGCATAGACATTCTGTGCATGAAAACGCGGATCGGAGAGTAGCGTTTCGTCCGGCGCGTTCTCATACGGGTCGGTATATTCGCCTTCGAGCCCGGACGGCAGGCTCGCTGGCCGATACAGGGCATTAGCGGTCACATCATAGTCTACAACCACGACCCTATAGCCGCGTGGACCCGGCAACAGTTCTTCGGCGGGAACATCAATCGATGCTCTGACAATTCGATTATCTACTTTGACGGATGGATCTTGGGCAATGATTGACAACTGCCGGCTACTACGAAGGCTATGTCGCGTCCCCTTCACATTGCGCATGCGTACCCCCTTCCGCAAGACAAGATGGCGATAAACTTCCAAGAAAAGCAACTATCAAACTACGCGCCGATCGCGACAAACTCCTCCACGCGGAAAGTCCTGGAGGGACACCAAGACGCTCTTTGCAGCCACTGTCGGGAATCCAGCCGGGACCTTCGCAATCGACCGCGATTACCTTTTTTGCCGCCGTCGACCCAGCCGGATGGTTCCGACGACACAGCATAATCTTCTCCCGAGGCGTCGGAGCTGACTGCGGTTTTGGTGCCAGTCAGCGCCCAATTTCTGCAACAGCAAGACAGCCCAGCAAAAGCGTGGCCCTAGTGCCGATAGAGTTGTCTAGCATTTGCGAACTCCATCATTTACTGCCGCAGTCTAAGGCCGACTGCATATCCGAATGCGAAAACACATATTTCTGTTCATAACCATCAAAATCGACCAAATTCATCCTTTCTGATTCGCCTTTTCAGACTCGCCATTATTAGATGCAGACCGCACATGGAAAGTACCTCTCAACTCTCTACGACACTGGGATATGAGCCTATTTCCTGCTTGGCGTGGCACGCTTAAATTTCCAGCACTGCCAGATCGCGGCCTGAAGGTCGGCGGCAATCGCATCGTTCAGCGCGTCTTTGGCGGCGCTTCCACGAAGGCACAAATCTCACCGTCACAGATCAAGGGGCACGATCTCATCACTACGGAGCTCAGTCCTCCGTATCGCGAGATTCTCTTTCGCCGAAAGGGTGCGCGCCGGGTATCCACCCCGCTGCCCGTGGTCGCGGCACCGAGCGTCGACGAGCCCGACAACCTTCCTGAGACCTTTGAGATCCAATGGGATTCCCAAGGCGAATTGGCGACATACGCCGACACGCCGGAAAGGGTCCTGCAGTCATGGATCAACAGATTCGATTTTCGGATCGAGGACGAGGAGCACGACCTCCCGGGCTTGCGCACCCCGCAGATCGGCGCACTGCACGCTATCTCCGCCCACTTTGCAGTCGGCTCCAGTTTTGAACCAGCCACCGTCGTCCTTCCGACGGGCACCGGCAAAACAGAAACCATGCTAGCAACGCTCGTCTACCGACGGCTTGGACGCACACTCGTCCTCGTTCCCAGTGATACACTGCGAAGCCAAATCGCTGGCAAGTTCATTAGCCTTGGCATTCTGCCCATGGCCCAGGTCATCACGCACGACCTCGCCAAGCCTCGTGTCGCAATTATCACCACTGGCATAAGGTCGGCGGATGAACTGAAATCGATCATCCAGAACGCAAACGTGATCGTTGCCCTTCCGAACGTCCTCGACGCTTCGGACGCCGCGGTAGTCCGCCGTCTTGCAGACGCATGCTCGGATCTTATCGTCGATGAGGCCCACCACATCACTGCCAGCACATGGCAGAGTGTTCGGGAGCACTTCGCTGCAAAGCGTATTCTCCAATTCACCGCAACGCCGTTCCGGCGTGATGGCAAGCGCATCGATGGCAAAATCATCTTCAACTACAAGCTCGGTGATGCCCAGGCCGCCGGCTATTACCGCCCTATAAACCTCAAAACGATCGAAGAATACGGGGACGAGCAAGCCCGCGATGTCGCAATTGCCAATGAAGCCATTGCGACGCTCCGCCATGACCGGAACGACCTGAAGCTCGATCACCTGCTGATGGCGCGGACGTCGTCAAAGAACCGGGCCGAAGCGGTGGGCCGCATCTACCAGCGTCTCGCTCCGGACCTCAAACCGGTCGTCGTATACTCTGGTCCCGGGCGCAGCTTGATCAATCGCGAGGCTATGGCCCAACTCTTCGATCGAGGAGCCGACGGAGCCCGGATCGTCATCTGCGTTGACATGCTGGGGGAAGGGTTCGACCTGCCGTACCTCAAGGTCGCGGCCCTTCACGACACGCATAAGTCGCTGGCCGTGACACTTCAGTTCATCGGCCGATTCACCCGAAAAGGTCCCGCTGACAAAATTGGCGAGGCGACGGTCGTGACCAATGTTGCCGACCCCAATGCAGAAGCAAAACTCGCCGACCTCTACGCAGAAGGAGCCGACTGGGATCTGCTCATTAAGCGCTTGAGCGAGGAGAGAATTGCGCAAGAGTTGCGGCTGCAGGACGTGGTGCTTGCCCTCAAGGAGTCTGGTGATCTCCATGCCAACCTTTCGCTTTGGAACCTCCGGCCGGCGCTTTCAGCACAGCTCTTCCGGACGAGATGCGAGGATTGGAAACCACTGGCCTTCGCGTCGGTGCTTCAGAAAGACTCAGAGAGTTGGTACGCGCTCAGTGAAAAGGACGCCGTTCTGGTCGCCGTAGTATGCCGTTCTAGTGAAGTGACCTGGGGCAACTACCAGAATGTGTACGACACAATCTACGACCTCTTGATTCTCAAGTGGGATAAGGTTGCTGGAGCGCTTTGCCTCTTCGCGAGCGACTACGACGCGTTACGGTCCGAGAAGCTCGCCAAGGCGGTCACGAACGACGAGACAACGCTGGTGTCGGGTACGCCAATCTTCAACATTCTCAACAATGTCGAGCTGCCGCTAGTGAAGAGCCTTGGTTCGTCGCGTATCGGTGCAATCAGCTTCACCTCGTATTTTGGGCCAAACGTCACGGAAGGTCTCGCAAGTATCGAGAAGGCTGAATCCTCGCTAAACAACCTCGCCTGCCTTGGATACGAGGACGGAGAGCGCGTCCTCTGGGGAGGGACTCAGCGCCGCGGAAAGGTGTGGCAGCAAAAGTCCGGCACAATATCCGACTGGATAGAGTGGACCGCCGCGACGTGGGCGAAGGTCTCGTCCGAAGTTGAGAGCGAGAGCAACGTCGTGCGCGACTTCCTTCGCCCGGAAAGACTGACGAAGTCGTACTCCGCATGGCCGATATCGGCTCAATGGGGTGAGCAGGCGCAAATGCGTTTCAACGACCGGCAGTTTGTCATCTTTGGTTCGTCTGAAGTCCCTGCTTTTGCCGTTGATCTAAATCTCGGTGATGTCGGATCGAACGGCGAAATCGTCTTCCGTATCGAAAGCGACGGCGCGACATCCGAATATGCCCTCGTTATCAGCGAGGGGATTCCAGGCGGCTACCGCCACGACCATATTTCCGGCCCCCCGCTCCGATTCCGTCACGGCACGCTGCCGGCGGTCCCGCTGGAAGAATATCTCCAGAAGGACCCATTCATCGTCCGCTACGCAGACGGGACATACTCTTACAACTGCTACCACATTCCAGTGAAGCTGGACGTGGGGCTTTACCAGCGTGACAAGCTTGAAGCGTGGACCTGGGATGGCATCGAGCTCAACAAGGAATCGATGCACAAAGCAGGCGACCGGAAGACCATCCAGTTCCGGACATTCGAGCAGATTAAGGGAGAGTTTGACGTCATCTTCAACGATGACGGTCACGGGGAGGCAGCTGACCTCGTATGTTTGAAAGACGTCGACGACAATACGATCAAGTTATGCCTCGTCCACTGCAAGGGCGCTCATGAGGCGCGGGTGTCACAGGATATCCGGAACTTCTACATCGTATGCGGCCAAGCACAAAAGAGCATCCTAGCAAAGCATGCCGGGCTTCCGACACTCTATCACGATCTGAAAAGGCGGCAGGAAACCTGGGTTCGCGAAGGCCATAACCGCTTCCTGAAGGGCGAGATGAAAGGCCTTTCTTACTTCAAGGAAAAGTCGCGCCGCGCGAGACTTGAGTTCGAGATGATCATTGTCCAGCCAGGGGGCTCGGTTGCCTCCATCACCGATGACGCTTTGCGGCTGCTGGCAACAACCGAACTGTATCTGCTCAAGACCACTCAGGCGAAATTCCGGGTCGTGCTCTCGCCCTAAGTGCGACGTCACCCGACTGCGGATGAAAAAGTGAAAGCGATGATCGCGAAGCCTGGCTTCGAAGACCTGAACAAGTTTTGCGAGCGCAGCCTCACGAAGATGAACGACGCTGAGGCGATCGCGCACATTGGGCAGTTGATCGACGACTCGTTTGACGCGTCCTTTGAGCGCGGCGCCAAGCGTGCGCTCTATCTGCTGGACGAATTATCCAATCGTGGACTCGACGATACCCCCGGCGCTTTGATCGAATACTTCAGAGCCAATGCTTGGGCGACACTGTCGAATATAGCGAACGTCCGACGATCTTGGTCCTGGGAGGCGCCCGAGAGGCAGGCGGAAATGCTTGCTCTGTCGCGTGCCTCAAACCATCCTGGCTTCGCGGGCCTCGATAAGGTCCGGCGATGCCAAATTCTCACCAACCACGCGAACCTCCTCCACGAGGTCGGCCGTTCGATCGATGCGATCGCTATCTGGGATGCCGCTCTGAAGATCATCCCAAGCTTCGCAATGGCGAGCGGCAACCGCGGCTCTGGACTCAAAAGCTATGCTGGCATGGTAGTCGATAACCGCGAGCGCGCGATCCTGTCTCTACACGCATTCGACGGCCTTTGTTCGACGGTGTCCGAGGGTGCAGTCTATGATTCAGCCGATCCACAACCCGCACTCGCCCATTTCGCGAACCTAGCGACGGAACTCGCTGCGGCCGTCAATATCGACGCGGTCCGGGAGATGCAGGACTTAGATCGTGGCGATGAGGGTCGGTCGAAGTCCGAACGTGCCTATCGTCGCTGGTGCCTTAGGCACCGGCTCTTCCTGTGCCCCTTGAACGATCTCGGACCGCATTTGGCCGCAGCGACCGACGACCTAATGCTGCCGCCCCTAACCGAAAAATTCGGCGAACGCCCCGACGGCCATCTACCTCCTCCGATCATCAGCTTCTTCAGTCAGATGAAGCAGGAATATGCCTCCGCGCGCTTTATGCTATTCGAGGGGATGAGCAGCACGAGCGTCCATTTCTCTGACCGCGGCGTCGCGCTCACCGACACGCTTGACTATCCCCTATATTCATTAGCCAGCGAGCGGGTCCGCACGGCCTTTCGCACCGCCTATTCGCTGCTCGACAAGGTCGCCTTTCTCGTTGATCGCTACTGGGGTCTAGGCAAGGTGCCATACAGGATCAGCTTCAAGAACGTGTGGATGGTCGAGAACAAGGCGCGCTTGCTGCCACAGTTCGAGAAGCTGAACAATCTGCCACTGCGCGGCCTGTTCTGGTTGTCAAAAGAGCTGTTTGACGATCAACTCAAGCAGACCACAGCGGCCGATGCCCGGGAGCTGCACGGCATCCGCAATGCGCTGGAGCACACCTATCTGCGGGTGAGCGAAGGTTGGGCCAAGCCATTCGTGATCAAAGGGACGAGCAACAATGGCTTCGGTATCGCCATCGGAAGCGACGAACTCGAAGCCAAGGCGGTCCGCGTCATGCAGATGGCGCGATCGGCACTATTCTACATATCCTTCGCGATCGGCGTCGAAGAGCGGAAGAAGCAACTTGCGAAGCCCGGCCAGCTGGCTGGCTCGATGCCGCTCTATGGTCTCGACGACAGACGGAAGCGGCGCGATCCATCATAAGTCGGTTCAAGCCCATGGTGTTCGAAGCATCTTAGTCAGTCATGCTACCCTCGAATACCTGATGGCAGCGACGGTTCGTAGGTCGTCAAGATGCACTTGGGTAAAGCGCAACTGTGTTTCGGCTCCCGCGAGCTCGACCACGATTTCTGGTGTCGACGCCTCCGCGAGTTTGGTGCGAAGTTCCGAGTCTGTGATGGCATTGGCGTGCCGCCACTTTGCAGCGCAAACCGGACACAATGCGAGGTGATTTTCAGCGTGCTCCTGTTCGAGCGAATCCAAACATTCGACCGCCTCAAAATACGGAGAACCGTCAGGCCGGTTAAAGGGCATTTTGTTGTGACAGCCCTGGCAGACCATCTCAGAGAGCGAGTTTGTATAATGGTCCTCAAGATAGGTTCGCGCGAGCGTGCGCGTCTCTGAGTTGCTTGTACGGACGCTGCGCTCTCGGGCTTCGTAGGTCTTTTGAGGAGACGTTAGGGCACGCGCTGCTAGTCGTTCGGCCCGCCGGCCAGGATTGCCCGTCTCACGCTGTGGAAACTCTACTGGCTCATATGCGCGGCTGTTGATGCTGCGGACCATCTCAGCACTCAAAGCGGCCAGTGCGCCTGGGGAGAGGCCGCCGAGCTGCTCAACCAGCTCCGCTGAAAGTCCTATCAACTCGCCAGCCTGCTGGCGCGCCTTGGCCTTCTCGCCGCGCTGGCGATCCTGCTCTCCAAACCCAATCGACCTAAGCCAATCTTCATTCCCACCTATTGCGTATCCCTTGGCGAGATCGACCGCAGTAATTTCACTTGGCCTGCGCAGGCTCCCGTCCTTAGTAGGGATCCAAGCCATATCGCGTAGGATAGTCGCCATCGAGGACAGCCGCCTGCGCGCCTCATACTGCTGGTTTGGCGAAAATCGTGCGACCATCGCCGCCGCTCCCGCGTGCCGGGCCGCATCCCAGACCAGCTTCGAAATCGCCGGGTCACGACGTTCAAGCAACTCTGCCAATTGATCGATTCGGTAGTCGACGTCCACGCCGGTTCCAGTGTGTCGCGCTGACCCCCAGCCAGACTTCAACTCAGACCAACGCGGGTGAGCGTATGGAATCATCGACGACACAACCGTCAGACTGTCCTCAACGCCGCATCGTTCGAGGAACGCCAAGAGGTCTTTGCGTGGGAGAATCTTGTAGCCCTCCCACAGCGCCTCCAAGCCCCGCCCTTCTATGCTCCCATCGTAGATCCGAGAAAGACCCGACTCGAGAAAGGGCGAACCCAGGTAGACTTCGCCAGCGCAGTGATACGCTGCTTCGGCGCCAGCTCGGACAAACTTGACCCCGGCGAACGGACCCACGTCTTCCGTTTCCTTCCACCAGCGTAGGAAGCGGCGCATATGCTGAAGGTGCTGTTCGCGGTTGGGCCGCTGCGCTTCTCCTTTGTATTTCGTTCGAATGATTGCGTTGAGATAGGCGCGTTCATCGAGATCGCGAACTCCCATACGACGAAGGAATTGCTCCACATCCTTCCCGCGACCACGGCCAACCCTGATGAGGCTACGCTTAACCAGGAACAATTCACCCTGGTCGGTTTCGGAATCGAGCTCGCTCTCAACTGGCGCAAGCACCGCATGCCGCGGAGAATGGCGGCGGCCATCCTCGAGCTTTACAAACTTCATGTCGGAGATTGACGGCGCCGACCGTTGAACCTTCTGCGCGGCCTCTAAGGCCAAGTAGAAATGTTGAAGTTGCTCGTCGGTCAGCGCGTCGAACCAGATAAGCCCGCGCTGGCGCCATTGTTTGTCGCGCTCGATGAAAAGACCCTGCACACCAAAGACGTGCCGAAATGACGAAAAAAAGTCTGTGAGGCCGAAGTCCTCGATCTTGAGCGTGTTAATGAAGGCATCGGCGCGGCCATTCTTCAGTGCCGCGATGATCCAGCGTCGACCGGGCTTGTCGCAAAACTCGCCAAGCCCGGTTTCACCGAGCAGATCTCTGAGGTCTGCCGGGCCGCGAATTCCGCCAACCGACGTGGCGAACCCGCCGCTCTGGACGGGGATAAGTTCTTCCTCCGCAAACTTGGTAACGATCTTCGCCAGGATCGGAGCGAACGCGGCAGGAAGTTCATCCGAGGCATTGGGCAGCAAGTCGAGCACGCTGCGCTTCAGCATCCCACGGTCGCGCAGATCCGGCAGAGCGTCGGCGACCATCCCAGCGACCGCTTCGATCAATTCGGCATTCCAAGGATCGTCGCGTTTGATGTTGCCGCGATTGTCCGTGAGCTGAAAAGGACCATGGATCGTAAAGTGCAGGCCGGTCAGCTCCTCGGTTTCAAAAAACACCATCAGCTTTGTCGGGGCGTCCTCGGCTATCAGGTCGCCGGCGCCGTTAAGCCGGAATGCGGCCTTCACCTCGTACTGCTTGCGATCTTCGCTATACTCGACCGCGCGCGCTAGAACATAGTACCTGTCCAGACGCCCTGAACCGTCGGGTAACAGTGAGCTTATTGATCGAATTGACCCTGGTCCGTCACTGACCTCGGCCTCCCCCTTGCTTTCCCCATCGGTCCATTCGAGTCGCTTGATATGCCGAAGAAAGAGCAACGCCCGCGCTCCCGACTTCGCGAGACCCTCTCGCGCATGGGTCAGCGCGAGCTCAGCCCGGTCAGCACGGAGCGGCAGGATGATTTGCGTCGTCGCCTCGCGGTGCGTCGTTTCGATCAACTTTGGGACAACGAGATTCTCGATCGCGAATGCCAGTGACTCGTCTTCGATCAGTGAGTGGACCTCAGGCCGCTCGGTCACAACGTAGACAGATTTGAAGCCGATCCCGAAGCAACCGATCTTGTGGCCATCGTCAAGCTTCGTGGTGTTTCCGATACCGGTAATGCCCTCGATATCGTCACGATCGAATGGCCGGCCATCATGTTCGAACACGATGCGGGTTGGTTCGAGGCGAAAGCGGACCCAACTCGCCTCGGCATCTTCGGCATTCTGTAGCAGTTCGAAGATGAAGTGGCTGGGATCGGCATACTTGTCGACGGTCGCATTCCAGATACCGCGATCAAAGTTATTCTCGTGACTCGCCGAAACCCAGCGCTGACGCCTTGCGCACAGGTTGTTGAGCCAATCGTGAAACGGCGCGCCCATGTCAGTGTTCCACCCGAAGCGTTCCTGAAGCGACGCGCCGAGGAAGGATATCGGCACGTCGCTCCGCTGCGGCTAAATCCTCAAGCGCTTCGTGGCGATCGGCGTTCGCCCGCGCAAGCTGGCCCGCCCGCATGCGCCGGATGCGATCTTCTGAGGCTGCGGCGAGCTGCTCCTCGAGGATTGCAACACGCGCCCGGTGACTGGCCTCGAGGCTGTCGCGCCTGAAACGTGCAATCTCAGCGGCCTCGGCGACATGCGCTGCGCGTCGGCGTGTCCAGAGTTCGTGGTGCCAGCTTTCGAGCCCCTCGATTGTCGCACTGTCCGGCGGTGCGACGTCCGATGCATCGGCCGCTGCGGTAAAGATATCCATGAAGGCGGCGGCGACAGCCGGATCCTCCACAACGGGAACGAGCATTGCATCCTCCCGAAGGCCGCGCATTTGCCATTGGTAGATCGCAAATGGATGGTCGCCGACCGGGAGCGCCGGATCGTTCACACGCAATGTAACCATGACTTCCTCATCGCGGGCGAACGAGCGGGCTGCAGCCTGGGTGAGGGGATGGACAGGCGTGATGAACGCCAGCGAGCGATCGTCGTTTGCGGCTTCGCGATCGAAGGTCAATGCGAGGGTTTGCTGATCGCCCCGGAGCCAGGTCTCCCACTCCCGGTCAGCAAGGCTGAGTCGGGTGCCACGGGCGCGAGGCGGAACAAGCCTGCGACGGGCATCGGCAGCGAGCCGAAGGCTCTTGACCGGGCCCTGACCACTGATTGGGTTGCGGCCAACGTCCAGCGCACGCTCAAGATGGAGACCGACCAAACGCTCAATCGCGGCCGGCTCGAGCCAGCGGCTCGACGCCTCGGCAATTTCATCGTTCATGCGCGAGCGTTCAATGCGAACGCCAAACAGCTCTGCCTCGCGTTCCTCCAACGCGTCGGTTTCGATGACCTGGCGAATTTCATTGTCAGCGAGCTGTTGAAGGCGCGCCTGCCGCTCCTCATCGGTGAGGAGAAAGTCGTCGGCCACCGCCTGAAGCCGGCCGGCGATCTCACCGAGGATCGCCTCGCTGCCTCCGATCGCGCGCTCGAACACCCCTATGCGCAACAGGCAGCGCTGGAAGATGTCAAAGTCCACCGTGCCGGGCGTCACGAAATTATAGATCGCGACTGTCTGGCTGGATTGCCCATAACGATCGATACGCCCGATGCGCTGCTCGATCCGCATTGGGTTCCAAGGGATGTCGAAGTTCACCAAAGCGTCGCAGAACTGAAAATCGAGCCCCTCAGAGCCCACTTCCGACGACAGGAGGATATCGATCGCGTCAGCGTGATCAGACGGAAGAGCAAACGCCTTGCGCAATGCACGCCGATCGTCATCTGCGATCCCGCCATGAATGAGACCCACGCGAACGCCGCGCTGGCGGAGCGCCTGATCCAGATAGGACAACGTGTGTCGGAAAGAGCTGAACACGAGCAAGCGACGGTTCTGCATGCCACCCTTTTGAGTGACGATATCGAGAAGCGCCGCCAGCTTGGGATCGTCGTTGGGCAGCGCGCGCGCACGTTCCACGATAGCCGCGATCTCTGCGCGGATTGCGTCGACCCCGTCGTCACCATGCTCCAGCGCTTCGTCATCGATCTCCACGAGTTCGAGGTCGCTGAGACGTCGCGTCAGGATATCTTCGAGGAACGGCACCAGGCCATGCAGTGAACTGGCCGCCTGTCGACGGATCGTCGTCATAAGGAAGCCGAGAGGGCCGGCGCCGTGCTTCCTCAAATAAATGGCCCGCTGGAGCGCCAACAGATCGTCGTGAACGGCCTTCTGTTCGGCCGTGAACGGCACCTCGACAGTGCGCGCCTTGCGGCTCGTAAAGTTACCAATATCGCGACGGCGTGTACGACTGATCATCGACGAGAAGCTGTGCATAGCCTCAGCCGGTCGGATCAGGCGAACGCGATCTTCGTCGCTGGATGCGCTGCGCGTCGCAGCAACGAGATTGCGATATTCGGGCGAAGGCGCGAGCATCACGCGGCCCCAGTCGGTGCCGGCAGCCTCGTTGAGCTGTTGGATCGCAACATCCTGCCAGCCCGGCGCCGCGCCTCGGATCGCGGCGATCGCCGCGTTAATGGCTTCGTTTGGCTCCGCCATCCGTTCGAACGTCGGGCGGTCAATGACCAGGTCCGGACGCAGAAGGTTGAGCAGCGAGAACAGGTCGCCGGTGCCGAGCTGAACTGGCGTCGCGGTGATCAGCACCACCGCCTCAGCGTTGTCGGCAAGGATGCGCAGCCCTTGATGAAGGCTCGTGTCGGTATTGCGCGCATTGTGAGCCTCGTCGACGATCAGAAGATCGAAGCGGGGCGGTGTGTCGAGCGTGCTCAGGCCCGGTCCACGGGCGCCACCGCGACCGGGGTAGCCTTGCAGAAGCCTTTCGTTGACCAGCGAGAACGGCAGGATTGCCCGCGAGTAGCGATCCGGCCACTCACCCTCGATATCGCATTGGTCAAGGCAGTAGTGCAGTTCGTCACTGCCGAGCGTGACAAATTCCTCATCAAAACGCCGCATCTCACGATGCCATTTCTCCTCCACGACCAATGCCTTCGAACACACGACGAGCACCGAGCGCAACGGACGGCGCGCTTGCAACTCGCGAAGCAGGAGGCCCGCTTCGATCGTCTTGCCGACACCCACCTCATCAGCGACCAGCATCCGCGGCCGATCGGCGCGGATAAACTTGAGCACCGGCCGGAACTGATACGGAATGAAGTCGACGCGGCCTGCCTGAAGCGAGTACAGGTTCGTAATGCTTGGCTCGGCCAGCTGCAGAGCCGTCAAGCGCGCATTGAACTCGCTTAGCGTCGCTCGAACCGCACCGGGCGCAAGGTCGGCGCGCGTGACCTGGCTCAGGTAGAGCGTCTCAAGGCGCCCATCGATAAACACGGTGAGGCGTATCTCACGGTTACTCGGGGTGATGCCGGTAATCACACCGATGCGCGCTGGATCAGACCGCAACGCGACGGTCTCGCCGATTTTCAACGGCGGCGACGGTCTGACAGCATCGACGCGGGTCGCAATGATGTCGCGCACCTTGCGCTCCAGAGCGTCAACGTCGACGCCATGCGCGCGAGCAGTTTCGACGATCTCTTCGTCGCTGGCGTCGAGAATGCCCTCGGCAATCAGCGCAAGGATCTGATCAGAGTCTGGTGACGTCGTCATTTGATCCATCCGGGTCTGAATTGGCGTCTGAGCGTTCGGGTCATACGACGGCGGGCAGTGTCGTAGCCTGTCGCATCGAGACCAAGCTGCAGGCAGGCGTCCCTACGGCTTGTCTGTGAAAGGATATGGTGGAAGATTCCGAGCGCTGGCTCATCGTTAAGCAGCGCTTCGCGCATCCGTTGGGCGAGGTTCGCAAAGTCAAGGTCGTCCTCTGCCGCAGGAAGTTCTAAGAACTCGCCGACCTGATCTAACGCAAGTGGTTCCCTGGCGTCCTCGTGCCGCCATTGGCTTGCGATGCTGCGCATCACTTGGGAAAGAAAAGCGTGGAGCGAGATTTCCGCGGGCCATGGCCTGTCACCAGAAAGAATTCGAGCGAGGGCTTCGTTTAGAAGATCGGATGCGTCGCGGCGGCGGAGGCCACGAACCCATGTGTCGGCTAGGGCAGCAATGCGCAACAAATCGGGTTGCCGCAGTCGGCTTAGTAGCCGCCCGACTTCTTCGACTGATAGATGCTCGCGCTCGTCCGACATGAAGCTTTCTGCACGCCCCTTGCACCATTTGCGGAGCTGGAGATCAAAACGGGAAGGCCAGCGAAAAAATTTGTTTGATCTATCTAACCACTAACCGAGCACGTTAATCGTGGGAACGAGTGGGTTCCAACACGATACGGGCTGAGATGTCTTAGGCAGCTTCTTCCGGACGGCAGCAGGATTGCGTCTGATGGCGCGCATAGACAAGAAAATCCCGCCTTCATAGAAGCTAGCGGTATAATCCCGGGCGGGCTTCGAGGCATCCTGTTCCTGTCGCTGCACTACGCCGGCGGCATCAATCTGGTGATCTTTCCGGCCAATCCGGTCAACGGCGACCGTATCGCGGTCCACAACCCCGATCACCGGCGGTCGCACGACCAGTCGTCCTGGTCCTGAGCGATCGACCGTCTCTGTGGTCGCAACGCGGCAACGCCCCGCTCATGACACCTGGTCGACGACGTCGTCCTCGCCGTCGCCGTTGGGCAACCCGGCTGGGATAGCACCGGCCAGCAGCTTCTCCTTCGACAGCAGCCCGGCGTCCTCGAGCGCCTCGAAATCCGGCAGCTGGCGCAGCGTGTCGAGTCCGAACTGCACCAGAAAGTTCTTGGTCGTCACGTAGGTGTAGGGCGCGCCTGGCTGCGGCGAGCGCGGCCCCGAGGCGATGAGGTCCTGCGCGCGCAGCACGCCGATCAGATCGCGTGACACCTCCTTGCCGAAGAAGGATGACAGCTCGCCACGGGTGATCGGCTGGAAATAGGCGATGCACATCAGGACAAGCGCCTCCGACTGCGTCAGCTCTTTTGCCCGCTCGTCCGTGGCACTGCCGAAGGCGGCGTTGATGACGTCGCCAAAGACCTTTTTGGTCCGGTGCTGCCAGCCGCCGGCGACCGACACCAGCTCGTAGGGGCGGCCGGCGAGCTCGGCGCGGATGTCGTCGATGATCAGCTCGAGATTGCAGTTTTTTCCCACCACCCGCGCCAGGACCTCGCGCGGCACCGGTTCACTGGCGGAAAAGATCACCGCTTCGACGCGGCCCATCCACTCGCGCCAGCGCAGTTCTGGCGGCAGGTGCTCGAGCTCGGTGTCGAGCAGCGCCGGCTGATCGTTCGGCTTGCGGCGGGCGGAGGCTTGGCTCATCGCGCTACAGCCCAAACAGCCGGAAGCTGGCGCGACCCGACAGCTCGCGCACGGCCTCAAGTTGTTGGAGGCGTTCGAACAGCCGCCGCGCCGCAAAACGCGACAGGCTTTTGGTCGTCAGCGAGCCGGAGACGGCGTCGTCGTTGAGCAGCAAAAAGATCACATCGCCGGCGCCCTTGGCCCGCAATTTTGGTGCGATAGCGATGAGTCTTTCGGCACGGCGTGACAACTCGGCGGCCAGCCGGCAGGCGTCGGCCGCTGCTTGTACCAGGGCGACGCAGACCGCGGGATCAAAACCTTTTTCGCCCGGTCGAATGCGTCGGCTGCCGGCCTCGCCGCGAAAAGCCGGGCCAAAAGCCTGCGGCATCAGGAGCGGCAGCGGCAGCGGCCAGCGCAGAGTTTGCGCCAGCACCAGGTCGGCGACCCACCAGCCAAAAAGCTCGGCATCGGGGCGCATGGCGACGACGCGGGCGGCGATTGCCGCCGCGGCGAAGGGCGCCGGCCGCTGCGACCCCGCCACGTCTTCGATCTGCGTGCAGAGGTCGGCGAGGGCCTCGTCGCCCCAGGCGAGACCGAGCATCTCAGCCACTTTTGTCAGCCGATCGGCGCTGACTCCCAGCGGCTGCAGCGCCAGCTGGCGCCAGGCGCCAAAAACGGCGCCGGCGGGACCGGGATCGGCGCCGGCCGGGCAAAGCTGCCAGGCGTCGCGCAGAGCGGCTTCATCCTCGGCGCGGCCGGCGAGCCGCATGCTGGCGGCGGCAGATTTGAGCGCCAGCCGCTGGCGCCACGCGCCGGCCCAGGCAGGCTGCGCGCGGGCGAGCGTGTCCAGCGAAGCCAGGGCGGCGCCGGCCTGGAAGGCGGCGTCAGCGTCGCTCGGCGCGCCGGCGTTGGCGAGCGCCCAGGCCGGGATGGTCGGCGGCGGGGCGGGATTGGCGGTCGCGGGATCGAGGCGAATCATGCTTTCGAGGGTAAAATGGCCGTGCGCTTTCCGCCATCAATTTCCCCCCAAAACGCACAGCCTGTCGGCGGCCAAAAACGAACGATAATGTTGCCATATCAGTCGTTTAACTGGAATCTTGAAAGCATCGGACCCAAGCTTCCGACAGTGCGCACAGCCTGTCAGGCAAAAGCCCATTCGCCATCTGCAGCAGTGATTATGCCCTGCACCAATCTTCTATGAAGCTCGAGCCACGAAGGGTCGGTCACGAAGCCTTTTAAACTGCCACATGCCTCGGCCAGCGGAGTAGCGCCAAGGCGCCCCACAACAGCGTCCGCACCGCCGGTCGGGCTGGTCAAAATCCGCTTGCACGGATCATCGTCGCACTCAATTACCCGGTGTCCCCAAGCACCCGAAACGTCGTCAGTCGCGAGAGCTTGCCGAAGCTCGGGAGCGATGCCCGCAGCCTCGAGTGCCCTGTGAACCACATGGCGCATCAATGGATAGAAGATTGGTTGATGGCTGCCTCCGAGGACTCGCACGCCGGGCAGTATAGACACGACCAACATAGCCGTCAGGAAACTCGGAATGAGCGTACGATCTGCCAACCGCGCCACAATGTCCGAGGCTATAAAGCGGGCAACCTTCCTACCGCTCGAGGGATCGATCAAATCTCCCGCAGCGAGCCGCAGCGGGCAACGCTTGCCACTATGGTAGAACCAGAAGAAATCGGTAGCTCGCGTCAGCCACCCGCTCCAGGGACCGGTGGCGAGCCTGTCCAGTTGTGCTAGGATATTCGAAGCGAGCGCCGGCTCTTCCAGCAGACGGGTCCGCAGCCAGGAACCTGCGTCCGACAGATGGTCCGCCACCAGGTCGGCAATGTCCTCATCATCGATCTGCAGAAATGTGAAACGGCTTCCGAAGAGCTTTGGCCAAAGAACCTGATTGGCAGCCTTGATGGCATGCGCAGGCCGCCGGAATTCAACGCTCGGCAGGAGATCGCGCAGTTTCGCTGCTTCGTCTTGCGCGCCCGGCTCCGCAGGCACCAGCTCGAACCGGTAGGATCCGGGCCCACTCAGAAGATTGTAGCCGACCATTTGGCTTCGGCTGAGGCCGAAGACGTTGACAGGCCTGCCGCCAACGGCGAGCCAACCGGGTCCTTTGCGCGATCTCTCAACGAGGCTTACCGTTGAGACCGCGTAGGAGACATAAGTCGAGCAGCCGTGCGCCGCGAGGCCGAGCATGCTGAAGATATGCGTGTAATATGCTTCGGGATCGACGAGCAGAAGCAGATGTGGCCCTGTCTGCAGCACGCGCCGCCGTTCCATATCTCGGCGGATTTCCGCGGCAGCATCGGCGGACAGCCCAGATCGCCCCGCCGCTTTCCCGATGACGCCCAACAACTTGTCGAGGGCCTGCCTCCGGACCTCGGGTATTGACCCCGATGCCGGCGGCTCGAACAGCCGGAACGCATAGTCGCGTACCGGCCGGGAGCGAAGCGGCTTCATCCAGGGATAGAGCGCCTCCAGGGCTTCGAGGACTGCCCATTTCGCACCCACCTCCTCCGTTGACTTGTCCACCTCACGATCCGTCCTCTTCTTCCGGGTGCCGTGCCGACCCAGCGCCGATCTCAACACCGCTCCGACGCTGATCGGCGCATCCATAGGTTCCGACGCCGAAGCACGCTTTGCGGCTGCGTTGCGATTTTCAAATTCTTGCTGCCAATCGATAGGGGTGGCCTAGATTCTGCATCTGCGCCGGAACTCCATGGGTGAAACGCCGAACGCTTGCCTAAAGGCATTGGTGAAGTGGCTTGAACTCCCGAAACCGCACTCAAGCGCGATCTCGGTTGCCGAAAGGCTGGTCGATCGCAACATGCCGGACGACTTCTCCAGGCGGCGCTCAGCGATGAATGCGTGCGGCGTCTTGCCTGTCGACTGCTTGAATGCTCTGCAGAAATGGAACCGGCTGACACCAAGTTCCTTTGCCAAAGCGGCAAGCGTAAGGTTTTCGCCCGACAGCGATCCCATCATCTCCATCGTACGCTTGAGGTCGAATGAAGACAGACCGCCTTTCAGGGATTCATGATAGGCGCCATTCAGCCTGACCATCTGCACAAGCAGTTGCTTGGCCTGCCCCTCCACCATCGCGGCGCTGAGCGGATCAGGTTGCTTGAGCTCGATCGCGATCCTCTGCAATGCCATTTCGACGAGACCGTCTCGAAATCCGATCGACGGCGGCAAAACCGTCTGGCGGTGTCGCACCGCTTCCCCAAACATTTCTTCCGCGAACTCCTGCTCAATGGAGACCAGCAGGAACGAGGCTGTCTCGTCGCCCTCGTCCCAACCGGTCCAGTCAATGCCCGCGGGCACGAAGACGACCGAGCCGGGATGGCGCGATGAAAAGGAGATGCGGCGTCCGTCGACGAAGTTCTCGCCGTTGCGCGCAGTGCCGTGCAAATTCAACAGAAACACATGACCCGGGAAAAAGATCTTTGTCTCCTGGCGCTTGAGGCCGGTTCTCTTGACCATGTCCACCCGCACCTGTCCCCAGCTTTCACACTGATGAGCAAGCGTCCGGTGCTGCGAAGGACGCATCTGGTTCGGATCAAAGCCAAGCCACGCGCGACTCAAAGCGATTCCCGTACTTCCGTTACGTCAGTTCTTTTGTTTAGCCGAACCTTCGATTGCCAAACAATTCACAGATAACCCGTGGTTGGTAGAAGATGTGTCTTTATCGAAAAAATAGCAACCAACGGAAAGCCGCCAGTAGCCAGCTTCCCTACGACTTGCCTCAGTCAACGCCCCACCCGACAGAATATTAGACTGTTCTTAACCTCTGTCGGCACCGCTCCGTGGGCGCATTGGCATCTCACCATCTCGACGGGTGTAGAGGCATACTGCGATGCGCGGACTCGATGACTTCCTGGCTGAATGCGAGCAAGCCCCACGCATCAACGAACTCGCCGGCTTCTTTGCCGCGACCGCCGCAGGCAAGAATGGAGTTCCTCTGCGCAAACCCGTGGCGGACAATCGCCTGCTGCCGCGGGACGAACTTCTGCGCGACCTGGTCAGCCTGCACGCGGCGCGGCAAGGCTTTTTCGACCAGCACTATCACGGCAGCATTCCCTACAGGCTGGAGGAGGAGTGCCGGATGGCCTATGCGGTCCTGAAATACGCTCGCCACCGCAACGGACCGCTCTCGCTGTACAGCCTCGGAACGGCGGAAGGCACAATGGCACGGACGCTATCCGAACTGTCCGAAGGGCAGATACGAACCTTGTCGTGCAGCCCGAACCCGGAGAACTACGAATGTTTCATGGCGTATGGAGAGCCGGCGCATGCCGACTTCTTCATTGGCCCCTTTCATAGGCTGACCAAGGACGTTCTCGCCTCCACGCCACGGCTGGCGGATTTCAAGCCCGGCTTCGATATGATCCTGGAGGACACCACGTTTCAAATGTACTCACCGAACAGGCCGGGGCAGATCGAGTTCGTAAGCCAGCATCTGAAGCAGGACGGGATCTTCGTCTTCGTCGAGAAGTTTCGGGCGGCCGAGGAGACGGACTACAGGCTCCGTGAATACCAGAAGGATTTCGGCTTCAAGGCGCGCTATTTTCCTCCCGACGAGATCGAGAAAAAGAAGGCCGCCGTTCTGAATACCATGTTCGGCAATGAGGTGACGTTGGCGGCAATGGCTGAGGCCATAAAGAAACATTTCAGCTACTGCGTGCTGACGTGGAACAGCGGAAACTTCTACAGCCTTGCGGCAAGCAACTGCGAGGAAAACCTGAGCCGCTATGTTTCCCAGATGGGGAACCCCGCCATTCCACACGAATATGTCTACGAGGCCAGCCTGCAGGGCGGCTCAGCGGCTTGACCTTGCGGCCGTGCCGGGCCGGCTGGTCCAAACAACTCTGTCCATGAGGCCTCCGAGCCTTGAAGCAGGCCAGCAACACTTTGCGCCGCCTGGACCATGTGTTCGCAGCTGTCGACCATGGCAGCCTCAGGCAGGCGGCAAGAGCGCTCAGGGTTAGGGAATCCTGTGTCAGCCGCAACATCGTCGCAATCGAGCAGGCGCTGGACATGCAGCTGTTCGATCGCGATGTGCATGGCGTGCGGCTGACCGAAGCGGGCCGCGCCTGGACGGATCGCGTGCGGGTCCACTACGAGGGCTTGCATGACGCACTGGCCGGTGCTGATCGCAGCAATCAGGACGCTACGGCCATAAGGATAGGATTGTGCGGCCCGATCGGGCGGGCGTTCGTGGCCCGCCTCGTCGAGCGTTTCCACCATCTGTATCCGGGGGTGGGTGTCGCCATCGAGGATGTTGCACATGACGAGTGCCTGGCAGCAATACGCCGCCGGCGCCTCGACATCGTCTTTGCGCACGGGCTCCACAACGCTGCCTCATGCCGAACCGAAATATTCGCGAAGGAGCGCTTGTTCGTTCTCCTTCCCCGCGGCCATTCGCTCGCCGACAGACCTGCTCTAAAATGGCAAGATCTCGCCGGCATCAGCCTGCTGGTCTCGGCCCCATCGCAGTTGGACCTGCACTTGCAGGAGCATAACGCCGCCACTGGCGGGCCTGCTGTTCAGATATGTCGCGCCAGCGAAGCGACGGTCATCCTCAAGGTTCAGCTCGGGCTCGGCGTCACCCTGGCGGGCGAAGGCTTCGCCAGAACAGTCGCCATTGATGCGGCCGTGTGGAAACCACTCGAAGGCCACGACAGCAGCTGCTCCATCCAGGCGATGTGGCTGGAATCGAACCCCAAGCGCGCGCTCCTGCGGCTCGTGGGGACGGCTCGGAACATAGCGTCGACAATACCGCTCAAGCCGGCAACGGGAAGCGTAAAACCCGCGCCTCAGGCTGCCCCGAACATCGATCGATGCCGTGACTCGTGACTGAACGGGGCACTCACCCGCTCGCCGACCGCCTGGCGCTTGCAAAACCGCGGTCGGTGGCAATGAACCGCTCCAGCATCGCAACGATGAGGCGTGTGGGCTCGGCAGGCGCTTGTCCCGCCTCGCGACCGAGGATCTCGGCGTAAGCGGTGAGGTCGCGATGCAGAGCGGCCGGGAGTTCGACAGTGACCTTGACCGGTTTGTCGTCGGCGATCGGCCCCAGTTTCAGCTTGGCCATATTCAATCTCCGTAAGGTTCGAGCACGAGGTCGCGCGTGACGAGGACACGCACCGGGAAACCCGGCCGGATGGTTAGCGTCGGCGCGATGTTGAGCTGCCGCTGAACGATCTGCTGACCTGTCTGGCTGATGCTGTCGGATGCGCCCTGGCGCAGAGCGCGCACGATGTCGCTCTCCTCGCCCGATGCGCCTGCCTGCGCGCCGAGGCTTAAGATTGTGGAGAGCGCGGCCGCCTTGAACAGCTCGCGCCAATGGTAATCGACGCCATCCTCCAGGCCAGCATAGCCTTCGGCGTCGGCGCCTGGTTCACGTTCCAGAACGATCGAGCGGCCGTCAGGAAAGATCAGCCTGGTCCAGACCAGCAGGACGCGCCGCTGGCCGAAGCCGACACCGTTGTCGTACTGGCCTATGAGCCGTGTCCCTTGCGGCACAAGCAGTATCCGTCCGGTTGGGCTGTCATAGACATTCTCCGTCACCTGGGCGGTAATCTGGCCTGGCAGGTCGGAGCGGATGCCCGTAATGAGGGCTGCCGCGATCACGGCACCAGCCTGAAGGACGTTTTTCGAAGCCGGCAGTTCCACGCGATCCGGCGAGACTGTGCGCTTGTCGGGCGGCTGATCGAGGAAGGCGCGCTGCCGGTCCTGCGCCGTGGGCGTCGCGGGCTGGGGCGCGAGACCAAGGTTGGCGAGATCGGGCTCGGGCCTCGCGTCGGAGACCTGGGCCACAACCGGGCTGCTCGCGGGCCGCGTTTGGGTGGATGCAAAGAGGCGCGCAGTCCTTGCTGCCTCCAGTTCCTGCTGCCTTCGTTGTTCCTCCGGATCGGGACCGAGGGATTCCGGTGATGGCACGGGGCCGGAATTTCGCGCGTTGAGGATCGGCCGACCCAGATCGCCGGGAAGCGGCGGACCAAGCTTCGGAACGCCTACGTAGTCCTTGGGCAGGGCGGAGAGCCCGTCGGGGGGCTGGCGATTGTCTGTGGAATAAAGCTCCTGGCCCTGATCCTTCGGCCGGTTCTGAAGCGCGTAGATCAGCGCTCCGCCGACAGCCAGGCTGGTGCCCAACCCCAACCCGGCCAGCACCTTGCGGGACAGGCGCGTCACGCGCGGCGGCTCGGCGCGCAGCCGCATGGCCGCGGCTGGCTCATGGGTCAATGGCCGCGCGTCATCGCGGCCTGGCGTCTCCGGCCAGTCGTTCTCTCCGTCCGAACGTTTCAAGCGGGTTTCGTTCTGAGTGCCCTGGGTTTGATCCCTGGCGAGATCGAGGTGGTCGCTCACGATGCCGGCCCTCCACTGTCGCCGCGGAGGGTGGGCGGACGCCAAAATGCACCGGTGCCCCGCATCCATGACAATGTGCCGCTGCGTTGCCCATCTGTTCGGGAGACACGGACCCGGGCCTGGTTCTTGCCGGCGCCGAAGCGCAGCTCGGCGGCGGCAAACAGCCGATCGACGACCATGTAGTTGCCGCGGACGCGATAGTTCACCAGCTCGGACGTATCGCCTTGCGGTCCCACCACGAAAAGCGGCGGCATTTCCCCCTGACCGATGCCGCGCGGGAACTCGATGAACACCTGCCTGCCATCATCGAAGGCGCGCAGCGGCCGCCACGGCGCACGATCGCCGGTCACCTCGTAGCGGAAATTGACGCGCGACAGGTCGATCCCCGTCGACACCGGCTGCGCCGCCTCGGCCTGCTGGTTCTGGCGGTGCAGGGCCACGAGCTGGTCCTGCGGATACTGCCACGAAACCGAGGCCATATAGGTCGAGGGCGCCGAGCGCAGCTCCATATGATAGGTGCGCCGGTCGGTGTTGATGACGAGATTGGTGACGAGGTCAGCGCGCGTGGGCTTCACCAGGATGTGGATTTGCCTTGTCGCGCCTGAGCCGCTCTCCGCATCGCCGATGATCCAGCGCACGGTATCGCCGGCTGCGACCGGTCCGGAGCCGACCAGCTCTTCCCCTGCCTGCAACGCGATGTCGGTGATCTGCCCTGGCGAGGCGTAGACCTGATAGAGCGCGCCATTGACAAACGGATAGACCTGCATGGCGTTGACGAAGCCGTCGCGGACGGGCTGGACACGCGCCGCCTGGTTGGCAAGGTTCACCCGGGCGGCGGGATCGCTCGGCTCCGGACCGGGCTTCGCGCCCTTCTCTATCGGCTTCAACTGGCCGGGAAGCGGCAAAGGCTTCGCAAGCTCCACCACCTTGACGGGTCGCGGCGGGTCGGTGGCTTGCACCGCCGGGACCGGATCGTCATAGGCAATCTCCGGTGGCTTCTGCGGAGTGGCGCATCCCGCAAGCGCCGAAGTGCCGAGCAGAAATGCCGGAAGTGCTATCTTGCTCAAGGCCGGCATCGCGCAGCGCAGGAGCGGCAGCCGCAGGGCAGGAGTGGATTCGCGGATTGCGGGCTTCATTGGCCAAGCTCCTTCGACCAGTTGATGGCGTTGACGTAGATGCCGAGCGGGTTCTTCCTCAGCGTGTCGGCATCGCGCGGAGGCTGGACGACGATGGTGACGATGGCGGACCAGCGCTCGGTGGAAGCGAGCGAACCGTCCTGGTAGCGGCGCTCGATCCATGCGATGCGGAAGCTCGCCGGAGAGGCGCGGATGACCGACGATACCTCGACGGCGACCTGCTGCTTGCCGATCCTGGTGAACGGATCATTGGCGCGCGCATAGTCGTTCAGAGCCAAGGCGCCGCCTTGCGTGGTGAAATCATAGGCGCGCAGCCAGTTCTGCCGCAGGATGACAGGATCGGCCGGGATCGACCTCACCTGTTCGATGAAGCGCGCGAGATAGAAGGCGATCTGCGGATCGCTCGGCTGATAGTCGACAGCGGCCGGTCCCACAGCCTGGGCCTGGCCGAGCCGGTCGACCTGCACCACCCAGGGTACGATCGAGCCGCTGGCTGATTGCCAGACGAGAGCACCCGACATAGCCGCGGCGAGCGCCAGGGAGCCGAAGGCCATGTAACGCCAGCTGCGCGCCTGCACCCGGGCCGAACCGAGGCGCTCGTCCCAGATCTGGGCGGCGCGCTGGTATGGCGTCTCCGGTCGAGGGGATTTTCCGTAGTGCGTGGACGGTCGTTTGAACATGCTCAGTCGCTTTCAGACAGGTTGATCGAGGAGCCGCCGCCATGGCTGTCGCCGCTGCGGACGGCGTGGGCGGCGACCTGGACGCCATGGCTCATCTGTTGCGAGCGCTTCATGCGCTTTGCCCAGGCGGGCTGGCTTTCGGGGGCCGGGGACGGGACGCCAGCGAAGCCGCCCGCCGCGAAGTCGCCGCCGAGCGTGCCGGCGCTGGATGATCCGCCGGTCATCTCGAAGGCGGTGCGGGCGCCGGCGTTGTGGCTGTCCATCATCCCGCCCGAGACCTGACTGGCGACGCGCTTCAGGGGCGAGGCGGCAGCCTGCGCGCCAGCGGCGGCTACGCCACCCAGCCCGGACGCGACGGCGGAGAAGCCGGATCGTCCGGCCGAGCCGAGCTGGTAGGCGGTGGATGCACTGCCAGCGGCCGCGGCGCCACCGCGGGCCGCCGCGCCAATGGCGCCGGAGAACGTCGCGCTTCCCGCCGCGGCGACGCCAGCGGCTGCGGTTCCCGCCGCGACCACGCCGCCGGCGGCGAGACCGGCGCCGACCGCCGCGCCGGCGCCGAGCTGCGGGCCGCCGGAGACAAGTCCGTTGGCGATACCCGGCCCGAAGATGCCGAGGCCAAGCAGCGAGAGCGCCGCGAGAACAATCGCCATGGCGTCATCGATCGACGGGGTGTCTGCGCCGAACCCCGAAGTGAATTCCGAAAACAGCGTCGAGCCGATGCCGATGACGACGGCCAGCACCAGAACCTTGATGCCGGAGGAGATGACGTTGCCAAGCACGCGCTCGGCCATGAAGGCGGATTTGCCGAACAGGCCGAACGGGATCAGCACGAAACCGGCAAGCGTCGTCAGCTTGAACTCGATCAGCGTGACGAAGAGCTGAACCGCGAGGATGAAGAAGGCGAGCAGCACCAGCGCCCAGGCGAAGAACATACAGGCGATCTGGATGAAATTCTCGAAGAAGGACCAATAGCCCATCAGGTTCGAGATCGAATCCAGCAGCGGCCGGCCGGCATCGAGCCCGGTCTGCGCCACCTTGCCCGGGCGCATCAGATCGTCGACGGCAAAACCGGTGCCCGATGCCTTCAGGCCAAGCCCGGCAAAGCTTTCGAAAACGACGCGGGCAAGGTTGTTCCAGTTGGAGATGAGGTAGGCGAAGACGCCGACGAACAGCGTCTTCTTGACCAGGCGCGCAAGAATGTCGTCGTCGGCGCCCCACGACCAGAAGAGCGCGGCAAGCGTCACATCGATGACGATCAGGGTGGTGGCGATGAAGCCGACTTCGCCGCCAAGCAGGCCGAAGCCGCCGTCGATGTAGCGCGTGAAGACTTCGAGGAAATGGTCGATGACGCCGGTGCCGCCCATCTCAGCGGACCTCCGAGCCGGAGGACGCGCGCTGCGTGGATGGCGCGTTTATCCCCTTATCGTGCGCTCCATTCCCGTCCGGCCCTGCCGATGCCGGCACGTTCGGGAAGAGCGTTGCCGGCTGAGCGGGAGCGGACGTTGCTAGCGATGTCCGCTGGCGCAGAAACCGGCGCCGGGTCTCCGCCCATGCCCTCAGACAGCCGGGATCGCGGGGACCGGCCTCGCCGATCTGAGAGCAGCGCAGCAATTCGGCCGCAAGCGGATCTCCCGGCGCTATGGAACGGTCGCGAAGCGCGAGCGGCTCGGAATGGTGGTGGTGAGCGCTCTTCATCGCAATCAAAGCCGCCGCAAGAGCTGCGGCGATCAAGACAACCGCAGCGAGGCGGGCGAACATCCTGCTGTCCATCGCGCGCCTCAGTTCTTGCCATAAAACATCTGCGCATTGCCGGGCTGGTAACCCTGGCCCTGCGTCAGAAAACGGCGGCGCTGTTCCCTGCCCTGGTCGGCGGCCGTGGCCTGCTCGGCCGATTGCAAGGCCTGCGCCCGGCCGTTGGCGGCGACCACCGCGGTGAGATCCGCGAGCTGCTGCGCCTGCAGGGCGAGGAGCTGGTTGCCGGCCTGCGTTGCCTGGAGCGCGCCGGTGGCGCCCTGGCTCTGACCGACCAGTGCCGACATCTCGGAGCGATTGGCGTCAAGATTGCCGACGACGCCGGCCTGCACGCGCATTGCGTCCTGAAGGCCACCGACCGTGTTTTGCCAGCGCGAGCGCGCGTCGGTGACGAGTTGCTGATCCGATGCCGACAGCGGGACGGCGCCGTATTTCTGCTTGAAAGCCTGATCGATCTGCTCGACGTCATAGGCAATGTTCTGCGCCTGGCCGAGCAATTGCTGGGTGCGCTGCACCGACTGCTGGAGCTGCTGCAGCGCGGAGAATGGCAGGCTCGCAAGATTGCGGCCCTGATTGATCAGCATCTGCGCCTGGTTCTGAAGCGAGGTGATCTGATTGGTGATCTGCTGGAGCGAGCGCGCTGCCGTCAGCACGTTCTGAGAATAGTTCGAGGGATCGAAGACGATGAAGGCATTGGCCGGGTTCACCATCATGGGCGCGACACTGACGGGAGCGAGAGCGAGCGCGGCGGCGAACCGCATGGCAACGGAACAACGCATTTTCATGAGGACTTCTCCATGCTGGTGAAGACTGGGCCTTTGGAGGCGGAGCTGGTCAGGCCGGGTACGAGCTCGGCTGCCCAGCCGAGGCCGCGGTGGCTGAGCCAAGCCGCCAGGAAGCCGTCGCGGCCGTGTTCGGCGATTATCCGGGCGATCGCGGCCTGGTCGGTCCTTGCGGACGCAGCGCAAAGCGCAAGAGCCACATCCGACAGTCCGAGCTCGAACAGCCTGTTGCCGCGGCGGGACTGACAGTAGTAGTCGCGCTTTGGGGTCGCGCGGGCGATGATCTCGATCTGTCGGTCGTTGAGGCCGAAGCGGCGGTATATCGCCGTGATCTGCGGCTCGATGGCTCGCTCGTTCGGCAGAAGAATCCTGGTCTGGCAGCTCTCGATGATCGCAGGCGCGATCGCCGAGCCGTCGATATCGCTGAGCGACTGGGTGGCGAAGATGACGCTGGCGTTCTTCTTGCGCAACGTCTTCAGCCATTCGCGCAGCTGGCCGGCAAAACCCTCGTCGTCCAGCGCAAGCCAGCCTTCGTCGATGATGAGCAGGGCTGGCGAGCCGTCGAGGCGGTCCTCGATGCGATGGAACAGATAGGCAAGGACCGCCGGCGCGGCGCCCGTTCCGATCAGCCCCTCGGTCTCGAATGCCTGGACCGAGCCCGAGCCGAGCCGCTCGCGCTCTGCATCGAGCAACCGGCCATAGGGTCCGCCGACACAATAGGGGCGAAGCGCCTGCTTGAGATCGTTCGATTGCAGCAGCACGGCCAGGCCGGTGATCGTGCGCTCCCCGACCGGCGCGGAGGCCAGCGAGGTGAGTGCCGTCCAGACATGCTCCTTGACTTCAGGTGTGATCGCCACACCTTCGCGGGTCAGCAGCGCCACGACCCAGTCGGCCGCCCAGGCGCGCTCCGGAACGTCGTGGATGCGAGCGAAAGGCTGCAGACTGACGCATTCGGTCGCATCGTTGCTGAGATTGCCGCCGAGATCGTGCCAGTCCCCGCCCATGGCGAGCGCGGCCGCGCGGATCGAGCCGCCGAAATCGAAGGCGAAAACCTGCGCGCCCGCGTAACGGCGGAACTGCAGCGCCATCAGCGCCAGGAGCACTGACTTTCCGGCGCCGGTCGGGCCGACGACCAGCGTATGGCCGACGTCGCCGACGTGAAGGGAAAGCCGGAACGGGGTCGAGCCTTCGGTCTTGCCGAAGAGCAGGGGAGGCGCTGCCAGATGCTCGTCCCGCTCCGGCCCCGCCCACACCGCGGATAGCGGGATGATGTGGGCGAGATTGAGGGTGGAGATC
>NZ_VFTG01000024.1 GCF_006439355.1 Mesorhizobium sp. B4-1-3
GTCTCCAAGGCGATGACCGATGCCGCCAAGGCCGGCCGCAAGGCCGTGCTGATGCAGATCACCCGCGACGACTCGAATCGCTTCGTGGCGCTGCCGGTCGGCAAGGGCTGATCTTTAGGATCTCAACTTTTCCCTGCGGCGGTATCAACACCCCCGAGCCGCCGCCGGGAAAACATGGGGCCGAGCACGTAAGTCAGTCACCGTGTTTTGCTCCTGGCGGCAGCGGGTTTCCCATCACCCGCTGCCGCTTTAACTTGAAAGCAAGAAGATATGGCTGCCCCTCAATCTTCCAGTGAAATCGCGTATAACGGTCCCATGAAGATTCTCGTCATGGAAGACGATCGCGAGGCGGCGGACTACTTGCAGAAAGCCTTTGCCGAAGCGGGCCACACTGCCCATGTCGCTGGCGACGGCGAGACCGGCTTCGCGCTCGCCGATGCCGGCGACTATGACGTGATGGTGGTCGACCGCCTGATGCCGCGCCGTGACGGCCTGTCGGTGATCGCCGCCCTTCGCTCGCGCGGCAACACCACGCCGGTGCTGATCCTGTCGGCGCTGGGCGAGGTCGACGACCGCGTCACGGGCTTGCGGGCCGGCGGCGACGATTATCTCACCAAGCCCTACGCCTTTTCCGAATTGCTCGCCCGCGTCGAGGTGCTGAACCGCCGCGCCAGCGCGCGCGAGTCCGAGACCGTTTACCGCGTTGGCGATCTCGAGCTCGACCGGCTGTCGCATTCGGTCAAGCGCGCCGGCCGTGAGATCACGCTGCAGCCGCGCGAGTTCCGCCTGCTCGAATATCTGATGCGCCATGCCGGCCAGGTGGTCACGCGCACCATGCTTCTGGAAAATGTCTGGGACTATCATTTCGACCCGCAGACCAACGTCATCGATGTCCATGTCTCGCGCCTGCGCGGCAAGATCGAGAAAGGTTTCAACAAGCCGATCCTGCACACGATCCGCGGCGCCGGCTACATGCTGAAAGGCGGCTAGGGAGCAAGATGGCTCTTTCCCTGCCGGCCATCATGAAGACGACGGCCGCCCGGCTTTCGGCGCTTTATCTTCTGCTTTTTGCGCTCTGCGCGGTGCTGCTCGTCCTCTACATGACGTCGCTGTCGGCGCGCATGCTGACCGCGCAGACGCAGGAGACCATCAACGACGAGGTGCTGGGCCTGGCCCGCGCCTATCAGCGCGGCGGCCTGCCGGTGCTGGTGCGCGTCGTCGAAGCCCGCTCGCGCCAGCCCGGCGCCAATCTCTATCTGATCGCTGATGCCAATGGCCAGATCCTGACCGGCAATGTCCAGAGCCTGGAGCCGGGGGTGATCGAGACCGAGGGCTGGACGACGCAGCCCTTTTCCTACCAGCGCTTCGGCGAGGGCGAGCTCGACCGGATGCGTAGTGGGGCGACCGACCAGCCGGCGCCCCAGGCCGGCGACAGCGGCAACACTCCCCAATCCCAGGGAGAAAAGGGCCACAACGCCATCGCGCTGGTGCTTAGGCTGCCCAACCAGATGATCATGCTGGTCGGTCGCGACCTCGGCGAGCCGGAGCGCTTCCGCGCCGTCATCAGCCGTGCGCTGACGCTGGCGCTGGGCATGATGGGGCTCGGTGGCATCCTGATCTGGTTCTTTGTCGGGCGCGCGGCGCTGAAGCGCATCGACAGCGTCTCGGACGCCAGCCGCCGCATCATGGGCGGCGATTTGTCCGGACGGCTGCCGGTCACCGGCGCCGGCGACGAATTCGACCGTCTGTCCGAAAACCTCAACGCGATGCTGGCCAGGATCGCCATGCTGAACGAGGGGCTGAAGCAGGTCTCCGACAACATTGCCCACGATCTGAAGACGCCGCTGACCAGACTGCGCAACCGCGCCGAGGCGACGCTCGCCGGCAGGCACAAGACCGAGGATTACCGCCAGGCGCTGGAAGGCACGATCGCGGAATCCGACCAGCTGATCAAGACGTTCAACGCCATCCTGATGATCTCGCGCCTCGAGGCCGGCTATTCCTCGGAACAGACAGGTCCCGTCGATCTCGCCGCCACGGTAAGCGACGTCGTCGAGCTCTACGAGCCGGTGGCGGAGGAAGCGGGCGTCGCGCTGGAGGCGACCGTACCCGAGGCCTTGACGATCAACGGCAACCGCGAGCTGATCGGTCAGGCGCTGTCCAACATCGTCGACAATGCCATCAAATATTCGACCGATGCCGCCGAGGCGCCGAAAGTGCGTGTGGCGTTGGAGCGCGCCGGAAGCGAAATCAAGCTTACCGTCACCGACAATGGCCACGGCATTCCCGACGACGCCGATCGAGCCCGCGCCACCGAGCGTTTCGTGCGCCTGGAAAAGAGCCGCTCGCAGCCGGGCTCGGGCCTTGGCCTCAGCCTGGCCAAGGCAATCATGACTTTCCACAACGGAAGGCTTGATCTTTTACCCGCCGATCCCGGATTGTCCGTGGTCATGAGTTTCCCGCAGCGGGAGACGCACTGATGGCGCGGATGAATGGCGAAGAAGAAAATCGAATCCGAGTTGCGGCTTAGCCCGAGACTGGCGCTCCAGCCTCTGGACGCGGACCATGCCCGGCGCGAATTGTCGGAAATCGCCGATGCCGCCGAGGAAGCGGAGCTTTCCCGTCTCGCTGCCTTTCTGGCAGGCGAGGGGCCGTTGCAGGACCTGCTGGCGGCCGTCTTCGATCTGTCGCCCTTCCTGCGCGATGTGGCGCGCCGGCGGCCGGCAATCCTCGAGACGCTGTTCGACGGGACGGTCGAAGCGCGACTCGCCGCCATCGGCGCGGCGATCGGCAGCGCGGCCATGGCGGACGATGCCTCGGAATCCGGCCTGATGATGGCGCTGCGGCAATGGAAGACCGAAGCCCATTTCCTGATCGCGCTGGCTGATCTTTCGGGCGAGGCGGAGACCGCGGTAACGGTGCGCCGCCTCAGCGATCTCGCGGACGCCTGTACAAACGCCGCGGTCGATTTCCTGCTGCTCGACGCGCACCGCCAAGGCAAGCTCAAGCTGCCGAATCCGGCGGAACCGGCCAAGGATTCTGGCTGGATCCTGCTCGGCATGGGCAAGCTCGGCGCGCATGAGCTGAATTTTTCCTCCGACATTGACCTCGTCGTCTTCTTCGACCCAGAGGCGCCGGCCGTCATCGATCCGCTCGACGCGACCGAGCTGTTCTCCAGGCTCACCCGCCGGCTCGTACCCATCCTGCAGGACCGCACCGAGCATGGCTATGTCTTCCGCACCGATCTGAGGCTGCGCCCCGATCCCGGTTCGACGCCGCTGGCGATTCCCGTCGAGGCTGCGCTTCGCTACTACGAGGCGCGCGGCCAGAACTGGGAGCGGGCGGCCATGATCAAGGCGCGGCCGGTTGCCGGCGACCTTGCTGCCGGCGCGGCCTTCCTCAAGGAGTTGCTGCCCTATGTCTGGCGCAAATACATGGACTATGCTGCGATCGCCGACGTTCACTCGATCAAGCGCCAGATCCATGCCCACAAGGGGCATGGCGAGATCGCCGTGAAGGGCCATAACGTCAAGCTCGGCCGTGGCGGCATCCGCGAGATCGAGTTCTTCGTCCAGACCCAACAGCTCATCGCCGGCGGCCGCTTCCCGGAACTGCGCGGCCGCGAGACGGTGCCGATGCTCGCAACGCTCGCCGCGCGCGGCTGGATCACCGCCGACGCGCGCGATGCGCTCACCCGCCAATACTGGTTCCTGCGTCGCGTCGAGCACGCCATCCAGATGGTGGCGGACGAGCAGACGCATATCCTGCCGGAAGAAGACGAGGAACTGAAACGCATCGCGCTGATGCTGGGCTTTGCCGGCGAGGCCGACTTCACGCAGGCCTTCCGTGCCTCGCTGCAGCAGGTCGAGCGCCATTATGCGGCGCTGTTCGAGACGGCGCCCGAGCTTTCGGCCGGCATTGGCAATCTGGTCTTCACCGGCGATGTCGACGATCCCGACACGCTGCAGACGCTGCATGGCCTGGGCTTCCACCGGCCGAGCGATATCTGCCGCGTCATCCGCGGCTGGCATTTCGGACGCTATCGCGTCACGCAGTCGGCCGAAGCGCGCGAGCGGCTGACCGAACTGACGCCGGCGCTGCTCAAAGCATTCGGCCAGACGCGGCGCGCCGACGAGGCGCTGATGCGCTTCGACGAGTTCCTCGCCGGCCTGCCGGCCGGTATCCAGCTTTTTTCGCTGCTGCAGTCGAATCCGGCGCTGCTCAAGCTGATGGCGACGATCATGGGCGCTGCGCCGCGGCTGGCGGCCATCATCACGCGCCGCCCGCACGTCTTCGACGGGCTGCTCGATCCGGCTCTGCTCACCGAATTGCCTGACCGCGCCTATCTCTCGGCGCGGCTTGCGGCATTCATCGAAGGCGACCGCGCCTATGAGGATGTGCTGGATCGGCTGCGCATCTTCGCTTCCGAGCAGAAATTCCTGATCGGCGTGCGCCTGCTTGCCGGCTCGATCGATCCCGCGCGCGCCGGCCGCGCCTTCTCCGATCTCGCCGACCTCACCATAGAGGCCGCACTTCAAGCGGTGATCGCCGAATTCGCGCTGCGCCATGGCAGGATCGCCGGCGGCAGGGTGGCGCTGCTCGGCATGGGCAAGCTCGGCAGCCGCGAACTCACCGCGGGCTCGGACGTCGATCTCATCCTGCTCTACGACCATAATGACGCCGAGGACTCCGACGGCGAGAAGCCGCTGGCGCCTTCGCATTACTACACTCGCATGACGCAGCGTCTGATCGCCGCCGTCTCGGCGCCGACCGCCGAAGGCGTGCTCTACGAGTTGGACCTGCGCCTGCGCCCCTCCGGCAACAAGGGGCCGGTCGCCACCCATATCGACTCATTCAAGAAATATCAGCGCCAGGATGCCTGGACCTGGGAGCACATGGCGCTGGCACGGGCCCGCGCCATCGGCGGCGACGCCGAGCTCTGCGCCGAGCTAGAGATGGAAGTGGCGGCGGTGCTGGCGCAGCCGCGCGATGCCGCCAAGGTGAAAGCAGAAGCCGCGCACATGCGGGCGCTGATCGAAAAGGAGAAGCAGCCACGCGACCTCTGGGACATCAAGCTGATCCCCGGCGGGCTCATCGATCTCGAATTCATCGCCCAGGTCGCTGTCATCACAGGCAATGTCGAGGCCGGCCGCCGGGTCACCGCGACGGCCGACATTCTGGCGCGGCTAGCCCCCGTTTTCGCGGGCGGCGATGTCCGTGAAGAGCTTGGCGAGGCCTACCGGCTCTATCTGGCGCTGACCCAGATGATCAGGCTTTGCCTCACCGGCGAGTTCCAGCGCGACGATGTCCCGCCAGGACTTTCGGACCTGCTTCTTGCGGTCACCGACCTGCCGGATTTCGCTGTGCTGGAGGCGCATCTCAAGGAGACGTCGCGGAAGGTCAGGCTGGACTTCGACCAACTGCTTCGCGCGGGCGCGCAGAGACGCGAGCCGGGTTACTCGGAGCGTTGAACCTGGCGGAGCTTGCGCCGCGCATGCGCCTGCAGGATCCGATCGCGCAAATGGGCGTAGAAGTGAGGCGGTAGCATGCCGTAGTGGAAGCGGGCAGGACCGCTTCCCGGGATGGGCCGGAGATCGGGACCCGGCCACAGGAAATCATTGGTTTCGCTCACCAAAACCCAGGACCGCATGTCGTCGAGCTCAAGATGCGCCTTGAGCGGCGCCGGCAGTTCCATCGCATCGGCCGGGTCTACCGGAGGTGTATGAGTGATTGGAACGACCGTCACGACTTCGCGACCTTCCACGATCCGGCGCGCCGCAACGATGGCGCAGGGCCTGTTCTTGCGACCCTCTTCGAGGCCCTGCCTGTCCTCATCCGACCACAGGTAGGAATAGGAAATCACCAGGCCGGGAACAGGCTTGGGCAGGCTCACGGCGTCCAGTCTTTGAGCATCTGGTCCAGTTCGTCATGCTGGGAAGGGACCGCGCTCTCGGCAATGGCTTTCAACGTCTCGTCATCGAGTTCCTCGACGGGCCGGGCAACCCGTCCCTTGACCAGCACGTCGAACATCGCGGCTGAAAGAAGCACCGTGTGGGTTCGGCCATTCTTCGTAATCGCGACCGGCGCCCGCTGCGCGGCGTCCTGGAAGCGGCCGACATTCTGCTGGAATTCCGTTGATGTCACGCGCATGGAAAGTCACCTCTTATCCAAAATAGATAAAGTAGATAACTTTTTCAAGTTTGCTCGGGCAGCTGAGGATTTGCTTGATCAGGCCGCCGCCTTCACCATCGGCGGCGCTTTCTTCAGCGGAATGCGCACCGACACGATCGTGCCGACGCCTTCGGTCGAGCGGATCTTCAGCGCGCCGCCCTGCAGCTCGGCCAGTGAGCGCGAGATCGCGAGCCCGAGGCCCGAGCCGGTGTGGTTCTTGGAGAACTGGTTCTGGACCTGCTCGAAGGGCCGGCCGAGCTTGCTCAACGCCTCCTTGGGGATGCCGCAGCCATTGTCCTCGATGGTAAGCAGCAGCGCGCCCGACGTGTTGCGCGCCCTGACCGTGATCTTGCCGCCCTGTCCGGTGAATTTCACCGCGTTGGAAAGAAGGTTGATGGCGATCTGCTTGATGGCGCGGCGATCGGCGTAGACGCGCATCGCGTCGGCGATGCGCGTCTCGACATTGATCGACTTCTCCGCCGCCTGCAGCGAGATCACCCGCACGGTCTCCTTGATCAGCGGGCAGAGGTCGATCTCCTCGCGGTCGAGCGAGAACTGGCCGGCCTCGATCTTCGACATGTCGAGGATGTCGTTGATGACGCCGAGCAGATATTTGCCGCTGCCGTTGATGTCGGTTGCGTATTCCTCGTAGCGCTCCGAGCCGAGCGGCCCGAACAGACCCTGCTGCATCAATTCGGAGAAGCCGATGATGGCGTTGAGCGGCGTGCGCAGCTCATGCGACATATTGGCCAGGAACTCCGACTTGGCGCGGTTGGCCGCCTCCGCGCGCTCCGTTTCCTTCATGTATTTGCGGTTGAGCTCCACCAGTTCGCTGGCGCGTTCCTCTTCGGCGCGACGGGCGAGGCTGAGATCGTGGATCGTCGCCATCAGCCGGCGCTCGCTGTCGACCAGCTTTTCCTGGTGCAGCTTGATCTGGGTGATGTCGGAGCCGACCGAGACGATGCCGCCGTCGCGGGTCCTCAGCTCGTTGACCTGCAGCCAGCGGCCATCCGCGAGCTGGCGCTCGAAGCTGACGCCTCCCTGCGGCCCGTTGGCGTTGGCGAGCCTGCGCTCCGAGGCGAAGGCCAGCATCCGCTCCTCCACCGCGTCGCGGAGAATGCCGGGCACGACGTCGCGGTCCGACAGGCCGTTGTCCTTCTGGAACTTCGAATTGCACATGATCAGCCGCTCGGCGGCATCCCACAGCACGAAGGATTCATTGATGTTCTCGATCGCGGTCCTGAGCCGCATGTCCGCTGCTTCCGAACGCAGCGCCAGATGCCGCTGCTCGGTGACGTCGACGGCAATGCCGATCAGCTGGATCTCCGGCGCTTCCGGATCGATCACCTGGGCGCGAGCCCGCATCCACACCCACTGTCCGTCGGCGTGGCGCATGCGGAAGACCTGGTCGATATGATCGATCTCGCGCTCAATGATGCGGTTGGCAAGCTCGAACAGATCGCCGTCGTCGGGGTGGATGATCTCGTCGACTTCGCCGAAGGAAAGCATCGTGTCGCAGGGCTCGTAGCCCAGCATGTCGTACATCGAGCGCGACCAGTACATCTTGCCGCGCACCATGTCCCAGTCCCACAGGCCGCAACGGCCGCGCACCAGCGCCATGTCGATGCGCTGATGCGCCTCGAGATAGATGCGGTCCGCAGCCTGGGCGCGCGCCGCCTGGCCGAAATAGGCGTAGAGGATGACGATCAGCACGCCCGCCGTCAGCACGAACAATGTGACGTTGAGCGACATCGACTTGCGCCAGCTTTCGAACACCGCTTCCTGCGGCACCAGCACGGCGGCCGCGTGTTTGCGATCGCCGCTGAGGCTGACGGCGGCCAACCAGTCCTGTCCTGAGATGCTGACATCCATCACGCCGGCACGGTCGCCGAACATGAACAGCGGCTGGCCGCCCAGGACCAAACTGTCCAGCGTGCGGCCCTGCCAGCCCGTCGACAGCGGCGAGACGGCGATGACCTTGAAGCTGGCGTCGGTGATGGCGAGCACATGGGCGCGGCTCATGGCGCCCTGGCGGCTGGTGTTTTCCAGGAGGCTTACCGCGTTGGCGCCGGCCACTGTTGGGTCGGCGGTGATGGCCTGCGCCATCTGGCCGGCGCCCAGCGCCAGCACGGCCTTGGCGTCGCGCTCGATCTCGTCATGCTCGTTCATCAGCGACAGGAAGCGCAGCGCGGCGATGACGATCAGGAAGATGATGATCAGAGCCGGGATCGAACGGCGCAGAAAGGGCTCGGCGGCCAAGAGCCGCTGATAGGCAGGTTCGGCGATCAGGCGCGTATTTCCGGCAAGCCCATCGCTCCTTGCCTTGCGACGCGCAAAAGCCTTCCCTCCGGGCGCGCCCCACGCGTCCGCCTTGGCCATAAATGGCACTCCCCGATCTGCCGTATCTACTGGATGATCCGGTTACGCCGCACGCCCCGAATCGTCAGTAAAGAATCAAAGGTGATTCGCGTTGTCCAGAGGGCCGGGCGAAAAAGATTAAAAGTTGATTGAAATTTCTCCTTTTCCCTTCTCCCACCAGGGGAGAAGGCAGAGAGCGCTAAGCCAGTGTCCGCTCCACGATATCGCGCAGATCCGCCGACAGGTTCTCGACCTTGGCCATGTCGAGCAGCGCCTGCTTGGCCCTGGCCTGGCGTCCGGGCTCCAGCGAGCGCCAGGACCTGAGCGCCGTCGCCAGCCGCGCCGCCACTTGCGGGTTGCGCTTTTCCATTTCCAGCACCGTCTCGGCGAACAGGTGGTAGCCTTCGCCGTCGGCGCGGTGGAAGCCGGTCTGGTTGGCGCTGGAGAAGGTGCCGATCAGGGAACGCACCCGGTTCGGGTTGGCGATCGAGAAGGCCGGATGCCGCATCAACTCGCGCACCTTGTCGACGGTCTTCGCGCCCGGCACACCGGCCTGGATCTGGAACCATTTGTCAAGCACCAGCGCGTCGCTTCGATAGCGCGCCTCGAAGGCTGCCAGCGCCTCTTCGGCCTCGGCCCGGCCTGGATGGCGATGCGCCAATACGGCAAGCGCCGCGGCGCGGTCTGTCATGTTGGTGGCGGCGTTGAAGTGCCGCGCGGCAAGGGTGGCGCCTTCCGGCAGCAGCGACAGATAATCGAGCAGGATGTTGCGGAGCGCCCTGCGCCCTGCGCTCGCCGCGTCCGGGCTGAACGGACCCTTGTCGGCAAGGCTGTCATAGAGCGCCGAAAAGGCGTCGCTGTTTGCCTCGGCGATCGTCCGCGCCAGCGCCCCGCGCGCGGCAAAGATGGCGTCGGGGTCGATGCCCTTGCCGATGTCGCGGGCAATGTCGGATTCGCCGGGCAGCGACAGCGCCAGCGCCCGGTAGGCCGGCTCGAGCGCCTCGTCACCGGCGATCCTGCCGGCAAGCTCGGCGAGCTTTGGCGCGAAGACCGGCTGCTTGCCGCCGAGGATCTGGCGGAAAGCCGCGATCAGGGCATCGGTCAAAAGCATGTTGAACGCCTGCCAGCGCGAGAAGGCGTCGCTGTCATGCGCGGCGAGGAAGAACTGGTCGTCCGCCTTCTGCTGCACCGAAAGCGTGATCGGCGCCGAGAAGCCGCGGTTGAGCGACACCACGGGCCGCTCGGCGACACCGGTGAAGCGCACCGTGTGCCGGCGCTTGCGGATATGGATGACGCCGTCATCCACCGCCGCGCCCTCGACGGCCGCCCAGGTGACGGGCTTGCCGTCGGCGCCGACAAGTCCGAACGCAAGGGGAATATGCATCAGCCGCTTCCGGCTTTCCGAGGGCGTCGGCGGCACCGATTGCTCGATCTCCAGCGTGAACTCCCTGGCCGCTGCATTGTGGGATGAACTCACCGTCAGGTTCGGCGTGCCGGCCTGGTGATACCAGAGCGCGAATTGCGCGAGGTCGCGGCCCGAGACGTCCTCGAAGACTTTCAAGAAGTCTTCGATCGTCGCGGCTTCGCCGTCATGCCGCTCGAAATAGAGGTCCATGCCGGCACGGAAGGTCTCCGGCCCGAGGATGGTGCGGATCATGCGCACCACTTCCGAGCCCTTCTCGTAGACGGTCGCCGTGTAGAAGTTGTTGATCTCGCGGTAACGGCGCGGCCTGACCGGATGCGCCAGCGGCCCCTGGTCTTCCGGGAACTGGTGCGCGCGCAGCGTGCGTACTTCCGCGATGCGCCTCACAGCCCGCGAACGCTGGTCGGCCGAGAATTCGTGGTCGCGGTAAACCGTCAGCCCTTCCTTCAGGCAGAGCTGGAACCAGTCGCGGCAAGTGATTCTGTTGCCTGTCCAATTGTGGAAATATTCGTGCGCGATGATCGCCTCGATATTGGCGAAGTCGGCGTCCGTCGCGGTCTCCTCGTCGGCCAGCACATATTTGTCGTTGAAGACGTTGAGGCCCTTGTTCTCCATCGCCCCCATGTTGAAGTCCGACACGGCGACGATATTGAAGACGTCGAGGTCGTATTCGCGGCCGAAGGCGTCCTCGTCCCATTTCATCGAGCGCTTCAGCGCGTCCATCGCATAGCCGGCAAGCCGCTCCTTGCCGGGCTCGACATAGATGCCGAGCTCGACCTCGCGGCCGGACATGGTGGTGAAGCAGTCCGCCACCTTGCCGAGCGCTCCCGCCACCAACGCAAAGAGATAGGAGGGCTTGGGGAAGGGGTCGTGCCAGACCGCGTAGTGCCTGCCGTTGGCGAGCGTGCCGCGTCCGACGGGATTGCCGTTGGAGAGCAGGAGCGGCGCCTCGTTGTGTGGGGCTTCGATGCGCACGGTGTAGACCGAGAGGATATCGGGCCGGTCGAGGAAATAGGTGATGCGGCGAAAGCCTTCAGCCTCGCACTGCGTGCAATAGACATTGTTGGAGCGATAGAGGCCCATCAGCGCCTCGTTGCGCGACGGCGCGATCTCCGTCTCCAGACGAAGCTCAAAGCGCTGTGCCGCCGGCGGCTTCAGGATCGTCAGCCGGTCCGGCGTCGCCTCATAATCGCCGGCCTGCAGCGCCTGCCCGTCTATCGCCGCGCCAAGCAGCGTCAGCCCGTCCCCGTCGAGCACCAGCGGCGCTGAGGCGGCGACGCCCTCGCGCCGCTCTATGGTGAGCAGCGCGGTGACATGGGTGGCTTCCGGCGACAGGCGGAAGTCGAGGCTGGTCCTCGGGATGAGATAGTCGCTGGGGCGATAGTCTTCGAGCTTGAAGACATGGCCGGTATCGGTGCGCATTCCTTGGGCTTTTCCTGTCGATTTCGGGCGGAGGGCCAGCGTGGCTGGTCCAAGAATTTTGAGGTGCGCGCTCTTTACACGAAACGGCCACTCGACAAAACTGCGGCATAGGTTGTGTTTCGCAATTCCGGACGGAAAACCGTTACGCACTTTCCTGGAATTGCTCTTGGCCTATTTCACGGCTTCGTTCTCCGACCATCACCACGAGGCAAGATGACCGTCGATCATGCCGTCGGCCACAGCGCGCTGCGCGGCATCACTCTGAAGATCGTCTCGGTGACGGTTTTCGTCGGCATGCAGACCTGCATCAAGGCGGCCGGCGACGTGCCCGCCGGGCAGATCGTCTTCTTCCGCTCCTTCTTCGCCATCTTCCCGATCATCGCCTTCCTGGCTTTCAAGGGCGAGCTCGCCACCGCCTTCACGACCAGGCGCCCGTTCAACCACATCGCGCGCGGCCTGGTCGGTGTCGGCGCCATGGGGCTCGGCTTCTTTGCGCTGACCAGGCTGCCGCTTCCCGAGGCGATCACGCTGAACTATGCGCAGCCGCTGCTGGTCGTGGTGTTCTCCTCGGTTTTCCTCGGCGAGACGATCCGCGTCTATCGCTGGAGCGCGGTCGCGGTCGGTCTTGCCGGCGTATTGATCATCTCCTGGCCGGAACTGACGCTGCTCAATTCCGGCGCGGGCCTCGACGACCAGGAGGTGCTGGGCGTCATGGCCGCGCTGATCGCCGCGGCGACCTCGGCCGTTGCCATGCTTCTGGTGCGCAATCTCGTGCAGACGGAGAAGACGGCGACCATCGTGCTGTGGTTCTCCTCGACGGCTTCGGTGCTGTCGCTCTTTACGCTGCCCTTCGGCTGGCAGGCACTGACGCTGATGCAGGCGGCACTGCTTGTTTTCGCCGGTTTTTGCGGCGGACTCGGCCAGATCCTGATGACGGCGGCCTATCGCCACGCCGAAGCCTCGGTCGTGGCGCCCTTCGAATACACCTCGATGATTTTGGGCGTCGTCGTCGGCTATTTCGTCTTCGGCGACGTGACCTCGTTCAACACGCTGATCGGCGGCATGGTCGTGGTCGCCGCGGGCATTTTTATCATCTGGCGCGAGCGGCAGCTCGGCCTGGAGCGCACGCGCACCAGGACGGCCGCGCCGCCGCAGGGGTAAGGCTACGAGGCTGACACTCGCTCTTTCGCCAGCCGCACTAGCACGGCGCGGGTCTGCTCATCGGCGGGGAAAAAGGATTCGATCGCCAGTTCCGACAGCGTGACATCGAGCGGTGTGCCGAACACGGTGATCGTGCTGATGAAGGAGAGCACCTGATCGCCATGCGCCAGCCTGAGCGGGTGCACGATGCCGCTCGGCTCGACCGGTGCCGGACGTCCGCTCTTCAAGCCGGACGGATAGGCGCGCAATTCGCGTTCGAGCTCGATCAGCACCGGATCGCCGGTGGCGTCGTTCTGCTGCTTCAGTCGCTCCAGAAGATGCGCGCGCCATTCCGCCAGATTAACGATACGGGGCGCGACACCGCCTGGATGCAGGCTGAGCCGCAGCACATTGACCGGTGACTGGAGCAGGGACGGCTCGGAAATATCGGAGAGGAATGGGGCGATCGCGGCATTCGCGGAAACGAGGTTCCAGTGCCGGTCCACTGCCAGCGCCGGAAAGGGCTCGTGGCCCTTGAGCACAGTCTCGACGGCGGCCATCGCCGGCGCTAACGTGGCGTCGGTCAGTGGTCTCTCGCTGAAGCTCGGCGCGAAGCCCGCCGCGAGCAGCAACTGGTTGCGTTGCCTGAGCGGGATCGACAGCTGCTCGGCCAGATGCAGCACCATCTCCCGCGACGGCTGGGCGCGGCCGCTCTCGACGAACGAGAGATGCCGTTGCGAGATATCGGCCTCCATGGCGAGATCGAGCTGGCTCATGCGGCGACGCGTGCGCCATTCGCGGATGAGGCTGCCGGCGGACGGTTCGGATGTGGTCATGGACGGATGAGTAGGGCGGCGGGCGGCGCAATTCAATTACCTGGGAGGTTATAGCTCCCTTCTTCCAAGAAAGGTGAGGGCGCCTTATCCCAACGCCCGCAACTTCGCCTTGACCTCGAGAAAATCCCGCCAGGCCAGCTTCTTGTGCGCCGGCGTCCGCAAGAGATAGGCCGGATGCAGTGTCGGCATCGCAGGAATGGCAATTCCGGACGCCGTCATGTGCACCCGCCAGTTGCCGCGCAGTCGCAGAATGCCTTCGGTCGTGTTGAGCAGCGTCTTGGCCGACGGGCCGCCGAGATTGACCAGCACTTTTGGATTGACCAGCTCGATCTGCCTTTCGATGAAGGGACGGCAGATTTCGGTCTCGTGCGGCGTCGGCGTGCGGTTGCCCGGTGGGCGCCATGGGATGACGTTGGCGATATAGGCGGAGTTGCGGTCGAGGCCGATCGCCGCCAGCATGCGGTCGAGCAGCCGGCCGGACCGGCCGACGAAAGGCAAGCCTTCGAGGTCCTCGTCCCGTCCCGGCGCCTCGCCGACCAGCATCAGGTCGGCGTTGGGATTGCCGTCCGCGAACACCAGGTTCTTGGCGGTGAATTTGAGGTTGCAGCCATCGAAGGTGGCCATGAGTTGGCGCAGCTCGTCCAGCGTCGAAGCGCTCGCGGCAAGCTGCCGCGCCAGCAGGGCCTGTGCCTCGTCGGGAACGGCCGCGGCCGCCGGCATCCGGGTGGGTGCGTCCGGAATATTGCTGGCGTCGAGGCCGGATAAGGGAGCTGGCGGGTTCTCAACGCGTTCCGGAACCTGGTCTGGTGCCGTTCGGCTTTCGGGCCTGGTTTCGCGTAGTGGCGCTGCCGGCGCCCGCTCGGCAGGCCTGCGTTCGGCCGGCCCCCGTCCAACTGGCATTGCCGCCGCTTCGGCGAACCGGTTGATCGGCGCGTCCTGGAGCGCGTCGTCGACGCCGGCGCTGGCATAGAAGGCGAGCAGTTCTGCGATCTCGGCTGGTGTGCTGGGGGAGGCGGCAGTCATGGCGCCACCATCGTCCGCGCGGCGAGGTTTTGCAACCGTGGAGAGATCAGCCGGTTGGAATCCTTGGATCCTGCACGATGTAAAACGTCCAGCGCGGCGTGTAGTCGGTGACCAGGAAATCGAAGGTCGCCGTCTTCAGCGGGTCGATTTTGCCGTTTTTGAACAGCAGCCGGTCATAGGGTTCGAACCGGCGGTCGAAATCCGCGAAATTGCTCGACCAGATGTTGTCGGGCGTCTTGTTGCGCTGGTCGAAGGACAGGCCGTCGCCGAACACGCTGGGTTGGTCAAGAATCTCCTGCAACTCGAACTGGAACTCCACCCAGGGGAGCGCGCTGTTGTTGAGCACGTCGATGCGCATATACATCACGCCGTTGGCGACCTCGCCAGCCTTGCCGAAGGGCTCGATCGGCTTGGTCGCGCGGATGGTCAGCGTCACCGGCGTGGCCGTGTTCAGCTCCTCCTTGATGACCAGCGGGTCTTCCTTGGTGCCGATGCCGGAGGCTCCGGTGATGCGGAAGCCGCCCAGCTCGTCGGAGAAGGAATAGGCGCCCGTCGCCCACACCTTCACCGGATCGGCCTCAGCCGGCACGCTCAAAAAGAGGAGCGGAAGAACCGCGCGCCAGGCCGCGCCTGGCGTGAAGAGTAAGCGCTTAGATGGAAAGCCGGGCGGCTCTGGACTGCGCATGGCGCCAAGTATTGCCGATAACCAAGCCGTCGAACAATTAAAAACATTCCGGGGCCGCCTGGTCTGCCAACCAATTGGCGCTGGCCTATGCTTGGCCATGGCCTGTGCTGCTGCCTTTTCGTAGGAAACCGCGACTTTTTGTCGAAATCGGCGTTGTCACGTCCGCGCCGGTTTCGCGTCGCGAATTGATGCGCTATGCAGCGCATGAGCCAGCACAATGCGAGAATGCGGCAAGCTATAGAGGGGCCGATGAGCGAAATCGAACGCGAAAGCATGGAATTCGACGTGGTGATCGTCGGCGCCGGTCCCGCCGGCCTTGCCGCGGCGATCCGTCTGAAGCAAGTCAATCCGGACCTCTCGGTGGTCGTCCTGGAGAAGGGCGGCGAGGTCGGCGCGCATATCCTCTCCGGTGCGGTCGTCGACCCGATCGGCATCGACCGGCTGCTGCCCGGCTGGCGCGAGGAAGAGGGTCATCCGTTCAAGACGCCTGTCACGGCGGACCATTTCCTGGTGCTTGGCCCGGCCGGTTCGTTCCGCCTGCCCAACTTCCTGATGCCGCCGCTGATGAACAATCACGGCAATTACATCGTGTCGCTCGGCAATGTCTGCCGCTGGCTGGCGGCCAAGGCCGAAGCGCTGGGCGTCGAGATCTATCCGGGCTTCGCCGCCGCAAGCCTCGTCTACAACGATGCCGGCGCCGTCACCGGCGTCATCACCGGCGACATGGGCGTCGAGAAGGACGGCACGCATGGCCCGGCCTACGCGCCCGGCATGGCGCTGATGGGCAAATATGTGCTGATCGGCGAGGGCGCGCGGGGCTCCTTGGCCAAGCAGCTCATCGCCAAATACCAGCTTGCCGATGGCCGCGAGCCCGGCAAGTTCGGCATCGGCCTCAAGGAACTCTGGCAGGTCAAGCCGGAGAACCACAAGCCGGGCCTGGTGCAGCACTCCTTCGGCTGGCCGCTCGACATGAAGACCGGCGGCGGCTCCTTCCTCTACCATCTCGAGGACAACCAGGTGGCGGTCGGCTTCGTCGTCCACCTGAACTACAAGAACCCCTATCTCTCGCCCTTCGAGGAGTTCCAGCGTTTCAAGACGCATCCGGCGATCGCCGGCACCTTCGAAGGCGCCAAGCGCATCGGCTATGGCGCGCGCGCCATCACCGAGGGCGGCTGGCAGTCCGTGCCGAAGCTGTCTTTCCCGGGCGGCGTGCTGATGGGCTGTGCGGCCGGCTTCGTCAACGTGCCGCGCATCAAGGGCTCGCACAATGCGGTGCTGTCCGGCATGCTGGCGGCCGAGCATGTGGCCGAGGCGATCGCCGGCGGGCGCGCCAATGACGAGCTTGCGTCCTACGAAGAAGCCTGGCGCGGCAGCGACATCGGCAAGGACCTGAAAAAGGTGCGCAACGTCAAGCCGCTGTGGTCGCGCTTCGGCACCATCGTCGGCGTCGGCATCGGCGGGCTCGACATGTGGCTGAACACGCTGTTCGGCTTCTCGCCCTTCGGCACCATGAAGCACGGCAAGGCAGACTATGCGACGCTCGAGCCGGCATCCAAGCATCAGAAGATCGCCTATCCGAAGCCGGACGGCGTGTTGACCTTCGACCGTCTCTCCTCGGTGTTCCTCTCCAACACCAACCATGAGGAAAACGAGCCGGTGCATCTGATCGTCGGCGACATGGCGCTGCAGCAGCGTTCCGAGCACGATGTCTTCGCAGGCCCGTCGACCCGCTATTGCCCGGCCGGCGTCTATGAATGGGTGGACAAGGACGGCAACGCCGCCGCCGATCCGTCGGCCAAGGACGTGCGCTTCGTCATCAACGCGCAGAACTGCGTCCACTGCAAGACATGCGACATCAAGGATCCGAACCAGAACATCAACTGGGTGCCGCCACAAGGCGGCGAAGGCCCGGTCTACCAAGGCATGTGAGCCGTTCCGACCGGGCCGTCTCGACCGCCGCTCCAACAAAGCCGGCGAGGGTCCGGTCTACCAGGGCATGTGAGCCGCTCCTCCGATCGGCAACCATCCGCGGTTCCGGTCGGCTGGGTTCCTTACGCTTGAAATTGCAGCTTGCTTATAGTTCCTTCTCTGCGGATAAGGAGCAAATGGGCCATGCGCCTGGCGGTTCTTACATGTCTCATCATGGTTGGTGGCCTGTGCGGCGGTGCCCCGCAGGCCCTGGCCGGCACCAAGGTGCTGGTCACGACGCGCAGCTATGACATCGCCGGTGCGACAGGCGCCGCGCTGGTCGAAGCGATGAACCGCAAAGGTCCCAAGCACGGCTTCATGACCCGCGCCATCGCCGACACCAGCTACATCGTGAACTGGAAGCTCGACGTGGGCCGCGCCGACGGGATCTGCAGGTTGCGGGGCGCCGACGGAACGATGGAACTCACCTACACTTTTCCTCGCCTGGCTTCGCCGCCGAAACCCGAGCTCGAGCGGCGCTGGCGGCGCTTTCTCGCCGGCGTCCACGCCCACGAGCACCAGCACGGCCGCATCGCCAAGGCCATGATGCGCGCCACCGATAAGTCCATTGCCGGCCTTAAGCTGGCCGACAACTGGTTCTGCACTGCCACCCATCGCGAGGCCAGGCGCCGGATCGACGCCGTCTACACGCAATATGAAGCGAAACAGAACGCCTTCGATGCGCGCGAGCATCGCGACGGCGGCCATGTCGACCGGCTGGTCAATGCATTGATGGGGAAGAACTGAAGCTTCGGCCCATTCGCTTAAGAGACGAAGTGTCAGCCCTGCGGTTTGTCCGGCGCCTCATTCGCCGCCAGCGCCGACTTATGCTCGTCCTCGGGCGGGTCGCTGGCGGGTGGCAGCGTGAATTCGATCAGCACCGGCAGATGGTCGGAGCCGGTATCCTCCAGCCGGGCCGACGACAGGATCGTCACCCCGCCCTTGCTGAACACCTGGTCGATCGGCAGGCCCGCGTAGCGGCGCAGGAAGTCAGGCAGCGTGCGGTGGATCCAGGTCGGGCCGGCCGAGGGCATCAGCGTCATGCCGCTGAGCCGCGCCACCCGTCGCACCGCCGCGCTCCACGGCACGGCATTGCAATCGCCGGCCATGATGGCGGTCTCGCCGAGTCCGGCCAGCGGTTCGGCCAGCTCGCCGATCTGCCACGACTGTTCCTTCGGCCACGGCCAGCTGAGATGGATCGCGGCGACGTCGACGGGGACGCCGTTGAAGTCGACGGTGGCGGTCGCCATCGCGCCGCGCGGCTCGCAACGCGGCGCGGTGCCGGCGGCGAAGGGACGGCGCGACAGCAGCGCGACGCCGAATATGCCGTTGGGGTAGTCGCAAAGGATGCGATAGGGATAGGCGCTGGCAATATAGCCGAGCTCCTTCGACCACATCCCCGACACTTCATCGAGCGTGATGACGTCCGGATTGGTCCGGCCGATCAGCGACAGCACCTTCTTCGGCGTCGGATTGTTGAAGCGCAGGTTCATCTGCAGCAGGCTGTAGACCATCCGGTCTGCCGGCTTCGCGAGCGCCTGCTGCGTCGACAATTTGGGCAGCGCGCTAGTCGTCGTGGCGAAGCAGCCGATGGTGAAGACCAGCGCCGCGACGGCCTGCAGCCGGTGGGGACCGGCAAGCAGCGCCAGCGCGAGCAGCACCGTCAGCACGCTCAGATGCATGCGGAAATGCGAGAAGGAATCGAAGGCCGGATGCAGCGCGCCGAAGAACCCGGCCAGCAGCGCGGCCGAGCATGCCATCATCGCCAGGAATGTCAGCTGAGCCATCATGCTCAAGCGCGCGCCGCCCGTAGTCATCTGCTCCGACCCGCCCAGGACATTTCACCGTTTCACGGAACGCCGAAAGGCCCTGTTTCCTTGTTCCGACGCGATTTCGAACGGAAACCGCTCGCGTTCTTCCTGAATTTGCTCCAGCTTCCCGTTCTGACCGCTTATCGGCCAAATTACGGCTCAAGCAAGACGACCGATTGCCCCGCCGGCGGCTGGCCTACTGGAACGCTGTCTCGGAAAAGCTTCTGAGCTTGCGCGAATGCAGCCGCTCCATCGGCATTTCGGCGAGCTTCTCCATCGCCCTGATGCCGATGGTGAGATGCTGCGCCACCTGCCGCTTGTAGAATTCGGTGGCCATGCCGGGTAGCTTCAGCTCCCCGTGCAGCGGCTTGTCGGAGACGCACAGCAGCGTCCCGTAGGGCACACGGAAGCGGAAGCCGTTGGCGGCGATGGTGGCCGATTCCATGTCGAGCGCGATGGCGCGCGACTGCGACAGACGCTGCACCGGTCCGCGCTGGTCGCGTAGCTCCCAGTTGCGGTTGTCGATGGTGGCGACGGTGCCGGTGCGCATGATGCGCTTGAGATCGTAGCCGGACAGGCCGGTGACTTCGGCGACCGCTTCCTGCAGCGCCACCTGGATCTCGGCCAGCGGCGGGATCGGCACCCAGACAGGCAGGTCGTCGTCCAGCACATGGTCTTCGCGCACATAGGCGTGCGCCAGCACATAGTCGCCCAGCGCCTGCGTGTTGCGCAGGCCCGCGCAATGGCCGAGCATGACCCAGGCATGCGGCCTCAGCACAGCGATATGGTCGGTGATCGTCTTGGCGTTGGACGGGCCGACGCCGATATTGACCATAGTGATGCCGCCATGGCCGGGCTTCTTCAGGTGATAGGCCGGCATCTGCGGTAGGCGCTGCGGCGGCGTGCCTTCGCTCGGCGAGCCGGCTCCGGCCTTGGTCACGACATTGCCCGGCTCGACGAATTCACTGTAGCCGCCTCCACCGCTCTCCATCAGTTCGCGAGCCCGCGCGACGAATTCGTCGATGTAGAACTGGTAATTGGTGAACAGCACGAAATTCTGGAAATGTTGCGGGCTGGTCGCCGTGTAATGCGTCATGCGGTGCAGCGAATAGTCGATGCGTTGCGCGGTGAACGGCGCCAGCGGCCGCGGCTCGCCGAACGCCACCTCGAAGGTGCCGTTGGCGATCTGGTCGTCGGTGCCGTCGAGATCCGGCACGTCGAACAGGTCGCGAATCGGCCGCTTGATGCGCTCGGCGGCCGCGCCGTCGACATAGGTGCCTTCCAGAAAGGCGAAATGCAGTGGGATCGGCGTGGTCGATTCCGACACCGTCACCATCACGCCGTGATTGCGCATGATGAGCTGTAGCTGCTCGACGAGATAGTTCTCGAACAGTTGCGGCTGGGTGATGGTGGTGGCGAAATGCCCGGGCGTCGGCATGTGGCCATAGGCCTGGCGCGAGTCGATCTGGCTGAACGAGGTCGTGGTGACGCCGATCTGCGGATAGAAGGCCCGGTAGCGCTTGCTCTCGTCACCGCCCGCGGCAAGGGCCGCGAAAGAATCGCGCAGGAACTTGGTGTTGCGGTCGTAGAGCGTCTGGAGCGCCGCAACCGCCTTCTTGGCGCCGTGGAACTCCTGCTTGCCGAAGGGCTCCGGCATGACGACCGATTCGATGGCTTGGGGGTAGATTCGCTTTTCCATGGCCCAATATAGAGATTTGGAAGAGCGGTTGGGAGGGGTGAGCGGACGGGAACCGTAGCCCAGCAGGAGATTTTTGTTATCGCTCGGATTGAAGGTGTGTCGAGATTCAGGTCAGGCCGAGTCGAGAATGGTGGTTTCCGAGAACCGGAGCGGAGCGTACTCAATGTACGTGAGCACCGGAAGCGCAGGAAGCCGCCTTTCGCAGGCCGGCCTCACCTGAATCTCGACACACCTTACCCGCGCTGCAGGCTGATCAGCAGCACAAAGCCCACGCTGGTGTTCTTGTGGGCCGGCGCCTCGATCGTGTGGCCCGTATCGGCGCGCATCATAGGCACCGCCAGCACCGGCGCGGCGAGCAGCATCAGGATGAGCATCGCCCGCGGCAGCAGCCTGAGGATATTCATTGCGGTGGCGCCGGTGCGGTTCATTTTGGTGGTATCCGATTCTCAACGTGGTCGATTTTCAGCTTTGTCGTTTCGGCGCGTCATTTGGTTCACGGAGCCGAGAACGAAGCCACGGGCCGTTCCCACAAGCGGGCCGAGTGGCCGCCCTCGGCCACCAGGATGGCGAAGAACATGCCGAACAAGCTCATCAGCAGGCAGACGATGGTGAAGCGACGCGCGAGCATTTCCCTCTCCTTCAATGCGGGAGAAAATGCCTGACGGCCTCTGAACCGGTTCTGAGACCGGTATTCATCTGCGGTTCAAATTGATTGACAAGGACTTGAAAGGGCGCGGGAGACTTGGTGCGGGTCAGCGAAAGCGCTGACGCTGCAAAGAAAAACGGGGCCGCTTAGACCCCGTTTGGACGATCTGAGATTGGCGATCAGAGCTTGTGCCAGGTCTGGCTCTTGCAGATCAGGCCGCCGAGCACGCAACCGCTCATCTTGAGCGTCGTGCCTGTAAGGGTCGCCTTGCCGGAATAGGTCTTGTCGTTCGCCGGGTCGGTGATGCTGCCGGCATATTTGTTGTCGCCGGCCGCTTTCAGAGAGCCGATGGTCTTGCCGGCATATTTGCCTGTCTTGAGCGTGATGGAGAATGAGCCGCCGCCGCCGATCGTCGCGGTCTCGCCGGATTGCGTCTTCCAACTGCCTTCGATCGGGTCGGCCCACGCGGCACCCGCCATTATCAAGGTGGCAGCCAGGGCCAGGCTCATCGTTCGAAACATCTTGTCCTCCTCCCAATGGGCATGCGGCGGGCTCCGGTCCGCCTTCCCTTACGCAAAGGTAAAGCTAATCCAGCTCCGGCCAAAACGAAAGCGGTGCCGCCACGGAAGGTCGTAAGGATTTTCGCGCCGGCTATCGCCCGAAATAAACGAAACCCGAAAAGCGCTTTGGTTTCCGTGGTTAGCGAAGTCTTGATTCCGATCGCGGCAATTTTCGTCGAATTTGATGCAAAATGGCTGAAACGCTGGATTCCCATGCTTAACGAATTTCTGCGTTTACCTCTTGTTTTAGCTTTGTTTTCCTCAAATTAAGCACGCCATTTAACGACGGATTCAAAGCCAGGCTTCATCCTCGAAAGCATCGAAAGAGCGGCTCGCCCCGAGGGACACCAAGGGAAAAAGGAGGCAGCTCTCGGGAGCCAGACAGGGGATTGAAATGGCACGCTTTGAAATGCTCGAAGACGGCTTCGGCGCCATGGGGGCGACCGCCCAGGCCGACATTCTTTTCGAACTGGGCATGATGTATGCGACCGGCCGCGATTGCGAGACCGACGTCGTTGCCGCCCACAAATGGTTCAACATCGCCGCAATCAAGGGCTCGGTCCGCGCCGCCGAGCTACGCTCGGAACTGTCGGCCACCATGTCGAAGCTCGAGATCGCCAAGGCGCTGCGCGAAGCGCGCGAATGGATGACGATGCACTGATCCCGCGGGTGTAGCGCTCGAAAGTCTTCAGGGGAAAAGGCCGCGATAAGACGGCCGATCAACAACAACAAGAATGCAGAGGGCGAACTCGCCCGACTGCGCGACAAGACAGGGAAGCGAGCGGGTTTCAGGCGTGGGGCCGTCTGGGGAGCTCGACTGCAAAAGCCGCGACCGGCCGAAAACAAGGCCGGCGCGGCTTTTTGCATTACGCGAGGTAATCACGGGGCGCGTGGCCCAAGCAATCCCGGCCGAAATGAACCAAAAGCTTCTGAATTGTCCTCTCGACAGTTTCAGCGAAGGGTGAAATTGTCCCGGCTCTGTGAAGGAAGCGCGGCCGGGATGGCCATGCGCAAGTGGAGGAGTTCTTATAGTCATGAAAAAATTGGGTATTTTGAGCGCGGCCGCATTTGGTCTGATGATGAGCGCGCCGGTTGCCTTCGCCGACGACATCACCATTTCGGTGGTCGGCCCGATGACCGGCCAACTCGCCACCATCGGTGACCAGTTCAAGCAGGGCGCGCAGGCTGCCGCCGATGCGATCAATGCCGCCGGCGGCGTCAACGGCTCCAAGATCAAGCTCGACATCGAGGATGACCAGTGCGATCCGAAGCAGGCTGTGTCGGTGGCCAACCGCATCGTCGCCAATGGCGTCAAGTTCGTCGACGGCCATGCCTGTTCGGGCTCGAGCATTCCGGCCTCGGCCGTCTATGCCGAAGCCGGCACGTTGATGATGAGCCCCGCCTCGTCCAACCCGGTGCTGACCGACGCCGCCGCCAAGGCGGGCTGGCCGACCATCATGCGCCTTTACACGCGTGACGACGCGCAGGGCGCCTTCATCGGCCCGTGGATCGCCAAGAAATATGCCGGCAAGAACGTCGTCATCCTGCACGACAAGAGTGCTTACGGCCAGGGCGTCGCCGATGCCGTGAAGGCGACGATGAATGCCGGCGGCCTCAAGGAAGTCGACTACGAAGGCATCAATGCCGGCGAGAAGGACTATTCGGCTCTGGTCACCAAGCTGAAGCAGCTCAAGGCCGACGTCGTGTATTTCGGCGGCTACCACCCGGAGGCGGGGTTGATCCTGCGTCAGTCGGCCGAGCAGAACGTCAAGTTCCAGCTGATCATGCCGGACTCGATCGCCTCGCCGGAATTCTGGCAGGTCGCTGGCCCGGCCGGCGAAGGCACCATGTTCGTCTTCCCGTCGGACCCGCAGGCCAAGCCGGAAGCGAAGGACGCGGTCGCCAAGATCAAGGCCGGCGGCTTCACGCCTGAAGGCTTCACGTTGTTCTCCTATGCCGTGATCCAGGCCGTGGCCGAAGGCGTCAAGCGCGCCGGCAGCGACGATCCGGCCAAGGTCGCGGAGGCGCTCAAGGACGGCAAGCCGATCAGCACCGTCGTCGGCGACGTCATCTTCGACGAGAAGGGCGACCTGAAGAACGCCAGCTACGACATCAACCAGTGGCACGACGGCAAATACGCGCCGATCAAGCCGTAAGTCGGTTCTGCAGCTATCGAGGAAATGGCCGGGCTCGTCCCGGCCATTTTCTTTAAATCAGGTCTGACTGTCCTCGACAAAGCGCACCAGCACCGTGCCGTCGCTGACCTGCGCGCCTTCGGCCATGATCTCGGCGATCACGCCGTCATGCGGGGCGGCGATCGTGTGCTCCATTTTCATCGCTTCGAGGATCAGAAGCGGTTGGCCCTTGATCACGGCATCGCCCGCTGCGGCCCGCACCAGCTTGACCAGCCCCGGCATCGGCGCGCGCAGGCTGCCCGAAGCGGCTCCGGCTTCGTCGGCCTTTGCGAGAGGATCGGGAACCGTGAAGGTGTAACCGACCGCGCCCTCGAAGACGGTGACGTGGCCGGGCCAGCGGACGGCGCGCGGCATGGTCCTCAGATCATGCGTGTTCACCGCGTCATGCGGCACTTCCAGCGCCACCTGGAAGCGGCCGTCCGGCCGTGCCGAAACCCTGGCCAGAATGTTCTCCTCGCCGTGGCGCAGGTGGATGCGGCGCGCGAGCGTGTGGAAATGGGCGTAGCCTGAAAGCGTGGACCACGGATCGGCGGCGGGACCGGGCGCGCCGGCATCCGTCGCGGCAAGCGCCGCAGCTGCGATCGTCTCATCGCGCGGCGCGGGAACGGCGGTGAGCGCTTCCTGATGCCGGCCGATCAACCCGGTATCGACATCGCCGGCGGCGAAATCGGCATCGGCGGCGAGCGCCGCCAGGAAGGCGGTGTTGACGGTCGAACCGGCCACTTCCGTCCGCGCCAGCATCTCGCGCAGGGCATTGAGCGCCGAGGCCCTGTCCTTGGCATGCACGACCAGCTTGGCGATCATCGGATCGTAGAAAGGCGAGATCGCATCGCCGGCGCGTACGCCGGTCTCGATGCGCATCGCGGCGTTTTCCGGCGCCGCGTCGGGGAATTTGAGATGGTGCAGGGTGCCGGTCGCCGGCAGGAAGCCTTTCGCGGCGTCCTCGGCATAGAGGCGCGCCTCGAAAGTGTGGCCCGACAGAGTGATTTCATCCTGCGTCTTCGGCAGTTTTTCGCCAGACGCGACGCGCAACTGCCATTCGACCAGATCGACGCCGGTGACCATCTCGGTGACGGGGTGTTCGACCTGCAGCCGCGTGTTCATCTCCATGAACCAGAAGCGGTCGGCTTTCAGTCCTTCGGAAGCATCGACGATGAATTCGATCGTGCCAGCGCCCGAATAATGGATCGCCTTTGCGGCCTTCACGGCCGCTTCCGTCATCGCCTTGCGCAGTTCCGGCGTCATGCCGGGGGCGGGCGCCTCCTCGATCACCTTCTGGTGGCGGCGTTGCGCCGAGCAGTCGCGTTCGAAAAGATGCACCGCATTGCCGAAATTGTCGCCGAACACTTGGCACTCGATATGGCGCGGCTTGTCGACATATTTTTCGACGAGCACGCGATCGTCGCCGAACGCAGCTTTCGCTTCGCGCCGCGCTCCGGAAAGTGCTTCCGAGAAATCGTCGGGGTGGTCGACGCGCCGCATGCCCTTGCCGCCGCCGCCGGCGCGCGCCTTGATCAGAACGGGGTAGCCGATCTCGCGCGCCTTGGAGGCAAGCAACACGATTTCCTGCGCTTCGCCGTGATAGCCGGGCACCACCGGCACGCCGGCCGTTTCCATCAGCCGCTTGGCGGCGTCCTTCAATCCCATGGCACGGATCGAGGCGGCGGAAGGGCCGATGAAGACGAGGCCTGCCGCCGTCACCCGGTCGACGAAGTCGGGATTTTCCGACAGGAAACCGTAGCCGGGATGGATGGCTTCGGCACCGGTGGCGAGTGCCGCGGCCACGATCCTGTCGCCCCGCAGATAGCTTTCTGCGACGGGCGAGGGGCCGATATGCACCGCTTCGTCGGCCATCTGGACATGCAAAGCCTTGGCGTCGGCGTCGGAATAGACGGCCACGGTGCGCACGCCGAGCTTGCGGGCAGTGCGGATGACGCGGCAGGCGATCTCGCCGCGATTGGCGATCAGGATCTTGCCGAACATGGGGCCTCCCGGCTTTGCTTGGGGCGGCACCAGTCCTGCAGGCGCCGGCCTATTTCGAAGCGGCGATGGCGCAGCCGCCGCTCGCGGTTCTGACCTTCCACTTTTTCAGGCCGTATTGGCAGTTGCGCAAGGCGATCTCTTCCGCCGCCTTCTGGGTCGGCGCGTTGAGTTTCGCGCCGCAGATTATGTAAAGATCGACGACGCGCGAATAGAAGGTCGTCGCATAGGCCGAATGCCCGCTCGCCGCTTTGTAAGCGAGATAGGCTTTGTAGCAAGCTTCCTTTGGATCCAGCGACAAATTCGGAGCAAACCGTTTGTTGCCGATCTTGCCCGCCAACGATTCTGCCGCCACGGGGGCAGGCACCGCAAATATTAGAAGTCCGAAAAGTATCCAGGCAATCGACTTGCCGCAATATTTCAAGATCATTTCCACCCAACCCCATTCGCCCAATGCAAGATGAGGAATAACGAATATCTTTCACCTGCGCCACCAGGCGTCTGGAAATTCGCATTTGCCTGCATTGAGGAATCGGTTGGCCCATAAGTTCAGCCTTCACCTGTATCAGCAACGGTCCGCCGGTAAACCTCCGCCGTCTGCTCATCGAAGCAGCAGAAAGTAATGACATCCGGCACCGCGTTTTCCCGCAGGAAGGTGCTTACGGTGCCGACGGCGATCTCCGTAGCCTGGTCTTTCGGATAGCCGTAAATACCGGTCGAGATCGCCGGAAATGCCACCGTCTGGCAATCATGGTCACGCGCGATTTCGAGCGAGCGCCGGTAACAGGAGGCGAGCAGCTCGGCTTCGCCCTTGCTACCGCCTTGCCAAACCGGGCCCACCGTGTGGATGACATAGCGCGCCGGCAGGCGATAGGCTTTGGTCAGCTTGGCGTCGCCGGTCTTGCAGCCGTGAAGCGTGCGGCATTCGGCAACCAGCTCGGGCCCTGCCGCGCGGTGAATAGCGCCGTCGACACCGCCGCCACCGAGCAGCGAGGAATTCGCTGCGTTGACGATCGCGTCGACCGCGAGCCTGGTGATGTCGCCGGTGTGGATGCGGATCCTGTCGCCGAGAGCGCTCATCATCACATCCTGAACACGCCGAACTTCGTCTCCTCGACCTCCGCATTGAGCGCCGCCGAGAGGCTGAGCGCCAGCACGTCGCGGGTCCTGGCCGGATCGATGATGCCGTCGTCCCAGAGCCGCGCCGAGGAATAGAGCGGGTGGCCCTCATGCTCGTATTTCATCAGGATCGGCTTCTTGAACTTCGCTTCCTCCTCGGCGCTCCATGCACCACCCTTGCGTTCGATGCCCTCGCGCTTGACCATGGCGAGCACCGTCGCCGCCTGCTCGCCGCCCATCACGGAGATGCGCGCGTTCGGCCACATCCACAGGAAGCGGGGCGAATAGGCGCGGCCGCACATACCGTAATTGCCGGCGCCGAACGAGCCGCCGATGATCACCGTGAGCTTCGGCACCTTCGCGGTGGCGACCGCCATCACCAGCTTGGCGCCGTCCTTGGCTATGCCGCCGGCCTCGTATTTGCGGCCGACCATGAAGCCGGTGATGTTCTGCAGGAAGACCAGTGGAATGCCACGCTGGCAGCAGAGCTCGATGAAATGAGCGCCCTTCAGCGCGCTTTCGGAAAACAGCACGCCGTTGTTGCCGAGAATGCCGACCGGCATACCGTGCAGATGCGCGAAGCCGGTGACCAACGTCGTGCCGTAGTTCTGCTTGAACTCGTCGAACTCCGAGCCGTCGACGAGACGCGCGATCACTTCGCGCACGTCATAGGGCTGGCGCAAATCCGTCGGCACGACGCCGTAGAGTTCCCGCGGATCGTAAAGCGGTTGAATCGGCTTCTGCAAATTCAGGCTTAGGGCCTTGTTCCGATTCAGGTTCCGGATGATGCGCCGGCAAATGGCCAAGGCATGTTCGTCGTCCATGGCGTAGTGGTCGGCGACGCCGGAAAGCCTAGTGTGGACATCGGCGCCGCCGAGTTCCTCGGCGCTGACATCCTCGCCGGTCGCGGCCTTCACCAGCGGCGGGCCGCCGAGAAAAATGGTCGCCTGGTTGCGCACCATGATCGTCTCGTCCGACATCGCCGGCACATAGGCGCCGCCCGCCGTGCAGGAACCCATCACGCAGGCGATCTGCGGGATGCCGGCCGCCGACATGTTGGCCTGGTTGTAGAAGATGCGGCCGAAATGCTCTCGGTCGGGGAAGACCTCGTCCTGGTTCGGCAGATTGGCGCCGCCGCTGTCGACCAGGTAGACGCAGGGCAGGTTGTTCTGCAGCGCGATCTCCTGTGCCCTGAGATGCTTCTTCACCGTCAGCGGATAATAGGTGCCGCCCTTCACCGTGGCGTCGTTGACGACGACCATCACCTCGGTGTCCTCGACCCGGCCGACGCCGGTGATGATGCCGGCCGCTGGAATGTCCTCGCCATACATCGACCACGCCGCGAACTGACCGATCTCGAGGAAAGGCGAGCCGGTGTCGAGCAATTGCGCCAGCCGCTCGCGCGGCAGAAGCTTGCCGCGCGAGACGTGGCGTTCACGCGCCTCATCCGAGCCGCCGCGCTCGACGCTTGCAGCCTTCTCGGCGATGTCGTCGACCAGCGCCCGCATGCGCTCGGCATTGACTCGGAAGGTGTCGGAGGAGGGGGAGATTTGGGTTTGCAGTGTGGCCACGTTAAACCCCCTCCGCCATGATCTCGCGTCCGATCAGCCAGCGGCGGATCTCGCTGGTGCCGGCGCCGATCTCGTAGAGCTTGGCGTCGCGCAGCAGCCGTCCCGTCGGGTAATCGTTGATATAGCCGTTGCCGCCGAGCAGCTGGATGGCGTCGAGAGCCATCTGCGTCGCCTTTTCTGCGGCGAAGAGCACGCAGCCGGCGGCGTCCTTGCGCGTGGTCTCGCCGCGGTCGCAGGCGGCGGCCACCGCATAGACGTAAGCGCGCGCAGCGTTCATCGTCGAATACATGTCGGCGAGCTTACCCTGTACCAGCTGGAACGTGCCGATCGGCTGGCCGAACTGCTTGCGCTCATGCACGTAAGGCACAGCGACGTCCAGGCAGGCCGCCATCAGCCCGATCGGTCCACCGGAAAGCACTGCCCGCTCATAGTCGAGCCCCGACATCAGCACCTCGACGCCGCGTCCTTCTTCATGCAGCACGTTCTCGAACGGCACCTCGACATCCTTGAACACCAGCTCGCCGGTATTGGAGCCGCGCATGCCGAGCTTGTCGAGCTTCTGCGCCACCGAAAAGCCGGCCATCGTCTTTTCCACGATGAAAGCGGTGATCCCGCGCGAATGGCGCTCCGGATCGGTCTTGGCATAGACCACCATCGTTCCGGCGTCGGGGCCATTGGTGATCCACATTTTCGAGCCGTTGAGCACATAGCGGTCATTGCGCTTTTCGGCGCGCAGCCTGAGCGACACCACGTCCGAGCCGGCGCCCGGTTCCGACATCGCCAGCGCGCCGACGGTCTCGCCCGAGCAAAGGGTAGGCAGATACTTCTCCTTCTGCGCTGGCGTGGCCCAGCGGTTGATCTGGTTGACGCAGAGATTCGAGTGCGCGCCATAGGAGAGGCCGACCGAGGCGGACGCGCGCGAAATCTCCTCCATCGCCACGACATGCGCGAGATAGCCCATGCCGCTGCCGCCGAAATCGGGGTCGGCCGTGATGCCGAGTAGGCCGAGCGCCCCGAGTTCGGTCCACAGATGCGCGGGAAACTCGTTGGAGCGGTCGATCTCGGCCGCGATCGGCGCGATCCTGTCCTGGGCGAAGCGCCGCACCGTATCGCGCAACGCCTCGATATCCGGATCAAGTCCGAAGCTGAGCGTGTTCGTGTACATGCCGTTCCTCCCTGCGCACCCCCCGGTCTTCGCGGGGACCATGCCTCAATCAGAGCGCCACGGCGGCGCGCCCGGAAGGACGCGCGGTGCCATGGCTGATTGTCGCGCCGACAAGGCGCATTGTCATCGAAAGATATGATGCCGTGACTTCGGCGATCGACAGCCGCGCGCCCGGACGGAACCAGACGATGACGCCGGTCATCATCTGGATCAGCGCCATGGCGGTTAGCCCGGTGTCGTCGACCTGAAAGACACCGGCCTCGGCGCCGTCGCGCAGGATCATGCGCAGCTCCTTTTCATAGGCCGTGCGCATCTTGAGGATCTGCGTCAGCCTTTCATGCGACAGGCTGCGCAACTCCATGTTGGAGACATGGGTGGCGTGGCGCCGCTCGATGTGGAAGGCGATGTGGTTCTCGACATAGGCTGCAAGCCGGGTGACCGGATCGGCGTTGGCCGGTCGCGCCGCGCTCCAGGCCTCGAGCAGACCTTCCATATGCTCACGCATCAGCGTGAACAGAAGATCCTCCTTGGTTGGAAAATAGCGGTAGAGCGCGGCCGCCTGCACGCCGACCTCCGCCGCCAGCTGTCGCATCGACATCGCCTCGTAGCCCAGCCGCGCGATCAGGCTGACTGCCGCTTCGCGGACGGCGGCCTCGGTCTTTTCCCCATCGGAACCTGTAGTGCGCGCCACGCTTACCTCCGGTACCCGCCGCGGCATTAATAAAACGAACGTTCAATTAATTCAAGATGTGCCATGCACTTGTCCCCCGCTATGGTTTGCAGGACAAGATGAGGCTAGAGCATGATCCCGAAAAGTGGGAACCCGTTTTCGGAGAAAGATCATGCTCCAACAAAGAGTTAGATCGTGAGGGCGATTCAACGAAACGCCATCACGTCTAGACGATGATCCTGAAATCCACGGGCGCGTCGTCGGCCGCTTCCTCGATCTCGACCTTCGAGACAAGCGCGCCCCGCGGCCCTTGCCACAGGCGTTCAATCATTGCCGTGACGGCGCCATCGGCGCCGGCGATCAGTGCGGTGACCGAGCCGTCGCGCTCGTTGCGCACCCAACCCGTCAGCCCAAGACGCACGGCTTCGCCTCGTGCCCAGACGCGGTAGCTCACGCCTTGCACCGCACCGGAAACGCGCGCCCGAACGATTCTGTGTTCGCCCTGCATTGCCTTATTCCGCGTTGCACTTGGCGGAATCTGGCACGGCAAAGGGCAAAGGCAACAAGGGACTGGATCAGTTCCCCCGCGCCGCCGCCAGGGCGCCCGGCAGTTCCTCGGCGAAGATGTCGAGCTCATGGTCTAGGCCGACGCTCACCCTTATGCAGCGGTCGAGCCGTGGCGCCATCGGCTTGCGGATGAACACGTCGCGCGACAAGAGGTTCTGCATGACCTTCAGCGCGAAGGCGCCGTCGCGGCCGCAGTCGATGGTGACGAAATTGGTCGCAGACGGCAACGGCTTGAGATCGTTCTGCCTGGCGATGGTTGAAATGCGCTCGCGGCCCGCCGCCACGCGCGCCACCACCGACCGCAAATAGTCCTGGTCGGCAAGCGCCTCGAGGCCGGCGATCTGCGCCATGCGGCTGACGCCGTAATGATTGCGGATCTTCTCGAAATCGCGGATCACCTCCGCTTCCGCGACCGCATAGCCGCAGCGTATGCCGGCCAGTCCGTAAGCCTTGGAGAAGGTGCGCATGCGGATGACGTTCGGCCGCGCGACATCGATCGCCGGCAGCGCGGAGGCCGGTCCCAATTCGCCATAGGCCTCGTCGAGCACCAGCATGGTGGTTTCCGGCAGCGCTTCGATGAAGCGGACGACATCCGGTGCCTCCCACCAGCTTCCCATCGGATTGTCGGGATTGGAGAGATAGACCAGCGGCGCCTTTTCGCTCGCGACCTTGGCGAGAAGCCCGTCGAGATATTCCTTATCGTTGGCATAGGGGACCGTCACCAGCCGGCCGCCGACGCCGGCAATGTGGAAGTTGAAGGTGGGATAGGCGCCGAGCGAGGTGACCACGGCTTCGCCGGGACCGACATACATGCGCGCTACCAGGCCGAGCAGGCCGTCGATGCCTTCGCCCACGACCACGTTTTCGACGGCCACGCCGTGATGCGCGGCGGCCGCCACCTTGAGTTCGTAATTGTCGGGATCGCAATACATCCACTGGTCGCGGGCAACGCTCTCCATCCGGGCGATGACGCGCGGCGAGGGGCCGAAACTGCTTTCATTGGCGCCGATGCGGGCGCGGAACGGCCGCCCGCGCTCACGCTCCTGCGCCTCCGGACCGACGAACGGCACCGTGGTGGGAAGCGCGCCGATGATCGGCGTGAGGGAAGGGCGACGAAGCATGGCACAGGCTCGCGTAGAAAGGGGCGTTCTTGCTAGCGTGATCCCCCGACCGGCGCAAGCTTGGGTGGGACCCGCTGGCGAGGCATGGTCTCGAGCGGGCTGGATTCCGGCGGCTTCTTTTGCTAGCGAAACGCCATGAACAACCGTCTCCCACCCGCCTGGGCCAAACACATCAAGTCCGGTCCGGCGCCCAAACCCCGATTGCCGCAAGCGAATCCCTCGAGACCGGACGCACGCGCGCAGTCCGACGACCTGCTGCTGAAGCAAGCTTATGAGCATAAGCAGGCCAAGCGTCCGGAGCAGGCTCAGGATCTGTGCCTGCAGGTTCTGGCGCGCACGCCGAACCATCCGGGCGCCCTTTTTATCATGGGAACTATATGCCTGGGCTATGACGACGAGACGGCGTTGCAATATTTTGCCCGCGCCATCGCGGAGGAGCCGCGCAATGCCTATTATCACCTCAGCCTGGGCGACGCCTATCTTAAGGTCGGCGAACACTCGCCGGCGATCGAGCATATGCGATACGCCCTGGAACTGCAGCCCGATCTTGTCGCGGCTCTTTGTGCCTTGGGCCGTGCCTATGTGGAATCCGATAAGCCAGACCTGGCTTTGCCGCTTTACGAGAAAGCGCTGAAAATCGACCCCGATCACCCCGAGATCAGAGTGGGGATGGCCAATGCCCTCAGCAGCGTGGGCCGCATGGATGAAGCCGCCGCCTGTCTGAACCAGGCGATAGAGCGGCGCATGGACCTGCCGGGCGCCTATTACCGTCTTGCGCATACGCGGAAGTTCACTCAGGAGCCTCCGGAACTCCGGGCCATTCTTCGTGAACTTGGCAATGCGAAACTCGGACCGGACGGCGCTCGGCTGCTCCACCATGCCGCCGGCAAGATGCTCAACGATCTCAAACGCTACGATGAAGCGTTCGATCATTTCCGGAAGGCGAGACAGGCTTCTCAACCATTCGACATCGACCGGTATCGTCGGTGGGTCGACGCGCTGATCGAGGTCTTCACACCGGGGCTATTTGCCGCCGCCGAGCACAGCTTTGGCGATTCCTCCGAACAGCCGGTTTTCGTGGTCGGCATGCCGCGCTCCGGGACGACGCTGACGGAACAGATCCTGGCCAGTCATCCCGATGTCTACGGCGCGGGGGAGCTTGCCAAATTGGGGCGAGTTGCGAATGCCATCGGCCTCAAGCCCTCATTGGCTGGCAAGTTAAGCGGGATTGTCGATTCGATCACGCCGGAACTGTCGAAAACGCTCGCCATGGAGCATTTGTCTTATCTTGCGAAACGGTCGGCCACGGCGCTGCGTATCGTCGACAAGATGCCGCACAATTTTGAGCTAATCGGCCTTATTGGCCTGCTCTTTCCCAAGGCGCGCATCATTCACTGTCGTCGCGACGCCATCGACAATTGCATTTCCTGCTTCGTTCTGCCGTTCAATGGTTATCACAGCTACAGCAATGACCTGAGAACCCTGGGCTTGTACTATCGCGAATATGACCGCTTGATGCGGCATTGGAATGAAGTGCTTCCAGGCCGCATCTTCGAGAATCGCTATGAGACGCTCGTTGACGACCAGGAGGCACAGTCGCGCCGGCTGATCGACTACATCGGCTTGCCGTGGGACGATGCCTGCCTGCGCTTTTTCGACAAGGAGGGTTCCGTGACCACGGCGAGCCGTTGGCAGGTCCGGCAGCCGATCTACAAGACATCGGTCAAGCGCTGGAAGAACTATGAAAACGAAATTCAGCCGCTGATCGAGGCGCTTGGCGATCTCGCGGATACTTGAACGACAGGCTCGCGCTCACCAAGCTTTGACTGGATTCCTTCGGCGGTTATTGATAGCAGACCGGATGAGCAATCGTCTGCCGCCTGCCTGGTCAAAACACCTCAAATCCGGCGCTGCGCCGAAACCCAGATGGCCCCAGGCAAACCCGCCACAGCCAGGCCTGCCGAAAGCAAATTCGTTCGCGCGCGCGCAGGCCGATGATGCGCTGCTGAAGAAAGCTTATGAGCATCAACAGGCCAAACGGTTTGCTGAAGCGCAGGATTTATGCCTTCAGGTGCTGGCGCGGACGCCGAACCATCCGCTGGCCCTATACATCATGGGCACGGTTTGTCTGGGCTATGACGACGAGGCGGCTCTGCGCTATTTCGCGCGCGCGGTCGCCGAAGACCCGAAAAATGCATATTACCATCTCAGCTTCGGCGAAGCCTATGCGAGAGTGAGTGAATTCTCGGCAGCCATCAGGTACATCCGGCATGCCCTGGAAATACAGCCCGATCTTGTCGAGGCCCTTTGCGCCCTGGGGCGTGTTTATACCGAGTTCGACAAACCTGACCTGGCATTGCCGCTTTATGAGAAGGCGCTGAAGATCAACCGTGACCATCCCAAGGCGCGTATCGGGATGGCTGCTACGCTAACCGGCCTGGGACGTATGGACGAGGCCGGCGCCTATCTCAATGAGGCCATCGAACGACGCGTCGACGTAGCGGCCGCTTACTACGAGCTCGTGCAGAGCCGGAAATATAGCGAGGAGCCCCCGGAACTCCAATCGATCCTTCGAGAGCTCGACCGTCCGGGGCTCAACGCGGAGGCGGTGCAGAGCCTTCACTATGCCGCCGGTAAAGTGCAGAACGACCTCAAGCGCTACGCGGAAGCATTCGACCATTTCAACAAGGCCAAGCAGGCCGCCGGCCACAAGTTCGACATCGATCAGTATCGTCGTTTCGTGGACTCGATGATTGAAATCTTCACGCCCGGCCTGTTTGCTGCCGCGTCCGGCTTTGGCAATCCTTCCGATCTCCCTGTGTTCGTGGTTGGCATGCCTCGTTCCGGAACGACGCTGACGGAACAGATCCTGGCCAGTCATCCTGGGGTTCATGGCGCGGGAGAACTTGAAAAATTAAGGCGGGTGGCAAATGCAATCGACCTCAAATCGTCGGCTGACGATTTGGGCAAGGCCGTCAATTCTCTTACGCCGGAGCTGGCCAGGACGCTGGCCGAAGAGCATCTATCCTACCTCAGGGAACGGGCGCCTGCCGCGCTCCGGGTCGTCGACAAGCAGCCGCACAATTTTGAGCTGATCGGTCTTATCGCCCTCCTGTTCCCCAATGCGCGAATCGTTCAGTGTCGTCGCGATGCCATCGACAATTGCGTGTCATGCTATGTCTTGCCGTTTAGCCCGGCGCACAGCTACAATACCGACCTGAAGGTACTCGGCCAATACTATCGGGAATATGACCGCCTGATGCATCACTGGAACGAGGTTTTGCCAGGTAGTATCTTCGAAAATCGCTATGAGACGCTTGTCGAGAATCAAGAGCCACAGTCGCGCCGGCTCATCGATCATCTCGGCCTGCCTTGGGACGACGCATGCCTGCGCTTCTTCGATAGGGAAGGGGCGGTCACCACGCCCAGTCGCTGGCAGGTCCGCCAGCCGATCTACAAATCGTCCGTGAAGCGGTGGAAGAATTACGAAAGTGAGATCCAGCCCTTGATTGAAGCCTTGGGCGACCTCGCCGAGGTTTGACTTCGATCACGGGGTGCGGCTGCTCCGGTTTGCCGTCTAACGGAATCCAAAGCTTTCCACCGCCGCTGCGCCGCAATCGGGTCGAACGCCTGGTGGCACTGCACAGGGACTTTGACCGCCCAGCTCGGTTTGCGCTGGCAGGTGGCACGCCCTGGAGATTGGCCGAAACGCCCATCGCGATCGTTATTCTGTGGTCTGCGCCGCGTAGCTTTGCTCCTTGCTCCACCATTGACGAGATTGGGGCGGCTTCGACCACCCGAACCGCGCAGCGCTTTTGAGACACCCATCCAAACAAAAAGAAAACCCGGCGGTTGCCCGCCGGGTTCTCCCGTCTCTCCAGAGATATCTGGTCCTAGAAGTCGCGCTGGAAGCGGATGATGCCGCCGACGGAGTTCTTCTTCTCGGCGCCAGCCCAAACGTTGCCGGCGGCAATGGCGCCCGAACCGACGTGCTGGTAATCGACTTCGGGCGTGATCGTGAAGCCAGGAACGACGGTGTAAGCCACGTTGGCGGCGATACCGTAGTCCTTCCACTGGTCACCCGACACCTGAAGGTTGAACGACGCCTTGTCGCTGAACTTGTAGGTGCCGCCAGCCCAGAAGCCCCAGTGACCGCCCCACGGCTTGTAGAAGCCGCGACCGAACGCCGGGTCTGCGCCGAGATCGTTAAGCTTTCCTTCGCTGGCGTAGCCGAACATGCCGAACAGCGACAGCTGGTTGTTGATGTTCACATCCAGGCGAACCTTGCCGGACACATATTCGTAGTTGCTGTCGTAGGCGACGACGCCGACGACATCACCCCAGCCCTGCGTGTACTTCACGCCGCCCACGACATGCGGAACATAGCTGTCGATCGTGCTGCGGCCATAACCGTAGGTGCCAGTACCCCGGGCGAGCGCGCCGCCGCCGGAACCCTCTTCGAGAGAGGCCATCGCCGAGAAGCCGTTGCCGGCGTCGAAGTAGTACTGAACGACACCGGTCTTGAACCCGCCATAGGGAACGATAGTGTCGTTGATGACGTTGCCGGCGTAGCCGACGAACGTGTCGAATGCCGATTCGTCCAGGCCCACCCGCAGGCCGCCAAGCTGAATCCAGGCAAAGTGCATATCGAAGCTGTTATGAGCACTATTGCCAGCCCCGTTGTCGAAGGGCGAATTTTGGAAGTTCATGCGCGTTTCGGTATAGGTCTTCAACGTGCCGAGTTCCGTTTCCTGGCCGGTCCAGGTCTTCAGCGTGAAGCGGGCGTCCTTGTACCAGGTGCCCTGGTTCTTGCCGGTGACGACGTCGTCGGCGCGTGCGCCGGTGAAGGTGCCGACATCGCCGAAGCCGGCGTCATAGCGGACATAACCGCCGATGCGCAGGCAGGTCTCTGTGCCCGGGATGTAGAAGTAGCCGGAGCCGTACACGTCGCAGATCTTGACGTATTCGGCGGGTTCCGGCTCGGCGACGGTCACCGCGTCGGCGGCGCGAGCACCGGAAACTGCGATCAGGGCCGCAGCTGAGCCGAGAAGAAGGCTCTTGATGTTCATTTTCTGACCTCCAGTCAGAATCGAGTGGAAGCGTTAGGCGTCCTCCGTCGAAATCACCATCAATGCTTTGTTATTGCTTTCTTTTTCGCCTTAGGCAGCGAAGCCAAAGGTATTTGCTCGGGCGATTGCGCGTCCGGTTCCCGGTGTGCGACGGGAGTTTGAATGAGTCGCCGGGACTTGGCTCGAAAAGGCTGCGCAAGCCCCGATCTGCCGCTCATGATCCGATGTCATGCCGGTACGGCGCCCGCTGTCGCAGCTGCCGGACCAAGGATTTTTCGGCGATTATGGCCCCGGCTTGTTGATTGTCCCCGCGCTTTTCTTTATCCAGCGGCGCAACGGAGAGGTGGCCGAGTGGTCGAAGGCGCTCCCCTGCTAAGGGAGTAGAGGTCAAAAGCTTCTCGTGGGTTCGAATCCCATCCTCTCCGCCATCTTCCCCCGCGCCGCGCGCGACAAATCTTCCCTTGCAAGGCGATTCTCTGGCAACAACCTGGCAGCGCGACTCGCCAGACCGCCACAATGCAGCCAGTTGATCGCCGGATTCGCCCGGATTCAGGGCCCAAGGGCCTCGATGGTTAACGAGAGCTTTCTGAGTGAGGCCAAATCGTGTCATTTGTGCAACAACGCCCGGCGATAGCGCCCGGACAGCCCTTGCGGCGGTACGATCGTGGTTGAACGGCGCCGGCTCATGGGTAATGTCAGCTTCGAAGGAGCGGCGCGGTGCGCATCTTTTTCGGTAGTGGGGATGGGGCAGGGAACGCTGTCCTTCAGCAAAAAATACCCAGACCCGTTTTTTAACTTTTGACTGGAGGTCAGAAAATGAACATCAAGAGCCTTCTTCTCGGCTCAGCTGCGGCACTGATCGCAGTTTCCGGTGCTCGCGCCGCCGACGCAGTGACCGTCGCCGAGCCGGAACCGGCCGAATACGTCAAGATCTGCGACGTCTACGGCGCTGGCTACTTCTACATCCCGGGCACCGAAACCTGCCTGCGCATCGGCGGCTATGTTCGCTATGACGCTTCGGCTGGTGAGCGGGGCTCGTTCACCGGTCGCGGCACCACCGACGTCATGGACGGCGACTCGCAGCGTTCGTGGCACAAGAACGCCCGCTTCGCGCTGAAGACCTGGACCGGTCAGGAAACCGAGCTCGGCACCCTGAAGACCTACACGGAGACCCGCTTCGACTTCAGCGACGGTGCTTCGTCGGTCAATACCCACTTTGCTTGGGTCCAGCTCGGCGGTCTGCGTATCGGCGCTGACGAATCGGCCTTCGATACCTTCCAGGGCTATGCCGGCGCGGTCATCAACGATACGATCGTGCCTTACGGCGGCTTCGACACCAACCTGATCAGCTACACCTTCGATGCTGGCAACGGCTTCTCGGCGATCATCTCGTTCGAAGAGGGCAATTCGTACGGTGGCTATCACGACGCAAGCCCTCGTACCACTGACGGCACCGGGACGTTCCCGGGTAGCGAACTCATCGACAGCTACGTGCCGCATATCGTCGGCGGCGTGAAGTGGACGCAAGGCTGGGGCGGCATCAGCGGTGTCGTCGCTTACAACAGCAACTGGGAAGAGTGGGCCGGCAAGGTTCGCTTGGACGTGAACGTCAACGATGCCTTCTCGCTGTTTGTCATCGGCGGCTACGGCACGGACGACAACGCTCCACGCAACTTCTACAAGCCGTGGGGCGGCAATTGGGCTGTGTGGGGCGGTGGCACCTACAAGTTCAACGAGAAGACGTCGTTCAACCTGCAGGTTTCGTATGACGAAGCCAAGGAGTTCGGTCTGGCGGCGAACGTTGCCTACACGATCGTTCCTGGCTTCTCGGTCATCACCGAACTCGACTGGGCTCACAACGACCACGACAACAACGACTACAACTGGACGAACATCGCTCCGGGCAAGAAGAACGCCCTCGGTGGTTTCGTCCGCTTCCAGCGCGACTTCTAAGGGCTGGTATCCTACAGGTGAAATCCGGCCCGGGCGCTTCCACGCCCGGGCCGTTTTTGTTTTCGCGATTGCTGCAATCAACGAAAGGATGGGGGTGAATACGGTAAGCTGACGATCCCGTAGGGCGGTTTCGTGGGATTCGCCTCCTGGCGGATGGAATCACAACTGCGTGATCAAAACTCTTGAAAGGATGCTCCCGAGCGGTTAGGGCTGGTCCCTTAACCACAGGGGGTGTGGCTAGAAATGTCGAACGAAGCGGTTCAAGAGGCCGAGGCCTCTGGTCATTTTGCGTTCTTTTCTTCTCAGAATTCGAAGTTTAACTACACGTATAACAAGGTCAGAGAAGTAAGATCGTATAGGGTCGGAGAGCTTTTCGCAGCTTATCGAGATATACTCTGGGATGATGGGCGGCATAAATACAATGTCAGCTCTTTCATCGGTGAAATAGACGAGATCCTGCTCGGAGAGCGTTTCAGCACCTTTGACCAGAACACCCTGGACAATCTTATCGGTACATTGCGCCAGCGCGGCAACAGCAACGCAACCATCAATCGCAAGATGGCTGCCCTCAGCAAATTGCTGCGTAAGGCGCATAAGATGGGAGATATCCACAGCCTGCCCGAGTTCCGCCGCCAGAAGGAGCGGGCGGGACGGATTCGTTTCCTCGAAAGGGACGAAGAGGCGAGGCTGTTCGCGGCAATCAGGAGCCGCAGCGAGGATGCCTATAGGCTTTCCGTCTTCCTGATCGATACCGGCTGTCGTCTCGGCGAGGCACTCGGCCTGATCTGGAACGACATCCAGGAACACCGGGTCTCCTTCTGGATCACCAAATCCGGGCGCAGCCGCACCATTCCGATGACCGAACGCGTCAAGGAAGTGATCAAGCTTCCGCCGAACACGGAAGGGCGCCGACCGAAAGGCCCGTTCACCAAGCTGACCCAGGCGCAGTACCGTGCGATCTGGAACGAAGCGAAGACGGAAGTCGGTCTCGGCGCCGATGAACAGGTGGTGCCGCATATCTTGCGTCACACTTGCGCTTCACGCCTCGTCCAGGGCGGTATCGACATAAGGCGCGTCCAGATGTGGCTGGGCCACCAGACATTATCGATGACCATGCGTTACGCGCATCTGGCCACCAACGATCTCGACGGCTGCGTCGTCGTTCTGGAAAAGCCGCGCGGCGGTGAAGCCTCGCCGCGGTCGGCGGAGAACTCTGTGTTCGCGTCGCCCCTCACCACGCCGACCTCTGCCCCATCGTCTCGGAAAGCGAAAGGGTCGGAACCGGTCAAGGCGTCCCGCAAGCGCTCGAAAGGCGAATAGGCTGTCGGATCGGCGCCGCTGGCGCGTAAAAATTCTATACTTCAGCACAAAGCCCGGGGGCCGATAAGTCTCGGGCTTTACTTTTCGTTGACCTGATTTTCTTCTCGATCGAGGAATGCGGCGATCTTCTCCGGCAAATCGCCGGTTTCGAGGAAGGGCGCGTGGCCCTGACCTTCGGCGGTGATCGTTTCCATGCCGGGATGCCGCTTCTGCATCTCGTTAAGCGTTGCCGTGGAAAGCAGCTTCGAGTTTGCGCCGCGAATGGCAAGCAGCGGAATGGCCGCAAGCGGGTCGAATTGCGGCCACAGATCCGGCAGTGGCTTGCCGAAGTCGATGCCGGCCAGCGTGTCGACCAGGGCCGGATCGAAATCCGGCACCCAGCCGACCTCCGTCTCGCGGCAGATTGCCCGGACCATTCGCGCCCAGTCGGCGTCGGCTAGCGCCGAGAAGTCGGCGCCATGCACGCGCCGCTGCGCATCCACCGCCCCGGCGAAGGTCTTCGGTTTCGGCGCGCGGTCGAGATAGGAGCGGATATGGGCAAGGCCCTCCGCCTCGATCACCGGGCCGATGTCGTTCAGCACGATGGCCTTCAGCACGGCAGGCTTCAATGCGCCGAGCACATGGATGATGAGGCCGCCGCGCGAGGTGCCGATGAAGGCGGCCTGCTCGACGTCGAGCGCGGACAGTCCGGCAAGCACGTCGCCGGCTTCAACCCCGACATTATAGTGGCCGATATCGGGATCGTGGTCCGATTGCCCGCGTCCGCGATAGTCGAAGGCGACGACCTTGCGCGGATTCTTGGCCCCATTGGAAAGATAGAGGGCCAGTTCATGGAAGTCGCGCGCGTTACGCGTGAGGCCGGGCAGGCAAACGACCGGCCAGCCCTTGCCATTCGCCTCGCCATAAATCCGGGCGTGGAGCTTCAGGCCGTCAGGCGCGGCGTAGAAAAAGTCAGAAAAGCCGTCGCTCGCCATCGGAATACCGCTCCTCGCTGGGGATGGCCGACAGCTACAGGCGAGGGCGGGAATCGTCAAATGAGTAGTTCTTTCCTTCTCCCCCAAGGGAGAAGGGAATGGCGCTGCCTCAGCTGCGTCCGTTCACAAGGTCCCCTACGATGTCGTATTTCCCCGAAATGCGCATCCTGTAGACCTCGTAATTCTCCATCACGCGCTGCACGTAACTTCTTGTTTCCGTGTACGGAATCCGCTCGATCCAATCGACGACGGCGTCCACGTCCTTGCCACGCGGATCGCCGTATTTCGCTACCCATTGGGCGGCGCGGTTCGGGCCCGCATTGTAGCCGGCGAAGGTCAGCACATAGGAGCCGCCGAAGCGGTCGAGCTGCTCGCCGAGGAAAGCCGAGCCCAACGTCGCGTTGTAGCCGGCATCGCTCGTCAGCCGCGCCTGCGAGAAACTCATGCCGGCCTTCTTCGCCAGCTGCTTGGCCGTGCCCGGCATCAACTGCAGCAGGCCGCGCGCGCCGGCGCTGGAAACGGCGCCGACGTTGAACTCGCTTTCCTGGCGGGCGATCGCATAGGCAAGCGCCTTACCCGACCCCGAAATATTGGCCGAATCGGGAATGACGCCCAGCGGATGCGACAGCGCGCCGACATCTATGCCGCGCTGGGCGGCGATCTTGCCGACCTTCAGCGCCATGAAATGGTTGCCCTGACTTTCGGCCAGCACCGCAAGCAGCGCCAGTTCGCCCGGGCTGGTCAACTGTCCGGCAAGGTCGCGGTAGAGCGTTTCGGCGTAGCGGTCATAGCCCGCCTCCTGCAGCCGCTTGATCGCGGCGACCGCCTCGCGGCCGTCAAAGCTCTGGCGGTCGGCGGCGCTCGGTTTCGGATAGACGATGTTGAGCGTCCTCAAGCCCACGCGCTCGCCCGCGAGCTGGCCGTAGAAGGTGGTGCCGTAGCTGGCCGCGCGCGTGAAATAATCCTTGGCGCTGCCCGGGCCGCCGACTTCCGCCGCGCGGCCGAGCCAGTAATAGGCGCGCGACAGCGACACCGGTCCCTGCGCGAGCTCGGCGATGCGCTTGAAGTGGATGGCGGCGGTCGCCGGATCGTTGAGGCCGCGCAGTGCGTACCAGCCGGCATGGAATTCAGCCTCGGCGGCATTGGCCGGGCTTTCGGCCGCGTGCATGGAGACGATTTTGTAGGCGGTTTTCATGTCGCCCTGGTCGACCAGCTCGCGCGAGAGCACGCGGCGTTCGACCCACCAGGCATCGGGATCGACCAGCGCATCGCGGTCCGCCGGCGCCTTCATCACGACAGCGGCGGCATCGGCGAATTTCTGCTGCCTGCGCAGATATTCCGCCTCGGCGAAGAAATAGCCTGCCGAGCGCTGCGCAGCGGGCACCGCCCTCAACAGCTTGGCGGCGTTTTTGTCGCCCTTGTCGACTGCCGCCCACGCATCCGCCAGCGGCTGCGCGCCGGCGAGGCCGGCGACCCGTAGCGCCGAGGACGGCCGGTCGGCATAGAACATGCGCTCCATGCGGTAGCGATGGTCGGCCGCCGGGATAAGCGTGCCGAACTCCTTGATGATGGCGTTCTCATCCTTGGCTTCCAGCTTCTCGCTGCGCCAAAACGGCACCAGCACCGCGCGAGCGGCGGCCTGGTTGCCAAGCGCCACCTGCGAGCGGGCAAGGATGATGACGCCCTCCGGCGTCAGTGGCTGGCTGCGGCCGAAAGCTTGCACCACCACTTGCGGCGGTGGATTCTCGCGATAGAGCGCGCGCTCGCTGTTCTTGCGCAGCGCGATGGTGCCCGGCCACCCGGGAAGCATCTTGGCGGCGTCGGCAATCTCGCCGCTCGGCACCTGGTCGCCGCCATAAAGCGCGATCGCCCAGGCCAGGATATGCCGGTCGAGCGAAATGGCGGGCAGCGTGTCGCGCGCATTGCGCGCCCCGACGATGTTGTTGGCGGCGAGCGCGTCGAGGCCGCTCTTCAGTTGCGCTATATCGGCGGACGGAGCGGTGGGGCCGGGCGCCGGCGGTGCATCGGGAGCCGGGATCGAGGCAGTCACGCGCGCGTCGACGCTGCCGCCGATCGCCATGCCTGGCATCAGCGCGACGATCGCGCCCAAAAGCGCGAAGAGATGAGGCCGCCTCGTCGGCATTTTACGACCCTAGCACATTGTCAGCAGGCGCGGGCACTCGAGAACCCGATGCGAAGCCTAAACTTAGGTCGTGAAGGGCTCGTAAACAAAAGGTTATCAAGGCCGTTCGAATTGCGCTTGCTGGCACCATAGTGATCCTTGCCGCTGAACAATGTCGAGACTATGGTGCGCGGCTTCGCTTTCGGTTAGAAGGCGCGCGCACAAGATACCGACGTATGTCGCCCAAAGTGGAAACCGGTTTTGGGATGAAGACATGCATAAACAAACGAAGTTCCAAGGAGTTTGGACGATATGCTGAGAGGCTCGCTCACCGCGCTCGTGACACCGTTCGAAAAGAGCGGGCGCTTCGACGAGAAAGCCTTTCGCGCTTTCGTCGAATGGCAGATCGCCGAGGGCACCAAGGGCCTCGTCCCGGTCGGCACCACCGGCGAGTCGCCGACGCTCTCGCATGAGGAGCACCGCCATGTCGTGAAGGTCGCCATCGAGGTGGTCAAGGGCAGGGTTCCGGTCGTGGCCGGCGCGGGCTCCAACAACACCGAGGAAGCGGTAGGCCTGGTGAAGTATGCCGAACAGGCCGGCGCCGATGCCGCCCTTGTCGTCACGCCTTATTACAACAAGCCCACGCAGCGCGGCCTTTATGAGCATTTCGCCGCCGTCGCCCGCGCGACCAGGCTGCCGATCATCATCTACAACATCCCGCCGCGCTCGGTGATCGACATGTCGCCCGAGACGATGGGCCGCCTGGCGCATGACTTCAAGAACATCGCCGGCGTCAAGGATGCCACCGGCAAGGTCGAGCGTGTCTCCGAGCAGCGCATGACCTGCGGCAAGGACTTCATCCAGCTCTCCGGCGAGGATGCTTCTGCGCTAGGCTTCAACGCCCATGGCGGAGTCGGCTGCATCTCGGTGACGTCCAACGTCGCGCCGCGGCTCTGCGCCGAGTTCCAGGAAGCCACGCTCTCCGGCGACAGCGCCAAGGCGCTCGAGCTGCAGGACCGGCTCCTGCCGCTGCACAAGGCGATCTTCATGGAGCCCGGCGTTTCGGGGTCGAAATATGCGTTGTCGAAGCTGGGCAAGATCGAGAACGTGGTGCGCTCGCCGCTAGTGACGGTCGAGCCCTCGACCGCGGAAAAGATCGACGCGGCGCTGAAGCACGCCGGCTTGATTAATTAGTGATGAGGCGCCACCTCTCCGCATTATGAATCAAGTCAAGAAAGCCGACCCGAACAACAGGACGGTCGCCGAAAACCGCAAGGCGCGCTTCTCCTACGAGGTGCTCGACACGATCGAGACCGGCCTGGTGCTGACCGGCACCGAGGTCAAGTCGCTGCGTCAGGGCCAGGCCAACATCCAGGAGAGCTACGCCTCGGCCGAGGGCGGCGAGATCTGGCTGATCAACTCCTATCTGCCGGAATATCTGCAGGCCAACCGCTTCAACCACGAGCCGCGCCGGCGCCGCAAGTTGCTGGTCTCCAAGCGCGAGATGGCGAAACTCTCGCAAAGCGTCGAGCGCGAGGGCATGACGCTGGTGCCGCTGAAGATCTATTTCAACGATCGCGGCCGCGCCAAGCTGCTGCTCGCGATTGCCCGCGGCAAGAAGCTGCACGACAAGCGCGAGACCGAAAAGCAGCGCGATTGGTCGCGCGAGAAGGGCCGGCTCTTGAAGGAGCGCGGCTGAGCCTCCAGGGCTGGCAGCGCCGGCCGCCCGAAAAAGCCGCCGGGCGGTTCTCTGGTCCGGCGCGTACGCGCCTTCCGACGGGGGATGTCTTGGGCAAGCGGATTGTATTCTGGTGCCTTGCCGGCGTGGTTGTCGTCTGTGCCGTAGCGGCGGGTGCGTTCTTCTGGTTCCGTGGCTTTTCGCCGGACCGCGCCGAGTTCCCGATCCGGGGCATCGACGTTTCCCATCATCAGGGAAAGATCGACTGGCCCCGCGTCGCGGCCGACGATGTCGCCTTCGCCATCATCAAGGCGACCGAAGGCGGCACCCATGTCGACACCCTGTTTGCGACCAATCTGCGAGAGGCGCGCGCGGCCGGCCTGGCGGTCGGCGCCTATCACTTCTTCACCTTCTGCCGCCCAGGCGCCGATCAGGCGAAGAATTTCATGGCGGTGGTGCCGCGCGGCGAACCGCTTCTGCCGCCGGTGGTCGACATCGAATTCGGCGGCAACTGCCCGCAACGGCCGTCGCCCGAGCAGTTGAACGCGGAGCTTGCCGCTTTCCTCGGCCCTGTCGAGGCGGCGTTCGGGAAGCAGGCGATCTTCTACCTGACCGACGAGGCGGCCGACGCTTATTCCGGCACTATCATAACCCGTCAGCGCTGGCTGCGTTCGCTGGCGCTGAGGCCGCGCGAGAACGACTGGATCTACTGGCAATATCACAATATGGGCCGCGTCGACGGCATCGCCGGCGATGTCGATCTGAACGTTCTGAAGGGCAGCCGCGAGACCCTGGCGGCGTTGTTCGCGCCCTGAATCTAGTTCTTCAGGAACGTCGCGATCTCGCTGAACACGTTGACGAACATCTCTTCCGTCAGCACGCCCGTATTGGTGTTGTAGCGCGAGCAGTGATAGCTGGAGAACAAGGCGATGCCGCCGGCTTCTTGCCTTCCGCCATGGCGGAACGGCAATGCGGCGACGCGCCCGCCCAGCGCCCGCACGGTCGCCTGATGCGCGATCGAACCCAGCGTCAGTATGGCGCGCAGATTGGGGAAGCGTGCAATCGTCGGCTTTAGAAAAGTCCGGCAGGTGGCGATCTCGGCGCCCACCGGCTTGTTCTCCGGCGGCACGCAGCGCACCGCATTGGTGATGGCTGTGCCGACAAGCTCGAGTCCGTCATCCGGCCTTGCCTTGAACTCCCCGCGCGCCAGGGCATGCTTAATCATCGTGCCGTAGAGCAGGTCGCCGGCATAGTCGCCGGTGAAGGGGCGTCCTGTGCGGTTGGCACCGCGCAGGCCAGGCGCCAGCCCGACGATCAGGAGTTTGACTGCATTCTCGCCTTCCGGCGGCAGGAAAGTCGGCACCGGCGCGTTGAACCACCCCGGCTCACGCTCGCGCCAGGCGGCGATGAAATCATGCAGCCGCGGGCAAAGCGGACAGTCACGGCTGGGTTCGGGGGAGGGCGCGGCGCTCAAGGCCGCCGCCCGTCAATAATCGTCCTCGTCGACTTCGGCGGGTTCCGGCCGCCGCGCCGGCCGCTCGGACGGGTCGCGGCCGACTTCGCTCTTCAGCGTCATCAGGTCGATGAAATGGTCAGCCTGGCGGCGCAGATCGTCGGAGATCATCGGCGGCTGCGAGGCCATGGTCGAGATGATCGACACCTTGCGGCCGCGCCGCTGCAGCGCCTCGACGAGCGTGCGGAAGTCGCCGTCGCCGGAGAAGATCACATAATGGTCGACGACATCGGCGAGCTCCAGCGCGTCGACCGTCAGCTCGATATCCATATTGCCCTTGATCTTGCGGCGGCCGGTCGAGTCGGTGAATTCCTTGGCGGGCTTCGTCACCACCTTGAAGCCGTTATAGTCGAGCCAGTCGATCAGCGGCCGGATCGAGGAATATTCCTGATCTTCGACCAGCGCGGTGTAATAATAAGCGCGCAAGAGATAGCCGCGCTTCTGGAAGCTCGACAGGAGCTTGCGGTAGTCGATGTCGAAGCCCAGCGCGCGGGACGTGGCGTAGAGATTGGCACCGTCGATGAAAAGGGCGATCTTTTCACGGGGATCGAACATTGAAAAACATCCCTTTCAAAAATTTCTGTCGTCTAAAAGCGTTGACGAATAGGTCCGTTAAATGGACCCCGATACCGTCGCATCCGAGATAACGCGCAATTTGTGGATATCCAAGGGCAGCGCCGGCATTGCAAGCAATTGTGATCGCGACTATCTAAGCCCACCAAGGCGCGCTCAGATGATGAGCCGGGTTAGGGGCGGTCAAGCTTGCGCCGGCGCCATAAAGCTTGTGTTTCGTCCGCGCCCGCGTTATGGAGCGCGCCAGCTTTCCACTAAATCCATCGCATGAAAGGGGCAGTCCATGGCCCGCGTAACCGTTGAAGATTGCATCGACAAGGTCGACAACCGTTTTGAACTCGTGCTGCTCGCCGGCCATCGCGCCCGCCAGATCAGCCAGGGCGCGCAGATCACCGTTCCGCGCGACAATGACAAGAACCCGGTCATCGCGCTGCGCGAGATCGCCGACGAGACGCTCTCTCCCGACGACCTCAAGGAAGACCTGATTCACTCGCTGCAGAAGCATGTCGAGGTCGACGAGCCGGAGGCCGAGGGCGAGGCGATCACCGACCAGACCGGCACGACCGCTGTCGCGGCCGACGACGCCGAGGAGAACATCGCTTTCGACCGCATGAGCGAGGAAGACCTGCTCGCCGGCATCGAAGGCCTGGTACCCCCGGAAAAGAGCGACGACTACTAAGAGCTTTTGATAATTCTGCTCAGCCGGTTGTTGAGCGGATTCTGAAAAAGCTTCCGAGTTCGCCTGGATCAAGCATCCGGTACTTCCGTCTGGTAAGTTTCGTGGCTATCTATGAGATGCGTCGCACGTCGGTGCGGCGCATCAATCATTTCAGCACCGCGAGATCCCGCCCATGATGCGTCAGTATGAGCTTGTCGAGCGCGTGCAGCGCTACAAGCCTGACGTCAACGAGGCGCTGCTCAACAAGGCCTACGTCTATGCCATGCAGAAGCATGGCCATCAGAAGCGCGCCTCGGGCGATCCCTATTTCTCGCACCCCCTCGAAGTCGCCGCCATCCTCACCGACATGCACATGGACGAGGCGACCATCGCCGTCGCGCTGCTGCACGACACGATCGAGGATACGACGGCGACCCGGGCAGAGATCGACGAGCTCTTCGGCCCCGAAATGGGCAAGCTGGTCGAGGGCCTCACCAAGCTGAAGAAGCTCGATCTGGTCTCCAAGAAGGCCGAGCAGGCCGAGAATCTGCGCAAGCTTCTGCTCGCGATCTCCGAGGACATTCGCGTTCTCCTGGTCAAGCTCGCCGACCGCCTGCACAACATGCGTACGCTCGACCATATGCCCGAGTCCAAGCGCCTGCGCATCGCCGAGGAGACGATGGACATCTATGCGCCGCTGGCCGGGCGCATGGGAATGCAAGGCATGCGCGAGGAGCTGGAGGAGATCGCCTTCCGCTACATCAATCCGGAGGCTTATCGTGCCGTCACGGCAAGGCTTGCCGAGATTTTCGAGCGCAACAAGGGCGTCCTGCAGGAGATCGAGACGGCGCTGTCGGGCTTGTTCGAAAAACACGCCATCAAGGCGAGCGTGAAGAGCCGGCAGAAGAAGCCGTGGTCGGTGTTCCGCAAGATGGAGGCCAAGGCGCTCTCCTTCGAGCAACTCTCCGATATTTTCGGCTTTCGCGTTATTGTCGACACGGTCGACGACTGCTACCGCGCGCTTGGCGCCATTCACACCACCTGGTCGATGGTGCCAGGCCGCTTCAAGGACTACATCTCGACGCCGAAGCAGAACGACTACCGTTCCATCCACACCACCATCGTCGGGCCGTCGCGCCAGCGCGTCGAATTGCAGATCCGCACCAAGGAGATGAACAAGATCGCCGAATATGGCGTCGCCGCGCATTCGATCTACAAGGATACAGGCGGTAAGATGAACGGTGCCGCCCATGCGATCTCCAGGGAGACCAACGCCTATGCCTGGCTGCGGCGCACCATCGAGCAACTGGCCGAGGGCGACAATCCGGAGGATTTCCTCGAGAACACCAAGCTGGAGCTGTTCCAGGACCAGGTGTTCTGCTTCACGCCCAAAGGCATGCTGATCGCGCTACCGCGCGGCGCCACCCCGATCGACTTCGCCTATGCCGTCCACACCGATGTCGGCGACACCTGCGTCGGCGCCAAAGTCAATGGCCGCATCATGCCGCTGATGACGGAGCTGAAGAATGGCGACGAGGTCGAGATCATCCGCTCCAAGGCGCAGGTGCCGCCTGCCGCCTGGGAATCGGTCGTGGTCACCGGCAAGGCGCGCGCAGCCATCCGCCGCGCCACCAAGAACGCGATCCGCAAGCAATATTCCGGCCTTGGCGCCCGCATCCTCGAACGCGCCTTCGAGCGCGCCGGCAAGACCTTCACCAAGGAAAGCCTGAAACCGGTGCTGCACCGGCTGGCGCGCAAGGATATCGAGGACGTGTTGGCTTCCGTCGGTCGCGGCGAATTGAGCTCAACCGACGTGATGAAAGCCGTCTTCCCCGACTATAAGGACGAGCGCGTCACCGTCGCCCCGCCCAAGCCGCGCGAGGAAGGTTGGTCGAAGATCCGCAACGCCGCCGGCATGCTGTTCCAGATGCCCGGCACGCGCGCCGCGCGCAAAGGCAAGGACCAGCTGCGCGACGGCGCGGTGCCGATCCGCGGCGTGCGCGGCGACCTGCCGGTGCGCTTCGCCCCGGAAGGTGCCGTGCCGGGCGACCGCATCGTCGGCATCATCCAGCCGGGGACCGGCATCACCATCTATCCGATCCAGTCGCCGGCGCTGCAGGCCTTCGACGACCAGCCCGAGCGCTGGATCGACGTGCGCTGGGATATCGACGAACGCACCAAGGAGCGGTTCCCGGCGCGCATCTCGGTCACCGCCATCAATGCCCCCGGTTCGTTGGCCGACATCGCCCAGGTGGTGGCGTCCAACGACGCCAACATCCACACGCTGTCGATGATACGCACGGCGCCCGATTTCACCGAGATGCTGATCGACCTCGAGGTCTGGGATTTGAAGCACCTCAACCGGCTGCTGTCGCAGCTCAAGGACAATTCGAGCGTCAGCGATGCGCGGCGTGTTAACGGCTAAATGATTGGAGCCCGGCTCCGAAAACTGATTTTCGGAAGGCTGCAGTCAAAGATAACGGGGGACGAAATGAACACCGACGAAGTGCTTGGCATTTTCCGCGAGGCCGGCGCCGTTCTTGAAGGCCATTTCATCCTGACGTCGGGCCTGCGCAGCCCGGTCTTTCTACAGAAGGCGCGCGTCTTCATGCATGCCGACAAGACCGAGCGTCTCTGCAAGGCGCTGGCCGAGAAGATCCGCGAGGCTGTGCCCGGCAGGATCGACTATATCGTCGGTCCGGCCATCGGTGGCCTGATCCCGGCCTATGAAACCTCGCGTCATTTGGGCGTCCCGGCGATCTGGGTCGAGCGGGAAGGCGGCGAGTTCAGGCTGCGCCGCTTCGAGATCGCCAAGGGCGCGCGCGTCGTCATCGTCGAGGACATCGTCACCACTGGCCTGTCGATCCGCGAGACCATCGATTGCCTGCGCGAGCTTGGCGCCGAAGTCGTGGCGGCCGCCTGCATCATCGACCGTTCGGCCGGCAAGACCGATGTCGGCGTGCCGTTGATCGCGCTTGCCGAATATGAAGTGCCGGCCTATCCCGCCGACCGCCTGCCGCCGGAACTTGCCGCCATTCCAGCCGTTAAGCCGGGAAGCCGCAACATCTGACTCCGCAATGTATGAAAACAAGCACTTGGGCGCGCCGCTTGAATCTCTCTGGCAGCGGCCCGCGCCCGGGGCGCGATGATCGCCGGTATCGACCATTTCGTGCTGACGGTCCGCTCGGTCGAAGCGACCTGCGACTTCTACGGGCGCGTGCTCGGCATGCGGCGGCTCGATGAACCCAGCCGGCCGACCGCGCTTCTGTTCGGCTCGCAGAAGATCAACCTGCACCAAATCGACCGCACGTTCGAGCCTAAGGCGAAGACCCCGACGCCCGGCTCCGGCGATTTCTGCCTCGTCGCCGCCGTGCCGCTTGCCGAGATCCAGGCCAGCCTAGCGGCCAATGGCGTGGCGGTAGAAGTCGGCCCGGTCTCACGCGCCGGCGCGCGCGGCCCGATGATCTCAGTCTATTTCCGCGACCCGGACGGCAATCTGGTCGAGGTCAGCGAGTACCCGTTCGACTGAGATCGAGCCGCATGGCGCAGCGCTGGTCCAAAGCCATGCCGTGCTCGGCCTCGTCGCTGAGCAGCCTGGCCAACCGTGCGTCGATCTCGGCGCCTCCCAGGATACGAAAGCCGAACTTACGATAGAAGGGCGCGTTCCAGGTAATGGCGCGAAACGTGGTCAGCGTCATCGCGGCCAGACCGCGCCGCCTGGCGTGCGCGACCGACCGTTCGAGCAAAGCGCGGCCGATGCCCTGGCCCTGCCGGTCGAGGCGCACGTCCAATTCCCAGACATGCAGCGCATCGCCCTCGACCCCGGCGCTCAGGAAGCCGACCGGCCGGTCATCTTCGTCCGCGGCAACCCAACATGCGCCCGCGGCGATCAGCGCGCGGTGTCGCTCGACGCTGACATTGTCGCCGTCGGCTAGCCACGCCAGTTCCGGAATGGCGCGGAACGCCAGTCCGGCCGATTGCTCGATCGCCGGCAATGCCTCCGCGTCCTCGGCTCGCGCCGGTCGAATGGTGATCATTTGCTCCGCATTTCGGTTGTTTCCTCAGTTTCGCCAGAATGATGGCCTTGTTACAGCCTGCGGCAGACCATCGCGGCGACGTTTCGTTGTTACGATGCCCGCCCGTCTCTATATCAGAGACTTGTTGCCTTTCTGCGCCATCGAAGCGCAAGATATGTGTGGCGCGTCCCGGTGGGCAGGGGCAGCGCGTGTTGGACCGGGAACTGGAACAGAGTGCTTTTTCGACGCCGAGAGCCTGATGGCCTCCTGGAGCGGGTGCGTACTTATCTATGGCCGCGCCGCTCGTTCTCGCGTTCCGTGCAATATTTCTCCAAACGCATCCTGCGGCTGAAGGCGACGCCGCATTCGGTCGCCGCCGGCGTCGCCGCGGGTGTTTTTGCCTCCTTCTTCCCGCTTGGCGTCCATTTCGTGGTTGCTGCGGTGCTTTGTTGGGTGATCGCCGGCAATCTGGTCGCTGCGGCGCTCGGCGCGGTGTTTTTCGGCAATCCGCTGACCTCCCCGCTGCTGTGGGGCGCCTCCTGGGAAACCGGCAAACTGATCCTGCATGAGCATTTGCCGAAGCACGGCCCTCCCGAGCATCTCGGCGAAATGATGCACAAGCTCTCCTTCGCCAAGCTCTGGGTGCCCGTTCTGGAGCCGATGCTGATCGGCGCGGTGCTGCTCGGCCTGATATTCGGGCTGGTGTTCTACGGCATCACCCGCTGGGGCATGACCGTGTTTCGCGAGCAGCGCCGGAAGCGCATGGCCGAGCGTGCCGAGAAGAAGGCGCGGCAGGGCGGGCGGGAAGTGCCGGCGGAATGATCATCGGCATCGGCAGCGACCTGATCGACATCAGACGCATCGAAAAATCGCTGGAGCGCCACGGCCAGCGCTTCGTCCAGCGCATCTACACCGAGGTCGAACAGGCCAAGTCGGAAAAGCGCGCCGCCCGCGCCGCTTCCTATGCCAAGCGCTTTGCCGCCAAGGAGGCCTGCGCCAAGGCGTTGGGCACCGGCATGGCCGAGGGCGTGTTCTGGCGCGACATGGGCGTGGTCAACCTGCCGAGCGGCGCGCCGACCATGGCGCTGACCGGTGGCGCCGCGGCCAGGCTGGAGAAAATCCTGCCGAAAGGCCGCCGCGCGCTGATCCATCTCACCATCACCGACGATTTCCCGCTTGCTCAAGCCTTTGTGATCATCGAGGCAGTGCCCGCCGAACAAGCGCCACATTGATTCCATCTGACCACCAGCGGCATGACGTTGCCCAGCGCGCGCCAAGACTCTATACCAACATCGCACAATTGAGGACGACATGAGCGTGGCTGAAAAATCGCAGAAGAAATCCGGCGGGCTTGGTGAAACCTTCTCCGTCATCATCCAGGCTCTGCTGCTCGCGCTCGTCATCCGCACGCTGCTTTTCCAGCCCTTCTCCATTCCGTCCGGCTCGATGCGGCCGACGCTGCTCGAAGGCGACTATCTCTTCGTCACCAAATGGGCCTATGGCTATTCGCGCTATTCGCTGCCTTTCGGTCCCGATCTCTTCTCGGGCCGCATCTGGGGCTCGGAGCCAAAGCGCGGCGACGTGGTGGTGTTCAAGTTCCCGCCGGATCCGTCGGTCGACTACATCAAGCGCGTCGTCGGCCTGCCCGGCGACAAGATCCAGATGAAGGACGGCCAACTCTTCATCAACGACGTCGGCGTGCCGCGCGTGAAGACCGGCCAGATCGACAATCCCGACGTCACCGAGGAAAACCGGCCGATCGATGTCTATCGTGAAACGCTGCCGAACGGCGTCAGCTACGACACGCTCGACATCAATTCCGATTCGATCGGCGACAACACGCGCGAATTCGTCGTGCCGGCCGGGCACTATTTCATGATGGGCGACAATCGCGACAATTCCTCCGACAGCCGCTTCGCCGTCGGCTTTGTGCCGGCCGAGAATCTCGTCGGCCGCGCCAACCTCATCTTCTTCTCGATCGCCGGCAAGGCGAGCCCGCTCGAGATCTGGAAGTGGCCGTCGCTGATGCGCGCCGGGCGCCTGTTCCATTTCGTCCACTAGAGCGATGGCGGCCGGCAAGCGTTTGACCGCCGATGCCCTGGCCGAAGCGCTTGTCGAGCGTACCGGCCATGCCTTCGCCGACCGCCAGCGCCTGCAGCGGGCGCTGACCCATGCCAGCGCCCGTTCGACCCATGCCGGTGTCGACTACGAGCGCTTCGAATTCCTGGGCGACCGCGTTCTCGGCCTCGTCGTCGCCGACATGCTGTTGGCTACCTTTCCCGATGCCGCCGAGGGCGAGCTGTCGCTGCGCCTCAACGCGCTGGTCAATGCCGAGGCGCTGTCCGAAATCGCCGAGGAGATCGGCCTGCCGGAGCTGATCCGCGCCGGCTCCGATGTGCGCAATCTCGACGGGCGCAAGCGCACCAATCTGCGCGCCGATGCGCTGGAATCCCTGATTGCCGTGCTTTACCTGGACGGTGGCCTTGAGGCTGCCCGCGCCTTCATCCATCGCTACTGGCAGCCGCGTTCGCAAGCGATCGGCGCTGCGCGGCGCGACGCCAAGACCGAGTTGCAGGAATGGGCGCATCAGGCCGCGGCCGGCGCCGTGCCGGCCTACCGCGTCGACGGCCGCGAGGGACCGGACCACGACCCGCTGTTCACCGTCAGCGTCAAGGTCGGCGCCTTCGCTCCGGCGACCGGCAGCGGCCGCTCCAAGCGCGAGGCCGAGCAGGCCGCGGCGGCTACTCTTTTGCTGCGCGAAGGCGTATGGAGCGCAGCATGACAGAAATTGAAACCTCTGAAGCCCCCCCGACGCGCTCCGGCTTCGTCGCGCTGATCGGTGCGCCTAATGCCGGCAAGTCGACGCTGGTCAACCAGCTTGTCGGCGCCAAGGTGTCGATCGTCACGCATAAGGTGCAGACCACCCGCGCCATCGTGCGCGGCATCGCCACGCATGCCAACGCGCAGATCGTCTTCGTCGACACGCCGGGCATCTTCAAGCCGAAGCGGCGGCTGGACACCGCGATGGTGACGACCGCCTGGGGCGGCGCCAAAGATGCCGATGTCGTCGTGCTTCTGATCGACGCCGAGCGCGGCATCAAGGGTGACGCCGATGCCATCCTCGACCGGCTGAAGGACGTCAAGCAGCCGATGCTGCTCGTCCTAAACAAGGTCGACCGCGTCAAGCCGGAGACGCTTCTGGCTTTGGCCGCGACCGCGAACGAACGCGTGCCGTTCAAGCGCACTTTCATGGTCTCCGCGCTCACCGGCTCCGGCTGCAAGGACCTGCTCGACTATCTCGCCGAGACGTTGCCCGCTGGCCCCTGGTACTATCCGGAGGATCAGATCTCCGATCTGCCGATGCGCCAGCTCGCGGCCGAGATCACGCGCGAAAAACTTTATCTGAGGCTGCATCAGGAACTTCCCTATTCCTCGCATATCGAAACCGAGAAATGGGAAGAGAAGAAGGACGGCTCGGTTCGCATCGAGCAGGTCATCTATGTCGAGCGAGACAGCCAGAAGAAGATCGTGCTCGGCCATAAGGGAGAGACGATCCGCGCCATCGGGCAGGCCGCGCGGATGGAGATTGCTGCCATTCTGGAGCAGAAGGTGCATCTCTTCCTGTTCGTGAAGGTGCGCGAGAATTGGGGCGACGACCCCGAACGCTACCGCGAGATGGGGCTGGAGTTTCCGAACTGAGCAGGTTTGCCTCACCGGCTTGATTTCGCCATCCAACAGGTGAAAAGCTCTGGCCATGGAATGGCGCGACGAGGGAATAGTTCTCGGCACCCGCAAGCATGGCGAAACCAGCGCCATCCTCGAGGTGATGACGCGCACACATGGCCGCCATCTCGGCCTGGTGCGGGGCGGGCGCTCGCGCAAGCAGCAGCCGGTGCTGCAGCCCGGCAACCGCGTCGACCTTTTGTGGCGGGCGCGGCTCGACGAGCATCTCGGCGTCTTCCAGGCCGAGGCGATCGAGATGAATGCCGCGCGACTGATGGACAGCGCGGTCGCCGTCTACGGCCTGCAGACCATGGCCGCGCATCTCAGGCTCCTGCCGGAACGGGACGCGCATGGCGGGCTTTACGAGGCGCTTGCCGTGATGATTTCTCATCTCGACGATGCCGATGCGGCCGGCGAGCTGGTGGCGCGCTTCGAACTGCTCATCCTCGATGAGCTGGGCTTCGGCCTCGACCTCAGCCAATGCGCGGCGACCGGCACCAGGCAGGATCTCGCTTATGTCTCGCCGAAATCCGGACGCGCCGTGTCGCGCGAGGCCGGCGCGCCCTGGCGCGACAAGATGCTGGCGCTGCCGGCCTTTCTCCAACGCGGCTCCGGCCTGCGCGCCGATGCGGCAGCGCTGGAAGACGCGTTCCGGCTGAGCGGCTTCTTCTTCACCCGCCATGTCTATGAGCCGCGCGGCCTCGAGCCGCCCGACGCCCGCGCCGGGTTTCTCGCCGCGCTGCGTCGGCACCATGCCGCGGTGAGGGCCGGATAGCAGAGACAGCGCGCCTAATCCGCGCTGCGCCGTTCCAGGAAATCGTCGAGCATGGGGCGCTGGCCTTTGAGGATCTTGAGGCCGGCTTCGGGCAGCGAAAACCAGCCGGCCTTGTCGACTTCAGGAAACTCCTTCATCGCGCCCGACTTTGGCGGCCACTCCATGGTGAACATATTGCTCCTGACGGCATCCGCATCGATGTCCGCTTCGACACTCCATGCCACCACGATCTTGCCGCCGGGCTGCCTGTAGCTGCCGAGCGGCCGGAAGTCGCCTTCGATGGTGACGCCGAGCTCTTCCTTGGCTTCCCGTTTGGCGGCTTCGAGTTCATCCTCGGTGTCGTCGATCAATCCCTTCGGGATCGACCACGCGCCTTCATCCTTTCTGGCCCAGAACGGTCCGCCGGGATGGACGAGCAGGAATTCGAACACACCGGCAATGCGCCTGTGGATCAGCAGGCCGGCGCTTTTCTGCGGCATCGGTCACCTCGCGACATTGTCTTCCTCCGCGCGAGAATAACACGAGTATTGCGCGGCAGAGGTCGCGCAATGCCGGCAGCCTCGGCGGCCCGCCATTGAATAATCAGGCAAGTTGCTGGCAATCAGCCGTGAAACATGCTCGATCTTGTTAGCCGGCCCGATCTTGTTAGCCGGCAAGACGCTGATTTGCGACAGTCGTCCCATTGCCGCATTTGTTGGCCACGACTGGTCTGGTTTTGAGGGAAACCGCCATGTTTTTCAGCCTGATCGCTATTGCCGCAGTCATAGCTCTTTTCGTCATTGTATCCCGACAGCAGAATCGCATCGCGCTGGTCGAGCGCGAGCTTGGCGTCCTGCGCGGCCTGGTGCAGGCTGTTTCGTTGTCCCCACCCTCGCCAGCGGACGCCGCGCAGAAAGGTCTTGCCGAGGAGGCCAAGGCAGCCGCGGCGCCTGCCGCGCCGCTGGCTGATGGCACGACTGTGGCCGAGGAGGCCACGCCCGAGGTCGCCGAAAGCGAGGCCGTGGCCGGGCCCTGGACGACGCGCAAGGCTGCCCCTGCGCAATCCGCCGGGCCGATCGAACCGGCGCAACCCGCCACCGTGGCCCAGACGCCCGCGGCAGGGTCCCCAGCGCCCGCCAAAGCGGCGCGCCAGACCGATGTCGAGACGGCGCTGGGCACGCGCTGGGCGGTCTGGGTCGGCGGCATCGCGCTGGCGCTAGGCGGCCTGTTTCTGATCCGCTACACCATCGAGGCCGGCATCTTCGGCCCCGGCGTGCGACTGACGATGGCCGGCATCCTCGGCCTGGCGCTGATTGCCGGCGCCGAATTCATTCGCCGCACTGGCTTCAAGGTGCCGGTGCAGGGCGCCGCCAGCGCCTATATCCCCTCGATCCTGACGGCGGCTGGCGCCTTCATCCTGTTCGGCACGGTCTACGCGGCGCACGGCATCCATGGCTTCATCGGGCCGGCGACGGCCTTTGTGCTGCTTGGCGTCGTCGGCGTCGCGACCATTGGCGCTTCGCTGGTGCACGGCTTGGCGCTGGCCGGCATCGGCCTCGTCGGTGCGATGGTCACGCCGGCGCTGGTCGCCTCGCAGGCGCCCAATCCCTGGGCCTTGTTCGTCTATTTGGCGATCGTGCTTGCGGCGACCGCGGCAACCGCCCGCATCCGCGACTGGAAGGCGCTGGTGGCGGCTGCCTTCGCCGGCACAGGCATCTGGACCATTCTCTACATGGTCGACGCTCCGGATGTGAACCTCGCCGCCGTCCTGTTCATCGGCCTTGCCACGCTCGCCGTGCTGGCCTTCGTCTGGCTCGGCCTTTTCTTGGCTACTGGCCGCGACACTGCGGTCAGCGGCTTCGACTGGCCGTCGATGGTGCCCGGCTTCTTCATCGCCCTGAGCGCGCTGGGCCTGTCCGTCGATCCGGCTTTTGCCGGCGCCGGCGGCACCGTCCACGGCGCGGTGCTTTTGGCCGCGCTGGTCGCGGTGGCGCTCTACCGGCCGCGCGCCCTTCCGCTGGTTTTCGCCGCCGGCATCGCCACCGTGTTGATCTATCTCGGCATCATCCCGCCCGCCACGATCGGCGCGAACGCGCTCGATGTCGGGTTGGACGCTCAGCCCCTGGCGTCGCCCGACGCCCTGACGTTCCGTATTGGCGTCGCGCTTGGGCTGATCTTCCTCGCCGCCGGCTTCTGGGCCGCGCGCCGCTTCGCCGCCGCCGCGCCGCGGCGCTCAGCCTGCTGGGCGGCTTGGGGCGTCATCGCCCCGCTGGTGGTGCTCACCGCGCTGTGGCTCACCTTCGGTGATATCGACCGCGACCTCGGCTACGCGCTGCCGGCGCTGTTGCTGGTGCTCGTCTTTGCGGCTGGCGGCGAGTGGATCGCGCGCGCCGAGGGGCCGCCGCTCAGTGGCGGCCCGGCCGTGTCCTTCGCGCTTGCCGGCGCCGGCGTCGCCGGTCTGCTGATGCTGCACATGGCCTTCGGTTCCGGCTGGACGACTGTGCTGCTTGGAGCCGCGGCGATCGTCCCGGCGCTGGCTACGCGCTGGCGCTCCTACTCCGTGCTTGGCTGGATCGCGGTGGGTGCGACGGTCGCCGTGCTCGGTCGTGTGGCCTTCGACCCGACCGTCGTCGGCGCGGCGTTTCTCTCCAGAACGCCGGTCTTCAACTGGCTGCTGCTTGGCTATGGCGTGCCGGCGCTCGCCTTCGGCTTTGCCGCCTGGCAGCTCGCCCGCACCACCAACGGCCGGCCGCGCCTTGCCATGGAGGCGGCCTCGGCGCTGTTTGCGCTGCTCACCATCGCCATGCTGGTGCGCCATGCTATGCATGGCGGCGTCATCGACACCGGCACGGTCACGCTGGCCGAACAGGCGATCTACACGCTGATCGCGCTCGGCGCCGGCGCCATCCTCGTCGCCATCGACATGCGCTCGCCGAGTTCGGTTCTGCGCTATGGCTCGATGGCTGCCGGGGTGGTCTCGGCAGGCTTGATCGCCGTTCAGCATTTCGTCGTGCTGAACCCGCTGCTGACGGACGAGTCGACCGGTACGATCCCGGTCTTCAACCTCCTGTTCCTTGCCTATCTGCTACCGGCGGTCGCCGCCGGCGCGCTGGCGCTCTATGTCCGCGACAAGCGTCCGCGATGGTATGCGGCGATGCTGGCGCTGATCGCCGCGCTGCTTGCCTTCGCCTATGCGACGCTTTCGGTGCGCCGCCTGTTCAAGGGCGAGTTCATCGCCCTGTGGAGCGGGCTTGGCCAGCTTGAGACCTACACCTATTCGGCGCTCTGGCTGGTCATCGGCGTGGCGCTGCTCGCCGCCGGCGTCTGGCTGAAGTCGCAAGTGCTGCGCATCGCCTCTGCGGCGCTGATCGCGGTCGCGGTGGTCAAGGTCTTCCTCTTCGACATGTCGGAGCTTGAAGGCGTGCTGCGCGCGCTCTCCTTCATCGGCCTCGGCGCCGTGCTGATCGGCATCGGCCTGTTCTACCAGCGGCTGCTGACCAGGGCGGCGAGGCAAACGTAGTGCTTTGACTTGTCTGGATATTCAAAATGGATATATGAATATCCAATAGGAGATATTCATGCCGCTCTACATTCGCGATGACGAGGTCGACGCGCTCGCCGCAAAATTGCAGCGCGAGACCAATGCGTCCAGCAAGACCGAGGCTGTGCGGACCGCGCTTTTGCACGAACTAGAACGCCATCGCACCAAGCTGCCGCTGCGCGATCGAATTGTTAAGCTTCAGGCGGAGGCGAAGAAGATCGGCCTGCCCAACCCCGATTTCGACATGAAGAAATTCACCAATGAGATGTGGGAAGACTGATGTTTGTCGACGCTTCGGTGCTCGTCGCCATTCTCAACCAGGAACCGGGCTGGGAAGAATTGTCCAAACAACTCTCAGGAGCTGTCGACTTCTATGTCTCCGCGATGGTCCGTTTTGAAGCGACGCAGGCACTGGCGCGGGCCGGCGCGGGCTCTCGCAAGCCCACTGCCGAAGCCCTCCTGAAGGCTCGCGATCTGGTGGATCAGCTGATTTTGGAAATTGGTGGAGAAAATGTGCCGATAGGCGAGGAGATCGGCTCACGCGCCATCGAGGCCAGCGCTCGCTATGGCAAGGCCGTCGGTCATCAAGCCGATCTGAATTTGGGCGATTGCTTTGCCTATGCCTGCGCCAAGGTGCTCGAGCTTCCGCTGCTCTACAAAGGCAATGATTTCCTGCTGACGGATTTGAAATAATTGGCTTTCTTTCCACTTGGCAGGAATAAATCGCCCTCCGCCATCGTTCTTCATGTGCTTGGGTAACCGCGGCGGTTCGGCCGCTTCGCGCTGACCGCTTGCACCGCGCCGGCAAGGCGCGTTCTATCGGGACGGAAAGCGACCTCGAAACAAGCGGTCATGGACGACAAGAAGGCAGCGATCCTGAGCGAAATACCGCGGTTGCGACGCTATGCGCGCTCGTTGCTGCGCGAGCGCGATTCCGCCGACGATCTCGTCCAGGATTGCCTGGAGCGGGCGCTTGTTCGGCTCGACAACTGGCAGACTGGAGAGAGCCCCCGGAGGTGGCTGTTTACGATCATGCATCATTTGTTCATCGACCAGATGCGCAAGGTCAACCGGCGCGGCGAGGCGGCGATGCTGCCTCTCGAAGCCGGAGAAGCCCAAGCCGCGCCCGCCGATCAGGTCGAGACCATCGCCTCGCGCGAGATCATGGATGCCCTGCAGGCGATCAGCCCCGATCGCCGCGCGGCGTTGGTGATGATCGCCATCGAGGGCTTTTCCTATGCCGAGGCCGCCAACATCCTTGGGGTGCCGGCCGGCACGCTGATGTCGCGCATCGCGCGCGGCCGCGAGGAATTGCGAGGATTGCTCGACGACACATCGCGCCGCCGCTCGATAAGGATCGTCGAGAAATGACCCACCGCGATTTCACTGAACGCGATATCCATATGGCCCTTGACGGCGAACTGCCGGGCGAGGAGCGCATGGCTTACGACGCCTGGCTCGATGCCAATCCCGAGATGAAGGCGAAGTCCACGCGCTACATCGCCGACCGCGCTGCCATGCGCGCCGCCGTGGCCGGCGTGATGGACGAGCCGGTGCCGGCAAGGTTGCGGCAGGTCGTGCTTGGCGAGGCGCCTGCAAAAGCATCGCCCTGGCGCTCGCGCTGGTGGCTGTCGGCTGCCGCGGCCGCGATGCTCGCGGTCGGCGGGCTCGGCGGCTATGTCGCCGGCATCGACAGCATCGCCCGTAGCGAAGGGGATGACCAACTCGCCGAACAGGCGATCGCAGCCCATGTCATCTACGCCGCGGAAAAGCGCCACGCCGTCGAGGTTCCCGCAAGCGACAAGGATCATCTCCAGACCTGGCTGTCGAACCGTATCGGGTTGAAGCTGGTTGCGCCAGATCTTGCGGCCGAGGGCTTTGACCTCGTCGGCGGCCGGCTGCTGCCGGCCGGTGACCAGAGCAAGGCAGCGATGCTGCTCTACGAGGACGCCAAGGGCGAGCGCATCTCGCTCTACGTTACCGCCGACTCGTCGGAGACATCCAAGGGCACCTACACGGCTGAGACCGGTGGGCCGGAGGCTGTCTACTGGCTCGACAAGGGCTATGCCTGCGCGGTCGTCGGCTCGTTGCCGCCGGAACGCCTGTCGGATGTCGCAAAGAGCGCCTATGGCCAGCTCGTGGCCGGCATATCGAGCTGAACCGGCTGCGGTTTTCGGCGGCCGGCAGTCCCTTGGACGGCAATTCTGTTCAAGTGCTAGGCCTTTCCTGTCGTGGCGGAAACTGTCACAATTCGGCCCTAATCAAGGAGCGATAGCGCTTGATGGATACTGGCGCTTCGGCCAGTATTCGCGACGCATCCACCGGGGCCGTTTCTTAAACCCAATCGAGGTTCTCCCAAGCCCGCATGCCTGCCGAGATCCGCAAGGCCCGCGCGTCAGACGTCGATGACCTCGCCGCCATCGAGAAGGCTGTTTTTCCGGGCGACAGGCTCTCGCGCCGCTCCTTCCGCCAGTTCATCGAACGCGAAACCGCCGAGATGCTGGTGGCCGAGAACGAGGGCCGCGTTGCCGGCTATGCCGTGGTCCTGTTCCGCAAGGGCAGCGGCGTGGCGCGGCTTTATTCCATCGCCGTTGGTCCCTTCTTCGGTCGCCTCGGCATCGGCCGGCTTCTGCTGGCCGCCGCCGAGGAAGCGGCCTTCGAGCATGACCGGCTGTTGCTGCGCCTCGAAGTGCGCGAGGACAATCAGCGCGCCATCCGCATCTACGAACAGGCCGGCTATCGGAAATTGGGCCGCGAGCTCGATTATTACGAAGATGGTGCGACCGCGCTGCGCTATGAGAAGACGCTGCGTGGCGATACGCCGACCGCGACCAAGGTGCCGTTCTACCCGCAGACCTGCGAGTTCACCTGCGGCCCGTGCTGCCTGATGATGGCGATGGCCAATTTCGACCGTGGCTTCGTGCCTGACTCGGTCATGGAAATCCGCCTGTGGCGCGAGGCGACCACGGTCTTCATGATGTCGGGTCCCGGCGGCTGCGAGCCCTTCGGCCTGGCCGTCGCCGGCTATGAGAGCGGGCTCGCCGCCGAGATATTCGTCTCCTTCTACGGCGCCCTGTTCCTGCAATCGGTGAGGAGCGAGGACAAGCGCCGGGTGATGGAGCTCGCACAGGTCGATTTCCGCCGCCGCGCCGAGCTTTACGGCATCTCCGTCAACTACCGTCCGTTCGGCATCGGCGATATCCGGGACGCCTTGGCCGAGGGCAAGCTGGTGGTAGTGCTGATCAGCGGCTTCCTGATGTTCGGCAAGAAGGTGCCGCACTGGGTGCTGGCCATCGGCGACGATGGCGACCATATCCTGATCCACGACCCCTGGGTCGAGGATGAGAGGCAGGAGACGATCCTCGATGCCGCGAACATTCCGGTGCCCTACGACATCTTCATGAACATGGCGCAGTTCGGTCGAGACGGCTTGCGCGCGGCCATCACTCTGGGAAAACGCTGAGACAATGACCTGGGTTATCCTGACAGGCAGGCAGAACGACATCGATCAGGTGGCCACACCCCACAAGATCATCACCAACCGCGATTATCTCGCGCATCCGGCGCTGTTTCGTGGCCAGCGGCCGAAAGTGATCAACCTGTCGAACAATTACGGCTACCAGAGCCGCGGCTACTATGCCTCGCTGCTCGCCGGCTCGCGCGGCCACAGGGTGATCCCCACGGTCGAGACGATGATCGACCTTTCGGAGCGCAAACTCTACGAGCACGCGCTGCCGGAGCTCGAACTCGCCTTGAACAAATGCCGCAAGGATCTCGGCGGGGCGTTTCCGGCGAAGGCCGCGATCTTTTTCGGCATCGGTCCGTCGAAAGTGTGGGACCGTTTCGCCAAGCTGTTGTTCGACTGGTTCCGCGCGCCGGCACTCGAGGTCCACATCAAGGACAGCGCCGAATGGGCCTCGATCCGCAAGATCGGCTTCCTGCCGCTCGCCCGCATGACCGAGGATGAGGAAGAGTTCTTCCTGCAATGCCTGGACACCTACACCAATCGCGAGTGGCGCGACACCAAGGGCCGCACGCCGGCGCGCTATACGTTCGCGACGCTGGTCGACCCGCATGAGGAATTGCCGCCGTCGGAAATCTCCTCGCTGCGCTACTGGGCGAGGATCGCCGAGAAGATGGGCGTCGAGGTCGAGCCGATCACCAGGAAAGACCTCGCCAAGCTCGCCAATTACGACGCGCTGTTCATCCGCGAGACGACGTCGATCTCCAACCACACCTATCGCTTCGCGCGCCGCGCCCAGCAGGAAGGCATGCCGGTGATCGACGATCCGCTGTCGATGATCCGCTGCACCAACAAGGTCTATCTCAACGAGCTGATGACCTACAACAAGGTGCCGGTGCCGCCGACGGTGATGATCGCCGGCACGTCCGACTTCGAAGTGGCGGCGCAGACGCTTGGCTTTCCGCTGGTGCTGAAGATCCCGGATTCATCCTTCTCGCGCGGCGTCAAGAAATGCGAGAACATGGCGGAGCTCACCAAGCTCGCGACCGAATGGCTGGAAGATTCCGATCTTCTGATCGCGCAGAAGTTCATCCCGACCGAGTATGACTGGCGCGTCGGCGTGCTCGGCGGCCAGCCGCTGTTTGCCGTGCACTATCTTATGGCGAAGAAGCACTGGCAGATCGTCAACCACAAGGCCAGCGGCAAGCCCGACCAGGGTGGCATCAAGACCTTCACGCTGAAGCAGACGCCGCCGCATGTCGTCGAAACGGCGGTGCGGGCGGCCAAATGCATCGGCGACGGGCTCTACGGCGTCGACCTCAAGGAAACCAAGGACGGCGTCTTCGTCATCGAGGTCAACGACAACCCCAATCTCGACCATGGCTGGGAGGATTCCGGCGAGAAGGACGAGCTCTGGGTGCGGCTGACGCAGTGGTTCCTGGAACGCCTGGAGAGGCCGGAGAAGTAGAGGTGGGAGAAGGGGAGTTGGAGAGCTGAAGAACTGAGGAACTGAAGAATGGAGTGTCTGACGGAACACCTCTCCTTGCGTCATCGGCCCATCATTTCTTAATCCCCTCAGTTCCTCAGTTCCTCAGTTCCTCAGTTCCTCAGTTCCTCAGTTCCTCAGTTCCTCAGTTCCTCAGCCGAGTGCTGGTGATTTGACCGCGCGCACGCATTCCCCGACCAACCATTCCCGGAACGCGCCCACGACATCGCGCCTTGCGCTGCGTTCGGGGATCGTCAGGCAATAGGGCTGGCGCAGTTCCAGGGATTGCGGGGCGGCTCGCACCAGTCTGCCATCCTCCAGCGCCCGGGCGCAATAGATACCTTGCGCCAGCGCCACGCCCAGCCCTGAAATGGCAAGGTCGAGCGCTGCCCGCGACGAGTTGGCCGACAGGCCGCGTTGTGCCGTACGGCCCGGCTCGATGCCTGCTGCCTCGAACCAGTTGCGCCAGGTTGGAAAGGAAGCGCCGGTCGGTCCCCAATCGGTGTGGATCAGCGGCAGGCCGACAAGGCCGTCGGATCCGGTCGCTCCGGCCAGCGTTGGCGCGCAGACTGGATAGACGGCGTCCCTGACGATCTCCTCGGTCGGATGTTCCCGATAGTGCGGACCATAGGAGAGGCGGATGTCGATCAATTCATGATCGAATGGGACCGGATCGTCGTCGCCTCTCAGCGATATGTCGGCGGCGCCATGCGATGCGACGAAGCCGGCGAGCCGCTCCGAAAGCCAGCCCATCGCCATGGAAGGTGGCACTGAAATGACGAGCCTCGGCCGGAACGCGCCGCCGCCGACATCACGCGCGACGCTGCCGATTTCCCGGAAGGCCATGCTGAGCCTCGGCAGCATCTCCACCCCGGCCTCGGTCAGCACCGCGCGCCGGTTGACCCGGTGGAACAGTTTGCGCCCCATCTGCTCCTCGACGGTGCGGATAAGCTGGCTGACGGCCGCGGCCGAAATCGACAGCTCCTCCGCCGCGGCGGCAAAGCTGCCTGCGCGCGCCGCCGCTTCGAAGGCCTGGAGTCCGCGCAAGGAGGGAAGGGCGACCATGGCAACCCGAAAGATAAGGTGATCTTATCCATTTCGCAGAAATCCTCATTTTTCGAAAGGTTTCTTTCTGAGTATCGTGGCCTCATGAACGCAATCGACCACCACGAAACCGTAGACCATTGCCAGGTGATGGCATCGCTGACCAACGAGGAGCGCAGCCGGCTGACCGGTAAGTCCGATGGGCCGGGCCTTCTCCAGTTCGCGCTCCATCTTGGCGCGATCGTCGTCCTTGGCGCGCTCATCGCGGCAAAGGTGCCGTTCTGGCCGGTCCTGATGCTGCCGCAGGGCATCCTGATCGTCTTCCTGTTCACGTTGCTGCACGAGACCGTGCACAGGACGGCGTTCGAAACGCAGTGGCTGAACGATGTGGTCGCGCGCTTCTGCAGCCTGGTGATCGCGCTGCCGGCCGACTGGTTCCGCTACTTCCACTTCGCCCATCACCGCTTCACTCAGGATCCCGAAAACGATCCGGAGCTCGCCTTTCCGAAGCCCGAGACGATGCGGCAATACATCGTCCATGTCTCCGGCCTGCCGGTATGGTGGGGCCATTTCAAGACGCTCTATACCAATGCAATGGGGCCCTGCCGAGACAGTTACGTGCCGCCGAAAGGTGTGCCGAAAGTGAAGGCCGAAGCGCGGGCGATGATCGCCTTCTATGTCGTCCTGCTGGCGCTCGCGGTCTGGTTCAAGGCATCGGTGCTGCTCACTGTCTGGATCGTGCCGGCGCTGCTCGGCCAGCCGTTCCTGAGGCTTTATCTGCTGGCCGAGCACGGCCGCTGCCCCTTCGTCGCCAACATGCTGGAAAACACCCGCACGACGCTGACCAACTGGTTCGTGCGCAAGCTCGCCTGGAACATGCCTTACCATGCCGAGCACCACGCCTATCCCGGCGTGCCGTTCCACCAGTTGCCCGAATTCCATCGGCTGATCGAGCGGCACCTCAAAGTGGTCGAGCCCGGCTATGTGAGCTTCCACGAGAAATATGTCGGGGCGCTACGCTGACGGAGAGCGTCACTCAGCCCGACTGGCGCTGCAGCGCCTGCGAACGCAGCAGCCGGCCGATGTCGGACGCCTTGCTCGGCACGCCGATCAGGTAGCCTTGCGCCTCGCCGCAACCGGCCTTGCGCAGCATGTCGAGCTGCGCTTCGGTCTCGACGCCCTCCGCAGTGACGGTGATGCCGAGCTCGGCGCCGAGGCCGATCACCGTGCGCACGATCGCTGCCGTGTCTCGCTTGTCGAGGTCGCGGATGAAGGAGCGGTCGATCTTGATCTTGTCGACGGGGAAGCGCCGGAGATAGCCGAGCGAAGAATAGCCGGTGCCGAAATCGTCGAGCGCGATGCGCACGCCGAGGCCGCGCAATTGGCTTAGCGTCTTCAGCACCGCGTCGCTTTCGTCCATCAAGACCGTTTCGGTGATTTCGAGCTCCAGGCGATTGGCCGGCAGCCCGGAAAAGGCGAGCGCCGAGATCACGCTGCGGGCGAAGCCGCCGCTCTTGATCTGCGCGGCCGAGACGTTGACGGCCATGCGCATGTCCCGAGGCCAATTGGCGGCGACGTTGCACGCCTTGCGCAGCGCCCAATCGCCGAGCTGCACGATCAATCCCGTCTCCTCGGCGGCGGGAATGAAATTTTCCGGCGATACCAGGCCGCGCGATGGCGAGCGCCAGCGCATCAGGGCTTCCGCGCCGACGATTTTGCCGGAGCCGATGTCGAGGATCGGTTGGAAATCCAGCTCGAATTCGCGCTTGGAGAGTGCCGCTTCGAGATCGACCTCGAGCGCCCTGCGCTCCCGCATCAGCGCATCCATGCCCGGCTCGAAGAAGCGATAGACATTGCGGCCTTCGCTCTTGCCTCGGTAGAGCGCCATGTCGGCGTTGGTCAGCAGCGTGTCGGCATCTTGTCCGTCGCTGGGATAGAGCGCGATGCCGAGGCTCACGCCCACATGCATTTCGCGCCCTTTGTCGCGATAGGGCTTGCCGACGATCTCGACGATGCGCTTGGCGAGCTTCTCGGCGTCGGCGGCGCTCTTGATGCCCGACTGGATGATGGCGAACTCGTCGCCGCCGAAGCGCGCCACCACGTCCTTGCTGGTGCGCACGGCATGCTGCAGCCGCTTGGCGACGCATTTCAGCAGCCAGTCTCCGGCCGGGTGGCCGAACGTGTCGTTGACGGCCTTGAAGCGGTCGAGGTCGAGCGAGAAGATGGCCAAGGGCTTGGCCTTGGCCTCGCCAAGCGCCTGATCCAGCTTTTCGCGAAACATCGAGCGGTTGGGCAGATTGGTCAGCGTGTCGTGATGCGCAAGATGCGTCATGCGTTCTTCGACACGGCGCCGTTCGGTCACGTCCTCGAAGGTCGCCACCCAGCCGCCGCCGGCGAGTGGGCGGCGCGAGACAAACAGCGTGCGGCCATCGACGAGTTCGCGATAGCTGGAGCGCGACTGGCCCGCGTCCAGGGCCGCCTTCGTCTTTCCCACCTCGATGTCGACTTCAACGGGCATGAAGATGCCGAGAGCAACGAGTTTCTCCAGCATCTGACTGTGCGTCATGCCGAGCGCGAAATCCCCGGCCTTCGCGTTGCACAGATCCAGGAAGCGCTGGTTGCGCACGATCAGGTGGCCCTCGGCGCTGTACATCAGCAGGCCTTGCGACATGTTGGCCAAGGCCGCGTCGAAGCGGCGGTATTGCTCTTTCAGCTCGGCTTCGGCGCGCCGCTGCTCCGTCACATCCTCGTAGATCGACACCCAGCCGCCGACGGCGATCGGCCGGTGCGAAATGACGATGATGCGTCCGTCCGACAGGATTTCCTCATAGGTCGAAGGCTTGGCACCGTCGATGTAAGGCTTGCGGATGGCATAAAGTTCGTCGGCGCTCTGCGCGGCGATGCCGATGTCGACGCTGTGCTGCAGGATGTCGAAGAAACGAGTGCCTGGCTTCACCACTTTGGCGTCCAGGCGGAAGATGTCGATGTAGTTGCGGTTGCAGATGATCATCCGCTCGTCGGCGTCGAACATGCATAGTCCATGCGACATGTTCTCGACAGCCGCCGCGAAGCGCTCGTTCTGGGCCCGTAATTCTTCCGCGATCCGCCGCGTTGGACCGATAGCGGCCGTTCTTCGCTTGCCGGCGGTGGAAGCCGTCTTGACATGAACGCCAGGCATGAGCACGCCTTCGGACCGTGACCGAAAGCAATACTGTCCCGGTAGCCGGTTAATTTAGCGTTCTTATGGGACTGAATTTACCACAAGCGAAGACTGGCGCCTGGCTTCCAGCGCCTTGAAACGTTTGAGAAAAGCCGTTTGCGCCCAAGTCACGGATTTTGGCGTGAAGTCGAAGCGGTCGGCGGAGAAGCCGCGCGGCCGGCCGAAATATTCGGTCGCCTCCGCCGTCGAGAAGCCGGCCAGCAGCGTCGCCTCGTAATAGGCGGCGATCTGGTCGGCGCGCTTGATGTCCTTGCGCAGGGCCGCATTAAGCTCCGCCGGCAGAGAGAAACGCAGATGGATGGCGCGTTGCAGGCGCAATTCGCAGTCCTTGTAGGAGCCGCCCATCACCGATTTGAACGGGGAGATCATGTCGCCGATGACATATTCGGGTGCATCGTGCAGCAGTGCCGCGAGCCGCGCCTCGGCCGTGGCCTCGGGCGCCAATTCGCCGTAAAGCGCTTCGACCAGCAGCGAATGCTGCGCGACGGAGAAGGCGTGATCGCCGCGGGTCTGGCCGTTCCAGCGGGCCACGCGGGCAAGGCCGTGCGCGATGTCGGCAATCTCGATGTCGAGCGGCGAAGGGTCGAGCAGGTCGAGCCGCCGCCCCGAAAGCATGCGTTGCCAGGCGCGCGGCGGCGCCCCGGCGCGGTCGGCCGCCATCAGGCCTCCTCCGCGCTGACCACTTCCTGCGGGAAGGAGAATTTCGCCCAGGCGGGAATGGCTAGTGTCACAGGAACGTCGCCGGCCATGATGGTTTCACCGGCATCGACTGCCGTCTTGACGCGGTCGATGCGGGCGATCGCAAGACCGGTTCGGCCGCTGACAGATCCGAGCACGCCTACCGGCCGGCTGGCAACGGTGATCTCGGTACCGGTCGCGGGCAGGGGGCTATCGGCCGACGCGATCAGGACACGGCGCCGCGCGGTGCCGCGATGCTGCATGCGTGAGACCACTTCCTGGCCGATATAGCAGCCCTTCTTGAAGCCGACGCCGCCGGTCTCGTCGAGCAGCACGTCATGCGGGAAGGCGTCGCCAAGCTGGTAGTCGGAGCCGCTTTCTGCAATGCCGTAGCCAATGCGCATGTTCAGCCAGCCATTCGGATCGCCACCGTCCCGCGCCTCGCCGCCATAAGTGCGCCTAACCGCGATATCTTGGAACCGCGTGTCGACAAGCGCGCTTGAATCGGAAGGTGAGACGGTTGAATCATCACCCCACGCGACAGTGACAAGCACCTGATCCTGCTTGGCAATCTCGGCCTTCGCCCTTAGCCGGTAAAGCATCAGCCGGCGCACGAAATCGTCGATGATGTCGGCCCGGCATTCGAACTGGAAGCCGCTGTCGCCGGCGCGCGAGATCAGGAAATCGAACAGGATCTTGCCCTGGGGCGAAAGCAGAGCACCGGGCTTTGCCTCGCCGGGCTGCAGCGTATCGAGATCGGTGGTGAGGATGTTCTGCAGGAAATGCTCGGCATCGGGGCCTGACACGGAAATGAGCGCGCGGTCTTTGATGCGGGCAAAGGGCATGAGCGTAAATCGGCCTGATCTTGCAAAACGTTCGCCCATTACGTAAGCCGACCACACTCCCCCCGCAAGAGATTGGACCTGTCCATGGCAACCACCTTCGACCTCATCCTGACAGGCGGCACCGTGGTCAACCATGACGGCGAGGGTCGGCGCGACGTCGGCGTGCAGGGCGGACGCATCGCACGGATCGGCGATCTCGGCCAGGCTTCGGCCGGCGAAACCATCGACTGCACCGGCCTGCACGTCCTGCCGGGCGTCATCGACAGCCAGGTGCATTTCCGCGAGCCGGGGCTGGAGCACAAGGAGGACCTGGAGACGGGTTCTCGCGCGGCGGTGCTGGGCGGCGTCACCGCCGTTTTCGAGATGCCGAACACCAATCCTTTGACCACCAGCGAGGCCGCGCTGGCCGACAAGGTGCGGCGCGCCACGAACCGCATGCATTGCGACTTCGCCTTCTGGGTCGGCGGCACGCGCGACAATGCTCGCGATGTCGGCGAACTGGAACGGCTGCCGGGAGCGGCCGGCATAAAAGTGTTCATGGGCTCGTCCACCGGCGACCTTCTGGTCGAGGACGACGAAGGCGTCGCTTCGATCCTGCGCAACACTCGCCGCCGCTCCGCCTTTCATTCCGAGGACGAGTTCCGCCTGCGCGAACGGCTCGGCGAGCGCATTGAGGGGGATCCGTCGTCGCATCCCGTCTGGCGCGACGAAATCGCCGCGCTGCGCTGCACGGAGCGGTTGGTGCGCATCGCCAGGCAGACGCGTGCACGCATCCATGTGCTGCACATCTCGACGGCCGAGGAGATCGTCTTTCTCGAACAGCACAAGGATGTCGCGACCTGCGAGGCGACGCCGCATCACCTGACACTGACGGCCGATGACTACGCCAGACTTGGCACGCTGATCCAGATGAACCCGCCGGTCCGCGCCGCCCGCCACCGCGACGGCGTCTGGCATGGCATTGCGCAAGGCATCGTCGATGTTCTTGGCTCCGACCACGCGCCGCACACGCTTGCCGAGAAGGCGAAGACCTATCCGGGCTCGCCATCCGGCATGACTGGCGTTCAGACCCTGGTGCCGATCATGCTCGACCATGTGAATGCCGGGCGGCTCACCTTGCAGCGCTTCGTCGACCTTTCCAGCCACGGTCCGCAGCGCATCTTCGGCATGGCCAGGAAAGGCCGCATCGCCGCGGGCTACGACGCCGATTTCACGGTCGTCGACCTGAAGCGGCGTGAGACCATCACCAACGCCCAGGCCGGCTCCAAGGCCGGCTGGACGCCCTATGACGGCAAGCAAGTGATGGGTTGGCCGGTCGGCACCATCCTGCGCGGCGCGCGCGTCATGTGGGAAGGCGAGATCGTCATGCCCGGCCAGGGCAGGGCGGTGGAGTTCTCCGAGGCGCTGCCGGCTTAGCCTCGCCAAAAATTGGATTTGTTAAGCGCTCTGCATTATCTTGTGTGCGCTATGACCGCGAATATTGCCCCGATCATTCCTGCGGAATTCCCCGAGCTCCAGGCCCTCGCCTGGAACCGCGATGTCTCGCGCCCTATTCCCGCGAAAGAGGCCTTTGCGCTTTACGAGCGCAACTGGCGCTTTGTCGATCAAAAGCGCCTTACGGTACGTGAGAAGCTGCTTATCATGAAGTTGGCTGACGAATTCGGCCACGGTATCCTTCTGACCACATCGTGATAGTCCATCTTTCTATCCTCGACGCGTGTTACCGCTGCGCTCGATAGGAATATTGCGGGTAGAGATCATGAAGGCGTTCGGAAAACCGGAACACAGGATTATCGCCGAAGCCCTCGGACTGATGGATCGTGACTTCCTGACGGCCACTCAATGCTGGTTTGGCGGAGGCACGGCCATCGTCATGAAACTCGGCGAGTATCGTAGGTCGCTGGATCTGGATTTCCTTTGCGCCGACGCCAGCGGCTACCGCGAGCTGCGGACACGAGCCTCGGAACTCGGCGTTCGGGCTTTCTTCCCTGAACCCGTCGAAGCCGTCCGGGATTTCCAGATCGATCAATATGGGCTTAGGGCCGTCGTGCGCTTCAAAGGGCAACCGATCCGGTTTGAAGTCGTCCGGGAGGGGCGCATCGATCTGCGCGGTCAATTCGACGAGGATTTGGGAGTACCGGCGCTCGTTCCAGCAGACATGTTTGCCGAGAAGCTGCTGGCGAATGCCGACCGATGCCAGGATCGCGCAGTCGCATACCGAGATGCTTTCGATCTCGGTATGCTGGTTAGGGCCTATGGGCAAATCCCGGCTGAGGCCCTCGACAAGGCGCAAACCGCCTATGGCCCCGACGTCGAACGCAAAGTCGTTTGGGTTATCGGCAAGCTCCGGGACAAAGGCGAACTGCGCGACGCAACCGAGGTCTTGCAAATGGATCCTGCGGTGGGTGCCGACGCCATCTCGGCCTTGCGAGAGGAAGCGGCTCGCATCTGGCCGGAGGCAGGGAAGACATAAGTTTCCCGCTCAATCTCCCGCGACGAAGAACAGCCATTGTCCCGTCGGCGTGATGCCGACGCGGTAGAAGATGTAGGCGCCGAACTGCTTCATGTCGTCATAGTCGCTGGCCGTGACCAGCTTGAACAATTCGACGCGCTGCCTGGGATCGAGCTTGTCGAGCGGCAGCGCGAAGAAATACGGCCAGACATAGAGTTCCTGCGGCGTGCCGGTGTCGACATGCACATAGCCGGCCGAAAGCACCTCTTCCAGGATGGCGAGGATCTCCTGGCCGTCGCCGTCGCCCGAGAGGCCCTTGAGGAAGGTGACAGGGTCGCCGTCGATGTCGCCCAGCGACAGTTGCGTCATGGAATCGCCCTTGCCGATCAGCGGCCTCAGCTTCTCGATGTCGCCGCTTTTGCAGGCCTCGATGATCAGCCCATGCATGCGCTTGACCGGTTCGGGAAGCGTGTTGAGGTCGTAGACGACCGCCGGCGGCGGTGCGTCCGGATCGGCGCGCGGGCTGGTGATGCCGCCATTGGCGGGCGGCGTTTCCGGCTCCGGCTTGTCCGTGTCGTCGGCCGGCTGGCCGCTGTCCGAAGGCTTGGAGCCGGGCGCTTCCGGCACCGGCACGGTCGTGCCGGGCGCGGCGCTGTCGCTGTTGACGGGCGGCGTCACCGGGGAAGGCAGATCCTCGCGCTGGATCTCGCTCAGTGCGTAGGAAGGCGTGCTGGCGAGGCACAAAGGCAGCGCCAGGTATGAGGCGGTGATCAGGATGTTGAGGGCCAGCCCGCGCGGCCGGCCTGACATCGAAAATCTCACCGCTTGCCTCTCCATTGTTACCCGGCCTGGTCCGGGCGGCGCCTTGAATGGTCAAGCGCATGGGCATGATGCCCAAACGGCGTGCCCTCGTCAAAAGTCACGGTCGAAAAGTCGCGGTCAAACAGATGACTAGTGCTTCAGCCGTTCCGGCTCGAACACGCCGGCGATCACTTTCTCGCGCATGCGGTCGAGCAGCGCCAGCGCCGAGGTCTCGCCGTTGGCGCGCAGCATCTCGCCGAAAGCCGTCTCCAGCGCTGCTTCGGCGATGATTTCCGGTTCGATGCCAGCCGACAGGCCTTCCGCCCAGGCTTCGCTGTGGCTCTCCACGGCGGTCAGGCGCTTTTCTTCCCTGACCAACGCGTCGATGTCGCTGACACCATGTTCCATTGCGATGTCCACCTTCTGCAAGCGGCGATCCGACCGATGGATCCGGCTTGGTCTGCCAGTTCGTCCGCAGCCTCACTTAAGCCTTTGTAAATACGACATTTTTGCGGTCGAAATCTACATTGTCGGCGAGACTGTCCCCAATCGATGCCGAGCTTAGCCGATTAGACCGGCTTGCGGCATCAAAACCTTCAGTTTGAGTTAATTCCGCAATTGCACGCTAACGTTTCATTAACGCTGTTGCGTAAGTGCAACACATGATTGCACCAGAGCGGGACAGGAGACAATAAGGCACCTCACATCGACGCCGGTTGCCGCAAAAAATCTGCGGAAAACCTTGCCGCGGCCGAGCCGTGCTCAATTCCCGTAGCGGGAGGCGATGTCGCGCGACAGCGTCTCACCTTCCTTCATGTAGCGGGCGATGGCCTCGGTCGCCGAAGGCGTGCATTGCGTATAGGTCCCGCTGAAGGAGCGGTAGCCGCGGTTGAACGAGGCGATGAAGCGGGCGCGCCGGTCGGGATCGGGATTTTCCGACTCGAGCAGCTTTTCCATCTGGATCCGCCACTGGTCGCCCTTCTCGCCACAGAGATTGCGCAGGAAATGCAGCGATCCGAGCACTTCGGCCAGTCGCATCAGCCCAGGCTCGAAAGGCGACTCAGCGGCGAGCGTCGGTGGCGCCGCGACGGCGACGCTGATAGCGAGGCACGCGGCGAGAAAAGCGGAAGCGCGGGTCATCAGAGCCTTGCGATGAAAGAGCACGGCTTTGTGGCGAAACATTTTGTCGTCCGCAAGGCCGTTCTGGATGCTCACCGCCTGGCCCCTTGCGACGGGCCGAGCAACTCCTCGGCGACCGAGAACACTTCGCCGGCAAGCGGCATCCCCGCCATCTCCGCCAGCGTGTAGAACGCCGCGGTCTCGGCGTCGTCGTTTGCTACGGGCTCGCCGCCGGCATAGGCGGCGCCGAACACCGTCAGCATATAGTCGACCGCGTGGTTTTCCGCCTGGCCGTCGATATGGATGTCGTGCAACGGGCGATAGCCCGTCGCCTCGAGCCCGGTTTCTTCCAGCAATTCGCGCGCCGCCGCCTCCGCCAGCGTTTCGCCCGGCTCGACCTTGCCGCCGGGATAGGCATAGAGCCCTTGCGATGGCGCCCGCGCACGCTTGACCAGAAGCACGGTGCCGCCACGCACGACGGCGACGGAAACGGCCGGTATGACCTTGCGCTGTTCCATGCGTGCCGATCTTTCTGCAGCCTTTTGTGGACCGATTGGGCGAATCCAGCTTTAGCCGTTGCGGCGCGGCGGTTCCATCGCCACTTTCATGGCCCGTCAATTGATGAGCCCAGATCCCATGTGCGGACGCTTTGCCTTGACCGCCACGCCGGACCAGACCGCAGCCTTTCTCGGCCTTGCCGAACTGGAGGAATTTCCGGCGCGCTACAACATCGCGCCAACGCAGCCGGTGCTGATGGCGCTTGCCGGCCCGGCGCGGGAACCCGGCTCGAATCTGCCCGACCGCCAGGCGATGCTGGTGCGCTGGGGCCTGATTCCGGCCTGGGTCGAGGACACCAAAGCGTTTCCGCTGCTCATCAACGCTCGCGCCGAAGGCGTGTTGCAGAAAGCCTCCTTCAAGACCGCCATGCGCCACCGCCGCGCTCTTGTGCCGGCATCGGGCTTCTACGAGTGGCAGCAGTCGGGCTCGGCCAAGGGTCAGCCCTACTGGATCCGCCCGCGGCGCGGCGGCGTGGTCGCCTTCGCCGGTCTGATCGAGACTTACTCCGAGCCGGGCGGCTCGGAGATGGATACCGGCGCGATCATCACGACCGAGGCCAATGCCGGCATCGCCCATATCCACGACCGCATGCCGGTGGTCATCGACGAGCCCGACTTCGCCCGCTGGCTCGATTGCCGCACACAGGAACCGCGCGACGTGCTCGATCTGCTGAGGCCCGCGGAACCCGATTTCTTCGAGGCGATTCCGGTTTCAGACCTGGTCAACAAGGTCGCCAACACCGGGCCGGAGATCCAGGAGCGCGGCATCGTCTCGCCAAAAGCCGAAAAGCCGGGACGCCAGAAGCCTGGCGCGGACGAAAACCAGATGAGCTTGTTCTAGCGAAGGCTGCATGCCTCGAAAGGCTGCTTTGGGGCCTTCCTCTCCAGGGCGCTCTTTGGCGCCCCTCATTGCCGGCGTCCCCGTCGTCGGGGATCATGCCGGTCGTGCCTTTTCAGGCAGCGCGCGGCGAGACGATCTTCTGCGCGGGCTTCTTCTTCTTCGCGGTGTGGAGAAGGGCGGCCACGATGGCCGCCGGGCCGATCGCGCGGTAGTGGCTGGCGAGAGCCGGCTGCGTTTGTCGGTTCTGTTCCTGCTTGCTGCGAGCCATGATTCTCTTCCCTGGTAACGGTTCCGTGTTCAGCGTTTGGCTGCTGATTCCGACCAAATCGTGACACCCTGGCGGTCTAGCCGGCGAATGTTTCATCACTGTGCCGACATGTTTAATAAAATGTTTCGGCTTGTTTTTACCTGTGATCCAACGACATCTTTCCTAATGCGAGCGACTTGACGGCAACACCTCCCGGCGCGATAAAGCCGCCCATGAAAACGTCTTTCGCCATTTGTGGCATTTGCATTATTGGCTAGCCTCGCGCTGGTCCGGACGTTTTCGCCTCATCTTTCCCCAGATCGGAAAAACGCCCCGGCCAGCAGGCTGGAGCCTGATTTGTGCCTTCGGCGCGAAGCTGGTTCCGGCAAACACAAGTTAAGGACCGGGACCGCATGGCTGACGCATCGAAGGGCCTCAACCTCTACAACACGCTAACGCGGACGAAGGGACCTTTCGTCCCGATCGATCCGTTGAACCTGCGCATGTATGTCTGCGGCCCGACCGTCTACGACTTTGCCCATATCGGCAATGCGCGTCCGGCGATCGTCTTCGACGTGCTTTTCCGTCTGTTGCGCCATCTCTACGGTGAAAGCCACGTCACGTATGTGCGCAACATCACGGATGTCGACGACAAGATAAATGCCCGGGCGCTGCGCGATTTCGGCGGTGAGATCGCGGCCGGAAAGCTCTCGCTCAACGACGCCATCCGCAAGGTCACCGAAAAGACCGCCGACCAATACCACAAGGACGTCGCGGCCCTTGGCTGCCTTGAGCCGACCTACGAGCCAAGGGCGACGGAGTTCGTCGCGCCCCGCGCCGATGGCAAGGCCGACATGCTGTCCCTGATTGCGCAACTGATCGAGCGCGGCCACGCCTATGTCGCCGGCGGCGAGGTGCTGTTCGACACCGCCTCGATGCCGGACTACGGCGAATTGTCGAAGCGCAATCTCGACGAACAGCAGGCCGGGGTGCGCATCGCCGTCGACGCGCACAAGAAGAACCCCGGCGATTTCGTGCTGTGGAAACTGTCGAGCCCCGAAGAGCCCGGCTGGGAGAGCCCGTGGGGCAGGGGCCGGCCCGGCTGGCACATCGAATGCTCGGCCATGTCGGCCGCCTATCTCGGCGAGGTCTTCGACATCCATGGCGGCGGCCTCGACCTGATCTTCCCGCACCACGAGAACGAGATCGCCCAGTCGCGCTGCGCCCATGGCACCAAAGTCATGGCCAATGTGTGGATGCACAACGGCTTCCTGCAGGTCGAGGGCCAGAAGATGTCGAAGAGCCTCGGCAATTTCTTCTCCATCCATGAGCTGCTGGAGACCGAGACGTTCGGCGGCCGCACCTGGCCGGGCGAGGTGCTGAGGCTGGCGATGCTGATGACGCATTACCGCGAGCCGATCGACTTCTCCGTGCGCAAGCTGGAGGAAGCCGAAAACACGCTGCGCAAATGGAAGCGCGCCGCCGACCTCGCGCCTGTGGCGGCAAAAGAATTACCGGCCGAGGTGGTGGAAGCGCTCTCCGACGATCTCGCCACCTACACTGCCTTCCAGCGGCTGACGCAGCTCGCAGGCGAAGCGGTCGATGCCGGCGGCGAGGTCGGGAATGGCGCAGCCGCTTCGCTGAAGGCAGCGCTGGCCTTCCTCGGCTTCGATACGGGCGCGGCCAAGGTGGACGAGACGGCGGTGGCAAAGGCAATCGCGGATCGTCTGGCGCTGATCGCGGCCAAGAACTGGGCCGAGGCCGATCGCATCCGCGACGAGTTGCTGGTGCAGGGCGTGCAACTGAAGGACGGCAAGGACCCTTCCACTGGGCAGCGCGTGACGACGTGGGAGTTCAAAAGGTGAGGGCTGATGCCAGCGAGACAGGACTTGAGAGGACGGCGCGAGGCGCCCCCCTCTGGCCTGCCGGCCATCTCCCCCTCAAGGGCAGGGCTATCGCATATGAGTAAAGAGCTCATAGAAGAAGTCTCTGCTCCAGTTGGCTCTTCGCATTTTGCTTGCGA
>NZ_VFTG01000025.1 GCF_006439355.1 Mesorhizobium sp. B4-1-3
ACCTCCAAAAGTCAGCCTTGAATCTGATTTGCCTCGCGATGGGAATCCCAAACCGTTAAATTGTCACTGCAGCCTAGGACTCTTCCCGGCGCGAAAGCAGACGCCGCAGCATTGGCTCGATGCGCGACAGCTCGTCGAGATGCGCGGCCGACAGTTCGGCCAGGCGATCGTCGGCCAAAGGGGTGAGCTGCAGCAAGACGCGGCGGTGATCGCTCTTGTCCTGATCGCGTATCACCAGGCCTGCCTCGGCAAGGCGGTTCACCAGTTCCACGGCGCTGTGATGGCGAATGCGCAGCCGCTCGGCAAGGTCGCCCACCGCAACCGGTCCGCCGCCTGGAAACCCTTTGATCGCCAGCAGCGCCTGATGCTGGCGCGGCGTGAGGCCCGCCTCGTTGGCCTGGACCTGGCTGAATTCGAGAAAGCGACGGATCAGGTAACGGAACTGCGACAGCCGCTGGTAGTCGGCCTGACTGATGGCGGGGCGTGGTTTCGGCGGCGTCATTCCCCGACTTATGGTCCTTTCCCGCAAAAGCTCAACAGCTTGTCGCGATCCTTGTCCAAAATGACGCGGCGCAGGGATCGAAAACGGCTTGAAGATTTATATCGTGTTACGATATGAGGCCACCTGAAACCGGATGGCCTTTGCGCCGCCAGAAAGTTCAGGCTCCCAAAATGAAATCCACTCACGCCGGCAACGGCCATCTTCGCGACTTCACGACTGATCCGCGCGTGCTCATCATCGCGGCCATCGCCGTGGTGGTGGCGACCGCCGGGCTCTTTGCCGGCATCGTGCTTCTGCAGCTCATCCGGCTTGCCACCAACATTGCTTATTTCGGCCAGTTCTCGCTGGCCGACCTCAAGCTCGAGGACACGCCCCTGGGGCTTGCCGCCGTGATCGTGCCGGTGATCGGCGCGCTGATCATCGGCCTGATGGCGCGCTTCGGCAGCGAGAAAATCCGCGGCCACGGCATTCCCGAGGCCATCGAGGCGATCCTGCTCGGACGCTCGCGGCTCGACGCCAAGGTCGCGGTGCTGAAGCCGCTTTCGTCGGCAATCTCGATCGGCTCGGGCGGACCGTTCGGCGCCGAAGGCCCGATCATTATGACCGGCGGCGCCATCGGCTCGCTGATCGCGCAGATGCTGCCGGTCAGCGACAATGAACGCAAGACGCTGCTGGTGGCAGGTGCTGCGGCCGGTATGACGACGGTGTTCGGTACGCCGATCGCCGCCATCATGCTCGCCGTCGAGCTGCTTTTGTTCGAATGGACGCCACGCAGCTTCATCCCTGTCGCCGTCGCCGCGATCGTCGCGGAAGTCGAACGCACGCTGCTGCACTTGCCGAGTCCGATCTTTCCGTTCTCAGGCAGCATGGACGCATCGATCGCCGGGCTGGGCGGCTGGGTGTTGGTCGGCATCGCCGCCGGGCTGCTTTCGGGACTGCTGACGCAATTGGTCTATGCCTGCGAGGACGCTTTCCTGAAGCTGCCGATTCACTGGATGTGGTGGCCGATGATCGGCGGCCTGGTGGTTGGCATCGGCGGCCTGATCGAGCCGCACGCGCTCGGTGTCGGCTACGACAACATCGCCAACATGCTCGACGGCCGCACGGTCGCCACCGCCGCGCTGCTGCTTCTGGTGGTGAAGGCTGTCATCTGGTCGGTGGCGCTGGGTTCGGGAACCTCGGGCGGCGTGCTGGCGCCGCTGCTCATCATGGGGGGTGCAATGGGAGCGGTGCTCTCGGGCATCCTGCCCGAGGCAAGCCCCGGCTTCTGGCCGCTTCTGGCGATGGCGGCGACCATGGGCGGCACCATGCGTGCGCCGCTGACGGCGACCTTCTTCGCCACCGAGCTCACCGGCAACACGCATGTGCTGGTGCCGCTGATCGCGGCCTGCGCCACCGCGCATGCGGTCACCGTGCTGTTGATGAAGCGCTCGATCCTGACCGAGAAGGTGGCGCGGCGAGGGCACCATCTCGTGCGCGAATACCGCGTCGATCCGTTTGCCCTGACCAGGGTCAAGGAAGTGATGACGACCAAGGTCGAGAGCGTGCCGGCGACGATGACGCTGCATGGCGCGGCGACCTTCCTGACCGCGCCGGACACGCGGCATCCGAGCTTCCCGGTAGTCGACGAAGCGGGCCATGTGCTCGGCGTGATCGATCCGCCGGCGATCCTGCGTTGGCGGCGCAACGGCAAGCATCGCAAAGCCACGCTTGGTGAGCTGCTCGCCGGCAGCAAGATCACGGTCGCTTATCCGGACGAATATCTGGAGGCGCTTTCCGACAAGCTCCTTAACGCCAATATCTCGCATCTGCCGGTCGTCTCACGCGAGGATGAACGGCTCGTCGGCTATATCGGCTGGAAAGACATGATGCGGGTAAGGTCGAAAAAGCAGGCGGAGGAGCGCGACCGTTCGGCACTGCTCAGTTTCGGCGCAAGGCGCAAGACGCAACAAAGCGTCCGTGACGAGGCAGTCTAGATCGCAGCGCCGCCGCGTTTCGCCCAGGCCAGCACATAGAGCCTCAGCGCCGACGACAGGTTGGCGTCGCGGGTGCGCGTCTCGTCGATCTCGGCGACCAACGCAGCGAGTGACAGCGAACGCTGCGCGGCGATGGCGATGAGGTCGTCGTAGAAAGGCTGCTCCAGGGAAAAGCTGGTGCGGTGACCGCGGATCGTTACCGAACGTTTTTCGACCGCGGCCATTGCAGGACTCAGCGCTTGCCGGGGTCGTCGGGCTTTTCCCGGCGATGGCCGGCCACGAATTTCCCGGCCTTCTCCGACGTCAGCCGGTCACGCTCACGCTCCGTCTTCGAGCGGCCGTGCAGTGCCCGGTTTTCGCTCGCCTGGCGTTCCTTCTCGGTGCGCGCTTTCTGCTTGCGGGCCTGGCGGAGATTGACGACCTCGCCCATGGCGCCGCGCTACTTTTTGCGGAAGGCGTCGAGAGAGACGACGTCGGCGCCCTTGCCGCCGGTCTCGGCGACCGCCGGCTTCTTTTCGGCCTCGGCGGCCTTCTTCTTGGTTTCCGCCTTCTTCTCCGGCACGACGGCGACCGGTTCGGGCGCCGGAGCCGTGGCCTCGTCTTCGGCGCCCTCCGTCTTGACGTCGAACTCGAGTTCGAAATTGACCGACGGGTCGTAGAAGCCGCGCACGGCGGAGAAGGGGATCTCGAGCTTTTCCGGAACGTCGGAGAAGGAAAGCCCGACCTCGAAGCCGGTATCCGTCACCTTGAGGTCCCAATACTGGAACTGGATAACGATGGTCATCTGCTCCGGATAGCGTTCGCGCAGCCTCGAGGAGATGCGCACGCCCGGCGCGCCGGTCAAGAAGGTGATGAAGAAATGATGATTGCCCGGAAGGCCAGTGCGCGCGACCTCGGCCAGGACCTTGCGCATGACGCCGCGCAGAGCCTCCTGGGCCAGAATGTCGTAGCGGATATGGTCGTCGGCCATGTGATGGTCGGGTTCCGTTGAATCGTCCGCATAGCTGTAATCAAGCTTGAGCGCGGCGTAAACCGCATATAGGCGCAAAGGCGTGAGGCCAAGAGGGGTGTCGGCGATTTGATCGCTCAGGCGTGAACGAGCGCGGCCGGTTTGCCGGCTGGCGACTTCTTCCTGGCAAAGGCGCTGAGGAAGGTCCGCACGCCATTGGTGGCGGAGCACAGCACCTCTTCCTCGGTCGGCGTGCCGCCGAGCATGAAAGTGATCTGAAGCTCGGCGTTGACGAGGGCCAGGAACTGACGCGCCGCGACGTCGGGGTCGCCGATCGCGAGATGCCCGGCGAAGGCAAGCCGGGCGAAGCGGGCGGCAAGCGCCGACCAGGTGCGGCCAGGCCCCTGTTCGCGCCATTCGGCAAACAGTTCCGGATAACGCTCGCCCTCCGCCTGGATCAGCTTGCGCAGAAAACGGCCGTCGCGGTTGCAGATGCAATTGCGGTTCATGCGCACCGTGAAGGCGATCAGGTCGGCTTCAAGGTCCGTGGGCTGGTCGGGGAAGCTGGCGATGGTGGCGAAGATGCCGGCATTGCAGCGTTCCGTCAGGTCGCGCACGACGGCGACGAAGAGCTTTTCCTTGTCGCCGTGATGGTTGTAGACGGTCTGGCGCGAGACGCCGGCCTCGGCCGCGATCAGGTCGATATTGGCGCCGGCATAGCCCTCGCGGCAGAAGACGGACGCGGCCGCATCCACCACCGACACGCGTTTGGCCTCGTGGCTGCGTGGCGGGAAAGTGTCAGGAGAAACGCCGTGCTTCATGAAAATCTATATAGCGGTGATTGACGAATTGGACAAGTCTGTCTAAATTTGTGGACACAAGAAAGGGGAATCCCGCCGGAGAGACGAATATGTTCGCCTGATAGGCGAATGAATTCACTCTGATTGTAGGATTCCCCGCGGGATGGAACGTCCTGGGTTCAGACGCCGGCATTCGCGGCGGCAACCAGATCCGAAAAGAGCTTATCATGAGTCCCAAATTCCTCCGCATCGCGGTCGTGCTCGGCTTGTTGTCCGCGATCGGCCCGTTTGCGATCGATATGTATCTCCCCGCGCTGCCTTCGATCGGCCAGGACCTGCATGCCGGCACCGCCGCGGTGCAGATGAGCCTTCTGATCTTCTTCCTGTCGATGGGCTTTGGGCAGATCGTCGTCGGCCCGATCTCCGACATGGTCGGCCGCAAGGCGCCGCTTTATGCCGGCCTCGCGCTGTTCATGGTCGGCGGCGTCGGCTCGGCGATGGCACCTAACATCGAATGGCTGATCGCCTTCCGCTTCCTGCAGGGCCTCGGCGCCAGCGCCGGCATGGCGGTGCCGCGCGCCATCGTGCGCGACCTGCACACCGGCAACGACGCCGCCAAGCTGATGTCGCTTCTGATGCTGGTGTTCTCGGTGTCACCGATTCTGGCGCCGTTGACCGGCAGCCAGATCATCGAAAGCTTCGGCTGGCGCGCCGTGTTCTGGACCGTCACGGGTGCCGCGGCGCTTGCAACGATCCTGCTTGCCACCTCGCTCAAGGAGACGCGGCCGGTCGAAGAGCGCGCCGGTTCGTCTTTCGGCACGGCGCTTGCCGGCTACCGCTATCTGATGGGCGACCGCAATTTCCTGGGCCTTGTGGCGATCGCCGGGTTCGGCATCGCGAGCTTCTTCGTCTATCTGTCGAGCTCGTCCTTCATCCTGATCGACCATTACGGCCTCTCGCCCTCGGTCTACAGCGTGTTCTTCTCGATCAACGCGGTCGCCTTCATCGGCATGTCGCAGCTGACCGGAATGCTCGCCGACCGCTTCGGGTTGAAGCGCGTGGTCTGGGTGGCGGTCACCGGCTATGCCACGGTAATGGTGGCGCTGTTCGCGATCATGGCCTCCGGCGTCGACCGACTCGACGTGATGGCGGCGCTGCTCTTCGTCGGCTATGGCTTCCTCGGCCTTGTTATTCCGACCACCTCGGTGCTGGCGATGGAAGAGCATGGCGAGATTGCCGGCACCGCCTCGGCGCTGATGGGCACGCTGCATTTCGCCATCGGCGCGCTGGCCATGGGCGTCGCCGGCATCTTCTTCGACGGCACGCCGCTGCCGATGGTGGCGGGCATCACGCTCTGCGCGGTGATCTCCTTCACGCTGGCCAAGCTGACGCTCGGCCGCGCGCGCGAAGCGGTCGAGGCGCCGGCGGAGTAGGGCGCCTCGAAACAACCCGAAAAGGCCGGCTTGCCCGGCCTTTTCATTGCAGGCCTGTTTGATCGAGAACGAAGCGTACCCGCTCTTCGACCGAAGCGAGGGGCAACGGCACCAGTTCGTAGCCAAGCTCTGCATAGACGCTGGTCACGGAGCGGAACGTGCGCTCGGCTTCGTCGAGCGTCTGTTTGCGCTCTTCGTCGTGAGTAAATATCTCGGGCCAGGGCGGCGCGACGAAGACCCGGCGCGCGTAGCGGAATTTCTCCGCCGCGCTCGTGATGTGATCCGGCACTGGCAGGCAGCAGAGCCTGAGATAGCCGATCGTGTCCGGCGCGCCGCGGTCGAAGAAGACCGGGCCGGGTTCGGCATGCGCGGTTTGCCAGGAGCGCAGCTCCCACGCTAGCATCAGCTCGGCAAAGAGCGCGCGATCCTGCCAGGGAAGGGCAGGGCCGCCGATGGCCATTTGGTCACGGATGATGCCGCGTCCGGCTTCGGGCGCGGTCGCGAAGCCCTGGGCTCTAAGCGCATCGATCAGCGTGGTCTTGCCGGAACCGGGGCCGCCGGTCAGCACGAAGTATCGGTCGGAATCGTTTTGCATCGCTTGTCCATGGAGGATGGGCGGCAAGGCTGCGCGCCGCGCATCGAGCGCCGGACAAACCTTGGCCGTCGGTTGGTCTGGGAAGAAGCAAAAAGGAGGGGAAGATGGAGGTTTCTGTTGCCAGGTACCTCCGAACCCCGCCTAGAAGTGCGAACCTCTAGGGCTTGATTTGAAGCGTTCGCGCCGCATTAAGCAGCGAGACGAGCTTCCGCATAGTTGTCGTTGGCAACTATAAGTTTAGCCCGATAACGGTGGTACAATGCCGGGCGAAAGTACGATCTTTACACCTTCGTCGATCCTATTTCGCCCCCAGCAAAAGCCGCTCCGTCAGCCAGAGCGGTTTTTGGTGGAGGCGCCGGGTACCGCCCCCGGGTCCGAACGGCTTATTTCATCGCCTGTTTATCGCCATAGTCGGTCAAGCCGACGAAGCGAATATAGGGAGCGACGAGGGAAAAATAAAGGCCAAACCGGCGCTTATCCGGTTAATGCCAAACTGTGCAGCCAAGGGTTGACTTGCGCGCCTACTCAATCAAATCTCGCTCCCGGTGAGGAGTCTCTGACCTAGCGCAGAGGTTGCGCGGCGCGCCACAACCCTCATCGACCGGATCCGTGGCGCCGACGAGGGGAAATTCGATGGCCGACTATCTTGCGGATGTGAAGAAATACGATGCCGGCGCCAGTGCGGACGCGGTCGATAAGATCGTCAAGCATCTGGGCATTGCGCTCAGGAACCGCGATTCCTCGCTGGTCTCCTGCACCGACCCGAAGGAACTTGATCGCGTCCGGGAGAACTGGATCGGTAAGAAGCTCGGCATCGCCGATGCCGCAAAGGCGAACGCCTCGATCGAGAAGACCTGCAAGGCCATGCAAGCCGACAACACCAAGAGCCGCGTGACCTTCTACTATCTGGTCGCGAAGGACCTCGGCAAACTCGGCTCGCTCTGAGGCTCTGCCACCTGGCAGCCGGCACGAAATCGTGCCGGCACCGTGGACTTTTGGCGCGACCAACACCGCAGCCTGCTTTGCGGTGTTCGACCGGCTGTCAGTCGAGTATGATTGCCTGTCACCCGAATCGAGGCGGAGCCGATGCGCCAATATCTCGACCTGTTGAAGCATGTGCTGGAGAACGGCGTCGATCGCGGCGACCGCACCGGCACCGGCACGCGCTCGGCGTTCGGCTACCAGATGCGCTTTGACCTTTCGCGCGGCTTTCCGGTCACGACCACCAAGAAGCTGCATCTGAAGTCGATCATCCACGAGCTTCTGTGGTTCCTGGCCGGCGACACCAACATCAAATATCTCAACGACAATGGCGTCACCATCTGGGACGAATGGGCCGACGAGAACGGCGATCTCGGCCCGGTCTATGGCAAACAGTGGCGCTCATGGCCGGACGGGCATGGCGGCGAGATCGACCAGATCGCGGGCCTTTTGAAGGAGATACGCAGGAATCCTAACTCGCGCCGGCTGATCGTCTCAGCCTGGAATCCGGCCGAAGTCGAGGCGATGGCGCTGCCGCCCTGCCACTGCCTGTTCCAGTTCTATGTCTCGGAAGGCCGGCTCTCGTGCCAGCTCTACCAACGCTCGGCCGACATCTTCCTCGGCGTGCCGTTCAACATCGCTTCCTATGCCCTGCTCACCATGATGGTGGCGCAGGTGACCGGGCTGAAGCCCGGCGACTTCGTGCACACGCTGGGCGACGCGCATCTTTATTCGAACCATTTCGAGCAGGCGCGCGAGCAGATGCGGCGCACGCCCAAGGCCCTGCCGACGATGTGGATCAACCCGGAAGTGAACGACCTCTTTGCCTTCCGCTTCGAGGATTTCCGCCTCGAAAACTATTTCGCGGATGCCAACATCAAGGCGCCGATCGCGGTATGAGTGAGCCCCGCCGGCACCAGGCGATGCCAACCATGACGTCCGAGGCCTTGATCACCGCATAGGCCTGCTTGCCTTTTCGGGCGCAAGAGGCGACCGCCTCGTTGGTGATCTGAGGAGTGGCGATGACGCCGCCGCCGATGTCGATCCTGATATGCGAGGCGGTCGCTCCCTTGACGATCTCGGTGACCTTGCCCTTCGCACATTGCGGGAGCTGATCTTCATCCGTCTCTCCTTGAGCATCGCTGTTTCCGTTTATCCTAGCCGAGACCACGCCGGCGCACGATGCCGTGGCAGGCGAAAAGCCTTTCCTTGTTATGTTCATCCGGATATATCGGTCTGAGGCTTTGGGCTGAACGGATTTTGAAACCAGGGAGAGACTTTCATGACGGGCAGGGGTTTCGGGTTGAAGGCGATCGCCATTGGAGGTTTCACGGCAATGTTGATGGCTGCAGTGCCTGCGGCCCATGCCGACGACAAGGTGATCGTCTTTGCAGCGGCGAGCCTCAAGGACGCGCTCGACGCCGTCAACAAGGCCTGCGAACCGGAAGTCGGCGAAGCCGCGACCATCTCTTACGCGGCGAGCTCGGCGCTGGCCAAGCAGATCGAAGGCGGCGCGCCGGCCGACGTGTTCGTATCGGCCGACCTCGACTGGATGAAATATCTCTCCGACAAGAAGCTGACCAAGCCGGACACCGAAGTGAAGCTGCTCGGCAACCAGATCGTCCTGGTCGCGCCGAAGGATTCCACGGCCGAGACCAAGGTCGAGAAAGGCTTCGACCTCGCCAAGCTGATCGGCGACGGCAAGCTTGCCATGGGCGATTTCAAGGCGGTCCCGGCCGGCAAATACGGCAGGGCGGCGCTGGAATCGCTGGGCGTCTGGTCGTCTGTCGAGGGCAAGGTCGCGCAGGCCGAGAATGTGCGTGCAGCGTTGAAGCTGGTGTCGACGGGCGAGGCGGCGCTGGGCATCGTCTACGCCACCGACGCGCATGCCGAGAAGGGCGTCAAGGTCGTCGGCACCTTTCCGGAAGATTCGCATCCACCGATCATCTACCCGATTGCCCAGACCGTCGATTCGAAGGACAAGGATACGGCTGCCTTCCTGAAATGCGTCGAGTCGGCCAAGGCCGCCGAGCTTTTCAAGGAGCAGGGTTTTACGGTGCTCGCGCCGAGCAACTGAGAAAGACCGCGCAAACGCTGACATGAACTGGCTGCTGGACCTCACTCCCGACGAATGGAATGCGGTCCGGCTGTCGATCAAGGTGGCGACGGTGGCGATGATCGCCAGCCTGCCGCCCGGCATCCTGCTTGCTCTCCTGCTTGCGCGGGGGCGTTTTTGGGGCAAGACGCTGCTCAACGGGCTGGTGCATTTGCCGCTGATCCTGCCGCCGGTGGTGACGGGATACCTGCTCCTGCTCACCTTTGGCCGGCGCGGCCCGGCCGGCGCCTTCCTGGCCGAGCATTTCGGCATCGTCTTCTCGTTCCGCTGGACGGGCGCGGCGCTGGCCTGCGGGGTCATGGGCTTTCCGCTGATGGTGCGGGCCATCCGGCTGTCGATCGAAGCGGTCGACCGCAGAATGGAGGCGGCGGCCGGCACGCTCGGCGCCAATCCGCTCTGGGTGTTCGCCACCATCACGCTGCCGCTGATCCTGCCCGGCCTGATCGCCGGCGCGATCCTTTCCTTCGCCAAGGCAATGGGCGAGTTCGGCGCCACCATCACCTTCGTCTCCAACATCCCCAACGAAACGCAGACGCTGCCTTCGGCAATCTACACTTTCACGCAGGTGCCCGGCGGCGACGAAGGCGCGCTCAGGCTGACGCTGATCTCGATCGCCATCTCGATGGTCGCGCTTATCGCCTCGGAAGTGCTCGCGCGGCGCGTCGGCCGGCGGATGGACATCGAATGACGTTCTCGGTCGATATCCACCATCGGCTCGGCGACTTCGCCGTGGAAGCGCGTTTCGAGAGCGCGGGCCGGCTGACGGCGCTGTTCGGGCCGTCGGGCTCGGGCAAGTCGACACTGATCAACCTGATCGCCGGCCTCATCCGCCCGCACAAGGGTCGCATTGCCGTCGACGGGCGCGTGCTGGTCGACACCGAAGCGCGCATCTTCGTGCCGATGCACAAGCGGCGGATCGGCATGGTGTTCCAGGATGCGCGGCTGTTCCCGCATATGAGCGTCGCCGGCAATCTGCGCTACGGCCGCTGGTTCACGCCGTCTTCCGAGCGCTACGCCAAGATGGATGCGGTGGTCGACCTGCTCGGCATCGCTCACCTGCTCGACCGGCGGCCGGCGAAACTGTCGGGCGGCGAGAAGCAGCGCATCGCCATCGGCCGCGCGCTGCTTGCCAGCCCGAAACTGCTTCTGATGGACGAGCCGCTCGCCTCGCTCGACGAGGGGCGCAAGGCTGAGATCCTACCCTATATCGAACGGCTGCGCGACGAGACGAAGCTCCCGATCGTCTACGTCAGCCATTCCATCGCCGAGGTGGCGCGGCTGGCAAGCGACGTCGTGGTGCTTGCGCAAGGCAAGGTCGCGGCCTCAGGCCCGACCGAGGCCATCATGCAGCGGCTGGATCTGCTGCCGGCCGAAGAGCGCGGCGAGGGCGGGGCGGTGCTCGACACCAAGGTTCTGCACCACGACGAGGCTTTCGGCATGACGGTGCTCGGCTCGCAGGCCGGCGAGATACGCGTGCCGCGGCTGGCCCGGCCGGTCGGAGCGACGGTACGGCTGCGCATCCGCGCCCGCGACGTCATGATCGCCACAGACAAGCCGACCGGCCTCAGCGCGCTCAACATTCTGGCGGGAACGATCACAGCCGTCAGACCGGGCGTCGGGCCGACGGTGGAAATCGCCATCGACTGCAATGGCGCGATCGTGCTCGCGCGTATCACCGAACAGTCCAAACAAGCCCTTCGTCTGGCGCTTGGCCGCCAGGTGTTCGCGGTGATCAAGACAGTGAGCTTCGACAGCGCGACGACGGGGGCAGGGCTATCGGTTGAGGCGGATGGTTGACGAAGAGCAATATCGCTATGTTGATTTGGAATAGCGATCTGGCGGCGGAGAAGGTAATCTCGGCATGATCGCGGAGGACAGGACATGCCATCTTTGAGCCTGCGGATAAATCTCGACCCCGATGGCCGGATCGGCCCGGGCAAGATCGAGTTGCTGGAGCAGATCGCCGCCTTTGGCTCGATCTCGGCCGCGGCGCGCGGCATGGAGATGTCCTACAAGCATGCCTGGGACCTGGTCGAGGACATGAACCGGGTCTTCGGCAAGCCGCTGGTCGCGGCGCAGACCGGCGGCCGCAAAGGTGGCGGCGCGCAACTGACATCGGTAGGTCTGGCGGTCGTCAGCCGGTTTCGCGCCATAGAGCGAGCCGCTTCATCGGCCGCTGCCATCCATATGCAGGCCTTGCAGGCGGAGATCGACGCGGGATGAGGCAGTAGGACGTCCTGGAATTCTCTCGCACGCGATGTGCGCGCCCCCTATTGCCTTACTGCCCTACTCCCTTACTCCTCTAATTTCCTCAGCAAATAAGTATCCATGATCCAGCCCTTTTTCCGCCGGGCTTCCTCGCGGACTTTCTCGATCTCGGCGCCTACATCGCCCAGCCGGCCGGAGATGACGATCTCGTCCGGCGTGCCGAGATAGGCACCCCATTGGATGAGGACGTCTTTGTCGGCAAGCGTATTGAAGGCGCATTTGCCGTCGAGCATGACCACCGTGGAGCCGGCATTGGCAGGCAGTCCTTCTTCGGTCAGCCGACGACCGGTCGTCACCAGGATCGAATCGCCGATGCGGTTGAGCGCGGTCGCGTGGGCGGCGGCTAGCGCCTGGATCGCGGTGATGCCGGGGATGACTTCGAGCTCGAAACCGACATTGCCCCTCAGGCGAACGCGTTCGAGGATGCGCAGCGCGCTATCATAGAGCGACGGGTCGCCCCAGATCAGGAAGGCCCCGCAGCCGTCTCCGGCAAGCTCATCGCGGATCAAGGCCTCGTAGATCTCCGCGATCGCCTCGTGCCAGTCGTCGACGGTTGTCCGGTAAGACGATGTCGGCTCGGCCCGGACCGGCACATCGAACTCGACCCGGCGCGATTTCGGATTGGTGACGAAGCGGTCGCAGATCTGCCTGCGCAAATCGGCGAGATCGTTCTTCTTCGTTCCCTTGTCGGGGATGAACAGCACGTCAGCGCGGTTCAGGCCGTCGATGGCCTGGACCGTCATGTGGTCGGGATTGCCGGCGCCGATGCCGATGACGAGGAGCTTGCGCATGGCGATCTCCTGCCCGATCGGCGACGCGGTGTCCAGAAGTACCCGTATGCGTGACGAAGAGCTTTGAAACACTACGTTGAAACGATAGATGGAAGACATCATCCGGCTGATCCCGGTATCGCGGCACAGAGGAGGGGGTCCATGTTACGCACCGTATTGACCGCAGCGCTGGTAATAACGGCCGCTCCGGCCTTCGCCAATGATTCCGTCGCCGAACTCGGCACAGGCGGGCTGATCCTGTCGCGCAGCGACGCCGTCGCCATGCAGAGCGAGGATCTTTTCATCTCGCCGGAGAACGTGACGGTCGACTATGTCTTCCGCAACAACACCGACAAGGATGTCAGCTCCATAGTCGCGTTCCCGATGCCCGACATCGAGGGCGATCCGAACGAGATGCCGGCAATCCCGGAGGCTCAGAGCGATAATTTCCTCGGCTTCGAGGTGACGATCGACGGCGTTGATGCCAAACCGCAACTCGAGCAAAGGGCGTTTGCGCTGGGCATCGACATCACCGCCGATCTCAAGGCCCAGAACGTGCCGCTCTATCCATTCGGCGATACCGCCAAGGCGGCGCTGGCGAAGCTGCCCAAGGATGTCACCAAGGACTGGGAAGACCGCGGCATCATCATCGAGGATACCGCCGATGACGGCTCGGGCATGCAGACCGCCTATGTGCCCTTCTGGCAGCTGCGCTCGACCTACTGGTGGCGCTCGACCTTCCCGGCCAACAAGGAGGTCCATGTCTCGCATCGCTACAAGCCCAGCGTCGGCGGCACCTCCTCGGTCAGCTTCTTCTCCGAGGGCCAGTTCCAAGACCCGCAATACAGTGCCTACAAGACCCGCTACTGCATGGACGGCGCGTTCGAGAACGCGGTGCGCAAGGCGGCGAAGGAAAATCCCGACGGCTACCCGAAATATTACGAGAGCCGGATCGCCTACATCCTCACGACGGGGGGCAATTGGGCATCCGGTACCATCGGCAATTTCAAGCTGACCATCGACAAGGGCAGCCCCAAGAACCTCGTCTCCTTCTGCGGCGACAATGTCAAAAAGCTCGGGCCGACGACGTTCGAGATCACCGCGAAGGATTTCTATCCGGAGCACGACATCGACATCCTGCTGCTGGAGCCGTCGGACAATGACGGGAACGGCGGCTGATGGACATCGCGATCTATGTCGCCATCGCAGAAAACGGCGTGATCGGCCGCGAAGGCGGCCTGCCGTGGCGGCTTTCCACCGATCTCAAGCGCTTCAAGGCCGATACGATGGGCAAGCCGATCATCATGGGCCGCAAGACCTATGAAGGTATCGGCCGGCCGCTGCCTGGCCGGCTCAACATCGTGGTGACGCGCGACAAAGCCTGGCGCGCCGAAGGCATAGAAGTGGCCCACTCGCTGGATGACGCGATCGCGCTGGCCAAGGTGCGCGGCCGCTGCATGGCGGGGGCCGAGGAGATCTGCGTGGTCGGTGGCGGCGAGATCTATGCCCAGGCCTTGCCGCTTGCCGACCGGCTGCATGTGACGCATGTGCTGGCCAGCGTCGATGGCGATGCGCATTTCCCGCCGATCGACCCAGGCATCTGGCAAGTCGCCAGCGCCGAGGATTTTCCCGCCGGCGAGAAGGACAGCCACGCAACGCGCTACACCATCTACCAACGCCGTCGCGACGGTCATTGACGACGACAAACGGTCGCTACCGGCCCAAATCGGACTCCGGCGATGGCACATCGCGTTGAAAGCGGGCCAAGGCGTCCCTATAGAAGAACGGTGTTGCAGCGGCGCGTGTCCAACCGGACGCGCAAGAGGCCGCCGTAATACTTTGATTTTGGGGCATGATTCCTTTTCGAAAACCGATATGGATTTTCGTGGTCATGCGCTAGGATTGCGCCGCAAGGCCTGAGGGAACCGAAGCGAAAGGACATTCATGCCCTGGAACGACAAAAGCGGCGGCGGCGGCCCGTGGGGCGGCGGCGGCAATCAGGGGCCCTGGGGGCAGGGACCGAAGGGGCCGAGCGGTCCGCAGGGTTCGCCTCCCGATCTCGAGGACATCATCCGCCGCGGCCAGGACAGGCTGCGGCGCGCGCTTCCGGGCGGCGGCGGCGCCAGCCCGGCTGTGCTCGGGCTGATCGCGCTGGCCCTCATCGTGCTATGGGCGTTCAAGGCGATCTACACCGTGCAGCCCGACGAGGTTGCCGTCGAGCTGCGCTTCGGCCAGCCGAAGACCGAGCTTTCGCAGCCGGGCCTGCATTTCCACTGGTGGCCGGTCGAAACGGTCGAGACCGCCAAGATCTCCGAGCAGCTCGTCAGCATCGGCGGCGGCTCGAGCAGCGGCTCCGGGCTGATGCTGTCCGGCGACCAGAACATCGTCAATGTGCAGTTCTCGGTCGCCTATCAGGTCTCCGATCCCAAGGCCTATCTGTTCGATGTTTCCGATCCCGACGGCATGCTGACCCAGGTGGCCGAGAGCGCCATGCGCGAAGTCGTCGGCCGGCGTCCGGCGCAGGACATCTTCCGCGACGACCGCCAAGGCATCGCAACGGGGGTGCGCGAGATCATCCAGGGCACGCTCGATGGCTACAAGACCGGCCTCCAGGTCAATGCAGTCTCGATCGAGGACGCAGCACCTCCGCGCGAGGTGGCCGACGCATTCGACGAAGTGCAGCGCGCCGAGCAGGACGAGGACAAGTTCGTCGAGCAGGCCAACCAGTATTCCAATCAGAAGCTCGGCCAGGCGCGCGGCCAGGCGGCGCAGATCCGCGAGGACGCCGCAGCCTACAAGAACCGGGTCGTTCAGGAGGCGGAAGGCGAGGCGCAGCGCTTCATCTCCGTCTACAACGAATATGCCAAGGCGCCCGACGTCACGCGCAGGCGGCTTTATCTTGAAACCATGGAGAAGATACTGAAGGACTCGAACAAGGTCGTCGTCGAGCAGGGCAACGGTCAGGGCGTGCTGCCTTACCTGCCGCTGCCGGCGTTGCAGCCAAAGACGCCGCCGGCGCCCCTGGGCGCCACGACGGGAGGTAACCAGTGATGGCAAACCGTCTTCCCATCATTGCGGTCGTCGCGGCTGTCCTGTTGTTCCTGCTCTACTCCTCGATCTTCGTGGTCAATGCGGGCCAGCAGGCGATCGTTCTGAGATTTGGCGAGATCATCGACGTCAAGAGCGAGCCTGGGGTCTACTTCAAGGCGCCGTTCGCCTTCTTCGACGCCGACAGCGTGCAGATGGTCGAGAAGCGGGTGATGCGCTTCGACCTCGACAACATCCGCGTCCAGGTCTCGGGCGGCAAGTTCTACGAGGTCGATGCCTTCATCGCCTACCGCATCTCGGATCCGCGCACGTTCCGCGCGGCAGTATCCGGCCAGGTGGAATTGGCCGAGGCCCGCCTGAAGACGCGTCTCGACGCGGCGCTGCGCCGTGTCTACGGCCTTCGCGACTTCGAGGCTGCCCTTTCGGAAGAGCGCGGCAACATGATGCGGGAGGTGCGCGACCAGTTGCGTCCGGACGCGACCTCGCTCGGCCTCGACATTGAGGATGTGCGCATCCGCCGGACCGATCTGACTGCGGAGGTCTCGCAACAGACCTATGACCGTATGAAGGCCGAGCGCCTGGCCGAAGCCGAGCGTCTGAGGGCGCGCGGCAACGAGGCGGCGCAGCGCATCAGGGCGCGGGCCGACCGCGAGGTCGTGGAGATCGTCGCCGAGGCGCAGAAGGAATCGGAAATCCTGCGCGGCGAGGGCGAGGCGCAGCGCAGCGCGACCTTCGCGGACGCCTATAAGCGCGATCCGGCCTTCTTCGATTTCTATCGCTCGATGAACGCCTACGGCACGGCGCTGGACAACACCGGAACGACGATGGTGCTCTCGCCCCAATCCGAGTTCTTCCGCTATTTCCGCGATCCGGATAGCAAGCCCGGGCCGGCGCCTTCCGCGCCACCTGCGCCTGCGACGGGACCGGCCGCGCCTGCGACGGCACCGGCCGCGCCTGCGACGCAACCCGGCCCTGCCCAGTAACGGGCGGTGCAGGATTTTCTGGCCGCAATGGGCCTGGTCCTAGTGATCGAAGGGCTGGTCTATGGAGGGTTTCCGGCTTTGGCCCGGAAACTCGCCGCCGAGGTGCTGTCGATGCCGGAAAATATGCTGCGGATCGGCGGCCTGGCGGCGATCGCCATCGGTGTCGGCATCGTCTGGCTGGTCCGTGGCTAGTTGTTTGTTTTGCGTAGTTCCAGACGAAAAACCGCTGGAATTGCTTGAAGGGAAATTCCTTGGTGCCGAAGCGATTGACGATTTATCTTTCGCCGATAGCTATAGCCGCAAACGTGCCTTATTTCTTGCCAACATGAACAGGATGGGCGCCTTTGCGGATGCGCTTCTCCTTTTCAGAACCACCGGGAGGCCATGATGATATCCGAGACCCTGTTGCGCGCGGCGCGGCGCATGGCCTTCGCCGGCGCCACGGCATTCGTGGTCGGCATTGTCGCTGTCCCGTCCTTCGTCAGGCCGACGATTGCCGCCGACGGGCCGCCTTCGGTCGCCGATCTCGCCGAGCGCCTGCTCGGCGCGGTGGTCAACATCTCGACCTCGCAGACGGTGAAAGGCACGGAAGGGCCGGGCGCGGTGCCGATGCCGCAACTGCCCGAGGGCTCGCCGTTCCAGGACTTCTTCGACGATTTTTTCAAGAACCGTGGCGGCGACAAGGGCGGTGGCGGGCAGAAAGTGCAGTCCCTCGGCTCCGGCTTCGTCATCGACGCCGAGCAGGGCATCGTGGTGACCAACAACCACGTCATCGCCGACGCCGACGACATCGAGGTGAATTTCTCCGACGGCGTCACGCTGAAGGCGACGCTTGTCGGCACCGACACCAAGACCGATGTCGCGGTGCTGAAGGTCGACCCCAAGGGCCACAACCTGACGGCGGTGAAATTCGGCGATTCCACCAAGATGCGCGTCGGCGACTGGGTGATGGCGATCGGCAATCCGTTCGGCCTGGGCGGCACGGTGACGGTCGGCATCGTCTCGGCGCGTAACCGCGACATCAATTCGGGCCCCTATGACGACTTCATCCAGACCGACGCCGCCATCAACCGCGGCAATTCCGGCGGTCCGCTGTTCAACGCTGCCGGCGAGGTTATCGGCATCAACACCGCGATTATCTCGCCGTCGGGTGGCTCGATCGGCATCGGTTTCTCCATCCCATCGCAGCTTGCCGCGGGCGTCGTCGACCAGCTCCGCCAGTATGGTGAGACGCGGCGCGGATGGCTTGGCGTGCGCATCCAGCCGGTGACGGACGACATCGCCGAAAGCCTCGGCATGGCGACCGCCAAGGGCGCGCTGGTGGCCGGCGTCATCAAAGGCGGGCCGGTCGACAACGGTTCGGTGCAGGCCGGCGACGTCATCATCAAGTTCGATGGCAAGGATATCCACGAAATGCGCGACCTGCCGCGCGTCGTCGCCGAAAGCCCGGTCGGCAAGGCGGTCGACGTGGTCATCGTGCGCAAAGGCGTCGAGCAGACCGTCAAGGTGACGCTCGGACGGCTCGAGGACGGCGAAAAGCTGGCCAGCGGCGAGAACGGCAACACCGACCAGGACAAGGGCGACAAGGCGGCGCCTCCGGTATCGACGGCCTCCGTGCTCGGCATGACGGTCGGCGAGCTCAACGACCAGACACGGCAGAAATTCGGCATCGCGGCCGACGTGTCGGGCGTGGTCATCACCGATGTCGCCAAGGATTCGGCGGCGGCAGAGCGCGGTATCCAGCCCGGCGAGGTGATCACCGAGATCGCGCAGGAATCGGTTGGAACGCCGAAGGACGTGATGGACCGGATCGGCGCGCTGAAGGAGCAGGGCCGCAAGAACGCGCTCCTGATGCTGGCCTCGAAGACTGGCGAACTGCGCTTCGTGACGATCCGGATGGATTGAGTCCGGAAACGCGCCCAAACAACTGGACTTCAACGAAAAGGGCGGCTAGCGAGCCGCCCTTTTTCGTGCCTGCCAGTCCTGGCGCGACAGCCTGTAGAGGACATGCCGCTTGAGATGCGGGTGGCTGTCGGGGACAGCGGGATGATCGAAATCGGCGTCCGGATCGGCTTGCATGCCGAGCCGCTTCATGACCGCGATCGAACGGTGATTGCCGGCGACCGCGAACGATACGATTTCGTCGACGCCAAGCGTTTCGAAGCCGAAGGCGAGCCAGGCTTCCGATGCCTCGGTGACATAGCCCTTGCCCCAGAATTCCGGCGCCAGCCGCCAGCCGATCTCGATCGTGCCGGGCACCAGCACGTCGATGTCTTCCGTTCCGGACAGACCGACGAAGCCGATGCATTCGCCGGTTGCGGCAATCTCGGCCGCGGCGAAGCCGTAGCCGTCCTCATCGATCCAGGCGCGAACCTCGTCCATCTTGGCGTCCGCCGCGGCGCGGTCGCGGCGGAACGGGAAGAACTCCATCACGCGCTCGTCGGAGTTGATGCGGTGGAAAAGCGCGCGGTCGCGCTCCTCCCAGTTGCGCAGGATCAGGCGCTCGGTACGGATCGGCGTCATCGAAGACCTCAAAAGACGAACTCATCCCGGCGATAGCCCTGCAGATACAGCAGCGCGGTCAGGTCGCCGTGATCGATGCGGATGCGCGCCTGCTCCGCCACCGCAGGCTTGGCGTGGAGCGCAACGCCGGTGCCGGCAAGACGGATCATATCGAGATCGTTGGCGCCGTCCCCGACCGCGATGGCATCCTCCGTCGTCAGCCCGAGCCTCTTCGCGATGTCGAGCAGCGCTTCGGCCTTGGCCGCGCGGCCAAGGATGGGCTCGGCCACCATGCCGGTAAAGTTGCCGCCGTCTTCGATCAGGCGGTTGGCCCGGTTTTCCTGAAACCCCAGCTTGGCGGCGATGCGGCTGGTGAAGACGTCGAAGCCGCCCGAGACCAGCGCCGTCCAGGCGCCATGGGCGCGCATCGTTTGCACCAGGGCGCGACCGCCGGCGGCGAGCGTCAGCCGATTGGCGATGATGCGGTCGACCACGGCGGTGTCGAGACCGCTCAGCAGGGCAACGCGCTCGCGCAAGGCTGGCTCGAAGGCGATCTCGCCGTTCATCGAGCGTGCGGTGATCGCCGCCACATGATCCTTGACGCCGATCTCGTCGGCAAGCTCATCAATGCATTCCTGGTCGATCATGGTCGAATCCATATCGGCAAGCAGGATCTTCTTGCGCCTGCCTTCGGCGGGCTGGACGATGACGTCGATCGGTTCGGCGGTCAGCGCGGCGCGCAGGTTGGCGGTCATTTCGCCGATATCCGGCGTCTCCGGCAAAACAAGATCGCAGGCGACATCCTCGGCCAGCCAATGAACGGCGCTTGCGCCGGCGGCCCGCAAGGCCATATTCGCAAGCGAGGCCGGCACGGCGCGGGCTTCTGGACGGGACACTAAAGTGGCGATCAGCGGCATCGAAAATTCCGGCAGGCAGGCGGGCGAAGGCCGCATCAAGAACGCGATCCTGATAGCCGGGCCGACCGCCAGCGGCAAGTCGGCGCTGGCGCTCGATCTTGCCGAACGCAATGGCGGGGTCATCGTCAACACCGATTCCATGCAGGGCTATTCCGTGCTCGACGTCCTGACGGCGCGGCCGAGCGCCGCCGAGATGGCGCGCGCGCCGCATTTCCTTTACGGCCACGTGCATCCATCCACGGCCTATTCCACCGGCGCGTGGCTGCGCGACGTGACGAAGCTGATCGACGATGACGTCCTGTCGGGCCGTCCGGTCGTCTTCGTCGGCGGCACCGGGCTTTATTTCCGCGCGCTGGCCGAAGGCATTTCGGATATGCCCGACATTCCGGCGGCCGTCCGCGAGCGTTGGCGCTACGAGCTCAAGGAACAAGGGGCCGAAAGGCTGCATCGCCTGCTGATGCACGAGGACTCGGCTATGGCCATGCAGCTCAGGCCAACCGACGGCCAGCGTATCGTGCGGGCGCTTGAGGTGCTCGACGCTTCGGGTCGTTCGATCCTCGAATGGCAGGCGGCGCGCGGCCGGCCGCTGATCGATCGCGACAGCTCGCGCTTCTTGGTCATCGAGCCGGATCGGCAGCAACTGGTGCTACGCATTGAGGCGCGTTTCGACCAGATGCTCGACAAGGGCGCGCTCGACGAAGTGCGTCAACTCATTGCGCTCGACCTCGATCCCGACCTGCCGGCGATGAAGGCGATCGGCGTGCGCGAGCTGCAGGCGGCGACGGCCGGCCAGTCAAGTTTTCCCGAAGCCATCGAACGCGCCAAGATCGCGACCCGGCAATATGCCAAGCGCCAGTCGACATGGTTCAGGCACCAGCTGGGTTCGGAGTGGCGCAGGCTGCGGCCGGGCGACGAGTTGGCGGTCCTGGACTGACTAAAGCTTTTTCAATCAGCACCTTAAAATCGCCGGCTCCAATTCTCGCTAAAGTTGTTCGGATTAACGGTCCGTAAGGTCGGCCATGCCATAACCTTTGGGGCTACAGTGCCGCGGGGAGTTGATGCGTTTCCATAAGGCGGAATCCGCATTTTTCGTCTTTATTTTTGTGATCCTGGCCGCCGGCTTGGTGACCTTCCATGCCTATGGCCAATTGCAGGACATCGCCGCAGACCTCGATGCCGCATCGCGCGTCGACAAAATCGTCTATCTCAACAAATTGCTGTTCGTTACAGGCGCGTTGCTGGCGACCGCGCTGTTCTTCGGCAGCTTCTTCATCTACCCGCTGATCCGCGGCCAGGTGCGGGAAGAGGGCAAGCTCAGGGCCATGACGGTGTCGCTCAGCGCCCGTTCGCAGACGCTTGAGCAAGCGGCGCTCACCGACAGTCTCACCGGCATGCAGAACCGCCGCTATTTCGACGATGCGCTGCGCGAATATCTGCAGGAGTTTCGCCGCATCGACAGGCCGGTCGGGCTGATGATCCTCGACCTGGACCATTTCAAGCAGGTCAACGACACGCACGGTCACGATGTCGGCGACGAGGTGCTGAGGGCCGTCGCCACCTGCCTGAGAGGCATGACGCGCTACCACGATGTGGTGGCGCGGCTGGGCGGTGAGGAGTTTGCCGTCGTCACCCCCAACATGGATGTCGAACTGCTCGCCCGCTTCGCCGAGCGCATCCGCAAGGCGATCGCCAACCTGTCGGTCATGTCGGGCAATGTGCGTCTCAAGGTCACCACCAGCGTCGGCCTCGCCGTCTGGGACCACAAGGAGAGCGCGGAGGATTTCTATCGCCGTGCCGACCGCCAGCTCTATGAGGCGAAGAAGCAGGGCCGCAACCGCGTCTGCGCCTAAAATTCCGACATGAATTCATGAGGCCGGTCAACTGACGCGCCTTTCTCGACTTCCGGTGCTCACGGACTGAATGTCCGCTCCGCTCCGGCTTCTCGAAAGCCAGGTCATTCGATCCGGCCTGATGAATTCTTGTTCGGAATTTGGCGGTGCTTGCGAAGATTGGTCGTTCAATCGTTGAACTGGCGCATGCCGAAGGTCGAGGGCTTCAGGCCGTAGCGAGTGTCGAAGTCGTCGTCGGGCTGCACGCGCGGGGAGTTGGCCGGCTTCTTGTAGTCCGGATCGCCGGCCTGGCGGCTCGAGTCCACGGTCTCGGCGAAAGCCATGGACTGCTGCGGCTTCGGCACGTTACGCAGCCGCTCGACGATCATGGCCAGATCGACGTCGTTGCCGTCCACGGAGGGCTTGATCTGTTCGCCCTTCGCGGTGCCTGGGATGAACTCCTGCGGCAGCTTCTCGAATTTCAGCCGCATGGTCGTCGCCACGCCTTCGCCGAAAGCGATAGCTTCGCGCTGCCCCATGGAAGAAAGGAACGCCAGGGTCGAGGCGGAGGAGTCGGCGATCGCCGAGCGGATGATCGCCTGGTCCTGCTCGTTGGCGAGCCGCATGGCAAAAAAGGTCGAGCATTGCGACAGGATGGTCGGGTCGAGCTCGCCCGGGCGCTGGGTGACGACGCCCAGATAGCAGCCATATTTACGGCCTTCCTTGGCGATGCGCGACAGCGCGTGCCGGGTCGGCGCGAAGCCGAGACGCGGATCGGCCGGCATGTAGCGGTGGGCTTCTTCGCAAAGCAGGAGCAGCTTCAGCCGTCCCTCGCTCCACAAGGCCAGATCGAAGGCCAGGCGCGCCAGCACCGAGCAGACCGAGTTGACGACTTCCGACGGCATGCCCGCCATCTCGAAGCAGGTGACCGGGCGGCCATGGCTGGGGACGCGGAAAATGTCGCCGATCGTCTCGTGGATCGTGTCCTCGATCAGGCGCGAATTGAACATGAAGCGATAGCGCGGGTCTGCAGCGGCCGATTCGATGCGCGTCTTCAGCGATTTCAGGGTCGGGCGGTCGTTCTTGGCCTCAAGCATGCCCATCCGCTCGTCGATCTGCTTGATGAGATCGGCAATGCGGTAGGGCACCGGCGTGTCCGCCGTCAGCGCGTCGCTGCCGCGCCTGATATAGGTGCCGGAATTCGGGTTGCGGTAGAGGTTCTTGGCGGCCGGGATCAGGTCGCGCAGCACATCCACTTCCTCAGGCACCGTCTCGCGGCCGCGAAACAGCACTTCGGCGAACTCCTCTAGTCTGAACATCCAGAACGGCAGGTCGAGCGTCTTGGAATCGACCTTGACGCAATATTCTGGCAGCGAGGCGGCAAACTCGTTATGCGGGTCGAGAATGAGCACGCGCAGGTCGGGACGCGACGCGATCGTCTTGCGCAAGAGCAGCGAGACCGCCGTCGACTTGCCGACGCCGGTCGTGCCGACGATGGCGAAATGGCGCGCCAGCGTGTCGTCGATGGCGATGTTGGCATCGATCGACTCATCCTGCGACAGCGTGCCAATGGTCACCGAATGGCGCCCTGCCAGGTCGTAGACCGCCTGCAGGTCGCGGCTTCGGATGCGGTGGGCGATGGCGCCGATATGCGGATAGGTGGTGATGCCGCGGTCGAACACCGGCTTGGCGCCAGGCTCGGCGCCGTCGCGCACTTCGCCAACCAGCTCGACGCTGACCTCGATCAGATTCTGCCCATCGTGGTTCCAGGCGCGGTCCGACTTGCCGATGGCATAGACAAGGCCGACCGTTCGCGTCGAGCCGAGATTGATGGAGATCATCCTGCCGACGGTCCAGAGGCCGGTGACTGTGCCCTCGGCGTCTTCCGCATGGGCGCTGATGGTGGCGCGCGCGCCGTCGCATTGCACGACGTTGCCCAAAGTGCGCTTGTCGTTCTGTTGGATGTTGCGGCGTTCCTGCGAGGTCGGTTCCCCGACGGAGGCTTCGCGTTCAACAAACATCGGTGACCTGTCCCATTTCCCTGCAGCGGAACCCTATCCGATCGGGGTTAAAGTCAGGTGAGGTCGGATGGTGTAGGCGCCGTTAAGCCAGCCGCGACAATTCGATCGAACAGCCTCTTCCCAGTTTCCGAAATTCCGTTATATTGGACGTATGGATGATATATCGAACGCCATCACAGTCACTATCGGCAGACGCATACGCTCCGAAAGAACAGTGAGGGGCTGGTCTCTGGCCGGATTGGCTGAGCGCTCAGACGTCTCGAAGGCGATGCTTAGCGCGATCGAACGCGGCACGACCAGTCCGACCGCAGCACTCCTGGTGCGTATCGCGGCGGCCTTCGGCATGACGCTGTCGACGCTGATCGCACGAGCCGAGATGCAAGGCGGCGGCGTCTCGCGCAAGGACGAGCAGCCGGTCTGGCAGGATCCGGCAACCGGTTACATCCGGCGGCATTTGTCGCCGGCATCGCAGATGCCGCTGGAACTGGTCAGGGTCAGCCTACCGGCAGGCGCCAAGGTCAGTCTTCCGGCGTCATCCTACGCCTTCATCAAGCAGCAGATATGGCTGATCGACGGGAGGCTGGATTTCACCGAGGGCGATGTGGTGCACAGGCTCGATCCCGGCGACTGCCTGGCGCTGGGTGCCCCGTCGGATTGCGTCTTTCATGCTCCCGGACCGGATGCGGCGGAGTATCTCGTGGCATTGGTCAGGGACTGACCCCTATGTCTCGCCGGCCAAAACGCTCGCACAATGGCGGGCCGCCGCTCGACGACTATGAAGGCCCGCCCTGGGGGAAGGGCGACGCCTACATCTTCCTCGCCTGGCGCGCCGCCCACGGCAAGGCCTGGAAGGCTCCAAGCCACGCCGTCATGCTGATGCGGCTGGAAAGGGCCGAGCGGCTGGGACTGACCTATGAGGAATATACGCTAGAGATCCTCGAGCGCGGCCGCCATCTCAGCGACGACGACGCCGACCGTATCGCCGAAATCCGGCAGGCGCGCCGGCGCAGGCGGACCAGCCATTTCGAATGACCATGCCCCCGATGTTTCGTCACCTGGAGAGCACCAGCATGAACTCCCTTGAAATCCGGGCGTTGAGCGACAATGCGGCGACCATCGCCATGCTCGCCGATCTGCTGATCGAGACCGTCGCCGCCGGCGGGTCGGTGAGCTTCATGCATCCGTTATCGCCAGAGGCCGCGCGGGACTTCTGGCGCAAGTCGCTTGCCGCGGCCGCGCGCGACGAAAGGGCGGTGCTGGGCGCTTGGCGAGGCGATGCGCTTGCCGGCACCGTCACGCTGCTGCTCGACTTCCCGCCTAACCAGCCGCATCGCGCCGAGATCGCCAAGCTGATGACCGGCCGCGGCCACCGCGGCAAAGGCGTCGCGACCCGCCTGATGCGTGCCGTGGAGGAGCTCGCGGTCCAGAAAGGCCGCACGCTGCTGGTGCTGGACACGGCGAGCGAAGAGGGCGCGGCGGGCCTCTATGAGAAGCTCGGCTTCACCCTGACCGGCGAAATCCCCAATTTCGCGCTGAAACCGCACGGCGGTCTGACCGGCACGTTGATCTACTGGAAGTGGATAGGAGCAGAGGCCGACGAGCTATCCCGAAATCCTGGCGATGCGCGACAGGAGCCAGCGGCGGAAATCCTGCTCGGCGCCGGACAATCGCGACGATGACGGCCTTGTCAGGAAATGGCCCGATGGGCTCGAAAGCTCGAAATCCGAAAGCCTGACGAGAGCCCTTTCCTTGAGGGCCGTGTCGATGAGCGGGCGCGAGCCGAGCAGCGCTCCGGCGCCGGCCTTCGCGGCTTCCATGGCGGCCACGAAACTGTCGAAGCGGTGCGAGCGCCGGGGCTGTCCGGAAAATCCCGCGGCGGCAAACCATTCCGCCCACATCTCCCGAGCGCCCGCCACCAGCAGCAGCGGCAATGATGTCCAATCGATATCCTTGGCGAGCGGCGGAACCGCGACCGGGACAAGCCGCTCGATGGTCAGCCGGTCGGCCTCGCGCCCGGGAAAGGACCCGTGGCCGAACCGTATGTCGAGTGCCGAGCCCGGCTGGTCGTAGTCGGTCGGCCGGTGGATGGTCACCAGGTCGAGCCGGATCTGCGGCAGCGCGTTCGCCAGGTCGGGCAGGGCCGGGACCAGCACCAGAAGCGCAAACGAGATCGGAACCCGGATCGAGACGGTCTGCACGGCGCGCGGCTCGAACAGTTCGTTGGTGCTGTTGCCGATGGTCGCGAATGCCGACTGGATGTGGGGGAGATAGGCCGCGCCTTCCGGCGACAGAGCCACGCCGCGTGCCAGGCGCGCGAACAATCGCGTCCTGAGCCGCTCTTCCAGAAAGCGGATGTGCTGGCTCACCGCTGCCTGGGTGAGCCCGAGCTCGGCGGCCGCCGCGGTGAAGTTCGAGAGGCGGGCGGCCGCCTCGAAACTGCGCAGCCAATCGAGAGGAGGCATCGTATCGAGAGCTCTTCCAGCCATCAGAAATTTAGCGCCAATACCCATAAAACGATAATTTGAATTATGCCTCTGGTGAGGCCACCATGCAATCCGTGCTCGCGGTAATGATAGAGAATGGGAGCTTCCGGGATATGCTGACGACGGTAAGGCTGAGCGATGACGGACGAACGGTCCAACTTGGCTGGAAGGACGGAGCGGTGAGCCGCTTCCACGCCATGTGGCTGCGCGACAATGCGCTGGACGACAAGACGCGCAGCGCCGGCAACGGCCAGCGGCTGATCACCATCCTCGATATTCCTGCGGAAACGCGGATCGACAAGGCCTCGATCGAGGGCGGAGCGCTGGAGGTCAGGTTCGTGCCCGAGGACAAGACCGTCAGCTTCCCAGCCCAGTGGCTGTGGGCCAACGCCTATGATCGCGTCGAATCTCGGCAGCCCGGCTGGACGGGCGACGTCATTCAGCGCTGGACCAAGTCGACAATGCAGAATTCGGTGCCGCGCGCCAGCTACGCGGCGGCCTTGCATGACCGCGGCGTCCTGCGCGAATGGCTTTCGGCGGTGCGGGCCTATGGCTTTGCCATCATGGATGGCCTGCCCACAGAATCCGGCGCGCTGTGCAAGGTGGCCGACCTCTTCGGCTACATCCGGGAGACCAATTACGGGCGCTGGTTCGAAGTGCGCGCCGAGGTCAACCCGAACAATCTCGCCTACACCAATCTCGGCCTGCAGGCGCATACCGACAATCCCTATCGCGATCCGGTGCCGACGCTGCAGATCCTGGCGTGCATCGAGAACACGGTGGAAGGCGGCGAATCCAGCGTCGTCGATGGGTTCGCGGTGGCGGCGGCGCTTCAGGCGGAGAACCCGGACGGCTTCCGGCTGCTCTCTTCCTGTCCGGCGCGCTTCGAATATGCCGGCTCGTCGGGCGTGCGGCTGCAGTCGAAGCGGCCGATGATCGAGCTCGGGCCCGACGGCGAGTTGATCTGCATCCGCTTCAACAACCGCTCGCTGGCGCCGGCGGTCCACGTGCCCTTTGCCGAGATGGAGAAATACTACGCGGCCTATCGCCGTTTTGCCGAACTGATCGAGGATCCTTCCTTCGAGGTGACCTTCAAGCTTGAGGCGGGAGAATCTTTCATCGTCGACAACACCCGCGTCATGCACGCGCGCAAGGCGTTTTCCGGCAGCGGCAAGCGCTGGCTGCAGGGCTGCTACGCCGATAAGGACGGCCTGCTTTCGACGCTTGCCGCGCTCGAGCATGGTTTCAAGGAGGCGGCGGAATGAAACCGAACGAATTGGACGCAGGCAACATCGTCGAATTCATCGCCGATATCTTCGAGCGCCGCGGCGCCGAATCCTATCTCGGCGAGCCGGTCACCATGTCGGAGCATATGCTGCAGGGCGCGTGGCTGGCCGAGCAGGACGGCGCGCCGGAGGAACTGGTGGCGGCGGCGCTGCTGCACGACATCGGCCACTATACCAGCGAGTTCGGCACCTATTCGCCCGACGACGTCGAGGACAAGCATCATGACGAGGCGGGCGGCGAAGTGCTCGCGCCTTTCTTTCCGCCGGTCATCGTCGAATGCGTCAGGCTGCATGTCTCGGCCAAGCGCTATCTGTGCGCCACCGACCCGACCTATTTCGGCAAGCTGTCGCCGGCCTCGGTGCACACGCTGTCGCTGCAGGGCGGGCCGATGAGCGCGGAGGAAGTGGCCGAGTTTCGCAGCAACCCCTTCCACGACGAAGCGGTGCGGGTGCGCATCTGGGATGAGGGCGGCAAGGTCGCCAACATGAAGACACGCGCCTTTCGCGATTACGTGCCGCTGCTGGAGCGCGTGGTGAAGAAGTTCGCGGCGGAAAAGGCGGCATAGACGCAGAAGCCCGGCTGGCCGGGCTTCCGCCATACGCGAGAGCGCTGTGCGTCAGCTCTTGTGATAGACCTCCTGCAGCCCATAGACCGGAGTCGGCAGGCCGACCTGCCTTGCCTTCAGCTGCAGCGACAGGTACTGCGAATAGTGCCGTGACTGATGCAGGTTGCCGCCGTGGAACCACAGCGCTTGCTGCTGCGTCGGCTTCCACATGTTGCGCTGCTCGCCTTCCCATGGACCCGGATCCTTGGTGGTGGCGGAGCCCAGGCCCCAGACCTTGCCCACCTTGTCGGCGACTTCCTGCGAGATCAGGTCCGCGGCCCAACCGTTCATCGAGCCGTAGCCGGTGGCGTAGATCACCAGATCTGCCGGCAACTCGGTACCGTCGACGAATTTGACGCCGGTTTCGGTGAGTTCCTGCACCGCAGCACCCGGTCCGCTCTTCAGCTTGATCGAGCCGTCGATGACGAGGTCGCAGGCGCCGACATCGATATAGTAGCCGGAGCCGCGGCGCAGGTATTTCATGAACAGGCCGGAGCCGTCATCGCCCCAGTCGAGCATGAAGCCGGCCTTTTCCAGGTCGTCGTAGAATTTCGCGTCGCGCTCCTTCATCTGCTGGTAGAGCGGAATCTGGAACTCGTGCAGGATGCGGTAGGGGAGCGAAGCGAAGATCATGTCCGCCTTGCGTGTCGTCATGCCGTTCTCAACCGCCTGCTCGGAGTAGAGCGCGCCAAGCCCGATATCCATCAGCGTGTCCGACTTGACGATATGGGTCGACGAGCGCTGCACCATGGTCACGTGGGCGCCGCCTTCCCACAGCGCCGCGCAGATGTCGTGCGCCGAGTTGTTGGAGCCGATGACCACCACTTTCTTGCCGCGGTATTTGTCCGGACCGGGATGGGTCGAGGAGTGCTGCTGCTCGCCCTTGAATATGTCCTGGCCCTTGTATTTCGGCCAGTTCGCCTTGCCGGACATGCCGGTCGCCAGCACCAGTTGCTTGGGCTTCAGCACGATTTCCTTGCCATCGCGCTCGACGACGACGGTCCATTCCTTGGCCTTCTCGTCGTATTTGGCGGATTTCGCGGTGGTGGAGGACCAATAGTTCAGCTCCATCACCTTGGTGTACATCTCCAGCCAGTCGCCGATCTTGTCCTTCGGCGCGAAGACCGGCCAGTTCTTCGGGAAGTCGATATAGGGCAGGTGATCGTACCAGACCGGGTCGTGCAGGCAGAGCGACTTGTAGCGCTTGCGCCAGGAGTCGCCCGGACGCTCGTTCTTCTCGACGATGATGGTCGGCACGCCGAGCTGCTTCAGCCGGGCGCCGAGCGCGATACCGCCCTGGCCGCCGCCGATGATGACGACATAGGGCTGCCTGGTGTGGCCGAGCTCTGCAATCTCGTCGTCGCGCTCCTCGCGCCACGTCTTGCGGTCCTTGCCGTGTCCATGCTTGGCGCCGAGGGGACGGGTGAAGCCCGCTTTCTCCTCATGGCCCTTCAACTCCGCCATGGTGGTGAGCAGGGTCCAGATCAGGTCGCCCTTGAACCGAACAAGGCCAAAGCCGCGCGCCACATTCGTCTCGAAGGTGATCCAGGCGGTGATGACGCCGCCGTCCTCGCTCGCTTCCTCGCCCCTGGCCATCGCCCAGCCCGTCGGCTTGGTGCTGGCCAGCGTCGCCTGCAGCATGTCGCGGATCTGGTCCTGGCCCTCCATCGTCTTCAGGTTCCAGGTGAAGGTGACGAGGTCGCGCCAGTAGCAGTCGGCCTGGAAGCAGTTGACGGCGCTGTCGATATCGCCGGCTTCCAGTGCCTTGCCGAACTTGTCGAGCAGGGCCTGCGCCTTGGTGGTGGGTGTTCTCTCGAGCATTTGTTCTCCTCCACTTGCTAGAGTGCGGCATGAGCAGCAAGCGGCGTGCCAACCGTTGCGCTCATAAGGGGTTACAATGAAATCAATCTGTTAAGACGATACAGGCTTCCGTCGGACGTGCCGGGTCGAGCCGATGCGTATCGATGCAACGCAGCCAGGATTGAACCACGATATCGTCGCGGGCCGAGCGCACGCCGGTCAGCACCTGTTCGATTTCGCGGATATGCTCCCGCTCGCCAGCCATGCGTCCTCCTCGCACGTCCTTTGCCAGCGCATAGTGGTGCGTCGGAGAGGCGCGCTCAACTGTACTATGGTAGCTGTACCATGGGAGCGGGCAGGCGCCCGTTCTCGCGGACGGGTGAATTCGCACGGGACCCCATTGACGAGCCCGCGTTTTCGCCCTTATTGTCCGCGCCCATGAAAACGGCACTCATTCTCGTAGGCTGGCGCGTGGGCAAGGCGGTGTAACCGCCGGGCGAAAACCTCCCATGCGCATCCCACAGGCTCCCTCGGGGGCCTTTTTTATTGCCTTCAACCGAACTAAACGAGCAGCAAATCGCCGGACGGCGAACAGTACGGGACCAGACCCATGAGCAACGGACAGAACGAGCGGCGCGAGATGACGGGCGCCGAAATGGTGGTGCAGGCGCTGAAGGACAATGGCGTCAAGCACGTCTTCGGCTATCCGGGCGGCGCGGTTCTCCCGATTTACGATGAAATTTTCCAACAGGACGAGGTGGAGCACATCCTGGTCCGGCACGAGCAGGGCGCCGGCCATGCGGCAGAAGGCTATGCGCGCTCGACCGGCAAGGCCGGCGTGCTCCTGGTGACGTCCGGCCCTGGCGCCACCAACGCGGTGACGCCGCTGCAGGACGCGCTGATGGATTCCATTCCACTGGTCTGTCTCACCGGCCAGGTGCCGACCTCGCTGATCGGTTCCGACGCCTTCCAGGAATGCGACACGGTCGGCATCACGCGGCCCTGCACCAAGCACAACTGGCTGGTGAAGGACGTCAACGATCTCGCCGCCACCATCCATGAAGCCTTCCATGTTGCAACGACGGGTCGTCCCGGCCCGGTCGTGGTCGACATCCCGAAGGACGTGCAGTTCGCCAAGGGCATCTATGTGCCGCCGCAGACGGCCCCGCGCACCAGCTACCAGCCCAGGGTCCAGGGCGATCTGGAGAAGATTAAGGCTGCCGTCGAGCTGATGGCCGGCGCGAAGAAGCCGATCATTTATTCGGGCGGCGGCGTCATCAATTCCGGTCCGGAGGCGAGCCATCTGCTGCGCGAGCTGGTCGACCTCACCGGCTTCCCGATCACCTCCACGCTGATGGGGCTCGGCGCCTATCCGGCCTCAGGCAAGAACTGGGTCGGCATGCTCGGCATGCACGGTACCTACGAAGCTAATATGGCGATGCATGATTGCGACGTGATGATCTGCATCGGCGCGCGCTTCGACGACCGCATCACCGGCCGGCTCAGTGCGTTCTCGCCGAACTCGAAGAAGATCCACATCGACATCGATCCGTCCTCGATCAACAAGAACGTCCATGCCGATATCGGGATCCTCGGCGATGTCGGCCGCGTGCTGGAGGATCTGGTGCGGCTGTGGCGGGCGACCGCCAAGGTTGACAAGAAGGCGCTTTATCCGTGGTGGGAGCAGATCGCGAAATGGCGGGCGCGGGATTCGCTCGCCTACAAGATGAACAACGACGTGATCATGCCGCAATACGCGATCCAGCGGCTCTACGAACTGACCAAAGATAAGGATACCTACATCACCACCGAGGTCGGCCAGCACCAGATGTGGGCGGCGCAGCATTATCATTTCGACAAGCCGAACCGTTGGATGACGTCGGGCGGCCTGGGCACGATGGGCTACGGCCTGCCGGCGGCGCTCGGCGTGCAGATCGCGCATCCCGATGCGCTAGTCATCGACATCGCCGGCGACGCCTCGGTGCAGATGACCATGCAGGAGATGAGCTCGGCAGTGCAATATGAGGCGCCGATCAAGATCTTCATCCTCAACAACCAGTATATGGGCATGGTGCGCCAGTGGCAGCAGCTGCTGCATGGCAACCGGCTGTCGCATTCCTATACCGAGGCGATGCCCGACTTCGTCAAGCTGGCGGAAGCCTATGGCGGCCACGGCATCCGCTGCGACAAGCCGGACGAGCTCGACGACGCGATCAAGGAGATGATTTCGGTCAAGAAGCCGGTGCTGTTCGACTGCCGCGTGGCGACCTTGGCCAACTGCTTCCCGATGATCCCGTCGGGCAAGGCGCATAACGAAATGCTCCTGCCGGACGAGGCTACCGACGAAGCGGTGGCCAACGCCATCGACGCCAAGGGCAGGGAACTGGTTTAGAGCATGATGCCGAAAAGCGAGAAGCAGTTTTCGGGCAGCATCATGCTCCATCCATAACACCAGCCATCAAGGCGGGGCTATCGAGAGAAAGCCGTGCGCAAACAGAGAATTGGCTAAAAAGTCTGAATCGAGATTCACCTTATGAACGCACAACACCTTCAACCGACCGGCTCCGCCTATTTTATCGCCAAGGAAACCGAGAAGCCGGAAACGCACACGCTTTCAGTGTTGGTCGACAACGAGCCGGGTGTCCTTGCCCGCGTCATCGGCCTGTTTTCCGGTCGCGGCTACAACATCGAGAGCCTGACCGTTTCCGAGACCGAGCATGAGAAGCATCTGTCGCGCATCACCATCGTGACGCGCGGCACGCCGCATGTCATGGAGCAGATCAAGCATCAGCTCGAGCGCATCGTGCCGGTGCATCGGGTGGTCGACCTGACGGTGCGCTCGCACGAGATGGGCCAGGAGCGGCCGCTGGAACGGGAACTCGCGCTGGTGAAGGTCGCCGGCACGGGCGACGCCCGGGTCGAGGCGCTTCGTCTCGCGGATGCTTTCCGTGCCTCGGTCATCGACGCCAACACCGAGCATTTCATCTTCGAGATCACCGGCAAGGGTTCCAAGCTCGACCAGTTCATCGCCATCATGAAGCCGCTCGGCCTGGTCGAGATCTGCCGCACCGGCGTCGCCGCGATGAACCGCGGTCCGCAGGGAATGTGAACAGGACGACCATCCTGTTTCTTTGGCCCGGCGGTTGCCCGTTTCTGGCTTTTTCGCATTTGCTAAAAGGACAGTAAGGCTGATATATTCGGGAGGATAACATGTCGCTCGACACATTCCTTGCCCTGTTGGTCTACGCCTTCGTGACGTCGATCACGCCGGGACCGAACAACCTCATGCTGCTCGCTTCCGGCGTCAATTTCGGCATCGCCAGGACCGTTCCGCACATGCTGGGCATCAGCATCGGCTTTCTGATCCTGCTTTTGGCGGTCGGCTTCGGGCTCGGCGCAGTGCTGACGGCGTTGCCTGTGCTGCATACGGCGCTGAAGATTGCTGGCGCCGCCTATCTGCTCTACCTCGCCTGGAAGATCGCCATGTCGCGTTCGATCAGCGACGGAAAACGGGCGGAGGGACGGCCGATGCGCTTCATCGATGCCGCTGCCTTCCAGTGGGTCAACCCCAAGGCATGGGTGATGGCGATCACCGCGATGGCTGTCTACACCAATGCCGATCACCCGTTCGTCTCGGTGGCGCTGATCTCGATCGCCTTCACCATCGTCAACCTGCCCAGCGTTTCGGTGTGGGCCGGCTTCGGCACGGCGCTGCGCGGTTTCCTGTCGGATCCGACACGGCTGAAATGGTTCAACATCACCATGGGCGTGCTGCTGGCGGCGACGCTGTGGCCGATGCTTCGCTGAGGGCATTCTGGGACTGACGCAAGGGCTCGCGACGGCATCTTAGCCAGCTGCTCAATGTTTGTGCACTGCACATTAAATCTTCGTAATGCCGCGTTTTGGCTCTTTTCCGCCAAGGCCTTGTCCTATCTATTCGGCGAAAATCGCGGCGAAGAGCCGTGAATCGAGCTACAATGGACCACCGGGATCGGCGTGTCGGGTAAAGGGCTTATTTGTCGATGCGCGGAAAAATCGCCTTTGCAGTTGTTGCGATCGCCTGTCTGGCGGGCGTCGGGGTCTATTATTCGCCCGCAACGCTGGCGAGGGTCCAGCAGCTGATTTCGGGCAAGCAAGCCGCCGCGGACAAGACGGCGAGCGGCGACAAAACGGCCGGCGCCCCGGACAATGCGAAGGGCGACAATGCGAAAGGCGACAATGCGAAAGGCGGCGGTCCGCGTTCGGCCTCGATCGTCTCCGCCACCGCGACGACCGCCGATTTCCCGATCCGCCGCTATGCCATCGGTTTCGTCTCGTCGCCGGAGGTGGTCAACATCAACGCCCGTGTTTCCAGCCAGATCGTGGCGATCGCGGTCAAGGACGGGCAGATGGTCAAGGCCGGCGATCTGCTCATTTCGCTTGATGACCGCGCGCTGAAGGCGCAGCTCGCCAAGGATCAGGCGCAGCTCGCCAAGGACCAGGCGATGCTGGTGAGCGCCCAGGCTGATCTGCAGCGCGCCAAGGACCTCGTCGCCAAGCAGGCCGGCACGCAGCAGACCTATGACCAGACGCTGGCGGCGCAGAGGGCCGCGGCCGCTACCATCGACGCCGACAAGGCGACCATCGATGCCGACACAGTGCAACTGAGCTATGCGACGATCACCGCGCCGATCGCGGGCCGGCTCGGCGCCGTCAACGTCTCGGTCGGCGATCTCGTCACCACCAGCAACGGCAACTCAAGCAGCTCGACGCCGCTGGTCACCATCACGCAGATGGACCCTCTGCAGGTGAACTTCACGCTGCCCGAAAGCAACCTTGCCTTGTTGCACAAGGCGCTCGCCGACCCACAGCAAGGCGACGTCACGCTGACCAGGAACGGCGATCCCACGCCGATCGGCAAGGGGACGCTTGATTTCGTGGATTCCAGCGTCGACACGGCCTCCGGCACCATCGCTACGCGGGCGAGCATACCCAATCCGGATCTTTCGCTGTGGCCCGGGCAATATGTGAACGTGGTGCTCGAAGCCGGCACGATGCCGCAGATGACCTCGGTTCCGACCGTCGCAGTGCAGCCTAGCCAGAAGGGACCCTTCGTCTATGTCGTCAGGCCGGACAACACGGTCGAAATGCGGCCCGTTCAGGTGGCGCTGACGACAGGCGACAACAGCGCCATCAGCCAGGGGCTTAAGAGCGGCGAGAAGGTCGTCGTCGAAGGCCAGACACGGCTGAAGGACGGCGCGGCGGTGCATGAAGGCAAAGCCGCCGCCGGATCCGGCGATCAGGCATCGCCCAAGGTCGCGGAGGCCGACAAGGCCAGCGAGGCCCGCCAATGATTTCCGAGTTCTGCATTCGCAGGCCCGTCGCCACCCTTCTAATGTCGTTCGCCCTCATTTCGGGCGGCATATTTGCCTATAAATTCCTGCCGGTGGCGGCGCTGCCGAGCGCCGAATTTCCGGTAGTTAATGTTTCGGCCAGTCTGCCCGGCGCTTCGCCGGAGACGATGGCGACATCGGTGGCCACGCCGCTGATCAAGCAATTCGCTACGATCGCCGGCATCGATTCGATTTCGACCACCAATTCGCTCGGCCAGACCTCGATCGCCATCCAGTTCGTGCTCAACCGCGACATCGATGCCGCCGCGGCCGACGTGCAGGCGGCTATTGCAAGAACGCAAAAATCGCTGCCGCCGGAAATGACCTCGCCACCGAGCTATCGCAAGGTCAATCCCGCCGATGCGCCAATCCTTCTGATGTCACTGGTCAGCGACACGGTCCCGCTGACGGATCTCGATGCCTTCGCGGAAAACGTGATCTCGCCTTCGCTGTCGACCATCGACGGCGTGGCGCAGGTCTCGATCTTCGGCCAGCAGAAATATGCCGTGCGCATCCAGATCGATCCGACCGCGCTCGCCGCGCGGGGCATCTCGATCGATCAGCTGCAGGCGGCCGTCGCGTCGGCCAACAGCAACACCCCGCTCGGCGTGCTGCAGAACAACAAGCAGCAGCTGACGATTACCGCCAACACGCAACTGGCTAATGCAGCGGGCTTCTCCAATCTCATCATCGCCACCAAGAATGGTCACCCGGTGCGGTTGGGCGAGGTTACCCGCGTTGTCGATTCGGTCGAGACCACGACGACGGCTAGCTGGTACGACGGGACACGTGCGATCATCATGGCCGTGCAGCGCCAGCCCGATGCCAACACCGTCGATGTCGTCGACAAGGTGAAGGCGATGCTGCCGTCCTTCCAGGACCAGATGCCGGCCGCCGCCCAGATCAAGCTGCTCAATGACCGCTCGACCTCGATCCGCCAGGCCGTCGACGACGTCCAGTTCACGCTGCTCTTGACCATAGCGCTGGTGGTGCTGGTGATCTTCGTGTTCCTGCGCAGGGTGACGGCGACGATCATTCCGGCCGTGGCGGTGCCGATCTCGCTGATCGCCACGCTTGGCGCTATGTTCCTGTTCGGCTTCTCGATCGACAACATCTCCTTGATGGGATTGACGCTTGCGGTCGGCCTTGTGGTCGACGACGCCATCGTCATGCTGGAAAATATCTTCCGCCACATGGAAGAAGATGGGCTGTCGGCCTTCGACGCCTCGCTCAAGGGCGCGCGCGAAATCGGCTTCACCATCATCTCGATCTCGATCTCGCTGGTGGCCGTATTCATTCCTGTGCTTCTGATGGGCGGCGTCATCGGCCGCATCTTCAACGAATTCGCCGTGGTGGTGACCGTCGCCATCCTGGCCTCGATGTTCGTGTCGCTGACGCTGACGCCGATGCTCTGCTCGCGGCTGTTGTCGGTGACCAAGGCCGATCGCGAAAAGCATGCGCCCGGCCGTAAGCCGGATCTCATCACGCGCGGCTACGACCGGATCCTGGGCTTCTGCCTGCGAAACACTTTCCTGGTGTTCCTCGTCTTCGTAGTAACCGCGGCGGCGTCGGTGTGGCTGATCCAGGTTTCGCCGAAGGGCTTCTTCCCGCAGGAGGATATCAGTCAGATCTCAGTTTCGACACTTGCGCGCCAGGACATTTCTTTCGACGCCATGGTCAAGTTGCAAGGGCAGGTTGCTGACGTCTTCACGCACTCTCCTTATGTGACGCATGTCGCCTGGTCGGTGGGCGGCGGCCAAAGCGCGCTCAATCAGGGCAGGCTCTACGTTCAGCTGAAGGACAAGAGCCAGCGGCCCGACATCGAGAAGGTGCAGTCCGACCTGAGGAAGCAACTTTCCAACGTGGCTGGCATCGAGACCTACATGCAGCCGGTCCAGAACCTCAGGCTGGGCTCGCGGCAGTCCGCCAGCGCCTATCAGCTCGTGGTGCAGGGCCTAGACACCAGTCAGACCGACGTCTGGGCGCAGAAGCTGAACGACGCGATGGTCGCCGACCACGCGCACTTCACCGACGTCACAAGCGATCTGCAGAACAATGCCCTGCAGGCGTCGCTGGTGATCGATCGCGACAAGGCTGCCCAGCTCGGCATCGATACCAGCACGCTGCGCACGGCTCTTTATGGCGGGTTCGGCACGGACCAAGTTTCGACGATATTTGGGTCGGCAGACAGCTATGCGGTCGTCACCGAGCTCGATCCCAAGATCAGCTGGTCGCCGGAGCGAATGCTGGCCATCCAGGTGAGGACCGCTAGCGGCAGCCTGGTGCCTCTTGGCGCCTTCGCGCATGTCGACCGCACGGCAGGCGCGCTGACGGTCAATCAGCTCGGGCAGCTTCCGGCGGTGACGATCTCCTACAATCTGCCGCAGGGCGTGTCGCTCGGCGACACGGTGACCCGCATCGACCAGCTCAAGGAGCAGATCGGCATGCCGAAGGAGATCTCTACGAGCTTCGCCGGCACGGCCAAGACCTTCCAGGATTCGCTGGCCAACCAGGGCCTGCTGATCGGCGGCGCGATCCTGACGATCTATATCGTTCTCGGCATGCTCTATGAGAGCTTCATCCACCCGCTCACCATCCTCACCGGCCTGCCGTCCGCCGTGCTCGGCGCCGTGGTGGCGCTGCGCTTCGCCGGCATGGATCTTTCGGTGATCGCGGTGATCGGCATCCTGATGCTGATCGGCATCGTCAAGAAGAACGGCATCATGATGGTCGACGTCGCGCTCGAGCTCAGGCGACAAGGCATGTCGGCGAAGGACTCCATTCACAAAGCCTGCCTGATGCGTTTCCGGCCGATCATGATGACGACGCTGGCCGCACTGATGGGTACGTTTCCGATCGCGCTCGGCACCGGCGCCAGCGCCGAATTGCGCCAGCCGCTCGGCGTTGCAGTGGTCGGCGGCCTGCTCGCCTCGCAGGCGCTGACGCTGTTCGTGACGCCGGTGATCTACGTTTACTTTGAAAACTTCTCCGGCTGGCTGCTCAGCTTCTCGTCGAGGAAGAGCCGGCCGGCGCTGCATGTCGTGGAAGACGGCGAGCAGCGCTCGCTGTTCGACGACGAGGCCGAGCCGAAGAAAATGGCGGCAGAGTAGAGCGGACCGCCTGGCACAAGGCGACCCGCTTGCAGCCAACCGCAGCCGATCCTAGTCTGCAGGTCATGATCCACGATCATGACCACGACAACGAGCTCGATCCCTTCGCGGCGCGCGTGCGCGCGTTGGAGACGATCCTGGCCCAAAAGGGCTTGATCGACCCCGCGGCCATCGACGTCATCGTCGACATCTATGAGACAAAGATCGGCCCGCGCAACGGCGCGCGGGTGGTGGCGAAGGCCTGGAGCGATCCGGCCTATGCCGAATGGCTCAAGCGCGATGCGACGGCGGCGATCGCGTCGCTGGGTTACACCGGCCGCCAGGGCGAGCACATGCAAGCCGTGTTCAACACCGAAGAGACGCACAACCTCGTCGTCTGCACGCTCTGCTCCTGCTATCCGTGGTCGGTGCTCGGCCTGCCACCGGTCTGGTACAAAGCGCCGCCCTACCGCTCGCGGGCGGTGATCGATCCGCGCGGCGTGCTGGAGGAATTCGGGCTGACGCTGCCTAGTAGCAAGAAAATCCGCGTCTGGGATTCGACCGCCGAGCTTCGCTACCTGGTGGTGCCGATGCGCCCGAAAGGGACGGAGGGCTGGAGCGAGGAGCAACTCGCCGAACTGGTCAGCCGCGACGCGATGATCGGCACGGCGCTTGCCAAGGAGCCGGAAGGGGAGCCGGCATGAACGGCCCGCAGGATCTCGGTGGGCAGATGGGTTTCGGGCCGGTCGCGCCCGAGAAGGACGAGCCCTATTTCCACGCCGGATGGGAAAGGCGGGCCTTCGGCGTGACGCTGACCGCCGGTTCGATGGGCGCCTGGAACATCGATGAAAGCCGGCATGCGCGGGAATCGCTGCATCCTGCCGATTATTATTCATCGAGCTACTACCAGATCTGGATCAAGGCGCTGGAAACGCTGCTGAAACGCCACGGCTTCGTCACCGAGCGCGACCTTGCCGCCGGCAAGGCGGTCGATGGGGCGGCGACTCCGAAGCGGGTTTTGACGGCGGCGGACGTGCCGGCCGTGCTCGCCAAAGGCGGGCCCTGCGACCGTCCCGTCGCCACGCCGGCGCGTTTTCGCGTGGGCGATCGCGTGCGCACGAAGAATTTCAACCCGACCGGCCATACGCGCCTGCCGCGTTATGCACGTGGCAAAAGCGCCATGGTCGAGGCGGTGCGGGATGGCTTCGTCTTCCCCGACAGTAATGCGCATGGCAAGGGCGAGAACCCGCAATGGGTCTATACGGTGGTATTCGACGGAGCGGAGATTTGGGGCGAAGGCGCCGATCCCACGCTCAGCGTCTCGATCGATGCCTGGGAGAGCTATCTTGAGCCGGCCTGAGGCCAAGTTGCCGGCGGGTTTCGACGAGCCGGTCTTCGCCGAGCCGTGGCAGGCGGAAGCCTTCGCCCTGACGGTTGCGTTGCACGGCAAGGGCCTGTTTTCGTGGAGCGAATGGGCGGAGGCGCTGTCCGCCGAGGTGAAGCAGCCTGGCGCCGCGAGTGACGGACATGACTATTATGAGCATTGGCTGGCAGCGCTGGAAAAGCTTTTGTCGAGGAAAGGTATCGCCCCTAAACGCGAGATCGACGAACTCGCTGCTGCCTGGGAACGTGCCGCCCATGCGACGCCACACGGCAAGCCCATCCTGCTGGAGAACGATCCAGGCCTGGACATATAGATCGCCTTTGTTCTCTTTACGTTCCGATTTGCGGCTGATAGCCTAAGTTTGTCGGCGAGCCTAGCGATTGCTGCCGACGACGGTCGATATAGCGGCCAATCTTGTCTTTCGCCTGCGAATCCGGTCTGTCGCACTGATGGAATTTTCTCCCCAACAGGACGAGGCTCTGAAAGCGGTCGGGCGCTGGCTCAAGGAGGGCCGGCCGCAGGTCTTTCGGCTGTTCGGCTATGCCGGCACCGGCAAGACGACGCTGGCGCGCTATTTCGCCGAGCATGTCGACGGCCAGGTGCAGTTCGCCGCCTTCACAGGCAAGGCGGCGCAGGTGCTGCGCTCCAAGGGGGCGACCAACGCCCGCACCATCCATTCGCTGATCTACAGGCCGAAGGGCGAGGAATCGGTCGAGGACGAGGTGACCGGCAAGACCTCGATGTCGCCGACCTTCTCGCTCAACCGGCAAAGTCCGATTTCGCGCGCCAAGCTCGTCGTCATCGACGAATGCTCCATGGTCGACGAGCAGCTCGGCCGCGACCTGCAGAGCTTTGGCACGCCGATCCTGGTGCTCGGCGATCCGGCGCAGCTGCCGCCGATCTCGGGCGGCGGCTTCTTCACCGAGCACGAGCCGGATGTGCTCTTGACCGAGATACACCGTCAGGCGCGCGACAATCCCATCATCCGGCTGGCGCTCGACGTGCGCGAAGGCCGCGAGTTCATGCATGGCGACTACGGCATGGCGCAGGTGATCGGCAGGGAAGCAGTCAACCAGGATCTGGTGCTCAGGGCCGACCAGGTGCTGGTCGGCACCAATCGCACGCGCCGGCGCTACAATCAGAGGCTGCGCGAATTGAAGGGATTCAACGCCGACTTCCCGCAGGCGGGCGACAAGCTGGTCTGCCTGCGCAACGATCCGGCCAAGGGATTGCTCAATGGTTCGCTTTGGAAGGTGATGACCTCATCGCGCGAGACGGTGAAGCCCGGCATCAACCTTCTGGTCTCGCCGGAAGAGGATGATCCCGACCGCGGCGTCGCCAAGATCAAGCTACTCAAGGCGGCGTTCGAGGACCCGGATGCCGAGATCCCCTGGCAGCAGAAGAAGCGCTTCGACGATTTCGACTACGGCTATGCGCTAACGGTCCACAAGGCGCAGGGCTCGCAGTGGAACGATGTGGTGCTGTTCGACGAGAGCTGGGCCTTCAAGGAGACTCGCCAGCGCTGGCTTTATACGGCGATCACCCGTGCAGCCGAGCGGCTGACCGTGGTGCGCTAAGGTTGTTGGGATTCAGTGAGGCCGGCCTAGTCCGTCGGCCTTGCGCCAAGCCACTGCCAGGCCGCTTCCTCGTCGTCGACATCGAAGCGTCTGACTTCGAAAGGCAGCGTTTTAGGGAACAAGCCGGCGACGAGAGAAGCCCAACTCGGCTCACCGATGACGGCGCAGCGCACGACATGTTCCATCGCGTCGGCCACGCCCTGCCGGAGCGTGTCTTGCTTGATATTGGGCCAGTCGACGCTTTCCTCGTCGGTCAGCCTGATCAGCACGTCGATCCTCGGATGCAGCGCGTAGGCGGCCTCCAGCAGGCCGAAGAGGTTTTCCGCGTCGGCCGGCGAGACATCGCCGACGACGTCTATGGCGAAAAGCGCGTCGCGATTGGTCTCGATGCGGCGGATCGCCGGCACGGCTTCGAGGAAATTCACTGGCAAATCCTTGTCTTAGCCTCCAACCATCCCCTGGAACACGCGCATCCCCTGGAACACGCGAAACCCTCTATCTGTTCCCGTCAAAGGCGGTATAGATGCCCGCCGATCCACTGGACCTCAGCTCATGCCCGCCAAGCTTTCGGTCAATCTCAATGCCGTCGCCATGCTGCGCAACCGCCGCGACCTGCCATGGCCGAGCGTCACCGGACTTGGCCGCATCGCGCTTGCAGCGGGCGCGCATGGGCTGACGGTGCATCCGAGACCCGACGAGCGGCACACCAGGCATTCCGACCTGCCCGAGATCAGGGCGCTGATCGACGACGAATTTCCGGGCGCGGAGTTCAACATCGAGGGCTATCCGACCGAGGATTTCCTGGCTCTCGTCGAAAAGAACCAGCCCGAGCAGGTAACACTGGTGCCGGACGACCCGGCGCAGGCGACTTCGGACCATGGCTGGAACTTCGGTGCCCAGGCGGCGTTCCTCACTCCGATCGTCAAGCGGTTGAAGAAGGGCGGTTTCCGCGTGTCGCTGTTTTCCGACGCGGATCCGGACGGGGTCAATGCGGCGCGCGACACCGGCGCCGACCGCATCGAACTCTATACGGGGCCGTATGGAGGTTTCCATTCCGATTCCGCAAAGGCGGCGAAAGAATTGGAAAGACTGGGAAAAACCGCCGACGCAGCATTCAAGGCCGGACTCGGCGTCAATGCCGGCCACGATCTGACGGTGCAGAACCTGCCGGCATTGGCCAAACGCATCCCGGCATTGGCCGAAGTATCGATCGGACATGGGTTGACAGCGGATGCGCTGGAGTATGGCATGGCCGGCACGGTCGGGCGGTTCTTGAAGGCCTGCGGATGGTAGGGGACCTTGGGTAGTTTTGGCAGTCTTGGTGCGTCCCGCGTGTCGCGGCGACTTCGGAACGTGACGAATCCGGTAAAGTGGGGTTCATGGTGCTAGCCAACGGCAGCGAAACGGAATCCCTCGAACGCTCGGGCCATGCCGAAACCGAACGGCAGCACAGCACCAAGGTGCTCATGCTCGGCGCGCTGGGCGTCGTCTATGGCGACATCGGCACGAGCCCGATCTACGCCTTCCGCGAGGCGCTGCATGCCTCGTCGAGCTCTGTCGCCCGCCACGACGTGCTCGGCGTGCTGTCGCTGATCGTCTGGGCGCTCACCATCATCGTCACGATCAAATATGTCGCCTTCGTGCTCAGGGCCGACAACAAGGGCGAGGGCGGCACGCTGTCGCTGATGTCGCTGGCGCGCAGCGCCTATCCGCCTGGCTCGCGCCTCATTCTGGTGATCGGCCTTTGCGGAGCGGCGCTGTTCTTCGGCGATTCGATCATCACGCCGGCGATCTCGGTGCTGTCGGCGGTCGAGGGCCTGGAGGTCGTCACGCCGGCGCTCGATGCCTATGTGGTGCCGATCACGCTGATGATCCTGGCGGTGCTTTTCGCCGTGCAGCGCTTCGGCACGGGCAAGGTGGCGGCGGTGTTCGGACCGGTGACCGCGACATGGTTTGTGGCGATCGGCGCGGCCGGCCTATATCATATTGTCGACGACCCGTCCGTTTTCCTCGCGATCAACCCGTATTACGCGATCTATTACCTGGCCACCACGCCGACTGGCGCCTTCGTCACCGTCGGCGCCGTGTTCCTGGCCGTGACCGGCGCCGAGGCGCTCTATGTCGACCTCGGCCATTTCGGCCGCAAGCCGATCGTGCTGGCCTGGTTCTCAATCGTCTTCCCGTGCCTGCTCTTGAATTATTTCGGCCAAGGCGCCTTCGTGCTCTCGCATGGCGGCAAGCCCACCAACCCGTTCTTCCAGATGCTGCCGGAATGGGCGCTGGTGCCGATGGTCGGCCTCGCGACCGCGGCCACGGTCATTGCCAGCCAGGCCGTCATCTCCGGCGCCTTCTCACTGACCAGGCAGGCGGTGCAGCTCAACCTTCTGCCCCGTATCGAGGTACAGCACACCTCCGAGATGCAGAGCGGCCAAATCTATATGCCGAGGGTCAACCTCCTGGTCGCGCTCGGCGTGATGCTGCTGGTCGTCGGCTTCGGCAGCTCGAGCGCGCTTGCCTCCGCCTACGGCATTTCGGTGACCGGCGAGATGCTGATGACGACGGTGCTTCTGTTCGTCGTCATGCGCTGGCTCTGGAAATGGCAGCTGGCGCTGGCACTGGCGCTGGCGATGCTGTTTGGCGTCATCGATCTCGGCTTCTTCTCGGCCAATGTCGTCAAGATCGTCGAGGGCGGCTGGGTGTCGATCACGGTCGCCTCAATCATGGGGCTGATCATGTGGACCTGGATCCGCGGCAGCCGGTACCTGTTCGACAAGACCCGCCGCAACGAGATCCCGCTCGATTTCCTGGCGGCGAACCTCTTGAAGAAGAAGCCGCAGCTGGTGTCGGGCACCGCGGTGTTCCTGACCAGCGATCCGCTGAGTGCGCCGACGGCGCTGATGCACAGCCTCAAGCACTACAAAGTGCTGCACGAAAAGAACGTCATCCTTTCGGTGGTGACGGCGCCGCAGCCGGTCGTGCCCGACAGCGAGCGCGTGAAGCTGGAGACCGTCAACGAGCTGTTCATGCGCGTGACCCTGACCTTCGGCTATATGGAGCAGCCCAACATTCCGCGCGCCTTGGCCATCTGCCGCAAGCAGGGCTGGAAGTTCGACATCATGACGACGTCCTTCTTCCTCTCGCGGCGCTCGTTGAAGGCCTCGCCCAATTCCGGCATGCCGGTCTGGCAGGACCGGCTGTTCATAGGCCTGGCGCGAACGGCTGCGGATGCGACGGAGTATTTCCAGATCCCTACCGGACGCGTGGTGGAGATTGGTACCCAGGTCGCGATCTGACGATCTCATCGGATGAAGAGGTCCTGCCGTTCCGTAAACTGAAGCCGTGCGCCGGCGGCATGGGAGCCCTCATGTCGGGGCACTTGATATTGCACTGCAGCAAGCGTAGAGCACCGCGCACTTTATCGGAGTGTCGTCCATGGCCCTTGCCAATGGTGGTGCAGACGCGGAACCCGCCGACCAATCGAGCCACGCGGAAATCGAGCAGCACAGCACCAAGGTGCTGATGCTGGGAGCGCTCGGCGTCGTCTATGGCGATATCGGCACCAGCCCGATCTACGCGTTTCGCGAAGCGCTGCATGCTTCCTCAGGCGGCGATGTCGCCAATCGCGCCGACATTCTGGGCGTGCTGTCGCTGATCATCTGGTCGCTGACCATAACGGTCACCGTCAAATACATCATGTTCGTGCTGCGCGCCGACAACCGCGGCGAGGGCGGCGTGCTGTCCTTGATGGCGCTGGCGCGCGGTACCTTCCCGACGCGTTCGGCGGTCGTGCTCGGCATCGGCATCGTGGGAGCATCGCTGTTCTTCGGCGACGCGGTCATCACGCCGGCCATCTCCGTGCTGTCGGCGGTCGAAGGCATGAATGTAGTCACGCCTGCCTTTCAGCCCTATGTCGTGCCGCTGACGCTTCTGATCCTTGCGATGCTGTTTGCGGTCCAGCGCTTCGGCACCGGCGGCGTGGGCCTGGTTTTCGGCCCGGTGACGGCAATCTGGTTCCTCGCTATCGGCCTGTCCGGTCTCAATCACATCATCGATGATCCGGAAATCCTGTGGGCCATCAGCCCGCATTACATCGTGGCCTTCTTCATCAATTCGCCTGATGTATCCTTTGTCACCGTCGGCGCGGTGTTCCTGGCCGTCACCGGCGCCGAGGCGCTCTACGCCGACCTCGGCCATTTCGGCCGCAAGCCGATCGTTCTGGCTTGGCTTGCGATCGTATTTCCCTGCCTGCTTTTGAACTATGCCGGGCAAGGCGCCTATGTGCTCGCCAAGGGCGGCACGGTCGGCCACCCGTTCTTCGAGATGAACGAGGGCTGGGCGCTCATCCCGATGGTGGTGCTGGCGGCGGCGGCGACGGTCATCGCCAGCCAGGCGGTGATCTCCGGCGCCTACTCGCTGACCCGGCAGGCCGTGCAGCTCAACATGCTGCCGCGGCTCGAGATCCTGCATACGTCCGAAAAGCAGTCCGGTCAGGTTTATATGCCGCGCGTCAACATGCTGCTGGCGCTGGTGGTGATGCTGCTGGTGGTCGGCTTCGGCGAATCCAGCAGGCTCGCCTCGGCCTACGGCATCTCGGTCACCGGCAACATGTTGGTGACGACGACGCTGCTGTTCATCGTCATGACCCGCATCTGGAAATGGAACATATGGCCGGCAATCGGCCTGACCGCGGTGTTCGCGCTGATCGACATCGGCTTCTTCGCCTCCAACATCGTCAAGGTGTTCGAGGGCGGCTGGGCGTCGCTGGCGGTCGCCTTCGCCATCATCCTCGGCATGTGGACCTGGGTGCGCGGCAGTCGGTACCTGTTCGACAAGACCCGCCGCAACGAGATCCCGCTCGATTTCCTGGCGGCGAATCTTCTGAAGAAAAAACCCCAGCTGGTGTCGGGCACCGCGGTGTTCCTGACCAGCGATCCGCTGAGCGCGCCGACGGCGCTGATGCACAGCCTCAAGCACTACAAGGTGCTGCACGAAAAGAACGTCATCCTTTCGGTGGTGACGGCGCCGCAGCCGGTCGTGCCCGACAGCGAGCGCGTGAAGCTGGAGACCGTCAACGAGCTTTTCATGCGCGTGACCCTGACCTTCGGCTATATGGAGCAGCCCAACATTCCGCGCGCCTTGGCCATCTGCCGCAAGCAGGGCTGGAAGTTCGACATCATGACGACGTCCTTCTTCCTGTCGCGACGCTCGTTGAAGGCGTCGCCCAATTCCGGCATGCCGGTTTGGCAGGACCGGCTGTTCATAGGCTTGGCGCGAACGGCTGCGGATGCGACGGAGTATTTCCAGATCCCTACCGGACGCGTGGTGGAGATTGGCACCCAGGTCGCGATCTGACAGACTGCGCCGCATCGGCCGGAGAGTGGCGAAAGCGGGCGGGGCGTGAGCGGCGAGTTGGTGCTTGCGATCGTCGGGTTTGGCCTTCTCGGCGCTCATTGCATCCTTGCGCTTCCAAAGACGGGTCAGCCTCATCGAGCATCGACAGCTCAAGAAGGCGAAGTGAAGCGCGCCTGAGAAGCTCCCAGGCGCGCCAGTTTTCAGCCGAGCAAGGCAGTCTTGTTCGCTTCGAGGAACTGCTTCAGCGTCCGCGGCTTGCGGCCCGAGAGCTTTTCGACGGCATCGGTCACCTCGTCGATGCGGCCGGCGCGGGTGTTGACATCGAAGGAGACGATGATGCGGGCGAAATCCTCGGGAACGCCTGCCGCCTTGACGCCCTCGGTCAGCGCCTCGTCCGGGAGTTGGATGACCTCCAGCGGCTTGCCGGTCACCTCGCTTACCAGCGCCGCAATCTCGTTTGTCGTGTAGGCGTGCGGGCCCGTCAGCGTGTAGATGTGGCTTTCCTTGGAGCCGGATGCGAGGCCGGCGGCGATGGCGGCCGCCATGTCGTCGCGCGCGCCGTGGGCGACGCGTCCGTCGGCGGCCGACGTGTACCACTTGCCCGACGAAATGGCGTGCGGCAGCGACATGAACAGGTTCTCCTGATACCAGCCGTTGCGGAAGATGGTGTAGGGAATGCCGCTCGCCTTGATCGCCTGCTCGGTGCCGTAGTGATCGCCGGCAAACAGCACCGGCGAGCCCGGCTCGGGATTTGGCATCGAGGTGTAAAGCAGGTGTGAAACACCCGCAGCCTTGGCCGCCGCCACTGCCGTCTCATGCTGCTTCAGGCGCCGGCCAGTCTTCAGATCGAGGTCGCCGGTCGAGATGATCAGCACGCGGTCGGCGCCTTCAAATGCCCTCTCCAGCGAGGTCCTGTCGTTGAAGTCGGCGGCCCTGACGCTGATGCCGCGCGCGGCCAGATCGGCGAGGTTTTCGGGATTGCGGGTAGCGGCGATGATGCTCGATGGCGCAATTTTCTGCGCATCCAGCAAGTGATTGATGACGGCGCGGCCGAGTTGGCCGGAGGCGCCGGTGACGAGGAGGGTTTCGGTCATGGGAGGGTCCCTAAAATTGTGTCGGAGGCGGATCAGGTGATGGTCTCAAAAAGAGACCAGCGCTAAAATAGGAATTGACCTCAAGCCGTAAAGAAGGCAGTTTTTCGGGAGGTAGGCACAGTCAGGGAACCACCCGGCCGGCCTAAAGCGTATCGCGATCTTTCAGGTTCGCTCCATGCGCTTCAGGTTTTTGTTTTACGCATGTCTTTATCCCGAAACCGGTTCCCGCTTCGGGAGACATGCTTTGGTTTCGATGAGCGGATGTCGCGATGGACAGCAAGATATTCAACCTGAAAGCCAAGCTCGAGGTCTATAAGGCCATGACCGGCGGCGGCAATTTCGCCGATTGCCCGGTTCGCGACGTCATCCAGGGCATCAGCGGCAAATGGACCTCGCTGCTGGTGATGGCGCTGGCCGAGAAGCCCTATCGCTTCGGCGAACTGCGCCGGCTGGTTCCCGATATCTCGCAGCGCATGCTGACGCAGACGCTCTACGAGCTGCAGCGCGACGGCTATGTGCATCGCGAAGTTTTCCCGACGAAGCCGCCAAGCGTCGAATACAGCCTCACCGATCTTGGGCGCTCGATGTTCCTGCCCCTGCAACAGCTCATTCAATGGGCCGAACTCAATCATGGCGCGGTGCGCGACGCGCGGGCGGCCTTCGATGCCGCCCAAGGCTGATTTCTGGATATAAGCGTCAAAGCGCCCGATTGATCCGGCGCGTTCCACGCGGGATTGTCCCCGCCGGTTCGGGTTGGGGGACGATGGGCAAGTCTTACGAGATCGCGATTGCCGGCGCTGGTCCGGCCGGGCTGGCGGCGGCGCTTTACCTCAAGCGAGCCGGGCACAAGGTCACCGTTTTCGAGCGTTTCGACGCGCCGAAACCTGTCGGTTCCGGCCTCATCCTGCAACCGACCGGGCTGACCGTGCTCGCCGATCTCGGCCTGCTCGACGAGATGCTTTCGCTCGGCAGCCGCATCGAACGGCTGCACGGCACCGATGCCCAGACCGGACGCACGGTGCTCGAGGTCCGCTACGACGCGCTGCGCGGCCGCCGCTTCGGCCTTGCCGTGCATCGTGCGGCGCTGTTCGGCGCGCTCCACCGCGCCGCCTTGCGCGAAGCGATCGCCATCGAAACCAATCTCGAAGTCGAGACGCCGGAGACGGCCGAGCGCGCGACGCTGGTTTGCGCCAACGGCAAGCGGCTCGGGCCTTTCGACCTGATCGTCGATGCCAGCGGCGCGCGCTCGAAACTGCGGCACTATCTCGGCGATGCCGCCATGCCGCGACCGCTCGCCTATGGCGCATTCTGGGCGTCGCTCGGCTGGCGGGGCGGCTTCGACAAAAGCGCGCTGCTGCAGCGCTACGACAAGGCAAGCATCATGGTCGGCGTGCTGCCGATCGGCCGGCCCGAGCCCAGCGCGCAAGACATGGCGGCCTTCTTCTGGAGCCTCAAGCCGGCCGACGCCGAACGCGTAAAGGCCGAGGGGCTCGAAGCATGGAAGGCGAGGGTGGTTGCGGTATGGCCTGAATGCGAGGTCTTCACCGACCAGATCGATAGTTTCGAGCAGCTCTCGCTCGCGCGCTACGGCCATCACACGATGAAACGACCGGCCGGCCGGCGGCTTGCCGTCATCGGCGACGCCGCGCATTCGACCAGTCCGCAGCTCGGCCAAGGCGCGAACATGGCGCTGCTCGACGCGGCCGCGCTCAGCCATGCGCTGGCGCGGACGAACGGTATCGATGAAGCGCTGGAGACCTATGCGAGCGCACGCCGTTGGCACGTGCGCGTATTCCAGGCGCTGTCGTTGTCGCTGACGCCGTTCTATCAATCGGACTCCGCAGCCTTGCCCTTTGTCCGCGACCGCATGGTGGCGGGACTGGCGCGAATTCCGCCGGGGCCGCAATTCCTCGCCGCCATGGTCGCGGGAACCGTGATCGACCCGTTCAAGCGGATCGGGCTTGCGGAGTTTCAATGGCCTGCAGTCGGATGATCCCGGACAGGTAAGATCCTCTTGCCCGCAGGAAGGCATGCAGCCGCTGCGGATAGTCCGCGCCGACCGCCTTCTTGACCGATTGCCGCCTGCTCAAGGCCGCGCGCCATGCCTGGGCGAGCGGCTTGCCGTCGAGAATGCCGAAATCGCCGATGCGGTCAAACGTGTCGATATAGCGGAAGACCGGCCCGTAGACGGCATCGACCAGCGAGAAGCGCTCGCCGGCGAACCATGGGCCGCTTTGCCTTGCCGACAGTTCCGCCTCCACACGCGCGAACATATCGGACAAGCCTCTGCTTTCGTGGAGGAAAGCGGCTTCGTCGGCAGCGGAATAGAAGCGGCCGATGGCGTTGAGGATGGCCGAGCCGAATTCGATCCAGGCGCGATGGCTGGCTCGCGCCAGCGGATCGGCCGGGTGCAAGGGATTGGCCTCGGTCTCCTCGAGGAATTCGAGGATGACGGCGGATTCGAAGATCACCTCCTCCCAAGCGTCGTCCCGGACGCGGAGCAGCGGCACCTTGCCGAGCGGCGAGATCGCCTTGAACCATTCCGGCTTGTCGGAAAGGTCGACATAGACCCGCTCGAACGCCACACTTTTTTCAACGAGCGCAATCGCGGCGCGCTGGACATAGGGGCACAGGTGATGGCTGACGAGGGTGAGGCCGGCGGTCATCTCACTCTCCCCAGACATAGTTCAGCGCGCCGTCTTCGACGCGTGTCGACAGGAACATCAGGCGGGATCCCTTCGGCGCCGGCCCTTCGAGACGCTCGCCATTATCCATGTCGAATTTCGCGCCATGCCATTGGCAGACGAAAGCGCCGTCCTTGCAGTCCAGTGGTCCGCCGAAATGCAGGCAGGCATTGGCCGCCGCGCGGATGCGCCCGCCGCTGCGCCAGACATGAACCTCGCGGCCAAAGAAGGGCGCGACCAGGCTGCCGGTCTGCGGGACATCGGCGATCTTGCAGATTTCATGTTTCATCGGAAACTCCTTATCGATGCAATTGCATCTATATGGATGCAATTGCATTGATGGTCAAGCTTGATGCAATTGCATCTATCCACTAGGCTGCGCCGATGACGAAGAAATTCCCGTCGCCCGAAGCCATCGCCGCCTGGGCGCGCCTCGTGCGTGTCTCGCGCCAACTGGTCGAGAGGACAGAGGACGCGCTGAAGGCAAACGGCCTGCCGCCGCTCGCCTGGTATGACGTGCTGCATGAGCTCGCAGAGGCGGGCGAGGGAGGCCTCAGGCCGTTCGAACTGATCGATCGCATCCTGTTGGCGCAGTATAGCGTCTCAAGGCTGCTGGCCCGGCTGGAGGCGGATGGCCTGGTGGAAAAGCTGCCTGTTTCGGATGATGGCCGGGGCCAGACCGTGCGTATCACGACAAGCGGCCGGGAAATGCGCCGCCGCATCTGGGCGGTCTATGGCGCTTCGATCGCGGACCAAATGGGCGACAAGCTTTCAGCCCAGGACCTGAAGACATTGGCCAGCCTGCTCGGACGGCTACGCAATCCGCCGATTAGCGATTAGCTGACGAGCCTTTCGCCGGTTCGCGGGGTCATTTTTCGCAGCAGCCCCTTGCATCGGAAACCGGAATGCGCAATAAGCCGAACCGTAACGTACGGTACGCATCAGGGCGACCGGAAGAGCGGAAAAGATCGTGCTGCAGGCAGGCGCCGACATCGATACAAGCGAAACGCTGACGGAGCGCCAGCAGGCCGTTCTGGATGCGGCGCTTCGCCTGTTGGTCGAGGAGGGCGACAACCTTACCATGACCGCGGTGGCGCGGCGGGCAAGCTGCTCCAAGGAAACGCTCTACAAATGGTTCGGCGACCGCGACGGCTTGCTGACGGCGACGGTGCAGTGGCAGGCCTCGAAGGTGCGTGTGACACCGGTCGATCGCAAGGGACTCGACCTCGCGTCGCTGACGGCGAGCCTCGAACGCTTCGCCTCCGACTGGCTCAAGGTGATCTCCAGCGATACGTCGATCGCCCTCAACCGCGTGGCGGTCGGCCATGCCGGGTCCGGGAAAGATGACCTCGGCGCCATCGTGCTGCAGAATGGCCGCTTCGCGCTTGCCAGACGCCTGAAGCCGGTGCTGGAAGCCGGCCGGCAGGCAGGACTGCTCGATTTCGAGGACGCCGAGATGGCGTTCCGGACCTTTTTCGGCCTGGTCGGCCGCGACGTGCAGATCCGTCTGCTGCTCGGCGACCGGGTGGAATTGACTGAGGCAGCGATCGGCGGCGATGCCCGCCGCGCGACGCAGCAGTTTCTCGCTCTCTTCGGAGCAAACAACCGGCTGCAAAGCCTCTGATCTTCAAAAGGGAAGGAAGACCAAAATGCGAGTCTATTACGATCGTGACGCCGATCTCAATCTGATCAAGGGCAAGAAAGTCGCCATCATCGGCTATGGCAGCCAGGGCCGGGCGCATGCGCTCAACCTCAAGGATTCCGGCGTCAAGGAGATCGCCATCGGTCTCAAGGCCGGCTCGGCGACCGCGAAGAAGGTCGAGGCCGACGGGCTCAAGGTGATGAGCGTGGCGGACGCCGCCAAATGGGCCGACCTGATGATGATGGCGACGCCCGACGAATTGCAGGCCGACATCTACAAAAACGAGATCGCGCCGAACATCCGCGACGGCGCAGCGATCGCCTTCGCGCACGGCCTCAACGTGCATTTCGGCCTGATCGAGCCCAAGGCCTCGGTCGACGTCGTCATGATCGCGCCGAAGGGTCCGGGCCACACCGTGCGCGGCGAATACCAGAAGGGCGGCGGCGTGCCGTGCCTGGTCGCCGTCAACCAGGACGCTTCGGGCAACGCGCTCGACCTCGCGCTCTCCTATGCCTGCGGCGTCGGCGGCGGCCGTTCGGGCATCATCGAGACCAATTTCCGCGAGGAATGCGAGACCGATCTGTTCGGCGAGCAGGTTGTGCTGTGCGGCGGCCTGGTCGAGCTGATCCGTGCCGGTTTCGAGACGCTGGTGGAAGCCGGCTACGCGCCGGAAATGGCGTATTTCGAGTGCCTGCACGAAGTGAAGCTGATCGTCGACCTGATCTATGAAGGCGGCATCGCCAACATGAACTACTCGATCTCGAACACCGCCGAATGGGGCGAGTACGTCTCGGGTCCGCGCATCATCACCGCCGAGACCAAGGCGGAGATGAAGCGCATCCTGAAGGATATCCAGACCGGCAAGTTCACCTCGGAATGGATGCAGGAATACCGGGCCGGCCTGTCGCGCTTCAAGGGCATCCGCCGCAACAACGACAGCCACCAAATCGAGGAAGTCGGCGCGAAGCTGCGCGCCATGATGCCGTGGATCGCCAAGAACAAGCTGGTCGACAAAGCCAAGAACTGAGGGCGATCCACGTCTTGCCTGCGCGTACCCGGCTGTGCCCTGCGGTCGCGCGGGTGATCGTCAACAAGGCGAAGAAACTAATTCTCGATTTAGCTGCGCATCTCACGAGGCCGGCGGAGCAATCCGTCGGCTTTGTTTTACCAGTCAGGCCGGTCGATGGGGCTCACCCGTAATGCCAGTGCGGCTTGGGCTCGGTGCCGGTGAACTCGACGCCGATGCGATCCTCGCGGCGCCAGCGCACCACCGCCTTGTAGCCGATGCCGTCGACCGGCACATAAAGCAGGAATTCGTCCGGCACGCGCGCGTCGATCGGCACTTTCAGCTCCGCGCCGTTCGAATGCATGTTGCGCACGGTGCATCGCACTTCGGAATTGTTGATGCCGGTCAGGATCGCAGCACCTTTCAGCACGCGTTGCCTGTGTTGATTCCTGTGTTCGTTTTCGGCCATGGTGAGCGCGTCTCGCACCCCGTTCGCGCGAATCGTTATGTTGGGCGGTATCTGCGTGGATGAATAGCCGCCGCCGATGAATTTAGGGTATATCGGCCGATAGGGAGCACAGGTTGCGCCAAAAGAAACGGCGCCCGCGATGGGCGCCGTTTCATCCTGCTGTCGAGGAGCTCAGATATAGGGCGAGATGCACTGCCGGCGCGGACCATAGTTGGGCTGGAACGTGTTGTCCCAGGCGCGATAGGACTGGTAGCGGTCATAGCACCAGCGGACATGCGCGCTGGATAGCCGCTCCGTCCGGTAGATGCGCCGCGGCTGAACGTAACGCGGATATGGATCGTAATAGTATGGGTCATAGTAATTGTCGTAGGCCAAGCTGCCCAGGCCAAGGCCGAGGCCCAGCCCAAGGAGCGCCGCGTCGCCGTCACGGAAGTGCCGGTGGTGGCGCCGGAAGCGCCAGTCGCCACCGCCGTCCCACCGGCCGCCGTCCCAGTGGCGTGAGAAGCGACGGTCGCCGCCACGCCATCTGAAGTCACCGCCGCGGTTGCGCCAACGCCATTGCTGGAAGCTGCCGCCGTTGTTGCCGGCCCAGCCCTCGCGCACGGGAATGATCTTCGGCGCAGCATTCGTCGCGACGCTGAGATCGGGCTGCAGGATCGGTCCGGCGACCGACGGCGCGGTCACGCCGGTGACGAGGCCCAGGACCAGAAGCCCGGATCTCAGGGAAGAAAAAAGCGGTTTCATTTCACTCTCCAAGGAGTAAAGGCCCCACGCCCAGCACACCCCGGGGAAAGGCCTATTGTTGGAACTTTTCGTCTGAACGGGGGATGAACGGAAAGGTTCCATCAACCATGACGAGCATAGGCCTGGCTCTTGTCTTCGCCCGCGCTTGCGGGCAAAGGTCAAGGCCATGTCGCTGCGCCTCGCCACCTTCAATGTCGAGAACCTGATGGGCAGGTTCGATTTCTCGGGCTATCGCAACCAGCTCAACGAAGACCGCACGCTGGCCCTGTTCGACATCCAGAGCGAGGCCGAATACCGCATTCTAGAACAGGCCCGCACGATCGCCCAGTCCGACGACACCCGCCAGTTGACGGCGCTCGCCATCGCGGCCACCCGCGCCGACATCATCTGCATGCAGGAGGTCGACAATATCGAAGCGCTGAAGGCCTTCGAATACGGCTATCTGTTCAAGATGGTCGGGCAGGGCTACCGGCAGAAATACACCACCGCCGGCAACGACACGCGCGGCATCGATGTCGCCGTGATGATGCGCAACGAGACCGCCCAAGGGCAGCCGATCGAATTCGTGCGCATGACCAGCCACGCCTATGTCACCTTCGAGGAGTTCGGTCTGTTCACGCCGGAACTCGCCGCGCTCGGCTATCTCGCCACCGAGCGTATCTTTCGCCGCGATTGCCTGGAGATCGACCTGAGGGTCGGCGGCGCGCCGCTCACGCTCTATCTCGTGCATTTCAAATCGATGGGGCCGCCACGCAATGGGCTGGACGGCCGCCAGGCGTCGATGCCGCTGCGCATCGCCGAGGCGCAGGCGGTGCGCCGCATCATCGAGGAGCGTTTCGGCAAGGATCACGCCGCAGACAAGCGCTGGGCGATCTGCGGCGACCTCAACGACTACCGGCAGCGCGTGAAGATCGATGGCGACGACATCGACGGCTACCGTTTCGAGGTTGTCGACGAAGTCCGGTCCTCAGTCGATGTGCTTACGGCCGGCGGTTTTTGCGAGAACGTCGTCGAGCGGCGGCCGGAGATGGACCGCTGGAGCTTCTACCACACACGCGGCCCGGAGGAGCGGCATCTCTGTCAGCTCGATTACCTCCTGCTGTCGAAGGCGCTTGCCGCGAAGAACGCCACCGCCGTTCCCGACATCATCCGCAACGGCCAGCCCTGGCGCACCATCTTCCCGCCGGGGCAGGAGGTCGAGCGGTTTCCACGCGCAGGCTGGGACAGGCCAAAGGCCTCCGACCACTGCCCGGTGGTGATCGCACTGGACATGGCGTGACTCGCTTGAGCTTCGATCTGCCACGCAACGTCATCTTGCCGGTCGATGCGGTCGACGTCCGACTCGATCCTGGCCCGCATCCCTTTGCGCGCAGCAATGCGGAGGCGATCGCCGACAATTGGCGGCAGGAGATTGCCGCCAATCCGGCCTTATTCGACGGCACCGTGGTGCTGCTTTCCGGGCTTGCCTACCGGGACGGCCGCCTCGTCGGCCGCTGCCATGCGGTCAACTATTCGACCTTCCTGCTGTGGCGTAAGCGGCGCGAGAATTCCGGCGCCGAGCACGCCTATGCGCATGCCATGCTGGTCGCCGGCGACAATGCTCTGGTGGCGATCCGCATGGGATCGCATACGGTGAATGCCGGCCGCGTCTATTTCGCCGCCGGTTCGTTCGAGCCGATCGATTTCTGCGACGGGCTCGTCGATGTCGACTTCAACATGATCCGCGAAGTGGGGGAGGAGACCGGGCTCGATCTTTCGACTGCTGAACGCGGACAGCGCTATCACGCGCTATCGACGGCGCACGGCACGGTCATCTTCCGCCGCTACCGTGTGGCCGAAACAGCCGACGAGCTGGCGGGGCGCATCAGCGCCTTCGTTGCTACCGAGGCTGATCCGGAGATCGAAGGACCAGTGATCATCCGCAGTGCCGACGATCTGCCCGATGGCTTGATGGCGCATATGAAGCCGCTGATCGAGTGGCATTTCGGCCGCGATCGTTAGAGCAATTCCAGGAAAAGTGTGGTTTTCCGCCCGGAATTGCGTAAAACAAGGAGATAGAGCATTTCACCGTTTCCGTGAAACGGTGAAATGCTCTAGCACCATCCACCGCTCTTTCGCCCCGGCCTCACCGCAAGGCCGGGCACAGGCCGGGACGCTGCCTCCGACTATTCGTGCCGCAGCGCGTCGATCGGGTCGAGCCTTGCGCCGCGCAGCGCCGGGAAGAAGCCGAACACCATGCCGATCAGCGCCGAAAAGCCGACCGCGAGCAGGATGACGGCGGGGCTTGGGGCGAACGGTATCGTCAGGGCCATCGAGGCCATGCCGGCCAGCGACAGGCCGATCAGGATGCCGATGATGCCGCCGAGCAGCGACAGCACCGTCGCCTCGACCAGGAACTGGATGAGGATGTGCTTTTCATGCGCGCCGATCGCCAGCCTGATGCCGATCTCGCGCGTGCGCTCGGTGACCGAGACCAGCATGATGTTCATGATGCCGATGCCGCCGACCAGCAGGCTGACGCCGGCGACGGCGCCCAGCATGCCGGTCATGGTGGTGGTGGCGCTGGTCATCGCATCGGCGATCTGGGTCATGTCGCGGATGGCGAAGTCGGGATCGCGGTCCGGCGTGATGCGGCGCGTGTCGCGCAAAATGTCCTCGACGCGCGACTGCAGCTCGCTGGTCGGCGTGCGGTCGTCGGCGGCGATATAGATGTTGTCGATGTCGCGGTTGCCGGCGATGCGCCGCTGATAGGCGTGCAGCGGCATCAGCACGACGTTGTCCTGGTCCTGGCCGAAGCCGGTATAGCCCTTGGGCTCCAGCAGGCCGATGACCTTGCAGGAGGTGCGGTTGACGCGGATGGTCTCGCCCTCCGGATCGCCGGCGCCGAAGAACTGCTGGCGCACGGTTTCGCCGATCAGGCACACGCCCGCGCCGGCCCGCGTTTCGGAATCGCTAAACGGCCGTCCCGAGACCAGCTTCCAGTCGCGGGCGTCGAGATAGGCGCTGTCGGTGCCGGTGACGCCCGAGGTCAGGCTTTCGGTGCCGAAGATGACGCGGACCTGCTTTTGCGAGGCCGGCGAAATGGCGCGGGCGCCGCTCAGATGCGCGACGAGCGCGGCGACATCCTTCTCGGCCAGCGGCCGCACCGCCTGGTCGAGACCTCCCGGCCCGCCGGGTCCCGCGGGCCGGCCGGCGCGAATGACGAGCAGGTTGCTGCCGAGCTTCGAGATGTCGGCCTTGACCTTTTCCGTCGTGCCGGAGCCGATGGTGAGCATGGCGATGACGGCGGCGACGCCGATGACGATGCCGAGCAGCGTCAGGAACGAGCGCAACACGTTGCGGCGGATCGAGCGCAGCGAGAGGCGGACGGTCTCCCAGATCACGCCGCTGCCTCCGCTTTCAGCGTATCGGAGGCGACATGGCCGTCGAGGAAACGGATGGTGCGGCCGGCATAGTCCGCAACATCGGCCTCATGCGTCACCATGACGATGGAGAGGCCCAGTTCGGCGTTGAGCCTGGTCAGCAGCTCCATGATCTCATGCGTGCGCGCCGTGTCGAGATTGCCGGTCGGCTCGTCGGCGACGAGCAGCGTCGGCCTTGTGACGATGGCGCGGGCGATTGCCACGCGCTGCTGCTGGCCGCCCGAAAGCTCGGCCGGGGTGTGGTGCTCGCGCCCGACAAGTCCCACCTGGGCCAGCGCCTGCATGGCGAGTTCGCGGCGCTCGCGCGCGGCGACGCCGCGATAGATCAGCGGCAGCTCGACATTTTCGGCTGCAGTGGTGCGCGGCAGGAGGTTGTAGCCCTGGAAGACGAAGCCGACATAGAGGTTGCGTAAAAGCGCGCGGCGGTTGCGGTCGAGGCGTCCCGCATCGACGCCCATGAAGGAATAGGTCCCGGCCGTCGGCGTATCGAGGCAGCCGATGATGTTCATTGCCGTCGACTTGCCCGATCCGGAGGGGCCCATGATGGCAACGAATTCACTTCTGCGGATGGCGAGGTTGACGCCGGCCAGCGCGTGCACGCGGGCCTCGCCCTCGCCATAGCTTTTCCAGACCTTGTCGAAGGTGATGAGCAGGGGAGCCGACATGTCGTCAGCTCCGCTGCTGCGCGGCGGTGATTATCTCAGCTCCCGCGTCGAGGCCGGACGTGATCTCGGTCAACTCGCCGTCGGTCGAGCCGACCTTGACGTTGACCGGATGTGGCCGGCCGTTCTCCAGCACATAAAGCGTGCGCGACCCGTCGGTCGGCGCCTTCGTCGCCTCGCGCTGCCGGTTGGGGCGGCCCATGCGTCCGGTGAAGAAGTCGCTGAAGCTCCAGCCGCGCGCCTGCTGCTGCATCGGGCGATAGCGGAAGGCAGTGGAGGGGACGGTCAGCACCCCCTTGGCCTGCCTTGTGACGACCGACACCGTCGCCGTCATGCCGGGCCGCAAGAGAAGCTCGCCATTGTCGACTTCGAGCCGCGCTTTGTAGGTGACGACGCCATCGGTGGTGACCGAGGCGTAGGAGATGTCGCGGATCTCGGCGTCGAAGGGTCGGTCCGGGAAGGCGTCGACGGTGAAGCGGGCGTGCTGGCCGGGCTTCACTGCGCCGATATCGGCCTCGTCGACCGCGGCCTGCAACTCCATGTTCCTCAGGTCGGCGGCGATGACGAAGAGCACGGGCGCCTGCAGCGAGGACGCGACCGTCTGGCCGGGATCGACCGAGCGCGTCAGCACGATGCCGTCGATCGGCGCATAGATGGTGCTCTTGGCGAGATCGGTCTGCTGCGCCTTGAGGTCGGCCTGGGCGATGGCGAGATTGGCTTCGGCGCTGTCGAGCGCCGCCTTCGAGCGGTCGCGCGTTGCAGTGGCCGCTTCAAGCGACTGGTCCGTCGCCATGCCGCGCTTGGTCAGCGCGCTTGCGCGCACAACCGCGTTCTCGTTTTCCTGCAAGGTCACCTTGGCGTCTTCGACGCTGGCTGCCGCCGCCTTGGCGGAGGCGGTGGCGCGCTCGATCTGCACTTCCAGCTTGGCGGTGTCGAGCGTCGCCAGCACGTCGCCCTTCTTGACCTGCTGGTTTTCATTGACCGCGACCGAGCGAACGATGCCGGAAAGCTCGCTGGAGATATCGACCTGGGTCAGCGGCTGCAGCGTGCCGGTGGCGGAGACCTCGACGGTGAGATCGGCGATCGCCGCGGGCACGGTGGTGTATTCGATCCTAGGGGGCGCTGCGGCATACCATCGATAGAGGGCAATGCCGGCCGCGACGATCGCTACCGCCAACAGGGCATAGAACCAGAAGCGGCGACGCTTGCGGCTCACGCCCTTGCGGTCGAGCCCGAGCGCTGCCTCTATGGAAGTACCGGATTCCGCCTCTGGCGGATTGACAATCTGATCCACCCCGGACCCCTATGCTGAAAATCGATGTCCCTATCCGTGCACAGATCAGGCCTTAAGGTTCGAATTTCAAATTAAATTTCCCTCATGTTGGGATTGAGGCTGAAATTCGGGACGAGGCGAAAGGTTTACTCCATGGCGCACAACTACTTGCTTTACGATGTGTTTACCGCCGAAACGCTGGCCGGAAATCCGCTGGCGGTGGTGCTGGACAGCAACGGGCTCGACACTGCCGCCATGCAGGCGATCGCCCGCGAATTCAATCTGTCCGAGACGGTATTCGTGCTGCCTGCGGACAATCCGAAGCATCGCAACCGGATCCGCATCTTCACGCCCGACTATGAAATGCCGTTCGCCGGGCATCCGACGGTCGGCTCGGCGATCGCGCTGGCGGAACTCGCCGACGAGAGCGCCGGCATCTTCGTGCTGGAGGAGAATATCGGACCGGTGCGTTGCGCGGTGAGCAAGCATGACGGCTCGACCTTCGCCGAGTTCGATCTGGCGAAATTGCCGGAGCCGTTGGAGCTCAAGGCTGACCCGGAAGCGATCGGCGCGGCGCTCGGCCTTGCCCCGCACGAGATCGGCTTCGAGAATCACCGCGTCGCCTTCTGGTCGGCCGGCGTGCCTTACGTGACGATTCCGGTTGCCGGGTTGGAGGAAGCGGCCAAGATCAGGCTCGACAATCAGGCATGGTCGGAACTGGCGCCGCGCAAGAGCGAATGGGCCTTCGCCAGCCCCTATGTCTATTGCCGCGAGACGGTGCATCACGACAGCGCCTTCCATGTGCGCATGGTCGTGCCCGGCACGCCTTCCTATGAAGATCCCGCGACCGGTTCGGCCGCGGCCGCTTTCGCCGGCGCCATCATGCATTTCGACGCCCCGACCGACGGCGTCTCGCAGCTCTGGATCGAGCAGGGGCTGGAGATGGGCCGGCCGTCGCGAATCCGTCTCGAGCTCAATGTCGATGGCGGAAAACTGGCCTCCGCGCGCATTGGCGGCCATGCGATCAAGGTGGCTGAAGGCAAGCTGTTCGTGTGATGCCTGCGAGCTTTTTTAGGCAGGCATGATCTTTTCCGGGATCATGCAACGTCGATTTGTCGGGAAATGATCCGGCAGGGCTAGACATCCCCGAAAGCGGCGGCTATATGCGCCGCCGACGCTGGTTTTCCCGGCGGTGTGGGTGTGTAGCTCAGTTGGTAGAGCAGCTGACTCTTAATCAGCGGGTCCACAGTTCGATCCTGTGCACACCCACCAAAATTTCTCATGAAGACAATAAAGTCGGCTGCAACGGCGCCTACGGCGCCGTCTTGCCGAGGCTTGCCTTGAACTAGACCTTCATCGTGATCTGGCCGCTCACCGTAAGCTGCGATCCGCCGTAACCGCCGATGTTGCGGTCCCTGGCGTTGAGATTGGTGCTCATGCCGGCTATCTCGCATGTATCGGCAACGGTCTCGAGCACCAAGGCGCAGCTGCCCGCCGCGACTTTGTAGAAAGAACGAAGCGCGACCTGCTGCTGCGTGGCGGCATCGTCGTCATCCTTGACCGGAAAGGTCATAGAGATCGACGATTGGATCCTGGTTGACCCGTCTTCGCCAGGACGAAGCGGGCGGACATATTGATCCTGAGACAATGCCGGCGAAGCCGTGGCAACAAGAATCGCGGTGGATATTAGATATTTCAAATACATCGATCGATCTCCATGAGACTTCTGCGCCCCATGGATAACCGAGATCAGTTATTTCGACGTTTCGACAGTGCTGAAATTTCGACCGAACTTTATCTTTCCGAAACGCCGGCCTCGGCAAAACTCGCCATCCTGGCATGGCATTCCAGCGCCGAGCGGACGATGTTGACGGCGAGGCAGGCGCCGGAGCCTTCGCCGAGCCGCATGCCGAGATCGAGCAGCGGCGGCAGGCCGAGCGCCTCAAGCAGGCGGCGGTGGCCGGCTTCGGCCGAGACATGGGCCGCGATGGTGTGGGCCAGCCCGGTCGGGTGCAGCCTCGCCAGAGGTGCTGCGGCAGCGGTGCAGACGAAGCCGTCGAGCAGCACCGGCACGTTGTTCCTGCGCGCGGCGAGTGTGGCGCCGAGGATCGCTGCCAGCTCACGTCCGCCAAGTGCAGCAGCGATCTTCAGCGGGTCAGACAGCGAATCGGTGTGGCGCTTGAGGCCCGCTTCGATGGCGACCACCTTGCGCTGCAGCCCCGCATCGTCGACGCCGGTGCCGCGCCCGGTCCATTTTTCGGCGCCGCCGCCGAAGAGGGCGGTCGAGATCGCGGCGGCCGGCGTGGTGTTGCCGATGCCCATCTCGCCGAAGCAGACAAGGTCCAGGTCCTTGGTCACGGCATCGTAGCCGGCCGAGACGGCGGCGAGGAAAGCCTTTTCGTCCATCGCCGGCGCTATCGTGAAATCGCCGGTCGGATGGTCGAGGTCGATCGGGATGACGTCGAGCGCGGCGCCGGCGATGCGGGCCAGCTGGTTGATGGCCGCGCCGCCGCCGGCGAAGTTCGCCACCATCTGCACGGTGACTTCCGACGGATAGGCCGAGACGCCCTGCGCGGTGACGCCGTGATTGCCGGCGAAGACGAACACCTTCACGTTGTCGAGCTTAGGCATGTCGCGGCCCTGCCAGCGGCCGAGCCAGGCGGCGATCGTTTCCAGCCGGCCGAGGCTGCCCGGCGGCTTCGTCAGCGTGTCCTGGCGCTTGGCGACGGCGGCGGCGGCGGTGTCGCTGCCGGCTGGAAGATCGAGGCAGGCGGCACGAAGATCTTCGAGCGATTTGAACGCGGCTGATTGGGAGGACATGGGGCAAGGTCTCCGAAAGAGAATCAGGAAAGGCAAACGGAAGCGACGAGAAGGACGGCGATTTCGCCAAGCTGCTGCAGCGCGCCGATCGTGTCGCCGGTCTGGCCGCCGATCTGGCTGAGGCAAAGCGCGCGGAAGCCCGCGAAGACCAGGCCGAGCAGGATGAGCGCCGCGATCGCGCCGCCAAGGCCGAGCGCCAGCAACACCACCGCGCCAAGCGCAGCACCTATGATGGCGGTCTCGCTTGTGACAGAGCCCGCATTCGCCGACAGGCCGCCGGCCCGAGCCGGAGGCAGAAGATGCATGAAGGCGCCGAACAGGCCGCGCGACCCGGCATGCGCGGCGAGCAGCGCCAGGAAGACGTGGCCCGGACCGGCGAGTTCGGAGAGAGCGCTCCAGCGGATGAGCAGCGACAGCCCAAGCGCGGCCGCGCCATAGGCGCCGATGCGGCTGTCGCGCATGATCTCCAACTTCCTGTCGCGCGTCCTGCCGCCCCAAAAGCCATCGGCGATGTCGGAAAGTCCATCCTCATGCAGGCAGCCGGTGACGAGCATCGTGGCGGCGAGGGTGAGCGCCGCGGCCGGTGCGGCGGCGAGGCCGAAAACGCTGGCGATGGCGTAGACCAGCGCGCCGATGATCGCCACCGCGAGACCGGCGAAGGGCGCCGCCCAGATCGCATCCGCCAGGCTGCGGCCGCCGAAATCGCTCGACGGTAATCTCAGCCGGGTGAAGAAGACGAGGCTGAGGCCGATATCGTCAAGCACTTGCCTTGGCGCGGAAGGGCCGCTCATGCGCTCCTCGCAATGGCGTGGAAGAAGGTGCCGCTGACATGGCCACGCCGGTAGCCCGAGGCCCCCAGCGGATTGCCTTGGCCATCGGCAAGGTCGGCCAAGGGCTCGTCATTGCCGGTGGCGGTCATCTGCGCATAATGGAATTCGTGGCCTCGGATCAACGTGCCCTCCGGTCCTAACGGGCAGGCGGCGCGCAATCGCGCCTCTCGATAGCCGAGATTCATCTTGCGCCTGGCGAAGCTGGTCGAATGACCAAGCAGGCCTAGCATCTCATGGCTCTGGCCGTCCGCGTCTTCCAGCATTTCGCCCAGCACCATGAAGCCGCCGCACTCGCCGTGAACCGGCTTCGCCGCCGCGAAGCGTGCCATTCCCGCCCGGAAGTTCGTCGCGGCCGCAAGCTTGCCGGCATGCAGCTCGGGATAACCGCCAGGCAGCCAGCAGATATCGCAGTCTTCGCCAGGCGCTTCGTCGGCCAGCGGGGAGAAAGGCACGATCTCGGCGCCGGCCCTGCGCCAATGCATGGCGACATGCGGATAGAGGAAGGTGAAGGCGGCATCTTCCGCCAGCGCGATGCGTTGCCCGGGCGGCCGCAAGGTATCGCCGAAGTCGCCGGCCGCCGGCTCCAGTGGAGTGGCCAGAGCCAGGATGGCGTCGATGTCGAGCGACTTCTCGACCATGTCGGCCAGCCGGTCGAGATGCGCCATCAGGTTCTCGTACTCGCCGGCCTGGACGAGGCCGAGATGCCGCTCCGGTAGGTTCAGCGTCGGATCGCGCAGGATGGCGCCGACCACGGGCAGGCCGATTGCCTCGATGGCGTCGCCGGAAAGCCGCCGATGGCGTTCGCTGCCGAGTCGGTTGAGCACGACGCCGGCCATGCGGACATCCGGGTCGTAGGTCGCGAAACCCTTGGCGACGGCGGCAGCCGTGGTCGACTGTCCGGAGACGTCGAGCACCAAAAGCACCGGCAAGCCGTAGAGCCGCGCAAGATCGGCGGCCGAGCCGGAGCGGCCTTCCGGCGCAGGAATGCCGTCGAACAGGCCCATCGCGCTTTCGAGGATGACGTATTCGGCGTCGTCCGCGGCCTGGGCCGCCAGCGCGTTGAGCAGGGAAGGCGACATGGCCCAGCTGTCGAGATTGACGCCCGACAGTCCGGTCGCGGCGGCGTGGAAGCCGGGGTCGATATAGTCCGGTCCGGACTTCGCACCGCGCACTTTCAGGCCGCGCCTGGCCAGCGCACGCAACAGTCCGATGGTGACGCTGGTCTTGCCCGAGCCGGAGCGCGGCGCGCCGATGATGATCGCGCGCGCTGTCATGCGCCGCCCGCCAATGCCGCGCGCATGGCGACGATGCCGCCGACCACGATCAGCGCTGGCGAGGCGAGCCCGGCGGCCGCGGCCTCGTCGGCGATAGTGGCGAGCATGGCGACGACGATGCGCTCCTGCGGCGTGGTTGCCGCCACGATCACCGCGGCTGGGGTCGAAGGTGCGAGGCCGCCCTCGATCAGCTTTGCCGCGATCACCGGCAGGTTGGCCATGCCCATATAGACGACGACCGGCTGTCCGGTACGGGCGATCGCCGCCCAGTCAATATCGTCATCGGTGCCCGCCGCGTGGCCGGTCGCCAGGATGACGGCCTTGTTGATGCCGCGCATGGTGGCGGGAATACCGGTGGCGGCAAGCGCGCTGAGGCCCGAGGTCAGGCCGGAGAGCACCCGGAACGGAATTTTTTCGCCCGCCAGCGCCAAAGCCTCTTCGCCGCCGCGTCCGAAAATATAGGGGTCGCCGCCCTTGAGGCGCATGACGCGGCGGCCCTCGCGCGCCAGCCGCACCAGCAGCGCGTTGATGTCGTCCTGCTTCATCGAGGGCTGGCCGCCGCGTTTCCCGGCGTAGAAAAGCTCTGCACCTTGAGCGACCGCCACGACGTCGGGCGAGACCAGCGCGTCATAGACCAGCGCGTCGCATTGCCCGAGCGCGGCCAGCACTTCCAACGTCAGGCAGCCGGGGTCGCCGGGGCCGGCGCCGGCCAGCCAGACATGGCCGGGCTCCAGTTCGCGCGGCTTGAAGTTCAGGCGCGCCAGCGCCTGCTCCACATTTGCCCGTCCATTTATGTTGGCGCTGCCGTTCACAATCCGTCCCGTCCGCGAAAACGCCGCTGGTAATGGGCGTTGTATAATGAGCTTTCGCCGAAATCCTGCGCCGCAAGCGCGCTGCCGACGAAGATGATCGCCGTGCGTTCCATCGGGTTTTCAGCCAGCAGCGCTTCGATGGTGCCCAGCGTTCCCGTCAGGATGCGCTCATCCGGCCACGAGGCGCGCAAGACGATGGCGACCGGGCATTCGGCGCCGTAAAGCGGCGTCAAATCGGCAACGACGCGATCGATGGCATGGATGGCAAGATGAATGGCGAGCGTGGCGCCGGTGCGACCGAAGCCGGCGAGCGTTTCGCCCGGAGGCATTTTCGAGGCGCGGCCGGAAATGCGCGTCAGCACCAGGCTTTGCGCGAGCTCGGGGATGGTGAGCTCGCGGCGAAGCGCCGCCGCCGCCGCCGCGAAGGAGGGGACGCCCGGCGTCAGCGTGTAGGGGATGCCATGCTTTTCCAGGCGCCTGATCTGCTCGGCGACGGCGCTCCATACCGAAAGATCGCCGGAATGCAGGCGGGAAACGTCGTGGCCGGCCTTGTGGGCGGCGACATATTCGGCCTCGATCTCGTCGAGGGACATCGGCGCCGTGTCGATCAGTTTCGTTCCCGGCGCGCAATGCTCGAGCAGCTCCGGCGCGACGATCGAGCCGGCATGGAGGCAGACCGGGCAACTGGCCAGCAGCCGCGCGCCGCGCAGCGTGATGAGATCGGCCGCGCCCGGGCCGGCGCCGATGAAATGGATGGTCATGGCGAATCTCCGCTGATGGCGATGGCGCAGGTGACCGGGCCAAGCACCGTGCGAGGCCCGAGCAGTCTCGCACCGGCCCCGGCGACCGCGAGGGCCGACGCCTCCGAAACCGACGGCGTGCCGGCGCGACTCTGCGTGAGATCGCAACGGCTGCGGGCGCTTGGCGAGGCCAGTTGCAGGATCGGGTCATCGGCAATGACCACCGGCAGGTTGAGCGCGCGGCCGGCGGCAGAAATCGCCGCCTCATCCTTCTTGAGCGGGGCGGTCGCCAGCGCCGAAAGCGCTGACATCGCGAGGCCATGCGCTTCAAGCGCGGTCTCGATCGCCGCCAGTACTTCTTCGACGCTCACGCCTTTGCGGCTGCCGATACCCGCGACCATCATGGTTTCACCCAGCTCCACTGCGTGACCGGCATGGCCGGACGCCAGGCTTGCATCGAGCCGACAGGTGCGGCGCGCGACAGCGCGATGCGGGTCAAGTCGCCGCCGCGTCTGTTATGCTGGTCGAGCAGCAGCGCCTCCATCTCCAGCGTCACCGCATTGGCGACGAGCCGGCCACCGGGACGTAGCGCCTTGATCGCCTTCTCCATCACGCCGGCATCGCTGCCGCCGCCGCCGATGAAGATCGCATCCGGTGTTTCCAGCTTGGCGAACGCCTTGGGCGCGGCGCCTTCGATCACGACAAGGTCCGGCACGCCACAATGCGCGGCATTGCGGGCGATGCGGGCGGCGCGCTCGCCGTTGGCTTCTACGGCAATGGCGCGCAGCGAGGGATGCGCCAGCATCCATTCGATGCCGATGGAGCCCGAACCGGCGCCGATGTCCCACAGCAACTCACCGCGCCGGGGCGCCAACGCGGACAGCGTGATGGCGCGGATCTCGCGCTTGGTGATCTGGCCGTCATGCTCGAACAGATGATCTGCGAGGCCGACGGTCAAAGGCAGGACGCGCGCATCCGGCGTCGATTCAATTTCGAGCGCCAGCACGTTGAGCGAATTGATGTTTTTGAGATCGAAGGCATCGGCTCGAGCGGCGCGGCGCATCTCATCGGGGCCGCCCAGCGCTTCGAGGACCGTGAATCGCGACGGGCCGAAACCGAGTTCGTCGAGCAGCGCGGCGATAGAAGCCGGAGCGTCGCCATCCGATGTCAGGGCAATGATGCGCGCGCCGGGGTGGAGCAGGGGCCGGATCAGGTCGATCGAATGGCCGTGCAGCGAGATGGTCTCGACGTCCTGCAAGGCCCAGCCGAGGCGCGATGCCGCCAGCGACAGAGACGACGGCGCCGGGAGAACGAGCATCTGTTCCGGTTCTACCTTGCGCGCGAGCGTGACGCCGACGCCGTGAAAGAACGGGTCGCCGGACGCGAGCACGCACACGTCCTTGCCCGCGAGCGCCAGCACGTCGCGCATTTCCGCGTCGAAGGGTGTCGGCCATGAGCGGGTTTCGCCGTTGGTGAGGGAAGAGACGAGCGCAAGATGCCGCTTTCCGCCGAACACGACATCCGCCTGCGCGATACGCTGCTTGGCCTCGTCGCCGAGACCCGCTACACCGTCCTCGCCGATGCCGACGATGGTGAGCCATTTTAAGGCGAGCTTGGCGGCGCGCGGACCCTTAGCAGGCATAATGACCCATCGTATCCTGATCCTCGGCGGAACGACCGAAGCCCGGCAATTGGCGGGAAAGCTCGCCCGCCGCACGGATTTCTCGGTCACGCTGTCGCTTGCCGGCCGCACCGAAAGCCCCGTCGCGCAAGGCGTGCCGCTGCGTGTCGGCGGCTTTGGCGGCGCGGACGGATTGGCCGCCTATCTCAGCGACAACAGGATCGATCTGCTGATCGACGCCACGCATCCGTACGCCGCTCGCATCTCGGCAAACGCTGCCGAAGCGACGCGGCAGTCCGGCGTGCCGATCCTTGCGCTGCGGCGCCCCGGCTGGGAGCCAGTGGCAGGTGATCGCTGGACGCTGGTCGAAAGCGCGGCGGAGGCGGCGAAGGCGCTTGGCGAGGCGCCGCGCCGCGTTTTCCTCGCGATCGGCCGGCAGGAGGCCGACGTCTTCGAGGCCGCTCCGCGGCACCGCTACCTGATCCGCAGCGTCGATCCCGTCGAGCCGAAGCTTGCCGTGCCCGACGCGCTTTACCTTTTGGCGCGCGGGCCATTTCCAGAGCCAGAGGAACGGGCGTTGATCGAGAGATACGGCGTCGATGCCGTCGTTTCGAAGAACAGCGGCGGCGAGGCGACTTATGGCAAGATCGCCGCTGCGCGGGGGCTCGGCATCGAAGTGGTCATGATCCGCCGACCGCCTTTGCCGGACGTTCCTTCGGCCGAAACCGTCGATCAACTGGCGGCAAGGGTGGATCATCTTTTCGATCCGGTCGCCGAACGCGGGGTGTAGACCAGCGCGGGTTGTTCGCCGCGCTTGATGATGCGGGTCTCGGGCGAGCCGATGATGATGCAGGTCGACATGTCGGCTTTTGCCGCATCGGCGTCCGCCAGCAGGAAAACCTCGATGCGCTCGTCCGGCCGGCCGGCGGCGCGGCCGAAGATCACCGGCGTGGTGCCGGGCAGGATCGCCTTCAGGCATTCGAAGGCGCGGCCGAGCTGCCAGGGGCGAGCCTTGCTGATGGGATTGTAGAGCGCGATGACGAAGCCGGCGCCGGCGGCCGCCAACAGGCGCAGCTCGATCAGCTCCCACGGCTTCAGATTGTCGGACAGCGAGATGGCGCAGAAGTCATGGCCGAGCGGCGCGCCGATGCGGGCGGCGACGGCAAGCATCGCGGTGACGCCCGGAACGACCGAAAGGTCGATGGCGCGCCATTCGGTGGGGCCGGCTTCGATCGCCTCGCAGACGGCGGCGGCCATGGCGAAGACGCCGGGATCGCCGCCGGAAACGACGGCGACGTTGTGGCCTTCTGCGGCCTTAGCCAGCGCTTCGTTGGAGCGGGCGAGCTCTTCGCGATTGTCCGAAGCGATGCGGGTCTGGTCCGGCCGCAGCTCCAGCCGGTCGAGATAGGGCTTGTAGCCATAGAAGAAGGAAGCCTCGGCCACGGCATTGGCAGCCTGCGGCGTGATCTGGTCGGCGTTGCCGGGTCCGAGACCGATGACGGTAAGACGGCCGCTCATGGCTTTGCCCCGAGGGCGCCTGGGCGGGCCGACCAGCCGGCAACCAGCACGATGGCGAAATAGGGCGCCTTGTCGTCCGGCTTTTCGGCGAGCCGCATCGAGACGCTGCCCGCCATCGTGCCGCGCTCGACATAGACGGCCTTGGCCAGCTTGCCGGTCGCTTCCAGCGCGCGCCTAATTTTCGGCAGGTTGCGGCCGACCTTCATGATGATGGCGGCGTCGGTGTCGGCGAGGCGACGGGTCAGCTCGAACTCGCTCATCGTGCCGGGCAACACACTCAGCACGTCGTCGCCCTGCACGATCGGCAGGCCGGTTGCCGACCAGCAGCCGGACATGGCGGTGATGCCGGGGATGACTTCGGTCGGGAAGCGGTGCGCGAGACGCACATGCAGGTGCATGTAGGAGCCGTAGAAGAGTGGATCGCCCTCCGACAGCACCGCCACCATCCTGCCGGCGCTAAGATGCTCGGCGACCTGCTCGGCCGACCGCTCGTAGAAGTCGGTGATCTGCGCGCGGTAGTCGTCGTGATCCTTGTCGATCTCGGTCGTCACCGGATAGAGCAGCGGCAGCTCGATCATGTCCTGGCGGAAGCGCGTCTCGACGATGGCGCGCGCATTGCTGTTGTTGCCGCGCTTGGCGAAATAGGCGACGACGTCGGCCTCGGCCAGCGCACGCGCTGCCTTCAGCGTCAAAAGCTCCGGGTCGCCGGGGCCGGTGCCGACGCCGACGAGACGGCCTTTCACGTTCGCGTTCACAGGCCGGGCCTCGCCAGAGAGTTGAGGGCGGCGGCGGTCATGGCGCTGCCGCCCAGCCTCCCGCGCACGATGGCGTAAGGCACGCCATAGGAATTTTCGGCCAGCGCATCCTTGGATTCGGCGGCACCGACGAAGCCGACCGGCATGCCGATGATCGCGGCGGGTTTGGGAGCGCCGTCGCGCAGTTTTTCGAGCAGATAGAAGAGCGCGGTCGGCGCGTTGCCGATGGCGACGACGGAACCAGCCATTCGCTCGCCCCAGAGGTCGATGGCCGCAGCCGAGCGGGTGTTGCCGATTTCTTTGGCGATGTCATGCGTGCGCGGGTCGCGCAGCGTGCAGATCACCTCGTTGCCGGCCGGCAGGCGGGCGCGGGTGATGCCATGCGCCACCATTTCGGCATCGCAAAAAATCGGCGCGCCGGCGGCAAGCGCCGCGCGGGCGGCGTCGACGAGACCGTCGGAGAAAACGAAATGGCCGGCGGCTTCGACCTGGCCGCAGGCATGGATCATGCGGATCGCGACGTCGGCCTCCGCCTCGGAGAAGCGGGACAGGTCCGCCTCGGCGCGGATGATGGCGAAAGAGCGCTCGTAGATCGCCATCCCGTCATGAATATAGTCGTAGGCGGCCATTCATTGGTTCCGTCGATAGAGTTCGGCGATGCCGGCAGCGCCAAGCCTTGCCAGGCAGGCGGCGGCGGTTTCGCCCAGATGTCTTTGCGCTTGCAGCGCGGCAAGGATGCCGGCGATGCCGCGCGCGGCGTCATAGCCCGGCCTGTATCCGGCAGGAAGGGCCTTTGCCGTCCCGTCCACGACAAGTCCGGCTCCGTTTTCGTCGCCCACCAATGTGAGCGCGGCAGTGCCGGGATGCGCGCAGCCCTTGGCGCAGCCGGAAACGTGCAGGGTCAGCGAGGCGTCGAGGAGGTCGCCGCTTTGTTTCGCAATCGTCTCGGCGATGACGCGGGTGGCGATGTGGCCGGACGCGCAAGCCGGCGTGCCGGGGCAGGCGGCGATGCGGGTGCGCGGGTCGGCGGGGTCGTTGACGAAGCCGAGCGCGGCCGCGGAGGATTGCAGCGAGGCGCAGGCGGACGGAGAGAGGTCGAGGAAGAGCAGGGCGCGGCCGGGGGCAAGGCGGATTTCGGGAACGCCGAGGTCCGCTGCTTGGGTGGCGAGATCGATAAGGGGTTGGGCTGGCATGCTGCCGTAAGGCAGGACGATGCCGAGGGCGAGGCTGTCCGTGAGAGCGAAGGTGCCAATGGGGCTTCCCGCAGGCTGGCGTTCCCGCGCCCCCCTCTCTGTCCTGCCGGACATCTCCCCCTCAAGGGGGGAGATTGCCTTGTCATGTCGGCTTTCGCCAATGTCCAACGCTAAAGGTGGAGAGCCGACGCCGGAACTGCCAATCTCCCCCCTAGAGGGGGAGATGTCCGGCAGGACAGAGAGGGGCGCGAAGGAATGCCAGCCTGCGAGAGAGGCCAACTGCCGCTCCGACAAATCGCGGGTATGCGCCTCCCGGCCCTTTTCCGCGACCATCCGGAGTGCAGCAACTGTAATGTCACGCCCAGCATCCGCATCGACAGTGGCTAACGGCTTTGCACCAAGCGCGTCGCCGGCGACCGATACGGCCCAACGAACATCCTCGCCAGCCCATACGGCCTTCAGCCGCACATCGGCCGTCATGGCATCCATCGTAAGCTGTCCGCCGCCATCGATAACCACAGACACCTTCGGCCCCAGCCTTGCCGTCAGCCCGGTCTCTTCGATCGCCACCCTGATCCGCTCCGCCAGCGGACGCGGATCGGCAATCTCTTGCGGATCGATCCCTGCCAGTGGCCCGGTCTCTACCGGCACGCCGGTCCGCACCGCGATACCCAGCGCGTCCACCTCGGCCGCCAGCAACCGGGCGCTCTCGGCGGTCAAACCACGTATCTGCAGGCTGCCGCGCGCGGTCACTTCCATGATGCCGTTGCCGTGGCGCAGGGCGGATTCGGCGAGTCCGATCAGCGACTTAAGAGAAAGCCCTCCAGCGACCGGATTGAGCCGCACCAGCAGCCCATCGCCGGTCTGCATCGGCGCGCTGAGGGCCGGGCAGGCGCCGCGTCGCGAGAAGGCGTTCATGCCGCCACTCCACTGGCCTGGGCTTCCGCGATCAAGGCCGCGAGATCATCGTCGATGGAATTCCTGAGCGGATGCCAGAGGCCGCGTCGCCGCGCATTGAGGAACCGTTCGGCGATGACCTTGGCGGCCGCCGGGTTCTCGCGCAGCAGGAAGGCACGGACTTCCGGGTCGCCAACATAGGCGTCGTGCACGGCCTCGATCAGCGCGCCGGAAATGGCATGGGTGGTTTCGGCGAAGCCGACCAGGCGGTCGACCGTCTCGGCGAATTCCGAAGCGCCGCGCGGGCCGTGGCGCATCTGGCCGGCGATGAAGCGCGGGTTGACCGCGCGGGCGCGGACCACGCGCGAAACCGCTTCGCTGACCGAACGCGGCTTCGGCTTCTTTGGGTCGGTCGTGTCGAGCACGATGACGTCGGCGTTGCGGCCGAGCGCCGCAAGGGCCGCCGAAAAGCCGCCGATGAAAGCCACGTCGGCCGAGCCTTCGAGGATATCGCGGCCCGGGTCGTCGCCGGTGTGGACGAGAAGGTCGGCCTCGGCGATCCGTCCCTCGAAAGCACCGGGCGCCGGAATCGCCTCGCCATCGGCGCCGCCATAGGCGTGCGAGGTGGCATCGAGGTAGGCGCGGCCGATCTCCTCGCGCGCGCCCCATTGTCCGCGCGATAGCAGATCCTCGACGCCGGCACCATAGGTGCCGGGCGAGGTGCCGAAAATGCGCGGCCCGACCTTGCCTTGGGCGCGGGTCGCGGCGGCGAGCGGGTTCTCCGAATCGTCCTCGTCACGCGACGAAACGGCGCTTGCAGCGGCGTCGATCAGCGCGATCTGGGTCGGGAACATGTCACGGAACAGGCCGGAAATGCGCCAGGTGACATCGACGCGCGGACGGCCGAGCGCAGCCGGCGGCAGCACCTCGATGCCAGTGACGCGGCCGGTGGCGGCATCCCATTGCGGCCGGCAGCCCATCAGCGCCAGGCCTTGCGCGATTTCCTCGCCGCCTGTGCGCAGCGAGGCCGAGCCCCAGAGGTCGATGACCAGCGAGCGCGGCCAGTCGCCATGACTCTGCATGTGGCTGCGCACCACTTCCTCCGCCGCCGCCTGGCCGAGGTCATAGGCGGTCGGGGTCGGCATGGTGCGCGGATCGGAGGTGAAGAGGTTGCGGCCGGTGGGCAGCACATCGGAACGGCCACGCGCCGGGGCGCCGGCGGGACCCGCCTTGATGTGGCGGCCCTCGAGCGCGGCGAGCAGGGCGGCCTTTTCGGCTTCCGCGCTTTGCCGGCGCAGCGGATCGGCCTCGTCCTCCGGCGCGCGGCCATAGACATGCAGCCCGTCCTTGACAGCGAAATCCTTGAGGTCGCAGAGCCAGGCGTCGATGCGGCGCAGCGCTTCGTCGGGCTGATCGGTTTTGGCGACGCCGGCTTCCGAGGCGAGACCGGTTTTCCGCGCCGTCTCGACGATCAGCTTTGCCAGGCGGTCGCGGCGGCGGCGGTCGAGACCATCGGCCTGGGCATATTCGTCGACCAGCCGTTCCAGCTTCTGTTGGGCCTCGTCGAGGCCTGCGCCGGTCAGCGGCGGGGGCAGATGGCCGAGGGTCACGGCCGAAATGCGGCGCTTGGCCTGAGCCGCCTCGCCGGGGTTGGAGACGATGAAGGGATAGATGGTGGGCAACGAGCCGGTGACGATCTCGGGGAAGCAGGTTTCGGAGAGCGCCACGGTCTTGCCCGGCAGCCATTCCAGCGTGCCATGCGCGCCGACATGGATGATGGCATGGACGCCGAGCGATTTCTGCAGCCAGAGGCCGAAGGCGATCAGCTCGTGGCGGGGAGCCAGCGTCGGGTCGTGGTAATCGGCGCGGCGGTCGGCGGAGCGCCCACGGTCGGGGGCAAGCGCCACAGTCACGTTGCCGAAGGTCGCGGCGCGGAAGGGGAAGGTAGTTTTGCTTGCTAGCTGCGAAGGCTGGCGTTCTGTCACGCCCCCCTCTGTCCTGCCGGACATCTCCCCCTCTAGGGGGGAGATTGGCAGTTCAGGCGCCGGCGCTCCACCTACAACGCTGGCGATTGGCGAAAGCGGTAGTGATAGGGCAATCTCCCCCCTTGAGGGGGAGGTGTCCGGCAGGACAGAGAGGGGGGCCTCGCTCGAATCTATCCCTTTTGCCTCGCCCCACGCCGCCTCAACTGAAGCTCGCGCTTCCCTCGGCAGTTCGGCTGAAAAGACAACGTAATCCGTCAAGGCAAGGCCAAGCCCACCCACCTCCAGCGCATCCAACAATTCCCGTGGCGATTGCGGAAGCCCTTCAACCGCATAGCCCTGTTCCTTAAGGTCCTGCAGCATGGCGAGCACGCTTGACGGCACATCAAGCCCGACGGCGTAGCCGGTCCGTCCAGGCGCGCTCGGATAATCCGGGATCAGGATGGCAAGCTTGCGCTCGGCTCGATCCGCCCGCTGCAGGCGAACAAACGCGGCGATGCGCTTGGCCACCTGCGCCACGCGGTCCGGCTCGGGCCGATTGGCGAAAGCTCGAAAGGCCAGCGCCGGGTCGGTCTCGATCTCGCCCTTGAAGGAGATCGCGCCGGCCAGGATGCGGCCGTCGAGCTCGGGCAGCACCACGTGCATGGCAAGATCGGCGGGCGCCAGGCCGCGCTGGTTCTTCTCCCAGACCTCGCGCCTGGTGGTGGCGACGATGACCTGGAGGACCGGTACGCCGGCGCGGTCGAACAGGGTCTCGGCGCCGGGTTCCGCGCCGGAGGCGAAGGCGGTGGCGGTGACGATGGCGGCGGGGCTCAATGTTGCGATAGCATTCTCGACGAAGGCCAGGGATGCCGGATCTTTGAGGCTGGAGACGAAGATCGGCACGGGGACCAAGCCTTGCAGCTTCAACGCTTCCGCGAGAGCATCGATCGGGGCGACGTCGGCGGCCAGCAGCATCGAGCGATAGAAGAGGATGGGGATAACTGGGATGCTGAGGCTACCAGCGTCGAGTTCCGTCGCCCCCCCCTCTGTCCTGCCGGACATCTCCCCCGCAAGGGGGGAGATTGACCTGTCATCAACGGTTTCGCCAACCGTAGATGTTTCAGCTAGCTCGAGATTTGACGAAGCAGAGATAGAGCCGGCTTGGGTGACGGCTGCTCTCCCCCCTTGCGGGGGCCGGCAGGACAGAGGGGGGTGCGAAGGAATGCCGACCCTTGAAAGGTTCGGCTTCTCGACGACACCAACTCCCGGCTTATAATACCCGGCCTTCGGCACGCTCACCGGTTCGGTCACGGCCGCATCCGACCCGGCCAGCCGCGCCAGCCGTTGCACCAGTGCCGCCATATTCGCCGGACCGCCTTCGCGGAAATAGCCGAGCAGGGCGTCCAATTCGGCGAGCGGCAGGGTGGAGGCTTCGATCAGGCGTTGGTCCTCGTCATGGCTTTCGCCGGGCAGCAGCGCGAGCTTTATGCCGCGCTCGCGCGCCACTGCTGCGAGCTGGTCACAGCCATAACGCCACCAGTCATAGCCGCCGAGGATGCGGACGAGGACGACCCTGGCGTGGCGAGCGACGCTGTCGATCCACAGGTCCACCGACATCGGGTGGCGAAGGTCGCGCAGCGCCGCCAGCCGCATCGAGGGCAGCCGCGCAGCATCGGCCTTCCAGGCGGCGGCCAGGCCGGCGAGGTCGCTGTCGGTGAAGGACAGCGCCACGACATCCGCAGGCGTCTGCCTGAGGTCGATCGGCTCGGCGAGATCGTCGAGCGAAGCGGATGTGGTGGCGAGGATGTGCATCGTGGTTCGGATCTGCCTCAGCCGGCGAGGATACGCTCGATCGCCGGGCGGTTCAGCCCCTTGAGGCCGATGACGACGAGCCGCGAGCGGCGGTCGTCCTCGGCCGTCCAGGCGCGGTCGTAGTAATGATTGACGCGCGGGCCGACAGCCTGGAGCAGGAGCCGCATCGGCTTGCCGCCAACCTCCACGAAGCCTTTGACGCGCAGCACGTTTTCCTGCTCGGCGGCAAGGGCGACGCGCTTGGCCAGCTCGTCGGGATTGGCGACGGACGGGATGTCTATGACGAAGGAGTCGAAATCGTCGTGCTCGTGGTCGAGCTCGTCGTCGTGATGAGTCTTGCGGTTCTCGATGTCGTCCTCGACGGCGAGACCGAGGCCGAGCAGCACGGAGGGATCGACCTTGCCCTGCGCGGTCGGCACGATTTTCACGGCGCGCGCCACATGCTCGCCGATCACGGCGTTGGCGCGGGCGGAGCCCGCCGCATCCATCAAATCGCTCTTCGACAGGATGATCAGGTCGGCGCAGGCGATCTGGTCCTCGAACACCTCCTCGACCGGATCGTCATGGTCGAGCGAATCGTCCGCGGCGCGCTGCGCCTGAAGCGCGTCCATGTCGGAGGCGACGCGGCCGTCGGCCAGCGCCGGGCCGTCGACCACGGCGACGACGCCGTCGACGGTGACGCGGCTTTTCACGGTCGGCCACTGGAAGGCTTGCACCAACGGCTTCGGCAGAGCGAGGCCGGAGGTCTCGATCAGGATGTGGTCGACCTTCGGTGTGCGGGACAGGATCTGGTCGAGCGCCGGCACGAAATCGTCGGCGACGGTGCAGCAGATGCAGCCATTGGCGAGCTCGACGATGTTTTCCTCCGGGCAGATATCGACGCCGCAGCCCTTCAGGATCTCGCCATCGATGCCGACATCGCCGAACTCGTTGACGATGATCGCCAGCCGCTTGCCCTTGGCGTTTTCGAGTAGGTTGCGGATCAACGTGGTCTTGCCGGCGCCGAGGAAGCCGGTGACGACGGTGCAGGGCACGCGGGAAACGGAAGCGTTCATGGTCAGTCCTTCAGCATGTCGAGGGGAGGGATGCGGGCAACTAGGCCGCGCTTGAGGGAATCGGGTCGGCCGCGCCAGGGGATCAGGCCGTCGGTCGAGGTGGCGAAGAGCTTTGCGCCGGCGACGAGGTCGGCGCCGCTGGTGGTGTCCAGGTCGCCGAAGACGTAGCTCCAGCAGCCGTCGCGCAGCAGCGCGGCGCTCAGCCGGCGCTTGCAGTTGCCGAGGCATTCGACAGTGCGGATGCGGATATTCTCGCCCGACGCCGCGCGGCGCGTGTCTTCGGCAAGCAGCGCGCCGGCGCGCGGATGGGCGTCGGACCCGGTCTCGTCGCGGCAGGAAGAACAGACGATGACCGTCACGCCGGCCATCGCGTCGGGCTCGGACGAAATGTCCGCGATGTTAGCCGGGAAACTGCCGTTGCGATCCAAAACCAGGCTCCTTGCCCGGAAAACCCGCCGGGCATTCGGATACTTAAAGTCTCAGACGGCAGGTCTCCTGGCTCGCGGGTCGTCGCCTCAGATGCCGCCTTCCCGGGAACATCCCAGTGGTTTTCGGCGGAGGCTCGTCGCTTACAGTTGCGGGGACAGCCGCGGATTTGGGCTTTTGGCCCGCACCGCATTCCCTCTTGGCTCCTCCCTTTGCCGGGAGAAGACCGTCTGGGTCAGGATTTAGGCTTACGGCTAGGCGCCTGTCAACGCGCGGCTACGACACCGCGATGTCGGCCAGCGCCGGTCCGAGATCGCCGGCCGGCGTCACTTCGATCGCTTCCAAGCCGAGCCATGCCTGCATCTGCTTCAGTTCGTCGAAGAGCTGGGCTGCCGTTTCCGGTGGTGCGTCGGGCTCGGCATAGGCGGCATGGACGCGCAGCACGCTGGCCGGGCGGTCGGCTCTCAGGTCGACGCGGGCGACGATGCGGTCGCCAAGCAGGAAAGGCAGCACATAATAGC
>NZ_VFTG01000026.1 GCF_006439355.1 Mesorhizobium sp. B4-1-3
ACAGCACGGCCACCCGCTTTCAAAATTACAGGGCCCGCTTTACGGTGCTGGACGCAGGAACGATACCGCGCCAGTGGCTGGATGACATCATTAACGACGCCGACGTGATGGTTCACGCGCCGCAGGCCTGGAAGACCTGGCGCGAGACGGGCCAGTTCCGTGCCCTGCGCAGCCACCGTTCTGTTCCCTGGCGCACCCGCATTGAACAGCATCCCGAGGACCACGAGGGCCGCGCCATTGTCGCGCGTGTCCATGAACATTTCGCGGATCGGCCCCAGCACTTCGAGCACTTCGCCGCGCGCCTCGCGGAGCTGCTGATGCCTGGGGCGCATGATTTGGATGTAACGCGCCCCTCCCGGGACGGCGGGCGGGACGCGACGGGGAGCCTGCGTGTCGGCGACGGGCCGAGCTCGATCTCGGTCAACTTCGCCCTTGAGGCCAAGTGCTACGGGCCGAATAACTCCGTGGGTGTCCGCGAGATGTCCCGGCTGATTTCGCGATTGCGCCACCGGCAATTTGGCGTACTGGTTACCACTAGTCATCTGGATCAACAGGCCTATCGCGAGATTACAGAGGATCAGCATCCGATCCTGGTCGTCGCCGCACGGGATATTGTCCGAATTTTACGCGCGAACGGCCGGGCTGATCGCAAATCAGTTTCGGATTGGCTTGATATTGAATTTCCGCCGGACTTCGGAAAGGCTTGAAGGATTACAATCCATTCCCGGATTCTGGTTGAGCGGAACCGCGCCGGAAGCCTAGTATATTCCATGGCCGGAGGGGGAAGAATGACAAGAGGCGGATTCGCCGCATGAAGTTCCTGATACTGAGGGTGCTCACCCACAGCGAACTTGGCATGTTCCACGAATATCGTCGACAGGGAAAAGAAGGGTCGAAGCAACGCGCGATCAACTTTGACAGCGATGTCGTCGACCGCGTTTTTCCGACGGCGTCGGATGCCGACCGAATCGCGCTCGAATTATGCTTCGACTGCGATGCTGGGACCGTATCCTTGCCGCATTTTCTTACGCGACAGGCGAAGAACTGGCGGCTCGAGGGCAACTGCCCACGTGATCGCCGATATGCGTTTGTCGAACCGGGTTGCCTCTTCGTGATGGAGGTGGATGCGGGGCGCAAGCCCGCTGAAGGTGCCTGGGTTGTTCTCCCGGACGACGACCCCATCACCAGAGTAATTCGGGCAGATGGCGCGACCGCCGGCCTAACCCGGGCTGGCATGATTGCGCTTCACGATGATGAAGGGCGACGAATCCGCGCTCTGCTGCATGATGCGCGACCTGAGATGTTCAGCGATCCCGCGAGGAAGGAAGAGACGATGACGGGTGCACCTGAAGCCGTTCCCGGCGGCAAGCGGCTGCCGCCACGGCCGCAGCGGCTGGCGGAGATCATCGCCAACACCGGTCACACCCTGGCCAGCGCGGTGGCGGATATCGTCGACAATTCAATCAGCGCCGATGCAACCCTTATCGACATTGACTTTGCCGAGCCGGACAGCGGTCACGGGCGGTGGCTCACGATTCGAGACAACGGCCGTGGTATGAGCCCGACTGAGTTGGACGAGGCGATGACGCTGGGCAGCTTGGTCGACTATGAGGGCAACAGCCTTGGGAAGTTCGGATACGGACTTAAGGGCGCTTCATGGTCGCAGGCTCGCGTGTTCACGGTGGTCACTCGCAAACGCGGCGGCCCGGTGAGTCACCTGACCTGGGATCGTGACCAGCTGGGGGATTGGATCGCTGGCGACGGGCCTCTTGAGGCATGGGAGGAAGAGGCCACCAAGCTGGAGGACCAGGGGACGGTTGTGCTGTGGAAGGAAATGAAGCCTCCCGCCGCAGCGCAGACAATCAACGGCATACCGCCATGGTCGATGGAAATCCTGGAACTGGGCCGTCATCTTGGGCTGGTGTTCCACCGTTTCCTCGAAGGCGACGCGCGGAACCGCAAAATGGTTGTGATTCGGATCAACACCGTTCCCGTGGTGCCCAACAATCCCGTCGGCCACGCGCTGACGGTACCGTATGACCTTAAGACCATCCGGATGGTGACGCCTGAGGGTGATCAACCGGTTACGGTTCAGCCGTTCCTGCTGCCCTCGGAAGATGAGCTGCGGCAGCATCACAAGCCGGACGGGCCGATCGCTACCAACGAAGTTCTCGGCCGCGTTGGCCTGTTCGGCCGGCGCAACGAAACCCAAGGCCTGTTCATCTACCGCAATGATCGCCTGATCAAATGGGGCGGCTGGCAACAAATCTGGCTGACCAGCGACGAGAAGACCAAGCTCGCCCGCGTCGTGGTTTCGTTTGACACGAAACTCGACGAAATGTTTGACATCAACATCACAAAGCGCTCCGTGAGCCTGCCCTCCTATCTTCAGGAAGAGATCAAGAAGCTCGCCACACCCGTCAGGACTGCCAGTAAGGGCAAGTACAAGAAACCTACTTCGGCTCCGGTTCCGAAGCCGTCTCCCTCCCCGGCACCGACGCCGACCCCAGCACCAACACCGATCGCAGGTCTGGTTCCCGGTCCCGGTGACGGGCTGTCCATCCCAGGCGCGGATACTAGCTTGCCAACCGTCACGACGGCCGGGCCGCCGGAAACGCCGGCTGACCTACCGCCAATCAATTATCGGCCGGTGACGGCGACAAAATTCGCCTGGAAACAGGGAATTAATCTGTCCGGCGGCCGCGATCTCCAGATCAGCGGTCGCATCGCGCCCCTCGCCGCGCTCGCAGCGCGACTCGAAAAAGATCCGGAGGCGATGCAGGAACTCGCAGCATTTCTGATGCTCCTGGACGAGAAAGATATGCAAACTGCCCTGCTGGCATCGGGCGACAAATAATGTCGCTGCTGCGTTTCCTTTCTACGCCTCCCGCCGGACCCGTTTGGACCGAACGCATCGGCCCGACTGGATGGCGTAACTGGGACCGTCTCGAGCAGTTACTGCTGGCTGGTGGTCGCTGGCGTCAGCCGCAAATCGATTCACTTGCGTCCGAATCGTTGCGCGTTGTGCGCCAGTTGCGTGATCCCCTTATGAACATGGATTTTAGCTGCCGCGGCCTCGTGGTCGGTTACGTCCAGAGTGGAAAAACGGCCAACTACACTGCAGTTGCCGCGCGCGCAGCCGACGCCGGCTATCGCCTTTTCATCATACTTTCAGGCATCCATGACGCGCTTCGCAATCAAACGCAGGCGCGCCTGGAACACGAGCTCGTCGGGGTTGGAGATGACGGAAAGATACCACCGGGCTGGACTCTCCTGACTTCGCGCGGTGCCGATTTCGGCGGGGGCGATCCCGAGGTCCTGAGCGACCCGGGTGCATTTCTACTCGTTGTAAAAAAGAACACGCGCATTCTCGAAAAGCTGATTGAATTTCTGAAAGCTGCGAGTCCTCAGCTTGCAGGCCTGCCAGCTCTTATAATCGACGATGAAGCGGATCAGGCGTCCATCAACACCGGATCAAATCGCCCCGATCCCGCGGTCGACAGTGATGAAGAGCCTGAGGATCAGGACAGCGCGCCTTCACGCACTAATGCGACGATCCGGACGCTCCTGGGCGTGCTGCCCCAGGCAAGCTACGTCGCGTACACAGCCACGCCGTTCGCGAACATCTTCATCAACCCCTACGCAATGGATCGCGAAGTTGGTGAAGATCTTTTCCCACGCGACTTCGCCCTGCAGCTCCCGCGTCCCGAAGGGTACACCGGAACCGAAGAGTTGTTCGGGGTATCAGCCCAGGGCCGCGACGTCCTACGACTTGTCGCCGATGACGACGTTTCGCTGCTCCGCAGAAGCCAGGGAAAGCGAAACGTCGGTATCGTTGTTGGCCCGGCAAGGCTCACTTTGCCGGAGTCGTTGTCGCAGGCATTTCTTACATTTTGTCTCGCCGGGGCCATTCGCGATCGTAGACCCGGGCTGCTCGGTCAGCCGCACACGATGCTCATCCATGCCAGCGCTCGCACAGACGATCAGGCCCGGATCGCCGGCGCGCTCCGCGAACAGCGCGAACTGTGGCTTGGCGCGATCCGTCAGGGCCAAAATCCCGCCCACATTTTCGAGCCGCTCCTGAAAATCCACCTTGCCGGCGTCGATCTGCCTGCGGCGACGGAGGAACTCTTTGCCCGCGCCGCAGATGTGCTCGCGAGCCTGGACATCCTCGAACTCAACAGCGTGGCCGGCGAAGACCTTGCCTACGAGAGCAGAATTGCGCGTCATATAGTTGCGGTTGGAGGCAACCGCTTGTCACGCGGCCTTACGTTGGAAGGCCTTACGGTCTCGTACTTCCTCCGCACCACGGGCATGGCTGACACCCTGCTTCAGATGGCCCGCTGGTATGGTTTTCGCACAGGATACGCGGATCTGATCCGGATTTGGACAACAGAGGGGATCGCCCACTGGTTTAGCGAACTCGCCCTGGTCGAACAGTCGTTGCGCGATTCGCTTCAGGCGCTAACGAGGGCAGGAAAGCGGCCCGATGAAATGGCGATACGCTTGCGAGCCCATAGCGGCCTGTTGCTGACCGCCCGAAACAAGGCAGGCCTGTCGTCGGAAGTCAGGGATTCGTGGTCCGGAGAACATCCTCAGACAGTGATGCTTCCGCTGGCAAGTCAGGACCGCCTCGCAGACAATCGCCTTCTCGCAGAGCGCCTGATATCTGCTGCTGGCCCCGGCCGTACGACGACCGGCGGCCTGCTTTTCCGGGACATCATTCCGGAGGTGATCTGCGAGTTCCTTCGGCTCTACCGTACGCACGATGATGTGGTTGCTTTTCGTGGCGCTGAACTGGCCGACTGGATTGAAGCGCGCGTTGCGGCCGGGGAACTGACCGAATGGTCCATCTTCATTGCCGGCTCCGAAAAGGGCGCGAATATCCGGTTGGGAGGGCACCTCACGGGTGTCATCACCCGATCGAGGATCAGTCGGGAAAGCATCGGTATCCTTATTGATCCACGGCACGAAGGCGTTGATCTACCTGGCGGGCCCGATGCGTACCGGCGTCGCAACGGCGACTATGATGCCGGTGCCATGCGTGCCGCACGCCCTGCGTCCGAAGCATTATTGATCATCTATCCGCTCGACCCAGGACCCCTGGGTGTTCGCGACACAGACGCTGTCATTGCCGTGGCTCTTAGCCTTCCTGTCACGTCGGATGCCTTTGGATCCTCCGTGGTGAATTTGGGTGTGACGAATGGCTGACGCGCCTGGCCCCGAAATGTGGGCGACGCTGAGGTCGCAACGTCCGCTCAGCGATGGAAGCGTGGTCACGCAGCCGGTGTCCTGGGAGGGACAGGAAACATCGTTGCTCGCCGGGGTCAGCGCCGAGAACGAGCTCCATCTGATGATACCGCTGGCCGATGATCAGGCGCGCCGGGTCATTGCGGATCTCAACGGTCTGAAAGTACGACTGCGCGTGACGGACATCGGCCCGTACCTGGACCTCGTCGCAAGCCCGCAGCATGAACGGGTGTTCTCGCCTGTGTGTCGCGAAGTGATTGAGGCGGTACATGCCCAGGGCCGCGAGCCCTGGGCTGCAGCCGACACCGTCATCCGGCACTGGCAGTCGGCGTGGCGCGCCACCCGACCGCAAATGAGCCAGGCGGTCCAGATCGGGCTTGTGGGCGAGCTGATTGTCCTAAGTCGGGTTATGATACCGCTGCTCGGTGCGCGAGCAGTTCTTATGTGGAGCGGAGCAGACAGCGAACGACATGATTTCATCGCCGGCGCGCTCCACCTCGAGGTCAAAACGACAAAGGGCATCCGGCACGAACATGATATTTCGCGGCTTGACCAGCTTTGGTCTGAGGAAGGCCAAACATTGCTTCTGGCATCCATTCGTCTTGAGGCAACGATCGGCGGCGCGCTCAGCGTCGCGACGCTGATCGACGAAATCATCGAGCATCTTCGTCACGAGCCGGTGCTTGTCGACGAGTTCCAGCGCAAGCTGCTTCGCCTGGACTGGGCCGAGGAAATGCGGCGTTCCGGCGAACTCCTGCTATTTAACCTCCAGGACGCGGCCTTTCATGAGGTTGATGCTGACTTCCCGCGGCTCGCAGAAGACTTCCGCAGGCCCTCGGGGGTAATCGCGGTGCGTTACACAATCAGTCTGGCGAACCTTCCTGCGCTTTCGCTTGACGAGGTCAACGAAATGCTCACAGCCGCGGCGGCCGCCGAATAACTCATCCGGCCACCAGCCGACGGGTATCCTGAACGGCGCGGCGCGCGGTCAACTCTAGGTCAGCGTGTATCACTTCTGCTAGTGCGTACGCCATCAAGGGTGGAACGGCGTTGCCGATCTGACGGAAGGCAGGATTCATCGTTCCGGAAAAGCGGAACCCGTCCGGAAACGACTGCAGTCGCGCGGCCTCGCGCACGGAGATGGTTCTCGCTTGGTCCGGATCGTAGTGGATGTGAGAATATGTGTCTTTCCCGATGTGCGCCATGAGGGTGCGAACCGGAAAATCGGGCCTGAGCTTCCACCAGCGGTTTGGGAATTTCGTTACATCGTAGGGTGGCACAATCGAGTTGTGCAACATGGCGTATTCCGATGTCCCCGCACGAACACCGCGCTCACCGGCGATGCGATCCACGATCCTGCGTGCCGTGGCATGCGCCTCAGGATATTCCGCGCCTGGCCGCATCTCGGCAAAGGTCTGATGGTCGCGCGGCAGTGCACGGATCACATGGTCCCAGACACCTTTGCCTGATTCGAAACCGGGCCATTCGCGCATGATCTTTGCATAGGCTGACGGCTTGCGGTCGCGCCGGTATGCGACGAGCGTGTCGAAACGCCTCGTCCCCCGTTTCACCGTTCGCCCGTCAACCTCCGGCAGATCGCCGACCGCTTCCAGCGCAGTGACAGCGTGGGGAAGCGTCGACGTTCCCAGGTCAGGAGAAACATACCCCTTGCTGCCTAAACGATCGACGTACCGCAGTGCAACGGCTCTTGTTCCGGCATAACCCGAAGGGAGCTCAACATAATGCGTTGCGGAAGGAAACCGCACCGGACGGCCCAGCTCCCGACGATACGCGATGAGGAACACGCGGTCACGCATCTGCGGTACACCGTGGAACGCGGAGTTGATCAGCGAGTATCCGGCGACATAGCCGACATCCTCAAGCGCCTCGACGATCTCCTCGGCGACGTTGTGGTGCGCATAATGGAGAATGTCCGGGACATTTTCCATGAGCACGGCCAGCGGCCGAAACGCGCGAACATATTCGAGGTAGCGCAGATAGAGGTTGCCGCGCGGATCAACACGAAAAGCCTCAGGGTGATCGGCCACCTCGCGCAGCTTGGCACGACCCACTCTGGCATATGCTTGGCAGGGCGGCCCCCCCACCAGCACGTCGATCGCGTCTTCAACCGCGCCGAGGCCAAGTTCATCGCACAGCGCGATCGGATCCGTAGTTGTAATATCACGGGCCCGGGCATGTGCTGCAAACCTGCCCGGATCCGGATCAGGGTGAAAATTCATGGCATGCGTCAACGCTGCGAGGGCATCGATCTCTAATGCGCCTTCGATCGTGAAGCCCGCGCGCTGGAAGCCGAGGCTTATGCCGCCGGCACCCGCGAAGAGATCAAGCACACGAGGACGCCCGCCCTCTCTCAGTCGTTCGAGCTTGCTAGCGATTTGCGCGACGACCTTATTGTCCTCGGACCCCGAGTGCATTTGCGCATCCTGATTCTGTAATGCCCTGGGGACCACTCCCCTAGCTCCGATCAATTAGCACATTCGTGTCGGCGTGCGAGCCTGGGCGGACCTAACGCTTCCTTCACCGAAGCCTCGAGCGCGGCCTCATCTCCAAGCATGCATTCCCAAAGGACCAGGACTTTCCAGCCGAGGGTCGTCAGTGCTTCGATGTTTTGCCCGTCTCGCTCGGCCGTGCGATTGAGCTTGGCTTCCCACCAGTCCGCGCGAGTTCGGGGGAGCACAGAATTTCTGCAACCATGGCCATGCCAGAAACAGCCATGAACGAAGATCGCCGCCCTCCGCCCCGGCAGTACGATGTCAGGCCTTCCCGGTAAGTCACGCTTATGCAATCTGAACCGGTAACCCAGCCGGTGAAGCAGCTGTCGGACCTGGAGCTCCGGACGCGTATTTCTCGCTTTGATTGCGGCCATGTTTCGCCTGCGCGCAGCGGAAACATTCTGAAAATCCGGCCGGGTGGCCACCTTGGATTGGTCAGGCATTAATCAACACTCTTCCGGTCAAGCAGTCATGAAAGCTCTAGTCCGGTTCGGTCGCATCCGAAAGTCCGCCGTCAGCGCCTCCTCCCGCCCGCCTGCTGTTCAAAATCCGTGTCGACTGAACGAACGACCGGTTTTGGGGTGGGTAAGATCGAGTGTGAGTGACAGGTTTCGGGCGCATTTTCCAGACAGGCAGCGTTTTGGGGCCACAAGCGGAATGACCGCTTCGGCGGCCGCAGGCGACTAAGCGGACGCTGAACCTGGCAGTGCAGGTGTCTCCGAATGGCCCGAAGCGGAATCGCGTCGGAAGCAGTTTTGTAGGTTGGTCCATCTGACGAAGGATGCATCGTCCTTCAGTCATATCTGACGAGGCTGGACAGACCACTCTGTTCGTCCAAGACAAAAGTGACACTGTGCCGGGCACGGGTGATGCCGACATACATTTTCGCCGCAGAATCCGTTACGTGTCTGTAGTCGCCAGACGCCAGCCACTGGCGGCCTTTCTTGTGAGGAAAAATCAGCACACGGTCGAAAGTCATCCCCTTCACCTCGCCGAAATTCATGGCGAAGTGGCCATCGCACGGTGTCCGGCGGTCCAGCCGCAAGACCTGCGGTTTGTATTGGGCGACGTAGTCCGGCACCGACTTGTTCGATATCAGGAACACCCCATCGTGCCCCATCGTCGCTGTGTTTTTAGATATGGTCTTCGGTTCGTCGGCGTAGAAGGAGTCAGCAAAGTCAGCGATGAGCTGATTGCATCGACGGGTCTCCTGGCCATAAGTCACCGTTAGCAGCGCCGCCTTTTCCCACTCCCGAAACTTGGCGATGATATTTCGGCCTGCGAAGGCGCCATTCTTGGCCGCGTTGTTCGTGCTATATGTCGCCTGCCGATGATCTCCGACCATCAGCAGATCGATCTTGGATCGCAGGATGAGTTCGAGCAGCTCAAGATCGTAGCCAGCCATGTCTTGTATCTCGTCGACGAAGATCGTGCGGAAACGTTCCTCCAGCCTAGCCATCACGGCGCCACCGGTTGCCTCGTTACATTCGAAGACGAAGCGGGCGATCTTGTCCGAGTAGATCTGACCGTCGGGCGTCAAGAAAAACGGCGCGGTGTTCTTGCGTGGGACGTATGGAGCCGAACGCCCTTCGACCCAGTAGAGACCATCGACACGGCGGTCGAGAAGTGCCCGCTGATATGGGCGCGCCATCTCGTGCAGCAGAAAACGGTACCAGGACCAGACTTCCGCGTATGCTGGTAAGGCGCGGTCCAGCTCGAAGAGCTTGTTCTTAATTTCCTGCACGTTGTTTGTTGTGTAAGTAACGAGCGCCACCCTGCCTTCTTCGTGAGCTCGGGCCTTCGCCGCAAGATGCGTCGTTTTCCCCCAACCCGCTGCGGTTATGATCACCTCATTAGGCAATTGCCGCCTCGATATAAGGCGGGACCACCCACGGCTTATCGGTTTCAAATAGTTTCAGTGCAACCTCGGTCTTGTTTGTTTGCATGTAGGCGCGCAACTCCTCGTCAGTCTGAAAGCTCTTTCCGAGGATTGCGTTGAGTGTCGCCCGGCCGTTGGCTTTCAGCAGCTGGGGTTCCAGCGTCGGGTAATTCACGTCATCATCGTAGCGAATCTTAATCAGCTGTCTGTCCAGGTACCCGTCATACTTGGCCCTGAGCGCCGCTAGATCGCCGTCATTGTCCGTGACGACATCCACCCTAAGGTCCATCAAGGAAGCGACTTCGAGGAAGCGCTTGAACGCAAGCGACCTAACGGATATCACGTCGACGCCGGCAGCGAGCGGCATCCTGCCGTGCTTCTTGTTGAACGCCGCCTGCACGATCAGCTCGTCCGAGGGGCCCTCGACGAGGATCGCACGCCCCGCCAGGATCAGCCTCAGCGTGTCGTGCCCGGGCAATTTCATGAAATAGTCCTCGGTCCCAGGAGCGAGTTCTTTCAAGGTCATGCTGCCCACCCGGCTGAACAGCAGCACGCTCTCGATGCCGAGCTTATTCAGGACGAAACTGCTATGCGTGGTGATCAGTAGCTGACGGTCACCACGTTTGCTGGAGATGTGCTCGATAAGAGCATTGAGATTGGAGTGCGAGAGGTGGTTCTCCGCCTCCTCGATCAGCACGAGGTGCGAGTCCGCTGAGGATTCGAGGGCGAGTTTTACCTTGACGCCATTCTGCTCGCCCTTACCCACCAGGGTCATCGGGATCTCGTCGAGCTGAGGCATCACACCCGCTTCCCAGCCGGTGCGTGACGAGGTGTCAAGGGAGATCGAGAGGGTCTTATTTGACACAGTGCCCTTTTTCTTGGCGAGCTCGGCGTTGATCGCCGCGACCTTCGCGTCGTCGAGGAATCGGTCACGCATCAACCTATAGGAAAGCGCGAGGTCGACCTGGTCTTTCCGAGTAAGACTGTCCCTGACGATATCCACCACGTAGCGGTTGGCGGCCGCGTTGTTCCGGATCGTGCTAGCGTCGATGAGCGTCGGCTTGATCGGCACTGCGCGCGGGGTGATATCGCAGTCGGCAAACGTGCGAAGGCGAATGGCGTAATACTCGACTGGCACAGTACGCACGATCGCGGGGTCGGCAACGTAACCGGCATACTCCGTCTTATAATCCTCGTTGAACTCGATGATTAGTTTAACGCCCGGCACATTCTCCTTGAGCGAGTTGTTGGTGCCCTTGCATTCGGCAAGCTGGGGGATGTCGGCGAAGTAGAGCTCGATAAGGATGTATGGCGGCGGGGACACCCTCCCGGCCTTCATGCCATTGATATATTCCCGCACAGTGTCTTGATTGAAAAGTTGCGGATGAAGCTCTGTGATGAGCGGCCTGCCGTTGAGCTGGCCGCTGAGCGTTAAGTGTATAGCTTCCAGAAGTGTCGACTTCCCGCACTCATTGTCGCCAACGATGATGTTGAGCTTCTCATTGAGAATGGCAGTGCAGTCGCGCAGGCAGCGATAGTTTCTGACAACAGCTTTCGCAATATGCACGAATCCATCCCCCAAACTGCAATGACGAGCCTAGGTGTTTCACAGCTCTTCGTCCATGCCGGGCAAATGGCCGCCGAGGGCGGTTGCTCGACCACCTTGGCAAGGCTCCGCCAAAGTATGTGCCCGAGTCGGGGCGCAATGCCGACTGGCATAATCGGCGGCGGTTCCGGATAGTCCGGTTTTCAACATGGTCAGGCGATAGCTGCCGTTCTTCGGCCCCCGAGCTGAACCAGCCGTTGGTCGCCTCCACATCATTGTCGGCTGATGTTGTGGCGTCCAGGAGGAATAGGGAATATGCCGACAAGCCATCGCGACGCGGCGATGGCCGCCGATCTTCTGGATCTGCACGCACAAGGCGTCTATGGCAGGCTCGCGGAACAAAGGAGAGTCACGATGACGGCCGCTGGGGAGAAGCTCGATCCCGCCCATGTTCTTTCGGCGTTGCGCGCACCGGGGACGACATTGGCCTTTGTAGATGACACCGATTTTCATGGCGATAGCGTAAGCAGTCTGGCGCCTGACTTCCGTGTCCTCGCCGCGGTCAAGCTGGATTCGGGTCGCTATTCCGAAATCGAGACCGCCCTCGATGATCGGCTGCGCCGGCTCGGCCAGCTTGAGTTTCACGGGGCGGAGGTCTTCAACCCGCAAGTGGGGTCACGTTGGCGTGACGTCAGTATTTCCAACCGGATCGCGATGTTCGATCTCATGAGCGCGTTAGTCGACCGCTCTGGTGCCTCGATGTGCTACGGCTACATTTCCGCGGGCCAATATGAGCAAATGCGGCGGGACTGGCGCCAGCAGGGAAACGCCGACTTCTGCGTCAATCGCGATGCCGCCCTCAAGCGCGTGATGCTGCGATCGCTTCAGGAAGAATTGTACGCTGAAGGCCATCCAGCCATGATCATGATCGATCAGGATCGGAGGAGGAGCGGTATCGAACGCGATGCAAGCGAGGATGCGCCCTGGCTGGTGGGCGGCGGCATCTTGACTGCTCCGTCCAACCAAGTGGCAGGGCTCCAACTCGCCGACGCCCTGTCATTTGGCATTGGCAGGCGTTTTCGTCGAGCGGAGCAGTTTGAGAATAACACCGCCACTGAGCTTGATCGTGCAGCGCTCGGGCCGATAGCCGCTCTGGATGGGCGCTCGCGTATGGTGTTGGGCCGCTGACAACCGCGCCGCAGCCGCCGCAGGCGCCCTTTGCGCCCGGTTTTGCACCAACTTCGGTTTCAACAATTCGCGGATCATCACTCAATCGCAAGCGAAGTTGCAATATGAGAGGCCGCGCTGTGTAGGCTGCTGCGACACGCTGCAAGCCTTGCCCTCCGATTGATCAGCGACGTCGTGCCGTGGCAGCGGGCCGAACTCGGTGTGGACTATGTCAAAAGCATAGCAATTTAGAGTTGCTCAGGCGAAGCGAAGATGCAATCAACATCTCGATGAGATCGGCATCACTTGACCGGCCCGATCTTGATTTGATTTTCACCCAACTTGTTAAGCGCCAGAGCTGTTCGACCACGAAAGTATAGCCAAAAACATGCCCGAGCCTGCTTTCCAGTTCCTATTGCAACACGACGGTCGGCCCTTCTATCCCTCTCGGTGCTACATTATCGCCGACCCGACGGTGAAGGACCGCAATCAGTGGACCTTGCAACTGGAGCCTCCCCAGGATCCGGCCTGGGTCTACCAACTGGACGACATAAAGGGCTGGATGCTGCACGACAGCAATGCGGTGCGCCAGATCATTTATGATCGAAAGGATCCCCGTACGCCCTACCGAAATTTGCACCGGGACGAAGTCTTCCGGGAATATCTAAGAAAGCTTCTCGAAAAGCTGCCACCCGACTGTCAGAACCGTCGAAAATACGCCTTGATGCCGTCGATCGCCGACGACAAGACGCGTACCCGGTACAGGGATGCAGTCGAGGCAGCCATTCCCGGAATAACGGTCATGCCAGAGCCGGAGATGGTCGCCGAATATTTCCGGCTGCTTCAGCGAAACCTGGAACTCGAAGCTGGGAAAAACAACGTACTTTTGGTGGTTGATGTCGGCGCTTCAACCGCCAACATGACTTTGATCCTCAGCCGACGCGATCGCACGATCGTCGATCTCGATTCAACGGGCGCGCAGCGCGATCTGCGGCTTCGTGCGCTTCGTGGCGACAGCGTCAGTCATGCTGGCCGCTGGGTCGATCTGCGTCTCGCCGAAGTCCTGGGAGTGCCCGTTTCCGATTTGGCTCTGCGTGAAATCGAAAAGGCAAAGGTACGATCAAGCCTGAGCGGGGCGGCGATCTCGTTCAAAGCGCCGTCAGCGGACGGGCAGCTTACCATCGATCGAGATACACTCGTGTCGGTCTCGGGCGAGCTGTGGAATGAATTGCGCCCCCTTTTTGAAAGACTTTGCGAGCGGCTCTACGACAACCAGAATTCGTCGGAAGCCGCGAAGCGCAAAAGCCAGGAGCGGCTCAAGGAGCTGGGCGTGAACGCTCCGACTGATGCCCATCGTCTGATTGATACGATCTTGTTGGCCGGAGGCACCAGCCTGCTTCCCGGTTTCGAAGATGCGATGATGGCGACCCTGTTTCCCGATGGCCATCGGGCAAAGGTTCTTCGCGTTGGCGGCTCTTTTGCAATTGCGGCAGCAGCGGGCGGTCTGGCCCACATTCTTCACAATTACGACCCTCCGCGTTTGCGCGAACCGAACGCACCACCGAGCGACGTTTTTGCCGCTCCGCTTGAATCGACCCTTCCCTATCCCCTGCTCCTGGGGGTGAAACAATTTGCCGACCGCGAACAACAGTTTGCGGTGCTTGATCCAAATGATCCGTTTGTAGACGACGGCGGAAGACGCCCAATCGACAGCTTACCCGCACTGGCAAAGGGCTCACAGCCCAAGATGCGGCTGGTCCCGGGACTGGCTGCTGGCGTGTCCGCTCGCCAAGGACGTCAATTTCGCGCCATGCGCGTACGTCAGTCCCCTGGCAAGATGGAGCTCGAATGGGATCCGTCTCGTGAGCGCGCAAAGATTCATTCTCAGCAGGTCGATGGAACTGATTACCTTTGGATCGATGCCTATAAACTGCGAAGGCGGCAGGAGCCTGCGCTTGACCCCTTTGATGGGCCGTTGGATCCAGGAGTACTGGCGGTCGATGCCGCCGACGACGTGATATTGGATTTGGGCATGTCCAAGATCGTCGCGGTCACCGCCAACCGTGGCTGGATCGCGGCCGAAGAGCTCGAGCGCGTCATGCGCGATGGACTCGATAGCGACACTCATCCATCCGCGGCGACTGCTGAACGGAAAGTCGCTTCGGAAGCAACCAGCCTGGATGTCCTTGAGCGCCCCGCTCCTCAACGAATCTCCGACGAAAGCGCCTCAGAAGCCTCATTGCCGACAGGCATGTCATCTGACGACATGCCGGATGGCGGCGTTGTAGCGAAGAGCAACGACGGAACCGTTCGCGACAACCTTGAACCCGTTGAGGTACAGGCGCCCGCTACAGCGATTGGTTTGCCATCCCCAGCCGATATCAGGCATGAGAAGCACGATCGCTTCGACTGGGGTGAACGGGTTACGGATTCGGAGTTTTCTCAGGCGCTCGCGTCACTGAGAAAGACCGTCAAGGAAGCAGAGCCCCACCTGAATTTCGACGACATTGTCGTTGCTCTGCTTGCGCTCGCAGTGAGGCCAATTGTGCTCCTGGCGGGACCTCCTGGATGTGGAAAATCGACGCTCGTGCGCCTTATAGCGCGCGTGCTTGGCAAAAAAGGAGGCGAGACGTTTCATGAAGTCGCTGTGCAAGCGCACTGGGAAAACGACGCCGTCCTGTTTGACAGCGGGGGACTGCTGCATCCCTTGCTCGACAAGAACACCCTTTCGCATCTGATCCTCTTCGACGAATTCAACCTGACGCGGCCGGAGTATTATCTGTCTCGGCTTTTTCACGCCCTGGACGGTGGACACGGCGCTATCGCCAAGGAGCAGAAGATCGCTCCATGCCGCGTTTTTGGAACGTTGAATATCGACGACTCGTCGCGTCCACCCTCACCAAAGGTCCTGGACCGATGCTTCCTGTTGGAGCTTTCGCAAGTCTCATGGAATGCCGAGGCGCCAACAGGACTTTCGAATCTAGCCGCCATACCAGCACTACCGGGACTGCCCATGGTATCGATCGGCGGTGCAAGTACGGATGGACGCGTCGACGACGTTCTGAACGCTCTACACGTCGCCGTTCATGAGCATGAGCTGCGGCATGATCTTTTGCCGTCCCGCCGTGTCCTTTCCGATATCAAGGCGCTGCTCAGTCTTCACCATAGCTTGGATCTTCAGGGCAAGGGCCTTTTGGAGCGAGATGATTTGGTGGACCGTCTGGTTGCAAGTCGAATCCTGGTCAAACTGTCGGGAGCGTTCGATCAGTTGCAACCTGCCTTGGACGCGCTGGAAAAGGCCGTCCAGGGCGCTGAGGAACTCCCCAGAACGCGGCGGCGATTGAAGCTGGCGCGTCAGCAAGCGCGCCTGGGATTTATCTCGCCTTGGCAGTAGATCGCACCATCATCGAAAGCGTTCGCCTAGTCGGCGCGGACGGTGTTGGCGTTGAGTATCCATGGCAGCCGAACATCTGGTACCTCATCCGCGACGACCACCCCTATCTTGACATTTTGACCCGCGGCCGCCTCGCGATGGCCAGGGGCGACACCAGGTTACAATCTCTGGACGAACCAGCCCAGGATGGCACCCAATGGCAGCGCTGGGATTTCGAAACCGAGTTGGCGAGGCAGCGCCGTTTGGGCGAAATGAGCCTCCCGCTGAAAGTTCCCAAGGATTGCGCGTTACGCTGCTACGTTATTCCAACATCGCTTCTGAACTACCGTGACGTTGTCGCCATGGTCGAGGACATCGAGGAGCAAGTTGGTTTCGCGGCGGCTTGGGACATGATCGCCGAACGTCCCGAGCGATCATGGAGCCGCCGCAGCAGCGGCAGCCGAATGGCGATGCCGTCGGAACTTGTTCGATGTCTCGATGAGGAATTGCGTGCCGCGCTCTCGATACGCAGCAACCCGTTCAAGGAACTTGGACCTCATTCCAGACGCGGCGTTCCGCTGGCGGAGAATGCAATCGTCTCACATTGGGCAATGCGCAGATGGGGTCAATTGCGAGATTCAGCTGGCGGCGTGGCAATCGAACTCCGGTCGCTTCGGTCGAAAGGCGGTCGAAGCAACCCTGATGGAAGGCAAGTGAAGCTCGATGAGCAGATAAGACAGCTATCCTTGATCGAACAGCGATTGGAACGCCTGAAGAGCACTTTGGCCCGCCTCGGCAATGACTCTGAGATGGCGACTGTCGTATATCCTAGTCCGCTGTTCCAGCGTGACTATCGTCTTCGAACTCTTCTGCGCGCCTTCGCTCCGCCAGTTTCTGAAGCACTTTCCGATATTGAATCCTCAAGATCGCACTATCCGCCCGTTTTTCTCAATAGCCTATGGGAGCTATGGGGAGCCGTTTGGCTTGTGAAGGAGCTCCGACGGCTTGGCTTTTCAGGGTCGTGTTTAACGGATGGGCCCAATTTAGCCAGATCGTGCTCCTGGCGTCTGAAGCGAGATGACATCGTCATCGAACTGGACTTTGAACCCGAACCCGTATTTGTCGACTACGAGAAGCTTCCGCCCGCTCATGAACGCGATGTCCCTGCATTGGAATGGGCCGCGCGCAATCAGGAGCTCGACCCCGAGCGGCCCTATCTCGGATTGGAGATGCGCTGCTCTCCCGACTATCTGGTGAGGATCACGACGCCAAATGGAAGGTTCCTGATGGTTGGCGACGCCAGCCTGGCAAGCCCAAGGCACCACGGCAAGAAGGTCGAGAAAGCGGACGCAAAGCCATTTACAGTCGAGCGGTACAGGAGGACCATGGGTTGGTCTATCGAAGATCAGGTCGTACGCTGCCACCCCATGGGAGGGTTTGTTATATTTCCCTCGCCTGCAAGCGCATGGGTTGATCTTCAGCGACTACCGGGAGCGGGCGATTGCACACTCCTTTGTCCGAGTCCATTGGGAGACCGGGAGGCAAGCCGTCGATTGGAAGGCTTGCTCTTCATGGTGGCACCGGAGATTCGCACACCCATGTCCAGCGCTTGATCGACGAGGCAAGGATCCTGAGATCTGGCCAGCCACAGCACGCTACGCGCGCTGGCTCCACGAACAGTTTTGCAAGCGCCTCCCCGAGGAGGTGCGAGTGCACGATGGCATCGCCACCGCGGCGAACCCACAGCGTTGATAGCGGATTTCATTGCAGCTGTGAGACGCATATCCGCAGTGCGAGAACTGACCACGGGTCCAAAGAGTGAGATCGTTTGAAACTTATCTGACCGACATTTGAAGCAAATTGACGGATATCAGTTCGCTGCCTAGCCATGTCCGATTTTGGCGCACTAGGCCGAACCCGAAATGACTGAAATGGAGCGCAAAGCCGCCGCTCGCTCGCTACAGCGCTGTTGAATGGCGCGTTCGCGAGCGGCTCGGACGGTCTTAGCTACGATTCAGTTTGGTTCTGCTGCCAATCTTTTGATTGCTGCAGAAGGGTCAAATCCCAGGATTTTCGCCAGATCGATGAATTCGACTACGTCGACGCGGCGTTGGCCGCTTTCGAGGCGGGCTACAAACGACTGATATTCGCCTAGCCTCGCGGCGAGCTCGGTCTGAGTCAGCCCACTAGCCTCACGCCTTTCAATCAGCATGGCGATCAACGATTTGTGACGCTGCGTTCCGAGCGTTTTGACCACAGATTGCCTCATCCGGTTCCAGATGAGGGCTTCAGTTATATCTGATTTCCAGTTATCTTAAATTCAGATACGACTTCGCGTGTCGAATTGGAGGAATTCAGGATGGCGCCATCAGCAGCAACAAAGCACGACCCTGCAATGGTTCTGTGGGCCGCATGGTGTCGTGCCCGACATGCCTCCCGGGTACTTTGCAGGGCGCAGCAGCGGTTGGAGTCGAGAATCATGAGCAATACCGGAATTCAGGTATTGGCCCCGGGCCAATTCACTAGGCAGCCCACGCCAGTCGTCGCACCGGACGGCGTCCGCCAATACGCTGTCGCTCAGGACGCCGAAGTTCTAGCCACGACCGAGGCGCTCAAATTTCAGGATGCGCTCCCAGAGGTAGCAGCGCTGTCCCTAGCTGGCGTGGTGGCCAAGCTGGAGGTGATCGTCGGGGCGGACCGGGATATCGACGATCCGACCGATTTCCCTTGGCCACACCTCGCTTCCGTTCTGCGAGATTTGAAAGCCATTGCGGGCGGTTTGCCGCCACATGAGTTGGGCCGTTCCACGACCCGCGCTGATGTAGCGAGGCACCTTAAGCAGGCAATCCAACTCGTGGAGGCTGTGGGGACGGAAGAGGCTTCGGGACACGCACGCCAGAATGCGACACCGTTCGCGGAAACATCCGTTTTTCCAAAACCGGCTGAAATACCGGCTGAATTCCGAGGATCAAGCCGGCGCCGGTCCGCATGATGGGTCGAAAAGCGCAGGAAAATCAATTGGATGGAATGGCGCGCCCGAAGAGATTCGAACTCCTGACCCCCAGATTCGTAGTCTGGTGCTCTATCCAGCTGAGCTACGGGCGCGCAACAGGCCGTGTTTGACACAAGACCCGCGATCCGGTCGAGACGACCGGCCGCGATGTGGAGTGTTCCCTAACGACTGAATTTGCGAAAAGCAAGCCGATCCGGCAAAAGTTTTGTCGCAGGTGTTTCAACGATGTCGAGGTGTGTCGAGATTCAGGTCAGGCCGAGCCGAGAATGGTGGCTTCCGAGAACCGGAGCGGAGCGTACTTAAATAGGTGAGCACCGGAAGCACAGGAAGCCGCCGTTCGCAGGCCGGCATCACCTGAATATCGGCACACCTCAAGCGGGGCGGCGCAGGCCGTTGCGCGCCTGGTCGAGCCGCACCGGCTGGTCGGGAATGGTGACGGCGAAGACGGTGCGGCCGCCGATCGATTCGACCAGCTCGACCGTGCCGCCATGGGCGCGGATCAATTCATGCGCGATCGCCAGGCCGAGGCCGGTGCCGCCGCTGCGCGCCGAGCCGCGGAAGGCGGCGAAGAGATTCTCGCGCGCCTTGGGCGGCAGGCCTGGGCCGGTGTCGGTGACGGTGATGCGGCTGACGCTGCCATGGCGCTCGGCCGCGACCGCCAGCCGTCGCACCACCGCGCTCTCGGTGTCGGCGGCCATCGCCTGCACCGCGTTGCGGCAGAGATTGCTGAGCACCCGGAAGAGCTGGTCGGAATCGGCGTCCACCTCGAAGGCATGCTCGACGCCATTGATGAACTCGATGCCTTCCTCGATGTCGAGCAGGCCGTGCACGTCATCGACCAGCTGGCGGAGCCGCACACGGCGGCGGGACGGCGCCGGCTCCTGCGTGCGGCCATAGTGAAGCACGCCTTCGGAATAGGCGACGGCGCGGTCGAGCGCGCGCAGGAGCTTCGGGGCGAAGGACTGCACGGTCGGGTCCTTCACCTGGCGCAGGCGATCCGACATCAGCTGCGCCGACGCCAGGATGTTGCGCATGTCGTGGTTGATCTTGGAGACGGCCAGGCCGAGATCCGCCAGATGCTTCTGCTCCGACAGCATCTTCTGCAGCCGGTCCTGCATCTGCGCCAGCTCGCGCTCGGCTACGCCGATCTCGTCCGCGCGATCCGTCGGCGATATGACGCGCCCGGGATCGTCAGGCGCCTCTGAGAAGGCCAGGATCGAACGCGTCATGGTGCGGATCGGCCCGATCATGATCAGGTCAATCGCCGCATAGACCAGCATGGCGGTGAAGAGCGAGATGAGCAGCGAGACGACGGCGACATTGCGGGAGTATCTGAGCATGGCGTCGCGCAGGCGGTAATCCGGCATGATCAGCTCGAATTCCTTGTCGCTGTCGCCGACCGGGCCGAAGACGCGCAGCATGCGCTTGCCGCCGAAGAACAAAGTGTCGAGCGCGCCGGTCATGCCGTTGACCAGGCCGACATCGGCGATGTCGATATGCTCGTCGACCTGGGGCGGCATGTCGGAAACGACGAGCAGTCGCGAGACCCCGCCGTCGCGTACGGCGATCGCCTTGGCGCCGATCGCCATCAGTACGTCGTTCTGGGCGTTGTGCGACAGCGCGTTGGGCTCGCCCTGCAAGAGCACGATCGACACGGCGGCGGCGGTGCTCAAGCGCTCCTTCAGCCAGTTGACCCGGTAGCTGGCGATCCAGGGCAGGAAGATCAGGACTTCGGCCAAGAGCACGAAGGCGATGGTGAGGAAGAGAAGCTTGGTCGACAGGCCGCGCGAAAGCGGCACGCGGCGCGACGAATTTGCCGCAGCCGGCTGTGCCTTTTCATCGGTGGACAGAGCTTCACTCGTCATGACGTGGTCTTCACGAAGCCTTGATCGGCCCAGATTATGCGATTTGCGGCTTTTTTGCCAATTTCAACCTTGGTCCAGCGAAAAAACGCCTCGCAACCACGCCGGATTGACTTCCAAAAACCTTCTTTCTATAAGCCCGCTCACGCTCGGGCCATTCGTCCCGGCGCGGTTTCGATCGCGCCTAAGCCGGCCCGGCAAAGCTCCTGTTACAGAGTGACAGAATCAAGAAGGGCCGCACCCCGCGGTATTAAAACAAATGAAGCGTACATACCAACCGTCCAAGCTCGTCCGTAAGCGCCGGCATGGTTTCCGTGCCCGCATGGCCACCAAGGGTGGCCGTGGCGTCGTTGCTGCCCGCCGCAACCGCGGCCGCAAGCGGCTCAGCGCCTGAACGGAAGACGAGATCGTTGCCCGCACTAGGCAAGCCACAGGGGAAAACTCCCGGGCGGCTTCTGAAACGCGCGGATTTCCTGGCTGTGCGCGGCGGCGAGAAACGCCGCGGGCGGCTTTTTCTCGTTGAAGTTCTCGACCGCGGCGATGACCTTGCGCCGCGCGTCGGCTACACCGTCACCAAGAAGGTCGGCAACGCCGTGGTGCGCAACCGCGTCCGGCGGCGGCTGAGGGAAGCCGTGCGCGTTCATGCCGCCGATGACATGGCGCCCGGCAATGACTATGTCATCGTCGGGCGTGAAGACGTGCTTGCCATTCCCTTCGGCCAGTTGAAGGCCGAGCTTTCCCGCCGGCTGCGCGGAACACGATAGGCCAGGGCTTTCGATGGAAAACAACCGCAATTTCTTCATCACCATCGCGCTGTCGGTGCTGATCCTGACGCTCTGGCAGGTGTTCTACATGAACCCGCGCATGGAGCAGCAGCGCGAGCAGGCCCGCATCGAGCAGCAGCGTGTCGAGGCGCAGAAGAAGGAAGCGCAAGGAACCAATCCGGGCGCGGCGCCGACGGCTCAGACGCCAGGCGCCATTCCCAGCGCGCCCGGCGGCGACACGGCGGCGGCGGCCGGCCGTGACCAGGCCATCGCCGCGACCAAGCGCGTCAAGATCGACACGCCCAGCCTCGAAGGTTCGATCAACCTGACCGGCGCGCGCCTCGACGACCTGAAGCTCAAGCACTACACCGAGACGGTCGACAAGAATTCGCCCGAGATCGAGTTGCTCAACCCGCAGGCGCTGCCCACCGGCTACTTCGCCGAGATCGGCTTCGTCGGCACCGACAAGACAGGCGCGGTGCCAAGCTCGGACACGGTGTGGAGCGTCGAGGGCAATCCGACGCTGACCCCGTCGACGCCGGTGACGCTGACTTACACCAACGACAAGGGTCTCACCTTCAAGCGCACCATCTCGGTCGACAACGACTACATGTTCACCGTTTCCGACACGGTGCAGAATTCAGGCAGCGCCGCCGTCAGCCTGTTCAATTATGGCCGGGTCACGCGCTACGACAAGCCGGCGGTCGCCAGCACCTATGTGCTGCATGAGGGGCTGATCGGCGTCACCGGCGCCGAGGGGCTATCGGAGTACAAATATTCGGCGATCGAAAAAGACAAGGAAGTCAAGCCCGGCAAGTCGACCGACGGCTGGCTCGGCATCACCGACAAATACTGGGCCGTGACGCTGGTGCCGACCGAGAAGCAGCCCTTCCAGCCGCGCTACGCCTTTTTCGAGGACGGGCGCCATCGTTATCAATCAGACTTCCTGACTGACGCAATCAATGTCGATGCCGGCCAGTCCGCGACTGTCGAGACCGAGATTTTCGCCGGCGCCAAGGAAGTCGCCAAGATCAACGCTTATGAGGCTGACCGTCACATTCGCCAGTTCAACCTGTTGATCGACTGGGGCTGGTTCTATTTCATCACCAAGCCGATGTTCTGGCTCATCGACACGCTCTACAAATTCTTCGGCAATTTCGGGCTGGCGATCCTCGCCACCACCGTCATCGTCAAGGCCATCTTCTTCCCGCTCGCCAACAAGTCCTATGCCTCGATGGCGAACATGAAGAAGGTGCAGCCGAAGATGCTGGAGATCCGCGAGAAATACGCGGACGACAAGATGAAGCAGCAACAGGCGATGATGGAGCTCTACAAGACCGAGAAGATCAATCCGCTGGCCGGCTGCTGGCCGGTGGCGCTGCAGATCCCGGTCTTCTTCTCGCTCTACAAGGTGCTCTACATCACCATCGAGATGCGACATGCGCCATTCTTCGGCTGGATCCACGACCTCGCGGCGCCGGATCCGACCTCGATCTTCAACCTGTTCGGCCTGCTGCCGTTCGCGGCGCCCGCCTTCCTGCCGCATATGGGCGCCTGGGCGGTGGTGATGGGCATCACCATGTTCCTGCAGATGCGCATGAACCCGGCGCCGCCGGACCCGACGCAGGCGGCGATCTTCACCTGGATGCCGGTGATCTTCACCTTCATGATGGGCTCCTTCCCGGCCGGCCTCGTCATCTACTGGGCCTGGAACAACACGCTGTCGATCCTGCAGCAGGGCGTCATCATGAAGCGCCAGGGCGCCAAGATCGAATTGTGGGACAATCTCGCGGCGATGTTCCGCAAGAAACCGTCACCGGCGGAATAGAAGGTGCGCCTGAACTTCTAAAACGAAAAACCCCGGCATGGTTTGTCCGGGGTTTTTTGTTGTCTCCCGACCTTTGCGATTTGCCGAGACGATAGCTCGGTCGCTATTCCACGGGCGGAGCAAGGAGCGAAGCTCCGTCGTGAAGACCCTGGAATCCATGCCCTTACGCCAAGGCATTGCAACGGTTACGGATTCTGCACTGCCACACTCCGCGGCAGAGGTCACGGAATGGCAACTGTGTTCACACGAATGCGGTTTTGTCGCGCATGATGGCGTTGAGGACGACCAGGAGCTTTCTTGCGACGGCGATGATAGCGAGTTTCTTGGAGCCGGAGCGGGCAGCAAGTGCGGTGTAGAAGGTCTTGAAGCGCTCACAGGTTCTAATGGCCGTGAGGGCTGCCATATAGAGGGCGCGGCGCACCCGTGATCGCCCGCCCTGGATCTGGCTCCTGCGGTTGAGCTTGCCGCTCTTGTTGTCGAATGGGGCAAGGCCGACGAGTGCTGCGATCGCCTTGGGTGAGCGCTGGCCGAGCTCGGGCAGGAGCGCCAGCAAAGAGAGCGCGCCGACCTTGGAGACACCGGGCACGGAGACCATCAGCGCATGGTCGCGAGAGACATCCTGGTTTCGACGAATGACCTCGGCAATCCGGCTCTCGAGCGCCTTGATGCGCGTGTCGAGGTAGGCGATTGTCTCTTCCAGGTCGGCAATGACGATCTCCTCGAAGGCCTCGGCGAGGTGTTTCTTGGCCGTTGCCCGCATATTGACCAGGTGATCGCGGTGGCCGGCAAGCGATTGAAGCTGCTCGACTTCTTCGCGCGGCGCCGGCTCGGCTTCCGGGTGATAGCGACGGCCGTAGTCGCTCAGCATCCTGGCGTCGAGAGGATCGGTCTTGGCCCGCCGTCTCGTCGACTTCGAATAGTGGTGGGTGTGCGCCGGGTTATGCCGCGAGAACGGCACGCCGGCCTTGGCCAGCGCATGGCGCAGAAGCCGGTCATGGACGCCTGTCGCCTCCATGACGACGAAGTCCCGGCTGGGATCAAGGCCCGCCACATAGGCCGCGATGGCGTCGGCCTGATTGTCGATGCGCCGAAGACGACCGCTTGTCTCATCAAAAAAGTCGAGCCACTGCTTGGAGATGTCGCAGCCGACATAGTTCTGGGCTATCATATCCACGCCTCTTCCTGTGGTGCGGGGTCTGCTTGGAACAGCCCCGTGCAACTGTTCAGGTTGATGGTTCACCGGTGGGAAGGGACCGGGCCATGCCACGGCCTGTCCGAAAGGACGACCAGGATCCACTCGGCCTCCTTCCCACCTCAACCATACACCAGAACAAACACACAGGATCCTCGGGTCAGCCCGAGGATGACGACGTCACGGGATTTCGGCCAATCTCCAACGTCGGTACCATTCGGGCAAGGCGATCGCGTACAGCTTCCGCGTCCAGATAGCCGGCATGCCTTGATCGGCTGCTTTGCGTTGGCGTTCGCCGATAAATCCATACGTGATTGCTCTCGATGCACCGCGAGCTGGGAATAATTTCGGCAAATATCAGGAGTTCCTGAAACCCCGAGCAGCGCCGCTTCGTATCATTCCCGTCCTCCCGAAAGACCGGGCGGCTTCCGGCGCAAGACGCCGGGTGTTTGGGAGGCTGCCCGGCAGACCGGGTCCCCGCGAAGGGACCCCGGTCGTTTCCTGAAAACCTCCGAGAAACGTCACTCCAAGACGGCGCTGTGATCGATCTTGGCCGGCGTGCCGGGCTTGCGCAGCAAAAGCACCAGTGGGATGGCGGCGAGCGACAGGATCATCATCAGCTTGAAGTCGTCGACATAGGAGATGATCGTCGCCTGCAGCGTGACGAGGCCGTCGAGCGCGGCGCGGCCGGCGGCGGTGTAAGGGCTCAGCGCCTGCGAGATCGCCGGGTCGCTGAAGGCCGGATTGTAGGGCGTCACATAGGTGGCGATATTGGCGTGGTTGATCTGCTGGTTCTGCGTCAAAAGCGCGGTGACCACCGAGATGCCGACGCTGGAGCCGATGTTGCGCGACAGATTGTAGAGGCCGGTGCCTTCCGAGCGCCGTTCCGGGGCCAGCGTGGCGAAGGTGATGGTGGTGAGCGGCACGAACAGGAAGCCAAGGCCGGCGCCCTGGATGAAGCCGGTGCTGATGATCGTCCATTGCGAGACGTCCGGCGTCCAGCCGGTCATGTCGTACATCGCCCAGGCGGTGATGGCGAGGCCGATGAACAGCAGCCAGCGCGTGTCGACCTTGCCGACCAGGCGGCCGACCAGGAACATGCAGGCCATGGTGCCGAGGCCGCGCGGCCCCATGACGATGCCGGCCGTCACCACAGGGTAACCCATCAGCGTCTGCAGATAGGGCGTCATCAGCGCCAGCGAGGCGAGATAGGTGATGCCTATGATGAAGATGAAGATCATGCCGACGGAGAAATTGCGGTCGAGGAACAGTCGCGGGTTCACGAAAGTGTCGCGCGCGGTGAAGGTATGGACGATGAAGATGTAGAAGGCCGACGCGCAGACCAGCGCCTCGACGATGATCTCGGCCGAGGAGAACCAGTTGAGCTGCTCGCCGCGATCAAGGAACATCTGCAGCGAGGCGATGGCGACGCTGAGCATGCCGAAACCCAGCCAGTCGAGCCTGGCCTTGAGATCGAGTTTGGTTTCCTGGACGAACATCGAGACGCCGAAAAAGGCCAGCGCGCCGATCGGCACGTTGATGTAGAAGACCCAGCGCCAGGAGACGTTCTCGGTCAGCCAGCCGCCGATGACCGGGCCGAGCACCGGGCCGACCATGACCGAGACGCCGAACAGCGCCATGGCCGAGCCGCGCTCCTCGACGCTGTAAATGTCGAGCAGGATCGACTGCGACAGCGGCACGAGTGCGGCACCGAACAGGCCCTGCAGCAGGCGGAAGCCGACGATCTGCGGCAGCGACTGCGCGAAGCCGCACAGCACCGAGGCGACGACGAAGCCGGTGATCGCCACCAAAAGGATGCGCTTGCGGCCGAAGCGGTTGGCGAGATAGCCGGACGGGGGCGTCATCACCGCGGCCGCGACAATGTAGGAGGTAAGCACCCAATTGATCTGGTCGGCGCTCGCCGAGACACTGCCCTGGATATAAGGCAGCGCCACATTGGCGATGGTGGTGTCCAGCGCCTGCATGATGACCGCCAGGATCACGCAAGCGGTGATGGCGCCGCGATTGGCGACCACGGGCGCGCCTGTCGCGGAAGCCGTTGTCATGACTTTTGTCCGAAACGCTTGAGGAGGTCGGTGACGAAATCCGGCAGGCCGCGGGCATGGCCGGTGTCGATGCTGACGACCGCGCTCATACCGCCGCGCAGCGGCGGCTTGCCGTTCGTATCGTCGATCGTCACCCGCATCGGGATGCGCTGCACGACCTTGACCCAGTTGCCGCTGGTGTTCTGCGCCGGCAGCAGCGAGAAACTGGACGAGGAGGCAGGGCTGATCGAGCCGACCGTGCCGTGCCAGACCTCGCCCGGATAGGCGTCGATGCTGATCGTCGCCTTCTGATCGGGGCGCACATAGGTGAGCTCGGTTTCCTTGGGCTCGGCCGCGATCCAGATGTCGGTCGACGACACCAGGCTGAAGGCCGGCTGCGACGCCGGCAGGTACTTACCGACCTGGAGTGAGTCGACATTGGTGACGATGCCGTCGAACGGCGCCCTGACGACGGAGTCGTTGAGGTTGCGCTGGGCGTCGTCCACCGCCGACTGGGCCTGCAGGTAGAACGGGTTTTGCTCGACCGGCTGGCTGGCGTCGCCGCCGAGCTGGGCAAGCATCGCCTGAGCCTGCGCCTTGGCGACGGTGACCTTCTGGCGGGCCGCGATGAGATCGTGCTGGGCGCTGTCGAAGGTCGCCTTGGAAGCGGTCGAGGTCTTGAGCAGGTCTTGCTGACGCTGGAAGGCCGACTCGTAATAGGGAATGTCAGCCTCGGCCTGGTCGATCGACGCCAGCGACTGCTGGTAGCTCGCCTGCAGCGTCAGCACCTGGTTGCGCACCGTGCCGAGCTGCGCCTTGGCGCCCGCGAGCGCGGTCTCGAAGGAGGCAGGCCGCAACCGGAAGAGCACGTCGCCCTTCTTCACCGCCTGGTTGTCGTGCACGTCGATCTCCTGCACGGTGCCGGAGACATCGGTGGAAACGCCGAGCGACTGCGCCTGGATATAGGCGTTGTCGGTGGTCATGACCTGGCCGCCAACGACGTAGTAGTAGCCGCCGGCCACCAGCGCGACGGGCAGCAGCGCAAACAGGACCGGCCGCGTCAGGCTGCGGCGCGGCTTGGCGGGAGCGGGCGGAGCCACAGTGACGGCCGCCGGTTTCGGCTGGGCCGATGGCGCCTCCAGCGTCGCCGGCTCCGGCGCCACGGGGGTTTCCAGCTCGTCGTCTTCGACAACAGGCGGATTATTGCCGCGCCTTTGCTCGCGCTGGCTGTCCAGGTGAATGACCTGGTCGCTTGCTCTTTCGCCGGCATTTTCGTCGGCGGGCTTTCTGGGTAAGGTTCCTTCAGACATGGACTTTCTCCCGGTCGACGGCCGGCTGGGCGCAGGCCTCGAGCAGATTGGATTTGATCAGGCAAAGGGTTTGCAGCAGCTGCTGCTGCGCATCCGCGGACAGACCGGCAAAGGCCTCGTCACGCGTCTTCCGGCCGTTGCCGCGCATCACTTCGATCAGCGGATGCGCGTTCGGGGTCAGATAGATAAGCCAAGCCCGGCGGTCGGCCGGATCGGGCCGGCGCTCGATGAAGCCGCCCGCCTCCATCTTGTCGAGCAACCTTGCGAGCGTGATCGGCATGATCTCGATGAGGTCGGCCAGCTTGTTCTGGTGGACGCCCTCATGCGCCGAAAGATAGGCCAGCACCTGCCATTGCGCGCGGGTCAGCCCGAAGGCGCGCGACCGCTGCTCGAAACGCTTCCTGAGCAGGCGCGCGACATCGTGCAGCACGAAGCTGATATTGGGCGAGGTGGACATGGGAGGGACTTCGGAGTCGGCGGACAAACTTTCGTGAGCATGCTTATTATCATCATGCACATAATCCTGCTGGACGCGGAGCGCAAGACCGACTAAGGCGCTTGGTAAAAATATTGCATAGGCCAGAACCCGGCCCGACGGCTTGGGGTTAGGGCAAGGACAAGACGATGAACCGGCTCAAGATCGCCATGCTGGCGCTGCTCATGGGATACGCTTTTCCAGCCGCCGCGAAGGACGCGGTGAGCTGCGGCGGAGCGGCGATGCTTGGGGGCGCGCAGCTCAATTGCAGCCACGTGCAACCCAAGGCGCCGCCGCAATTCTGCACGTTCAGCTGGGCTCTGCACACGACGGCGGGCGAGCAGAAAATCGTTGAAGGGAGCTTCTCGCTGCCTCCCGGGGCGGCGAACGTCCAGGTCTATCAGGGCAGCGGCTTCGACAGCGCCCTTTCCAATCCGATCGTGATCTGCCGCGGCAACCATTGAACGGTTGGTGCCGCGGCCGGATCACGTTAGTTTGATCGGACGTTGACTGCGCCTTTAGCCACGGAGGGACGGCGATGACCGGGCCCAATCCCAATATCAAGCATCCGATCGCGATGCATCCGCGCGTCGGCTTCCTGAAGGGGCTGGTGACGTCGCCCAACATCGAGATCGGCGACTTCACTTATTTCGACGACCCCGACGGTCCCGACAAATTCGTCGAGAAATGCGTGCTGCATCACTACGACTTCATCGGCGACCGGCTGGTGATCGGCAAGTTCTGCGCCATCGCGGAAGGCGCGCGCTTCATCATGAACGGCGCCAACCACGCCATGTCCGGCTTCTCGACCTATCCGTTCAACATCTTCGGCCATGGCTGGGAGGAAGGTTTCGATCCTGAGACCTGGTCGAAGGAGATCCGCGGCGACACCATCGTCGAAAATGATGTGTGGATCGGCATGGATGCGGTGATCATGCCGGGGGTCAGGATAGGCAATGGCGCCATCGTGGCGGCGAAATCGGTTGTCACGCACGACATGCCGCCTTATGCGATCGTCGCCGGCAATCCGGCAAGGATAGTGAAGATGCGCTTCGACGAATTCACGGTGCGGCGGCTTTTGAAGGCTGCCTGGTGGGACTGGCCGGTCGACAAGATCAGCCGCAACCTCAACGCCATCCGCGGCGCCGATATTTCCAGGCTGGAGGCAGCGGTTTGAACGCGCCCGAAAAAATGACAAACGGCAAGAGCACGAACGAAACGGCGATCAGCCCGGAGCTGTTCACCCGCGGCTGGGTCTTCATCCGCGGCGTGCCGTCGATGAAGTTCCTGCCGCCGGAAGGCCCGCCCGAGATCGCCTTCGCCGGCCGTTCCAATGTCGGCAAGTCGTCGCTGATCAACGCGCTGGTCGGGCACAAGGGCCTGGCGCGCACCTCGAACACGCCGGGACGCACGCAGGAGCTCAATTATTTCGTGCCCGACGGCTTCTCCGGCGAGGGCGCCGACCTGCCGCCGATGGCGCTGGTCGACATGCCGGGCTACGGCTACGCCAGCGCGCCGAAGGACAAGGTCGATGAGTGGACGAAGCTCATCTACGAATATCTGCAGGGCCGCGTGACGCTTAAGCGCGTCTATGTGCTGATCGACGCCCGCCACGGCATCAAGGCCAAGGACGAGGAAGTGCTGACCCTGCTCGACAAGGCGGCGGTGTCCTACCAGGTGGTGCTGACCAAGACCGACAAGATCAAGGCCGCCGGCGTGCCGAGGCTGATCGAGGAGACGCTGGCCAAGATCAAGAAGCGGCCGGCGGCGTTCCCGGCGGTGCTGGCCACCTCGTCCGAGAAAGCCGCGGGGCTGGATGAATTGCGTGCGGCCATCGCCCTGGTGGCGAATGGCGGCTGAAGCAGTTGTCGCCTAGGAGAGAGCCAGCCGCGTATGGCGCTCCCCTCCCAGTCTCCGCTTCACTCGGCTGACCCCTCCCCAAGAGGAGAGGAGATTGCCGGCGCTGGCGTCAGTCTCTTCTCCCCACGGGGAGAAGATGGCCGCGAAGTGGCCGGATAAGGGGGCTGCGCGCCCCGCTCAGTCCATCTCGTCGCGTTCCGGCTCGCGATCGCGCCGGCCGGTGAGGATTTCGCGCTTGCCGACATGGTTGGGGGCGCCGACCAGGCCTTCCTTCTCCATGCGCTCGACCAGCGAGGCGGCGCGGTTGTAACCGACGCCGAGGCGGCGCTGGATGTAGGAGGTCGAGCATTTCTTGTCGCGCTTGACCACCTTGACGGCTTCCTCATAGAGGGCGTCGCCATCCTCCTCTGCGATCGCGCTCTTGTCGAAGACCGGACCGGTATCGGCCGCTTCCTCGGCCTCTTCCTCCTCGGCGGTGACGGTGTCGAGATATTCGGGACGCCCCTGCGCCTTGAGATGCGCCACGACGTGCTCGACCTCCAGGTCGGACACGAAGGGGCCGTGCACGCGCGAAATGCGCCCACCGCCGGCCATGTGCAGCATGTCGCCCTGGCCGAGCAGCTGCTCGGCGCCCTGCTCGCCGAGGATGGTGCGGCTGTCGATCTTCGACGTCACCTGGAAGGAGATGCGGGTCGGGAAATTGGCCTTGATCGTGCCGGTGATGACGTCGACGGAGGGGCGTTGCGTCGCCATGATCAGATGGATGCCGGCGGCGCGCGCCATCTGTGCCAGTCGCTGGATGGCGCCTTCGATCTCCTTGCCGGCCACCATCATCAGGTCGGCCATCTCGTCGACGATGATGACGATATAGGGCATGGGCGCGAGGTCGATCGCGCGCTCCACGAACAGCGGCTCGCCGGTGCCCTTCTCGAAGCCCGTCTGCACCTGCATGGTCACGACCTCGCCCTTGTCGCGGGCGCCGGCAGCGCGCTGGTTGTAGCCGTCGATGTTGCGCACGCCGAGGCGCGCCATCTTGCGGTAGCGGTCCTCCATCTCGCGCACCGCCCATTTCAGAGCGGTCACCGCCTTCTTCGGGTCGGTGACGACCGGCGTCAGCAGATGCGGGATGCCGTCATAGACCGAGAGTTCCAGCATCTTGGGATCGACCATGATCAGCCTGCATTCCTCCGGCTTCATCCGGTAGAGCAGCGACAGGATCATGGTGTTGATGGCGACCGACTTGCCGGAACCGGTGGTGCCGGCGACCAGCAGATGCGGCATCTTGGCGAGCTCGGCGATGACCGGTTCGCCGCCGATCGTCTTGCCGAGGCCGAGCGCCAGCTTGCAGGAGGTGTTGCGAAAGCCGGCCGATCCGATCAGCTCGCGGAAATAGACCGTCTCGCGCGTCTCGTTGGGCAGCTCGATGCCGATGACATTGCGGCCCGGGACTACTGCAACGCGCGCCGAGATGGCCGACATCGAGCGGGCGATGTCGTCGGCCAGACCGATGACGCGGCTGGATTTCACACCCGGCGCCGGCTCGAACTCGTAGAGCGTGACGACCGGGCCGGGGCGGACATGGATGATCTCGCCCTTGACGCCGAAATCTTCCAGCACGCTTTCGAGCAGGTCGGCATTCTGCTCCATCCGCTCCTGCGACATGTAGAAGCCCTGGCCTTCCGGCGGCATCTGCAGAAGATCCTCGGAGGGAAGCTCGTAGCCCGCCATCGTGGGCAGCGGCGCGACCTCACCGGCCATGGGCAGCGAAGGCGCCTGCCTGACCGACCTTGCGCTCACGGGCGCCGAAACCGGGACGGGATCGACAGACGTCGGTTCGACGGCCGCGAGGGCCGGCGTCGGAGCAGGGTCACGGTTGGGCGCGTCGGAGCGCCATTCGATGACCCGGTAAAGCGACGTCGCTTCGCTCATGAAGGGGGCATGGGTCTGACTTGGCTGGGCCGCCGGACGATGCGCCGGTATCGGCTGCACCAATGGCTGCGCCGGAACGGCCGGCGCCTGCCCCGCCTCGTTCAGGCGCGTCCGCGCCAGGCGCTCGGCAAGAAAGGGCATGCCGAATTCGAAGAAGGCATGATCGGACAGATAGGACCAGCGCAGGCCGCTCGGACGCGGCCTTGCCGCCGCAGCCTGGGGCGGCGCGGCCGGCGCAGCCGGGACCGCTACAGGGGCAATAGTGGACGGTGCGCGGAGCGGCCTGGCTTGCATCGGCGCAGCGGCGGCACTTTTCCGGACCGGAGCGGCCGGCGGCGGAGCCGGCGGCGCGGGCCGGACGGGCTCAGCCGCGGGCGCCTTGGCCTGCGCGGCATCCTCCTGTGGGGCGGTCCGCCTGAGGTCGGTGTCCGGTGTGCGGGTGAACCGCACATTGGGCGCGAGGAAGAAATAGTCCTGCCATGCCGGACGGCTGAACTCGCCGCCATTGGCCGAATCGAGCGATGCGTTGCGAGCGGCGTCCGATTCGCTTGCCGGCGCGGCGCGCAAAGGGACCACCTGCCCCGCCTGCGAGCCCCGGCCACCGCGCCCGACATCTTCCGGACGGTCATCGTCTTGGCCTTGATAGGCGGAAGCGCCGGGAAGATTGGCACGGGGAAAACGCATGGATGTCATTCTCGAGACTCGCCGATTGAACGTCTCCCGAGACATAGAAAGCGATGGTTAACAGGTCCTTCCGAAAGCCTGCCGGACGAGGCCAATCGACGTTTGAAAAGGATCGGCGAAGCGGCTTTTCACGGCATCGTGGCGGACGGTCGCGGCGGCCGATTTTCCAGCCCCGCCGCGGCGTTTCAGGCTTTTCCGAGCGAAGCGCTCAGGCCGATTTCGAAGCCCGTTCGTCGGCGCGGAATTTTTCCGTGGCATAGGCCTTGAGGAACACATCGACGCCGGACGTCACGACACGCTCGATCTCGGCGTGGGTCGGCGCCTTGGTGCGGTAGGAAAAGATGCACTGGCGGAACAGCCCGGCGAGACAGAGCTCGGTGAACTGGTAGGCGGCGAGGTCGACATCGTCGATCTCGAGCAGGCCGCGTTCGACAGCTTCGTTGAGAAAGATCATGACCTTGTCGTGGCCGCGCTTAGGGCCGCGCTCGTAAAAACGCGCGCCAAGCTCGGGAATCCGGTCGGCGGCGCCGACGACGGTGCGCTGCGCCTGGATAACCTTGGCCGAGGTGATCTTGGCGGAGAGCCCCATGCCGAACTTCACCAGCGTGTTGCGCAGGTCCTCGAAATGATCGAGCACCTCATACAGGTTCTTGAAGATGGTGCCGCGCTCTTCCTCGATAAGCGCCTCGAACAGCTCTTCCTTGTTTTCGAAATAGACATAGATCGTGCCCTTGGAGACGCCGGCCTCGCGCGTGATGTCGTTCATCGAGGCGGCCTCGAAGCCCTTGTCTATGAAGACGCGGCGGGCGCCTTCGATGATCTGGGCACGCTTGATCGGATCCTGCCCTGCCGCCGGACGACCCTTGCGTAAGTCGAGCAGATCGCTATCGGCTGTCGTTTCGACCATGGAAGCCATTCCTTGAAAATATTTCGAACCACTCGGTTCGATTTCCTCTTGATATGGTCCTCTTACCGCGCTATGTCAATCACCAATTCGAACCGAACGGTTCAGTCTGACTCCAGAGAGATCCCTATGTCCTCGAACGCGCCCGCCACCGCAGAAGTCCGCACGTTTCCCAACGCCAAGGTCCAGCCGTCGACCGAAGCGCCGGAAGTTCCCGTCCAGCCCGCCGCTCCCGTTGCGGCACCCGTGGCTGAAGCCCCGGCCAAGAAAAGGCGCTCTGTCCGTTCTTTCCTTTTGCCGATCATCGGCCTTGCCCTGCTCGGCGCCGGCTCCTGGTACGGGTATAACTATTGGACCGACGGTCGGTTCATGATCTCTACCGACGACGCGTATGTCCAGGCGGATATGTCGTTCGTGTCGCCGAAAATATCCGGCTACATCGACAAGGTGCTGGTAAGCGAGAACCAGCAGGTCAAGGCCGGCGATCCGCTGTTCGTCATCGACAATGGCGACTACAAGATCGCGGTCGCCCAGGCCGAGGCGCAGATCGCCACCTTGGCGAAGACGCTCGACCGCATCGATGCTCAGACCAAGGCAGCGCAGGCTTCGCTGTCGCAGGCCCAGGCGCAGAAGATCGCGGACCAGGCCGCCGCCGACAATGCGGCGCGCGCTCAGGATCGCGCGGCGCAGCTGGTCAAGACCCATGTCGGCACCCAGGCGCAGCTCGACGACGCGCAGACCGCGCTGGACCAGGCCAAGGCCGCCCTTGTCGGCGCCGACGCGCAGATCGCGGCGGCGCAGGCCAATATCGGCGTGCTGGAAGCGCAGCGCGCGGAGTCGGCTTCGACGCTCGCCTCGCTGCAGCTCACCCGCGACAAAGCCTTGCGCGACCTCTCCTTCACCGTGCTGAAAGCGCCCTATGACGGCGTCGTCGGCAACCGCTCGGTCGAGCAGGGCGATCTCGTCAGCCCCGGACAGAAGCTCGCCGTCGTCGTGCCCATGGACAAGCTCTACATCGTCGGCAACTTCAAGGAGACGCAGCTCGGCCGCATGGTGCCCGGCGAAAAGGTCCGCATCACCGTCGACGCGATCGACGGGCAGACCTTCGAAGGCACGGTCTCCTCGCTGGCGCCGGCTTCGGGCGCGGTGTTCTCGCTGCTGCCGCCGGAAAACGCCACCGGCAACTTTACCAAGGTGGTGCAGCGCGTGCCCGTGCGCATCGACGTGCCGGCCGAGGTCTTGAAGACCGGCAAGCTCCGCGCGGGCCTCAGCGTCGTCGTCGCGGTCGACAGCCGCACCGCGCCGGCCTCGACGACCAACTGATCGGGGGGCGGTTCGGTGGCCGATCAAACGCCGAGCCGCCCAGCCTGCTTTATCCATTTCGACGCAATCCGGGACCGCCACGCGCCTGTCCTTGAGAATTGCCTAGGGAGGCCATGACATGGCAACCGCAACCATAACCGCAGGAGCAGTGCCTGGACGTCCGGTCGCCGCCGCGCCGGCCCTGCCCGCGGACCATATGCCTGTGCGCCGCGTCGTCGCCTTCCTGGCGATGGTGTTCGGCATGTTCATGGCGATCCTCGACATCCAGATCGTCTCGGCCTCGCTGTCGGAGATCCAGGCGGGCCTCAGCGCCAGCTCCGACGAGATCCCGTGGGTGCAGACCGCCTACCTGATCGCCGAGGTGGTGATGATCCCGCTGTCGGGTTTCCTCAGCCGCATGCTGTCGACGCGCGTTTTGTTCACCACCGCGGCGGCCGGCTTCACCGCGGCCAGCGCGCTCGCCGCCACCGCCACCAATATCGACCAGATGATCGTCTACCGCGCCATCCAGGGTTTCATCGGCGGCGGCATGATCCCGAGCGTCTTCGCAGCCGCCTTCACCATCTTCCCGCCCTCCAAGCGCGCCGTCGTCTCGCCGATGATAGGCCTGGTGGCGACGCTGGCGCCGACGATCGGCCCGACGGTGGGCGGCTATATCAGCCATGCGATGTCCTGGCACTGGCTGTTCCTGATCAATGTCGTGCCCGGCATCCTGGTGGCGACGGCGGCGTGGGCGCTGATCGACTTCGACAAGCCCAACCTGAAACTGTTCTCCAAGTTCGACTGGTGGGGCCTGATCGGAATGGCCGCTTTCCTCGGCTGCATGGAATATGTGCTGGAGGAAGGTCCGAACCACGACTGGCTGCAGGAGCCGGCCGTCTTTGCCTGCGCCATCATCATGACCATCGGCGGCATCATCTTCTTCTGGCGCGTCTTCACCGCCGAGGAGCCGATCGTCGACCTGAGGGCCTTCAGCAACGTCAACTTCGCCTTCGGCTCGCTGTTCTCCTTCGTCGTCGGCATCGGCCTTTACGGGCTCACCTATCTCTATCCGGTGTTCCTCGGCCGTATCCGCGGCTACGATTCGATGATGATCGGCGAAGCGCTGTTCGTCAGCGGCCTGGCGATGTTCTTCACCGCGCCCGTCGCCGGCGTCCTGTCGAACAAGATCGACCTCCGGCTGATGATGATGATCGGCTTCGTCGGCTTCGCCACCGGCACCTGGTGGATGACGCATCTCACCGCCGACTGGGATTTCTACGAGCTCTTGATCCCGCAGATCCTGCGCGGCTGCTCGATGATGCTGTGCATGGTGCCGATCAACAACATCGCGCTCGGCACCCTGCCGCCGGAGCGCATGAAGAATGCGTCCGGGCTATTCAACCTGACCCGCAACCTTGGCGGCGCCGTCGGACTCGCGCTCATCAACACGGTGCTGATCGACCGCAACGCCTTTCACTATGCGCGGCTTTCCGAGGATGTGCAGTGGGGCAGCCAGGCCGCGCAAACCAAGCTGCAGAACATGACGCTGACCTTCGAGCAGACCGCCGGCCTCGACGCCACGAGCGCCGCGATCTCGAAACTGTCCGGCATGGCTCACCAACAGGCGGCGCTTTTGTCCTTCATGGACGTGTTCATGATGCTGACCGTGCTGTTCGCCTCGCTCGGATTTTTAGTGCTGTTCATCAACAAGCCGGCGCAGCAGCGCGGCGGTGGCGGCGGAGGCCATTGAGGAGCCGGAACCCCCGCCTGGCTTCCTCAACGCGTGACCCCGGAAATCGGTGACGATTTCCGGGGTCATTCTTTTCGAGCAGCTGAAAGTGATCAGGCAGACGCCGGCTTGAAGCTCAGCGCGACGCCGTTGATGCAATGGCGCAGGCCGGTGGGCGGCGGACCGTCGTCGAAGACATGGCCGAGATGGCCGCCGCAGCGCCGGCAATGCACCTCGGTGCGGGTCATGCCGAGCGAAGTGTCCTCGGTCTTGCCGATGGAATCGGCGATCTCCTGCCAGAAGCTCGGCCAGCCGGTGCCGGAATCGAATTTGGTCTCCGACGAGTAGACCGGCAGGTCGCAGCCGGCGCAGGCGAAGATCCCTTTGCGGTGCTCGTTGAGCAGCGGGCTGGTGCCGGGATATTCCGTGCCCTGCTTGCGCAGCACATCGAAGGCCTCGTCCGACAGGACGGCGTGCCACTCGGCATCGGTCTTGGTGACTTCGAACGTCTCGGCGGCGAGAGCGGGCTTCGGTCCGCCGGCGCGCAGCATCGCTGCGGATCCTGCGATGAGAGCGACGGCGGCTGCCCCGCTCCAGAGAAAATCACGACGGTTCATGGCCGTTCCTCCTGACGCATTCTGCCAAGACAGGGGGCCGCCCGGAAATCAAAAGCCGGTGACGCCCTATCCATGTTGAGCAATTCCAGACGGAAAACCGCTTCGCGCCGTCCTGGAATTGCTGCTCCGCGCCCCTTGCGGGACGGCGCGAAGCATACCCTTGCCGGCAGCGCGGATCTTGGATGTCGCGGCCGGCGCTCAGCCACGTCTTCGCCGGCCAGGTCCGCTTTGTTACATCTTCGGCAAGAGGACCTTGTCGATGACGTGGATGACGCCGTCGCCGTCGCGAGATGGAAAAGCTTTCCGGATGAGTGTCGGCTTAGCGCACTTGATTTCATCATTGTGACCGCAAAGCCGTTTGCGGCCCGCGGCAATTCCCGCTAAGAGGCCGCCATTCACGGTTTAACCTCTGATTTCAAGCATGTCTTCGTCCCGAAACCGGTCCCCACTTCGGGAGACATGCTTCAGCTGGGATCGACAACGATGACGGATATCGCCGCCACCGCCGAAATGCAGGCCGCGCTGCTCTCCAGAGCCCTGCCCTACATGCAGCGCTACGAGAACAAGACGGTGGTGGTGAAATATGGCGGCCACGCCATGGGCGACACCGAGCTCGGCAAGGCCTTCGCCCGCGACATCGCGCTGCTGAAACAGTCCGGGGTCAACCCGATCGTCGTGCATGGCGGCGGGCCGCAGATCGGCGCGATGCTCACCAAGATGGGCATCGAATCCAGGTTCGAAGGCGGCCTGCGCGTCACCGACCAGAAGACGGTCGAGATCGTCGAGATGGTGCTGGCCGGATCGATCAACAAGGAGATCGTGGCGCTGATCAACGCCGAGGGCGAGTGGGCGATCGGGCTCTGCGGCAAGGACGGCAACATGGTGTTCGCCGAAAAGGCGCGCAAGACCATGATCGACCCGGATTCCAACATCGAGCGGGTGCTCGATCTCGGCTTCGTCGGCGAGCCGGTCGAGGTCGACCGCACGCTGCTCGACCTTCTGGCGCGCTCGGAGATGATCCCGGTGCTGGCGCCGGTCGCCCCCGGCCGCGACGGGCACACCTACAACATCAACGCCGACACGTTTGCAGGGGCGATTGCCGGCGCCTGCCGCGCCTCGCGCCTGCTCTTCCTCACCGACGTGCCGGGCGTGCTCGACAAGAACAAGAAGCTGATCGACGAGCTGACGGTCGCCGAGGCCAAGGCGCTGATCAAGGACGGCACGGTATCGGGCGGCATGATCCCCAAGGTCGAGACCTGCATCGAGGCGATCGAGCGCGGCGTCGAGGGCGTCGTCATCCTCAACGGCAAGACGCCGCATTCCGTGCTGCTCGAGCTCTTCACCGAGCACGGCGCCGGCACGCTGATCGTTCCGTAAGAAGAGCAGGCAAGTTCACCGTGGAACGGTGAATTGCCCATGATCAGCCGGCTAATCTTCTACTCTCCGACAGGCGCTGCCCTTCGATGACGGGCGCGATTGGCTTTCGCGCCGGCCGCCGGACCGTCATCGCTTCCTCCTCGGCGTCCTGCGGCGCGCCCCAGAACTCGGCGAGCGTCGGCCCGTCCGCGACGCGGCGGTCGCGGACGAGAAAGCCCCAGACCTCGCGGAACCAGACGCGGCGACCCATCTTCGTGTACCAGCGCATCGAATGGCGCTGCTCGGGGTCGGGATGGAACAGGATGCGCGCCAGCGCTTTCGGCCGCGACTGCACCGCGACCTCGATCAGCTTGACGGCGAAGAACAGCATCCACGGCTTCAGCCGCGTCATGTGCAGGACCTGGTGCTTGTAGTCCCAGAGGCGCACGTCCTTCTGGATCACCTTGCGGTCGGCAGCGATGCGGAAGAACGGCGTCCAGCGATGCGGCGTGACATAGAGTGCCTGGATCTGGTCGGGATCATAGGCGATGAGCTGGCGGAAGCCTCGCCAGAGATCGCGCAATGTCTGGTCCTCGAAGCCGGCCACCCAGGTCGCCATCGACAGGATGCCGTGCCGGCGAAGCAGCCGTATCGCCTCGCGGTCGGACTTGGTGCTGCCGCCCTTGCGGATCAGCGACAGTGTCGCCTCGTCGGTGTTTTCCATGCCGAGGAGCCAGCGGATGACACCGGCCTTGCGGTAGAGATGCAGGATATCGGCGTCCCGCACGATGTCGTCGGCGCGGGTCGAGCCGACGAGCAGCACCGGCACGTTCTCGGCGATCATGGCGTCGAGGAAAGCCCGCCAGGCTTTCTTCGAGGAGGTCGGGTTCTCGTCCGCCAGGTTGACCAGCTCGACCCCGTGCTCGCGATGAAGCCAAGCGATCTCCTTGGCGAAGCTGACCGGATCGCGATGGCGCCAACGGGTCCAGAAGCCGCGCTGGCCGCAATAGTTGCACAGATGCGGGCAGCCGCGCGAGAACTGCATGACCACGGCCCGCTTGCCGCCCCAATAGGAGTAGCGGCGATGGTCGATCAGCTCCCAGCCGACGCGCCAGGCGTCGAGATCAGCAATGGTCATCGCCGGCTGCGTCGCGACCGGGTGGCCGAAACTATCGCGATAGGCGATGCCGGCGACGCTCGCCACGGACTGGCGCATCTCGATCGCCTCGACCAGCGCCGTCGCGGTCGCCTCGCCCTCGCCGCGCACGATGAAGTCGAAGACGTCGGTCGCGGCGAGGATGTCGCGCCAATGGTAGGTCGGAAAGACGCCGCCGTAGATGACGATGACGCCCGGCGCGCGGCCCTTGATCATTTCGGCGACCTTCAAGGCGGTCGGATGCGCCGAGGTCGAGCCGGAATGGCCGATCAGGACGAAGTCCGGATCGCCGCCGAGAACATTATCGACCAGCACCGTAAGCGGCATCGGACCGAACTCAGCATCGACCAGCCGGACCTGATGGCCGGAATCGATCAGCGGGCCGCCGATCGCCAGCAGCCCTAGCGGCGGCAGATGATCGTCGGGCACGCGGCTGCCGATGGCGGTGTGCGGCGGATTGATCAGCACGATATTCAAGGCGGACCTCCATGTTGGTCCGCTTGTGCTAGCCACCGATGTCGAAGCCGCCTTGGCGCGATTCAGCAGTTTCCCCGCAGCTTTTCGCCAGATTTGACCGGATCAGCGCCGCAGATGGCTGAGCGGCACGTGGCCGGGGCCCTTGATGTTCTGCAGCACGAGCTGGGTGTGGACGTCGCGCACGCCGGGCAGCCGCATCAGCCGGTGCATGACGAAGGCGTTCAGATCGTCCACCGACGGCACCATGACATGCAGCAGGAAATCGTGGTCGCCGGTCATCGTCCAGCAGGACGAGACCTCGTCCATGCGCTGCACGGCGGCTATGAAACTTTCGGGCGAGCCGTCGCTGTGGCTGACCAGCCGCACCTGGATGAAGACCTCGACGGTCAGGCCGACGGCGCGGCGGCTGAGCACGGCGGCAAAGCCCTTAATAATGCCGGTTTCCTGCAGCGCCTCGAAGCGGCGCGCGCATGGCGTGGTCGACAGGCCGATCTCCTGCGCCAACTCCGACACCGGCTTGCGGCCGTCGCGCTGCAGGATATCGAGCATCTTGATCTCGAAATCGTCGAATTGAGGCATGTTTCCTCGATCTCGCGTTGATCCGAGTGCTTTTACCTCAAAATCAGCGGACGAGCCAGAAACAAGGCTGATTTGCCTCAGCGATCGCTCCTACACTTCCTCTACGATCCACGGGTCGCGATCTTCTAGGAGGATATGATGACGATCAGCGTTGCCGATTACGCCGCCGAATGCGCGGCGCAGGGCCTGCGTGGCGACTACTCGGTCTGCCGCAGCGATTTCACCGTGGCGCAAGGCTACGACTATTCCGCCGAGGAACAGGCGGTGTGGCGCACGCTGTGCGACCGCCAGACGAAGCTGACCCAGAAGCTCGCGCACCGCTCCTATCTCGACGGCGTCGCGGCGCTCGGCCTGCTCGACAGGATTCCGGATTTCGACGTGGTCAGCGAAAAACTCGCCAGGCTGACCGGCTGGGAGATCGTTGCGGTGCCGGGCCTGATTCCGGCCGGTCCGTTCTTCGACCATCTCGCCAACCGGCGCTTCCCGGTCACCAATTGGCTGCGGACGAAAAAAGAACTCGACTACATCGTGGAGCCGGACATGTTCCACGACTTTTTCGGCCATGTGCCGATCCTGACCCAGCCGGTGTTCGCCGATTTCATGCAGATGTATGGAGAGAAGGCCGAGGACATGATCGCGCTCGGCGGCGACGAGATGATCACCAGGCTCTACTGGTACAGCGCCGAATACGGCCTCATCCAGGAGAAAGGCCAGCCTGTGAAAGCCTTCGGCGCCGGACTGATGTCGTCCTTCACCGAGCTGCAATTCGCGATCGAGAGCAAGGACGCCCACCATGTGCCGTTCGATCTCGAGACGGTGATGCGCACCGGCTATGAGATTGACAAGTTCCAGCGCGCCTATTTCGTGCTGCCGTCCTTCGATGCGCTGCGCGATGCCTTCGCCAGGGGCGATCTCGCCGGCATCGTTTCGCGGTTCAAGGGTCTGCCGGCGCTCGATCCGTCAACAATCTGAGGTCGGTTTTCGCCCAACCGACATTCAGGGCGGTTCAGCTGCCGGCAGGCGGCTGAGCCGCTTTGACCTTTTCGGATCAATCGACTTTATCGGGCTCGGCCTTGATCCTGGCCAGTTGCCTGCTCTGCAGGTAGAGAGCGGCGTGGAGCGCAGCACGGTCGAAATCAGACGGCGATCACCTTGCCGAGATGCTCGCCCAGGCGGCAGGCGAGTGTGGTGATGGTGGTGGTGGGGTTGCACTGGCCCGACGTGCAGAACACTGAGGAGCCGCCGACATAGAGATTGTCCATGCCATGCACCTTGCTATTGGCGTCGACGACGCTCTTCAGGATATCGGTGCCCATGCGGGTGCCGCCCATATGATGGTGTCCTGCCGTCTCCTCGTTGGTCGGGTAATCGCCACCAGTGCTGATCCAGTCGTCGATGCGGACGCGGCCGAGATTCTTCTGCGCCATGGTCGTGCCGAAGAGCCTCAGGCCCTCGAGCAGGGTTCGGCGCTCGAGCGGCGACTTCTTCCAGTGCAGTTCGATGCGCGGCACGCCGGCGTGGTCGACGTCGGTCTTCGACAGCTCGATCTGGTTCGAGGCGAGCGGCGCCTGCTCCCAGGCGACGTAGAGCTGGGCGGCGCAGCGCAGCCTCTGGTCCAGTTGGGACGACATCCATTCGGCCATGTTCGGCGCGGTGCAGGCGAGATCGGCGATCAGCTTCTTGACATTGGGATAGGGGCTCTCGATCAGGCGGACGCCGAAATTCATGATCTGCAGCCGCTCCATCGCGGCCAGCGTCGGCGAGAAGAAGGCTTCGTTCGAGGCGTCGACTTGGAACTCCGAATAGTTCGCAAGAATTGCGTTGCCACCCTCGAAGGTCGGATGCTCCATCCAGTAGCGGCCGAGCGCCGCCGCGTTCGGCACCACGCCGCCATTGGAGCGCTCATTCGACCACAACAGCAGCCGCGAATTCTCCAGCCCGCCGGTGCAGGTGACGAAATATTCCGCGCTGAAAGTGCCGGCGTCTTGTCCGTTCGACCATAGCTTCGCACCGGTGACGCGTTTACCGTCGCCGGTAAGCTCGGTTGCATAGGTGTTGAGCACGACCGCGATGTTCTTGCTCGCGTCGAGCTCGTCGGCATATTTCTCGCCGAAACGAACCGCGGGGCTCTTGATCAATTGCACCCAGCGTATGTCGTCCGAAACCGGCACATCGGGCCGGAACTCGGGAAGATCGAGGATGTCGCGGACTTCCTTCAAATAGGGCTCGATATCGGCGCGGCTGATCGGCCAGCCGGTGTCCGGCGCCCAGGGCTTGGGTTCGAAATCCTGTTTGTCGAGCACGCGGCACCAGCCGGCCCAGTGGTTGGACGAGCCGCCCATGAAGCGCAGCCTGGTGATGTCGAGATCGAAGTAGAAATCGCCGACCGTCTTGCCGCGGTAGAAATCCTGCGATTCGTCGCTGAATTCGCGGGAGCCAGCCTCCAGTACGACGACCGGAATGCCGGCCGCGCCCAGCTTCCTGGCGATCGTCGTACCGGCCGGGCCGGAGCCGAGGATGCAGACCTTGGGTTTGAAGCCGGCCTGCTTATAGGCCTCGTAACCGTCGAAGATCATGCGAGGTCGCTCCGCCGCAGGATCCAGCCATTGATCTCGACGATTTCATCGGGGTCGATCTCGCCAGGGTTGGCAAGGGCCGGCCGGTTGCGGAACAGCGACAGCGCCGGCAGAGCAATCAGCGCCCGCACGATCGCGCGACGCGACATTTTGCTTATGAACCTGCTCATGACACGTCTCTCGATAGGGGCCTCGATCCATGCATGCCGTCCCTGAACGGCACGCATGCCGCCGCGGAGGCCAATTCCGTGCCAAACCCAGGTGAAAACGGCGTTACACTCGGAAGTTTAGCCCGGTTGAGTATGGACATGGTTAGGACTTTCCAAACGCCTGCGGCGAACTTCATGCCGCTTCCGAAAGCTCGCGGTCGAGGATCGAAAGGTTGCGGCCGCGGTTCTTGGCCTCGTAGAGCCTGCGATCGGCGGCGCGCATCAAATCGGAAACGGTCACGCTTTCGCCGCAGCTTATGCCGCCGATCGAGACCGTGAGCGGCACGGTGCGCTCGTTGACGGGACGGAAACGGATCAGCTCGACCTCGCGGCGGATGCGTTCGGCGACATGCTTGGCTTCCGCTTCGCTGGCGCCGACCAGGAAAGCCGCGAATTCCTCGCCGCCGATGCGGCCCAGCACGTCGCCGCCGCGGACGCCGCGCTCGATGGCGCCGGCGATCAGAAGCAGCGCTTCGTCCCCCGTCAAATGACCGTAGCTGTCATTTATCCTCTTGAAGTGATCGGCGTCGATGATGAGCAGCGCGCCGCGATCGCTCTTGCGCCGCGATCCGTCGAGCGCAGCAAAGAAGGTTTCGCGGTTGAGCATGCCGGTCATGTCGTCGCGGCTTGCCTTTTCCGACAGGCGCCGGTGCGCCGCCGCGAGCTGCGCGTGAGCGCGGGCAAGCTCGCGATGAGCATTCTGCAACCGATCGCTCTGCCAGAAGCTGCTGGCACTGGCGGCCCAGGCGAGCACGAGCGGGCAAACCGTCGACGCCAGCCAGACCGTGCGGCTCATCGGAAAGCCCATCGCCGGCATGACAACCAGCGTCAACAACAGCGAGGCAGCGACCGAAGCGAATGCCACGGCAGCGGCCCTCAAAACTATGCGACTCATCACTTGCTCCCAACGGTCAGCATGTGTGCCAGCAAGCGTTAAAGGCGACCTTTCCGGGACTTTTAAAATTTGAAGCGTGGTGCCATTTTCACACTTCGTGACGCGCATAAGTTGTGGATAAATCCAGCGGCGGCATGCCATAAGAAATCCATGACAACGACACCCGATCCCGCCCGCTTCGCCCATGTCACGGACTGGGTGTTCGACCTCGACAACACGCTCTATCCGCATCACTCGAACCTGTTCGCGCAGATCGACGTGAAGATGACCGCCTATATCGGCGAGCTGTTGACGCTTTCGCGCGATGAAGCGCGCAAGCTGCAGAAGGAGCTCTACCTCGAATACGGCACGACGCTGAACGGGCTGATGAAGCGGCACGGCATCGATCCCGACGATTTTCTCGAGAAGGTGCACGACATCGACTATTCGCGGCTGGTGCCGGACCCGGTGCTGGGCGCGGCGATCCGCCAGCTTCCCGGGCGCAAATTCATCTTTACCAATGGCGACCGCAGGCATGCCGAGCGCACCGCGCGCCAGCTCGGCATATTGGAGCATTTCGACGCCATCTTCGACATCGTGGCGGCGGGGCTCAGCCCCAAGCCGGAGCGCCAGACCTATGAGCGCTTTGCCGAATTGCACTCGGTGACCGGACACAATGCGGTGATGTTCGAGGACCTGGCGCGCAATCTGGCCGTGCCGAAAACGCTCGGCATGACGACCGTGCTGGTGGTGCCGCGCAATTTCGAGCCGACCTTCTCGGAAATCTGGGAACGCGACCCGGCAAACGAGGACGACGTCGATTTCGTCACCGACGATCTCGCCGGCTTCCTGAGCGCGATCGTCGACGTGGCGGCCTGACCAACTCCAGGCGCCCCTCCCGGCCGGCCTTGGCGTTGCCATTGCCGCCGGGCGCGTGGCCTTCCGAGCCGTGGCAATTATCTTAAAGTTTGTAGAACCGTCGGATGATTTCCCAGGCTTCGTCGGCGGTGTCGACGAAATCGATGATGTCCTGATCGCCGGGCGAGATGGTGCCCTGCTCGGCGAGGAAATCGAGATCGATCGCCCTTTGCCAGAACGTCTTGCCGAACAGAATGACCGGCACGCGCTCCATGCGCCCCGTCTGGATCAGCGTCAGCGTCTCGAAGAACTCGTCCATCGTGCCGAAGCCGCCGGGGAACACCGCGACCGCCTTGGCGCGCATGACGAAATGCATCTTGCGAATGGCGAAATAGTGGAAGTTGAAGCAGAGCTCCGGCGTGACATAGGCATTGGGCGCCTGCTCGTGCGGGAGAACGATGTTCAAGCCGATCGACGGCGCGCCGACATCGTCGGCGCCGCGATTGCCGGCCTCCATGACGCCCGGTCCGCCGCCGGTGACGACGACATACTCGCGATAATAGGAGGTGGCCGACTGGCGCGAGCACAGACGGGCGAATTTGCGCGCTTCCTCGTAATATTTGCTGTTCGCCTCGAGGTTCTTCTTCTGCGTCTCGTTCTTGGCCGCCCAGGCCTCGCCGCCGGGTTCCGGCAGGCGGGCGCCGCCGAACAGGATGACGGTCGAGCGGATGCCGCGTTCGGCCAGGATCATCTCCGGCTTCAGGAGCTCAAGCTGCAGGCGCACGGCGCGTAATTCGCGCCGCGTCATGAAGTCGGGATCATTCCAGGCCAGCCGGTAGGTTTCGGCACGCGTCTGCGGGGTATCCGGCACGCTTTTCGAGCGCTCCAGGTCCTCGTCCGAATGCGGCAGCGGCGTCCACCCTGCCTTTTCCATGGGAGTCATCGAATCCACCCGTCCAATTCCTTTACTTGCGCCGTCCCGTGACGCTGGCGCGATTGACCCTCATTAAGCCTTAACATAGGGTCCGCGCGACTTTTAAACAGGTTAAGGCCGAGCGCCTTAACAGCTTGGTAATGGAGCGAAATCATGTCGAAGCCCGATCTGGCGAGCCTCGAAAAGACCATCGAAAAGGCCTTCGAGGAGCGCGACACGATTTCGACCGCGACGCGCGGTGAGACGCGCGACGCCATCCAGGCGGCGCTCGACCTGCTCGATCGCGGCATCGCCCGCGTCGCCGAGCGGCAGGACGACGGCAAGTGGAAGGTCAACCAGTGGCTTAAGAAGGCGGTGCTGCTCTCCTTCCGGCTGAACCCTATGGAGATCATCAAGGGCGGTCCCGGCCAGGCCGTGTGGTGGGACAAGGTGCCGTCCAAGTTCGACGGCTGGAGCGCCGTCGACTTCGAGAAGGCCGGCTTCCGCGCCGTGCCGTCCTCGATCGTGCGCCGCTCGGCCTATGTCGCGCCGGGCGCCGTGCTGATGCCCTCCTTCGTCAATGTCGGCGCCTATGTCGATACCGGCACCATGGTCGACACCTGGGCCTCGGTCGGCTCCTGCGCCCAGATCGGCAAGAACGTGCATCTTTCCGGCGGCGTCGGCATCGGCGGCGTGCTGGAGCCGATGCAGGCCGGCCCGACCATCATCGAGGACAATTGCTTCATCGGCGCGCGCTCCGAAGTGGTTGAGGGTTGCATCGTGCGCGAAGGCTCGGTTCTCGGCATGGGCGTGTTCATCGGCCAGTCGACCAAGATCGTCGACCGCGCCACCGGTGAGGTTTTCTACGGTGAAGTGCCGGCGAACTCGGTGGTCGTCGCCGGATCGCTGCCGGGCAAGCCGCTGCCCAATGGCGAACCGGGTCCGAGCCTCTACTGCGCCGTGATCGTCAAGCGCGTCGACGCCAAGACCCGCTCCAAGACCTCGATCAACGAATTGCTGCGCGATTGATTCTGCCTAAAGTGCGTCGCGATCTTTCAGATTCGCTCCCTGCGCTTTAGGTTTTTGATCTTGCGCATCTCTTTGTCCCGAAACCGGTTCCCACTTTCGGGAGACATGCTTTGACGGAGCGGACGCGATTGTCGGACAGATCGCAATTCCTCTGGGTGTTCTTCAGCCTTTCGGGGCGGCTGAGCCCTGTCGCCTATGCGCTGGCCGGGGTCTTGCTGGTGCTTGTCCAGTTTTTCCCGTTCTACCAGTTCGCGCGGGTCGAGTTGAACACCGCGGCCAGCCAGAACTGGGCCATGATCTGCTGGGGGGTGCTGCTGATCTCGGCCTGGGCCACCTTCGCGGTGACGGCAAAGCGCTTCCATGATTTCGGCAAGCCGACCTATTTTGCGCTGATCTCGCTCATCATCGGGCCCATCCTGCTCATCATCCTCTCCTGTTTCCGCAGCGATCCCGGACCGAACCGCTACGGCAGGCGCACCAATGCGCCGGGCGACAGCTGAGACCGCCATGCGCCACCGCACACTCGATCCCACGCGGATTCGAGACGGCCCAAAGGCTGGAGGAGCGTATCGCCGAGCGCTTTCCGGAAAGGGGCCTGCGCGCCATTGCCGCTGAACTGGTGTCGCTGTCGCGGGACCTCGCCAAGGCCGCCAACGACATCGAGAACCTGTCGTCCAACCTGTCGCGCAAGATCTGGCAGAAGATCACGCTGATCGAGGACCGGCGCTGACCACTCCCGGCCCGAGCCCCGGCGGACCGCGCTTTGCCGCTTCCGCCTGACGGACCAGCGCCGCGACGCGTTCATTGACCGGCGTCGGGATACCCGTTTGCCTGGCCAGTCGAATGACCGCGCCCTGCAATTCCTCGATCTCGGTCGGACGGCCGCGCTTGAGGTCGTCCCACATCGAGGAGCGCGCCCGAGGGTCGATCGCCAGCATGCGGCGGGCCAGAAGCCCGAACAGCCAGTCGGGGAGGCGCAGCACTTTCGGCAACAGCGCCGGCGGCAGGCCGGTGATGCGCGCCGGCGTGATGCCCGCGGCTTTCATCGCCGCGAGCGCCTCCTCGATCTGGGCAGCGAGGATGACGCGCCAGCTTCGGTCGGCCAGTTGCCTCGCCAGCGGCAGATCGGCGAGCGCCACCAGCGCATTGTTGAGGTTCATCAGCAATTTACCCCACTGCACCGCCTTCATGTCGGCGCGCGCTTGGACGGCAAGCCCATCGACATCGAGCAGACCGGCAAGGCCGTCGACACCGGTATCGATCATCACCTCGCCCTGGCTGGCGCGATGCACATGGAACGGTCGCTCACCGTCGGGCGAGAGGACGACGTTGAACATGACCATGCCGGTCAGCACCCGCCGCCCCGGGAGCGCGGCGCGCAGCCTGTCGGCATTGTGGACGCCGTTCTGCAGGCTGACCACCACGGCATCCGGGCGGCCATGGGTGTCGATCAGCCTGGCCATCTCCGCGGTCGCGCCGCTCTTGACCGTCACCAGGATGACATCGGCGTCCGCCAGTGCGATTGCCGGATCGTCGCTGGTCGTAATCGCTTTCGCTTCGAGGCAACGGTCGCGGCCGTCGAGATCGCTGACGCGCAGCCCGCTTTCGCGCATGGCCTCGATGACGCGGCCGCGGCCGAGGAAGACGATGCTGCGCCCGGCGAGCGCCAGACAGCCGCCGAGATAGCAGCCAATGCTGCCGGCGCCGGCGACGGCAATGTTATTTTCATGCTTGGCCATGCAATCGTCCCAGCTTGGCTCACGACTTGCATAATAATGCATGTCGTTTTTCCCAGAACCGCTGCACACTTCTGGGCGACATGCGTTTATACGACACGACAACCATATTGTCGGCGGCGTGATCGTCCATCCATGTCCGACCCGTGACAGGTCCTTTGCTTTCGACTATCGCTTTGCCCATGACATTGCCGACCGACCCTGCCGCCAACCTTGCCGCCCTGATCCGCTGCCCGTCCGTGACGCCCGCCGAAGGCGGCGCGCTTGCCGCGCTGCAGGACATGTTGAAGCCGCTCGGCTTTTCGGTCGAACGGCCAGTCTTCTCGGAAGACGGCACGCCGGACATTGAAAACCTCTATGCGCGGCGCTCGGGCAACGGCCCGCATCTGATGTTTGCCGGCCATACCGATGTGGTGCCGGTGGGCGATGAGGCGGCCTGGACGCATCCACCCTTCGCCGCCGAAATCGCCAATGGCGAGATGTATGGAAGGGGCGCCGTCGACATGAAGGGCGGCATCGCCTGCTTCGTCGCCGCGGTGGCGCGCCATGTGGCCAAGAATGGCGGCCCGAAAGGATCGGTGTCGCTGCTCATCACCGGCGACGAGGAGGGACCGGCCATCAACGGAACCACCAAGCTGCTCGACTGGGCGGCGGCCAAGGGCGAGAAGTGGGACGCCTCGATCGTCGGCGAGCCAACCAATCCGGATGCGCTCGGCGACATGATCAAGATCGGCCGGCGCGGCTCGCTGTCGGGCAGCGTGACCGTGAACGGGCGCCAGGGCCATGCCGCCTATCCGCAGCTCGCCGACAACCCGGTGCGCGGGCTGATGAGCCTGGTCGACGCGCTGCTCCATCCGGTGTTCGACAAGGGAACGAAGGATTTCCAGCCGACCAATCTCGAAGTGACGTCGGTCGATGTCGGCAACCCGGCGACCAACGTCATCCCCGCCAAGGCGACGGCGACGTTCAACATCCGCTTCAACGACAGCTGGGACGCCGAATCGGTGCAGGCCGAAATCCACAACCGGCTCGACCAGGCCGCCGGACGCAAGAAGTACCGGCCGGGCAAGAAGACGCCGGTCGACTACGAGCTTGTCTGGCGCGACCGGCCGAGCCATGTCTTCCTGACCCGCGACGACAGGCTGATCGACACGCTGAGCGGCTCGATCAAAGCCATGGTCGGCAAGACGCCGGCGCTCTCCACCTCCGGGGGCACGTCGGACGCGCGCTTCATCAAGGATTATTGTCCGGTGGTCGAGTTCGGCCTGGTCGGCAAGACCATGCATATGGTGGACGAGCGCGTCGCGCTTGCCGATCTAGAGACGCTGACGCAAATCTACGAACGCTTCATCGAAGACTGGTTCGGACAAGGCCTTTCGTGACCATGCTTTCGGCGGACGAAACCTATGCTTCGCTGGCCGGCGCCTGGCGGCTGATGTTCGGCAGGGCCGACGGGCTGCGCCTGCTCGACCTCTCGGCGGACGGTTTCTGGAATTCCTTCTTCGCCATCATCGTGGCGGCGCCGGCGCTGATCGTCGGCTGGGTCGGGATCGCCAACGAGATCGGCGACCCGGATGCCTTCGCCGGGCGCCTCGGCATGCTGATCCGGTTGGCTACGGTCGATCTCGGCTCCTGGGTGCTGCCGCTGGTGGCGCTGGCGCTGGTCGCGCCGCGCGCCGGCATCGGCGGCCGTTTCGTCCACTATGTCGTCGCGTCCAACTGGACGTCGGCGATCATCGCCTGGCTGATGCTGCCCTCGGCACTGCTCAGGCTCTTCGTGCCCTCCAGCAGCGACGTCGCCAGCCTGGTGTCGCTGGTTCTGTTCGGCCTGTCGATGGTGCTGACCTGGCGCATGACCAACGCAACCATCGGCAAAGGGCCGGCGGTGGGTACGGCCGTGTTCGTCGGCATGTTCATCGCCTCGCTGCTCGTCCTGTTCGGCCTGCAGGCCCTGCTCGGCATCGACATACCGGACAGCACCCGAGGTTGATCCTGCCCGACTGAAAAGGGCTTTCAATTTGTGAGCATGGCGGTATGATAGTTTCATACCATTCTTCGTGGAGGTAATCTATGTCCGCCACCGAAAAACGCACCTTCAGCCTGCCGGCGGAGCAAGCCGCCTTCATCGATCAACTCGTCCGCTCGGGCACCTATGCCACCAGCAGCGAAGTCATCCGCGCGGGGCTTCGCGCCCTTCAGGAGCGCGACGCCGCGGTGGAGCGCTGGCTCCGCGAGGAAGTCGCACCGACCTATGACGCGTTGAGGACAAACCCTGGCAAGGTCATTTCGCCTGCGGAAATGGCCGAGCGGGCGCGCAAACGCCACGAGACACATTCGCAGAAGAAGCCGTGAAGCGCCGAGCCGTCGTCTACTCGCTTGATGCGGGCGACGATCTCGATCGCATCTATACTATTGTTGCTGAAGCCAGCAGCCCCATCACGGCGGACGCCTATGATCGTCGCATAAGGGCGTTCTGCGAGCGTCTCGAACATGGCTCCGAACGCGGCACGCGTCGCGATGACGTGCGGCCGGGCCTTCGTGTCGTCGGGTTTGAACGCCGGGTCGCCGTCGCTTTCATCGTAGAGCCTGAGCGGGTGGTGATTTTGCGCCTGTTCTATGGCGGAACCAACTGGTCGGACGAACTCGCCGGGGACGACGCTGGCTGATCTGGCCTCAGACGTCCTCGGGATAATCCACCCCAACAAGAAACAGCCCGTCCGGCGGGGCTACCTGGCCGCAGGCGGCGCGATCGCGCGCTTCGAGCGCCGCCTTGAGATCGGCGGCGCCCCAAGAGCCGTCGCCGACGCGCCTCAGCGAGCCGACCATCGAGCGAACCTGATTGTGCAGGAAGGAGCGCGCCGAGCTGCGCACCTCGACGAAATCGCCATTACGTCCGACATCGAGGCGGTCAAGCGTGCGGACCGGGCTTTCGGCCTGGCACTGGGTGGAGCGGAAGGTGGTGAAGTCATGCTTTCCAAGCAGCACCTTGGCCGCCTCGTGCATGGCCTCGGCGTCGAGCCGCTTCGGCACCCACCAGACCTTGCCCTTTTCCAGCGCCGCCGGCGCCCGGCGGTTGAGGATACGATAGAGATAGTGGCGGCCGGTGGCGGAAAAGCGCGCGTCGAAACCGTCGGCGACGATGGCAGCTTTCAGGATGACGACGCGCGCGCCTGCCGCCTGCAGATGGGCGTTGACCGCATCGCGCACCTTGTCGCCCGGCCACGCCTTGGCGAGATCGACATGCGCCACCTGGGCGGTGGCGTGCACGCCGGCGTCGGTGCGGCCGGCGGCCCGTATTCTTAGGTCTTCGCCGCAGAACTTCTCGATTGCCTGCTCGATCGCCTGCTGCACCGAGGGCTGATCGGCCTGATGCTGCCAGCCCGCGAACTGGCTGCCGTCATATTCGATATCGAGCCGAAAACGCGGCATGCCAGCTGTGCTTTCGCCTTAGCCTAGGCGGCTAAAGCGGTGAAGGCCGAAGCGTAGACCAGTTTGCCGGTCTCGGGCGCGTCACCCCAGGCCAGGGCCTGCAGCGCCTCGCCCTGATACTCGCTCTCGAAATTCGCGGCGCGGGCATGGGTGTAACCGAAACGGCCGTAATAGGTCGGATCGCCCAGGACGACGGCCAGCGTCTCGCCGGCTTCCTTGAGCCGCACATGCGCCTCGCGGATCAGCGCGCCGCCGATGCCGGTGCCGTGGAAGGAGGGCTCGACCGCCAGCGGCGCCAGCGCGACGGCCGCGAAACGCTTGCCGCCGTTCTGCACGTAAAGCCTGGAAAACAGGATGTGGCCGACGACCTGGCCGTCTTCCTCAGCCACCAGCTCGACGACGGCATCGCCGCCGGTGACCAATGCGTCGACCAGGCCGGCTTCCGCCTGCTGGCCAAAGGCATGCTCTTCGACGAGGCGGATCGCCTCGCGATCCCGCGGCGTCGCCGCGCGTATCGACATCATGCTCATGTGAGTTTCGTTCCTTTTGCGATCTTGGCTCCACGCAGAAACTCCTGCGCGGCGGCAGGCCTTCCGCCCGCCCGTTGAACTTCGACCAGCCTGACCGCGCCCGATCCGCAGGCGACCGTCAGCCGGTCATCGAGAATTCCTCCCGACTCGCCGACGCCCTCCGAGAGCGTCGAGCGAAGCAGTTTCAGCCGCTCCATGCGGCCGCCAATTTCGACCTCGCACCACGCGCCCGGGAAGGGCGAGAGGCCGCGAATGTGATTGTGGACTTCGCCAGAAGGCCGCGTCCAGTCTACGCGTGTCTCCGATTTATCGATCTTTCGGGCGTAGGTCACCCCTTCCGCCGCCTGCGGGGCAAATGTCAGACAATTTATCCCCAACTGCGCGAGCGCCTCGACCATCAGCGAAGCGCCCTGAGCCATCAGGCGGTCATGCAATTCGCCGGCCGTCATATCGGGTGCGATGACGACTTTTTCAACCAATGCTATCGGCCCGGTGTCCAGACCCTCTTCCATCTTCATGATCATCATGCCGGTTTCGGCATCGCCGGCCATGATGGCGCGCTGGATCGGAGCAGCACCACGCCAGCGTGGCAAAAGCGAGGCATGGCCGTTGAGACAGCCGAGCCTTGTCGCCTCCAGGACCGCTTTCGGCAGGAGCAGGCCGTACGCGACGACGACCGCGACATCGGCCTGCAAGCCGGCAAAAGCCTGCTGCTCGGCCTCGCCTTTCAGCGATGAGGGCGTGCGCACTTCGAGCCCCAGCCGTTCGGCTTCGCGCTGCACCGGGGACGGCGTCAATTCCAGACCGCGCCGGCCGGCGGCGCGCGGCGGCTGCGTGTAGACGGCCGCAATCTCATGGCCTGCCTCGGCGACGGCGCGCAGCGTCGGCACGGAAAAATCCGGCGTGCCCATGAAGATGACGCGAAGCGGCATGAGATCCTGCGAATCCTATTTTCCGGTAGGCTCAGTCGCTCGCGCGGCCGGAACGGCCCTAGCCCACCATCTTGCCCGGCGCCTTGTCCTTGGCGAGCTTCTTGAACTTCCGCACCACCATGTCGCGCTTGAGCTTCGAGATGTGATCGATGAACAGCACGCCGTTCAAATGGTCGATCTCGTGCTGCAGGCAGGTGGCCATCAGGCCTTCAGCCTGCATCTCCTGCAATTTGCCGTCGCGGTCGAGATATTTCACCCGCACGGAAGCCGGGCGCTCGACCTCGGCATAATAATCGGGGATCGACAGGCAGCCTTCCTCATAGACCGAGCGCTGGTCGGCGCTTTCGAGGATTTCCGGGTTGATGAAGACATGCGGCTGAGGCGGCTCGCCCTCCTTGGCGAGGTCAATGACCAACAGACGCCGCGGCACGCCGACCTGGATCGCCGCCAAGCCGATGCCGGGCGCGTCATACATGGTCTCCAGCATGTCGTCGGCGAGCTTGCGCAGATCGGCGTCGACGCGCTCGACCGGTTTGGAAACCTGGCGCAGGACGGGATCGGGAAGGATGATGAGCGGCTTGATCGACATGACGTCTCACCTAAGACCTCGCTTGACAAGCGTCAACCGGGGCACCGTTGGCCCGTTCACGTTTTGATCTGTGCCACCCGGCCGAATCGGTTATGCTGCCCAAATGAACGACATGACCTCCATTCTTTCCGAGCCCATCGCGCGCCTCGGCGCCACGACTATCACGCTTGGCCAGGCGCTGGCTTTCGGCGCAATCCTTCTGCTTGCGCTGTTCGTGGCGCTCGTCGTCGCCTTGTGGCGCGCGGCCGGGGCGCGCGCGGCGGCTGCTGCGGAAGCAGCCGACCATGCCCGCGATGCCGAGGCGAGGATGGCCGACATTATGCAGGCGCAAGCCGAGATGCAGGGGCGCATGGGCGCCATCGCCGAAGTGTTCGGCGCGCGGCAGGCCGAGCTTACCCAGTCGCTGGGACAACGGCTCGACGCCATGACCGGCCGCCTCGGCCAGACCATGGCCGAGCAGACCAAGTCGACGCATGAAAGCCTGGCCAAGCTGCAGGAGCGGCTGGCGGTGATCGACACTGCGCAGGGCAACATCCAGTCCTTGGCCGGCCAGGTCGTGCAACTGCAGGCGATCCTCTCCAACAAGCAGACGCGCGGCGCCTTCGGCCAGTCGCGCATGGAAGCGATCGTCGCCGACGGCTTGCCGCATGGCGCCTACGAGTTCCAGGCGAGCCTCTCCAACGGCAGCCGGCCCGACTGCCTGGTGCGGATGCCGAACGGCGCGCCGATGCTCGCCATCGACGCCAAGTTCCCGCTGGAAGCGTGGAACGCCATCCGCGCCGCCGAAGGCGCTGACATGCAGAAGGTTGCGGCGCAGGCGTTCCGGCGCGACATCGAGGTGCATATCCGCGATATCGCCGAAAAATACCTGATCCAGGGCGAGACACAGGACACTGCCTTCATGTTCGTGCCGTCGGAATCGGTGTTCGCGGAAATCCACGAGAATTTCGAGGCGGTGGTGCAGAAGGCGCATCGCGCCCGCGTCGTCATCGTCTCGCCGTCGCTATTGATGCTGTCGATCCAGGTGATCCAGGCGATCCTGAAGGATGCCCGCATGCGCGAGCAGGCGCATCTGATCCAGGGCGAGGTCATCCGGCTGATGGAGGACGTCGCGCGGGTCGACGAGCGGGTGCGCCGGCTGCAGACGCATTTCGGCCAAGCGGCGCGTGACATAGACGACATCCTGGTGTCGACGTCGAAGGTGACCAAGCGGGGCCAGAAGATCGAGGCATTGGAATTCGCCGAGGGCGAGACCGAGGCCGCGCGAAGTGCGGCGCCAAAGGCCGATGCCGGCGCGCGGGTGGCCGATTCAAAGACTGGCCAGCTCAGGCTGCGGGTCGTCGAAGGCGACGAGTAGCCGACGACGGGACCATTGCCAACCTTGTCTCCATGACATTTTTTCGTTGGCACGTTACGGTCTTTTCCGTGCACCATGGGCCGTCTCGTTCTTCGCAAGGCCCTCGCCCATGACCACCCTGCCCGGCATCTTAGACATCCGCGCCGCCGCCGAGCGGCTTTCCGGCCTGATCATCGAAACGCCGCTGATCGAGTCGCCGGAGCTCAACACGCGCCATGGCGGCCGTATCCTGTTCAAGCCTGAAACGCTGCAGCGCACCGGCTCCTTCAAGATCCGCGGCGCCTATAACAAGCTGTCGTCGCTCAGCGAGGAAGAGCGCGGCCGCGGGGTCGTGGCCTTCTCCTCCGGCAACCATGCGCAAGGGGTGGCGGCTTCGGCCGCCATGTTCGGCGTCAAGGCGGTGATCGCCATGCCGGCCGATGCACCGGCCATGAAGGTTGGCAATGTCCGCAGGATGGGCGCCGAAGTGGTGACGTTCGACCGCTTCAAGGAGGATCGCATGACGGTCGTGCGCCCCTATATCGAACAAGGCATGGCGCTGGTGCCGCCCTTCGACGATCCGGCCATCATCGCCGGCCAAGGCACGATCGGGCTGGAATTGATGCGGCAGGCCAAGGTGCTCGGCGTGACCCTCGACGCCGTCATCGTGCCTTGCGGCGGCGGCGGCCTGTCGAGCGGCATCTCGGTCGCGGTCAAGGACGCCTCGCCGCACACGCAAGTCTGGGCCGTCGAGCCCCAGCATTTCGACGACACGCGCCGTTCGCTGGCCAAGGGCGAAAGGGTCGCAAACGAGCCCGGCCACAGCTCGATCTGCGATGCGCTGCTCACCGCGGAGCCCGGCGCCATCACCTTCGAGATCAACCGAAAAAATCTCGCCGGCGCCATCGCCGTCTCCGACGCGGCCGCCGCCCAGGCAATGCGCGACGCCATGGCCTATCTCAAGCTGGTGGTCGAGCCCGGCGGCTGCGTCGCGCTGGCCGCGCTGTCATCCGGCGAGATCGACCTCGCCGGCAAATGCGTGGCCGTGGTGCTGTCCGGCGGCAATGTCGATTTCGGCACTTATGCGGAGATCATGGCGGCTGCTTAGCGCCGCGGCCTGCACGCGAGAATCGTTGTGATCCTTCGCGCCCCCGTCTGTCCTGCCAGCCTTAGGCTTTTGTGCGCAAGATTTTCCGTGATTTCAATCCAGCGTGCGCCTGAATCGCACCAGCGCTACGCCGGCAAACAGCGCCACGAACACAACCAGCCAGCCGACTTCCGTCGCCACGGCCGGCAGCTCGGCGCCCTTCAGCATGACCGCGCGGGTGATGCGCAGGAAATGCGTCAGCGGAAAGATCTCGCCGAAAGTCTGCGCCCAACCCGGCATGCCGCGATAGGGGAACATGAAGCCCGACAGCATGATCGAGGGCAGGAAGAAGAAGAAGGTGAGCTGCAGCGCCTGCATCTGCGTGCGGGCGATCGTCGAGATCGTGTAGCCGAGCAGCACCAGCGACAGCACGAAAACAAGCACGGTCGAGAGCAGCAGCGACAGCGAGCCCATGAAAGGAATAGCAAACAGAAGCTTCGCCGCAGCCAGCACCACCACCACCTGCACCGCGCCCACCACCAGATAGGGTAGCACCTTGCCCAGCATGATCTCCAGCGGGCTCGACGGCATGGCCAGAAGATTTTCCATCGTGCCGCGCTCGGTCTCGCGCGTCAGCGCGATCGAGGTCATCATCACCATCGTCATCTGCAGGATGACGCCGAGCAGGCCGGGCACGATGTTGTATTGCGAGATGCCTTCGGGGTTGTAGCGCCGGTGCACGACGACGTCGAGCTGGCCGCGCGCCGCCTCCTTGGCGGTTTCCTCGGTACCCTGCGCCCTGAGCAGCGCCTGGCCGGCGACGGTGCTGAGCGTCGAGATCGCGCCGCTGGCCACCGCCGGATCGGTGGCGTCGGCCTCGATCAGGATCTGCGGGTTGTCGCCACGCTCGACGCGGCGCGCGAAATCGGCGGGAATGGTGACGACGAAGGAGACGTCGCCGCGCGCCATCAGGAACTCGGCTTCCTCGGCACTTTGCGCGACGTGGTCGAAGCGGTAGTAGCCGGTGGTTTGCAGGGCCGAAACCATGGCCCGCGTGTAAGGATCGCTGCTGGTCGCCACGAGTGCTGCCGGCAGGCTCTTCGGGTCGTTGTTGATCGCATAGCCGAACAGCACCAGCTGGATCAGCGGCACGCCGAGCATCATGGCGAAGGTGATGCGGTCGCGCCGCATCTGGATGAATTCCTTGATCAGCAGCGCGCCCAGCCTAGCGAAGGAGAAGACCGCGTTCATGCCATATTGTCCTTCGAGCCGGACATGAACTGGATGAACACATCCTCGAGGCTGGTCTCGCCTGGCTTCACCGTGACGCCCTCATGCTCCTTCTCGACATCGGCGAGCGCCTTTTCGAGCGCCGCCTTGTCGGAGCCGACGACATGAAGCGTGGCGCCGAACGGCGCAACCTGGTCCACGCCGGGGCGGCCTTGCAGCGCCTGGGCCACCAGGTCGAGCCGGGGCCCCTGCAGCACGAAGGTGGTCAGCCCGGCATTCTTCACCACCTCGTCCACCGTGCCGGTGGCGAGCATCTTGCCGTAGGAGATGTAGCTGATGCGGTGGCAGCGCTCGGCCTCGTCCATATAGTGGGTGGAGACGAGCACGGTGAGCCCGCCGCCGGCCAGCCGATGGATCTCGTCCCAGAACTCGCGCCGCGCCTTGGGATCGACGCCGGCCGTCGGCTCGTCGAGCAGAAGCAGCTTCGGCTCGTGCATGATGCAGGCAGCCAGCGCCAGCCGCTGCTTCCAGCCGCCGGAAAGCGTGCCGGCCAGCTGGTTGCGGCGGCTCGTCAGGCCGAGATCCCGAAGCGTGCGCGAGACATACTCTTCGACCGGCTTCAGCCGGTAGAGCCGCGCCACGAATTCGAGGTTCTCGCCGATCGTCAGATCCTCGTAGAACGAGAATTTCTGCGTCATGTAGCCGACTTCACGCTTGATCTTGAGCGCATCGGTGCGGATGTCGAAGCCCAGCACCGTGCCGTCGCCCTCGTCCGGCGTCAAAAGCCCGCACATGATGCGGATGGTCGTGGTCTTGCCCGAGCCGTTCGGCCCGAGGAAGCCGACGATCTCGCCCTCGGCAACCGTCATCGTCACATGGTCGACGACGGTCTTGTCGCCGAAGCGCTTGACCAAGCCGCGGACGTCGATGACGTTCATTGCCCGAGATCCGCCCCGATGTCGGCCAGGTCGACATCGACGATCTGGCCGGGCTGCAAGGGTCCCGCATCGCCCTCCGGTCGGGCCTCGACGAGATAGACCAGCTTCTGCCGGTTCTCGAGCGAGTAGATCACCGGCGGCGTGAATTCGGGATCGGGCGAGACATAGCTGACGCGCGCCTTGAGCCTCGCCCCGCAACCGTCGCAATGGACGTTGAGCTCGGTGCCGACCTTGACGGACGAAAACGCGCTTTCGGGCACATAGACGCTGAGCTTCACGGCGCCGTCGGGCAGCATCGAGATCACCGGCGCGGTCGGCCCGGCCGTGTCGCCGGGATTGCGGATGACGTCGCTGACGCGGCCGGGCGAGGGCGCGGTCAGCACCCGCTTCGACAGCCGCCACTCGGCCTGCTGCAAGCTCGACTGCGCCTGCTTGGCCTGGTTGTCGGCTGCCTTGATGGTCTCGGGCCGCGCCGGCAGGTTGCCGACGGCAAGATTGGCCTCCGCCTGGCCGACCTGGGCATTGGCGGTCTCCAGCGAGGCCGAGGCGGTGTCGTAATCCGCCTGGGTGCCGGTGCCGCGCTTATAGAGGTCGCTGGCGCGGTCGTATTTGCGCTTGGCGTCCGCCGCCTGGGCCTTGGCCATGTCGACCTCGGCCTTCAGCACGGCGATCTCCTCGGGACGCTTGCCGACCTGCAGATCGGCAAGCTGCGCCTGGGCCTGCGCGAGCGCGGCCTTAGCCTGCGCCACCTCGATCTTGGCATCGGCGTCTTCCAGCGTCGCCACCGCCGTGCCGGTCTCGACGCGGTCGCCGCGCCTCACAGTCACCGTCGCCACCTGTGCCACTTCGATCGGCGCCATCAGCACATATTCGCCTTCGACATAGCCGACCGCGAGCGGGGCTGCTGGCGCGCAGGCGCCGAACAGCTGGGCCGCGAGCGGCAGCGAACAGAGAAAGCTCATGATTTGCCCTTCTTGCCGGCGCGTGGATCGCGCGCCGCCAGCATTGCCCTGAGATTGCCGGTGGTGGCCGCCACTACCTTGGCGGCCTCGTCATTGCCGATCTCGCGCCAGCCCATGCGGCGCATCACCGCCTCGCGGCCGATGCGGAAATAGATGACCTGGCCGATTATGGTGAAGACTGTGAGCTTGGTCGCTTCGCTCTCGGCCGGCTCGCCGGTCGCCTGTTCCCAGATCTGACACAGGCGCCGGTGCGTCGGCTCGAACACGCCGGCATAGATGCGGTCGAGCGCGGCGGTCGGATGCGAGAGCTCGCGAAGCACGAATTGTACGATCTCGCCGGCCTGCGGACTGACGACCACGAAGCCCACCATCCGCTCCAGGGCCGCAAAGAGCTGTGCCCGCGCGGCTTCCGGGTTTGCCGGAGCGGCCGCCTGGGTTGCGCCTAGCGCCTGGCCGGCGATGCCCTGGATGGTCTCGACGATGAAGTCGGCGGCGGCGGCGCGCAGGCCTTCCTTGCCACCGAAATGATAGGCGATGGAGCCGATATTGGCTTTGGCTTCGGCCGCGATCTCGCGCGTCGAGGTGCCGTCGAAACCTTGCCGCCCGAACAGCTTGAGTGCCGCACGCACCAGCGCCGCGCGTGTCTGCTCGGCGGTGGTCGCCTCGCGCTGCTGCCTTTTCGGGTCCGGTTGCCTCTTCATGCCGCAAGTTTAATCAATCGATTGATTAAAGTCAAATTTGACCTCCGAGCCGGCTTGCCTTCCTGGCCCTCACAGGCTTTAGTGCGCGGCCATGGGCAAGGAAGTCGAGCGCAAGTTCCTGGTCTCCAGTTCCGCCTGGCGCGGCAAGGTCGAGGCGGAAATCCGCATTCGCCAGTTCTACGTCGCCGCCCAGCCCGGCCGCACGGTGCGTGTGCGCATCAGCGACGGACGCTCCGCCAAGCTGACGCTGAAGTTCGGCGACAGGGCGCGCGAGCGCGACGAGTTCGAATATCCCATCCCGCTTGCCGAGGCCGAGGAATTGATGGCCTTTGCCGTCGGGCGTGTCATCGAGAAGACACGCCACCATGTTAGACACCGCGGCTATCTCTATGAAGTCGATGTTTTCGGCGGAAAGCTCGCGGGGTTGGTGATCGCGGAGCTGGAGACGCCGGAGGACGTATCTGACGAAATGCTGCCCGACTGGCTCGGTCGCGAGGTCACCGGCGAGTCGAGATTCTACAACGCATCGCTGGCCCTCGGGGGGATTCCGGAGATCGCCGCATGAGCTTCCGCATCGATCCGCGCTTGCCGCTGACCGGCGAGGTCAGGCGCATATTGGCCGACGAGATCGGCAAGGCAATCGGCCATCTCGAGATGGCGCGCGAGAAGCCGGAGCAGGGCCTGCACAAATGCCGCAAGCGGTTGAAGAGCGTACGCGCCTTGCTGCGCCTGGTTCGTTCCGGAGACGAACCGTTCTGCCAGACCGAAAACGAATGTTATAAGCAGGTTTCGGCGCTGCTGGCCGGCCCGCGGGAGGCGACCGCGCTCATCGAAACCGTCGACCGCCTGGCCGATGCCTTTCCGGAGCAATCGGCCGACGGCGGTCTCGAGGCCGTGCGCGAGCGGCTGGTGCTGCGCCAGCACGAGCTCCATGCCGGTCCCGGCCTCGATGCCGCCATCAATGCTGCGATCTCCGCCTGCCGGGAGGGCTTGGAGCGCATCGACCGGCTCGCTCTGCCCGATCAGCCGGAGCAGGCCGCCGACATATTGGCCGACGGCGCTCGCGCCACCTTGCGGCGCGCGAAGAAGGCGCTGGACAAGGCGGAATCGCGCGGCGAGCCCGATGACTTTCACGACCTGCGCAAGGCTGCCAAGACGCATTCCATGCATCTGTCGCTGCTCGGTCGCCTGTGGCCGACGCCGATCAAGGCGCGCCGCAAGGGGGTCGACAGGCTCGGCGAATTGCTCGGCGAATTGCACGACGTGTTCGTCATGCGCGCCCTGCTCGATGCCGAGGGCGAGCCGCTCGGCCCGTCTGATGAGACTAGGCTCCTGCGCAAGCTCTTGAAGCGTTCGGAAAAGAGCCTCAGCAAGGCCTGCCTCGCCGACGCCGCCGGGCTGTTCGGCGACAGCCCGAAGCGCTCGGCCAAAAGACTCGCCCGCAAGGTACGCGACGACCTCGCGGCGCCGCAGGAAGAGGCGAAGGCGGCGTAGTGCCAGCCTTCCCCTTCCCCCCTTGTGGGGGAAGGTGGCCGCGAAGCGGCCGGATGAGGGGTGCTCCAGGGAATGAGGCGTTGGCGATTGCGGCTTTGGACGAGCGCTTCCGCCAAGCTGGAACACCCCTCATCCGTCTCGGCGCTGCGCGCCGATCCACCTTCTCCCACAAGGGGGAGAAGGGGGCGCAGCGCTACGCCGGCAGCGCTCGTCTCTCCATCGCCGCCCTTGCCCCCGCATCCCTCGGATGCGGCCCGATCGGCATGATCGCGGGAAACGGCGTCGCGCCGAAAGCGAAGGTCCATTTGTAGCCGGTGAGCTGGTCCTCGGGCGTGGTATGCTGGTCGTGATGGGCTAGCAGCCTGGCGCGTTCGGCGAGTTCATCGGCCTCGCGCCGCAGCATCTCCGCCGTTTGCGGCCGCATGCGCCGGGAAAAGCTGATAAAGGTCGCGGCTTGCTCCATGTGGCCGATCGCCCAGCCGATGAAGTTCTTGTTGGTCATCTCGAAATGCGGCTTCAGCGGCCCCTCGAAATCCCACTGGATCGGGGTGTCGACCAGCAGCCTTGCCGACAGGCCGCGCCCCAGCGCCACCAGCCCGAGCTCCTCGAGGTCGCGCAAATAGAGGAACATCGAGGCTTCGCTCAGGCCTTGCGAGCGCATGATTCCTTCGGCCGTGAATTTCTCCGACAGCATGATGAAGACGAAGAGCAGCGCCGGTCGCGCCGCCAGGCGGCGCTCGATCTCCGGCGCGACGCGGTTGGCAGGACCCGGCCCGCGGTTCATCGCGCCGAGCACGTTCTCCAGCTCGACATCGGCCGCGGCGCAGATCTCCATCAGCCGGTCGAGCTTGCAGTTCTTCTCATGGAAGATGCGCTTCACCGTCGGCTCGGAAACACCCATGCGTTCGGCCAGCGTCCGGTAGGTCAGGCCCTTGGCCTTCAGCGTCCGTTTCAGCGCCTCGAAGATCGGGCCGTTCATGGAATGCACCTCGTTCGCGCGTATTCGTATCGAATTCCGATACTAGTGTCGATCCAACTTTCCGAAAAGTATCAAAGAATCTAGCTCTCCCTCATCGCCACAGGAGAGCACCCATGAAACATCTTATCGCCTCAACCATCGTCGCAACTGTTGCTGTGTCGGCTGCGCAGGCCGGCGAACTCTGGCGTGCCACCGGCTTCGAGCAGCCGGAATCGGCGCTTGTCGATGCCGCCCATAACCGCATCGTCGTCTCCAACATCGTCGGCAATCCCGGGGCGGCGGACGGCAATGGCTACCTGTCACTCCTGTCGATGGACGGCAAGCTCATCGCCCGCCACTGGGCAGACGGCATGGACGCGCCCAAGGGCATGGCGATCGCTGGTGACAAGCTCTATGCCGCCGACATTACCAAGGTACGCGTCGTCGATCTCGCCAGCGGCAAGTTGGTCGAGACCATCGATGTCCCGGGCGCCGTTTTCCTCAACGATATGACTGAGGATAGCGCAGGCAAGGTCTATGTCAGCGACATGCTGGCCGACGCGATCTACCGCATCGACGGCGACAGGCCGGAGCCGTTCGCCAAGGACCCGCTGCTCGCCTCGCCAAACGGCGTGTTCGCGGATGGCGGCAGGCTGATCGTCGCCTCCTGGGGCAAGGGCATCAACAAGACCGATTTCAGCACCGCCAAGCCCGGCGGCCTGCTGTCGGTCGACCTTGCCACGAAGAAGGTCACGCCGCTGCCCGGCGCTCAAGAATTCGCCGATCTCGACGGCGTCATCGCCATGGGCGACACCATCTACGCCACCGCCTACATGACCGGCACGCTCTACAGCTACAAGCCCGGTGGCGCGCCGACGATGATAGCGCAGTTCAAGCCGGGCAGCGCCGACATCGGCACGGACGGCAAGGCGACCATCTACGTGCCGCTGATGGGCGAGGGCGAGGTAGCGGCGCTGTCGCTGGATTGAGCATGCCGAAGTGAATAGCGTCGCGTTCCTTGACACCCCCTCTGCCCAGCGGGACAGAGGGGGGTGCTGTCCCACTGATGTTCCGGATCTCGGCACTCGCGGCGGCTGGCATTGGACCGGCCATATCGACGGCGCTGCCATCTGGTTACGCCGCTCGCTCCGCGATATCGGGCTGCCATGAGCGAAGCCGTGAAGACATCCAGCCTGACCGGCGCCGTTTCGCCGACGATCCCGGTGCTCATATGCGCGCTGGCGATCTTGCTTTTGTCCGGCATGGACGCGGCCATGAAGTCGCTAACCATCGCGGTCGGCGTCTACAACACGCTGCTGTGGCGCAGCTTGGTTGCCACCTTGGTCGCGAGCGCGGCCTGGTCGGCGGGGCCGCGCTCGAAGCCGGCCCTTCCGGTGCTGGGCCTTCATGCGCTGCGCGCCGCGATCGTCGGCATTGTCCTGGTCTTGTTCTTCTGGGGCCTGGCCAGGCTGCCGATCGCCGAGGCGATCGGGCTGAGCTTCGTCGCGCCGCTGTTTGCGCTTTTCCTCGCCGCATTACTGCTGGGCGAACGTATAAGGCGGCAAGCGGTCTGGGCGTCGCTGGCCGGCATGGCGGGTGTCGCGATCATCCTGGCCGGCCAGTTCGGGGCTGCAAGCCATTCGCAGGATGCCCTGCTCGGCACGGCCGCGGTGCTCGCATCGACGGTGTTCTATGCCTACAATCTGATCCTCTCCCGGCAACAGGCGCTGCTGGCCAAACCGGTCGAGATCATGCTGTTCCAGAACCTCTTCGTCACGATCATGCTCGGCCTCGCCGCGCCCTGGCTCGCGGTTGCGCTGCCGAGCAATCTCTGGCTTCCCTTGGCCGGGGTAGCGCTGCTGTCGCTTGCCGGGCAATTCCTGATGAGCTGGTCCTACGCCCGTGCCGAAGCGCAATATCTGATCCCGACCGAATACTCGGCCTTCATCTGGGCGATCGCGCTTGGCTGGTTCTTCTTCGGCGAGAAGGTGGCCTGGACCACGCTGGCGGGCGCATGTCTCATCGTCGCCGGCTGCCTGATCGCCGCACGCGCCAACCCGAAGCTTGCCGAGCCGATCGAAGCGACCGTTTGAACAGGGCGCTTACGCCATCTCCGCTTTTCGGTCCAGTTGCGCCCGTGCGTCACGGATCGAGGCTGCATAGGTCACCAGCGGCCGCTTGACGCCGTGGCTTATCAAGGTGCGCCTGACTTGCGACGAGGCGCCCACGATAATGAAGCGTCCTCCGGCGCGCCTGGCCTTGTGCACGGTGCTTTCGATGACGTTTGCCGCGGTCGAATCGAGGAAGGGCACCGCCGTGCAATCGAGGATGAAGTTCCTGCGCTGGTCGGCGATACGGTCCAGCACCGTGGCGACCGTTGCCGCAGCGCCGAAGAAGAAGGCGCCGGAGATGCGGTAGATGACGGTGTCCGGATCGGTGGCGGCGGCGAGGTCATAGGCAACGCGCCCGCCATTTGCGTCGTCGGCGCGGTCCTCCGTGACCGACGGGACGTGCGCCTCCACCTCGACGGAGCGCGCCATGCGGCTGATGAACAGCAGCGCGCCTAGCGCAAAGCCGATCACGATGCCGGTGGTGAGGTCGCGGAAGATGACGAGTCCGAAGGTGACCAGAAGCACCAGGGCATCGCCCCAGGACGATCGGATCAGCGCCAGGAAGGCTGGTTTCTCCACCATGTTCCAGGCCACCGTGGCCAGCACCCCGGCAAGCGCCGCCAGTGGGATATAGCTGGCAAGCGGCGCAGCCACCAGCATGAACAGCAGCAGGAAGGCGGAATGGAACATCCCCGACAACGGTCCATGCGCGCCGGAGCGGATGTTGGTTGCCGTGCGCGCGATCAGTCCGGTCACGCAGATCCCGCCGAAGAGCGCCGAGCCGATATTGGCGATGCCCTGCGCCACCAGTTCGCAGTTGGAACGGTGCCGTCGGCCGGTCATACCGTCCGCGACCACCGCGGAAAGCAGCGATTCGATCGCTCCCAACAGCGCGAAGGAAATTGCATCGGGTATTACGGAGAGGAGCTTCTGCGTATCGAGCGCCGGTAGAGTCGGGTCCGGCAACATCCGCGGAATGCCGCCGAATTGCGTGCCGATCGTCTCGACGGGAAGACCAAGAGCCGTCGCGGCCAGCGACGCCGCGGCGACCGCGATCAGCAGGCCCGGCCAGGAGGGCCGCCAGCGCTTCATGGCCACGATGATGCCTATGGTGAGCACGGCGAGAGCAATGGCCGCCGGATTTGCCGTCCCCGCTGCCTTGCCGAGCGCGATAAGCCGCGGCAGCAGGTCGCCTGGCTCCTTGTCCGGCAGCGTCAGACCGAACATGTCGTGCAACTGGCTGGACAGGATGATGACGGCGATGCCGGCTGTGAAACCGACCGTCACCGGATACGGGATGAATTTTACGTAGGCGCCGAGCCTCAGATAACCGGCCGCGATCAGGAAGACACCGGCCATGAGCATTGCCAGGATCAGTCCGTCGATGCCGTGCCGGTCGACCGTCGAGGCAACGACCACGATGAAGGCGCCGGCCGGCCCGCCGATCTGGAACCGGCTGCCGCCAAGTGCGCCGACGACAAAGCCGCCGATAATCGCCGTAAACAGTCCGCGCTCGGGTTCCACATGCGAGGCGATCGCGATCGCCATCGACAGCGGCAGCGCCACGATGGCGACCGTCAGCCCGGCGATCACATCCGCCCTCAGCTGCTTGAGGTGATAGCCTTCGCGCAGCACAGTCACCAGCTTTGGTGTGAACAGCTCGGCGAATGTCGGCCGTGTTTGGTGGTGAATTGCCCGCCGCGCCTGATCCATAAACTGCTTCCGCTCCACAGGGCGGCGGGATCGTCGGCTGCATGTCGGCGGTCGCCGTCGCGTTGCGACGCTGCATCGCGCTGCCCGAAAACCGGCAGCGGTTCCGGGGCGGGTGCAGTTGCGGCTCAGCCCTGCGGGTTCTGCGCCACGATGGCCTTGAGGCGTACGCCCCTGCCGCCGCGTTCGCTGGTCTGGTTCTCGCCGATCAATTCCACCCCGACCTCATCGAGGGCCTGGATGACCTTCATCAGCGTGTCGACGACGCCCCGCACGACGCCCTCGCTCGCTTCCATACGCTGTATCGTCGGAAGCGAAACTCCGGCGCGCTCGGCAAGCGTTCGCTGGTCGATACCGGCCAACGCTCTTGCGGCGCGCATCTGCGCAGCAGTGATCATCGGCCAGAACCTATGTCTGAGTCTGCGGTGTCAATGGATAATATAAACATTGTGATGTTTCAACCCTCATCTAGCATAGATGAAACAATGATTATTCGCTATCCGTAACAACCTTGCGCCGTTGCAGCAGCCGGGCCGCAAGCCAGCACAGCATCGCCCAGGCAAAGCCCGCGCACCAGCCGGCAAGCACATCGGACGGCCAGTGCACGCCGAGATAGACGCGGCTGGTGCCGACCAGCACGGTGGTGAGCACGGCAAGGCCGAGCACGAAGACTTTCGTCCTACGGTCCGGCAGGAAGCGGGCGGCCAGCGAGCCGAGCGTCAGATAGGTCACGGCCGAGAGCATGGCGTGGCCGCTCGGAAAGGACAGCGACGTCTCGTTGACGAGATGCGAGACGAGATCGGGTCGCGGCCGGTCGACCTCGAGCTTGAGCAGGCTGGAGAGCCCTTGCCCGCCCGCTACCGCCGCAAACATGAACAGCGCCGTCGAGGGTCTGCGAATCAAGAGCAGATAAATGATCGTCGCGGTCGTGATCAGCACCAGAACGACGGTGCTGCCGAGCGCGGTGACGTCGCGCACCGCGCCCTCAAGCCAAGGCGGGCCGATCGGGCTGTCCGGCTGCCCGGCATGCCGGAAAGCGAGCAGGATTTCCGTGTCGAAGGCGTGCGGGGTCGTGGCGCGCGCCAGCTCCATGAGTTCCACAAGGCCCCATAGCCCGCCGGCAATCACCAGCCCGGCCAGCAGCACCGGGAATTCCATTTTGTTGAGCAGCGTGTTGGCGATCGGTTTCATGCAAGCCTTTGATCCCGCTACAGCCGCTGCATATAGGGCCCGAGCGTGATCAGCGCGACGGCGGCGATCGCCAGCACCATGCCCGTCGCCTGGAAAGCATTGAGCCGTTCGCCGAAAAAGGCGATCGCCACGACGTTCACAGCCACCAGCTGGATCACCGCCGACAGGCTGAACGACACCGACATGCCGAATTCGCGCACCAGCCTCAGCATGACCAGATTGCCGGCCGTGTAGAGCGCCAGCGTCAAAAGCAGCTTGGCGAGGCTCGGCGCCAGCCCCCATTGCTTGGCCGCCATCGCCGCCAGCACGAACATCACGGTCGAGATGCCGAGCTGCGCCAGTCCCCAGAAACTCACCCGCCGTCCCCTTTTTCAAGCGCCGTCGCTGCGCGGCCGCAGCCCTTGTTTCCGAAGCAGGCGAGGCCGTCAAGCCGATCCGGCAGCGCCTTGACCAGCCGGCAAACAATTGTCCACGATCGATCCCGGCGGTGTCACGAAAATGTGATCGGCGCGCCTTAGGGGTCGAAAGGTCAAATCCCAGCCACCTCAAGAAGCCAGAGGAACAGCCCATGACCGTGCCCCCTGAGACCCGCTTCCGCACCAGCCTGCTCGAGGACAATGACGGCCCGCCCGTCAACCCGACCGACAACCGCACCATGGGCGAGATCATCGCCGCGCGCTTCTCGCGCCGCGGCTTCCTGAAGGGCTCGCTGGCCGTCTCGGCGATCGCCGCCACCGTCGGCCCGCTGGCGCTGGTCGCCGCCGACGAGGCGCGCGCGGCCGGGGCTTCGGCGTTCAGGTTCGACGAACTCGAGGCCGGCATCGACGACAAGCACCATGTCGCGCCGGGCTATGACGCCGACGTGCTGCTGCGCTGGGGCGATCCACTGTTTGCCGATTCGCCGGAGTTCGATCCGCTGAAACAGTCGGCCGAGGCCCAGGCGCAACAGTTCGGCTACAACAACGACTATGTCGGCTATATCCCGATCGACGGCTCCGCCGAGCACGGCCTCTTGGTCGTCAACCACGAATACACCAACCCACATCTGATGTTCCCCGGCATCGTTTCGATCGTCGAGAAGGACGGCAAGAAGGCCGCCGAGGTGGCGCCGCTCTCGAAGGCGCAAATCGATGTCGAGATGGCCGCGCATGGCGGCACCATCGTCGAAATCCGCAAGCAGGATGGCAAGTGGCAGGTGGTGCGTGACGGCAAGCTCAATCGCCGCATCATGTCGACCACCGAGATGGCGCTCTCCGGCCCGGTTGCCGGCCACGACCGCGTCAAGACCAATGCCGATCCGTCGGGAAGCAAGGTCATCGGCACGCTCAACAATTGCGCCGGCGGCGTCACGCCCTGGGGCACCTATGTGATGGCCGAGGAGAACATCCACGGCTATTTCTCGGGCGAATTGCCGGAGGGCCACAAGGAAGCCGCCAATTACAAGCGCCTCGGCATCCCGGAAGGCGCCTATGAATGGGGCGCGCATTACGATCGCTTCAACCTTGCCAAGGAGCCGAACGAGGCCAATCGTTTCGGCTGGATCGTCGAGGTCGACGTCAACGATCCGAACTCGGTGCCGAAGAAGCGCACCGCCATGGGCCGTTTCAAGCATGAGGGCGCCGAGTCGATCGTCGCCAAGGACGGCCGCGTCGTCTTCTATCTCGGCGACGACGAGCGCTTCGACTATGTCTATAAATTCGTCACCGCCGGCACGTTCAGCCCCAACGACCGCGCCGCCAACATGAACCTGCTCGACGACGGCACGCTCCATGTGGCGAAGTTTGCCGAGGACGGCTCGGTCGAATGGATGCCGATCGTGTTCGGGCAAGGCCCGCTGACAGCGGAGAACGGCTTTGCATCACAGGCTGACGTACTGATCGAGACGCGGCGCGCCGCCGACCTGCTCGGCGCCACCAAGATGGACCGGCCGGAGGATATCCAGCCCAATGCCGGCAACGGCAAGGTCTATGTCATGCTGACCAACAATTCCAAGCGCAAGGCCGAGCAGGTCGACGCCGCCAATCCGCGCGCCGAAAACGCCTTCGGCCACATCATCGAGATCGTCGAGAACGGCGGCGACTTCGCCGCCGGCAAGGGCAAGTGGGAAGTGCTGTTGAAATGCGGCGATCCTTCCGTTGCCGATGTCGGCGCCACCTTCTCGACCGCGACCACCGCGCATGGCTGGTTCGGCATGCCGGACAATTGTGCCGTCGATTCCGCCGGGCGGCTGTGGGTCGCCACCGACGGCCAGGGCCCGAAGGCCACCGGCCGCACGGACGGCCTCTGGGCGGTCGACACGGAGGGCGCGGCGCGGGCGACCTCAAAACTGTTCTTCCGCGTGCCGATCGGCGCCGAAATGTGCGGCCCGCTGTTTTTGCCGGACGACCAGACCGCTTTCGTGGCCGTCCAGCATCCGGGCGATGGCGGCGAGGATTGGGAAGGGTTCGGCCGCCCGTCCTATTACGAGGATCCGTCGACCCGCTGGCCGGACTTCAAGCCGGACATGCCGGTGCGGCCGGCTGTCGTTGCAATCACCAAGCAGGGCGGCGGCAAGATCGCGGTTTAAGCCTGCGGACAACGGACTTGGCGTCGGGGTGGGCGGAACCTCCCCGACGTCGCGTCTCATCCCGCCCACTGAACCATCGCGATGTTCATCCCGCTGCGCAGCCGGAAGCCGATCGACTCGTAGAGCTTTATCGCCGCGGCATTGCTGGCAAAGGCGTGCAGATAAGGCACCTCGCCGCGCGCGATGATGCGGTTGGCCACAAACAGCGACAACAGCCGGGCGAGACCGCCGCCGCGAAAATCCGGATGCGAGCACACGCCGCTGAGCTCAGAATAGCCGGGCTGCTTCATGCGCTCGCCGGCCATCGCGGCCAGCCTGCCGTCGATCTTCACGCCCCAGAATTCGCCAAGGCTCAAGGCCTCCAGCGTGAACGGGCCAGGCTTTGTCAGCGAGGCAAGCGCAAGCATCTCGGCCGCGTCCTGCCGCGTCAGTTGCTCGATCCGGGGGTCGGCGACCGTCTGCAAGGCGTGCCCGGCAATCATCTGCACGGCATCGGCCGCCATCGTCGCCTTAAGCGCCGGCGGCAGGACAATGCTGTCGGCCTGAGCCAGGATGACGGTCTCGCCGGCGGGAACCAGCCTTCCGAGCGCGTGGAGGCTTTCCGGATCTGCCGTTGCCGTGGCGGCGAACGGGATGATCGATGGCCGGTACCGGCGCGCGAGATCGTTACCTTCCGCGAAAGTCCTTTGCCGCGTTTCGAGCGCGCTCCAGACGGGGCGGTCGAGGACGTGTTTCATGGCGTGGCGGTCCTTTCGGCGCGGCGATGGAGCGGCGTCTCGGCCAGACGATCCTCGATGGCGGCAAGCTGGCCGAGCAGCGGCCCGGAAAGATCGGCGCACAGATCCGCTACCGCATTTTCGATGCTCGGCCAGATGTCCCGCTTCGCCTGCTCGACCAGCCGGCTGCCGTTGCGGCTCAGCGAAACAATCCTGCGCCGCTGGTCTTCTTCCGAGGGGTTGACCTCGACAAGCCCCAGCTCGGCAAGCAGCGCCACGCTGCGTGTCACACCCGGTTGCGCAACGCCCAGGGATTGCGCCAACTCGCCGACCGGCAGCGGGCCGAGCCTGTCGAGCGCGGCGAGCAGCGGGTACTGGCTCGATTGGATGCGCATGTCCAGGCGGTCGAGCACGCGCTGAGTGTCGGCCTGCAGCTGCTCGCCTATGCGCTTCATCCGGCTGCCGAGGCAGAGAAAGCCGAGGGATCGAAGAACGTCTTCCATGGTTGGCTCGTTATATATCAATCCAGTGATATATAACATTGCATGGAAATATCAAGCCGATCTTCGCATACCCGTTGCGGCAGCCGATGGGCGATAGCGGCCGCTTTGCGACGTTTGCCCTTCATTCGCCGCCAATTGCATCCTATATCGCGCTGACGCGACGTGGCCGGCAGCGGTCGCCAGCGATTCGGACCTGAGGGCGGCAGGTCATCACTTCTTGGCACGCGGAGCTCATGGCGCCCCTGCGCATCTATTTCGACAGGCTTCTCGACGCCGTGGCGCCCAAGGTGCCGCGGCGCGAGTTGACGGATGACGAGCGCCTGGCGCTGGTGCGCCGTTACGGCGATTTCTCACTCGCCTATTCGACCGCCGTACAGCAGAAACTGTCCTATTTCAGCGACGGCGACGGCTACATCGCCTTCGGCACCAAGATGAGCCGCCATTTCGCGCTGGGCGATCCGGTGGTCGACCCGGCGGATCGCGCGCTCTACATAAAGCGCTTCGTCGAAGCCGCCGGCGGGCCGTGGTTCGTCCAGATCGGCGCCGAGACGGCCAAAGTGCTCGCCGGCCTCGGTTACATGGTCAATCGCCTCGGCATCGACACCAGGCTGCTTTTGCCGGCGCATGATTTTTCCGGCAAGCGCAACGAGACCGTGCGCTATTCCGAACGCTGGCTGACGAAGAAGGGTTTTGTCATCGCCGAGGACAGGGGCGACGGGCTGCACGAAGAGATCAGCCAGCTTTCCGCCGACTGGCGCAAGGAGCGCATCATCAAGCGCTGGGAGATGGGCTTCCTCAACCGCCGCTTTTCCGAAGAGCTCGGCGCCGACATGCGCCGCTTCCTCCTGCACAGCCCCGAAGGCCGGCTTCTCGCCATCCTCGATTTCGACCCGCTGTTCCGCGACGGCAAGGTCATCGGCTACACCACGGCCTTCAAGCGCAAGCAGACCGACGCGACGCCGCATGCCGAGATCGGCCTGACCAAATTCGCCGTCGACCGCTTTCGCGAGGAAGGCATCTCGGAGGTGACGCTCGGCCTCTCGCCGCTGTTCGGTATCGAGCCCAGCGGCTTTGCCGAATCGGGCTTCTGGCGCGGCGCCTTCCAGCGCGCCTACAACTCGCCCTGGGTCAACCGCTCGCGCTTCAACCTGCAGGGCCAGGCAGCCTTCAAGCGCCGCTTCCACGGCGTCGAGGAGCCGACCTACATCGCCTTCCGCAAAGGGACTTTCGTGGAGATGCTGGGGCTGCTGCGCCTGCTGAAGGCGATTTGAGGGGGCGCTCTTTCCTCGCCCCCGCAAAGCGGGGAGAGGAACCCCGTCAGTTCCGCAGCCGATAGCCCGTCTTGAAGATCCACGCCACGATGGCGATGCAGATCGCCAGGAACACCAGCGTCATGCCGAGGCTGACGCCGACCGAGACGTCCGCCTTGCCGTAAAAGCTCCAGCGGAAGCCACTGATCAGGTAGACGACCGGGTTGAACAGCGTGACCGTCTTCCAGATGCCCGGCAACATGTGGATCGAATAGAAGCTGCCGCCGAGGAAGGTGAGCGGCGTGACGATGAGCAGCGGCACCAGCTGCAGCTGCTCGAAGGTTTTCGCCCAGATGCCGATGATGAAGCCGAACAGGCTGAAGGTCACCGCCGTCAGCACCAGGAAAGCGATCATCCAGAACGGATGCTCGATCCTGAGCGGCACGAACAAAGCGGCGGTGGCGAGGATGATCAGGCCGAGCATGATCGACTTGGTCGCCGCGCCCCCGACATAGGCGATGATGATCTCGAGATAGGAGACCGGCGCCGACAGAAGCTCATAGATCGAGCCGACGAATTTCGGGAAATAGATGGCGAAGGACGCATTCGAGATCGACTGCGTCAACAGCGACAGCATCATCAGGCCCGGCACGATGAAGGCGCCGTAGGCGATGCCGTCGATCTCGTTGATGCGCGAGCCGATGGCCGAGCCGAAGACAACGAAATAGAGCGATGTCGAGATGACCGGCGAGATGATGCTCTGCAGCACCGTGCGGAAGGCGCGCGCCATCTCCACCCGGTAGATCGCCCATACCGCACGAAAATTGGGGGCCGCACGAAAATTAGGAGCCGCGCGCAGGTTCATGGCTCTTGCCTCAGGAGACTGACGAAGATCTCTTCGAGCGAGCTGTTCTTGGTGTCGAGATCGCGGAACTGGACGCCGGCCGCCTCGAGGTCGCGGATCAGCGAGGCGACGCCCGGACGGTCGCTCTGGTTGTCATAGGTGTAGGTGAGCTGGTTGCCGTCGGCGGACAGCTCCAACGGATAGCGGGAAAGCCCGTCCGGAACGGCCGACAGCGGCGCGCGCAGCTCCAGCGTCATCTGCTTGCGGCCGAGCTTGCGCATCAGCTCGGCCTTGCCTTCGACCAGGATGATCTCGCCCTTGTTGATGACGCCGACGCGGTCGGCCATCGCCTCCGCCTCCTCGATGTAGTGCGTGGTGAGGATGATGGTGACGCCGTCCTCGCGCAGGCGCCTGACCATCGCCCACATGTCCTGGCGCAATTCGACGTCGACGCCGGCCGTCGGCTCGTCGAGGAACAAGACGCGCGGCTCGTGCGACAGCGCCTTGGCGATCATCAGCCGGCGCTTCATGCCGCCGGACAATGTGATCGCCTTGGAATCCTTCTTTTCCCAGAGCGAGAGGTCGCGCAGCACCTTCTCGACGAAATCCTTGTTGGGCGCCTTGCCGAACAGGCCGCGGCTGTAGTTCACCGTCGCCCAGACCGTCTCGAAGGCGTCGATAGTGAGCTCCTGCGGCACCAGCCCGATCAGGCTGCGCGCCGCGCGGTAATCCCGGCCGATGTCGTGACCATCAACCGTGACGCTGCCCGACGACCGGTTGACGATACCGCAGACGATCGAGATCAGCGTCGTCTTGCCGGCGCCGTTCGGCCCCAGCAAAGCGAAGATCTCGCCGCGCTCGATGTCGAGATTGATTTCCTTCAGCGCCTTGAAGCCGGTGGCATAGGTTTTCGTGACACCGGAGATCGAGATGATGGATGACATGCTGAAATACGGCCGGCTGGAAAAGGTGACCTGATATAGGTCGGATGCCGCCCGGCGCAACCGGGAATCGCCGCGCTGCTGACAGTTCTGGACAGCAAGCGGGGTCTTTCTCCTCGTTTTCGGGCTGGCATGCCCGGCGATCGGCACAGACGCCGGGGATTAGCGGCGGCCGTCCGAACCTCGTCATCTGTGCCAGGAACCTGCCGGCTTTCCTTCTCAGCTTTTGCTGGAGGCCAGCACCAGCACCGGCTTCTCGCTGTAAAGCTTGGGGAACAGCGCCTTCAGGTTCTCGATCTTGGGTAGGTCGTTGTAGACGATATAGGGATAGGTCGGGTTCAGCGTCAGGAAATCCTGATGGTAGTCCTCGGCCGGGTAGAAGGTCTTGCCGGTTTCGAGCGTGGTGACGATCGGCTTGGGGAAGACCTTGGCCTTGTCGAGCTGGGCGATGTAGCTCTCGGCCACCTTCTTCTGCTCGTCATTCTCGGCGAAGATCGTCGAGCGGTACTGGGTGCCCTGGTCCGGCCCCTGGTAGTTGAGCTCGGTCGGGTTGTGCGCGACCGAGAAATAGACCTGCAGCAGCTGGCCGTAGGTGACCTTCAACGGGTCGTAGGTGATCTCGACGGATTCGGCATGGCCCGTGCGGCCGGTGCCTACCACTTCATAGACGGCGTTCTCGGCGCTGCCGCCGGTATAGCCGGACACCGCCTTGCTGACGCCCTTGACGTGCTGGAACACGCCCTGCACGCCCCAGAAGCAGCCGCCGGCGAAGATCGCCTTCTCGGTGCCGCTCGCCGCCTTCTCGTCCAGAGCCGGCGGCGGGATCACCACCGCGTCCTCGGCCGAGCGCGCCGGGCTCTGCCAGAACACGGCCGCGGCCGCGCTGAGCACCAGCGCCGCCAGCGCGCCTTTGGCAAGGAATGGCCGCCGCGCGGCTTTCTTTTCAATGCCGGTCATGTTGGGTCTCCTTGTTGTTGTTCCATTATATACGAACGCAGCCGCGAAGCGGTTCTCACTTTGCCGTGCGGCGGTGTGTAACCGCCGACGGCGGTCCCCCTCATCCGGCCCTTCGGGCCACCTTCTCCCCGGTGGGGAGAAGAGATTGGCGCCGGCGCTGACAGTCTCCTCTCCCCACCGGGGAGAGGTCGGCCGAGCGAAGCGGAGGCCGGGTGAGGGGCAGTGCTCGACCCACGCTTACTGAGCGGTGGTGTCCGCCGGCTTCATCGCATCCGCCGGCTTCATTGCGTCGGAGGCAGGCTTCATCGCATCCGTGGCGGGCTTCATCGCCTCGGTGCTCATCGCATCGGGCTTCATCGCATCGGCCGGCTTCATGGCATCGGTCGCCATTGCGTTGGCGGGCTTCATCGCGTTTGTCGCGTCGTCGGCGCGGGCGCCGGCGACCAGAACGGAAGCCGAAAGCGCGAGGGCCAGAGCCGGCAGCGTGAGGAACTTGGTCATGGGTCGTACTCCTTGGGTAATGGCGCGCGGAAGCGGGCCGGGTTATGCGTTGCCGCTTTCATGCGGCCCCGCGCGAAGATAAGGAAAATCAGTTGGCGGCGGCGGCAGCCAGGATGGGTCCGCCATCCGGACCCTGCACCAGCACGGCGGTGCTCAAGCCGCCAGTCGCCGCCGGCAGCGGCAGCGTGGTGGCCTCGCCGTTCCAGCGGCCGAGCTTGGTCAGCGCATGCACGACGTTGGCGTGCGGCAGCGTGCGACCGGTGTTCTCGCCGCGCGCCACGGGCACCTCGACGACACCCCTGTTGTAGCGCACCAGCCAGATGTCGGCGCCGCCGCCCGGCGCCTTGCCGGCGCCGATGCGGACCTTGCCCTGGCCGAGCGAAAGCTCCGGACCTTGCGTGCGGCCGCCCTTGTTGATCTCACTCTGGGCGATCAGCTTCTGGATCTCGCCCGGCGCCGCGCCCACGCCGTCGCTTCTGCCGTTTACCACCACTTGCGGCGTGAACGGCCCGTCGCGGCCGAGGGACGGCTCGTAGGTCACCTGGCGATCGGTGAATTCCTTGCGGCCGAACGTGTCCTTCCAGCCGAGATAGTCCCAATAGGTGACGTTGAACGACAGCGCCAGCACGCCCGGCTGGTCCTTGACCTTGATCAGGTTGGCATTGGCCGGCGGGCAGGACGAGCAGCCTTGGCTGGTGAACAGCTCGACCACGGTCAGCGGCTGGGCGGAAGCGGCGCCGAGCGTGGCGGCAAGCATCGCGCCGGCGAGCAGGCTTGTCTTCAATCCGGTCATGGGAAGCAGTCTCCGTAGCGGGTCATGCTCCGATTTCGCCGGGGTGGATGGGTTCGTTACAGCTTCACCGGTTTGTGATTGCTTCCCTTCGCCCCGTTTACGGGGAGAAGGTGGATCGTCGCGCAGCGCCGAGACGGATGAGGGGTGAGTCACAGATTGCAGCCCTTGCTAACTGAAACACCCCTCATCCGCCCTTCGGGCACCTTCTCCCCGTAAA
>NZ_VFTG01000027.1 GCF_006439355.1 Mesorhizobium sp. B4-1-3
GATTACCGAATCTGGAAACCCATGAATCACACATCACCGCAGAACTGAATCCTGAATGTCGATTGGTCCTAGCGCGGAACAGCAGGGAAACGTAAGGAAGGCGGCGAAGCCTTGTTCTGGCGCCGCCGCGGGGTCTGTTGAGATTCAGGTCAGGCCGAGCCGAGAACGGTGGATTCCGAGAACCGGAGCGGAGCGTACTTTCAATACGTGAGCACCGGAAGCGCAGGAAGCTGGCCTTCGCAGGCCGGGCTCACCTGAATATCGACATGCTCCAAAAAGAGGCTCCCGACCGACTTTCGCGGCGGGAGCCTGACTGGAGCGCAGGAGGGTGCGCTCAGGGGAGCTCTTAAAAGATGTTCGTCGTGTTGGTGAGCGGCGCGGCGTTGGCGATCATGCGCACCGCGTGTTCCCGGCGCTGGCCGGACTGCTCGGCGATGGCGCCCAGGCAATCGAGGCTCTCGGCGCCCCAATTCTGGCCCTTGCAGGCAAAGTCCACCGCGGATTCCGGCAGACGGGCGGTCTTGAGCGTGGTCTGCGCGCCCTCGATGACATTGCCGGGCGGATTGATCGAGGCGAATGCCGGGCCTGAGGCGGGTGCCGCCAGCATGCCGACGAAGGCGCAGGCGCCGATTGCCATGAACATCGCCATCGGATGATCGCTGGCGCGCTGGCGCAGCGCCAGCTTCGGCCGGCGATCATTGCGCTCCGGGCCATGCAGACGGCGATCGGTATCGGCGGTACGAACTTTCGCAAACATGGTTATTCCCTTCGTTATCTTTCTTTTTGTCATGAAACGAACTTAATCGCACCAGGTAACAGCCGGATGATCGACGGCGATTGTCTGTGTAACAGGATTGAAACAGGCACCGAACGCGTGAGCATCCCAATCCGAGGCAACCATTCGGCCGGTCATCGAAGCTGGTCGGCGTAGATACTGCGCCTGTCGCGCCCGGCCGACTGTAAACGGCCTCACACAGCGATGCCTGAACCGAGCGCGCCGCCGCCATCTGCCACACGCCCCTGCATCGATCGAAACATACCCTCCTCGAGGCAGGCCGCCGCCGCTCGCGATCGCCGTTCCGTTTCCTCGATTAAGACCCGGATTTTCCGGGATTTTTCCCGCTCAGGCGAGGCTGAACTTGCTGCCACGAAAATTCCGTAATTTCGCAAGCCATTGCATTTCAAGAGGAAATGTGCTTATATTGAATGAGTATTCAATAAAAAGAAGACCATGCCCATGAACCCGCACCTCCGTGACGTGGCGATCCCCAACGATTGGGACCGGCGGGGTTTGCCGGGGTGGAGCTACCATTCCAACGCCCTTCTGGAACTCGAGAAGGAATACGTCTTCCGCAATCACTGGCAGATCGCCGGCCATGTCTCCGACGTGCCAAATCCGGGCGACTATCTGACCATGGACGTTATTGGCGAGCGCGCGCTGATCGTGCGCGGCAAGGACGGCGTCGTGCGCGCCTTCAACAATATGTGCCGCCACCGCGGCAGCCGCGTCGTCGCCGACAGCCAGGGCAGTTGCAAGAACGCCCTGGTGTGCCCGTTCCATGGCTGGGTCTACAATCTCGACGGCACGCTGCGCGGTGCCGCCCGTCCGCGCTCCTTCCCCGAGCTTGACAAGACAGAGTTCGGCCTCATGCCGCTCGACCTCGAAATCTGGATGGGTTTCATCTTCATCCGCTTCCGCAAGGGCGGCCCGCAGCCTTCGGTGGCCGAGCTCTTGAAGCCGATCGAAACCGAGATGGCGTACTACAACGTCGCCGACATGGTGCCGTCCTGGGGCATCTGGACGCAGAAATCGCCGGTCAACTGGAAGTCGGTGCGCGACGTCGACAATGAAGGCTATCACGTCGCCATGGCCCATCCGGCGCTGCAGGACCTCTATGGCGCCACCTATTTCGACGAGCCCTTCGTCAACGGCGTGTCGCGCTCCTTCGCCACCTACAATCCGCATGCCGGCCGGCGCTGGAGCGTGCGCGAATACATCAAGCTCGCGCCCGAGGCCACGCATCTGCCGGAGCATCTGCGCAAGGCCTGGATCTATTATGGCATCTTTCCCAACAACGCGCTGTCGATCATGCCGGAATCCGTTCAGTTCTACCAGGAGTTCCCGCTGTCCACCGGCGAGACGCGGCTGCGTGGCGCGGTCTACCGCTACAAGAACGAGAGCAGGGAACAGGCGGCCGCGCGCTATCTCGCCTACCGTATCGATCGCGATACAATGAACGAGGACGTGCAGCTTTCCGTGTGGTCGAACGAGTCCATGCTGTCGGAAGCCTTCGAGGGCTTCTATCTTTCCGACCTCGAATACGGCGTGCGCACCCACCACGACCATCTGCGCCGTCAGGTCCCGGTGCTGAACCTGGAGACAGCGCCCGAGGAAAAGGACATGTGGGGGCTGAACGAGGCGCTGAGGTCGAGGGGATGAGCTCTTTCCTTCTCCCCGTTCCACGGGCGGAAGGAAGAGCTAATCACCCCCGCCAGACGCCCTCTTTCCTCAAATCATCCATGGTCCGCGAAATCCCTTCGCGCAGGATCGCCACCATATCGTCGATCTGCTCTTTGATGATGATCAGCGGCGGCGACATCACGCACATATTGATCAGCGGCCGCACCAGAAGGCCGAGCTCGTGGCAATGCGCGTCGATGCGTTTGCCGACATTCTTGTCGAGCTGAAGCGGATCCTTGCTTTCGCGATCGGCGACGCATTCGACGCAAGCCATCAGGCCGACGCCGCGCACCTCGCCGACCAGCGGCAGCTCTTCCAGCGTCTTCAGTTTCGCCTGGAAATAGGGGGCGATCTCGCGCGCGTGGGCAAGCACGCCCCCTTCCAGCAGGTCGAGATTCTTCAGCGCCACCGCGCAGCCGATCGGATGGCTGGTGTAGGTGAGGCCATGGCCGAACAAGGCGTCGGGGTGGTTGGACCGGCGCAGCTCTTCCAGCAGCCGCTCGGAGATGATGACGCCGCCGAGCGGGAAATAGCCTGACGTGACGCCCTTGGCGAAGGTGATCATGTCCGGATCGACGCCGAACACGTTGCCGGAGGCGAAGACATGGCCGAGCCGCCCGAAGCCGGTCACCACCTCGTCCGAGACATAGAGGATGTCGTTCTCCCGGCAGATCTCGCGGATGCGCTTCAGGTACCCGTCCGGCGGTACGACGACGCCTCCGGAAGCCTGCACCGGCTCGCCGACAAAGGCGCCGATGCGCTCCGCGCCGACGCGCGCCACGGTGTCGCGGAACTGGTCGACGAGGAAATCGGTGAAGGCGGCGGCGCCCATCTCCTTCGGCCGCCGGAACGGATCGGGCGAGGACAGCTTCACCACCAGATCGTCGGCGCCGTCCATCCAGTCTCGGTCGCGCGGGCGGCCGTTGAGCGAGGCCGACAGATAGGTCGAGCCGTGATAGGCGCCGCCGCGGCTGAGGATGAGCTTCTTCTCCGGCCGTCCGCCGACGTTGTTGTAGAACTGCATGAAGCGCAGCGCCGTCTCCACCGCCGACGAGCCGCCGGTGGTGAAGAAGGTGTGGCTGAGATCGCCGGGTGCCGCATCGGCGATGCGCCGCGCGAGCTCGGCTGAGGGCGCGTTCATCGTGTACCACGGCGTGTTGTAGGAGAGCGCCATTGCCTGGTCGTACATGACCTTGGCCAGCTCCTCGCGGCGATGGCCGACATTTATGCACCACATGCCGGCCGGCCCGTCGATCAGGCGCTTGCCGGAGCCGTCGGTGATGTAGATGCCGTCGCCCTGGCTGATCAGCGCGCGCGCCTCGTTGCCGACCGAGCCGGCATAGGGCCAGGGCTGGACGAGATGGCGCTTGGCGAGCTCGACCGCGTCGTCATCGCCGGCGTCGATGAGTTCGCTTGCCTTGATCTTGTTTTGAGCCGCCATTTTCGCCTCGCATCGCCAGATTGTCGAATTCCCACCGGATATCAAACGTCGCGGAAAGCCATGGAAATTAGGCCTTTCGTTACCTCATTTTGAATATCCGTTCAATCAATATTGCAGAAATAGCGCTTGATTTCAATCGGCGGATGCGCTCATGATGAAAGAAAGCCGGCAAGCCGGGAGCGATCACGCTCCAAGCATAATTCGGGAACAGGCGGCCGGCGCTGCGAATGGGAAAGCCGCATGGCGGGACAGTCCGAGCCAGCTACCAAAATCACGCCCGGAGCGCTGCAATGACGGTTGCTGCGGAAGGGTCGCCCCCGCTGCGCATGGCGGGATTAAGACGAAGTCCCCTTCTGCAATCGGAAGCCGTCCAGGGGTTTGCCCTGATCAGTCCCACCTTTGTCTACGCCCTCATTCTCCTCGTCCTGCCGATCCTGGTCGTCATCGCCCATTCCTTCTGGACGCAGAACTACCTCACCATCGACCACACCTTCACGCTGGAGAACTACCGGATCGCACTGACCGAGCCAATCTACCGCGACCTGCTCTGGCGCTCGCTCTACATCTCGCTGACGGTCAGCCTGCTGACGGTGGCGCTCGCCTATCCGATCGCTTATTTCATTTCCTTCCATGGCGGCCGCCACAAGAGCCTGTGGCTGTTCCTCATCACCATCCCGTTCTGGACCAGCTACCTGTTGCGCGTGATGTCGTGGAAGGTGATCCTCGGCTACAACGGCGTGCTCAATTCCGGCCTGATGGGCCTCGGCATCATCGACGAGCCGTCGACGGCGCTCCTCTACAATTCCAGCGCCGTCATCATCACGCTCACCCATGCCTGGGCGACCTTCGCCATCCTGCCGATCTTCGTGTCGCTGGAGAAGGTCGACCGCACCCTTGTCGAAGCCGCGACCGACCTCGGCGACGGACCGCTGCGCTCCTTCCTGCGTGTCACCCTGCCGCTGTCGGCGCCCGGCGTCATCTCGGCCGCGCTGATCGTCATGATCCCCACCGTCGGCGACTATGTCACGCCGAAGCTGGTCGGCGGCAAGGACGGCGTCATGATCGCCAACGCCATCCAGGCGCAGTTCGGCAAGGCGTCGAACTGGCCGCTGGGTGCAGCACTTTCCGTCACCACCATGATCATCGTCTCGCTTATCGCCGGCGCCACCGTGCTGGTCATCCGCGCTCTGCAGAGGCTGGCGCGATGACGGCGATAAGACGTTTCCTGCCCGGCTGGCTGTCGAGCTACGCCGTCCTCTATCTGCTGTTCCTTTATCTGCCGGTGATCTTTCTGCCGATCTTCTCGATCAACACGGCGGCGACGCCCAAATTCCCGCTCTCGGGCGTCACCCTTCACTGGTACGAGGATCTGCCGCGCACGCCGGCGCTGATCGACGCTACCTGGAACAGCCTGATCGTCGGCGTCTCCGCCTCGATCCTGTCGACGGTGCTGGGCATCCTCGCCGCCCGCTCGATTACCCGCTACCGCTACCCCGGCCGCCGCGCCGTCAACGGCCTGATCATGGCGCCGCTGGTGCTGCCGGAGGTGATCGTCGCCATCTCCATGCTTTTGGTCATGCTGCAGCTCGGCCTTAGCCTGTCGCTGTTCACCGTCGTGCTCGGCCATGTCCTGGTCTGCATCCCCTATTCGATGACCGTGCTGACCTCCGGCTTCGAAGGCTTCGACCGCAGCCTGGAGGAGGCTTCAGCCGATCTTGGCGAAAGCGCCTTCGGGACCTTCCGGCGCGTGACGCTGCCAATGGTTGCGCCGGCCATCATCTCCAGCCTGCTCGTCTGCTTCACTATCTCACTCGACGAATTCATCATCGCTTTTTTCCTCACCGGCACCGAGGCGACACTGCCGATCTACATCTGGGGCCAGTTGCGCTTCGCGGCCAAGCTTCCCGGCGTGCTGGCGCTCGGCACCTTGCTGCTTTTCGCTTCCTTCGTGCTGATGACGATTGCCGAAATCCTGCGCCGCCGCGCGGCGAGACGCACCCAGAACGAGGGAGGCCTCTATGCTTGAGCGGGTCCAGTCCGAGCGCACGCAGTCGGATCGAACCATGATCGAGATCCGCGACATCACCCGCAGCTACGGATCCTTCAAAGCGCTGGACAATGCCTCGCTGGCGATCCGCGAAGGCGAATTCTTCTCGCTGCTGGGGCCTTCCGGCTGCGGCAAGACCACTTTGCTGCGCATGATCGCCGGCTTCGACACGCCGACCAGCGGCTCCATCGCCGTCGACGGCCAGCCGATGGACGGCATCCCCGCCAACCGCCGGCCGACCAACATGGTCTTCCAGAGCTATGCGATCTTCCCGCATCTCAATGTCGAGCAGAACGTCGCCTATGGGCTGAAGCGGCTGAAGCTCGACGCCGGCGAGGAGAAGCGCCGCGCCGAGGAAGCGCTGGCGCAGGTCTCGCTGACCGGCCTCGGCAAGCGCCGCGCCACCGAGCTTTCCGGTGGCCAGCGCCAGCGCGTGGCTTTGGCCCGCGCCCTGGTCATGCGGCCCAAGGTGCTGCTGCTCGACGAGCCGCTTTCGGCGCTCGACAAGAAGCTGCGCGAGCAGATGCAGGTCGAGTTGCGTCGCCTGCAGCAGGCCGTCGGCATCACCTTCGTGCTGGTCACGCATGACCAGTACGAGGCGCTCGCCATGTCGGACCGCATCGCGGTGATGTTCGGCGGCCGCATCGCGCAGGTCGCTTCGCCCAAGGAGATATATCAGCGCCCGGTCAACCGCCAGGTGGCCGACTTCCTCGGCGGCATGAACTTCGTCAAGGCCGAGATCGTCGAGGAGAACGGCGCTTCGCTGGTGCTCGACACGCTGGGCTTCGGCCGCGTCAGGACCGACAAGCCGAAGGCTTTCGTGCGCAATGGCGGCGCGGCGACGCTCGGCATCCGGCCCGAGCGCCTGCGCGTTTTGTGGGACAATGCGACGGCGAAATTCGAGGTCGCCGGCAAGGTGGTGGAGCGCCACTATTTCGGCGAGATCACCCATCTTATCGTCGAGATACCGGGGCTCGAAAAGCCGCTCTCGGTCACCGAGACCAACGATTTCGGCGCCGACGACATTCCGGTCGGCGCGCCGATCCGCCTCGGCTACGATCCCGAGGCTCTGGTGGCGATGGCCGACTGAATCTTTCCGGCCGCGATCCGGCCGGCGACGATCGCGCCCTCGACATAACCCGGGAACGACGGCGAGAGTTCCGAGGCGGCGAAATGGACCGGCGGCGCGCCGGCAAGGATCACGCGTTCGGCATCGCGCGCGCTCACGTCGACGATGAGATCGCTATAGGCGCCTCCGCTCCAGCGGTCGTGCGTCCAGTCTCGCGCGCTGAAATCGACGATGTCGGCGGCCTGCGGGCCGAGCGCCAGGACAAGCCTCGCGGCGATTTCCGCGCGCAATGCCGCCTCGCCGAGCCGATGCCAGCGCAGCGCCAGCGGCCCGCCGACAAAGGCGACAAGCGCGGCGTGGTCGATATCCTTGCTGGCGTCGCAGGCAAACAGCCCCGGCTGATCGCGCCACATCACCATCCCGCTCAAGGTGCGCTCGCGCCAGAACGGCTTTGCGTAGCGCACCAGGATCTTGATCACCGCGCCGCTTTTCCAGACGCCGAGCGCGCTTGCGAGCTCCACCGGCAAAGCCGGCGCGAAATCGAGCTTCGCGGCCGTCGCCGGCGGCAGCGCGATCAGAACCTCGCCCGCTTCGATCGTGGCCGCGCCTGTACTGACGCGAACGCCTTGCGGCGCGGGCTCTACCCGCGTCGCCGCTTGGTTCAGGCGCAGCCGGTCGCCGAGCCCGGCGGCGAGGTCCTCCGCCAGCGATTGCATGGTGTCGCGCAGGAAATACTGCAGCTCGAACACCTCGTTGGTGATGCGGCGATCATTGTCGATCAGGTACCAGAGCGGCACCTTGTCCGCTGCCAGGCACCACAGGCCCTCGACCAGCGAGCGGAAAGCGGCCTTGGCATCGGCCTCGTCGTGCTGGCGTTTCAGCCAATCGGCGACAGTCAGCCCGGCAATCGCCGGGTCGTCCGGATCGATACGGTTCATGCGCTCGCGGATCGCCATCGAGACATGATAGGTCCGCTCCGCCCGCGCCGGCGTCATCGACGGATGGGTGATGAACTCGCCCTCGACATAGGTCTCCACGAAGGTCTTGCCGCGCGCCTTGGCCAGCGTCATCAATTCGGGCATGTCCTGGCACAGGAACTGGCCGCCGCTGTCGATACGCTCGCCGAGCCCGTTGCGGACGGCCTCCACCCTGCCGCCGACGCGGTCGCGCGCCTCCAGCACAAGGAAATCGATGCCGGCGCGCTTCAATTCGAGCGCGGCCGACAGGCCGGTGAAGCCGGCGCCGACGATGACGACATCGGTTCTTTCAATGTTGCTCTTCAATAGCCGGCCTTGATCTTCTCGAACTCGGCGACCATGCGCTGCTTCAAGTCCGGCGCAACCGGCTGCTGGAACAGCGTCTTGTCGAGGAACTTGTCGAGATTGTCGAAGCCGCGCTCGGTGAGCAGCTTCTGGTCCATCGCCGCCATGCCGGCGCTGTTGCCGTGACCGTAGCCGAAGGTCTTCACCATATACGCCGAAACGTCCGGCGCGTTGACGGCGCTCAGGAAATCATAGGCCTCGTCGACCTTGCCCGGCGCATCCTTGAGCAACACGTAACCGCACACCCAGGTCGAGATGCCTTCCTTGGTGTCGCGGTTCATGGCGATCGGCAGGCCTTGCCCCTTGAGCGTCACATAGGTCTCGTTCCAGCCCCATACCAGGTCGACTTCATTGCCCGTGAAGGCCTGGTTGAGGTCGGTGTCGTCCGTCCAGTAGAAGCGGACATTCTTGTGCACGTCGCGCAGGAAGGCGGAAGCCTGTCTGAACTGCTCGTCGGTGATCTTGGTCCAGTCCTTCAGGCCGATGACCAGGCTCGCCAGCGCATAGGCGTCGTCGACATTGTCGCCGATGGTGACGCGGCCCTTGAACTTCGGATCGGCGAAGATCTTCAGCGACTGCGCCTCGTCCGCCGTCACCTTGTCGGTGCGATAAAGCAGCGAGGTATTGCCCCAGTCGAAAGGCATGAACCAGGCCTTGCCGTCGGCGGTGGTGGCTAGGTCCTTCATCGCCATGATCCCGGGATTGAGGTCCTTCCAACCAGAGATCTTCGAGGTGTCGAGCGGCTGCAGTAGACCGGCCTCGCGCCACTTCACCACGCTTTGCGAGCAGGGATGCGCGATATCGGCCTTGAAGCCGGCGCGCATCTTCTCGAAAGCCTCGTCCTCATCGCCGAAGAAGGAGAAGGTCGGCTCGGCACTGTATTTGGCGGCATAGGCCGGATGCAGCAGCGGGTCCTCGTAACCGGACCAGTCAAAGACGACCAGGTCGCCGCCACCTCCGGCAAGCGCATAGGCGGTGCCCGCGCCGACGGTGACGAGGGCGGCCAGGACAAGACGGCGAAGCATGGTTTTCATGGCGCGAGAAACTCCCCCACCGCGGACATATCGGGAGAGGTTAGGAGAATTCCCGGGCTTTGGCGAGCCCGCTCACTTTGCTCTGCTTGCAAGTGAGCGGGCCGCTGGAGTTGGCCTCAATAGCCGGCTTTGATCTTCTCGAATTCGGCAATCATCTTGAGTTTGAGCTCCGAAGGCAGCGGCTGCTGGAACAGCGTCTTGTCGACCCACTTTTCCACATTGTCGTAACCCTTTTCCTTCAGCACCGCCGGGTCGACGCCGGCCATGCCCTTGGCATTGGCCTGGCCGTAGCCCCAGTCCTTGACCAGCGTCTTGGCGACTTCCGGATCGTTGACGGCGTTGAGATAATCATAGGCCTTGTCGATGTTGCCGGGCGCGTCCTTGAACAGCACATAGCCGCAGACCCAGGTCGACATGCCTTCGTCGGTATCCTTCTTGGATTTGATCGGCACGCTGGCCTTGACCGACTGCACAGTCGCATCGTTCCAGGCCCACGCGAGGTCGACTTCGCCGCCCGAGAGCAGCTGCACGATGTCGGTGGTGTCGGTCCAGTAGGAGCGGACATTCTTGTGCACCTGGCGCAGGAAGTCCGATGCCTGCTTGAACTGGTCGTCCGTCATCTTGGTCCAGTCCTTGAGCCCGATGGCGAGGCTGGCTAGCGCGTAGGCGTCGTCGACATTGTCGCCGATCGAGACACGGCCCTTGTATTTCGGATCGGCGAACACCTTCAGCGACTGCACATCCTTTTCGGCGATCTTGTCGGAATTGTAGGTGAGCTGGGTATCGCCCCAATCCCACGGCATGAACCAGGCCTTGCCGTCGGACGTCGTGGCGAGGTCCTTCATCGCCATGATGCCGGGATTGAGATCCTTCCAGCCGGTGATCTTCGAGGTGTCGAGCGGCTGCAGCAGCCCCGCTTCGCGCCACTTCACCACGCTCTGCGAGCAGGGATGGCCGAGATCGGACTTGAAGCCGGAGCGAATCTTTTCAAACGCCTCGTCCTCGTCGCCGAAGAAGGCGAAGGTCGGCGAGTCGCCGTTCTTCTCGACATATTTGCCATGGAAGCTCGGATCCTCGTAGCCGGACCAGTCGAACACGATCAGGTCCTTGTCGGCGGCGACGGCGAACGCCGCCGCCGAAGCCGCGATCGCGCTCCCAAGCGCCAGGGTCAATGTCAAGCGTCGGCTGAGTTTCTTCATGCTGTTCCCTCCTCTTTGGTTTGCCGGTCTTGTTTGGCCGGCTGTTGCTAACCTGCTTTTGCTAGCCCCACATCCTTTGCTAGCCATAGTGTTTCGGGAAGGCGGCGGCCAAGAACGCGTTCGCGGCCTGCAATGCCGTCTCCCGCGTGGTGTCCTCCGTTCCCATCATCAGCCGCAGCCACAGGCCCTCGAGCATGGCGCTGAGCGCCAGGGCGATGGCCTGGGGGTCATAGCTGTAGCCGCCGCTTTTCTTGAGCGTCGTGCAGAGATCGATGAAGACCTGCTGATAATAGGCGTCGCGCGAGCTGCTCAGCGCCTGGTAGGTCGGCCGCGACTTGGCCTCGCCCCAGAAGGCGAGCCAGGCGGCGAGCTTGCGCTTGTTGCAGATCGAGCGGTCGAAATCGGCCCACACCAGCTGCTGCAGTTGTCGCGCCGGATCGTCGCCCGCCTTCTGCAAGGCGGTGCGCCAATGCGCCGAATACTCGTCATACATATGCTGCAGCGTGGCGATTAGCAGCTTTTCCTTGCTCTCGAAATGGAAGTTGACGATGCCGCGCGACAGGCCCGCGCCGTCGGCAACGTCGGCCATCGTCGTTTCGGCATAGCCGCGCTTGGCCAGTGAATCGATCGTCGCCTCGATCAGTTGCAGCCGCCTGACCTCTTTCGAGGCCTTGCGGCCGCGCTTGTCGGCGTCGCCTTTCCGCGCCGTTTCGGAGAGAGCGTCGCTCGCCTCAGTCTTCATGGGTGTCACGGTCTCCAGCATCACCGGCTATCCGACCGGCTTCCAACCGCGCAGATGAGTGGGGCGGTGCTCGCCACTGTCAAGCACCTTCTGCATCGCCTCCCAAGTCCTGATGTTCTTGTCGACATAGGCCGCGCCGACCGCTGCCGCGGCCCGTGCGTAGAGCGACCCCTTGAGCCGCGAAAGCTCTTCGCGCGCGACCTCGCGGTACCATGGATTGCGGTCGCGGATGGTGATGTCGGTGAAGCCGGCGCGCCGCATCGCTTCGGCATAGCGCGCCGGCGAGGCCATGGCGAAGGAGAGCCCCTCGGCCGCGATATAGGCCTTCATCTCAGGCGACGGCTCCCCGTCATGCGAAATCATCCAGTTCGACGCCGCAAACACCCCTCCGGGTCTCAGCACGCGAAAGATCTCGGCGAACAGCGCGTCCTTGTCCGGCACGTGCAGCAGCGCGTCCTTGGAGAAGACGACGTCGAAGGAAGCGTCCGTGAAAGGAAGCGGTCCCGGCGGCGCCTGGACGAAGCTGACACGATCCTCGAGCCTCTGCCTGATCGCCCCTCGCCTCGCCGTCTCGATCACTGGCTTTTCGACGTCGAAGCCGGTGGCTCGAGCCACGCCGTGCGTTGCCGCCAGATGCAGCGTGATGCCGCCGGCGCCGCAACCGATATCGAGGATCGTCTTGCCCTCGAGCGAGAGGCCTTCGACCACGCGGTCGACCTCGTCCGGACCGCCCGGCGACAGGTAGCCCTCGCCCCACAGCGCTTCGAGGAAGCGGATGGCGGTGTCGTCATATTCCGGCTCGGCGTCAGCCGTTTCGATCATCGGATCCTTAGCCCCAAATGCCGATGTGGATCAGTCCAGAATGCTGCCAAAGCCTAGCGCATCAACAGGAAAACGCAACAGCATTTGTTGAACATTCATTCAAAATGGCTGGACAAAAAACTGTGATCCGTGTCAAATTCGGGCAATCGGGGAACATACGCACCGAAAAGACGGGCGGCCGGATGGAGGTTCTGCGCGCATGAAGGCATGGGACGCGATCGTCATCGGCGGCGGACATAACGGGCTGGTCAACGCCTGCTATCTGCAGCGCGCCGGACTGGACGTGCTGGTGGTCGAGAAGAACGAATGGGTCGGCGGCGCCGCCACCAGCCGCGAGCTGACGCCGGGCTTCCTCTATTCCAACTGCTCCTATGTCTGCTCGCTGTTCCGGCCCGAGATCATGCGCGACCTGGAGCTGCCGCGCTTCGGGCTGCAAGTGATCTCCTACGAGGGTGGCGCGGTCTTCACCCGCGACGGCGACTATCTCGCCAATTACCGCGACCACGACGCGCATCGTCGCGAGTTCGCGCGCTTCTCGAAGCGCGACGCCGAGGCCTATGACCGCTATTCGCGCGACGTCACAAGACAGTGCCGCTTCATCCAGCCGCTCTTGATGCGCACCGCGCCCGACCCGACCAGTTTTCGGCCGCGCGACCTCGGGGAACTGCTCTATCTGGGGAAAAAATTCGCCGGCCTCTCCGCCGAGGAGATGGCGCTGACACTGCGCTTCTGGACGATGTCGATCTCGGACTTCCTGGACGAGTACTTCGAGACAGACGTCATCAAGGCGAACTTCGCGCTGTCCGGCATTATCGGCACGGCGCTCGGACCGATGTCGCCCGGCACGGCTTACGTTCTGCTCCACCACTATATGGGCGAGGTCGACGGCTCGGTCGGGGCCTGGGGCTATGCGCGCGGCGGCATGGGCGCCGTCACCAAGGCGCTGGCCGCCTCCTTCAACGCCTCCGGCGGCACCATCCGCACCGGCGCCGAGGTGGACCATGTGCTGATCTCGAACGGCAGAGCCAAGGGCGTCGTGCTCGCCGGCGGCGAGGAGATTTACGGCAAGCTCGTCATCTCCAATGCCGACGTCAAGCGCACCTTCCTGAAGCTGGTCGAGGAGAAGGAGCTGCCCGACATCTTCCTGGGCCGTGTGCGGAATTTCAAAATCCGAGGCTCATCCGGCAAGGTCAACATCGCGCTGGATTCGCTCCCCGAATTTCCCGCCTTGCCGAAGGATTCGCCGGTCTATCGCGCCGACATGCATTTCACCGATTCCATCGAGCGCATGGAGCGCGCCTATGACGACTGGAAAGCCGGGCGCTGGTCGGCCGATCCCTTCCTCGACATGATGATCCCGACCACGCTCGACCCGACCATGGCGCCGCCGGGAAGGCATTTCATGAGCTGTTTCGTGCAGTACGCGCCGCCCAAGATAGATGGGCGCGACTGGACCGATGCCGACCGCGACGGCTTTGCCGAAAGCGTGATCTCCCAGATCGCGCAATATTCGCCGGGCTTCCGCGACCGCATCGTCCACATGGAGGTACGCACGCCGCGCGAGATCGAGGCCGAGGTCGGCCTTACCGAAGGCAATATCTTCCAGGGCGAGCTCACCTTCGACCAGCTGCTCTTCAACCGTCCGGTGCCGGGCTACGCGCAATACCGCTCGCCGGTCGGCGGGCTCTATATGTGCGGCTCCTCGACCCATCCGGGCGGCGGCGTCATGGGCGCGCCCGGACGCAATGCCGCCGCCGAGATCCTGCGCGATCTCGCCAGGCCAACCCTGCATATGAGCCCGGCCCATGACGTCATCTGATTTGAATTGGGACGCCATCGTCATCGGCGGCGGCCATAACGGCCTCGTCGCCGCCGCCACGCTTTCGAAGTCGGGCCGCAAGGTGCTGCTGCTCGAGGCCGGCAACGAGGTCGGCGGCGCGGCGCGCACCGAGGAATTCGCGCCCGGCTTCCGCGTCTCCGCCGTCGCGCATCTGCTCAACCGCCTGCACCCCGATGTGGTGAAGACGCTGGAGCTGGAGCGGCACGGGCTGACGATCGAGCGCGGCGACTTTGTGCCCTCGGTCGCGCTGTCGAAGACCGGCCCGCTTACGCTGCACGGCGCCTATGGCGAGGTGTTGACCGGAGCGAGCCCTTCGGAGCAATCCGCCTGGAAGGAACTGCGCGCGCAACTGCTGCGCTATGCCGGCGTCTTGAAGCCTTTCCTGTCACGCCGGCCGCCGGACCTCGGCAACATGTCGCTGGCCGAGATGACCGGGCTCGGCCAGACCGCGCTGGCGCTGAAGCGGCTCGGCAAAGAGGACATGCGCGACTTCCTGCGCGTGCTTTTAATGAGTGTCTACGATCTGCTCGACGAGCAGCTTTCGGACGACCGGCTGAAAGGCCTGCTTGCTTTCGACGCAACGCTCGGCTCGCATCTGGGGCCGCGCTCGCCGACTTCGCTGCTTGGCCTCTACTACAGGCTGGCCGGCGAGATCGGCGGCCTCGCCGGCGCGCAAGTCCAGCCGAAAGGCGGCATGGGCGCCGTCGTCGCCGCCATCCGCGCGGCGGCGGAAAAAGCCGGCGTTTCCATCCGCCACGCTTCGCCCGTCGCCAAGGTGATCGTCGAGAAAGGTCGCGCCGTGGGCGTCGTCACGCAGGGCGGCGCGACGCTGCGCGCAAGGACCGTCGTTTCCGCCGTCAACCCGGCGACGACGATCCTCGATCTTGTCGGCCCGCGCGAGGTCGACACCGGCTTCGTGCGCAAGGTGAAAAACATTCGCATGAAAGGCGATGCGGCGAAGCTCCATCTGGCGCTCGACCTGCCGCCGCAATTCTCAGGCATCGACGCCGCAGGCCACAAGGGCCGTCTCGTCGTCGCGCCTTCGCCCGACCATGTCGAGCGCGCCTTCAATCCGTCGAAATATGGCGCGTTCTCGCCTGAGCCGGTGATGGAGATCACGCTCCCCAGCATCGCCGATCCATCGCTCGCCCCCTCCGGCGCCTGCGTGCTGTCGGCCGTGGTGCAATACGCGCCCTATGCGCTGAAGGAGGGCTGGGCCGCCGGCAAGCCGCAATTCCTGAAGGCGATCATGGCGCAGCTCGAAGCCCATGCGCCGGGCATCGGCGCGAGCGTCCGCCATGCCGAGTTGCTGACCCCGGCCGACATCGAGGCTCGCTACCGCATGCCCGGCGGCCATTGGCACCATGGCGAATTGCAAGCCGACCAGATGCTGATGTCGCGGCCGGTCTCCGGCTGGTCGGGCTACGACACGCCGCTCGAAGGCCTGTTCCTTGCCGGCGCCGGCTCGCATCCGGGCGGCGGCGTCTCCGGCGCGCCCGGCCTCAACGCCGCGCGGCGTGTCATTGCGGCGGGAAGGTGAGCATGATTTTGCAAATCGTTAGCGCAGCGCTCTACGGCGCCCCCTTCTGCCCTGCCGGGCATCTCCCCCTCTTGGGGGGAGATCAGCAGTTCGCTCTCTCGGCGCCTTTCCTGCAACGCCGGAGATTGGCGAAATCGGCGGCGACGGCCAATCTCCCCCCTAAAGGGGAAGATGTCCGGCAGGACAGAGGGGGGCGCGAAGGAACGCCGTCATGAATCGTCATGTGAAAATCAATTCCGCCCGCACCCTCACGCAATCCCACTTCCGCACGCTGCGGCTCGGCACGCCCTTCCAGCCGCGCATCGACGCGCTGGCACTGAAGCAGGACTGGTACAATTGGGCCGGCTACCGCGCGCCGCATTCGTTATGGGACGAGGAGCTCGAATATTTCGCCATCCGCAGCCAGGCGGCGCTGTTCGACATCTCGCCGATGACGAAATACCGGATCGAGGGTGCGGATGCCGAAGCCTATCTCGATCGCGTCACCTTGCGCGACGTGACCAGGTTGAAACCCGGCCGCGTCCATTACACCGCCTGGTGCGACGACGAAGGCTTCGTGCTCGACGACGGCACTTTGTTCCGGCTCTCGCCGACCCGCTTCCGGCTGTGCTCGCAGGAGCGGCATCTGCCTTGGCTTCTCGACAGCGCCATCGGCTACGACGTGAGCGTCGAGGAAGAGACCGAGGCGGTCGCCGGCCTGGCGCTGCAAGGCCCCACCTCCTTCGCCATCCTGCGCGACGCGGGCTTTGCCGGCGTCGAGCGGCTGAAGGTCTTGGACCTCGCCGAGTTCACCCACGACGGCGCTACCGTGACCATCTCGCGCACCGGCTTCACCGGCGATCTCGGCTACGAGCTGTTCGTGCCGGCCGACAAGGCGCTGAGCCTGTGGGACCGGCTGATGGCGGCGGGCGAATTGCGCGGCATTCGCGCCATCGGCTACACGGCGCTGAACCGCGCCCGACTGGAAGCCGGCCTCATCGTCGCCAATGCCGATTTCACCACGTCCGAGCATGCCATCCGCACCGACCGCCTGCGCATGCCCGACGAGATCGGCCTCGGCTTCATGATCGATCCCGATAAGGGACATTTCAACGGCCGCCGCGCCATCCTCGAAGCCCGCGCCAGGAAAAAGCTGCGTCACGTGCTGGTCGGACTGGAGATCGAAGGCAATATTCCGGCCGAGCATGCCATCGTCTACTACAGGAAGAGCCAGGAAGTTGGGCTGGTGAGCGCGGCGATGTGGTCGCCGATGGCCAAGCGCAACATCGCGCTCGCCTCGCTGCGGCGACCCTATGGCGAAACGATCGTCGACGACCTCTGGGTCGAGGTTTACGCCATGCGCGAGCTGCAGTACCACAAGCTGATGAAGAAGGCGAAGGTGGTGCCGCGGCCCTTCATCAAGCTCGACCGCCGCACCGCCAACCCGCCGGCGGACTTTTGACATGGCAAGCGAAGCGGAAGACTTGGAAGCGGAAGCAGCCGAGCAGTGGGAGCTGGTCAACACACCGCTCGGCGAGATGTGGTCCGGCCGCACCCGCTACGCGGCGGCCATGTTCTTTTTCAAGCGCGGCGAGATGAATGCCGAGACGCTGGAGGTCTACCGCATCTGCGCCCGGCTCGACGCGGAAGACCCCTTGGCGATCATCCGCGACCGCGACGTCGGCAAGGAATGGCTGAAGCGCATGGGCCACTGCTGACAGCGCGCCAAGACCCTGCCGAGACTCAGGTCAGGCCGAGTCGAAAACAGTGGCTCTCGAGAACCGGAGCGGAGCGTACTTAAAGTACGTGAGCACCGGAAGCGCCGAGGGGCCACTGTTTGCAGGCCGGCATCACCTGAGTATCGACAGGGTCTCAGCCGATCGTCCTTTCCAGCACGCTCAACCAGTTGCGGTAAGCGATCTTCTCGATCAGCGCGCGCCCGAAACCGCGTGCGGCGAGCGCATCGATGAGCTTGGGCAGGCCGGCTACGTCGCCGATTGGGGCCGGGATCATGGCGCCGTCGAAATCGGAACCGAGGCCGACGCCATCCTCGCCCAGCGCCTGTAAGAGCGAATCGATATGGCGCACCATGATGTCGATGCTGGTGTCGGCATTCATGCGGCCGTCCTCGCGCAGGAAGCCGGTGGCGAAGTTCAGGCCGACCATGCCGCCAGATTCGCGGATCGCGCCGAGCTGCCATTCCGTCAGGTTGCGCGAATGGCCGCAGATCGCATGCACGTTTGAATGGGTGGCGACCAGGGGCGCGTCGCTGAGTTCGGCCACATCGCGAAAACCCTTCTCGTTGAGATGCGAAAGGTCGATCATGATCCTGAGCTGGTTGCAGGCCTTGACCAGCGCCTTTCCGGCATCGGTAAGGCCGGGTCCGGTGTCGGGCGAGGAGGGAAAGCGGAACGGCACGCCATTGCCGAAGGCGTTCGGACGGCTCCAGACGATGCCCAGAGAGCGCAGCCCGGCGGCATGCAGAACGTCGAGCATGGCAAGCCCGGGATCGATCGCCTCGACGCCCTCGATGTGGAACACGGCCGCGATCGAACCCTTGGCCATGGCGTCACGCACATCGCCAGCGCTTCGGCAGACGGTCAGCGCGCCAGCGCGCTCCAGGCGGAACAGGATGGAAGCCATGCCGATGGTCGAGGTGATCGCGTCAGCCTGCAGCAATTCCGGCGGCAGCGGCTCGTTGTCGCTCGGCGCCGGCGGCACGGCGCTGCGCTTCGACTTTTCGACCGGCGGCGGAAAGATCGCGAACATGCCGCCGGCGAAGCCGCCCTTCCTGGCGCGCGGCAGATCGATATGGCCGCCCGGCGTCCCCTCGATGAACAGCTTTTCGACATCGGCTTCCTTCGATTGGTAGAGCCGAAGCAGCGTGTCGTTATGTCCGTCGAAAACGGGGATCAGGTCGGTATCGGTCATCGGGGGAGCCATTCAAATCGGTGACGGGCGGGACGACAGGTTTCGTCCGAGGCGAACCGTCAACTTAGGCAAGATGACCGGGGCGTGCAAATGCCAAGGTTGGGCCTCTCCTTCTCCCCTTGCGGGTATTGAGGAACTGAGGAATTGAACAAGCGACGTCACGTCGGACGCAGAGCTTTTTAAATTCCCCAGTTCTTCAGTTCTTCAATTCCTCAGTTCCCACGAGGGGAGAGGGGAAAGCTGCGCTCACCGCTTCAGCACATCCGCCCATTCCGGATGGCGGCGGAACTGGGCGTTGGCGAAGGGGCAGAGCGGGATGATCTTCTTGCCGGCGGCACGCGCATCCTCGACGGCGCGGGTGACGAGCCGAAGCCCGGCGCCCTGGCCGCGAAAGACGTCCGGCACCTCGGTATGATCGATGATGAGCTGATGCTCGCCGATCTTGGTGAAGGTCATCTCGGCCTCGGCGCCGCCGGGGCCGCGCAGCACGTAGCGCCCCTTTGAGCCGCGGTCTTCCAGTTCGATCTCGGGCAGTTGGTCAGCCATTTTTACTTGCCTCCTTCGGCAACCGGCGCCAGCGCGAAAAACCGCCGCGCCGCCTCGATTTCATTCGGCCGAACCTCATGCCCGCCGTCGTGCCATTCCACTGTGACATCGGCGCCATCGGCGCGCAAATAGGCCTCGAGCCGCGAGCTCAAATTGGGCGGGCAGATCGGATCGCGTTTGCCGGCTGTGATCAGGATGCGGCGGCCGGCAAGGCTGCCCTGCACTTGCGGTTCGAACGGGATCAGCGGATGCATCAGCGCCGTGGCGTCGAACAGGCCGGGCTCGGCGAACACCACCGAAGCCAGGATGTTGGCGCCGTTGGAATAGCCGAGGCCGAACACGGCCGAAGGCTTTGCCGCCTCGACATGCGCCTTGACGAAGCCTGCCATCTTCGATCTCGCGCGCCCCAGGTCGTCCATGTCGTAGACGCCCTCGCCGGTGCGGCGGAAGAAACGGGCAGAACCATACTCCGACACATCGCCGCGCGGGGAGATAATCGTCGCGCCGGGCAACAACTCGCGGCCGAAGCCGAGAAGCTGGTTCTCATCCGCGCCGGTGCCGTGCAAGACGAAGAGCAGCGGGCTGCCTGGCGAACCGGGCAGCACCTTGTGGATGTAAGCGTCCTTGCTCATGGCTTAGTCTTCCAGCTTCTGCAGGTGTTCTTCGAGGTAAGGCCTCAGATGCTGATGCTGTGTCGGCAGCTTCAGCGCCTCGCCAAGATGCGCGGTGTCCTCGTCGCGGTCGAAGCCCGGCTCGTTGGTCGCCACCTCGAACAGCACGCCGCCCGGCGTGCGGAAGTAGATCGCCCAGAAGTAGTCGCGATCGATGACCGGCGTCACGCCATAGCCCGTGTCGACCAGCGCCTTGCGCACTTCGAGCTGCTTGGCGCGGTCCTCGACCGCGAAGGCGACGTGATGCACCGAGCCGGCGCCGAGATTGGCAAAGCCCGCGCCCGGCAGCGATTCGATGTCGACCACGTCGGCGCCATTGCCGTTCTTGACCGCCAGCCGGCGGATATTGCCGGACTTGTCGACCTCCTCATAGCCCATGAACTTCAACAGCTCCTCGGTGGCGCCGCCATCCTTCAGCCGGAGCGAGACCGAGTGAAAGCCGCGGATCGCCTCGTCGCCGGGAACGCCGCCCTTGACCCATGGCGCTCTGCTGTCGGCCTTGTCCTCGACAAGCGCGAAGCTGTCGCCGTCGGGACCGGTGAAGGTCAGCCGCTTCTCGCCAAAACTTTCGGTGCGGGCGACGTTGCCCACGCCCTCGTCGGCGAAGCGCTTTTCCCAATAGGCGAGCGTGCCTTCCGGCACCGAGAACACCGTTGTGCCGACCTCGCCGACGCCATGCCAGCCCCTACCGATATCGGGGAACGGGAAATAGGTCATCACCGAACCCGGCGTGCCGACCTCGTCGGCATAGTAGAGATGGTAGACGTCCGGCGCATCGAAGTTGACGGTCTTCTTCACCCGGCGCAGGCCGAGCTTCTTCGTGAAGAACTCATTGTTGCGGCGTGCGTCGCTCGCCATTGAGGTGACGTGATGCAGGCCCTGGATCTGATTGAGCATGATCGTGCTCCTTCCGTTGTTCTTGTGCGGCCTCGCCGCTGTCCACGCCAATATGAGGACGGGCGGACCGGCGGCAAAGCGGCCAAACACAGAATGGACTGTATTATAAAAGTGAACGACTGGTCGAAACATGTTCACCAGTCTATCACCGACATTGGCTTGCAACGCCGAAGATTCCGTTCCATCTGAGCGCTTCCACAAGGAGACGATCTTGGACAATCCGACCAGCCGCCCGAACGTCCTCCTCATCACCTGCGACCAATGGCGTGGCGATTGCCTGTCGGCGGCCGGCCATCCGGTGGTGAAGACGCCGAATGTGGATGCGCTCGCCGCGGAAGGCGTGCTTTTCCGCCGCCACTATGGCGGCGCAGCACCCTGTTCTCCCGCCCGCGCCTGCCTCTATACCGGGCTCTATCAGATGAACAATCGCGTCTGCCGCAACGGCACGCCGCTCGATGCGCGCCATGGCAACATCGCGCTTTCGGCGCGCGCGGCAGGCTACGATCCCACTTTGTTCGGCTACACCGATGTCTCGCTCGACCCTCGGCAACTCTCGCCCGAGGATCCGCGGCTGCGCAGCTATGAAGGCGTGCTGCCGGGCTTCACCGTGCGCCAGGCCCTGCCCGAGCATCAGAAGCAGTGGCTGTCATGGCTGCGGGCGCAAGGCATAGACACAAGCGCCGGGAGTCCCGGCATCCACCGTCCCGCCAGCGGCCAGGCGGAAAGCGACGTGACCAATGCGCCGCCGGTCTACTCCAAGGACCAGACCCCGACCGCTTTCCTGGCCGGCGAATTCATCCGCTGGCTCGGCGAGCAGGAGGAGCGCGCGCCGTGGTTCGCACATATCTCCTTCATCAGCCCGCACCCGCCCTTCATCGTGCCGGAGCCCTACAACACCATGTACGATCCGGCTGAAGGCCCCGCTTTCAAGCGCGCGGCTACCCCGAAAGCTGAAGCCGGCAGCCACCCTTGTATCGCTTACGATCTCGACCGGCAGAAGCGGACAAAATTCATTCCCGGCATCGAAGGCAACGTGCCGGACTGGAGCGAGGAGAACTTCCGCCGCATCCGCGCCATCTATTACGGCATGATCTCCGAGGTCGACGCGCAGCTCGGTCGCATCTGGCAGGCGATCAAATCGGCGGGCGCCTGGGACGACACCGTCATCGTGCTGACCTCCGACCACGCCGAGATGATGGGCGATCACTTCATGCTCGGCAAAGGCGGCTTCTTCGACGCCAGCTACCACATTCCGCTTGTCATCCGCGATCCACGGCGCAGGACAACAGCCGGCCTATCCGTCGATCGTTTTACCGAGGCCGTCGATATCTTCCCGACCTTGCTCGACCTGATCGGCGCCGCGCCGCAGCGCCATCTCGACGGCCGCTCGCTTGCGCCCTGGATCGATAGAAAGGAGCCGGAGAGCTGGCGTGACGCTGCACATTGGGAGTTCGATTTCCGCACGGTCGCCAAAGGGGAGGCCGAACGCCATTTTGGTATTGGATCCAGCGCCTGCAACCTCGCCGTCATCCGCACCATGGACTTCAAATATGTCCATTTCGGAGGCGGCCTGCCGCCGCTTCTGTTTGACCTGTCGAAAGACCCGGGCGAGCTGAACAACGTGGCGAGCGACCCGGCCTATCTGCCGGTACGGCTGGAATTCGCGGAAAAGATGCTCGCTTGGCGCGCCGTCCACCTCGATCAGTCGCTGGCCTTGGCGGAACTGACTGAGGATGGCGTAGTAGGCGCCTTGGCCGTGGCAGTAGGGCAGTAGAGCAGCAGTAGGACAGTATGGGAATCGCTCCCTACTGCCCTACTGCCCTACTGCCTTATTCCCTTACTTCAGCATCATTCGCTGCTGGTCACGATTAGCGGCGTAACTGCTCTTGTCATAGGCCGTCTGCGCCTGCAGCTGCTCCTTGGTGAAGTTGGTGTAGAGATACTTCTTGCCGTCCTTGTCGGTCATGAATTTGAGCTTGTCCATGCCGATCGCCACTTGCTTGGCGCCGATGCCCAGGAAGCCGCCGACGTCGACGATCACCGCGTCCGGCTTGTTGTCGGGCGTCAGAACGACGTCGCCGATCGAACCGATCTTGGCGTCGTTGGCGCCATAGACCGTCGTGCCCTTGAGGTCGTCGACACGCATGTTGCCCATCGGCATCTCGGTCAATGTCGACTTGTCGATGGAAGCGGTCTTGGTCTGGTCGGTTGCGGCGGCGCCGTTATCGGCGGGCTTGTTCTCGGCCGTGCTCTGAGCCGGCGGCGTCGCAGGTTTGTTCTCGGCCGTCGACTTGGCGGGCTGTGCCGGCTTAGCCCCCTTATCGGAGGTCGTGTCCGAAGACACCACTGCGGGCGTGGTCGCCGCAGGGGCGTTGTTCGCGGCCGTCGTCGATCCTGGCGCCGGATCATAGGCCTTGCGGTTGAAGTCGGGCTGGGCCTGCAGCTCCTCCTTCGTCGTCTCGGCCACCAGCCAGCGGTCGCCGTTCTTCTCCGCCCACTTGGCCTTGGCGAAGTCATAGGTGACATTCTTCGTGCCGATGCCGAGGAAGCCGCCGACGCCGATCACCAGCGACTCGGCCTTGCCGTCCTTGGCAAGCACGATGTCCTTCACGTCGCCGATCTTCTGGGCGTCGTCCGCGGTGCCGTTATAGACGGACTCGCCCATAATATTGGTGGCGAGATTGCCCTCCGCCTTCTTCACCGGCTCGGCCGGTGCGGCCGCGGGAGCCTGGGTCGTCGTCGTGTTGTTGGCAGGCTGCGTAGCATCGGCAGACTGCGCCGGCGCCGGATCATAAGGCTTGCGGTCGAATGCCGGCAGAGCGTTCAGCTCATCCTTCGTCGACTTGGCCACCAGCCAGCGATCGCCGTTCTTCTCGGCCCATTCCAGCTTGCCATAGTCGAAAGCGACGTCCTTCTTGCCGACGCCAAGGAACCCGCCGACCCCGATAATGGCAGATTTGGCCTTGCCGCTCGAATCGAACACCACATCATCGACCTTGCCGATGTTCTGGGCGTCATTGCCGGTCCCGTTATAGACGGACTCGCCGATGATATTGGACATCAGCGCGCCGTCGGCACGCGGTACCGGAGCCGTGTTTTCAGCTGCCGGGGCTTGTGGAGCCGGGGCGGGTGTCGTCTGTGCAAAAGCGCCGGTCGCGAGCAGCGTCGCGATCGCGGTCGTTGCAAAAAGAGTGCGGATCATCTTGGTCTCTCCTCGTGCCTGATCTGTGCATTGCGCTCCCTTGGCCAGCCCTGAATGGCGGGTCGGGAGCCGCAGTGTCGACAGGTTCACAACGTTGTGACAGGGGTGTTGTTCCAACCACAGCGCGCTCCTCCAGTGGCCGGACTCCTGGGACCTCCGGCGGAACCTTTGCGGCCGCATCGCCGTTCAGCCTGCGGCCGAGGGTCTGCCGGCTCAACCGGCCTGAACGCAACACGGAGAGGTGCATGCGGTTTGCTGCGGTGCTGAACCAGGACGGCGGCACGCTTCGCGCCATCGACATTGAGGCATTTTCTGAACAGCTTCGTCACACACTCGAGGCGGCGGGGCATTCTGTCGAGATCGACATCGTGGCCGGCCGCGACGTCACTGCGGCGCTGCAAAAGGCAATTGCCAAGCGCAATATCGATGTCGTTCTCGCCGGAGGCGGCGACGGCACGATTTCCACCGCGGCGTCCCTGCTCATGAACAAGAAGAAGGCCCTGGCCATCTTGCCCGCCGGCACGATGAACCTCTTCGCGCGCGGGCTCGGCATTCCGCAGACATTGGGAGCGGCGCTGCAATCCTTTGCCGATGGCGAGGTGATCGCCGTCGATATGGCCAGCGCCAACGGCCAGCCTTTCGTGCACCAGTTCTCGGTCGGCATGCATGCCAGGATGGTTCAGCTGCGCGAAAAAATGGATTTCGGCTCGCGTCTTGGAAAGATGCAGGCATCCGTGCGCGCCGCATGGGAGGCGATCAAGAACCCGCCGGCGCTTAAGGTGAGCCTGAGCGTCGGCAAGGCGGAGATCGTCACCCGCACCACAGGCATCGGCATTTCTAACAACCTGTTCGGCGAGGGCCACCTGCCCTATGCCGACAATCCGGCCGGCGGCGTGCTCGGCATCTATGTCAGCGTCGCGCGCCGTCGTCATCATCTGGCAAAGCTTTTGCTGGACATGCTGCGCGGCAGATGGCGCCAAAGCGCGCATGTCGAGGTGCATCAGGCTGATAGGGCAGTGCTGAAGATCCACTCCTCCACCAGGAAGGTTCGTGCAGTGCTGGATGGCGAACTGATCCAGCTTGCCCGTGAGACGACGGTTGAAATCCATCCGGGCGCTCTGAACGTCCTGGTTCCGTCGCGCGGCGTCAGCGCAAAGGCAGCTTGAACGGAAAGCGCTTCTTCAGGGTTGCGAGGTCGGTTGGGCGGGAGCGGGGCCCTGCTCGGTGCCGGGCGGCTGTGGTACATGTTGCGCGCCGGAATTCGGCGACTTGATCAGTTCGCCGTATATCTCCACCGCACCCCACGCAATAAATACGAGCAACAGGCCGGCGATGAGTATCCTCAGAGCATGCCAGCCCCAGTGTCCCTGACGGGCTTTGTTTTCAGGAACGATCTTCGTCATGATTGGCCTCCATGTTGGGCGGCGGCGTTTCAGGCAGGGCACCGTCGGGTAACGGGTCCTTTACGTGAAGGTTCCCGGCGGTGGCATTGCTTTCCGATCATTGGAATGAGGCCGGAGCACGTCTTTGAGGCTGGCGAGCAAATCAGCCGTCGAGGCAATTGCTTGAAGCGGCCACCAGCTTGAGAGGTGTCGAACAGCCTAATAGATGTCGCCCAGAAGTGTGCAGCCGTCTGAGCCGACGACATGCATCAAACAACGACTTAAAGTGCGTCGCCTGAGTGCGGTCAGCGCGGCGCTTCAATGCATGTCTTCCGGAACGGGCTCGCGCGGCTTTGGCTTGGCGTTCTCGCGATAGATGGCGTAGGCGACGACCGCCAGGGCAGGTGCGATGACGGCTCCCAACCCGCCTTTGCTCTTGGCGAGGGCCGGAAGCAGGGCAAGCGCCGCGGTGATGCCCAACGCGGTCATGTCGGCCTGCCGCCGCCGCGCGCGCCGCCTGCTGCGCAGGCTCGCCGTCAGCTTGTGGACGACAAGAATGAGCCCGGCAACCACCAGGAACCCTATGCCGAAGCCGAGGGTGGTCGCCAGCGATCCATAGCGCGCCGCCAACCAGATATAGGCTGCACCGATGAGGAAGCCGACACCGCACAGGGCAAAGACGGCGGCAAGTCCGTAAAGGATTGCCGTCGTCCGCGCCCTTTGCAAAGCAGCCATTGCCTCGCCCGAGGCAAGGGCCGAGATCAGCGAGGCAAGCGTCCCCATCTGAGGTTAGCGGCGGGAAAGCAGGGCAAAGAGGAAGCCAACACCTGCCGCGATCGCCAGCGACGTCACGGGCTTCTCGCGTACTTTGGCGATCAGTTGCGCTTCGATGTCCTCGGCGCTGCCACGCATGCTCTCGAAAGCGGCTTCGCCTTGCGCGCGCAATTGCTCCACGCTATCCGCGGCAGCACGACGAGCCGCCCCATAACCGTGTTGACCGGTCCTGGCGAGCTGCTCCGTGAGTTTCTGGATATCCGCTTTCAATTGCTCGATATCGGCTTCCAGGTCTGCGGTCGTTGCTTGATCAGTTGCGGGTCTGCCTGCGGCGGTTGCCATCTCTAACTCCTTGCGTTTGCGTTGGTTTCAACGCCCGTTCAGCACCATGGTTCCGGGTCTGACCGCTCAAAGCCCCCGGAGCGAAGCGTACCTAAAGTACGTGAGAACCGGAAGCGCAGGAAGCCGGCTGACCTCGCCTGAAAATCGACACCCTAGATCAGCGGCCGGCGTTCCTCGCCCAGCCCCTCCCACCGGGCAAGCTTCTTCAGCCCGTCATAGTCGACCACCTCGCAGCCGCCATCCCGCCACAGGACGAGCTTGCGGTCCATCAGCTTGCGGATCGTTTTGTTGGTATGGACCAGCGAAAGGCCGAGCGTGTCGGCGATGTGCTGTTGCGTGATCGGGATTCGCACCGGCGTCTGGCCGTTCAGCCCGGCGCTGCGCGCCCGGCTGGCGATAAAAGCGATGAGGTAGGCCGCTCGTTCGAGCGCGGTGCGGCGGCCGATGCTGAGCAGGTTCTCATCCAGCATGCGTTCCTCGCGCGATGCGATCCAGGTGATGTCATAGGCAAGGCCGGGATGGTTGCGATAGAGCTCCTGCAATTGGTCGCGCTCGAAGACGCATAACAGCATCGGCGACAAGGCCTCGACGGAATGCTGCATCTCGCCCATCAGGCTTCCCTGCAAGCCGATTAGGTCGCCAGGCATGGAATAGTTGAGGATCTGGCGGCGCCCGTCGGGCAGGAGCTTGTAGCGGAACGCCCAGCCCGACAGTACGGTATAGAGATGCGCGCTATGGCTGCCTTCGACCAGCACTGTCGCCCCCTTGTCGACGGCGAGCTCGCCGCGCTTGAAAGTGCTTACGAACGACAGCTCCTCCTTCCCGAGCGCGCGAAAGGCCGGCAATGGCCGCAACGGGCACTCTTCACAGGGATGTTGACGACTGGCAGCCGGACGTGCGCTTTGGCTGGACATTTCGACCCCTCTTCGAAATCCCTGCCCTGATGGGCGCAAGGAAACGCTTGAGATTGTCAGGGGTTCCGTGAGGCTGGGGATCCGTCTATTTTTAGCCATGTCTTTTTTAAATGACATGGCAACAAATTCCGCGCAATCAGTGCGGCCCTGCCCAGGAGACACCGATAAGTGCCAGCACTGCTTGACGGACTGCGTATTCTCGTTCTGGAGGACGAGTTCCTGATTGCGATGGATGTCGAGCAGCTTTGCCGTGATCACGGCGCCGCGGAGGTCACGATCGCCCGGGAGGTGGCTGAGTTAGAGGGGCAAGCGCTGCCCGCGCGCTTCGATGCGGCGGTTGTCGACCTAATGCTCGGCGGTGACTCCACCCTGGATTTCGCCGCCCGGCTGCGCCGCGAGGGCATACCGTTCGTATTTGCCTCTGGCTATTCGGATTCGGACGAGGTCAAGGAGGCGTTTCCGGACATCCGGCTGGTCACCAAGCCCTTTGCGGGCGACGATCTGATCGAAGCCGTGGCCGTGGCTTGCGGGCGCGCCTGACGCGAGTTTCGCTGCTTCCCGGCCGCGCTCCGCATCACAGCTTGCGCGAACCAGAACCCCTCCAGAAAATGCCGGAAGCGCCAAGCGCCCCGATGACGATCAGCACGGCGCCGGCGGCCAGCCCATAGGAAACATTGCCAATGCCGGACAACGCGAGCAGGGACAGCGCGGCCAACGGCGTCGCGTAGGCGACTGCCGAGATCAGGGCGGCATGGCCTGTCCTGGTCGCCCGGTCCCAAAGCGCGTTGGAAAGCGTCAACGGAACGATCCCTATCGCCAAGATCGCCAGCAACTGGGATGATGAAAGGCTGACCGGCGCCTCGGACCCGAAATGCAATGCCAACGCAAGCACCGCCAGAAACCCCATGGACGGCCCGATGACGTCCTCCGCCTCCCGACCGTCCGAGCGGATCGCGGCATAGAGGGCAAAGGTAAGGCCGCTCAAAAATGCCAGGAGCACGCCAAAAAGGTCGAAACCGAGCGCGAAGCTGGGACCGATCGCGACCACCGCGCCGACGAAACCGAGGGCAATGCTCCCCAGGCGCAACGGGCCAAGCCGTTCACGCCGCTTCCGGGCCATGATGAGCACCAGCATCACCGGCCACAGATAAGCGACGACATTCGCCTCCGCCGGGCCGATTCTGGGCATGGCGAAGAGATAGAGGACATTGTTGACGAGCAGGCCGACGCTGACAAGAAGGACCGTGCGGAGCGGCGTGGCGAAGAAGGAAGCGGTGCGCCCACGCAAGACCGCCATGAAAAGCGCGGCGGCAAAGCCTACTGCCGCAGCCAGCCCAAAGACGAGGAACGGAGGCGCGGGGCTCGCCAGCGTGGCCAGCGTCGGCCACGTCGCCCAGAAAAGCACGGCCCCTACGGCAAGCGCGGCGGCCCTGGCGCGCGGGCCAAGTGGCCGCAACCCGTCCAAGGGCAGTCGGAGGCGGAAGACCGGTGCCGTGAAGATGGTTTCCATAGCGCCGAGTAGACTGCGGGCTGGCCCGGCAAGCAAGTCCTCAGGAAACAACAAAAGCTCCGCGAGCGGCTGACGCCGCCGCATTGGCCGATCCCGCGCGTCGAGGAACCAGACGGCACTCCGTATCCCGAAAATTACGCCGCGTTCGAACCCGTGACCTGCGCCGAGATCGCGTCGGGCCCGAACTCGTCCTCTCCGGAAATCTTGAGGATCTCCTGCAGCCTGGAGCGCGCTCGGCTGACGCGGCTCTTGATCGTGCCGACCGCGCAGCCACAAATCTCGGCGGCCTCTTCATAGGAGAAGCCTGAAGCGCCGATCAGAATGATGGCTTCGCGCTGATCCTCGGGCAGTTGCTCGAGCGCGCCGCGGAAATCCTTGAGGTCGAGTTGGCCGTGCTGGGCCGGGTGGACGGCGAGCCTGGCGGTCATGATGCCGTCGCTGTCTTGCACTTCACGCCCGCGCTTGCGCATCTGCGAATAGAATTCGTTGCGCAGGATGGTGAAAAGCCATGCCTTGAGATTGGTGCCCGGCTGGAAGCTTTCGTGCTTGTCCCAGGCCTTTACAAGCGTTTCCTGGACGAGGTCGTCGGCCCGGTCGGCATTCTGCGTCAGCGACACGGCGAAAGCGCGCAGGCTCGGGATCGCGCCGAGCAGCTCGGTCTTGAAGTTCTGGGATACCGCCGCCATGCCTCAGTCCTTTTTCTGGGCTGGTTCGGCCTGTTCCAACTGGCTGAGCAGCTGAGCGAAGCGGTCCGGCACATGGTCTGAGACCAACTCGTCATAATACTGCTTGAGCTTGCGCGCGATTTCGGAGTTCGCCCCCAGCGGGTTGCCATCCCCGTTCCGATGCCTGCTTGCGGCATCAGCCATCTGCTTTTTTGACATTTCTTTCATAGCAGCCCTAATTTCCAGCACCCGAACCGCTCTTCGACTAAAAACCACAACGCAAGCGGAACCCTCGTCTGGTTGCCCATCCCGAAACCCCGAAACGCCCGCTTCCTAATTTAGTTCCACTGCCGTCGGAACTTTTTCCGGAAGCCGGCGTTTAATTTTTCGGGGCTTGCAACCGCGTGGCCTTCAACATGCAACGTCATCTGAGGGAGACGTCAATAATGAGTTTATCAGCTACCATCGCCCCGCATCTTCCGTTCCTGCGCCGCTTCTCGCGGGCGGTATCGGGATCGCAGGAGAGCGGTGACGCGCTGGTCGCCGCGATGCTGGAAGCCATCATCGCCGACACCAACATCTTCCCCGAAGCCTCAAGCGACCGGATCGCGCTCTATAAGGTTTTCGCCAGGCTGTTCACCTCCGTGGCCATCCGCGTGCCGCAGGAACAGGCTCAGACCGCTTGGGAGCAGCGGGCCGCGGCCAATCTGAATGCGCTCGCGCCCCGTCCGCGGCAGGCTTTCCTTCTGGTTGCCGTCGAGGGCTTCAGCGAGGACGAGGCGGCGGAAATCCTCGACGTCGAGGAGGACGAGTTCTCGGAGTTGCTGGCTCAGGCGAGCAACGAGATTTCCCGCCAGGTGGCGACCGACGTGCTGATCATTGAGGACGAGCCTCTGATCGCCATGGATATCGAGGAGATGGTCGAAAGTCTCGGCCACCGCGTGGTGGGCACGGCGCGCACTCATGCCGAGGCGGTGGCCCTGTTCGGCAAGACGCGGCCAAAAATGGTCCTGGCCGATATCCAGCTCGCCGACGGCAGCTCGGGCATCGAAGCCGTCAACGAGATTTTGTCCTCGACGCCGGTGCCGGTCATCTTCATCACCGCCTTTCCGGAGCGCCTGCTAACCGGCGAGCGTCCGGAGCCGGCCTTTCTGGTCACCAAGCCTTTCAATCCCGACATGGTCAAGGCTTTGATCAGCCAGGCCCTGTTCTTCGATCGTCAGGCCAAAGCCGCCGCCTGAGCCTGCCGAAGCCAAGCTGTTTGGAATGTCATGCGAGGCTTTTCGGCGCGCATGAGCCTTGCTTGTTGCGATTTGAAAAGCCCTTCAAGGGATCGTCTTTTTCGGCAAATGGTGGAACAAACGACATCGAGCCACGTTCTTTTCCCGACAGAAGGAGACGCATCATGCTGTACTGGGCGCTCGTATTTCTCGTAGTTGCAATCATCGCCGGCGCGCTTGGGTTCGGCGGCATCGCCGGCACATCGGCGGGTATTGCGCAGATTTTGTTCTTCATCTTCCTCGCCTTCCTGGTGATTTCGCTCATCGCTGGCCTCTTCAGGAGAGCCTGACCGCAACACTGGAAGCCGCACCCCTCAAACGGTTTCCAGCCACCGCCGGACGGCGCCTCGAAAGAGCACCGTCCGGCGGACCGCTTTTGGAGAGCCTCGCGATCGCGGGGCAGTGACTCGCGGGAACCAGTTTGCGGATTGAGCCGTTCAAGGACCGAGCGCGGGAAAATTTCCAATGCCTTCCGAGGGTCCCACGAAAGACAGGGGTCAAAACCAGAACGGCGAAGTGATCGCGATGCATCCCTCGGAGAGCGGGATGCAGTTGGGGCGAGCCCTGCTTCATGCCCTGCACAATGCCGGGATCTCGGTTCTCTACCAGGACCGGCAGATGAAGACGGTCTGGGCACGCAACATGAGCGCGCCCTGGGCGGCCGAAACGGCCGATGGCAAGGATTTGCTTTCGCCGGCCCAGGCCGAGCGCATACAAGCCGCCAAACTCGGGGTGATCCAATCCGGCAACGCGGACCAGCTCGAGCTCAGCATTCCGGGAAGCCAGGGCGTCCGCTGGTTCCACCTTTGGATCGATGCCGACCGCGGGGAAGCCGGCGACGTGCTTGGCGTTGTCACGACGATGGTGGAAACGACGGAGCAGAAACGCCGCGAGCAGACGCTGAAAGCATTGCTGCGCGAAGTCAGTCATCGGTCGAAGAATCTCCTGGCCATTATCCAGAGCATCGCCACGCAGACGGGGCGCTATACGGAGACGCTTGGCGACTTCCTGGCGCGGTTCCGCGGTAGGCTGCAATCGCTCGCTTCCTCGCAGGATCTGGTCACATCCTCCAACTGGCGGGGAGCCGCGCTGCAGGAGCTCGTATCGGGCCAGGTCGGCCGCTATAGCAGCGATCTGGCCAAAGCCCTGCGGTTCACGGGCGAAAATCCTTATCTCAATCCCAACGCCGCCCTGCATATCGGCCTGGCGATGCATGAGTTGGCTGTGAACTCGGTGAGTTATGGCGCCTTGTCCCAGCCGGACGGTCATGTCGAGGTGCGCGCTAGGCTCGATCCCGAGAACGGAACCCCGCCCAACCTTTTGCTGACCTGGACCGAGGCGGTCGGCGACGCAGCGCGCAACGAGAAGCGCTTCGGTAGCGTCGCGCTGGAACGCGTCGTGCCGATGTCGCTGAATGGCTCCGCGACGCTGGAAATCGGCAAAGACCGCATGGAATACCGCCTCACCGTCCCGCACGGGAATTTCGAGACGGACTGATGGCGCAGCCGGCGCGAAGCTTGCCGGCGACGCCCTTAACCGGCTGTTCACCATAAAGTCCGATTCTGTGCTCCCGGCTAACGATGCGCGGAAACCCACCCGTGCGCCGGCACGACCTTGGAGACTGAGATGATTGCGGGCATGAACAGGTTGGAGCAGACCGCCCGCGTCTCGATGAGCGGCTTCCAGGATGCCGAGCCGCCGCTGGCCCCACGATCGTCGCATCTTCCGCTCCGCCTCGGCGCGATCGCGCTTCTGGCCCCCATGGCCTTGACCGCAGCCTGGCAATTGTTCTGACCCACTCGGGATCGAGACAGGACTTTGCAGCGTCGTCTCATCCGCTCAGCGCGACGTCTTGAAACCCAGGCCCGGAACTTTCGTTCGCCGAGAATCGTTGTTTGCGGCGAGAGAGCCATGGAACACATCGCTGCGTTGCTTTTCGTCGTCGGCTGTTCGAGCACAATGACCGATTGCCGCGAACTCGAAGTGCCCGTCATGCCTCGCCGTCGATCCGGCGCTGGAGGACGATTGCGACCGGATCGCCTGAAATGTGCGGCCCGACGGCACGCTGGTCGCATCCCTGGAGGTTTCCGGCACGCTTGTCGCGTCGAACGGCGAGCGCCCCGAAAAGACTATGTTAGGCAACAGCAAAAACGGGAGGGCAAAGCAGGTTTTTTCATGCTAAATGATTGTTGGCACTGCCAAAAGTGAGGACAAAACTGAGGAGCAATTCTATGCGGAAGATGATCATTGCCATGGTTGCCGTGGTCGCCGTCAGCGGCTGCACCACGACCGAGCAGGACGTCGTCGGCGGCGGCCTGATCGGCGCCGGTGTGGGGGGCTTGGTCGGCGGCGGCAAGGGCGCGCTGATCGGCGCGGCCGTCGGCGCCGGGTCGGGCCTTCTGGTTCGCAACCTGCGCAACGGCTATTGCCAGTATCGCGATCATCGCGGCCGGATCTACACGGCTCGCTGCAACTAGTTCGGTACCTGAGAGAGACCGGAGGCCGGCAGCCGGCCTCCGGTTCTCCTCGGGTTAAAATGCTGATTCGCCAGCCAAGAACTTTTGACCCGCTCACGCGGCAAGCGGGATCCTGATTTCCACCTTCAGCCCATCGTCACGGTAATCGCGCGCGATCGTGCCGCGCAATTCGCGCGTGACATTGAGGTCTATCAGCTTGGTGCCGAAGCCGGTCTTGGCCGGAGCTTCCAGGTTCTTCTGACCCGTTTCGCGCCAGTTCAAGAGCAGCGTCCGCCCGCGGCCACGCCCTTCGATGCTCCAGTCGACCTTGAGGGCGCCCACCGAATTGCCGGCTTCGCCATATTTCAGCGCGTTGGTGGCGAGTTCGTGGAAGGTCAACCCGAGCGCTTGCGTCGTCGTCTCGTCGAGCAGCACCTGCGGCCCCGACAACACCCCATCGGGAAGATCCTTGCCGAACACCTGCCCGAGTTCGGTGCGCAGCAGGTCGCCAAGATCGGCCTTCTGCCAGCGCGAGCGCGTCAGCATGTCCTGCGATGCCGCCATGGCCTGGAGGCGCGCCGAGAACGACGCCGAAAACTCCTTGAGGTCGGTGGCTTGCGAGGCCGTCTGCCGCGCGATCGCCAGCACGCGGGTGATCGAATTCTTGATGCGGTGCTTCATCTCCTGCAGGATCAGGTCCTTTTCCAGCAGGCTCTTTTCGGTCGCCTCGTGCAGCGCCGATTTGGCGTCATAGGCGCGTTCCTGGTAACGCGCCACCAAGGCGATGGCGCCGGCGAGCAAAAGGCCGAACAGCCCAAGCATCACCGGAATGGCGCGCGAGGACGGCGGTTCGAAGGCGCTTGTCGGCCTGAACAGCACGGTCCAGGGCCGGCCTGCGACAGCGATATCGCGGCGCGCCAAAAGCTTTGCCCCGATGCGTTCCGCCGGCGGCGCTTCCGAACGGAACAAAAGATTGCCGTCCTCGGGCTTGCCGTCATAGACCTCGACGTTGACCGGCAGCAGCGGCGAATGGCTGAGCGCGACCTGAAACAGATCCTGCGCGCGGAACGCGGCATAGAGAAAACCGGCTGTGGAGGAGCGGCTTGCATTGATCACCTCGGGCGCGGTTTCGACGTTCAGCCGCACGAAAACCAGGAATCCGGTGAAGGTCTGCGCCACGCCGGCGCCCTGGCCGAGCTGGACGATGCCGCTCGCATGCTGCTGGTCGTCGGCCATCGCCTTTTCGATCGCCGCGCGCCGTACCGGCTCGCTGAACATGTCGAAGCCGATGATCGACTGGTTGGACGTATCGAGCGGCTCGAACAGAACGATCGGCGCGCGCCATCGCTCGGTCGTCGCGGGATAGATCGAGTGCGCCGACCCAAGGTCGTGCAGGATGTCGCGTTCGACTGCCGCCTCGTCGCCGGCCTTTGCGAGTCTCAGGAAGCCGATGCCGCGAAGCCCCGCGAAATTGTCGTCGATGTCGAGCGCGCTGAAGAAGGCCTTGAATTCGCCGCGCGTGATGTCGCCGTTGCGGGCATCGAACAGCGCCTTTGTCGAGCGGAGCAGCGACAGATGCAGGTCGATGCGGCTTTCGATGCGGCTCAGCGCATCATCGGCCGTCCCCTCGAACTTGATCCGCGCGGCCTCCTGCGTGGCGAAATAGGCGAACCCCGCCATGGTCAGGCTGATCAGCGCGACGGCGACAAAGGCAACGATCGGAAAGAGCTTCTTCAAATCAAGGGTGCGGCCCGTGGACGGTCGACGACCTTTATGGGCAAGTCTCCGCGTCAACACAATGGCGCGGTCAAATCATCGCCGCGGCTGGTATATCACCAGCCGTTATTAGCCGGCTATCCGTTCGACTTCATGCCGCTATCTTCAGCGCGCCCGGGCCCGGAATCGCCCCTGGCGGGCATTTGCCCAGGATGATCATGCCGAGCACCTCGTCCTGGGTGACATCGGTGGTGCGCGCGGTGCCGACCACCTGGCCGTTCTTCATCACGCAGACCCGGTCGGCGAGCTCGAAAACGTCATGGATGTCGTGGCTGATCAGGAAGATGCCGATGCCGTCGGCCTTGAGCTGCTTGACCAGCTCGCCGACCTGCGCCGTCTCCTGCGGGCCGAGCGCCGCGGTCGGCTCGTCCATGATCAGGATACGGGCGTTGAACAGGATCGCTCGCGCGATCGCCACCGACTGCCGCTGTCCGCCCGACAGCTTGATGACCGGCTCCTTGAAGCGCTGGAACCGTGGATTGAGCCGGCCCATGACCTTGCGCGCCTCGGCTTCCATGGCGACGTCGTCGAGCGTGCCCCAGCCGGTCATCAGCTCGCGCCCGAGGAAGAGATTGGCGGCGGCATCGACATTGTCGGCCAGCGCCAGGGTCTGGTAGATCGTCTCGATGCCGTATTTCTTGGCGTCGCGCGGATTGGAGATCGAAGCCTCCTCGCCATTGATGAATATCTGCCCGCTGTCGCGCTTGTAGGCGCCGGACAGGATCTTGATCAGCGTCGACTTGCCGGCGCCGTTGTGGCCGAGCAGCGCCATCACTTCGCCGGGGAAAAGGTCGACCGACGCATCGTCGACGGCGCGGATGCCGCCGAAGGCGATCGAGATGTTGCGCATGTCGACCAGCGGAACGCCGGCGGGAGCGGTCTTGTCGGCCATGATCATCTTCCTCCCTTGCTCAGACGCGCTTGCGATAGAGGGTGTCGAGCCACACCGCGACGACCAGCACGGCGCCCACGACGATGCTCTGCAGCGGCGAGTCGACGCCGAGCAGCACCATGCCGGACTGTAGCGATTGCATCAGCAGCGCACCGAGCATGGCGCCGAGCACGGTTCCGGAACCGCCGGCAAGCGACGTGCCGCCGATGACGGCGGCGGCGATGACCAGCAGCTCGTCCAGCGTGCCGAGCGCATTGGTCGACGAATTCTGCCTGGCCGACGAGATTGCCGCCGCGATCGTCGCCAGCACGCCCATGATCATGAACACCTTCATGGTGATCCAGCGCGTGTTGATGCCGGCGAGGTTGGCCGCTTCCGGATTGCCACCGATGGCGAAGACATAGCGGCCGAAGCGCGTGCGCTTGGTGACGAAGGTCATGATAAGGCCGACGGCCACCGCCATCAGCACCGGGATGGCGATGCCATGCGCGACGAACAGCCCGCCCTCGGGAACGGTGATGTTGTTGGCTGCGGCGTAGCGGTTCACGATGCCGACCGGCCAGGGATAGGAGTTGGCGAGCCACACGGCCCCCAAAATGATCGCGCAGGTGACCGTAGCGAGCAGCGTCTCGGCCCAGACCGGACGCAGCGGGAAACGGAAGCGCTTGCGCTGCAAGCGGCCGTTATAATGCATGAAGATGACCGCAAGACAGGCGACGATGCCGACGATCCAGCTCCATTTGGCGCCGATCGAACCCGCCGGGCCGCCGCCCATCAGTTGGAAGGTGGTGTCGAGCGGCGCCACGGTCTGGCCGCTGGTGACCCACCAGGCAGCGCCCCGCCACACCAGCAATCCGCCCAGCGTGACGATGAAGGCCGGCACTTCAAGATAGGCGATGATGAAGCCCTGGAAGGCGCCGATGATAAGACCGAGCGCCAGGCCGATCAGCAATGCCAGGACCCAGATCCATGGATTGCCGAGCTCAAGCCCGACGAAGCGAACCAGGAAATGCACCTGGGCAAAGCCCATGACCATGCCGATCACCCCTTCGGCCGATCCGACCGACAGGTCGATGTTGCGCATGACGATGACCAGCACCATGCCGGAAGCCATGATCGCCACGGCCGACGTCTGCACCGACAGGTTCCAGAGATTGCGCGGCGTGAGGAAGGTGCGACTGTCGAAGTCGAGCGGATTGACGCCGAGCCGCAGGCTGGAGATCACATGAAGCCCGACCCAGATCAAGAGCAGCGCGGCGATCATGCCGAGCATGCGGGTGTCGAGCTCGGTCGCCTTCAGGAACCGGGCGACAGCGCCGAGTTCCGACGCGCGCGCGGTGTCCGCCGGTTGCGTGGACGTCGTGTCGGTCATGATTTTCCTCCCCCGGCTTTGCCCGTCTGGCGCGGATGCCAAAGCAAGCCTCGAAGCTATCCACCAAAAGCGAAAACACAAATCTTTCCGAGAAAACGCCGCGGCTTAAAAGCAATCCCACGACAAGTGCGTAGCGGTTTTCCGTTCGGGATTGCGGCCACAAGGAGCGGGAGCGGTTCAATGAACCGCTCCAGGCCCGCGGCGCAGTTATCTTGGTCAAACGTCGTTGAGCTTAGTTGCAGATCTTGACGCTGCCGGCGGGCACGCCCGCGCAGACTTCGTCCTTCTTGATCCAACCGGCGTCGATGACGACGTTCAGATTGTCCTTGGTGATCGCGATCGGGGTCAGGAACAGCGACTTGACGGTGTTGCCGCCGGGCGTGGTGAAGTCCTTGGCGCCGGCGATGTCGCCCATCTTCTTGCCGTCGGCGAGCTGCGAGGCGATCTCGGCGGCGTTCTTGCCGAGCTCGCGCGCGTCCTTCCACACCGACACGGTCTGCGTGCCGAGCGCGATGCGGTTGAGCGCCGCGTGGTCGCCGTCCTGACCGGAAACCGGAACGGTGCCGGCCAGGCCTTGCGCTGTCAGGGCCGCGACGACGCCGCCGGCCGTGCCGTCATTGGCCGCCACGACCGCGTCGACCTTGTTGTCGTTGGCGGTCAGGAACTGCTCCATGTTCTTCTGCGCGTTGGCGGGCAGCCAGCCGTCGGTGTAAGCCTCGCCGACATTCTTGATCTTGCCGCTGTCGATCGCTTCCTTCAGCACTTCCATGGAGCCCGAGAACAGGAAATCGGCGTTCGGATCGGAACCCGAGCCCTTGATGAAGACGTAGTTGCCTTCGGGCTTGGCCTTGAACACCTCGCGGGCCTGCATGCGGCCGACTTCCTTGTTGTCGAAGGTCAGGTAAAACACGTCCTTGTTCTCGATCAGGCGGTCGTAGCCGACGACCGGGATCCCTTCGTCGAGCGCCTTCTGCACCGCCGGGCCGATTGCCGAGGCGTCCTGCGCCAGGATGATCAGCGCGTTGGCGCCCTGCGAGATCAGGCTTTCGACGTCGGTCAGCTGCTTGCCCGGATTGGACTGCGCATCGGCCGAGATATACTTGTCGCCGGCGGCCTCGATGGCCTTCTTCATCGCCGCTTCGTCGGTCTTCCAGCGCTCTTCCTGGAAATTCGACCACGACACGCCGATGACCTTGTCCTTCGCCTCGGCGACCGACGCCAGCGTCAGCGACATGGCAACGCCCGCCAGAATGGCGGCTGCGAATTTCTTCATGATATCCTCCCTGCGCCCCGTGCGGCGCGACCCAGACTGGCCCGAAGGCCGGTAGAGGCTTTTTTTCGAGCCTCAAAAAAATAGTGATCCAGCAAAACGACGGTGTCAACTGCGATTCTGATGGGTTTTGATGGGCAGGGACATTTTTTTCGACGTCCGCAATAAACAATGACACAGACCCCGACTTCTGCCAGAATCCCTAGCGTGTCAGCGACGGGCCATGGCATCATCACAGGGCCGCGATGACGCGGGAGGACGTGCGAGACAATGTCGGTCGGGATCCGCCACGACGATTTGCGCCGGCGCAACCGCGCCATGGTGATTTCGGCCGTGCGCCGCGCCGGCCAGCCATCGCGGACGGAGATCGCCGCCACCACCGGGCTCAGCCACTCGACCATTTCGGCGATCTCCGCCGATCTGATCCAGGAAGGTATTCTCACCGAAAGCAAGGCCAGCGGGCCGACGGCGTTGAAACGCGGCCGGCCGCAGATCGGCCTGGCGCTGAACCCCGAAGCCGCCGCGGTGCTGACCGTGGTGCTGTCGCTAAACTTCCTGTCGGTTGCCGTCATCGACTATGCCGGCCAGGTGGTTGCCGAGGAACAGCTGCGCCTGGACACGCTCATCATGCCCCGCGACGAGCTGATCGGCGAATGCTTGGCGATCGTCCGGCGCCGGCTGCAGGATCCCGACCTCGACGTGGGCAGCGTTGCCCGCATCGCCATGGGCATCCAGGGCATCACCGATTCCCATTCACGCGCCATGCTGTGGTCGCCGATCACGCCGCTGACCGATATCCCGTTCGCCGACCTTCTCGAGACGGAATTCGGCATCCCCGCCACCATGGAGAACGACTGCAACATGATGGCGGTGGCGCTGCAATGGCGCGACCCCGAGCGCTATCGCGACGACTTCATCGCCATCCTCTTGTCGCACGGCATCGGCATGGGTTTGGTGCTGAAGGGCGCGCTGTTCACCGGCACGCATTCCTCCGGCGGCGAGTTCGGGCACATGATCCACCGTCCCGGCGGCGCGCTTTGCCGCTGCGGCCGGCGCGGCTGCGTCGAGGCCTATGCCGGCAATTACGCCATCTGGCGCAGCGCCATGGGCATAAGCGAGGATGCCGCGCCGACGGACGTCGGCGACGCCGACATGCGCGCGCTTGCCGCAAAGGCCCGGATCGAGGAAGGCCCCGAGCGGGAGGCCTATCGCCGGGCCGGCGAGGCGCTGGGCTTCGGCCTCGGCAGCCTGTTCGCGCTGATAGACCCGGCGCCCGTCGCGATGGTCGGGGTCAGCGCGGCCGCCTTCGACCTGATCGAGCCGGCGCTGAGGAAGGCGATCGCCCAGACCGCCGGCGGCCAGCATTCGGAATCGATCTCATTCGACACCGAGCCGAACGAGCTGCCGCTGATCCGCGAAGGCTGTGCCATGCGCGCGCTGACCTTTGTCGACCAGGAGATTTTTGCGCCGGCGGTTCAGACGAGAGGCGGCGCGGGGAAGAACGTCGCTTGAGCGAGTTTCCGAATCGCCGGACATTAGCGAAGGCCTTTTGAGCTTTCGTCATTCCACGGGCGGAGCAAGGAGCGAAGCTCCGTCGTGAAGACCCTGGAATCCGTTCCGTTACCTCGGACATGAGGTGCGGCGGAGCAGAATTCTGCACCGCAGTGCCGCGTCGAAGTCACGGAATGGATCCTCGGGTCTACGCTGCGTCGCTGCGCTCCTTGCTCCGCCGTGGATGACGAAGCACAAGCGTCTCGACTACTCGGCAGCGTGGATGTCGGAAGTGCCGAGCGAGTCCGAACTTCGGCAACTTCAGGTCAATCCTCGCGGATCGCGTAACCCGCCCCGCGGATGGTGCGTATGACGTCCGGCATGCGACCGTTGTTGACGGCCTTGCGCAGGCGCCCGACATGGACGTCTACCGTGCGCTCGTCGATATAGATCGTCTCGCCCCAGACATTGTCGAGCAGTTGGCTGCGCGAGAACACGCGGCCGGGGTGACGCATCATGAATTCGAGCAGTCGGAACTCGGTCGGGCCGAGCCTGATCTCGCTCTTCTTGCGGTAGACGCGGTGCGATTCGCGGTCGAGCACGATGTCGCCGACCTTGAGCACGCTGGACAGCACCTCCGGCTTGGCGCGGCGCAGCAGCGCCTTGACGCGCGCCATGAACTCCGGCGTCGAGAACGGCTTGACCAGATAATCGTCGGCGCCGGTCGAAAGACCGCGCACGCGGTCGCTTTCCTCGCCCCGCGCCGTCAGCATGATGATCGGCAGCCGCTCTGTCTCGGGCCGCATCCTGAGGCGACGGCAGAGCTCGATGCCGGAGACCGCCGGCACCATCCAGTCGAGCACAAGCAGGTCGGGAACGTTTTCCTGAAGGCGGATTTCGGCCTCGTCGCCGCGGGTTACCACTTCCACCTGGTAACCCTCGGATTCGAGGTTATAGCGGAGCAGCACCCCCAGCGGCTCCTCGTCCTCCACCACCATGATGCGTGGCGCGATCATCGGGGTAACCTTTTCGTCAGGCAGCCGGAGCCGACATTGCCGTCTCGTCCTGCTTCGGACGGTTGGCGGGCAATAGCGTGCCGGTCAGCACATAATAGGCGTTCTCGGCAATGTTGGTCACATGGTCGCCGATGCGCTCGAGGTTCTTGGCGCAGAACAGAAGATGCGTGCAAGCGGTGATGTTGCGCGGGTCTTCCATCATATAGGTCAACAGCTCGCGGAAGACGGCCGTGTATTTGACGTCGATGCGCTCGTCGTCGTTGCGCAGCTTGGCGAGCGCCGTGGCATCGCCCACCGTATATTCCTGGATTACGCCCTGGACCTGGATCAGCACCATCTGCGCCATGGAATCGATCGAATGCGTGAGGTCACGCGGTGCGGCACTGACGCCGACCGAGCCGACGCGCTTGGCGATGTTCTTGGCGAGATCGCCGATACGCTCCAGGTCGCCCGCCATGCGGATCGCACCGACCACGCTGCGCAGGTCGTCGGCCATCGGCTGGCGCTTGGCGATCAGCGTGATGGCGCGGTCGTCGAGCTCGCGCTGCCTTGCGTCCATGATGGCGTCGTCGGAGACGACGCGCTGCGCCAGCGCATTGTCGCTTTCGAGCAGCGCCTTGGTCGAGGCGCCGACCATCGAGGCAGCAAGGTCGCCCATGTCGTTGATGAGCCGGCTGATCTGCCTCAGATCCTCGTCGAAGGAGGCGACGGTATGTTCGGCCATGATGATGTCCTCGTATGTGCTCAGCCGAAGCGGCCGGTGATGTAGTCCTGCGTGCGCTTCTCGCGGGGCGAGGTGAAGATCTTCTCGGTCCGGTCGAACTCCACCAGCTCGCCCAGATACATGAACGCCGTCTGCCGCGACACGCGCGCCGCCTGCTGCATGTTGTGGGTGACGATGACGATCGTGTAGTCGGCCTGCAATTCGTCGATCAGTTCCTCGATCTTGGCCGTCGACAGCGGATCCAGCGCCGAGGCCGGCTCGTCGAGCAGGATCACTTCGGGCTTCACCGCCACGGTGCGGGCGATGCACAGGCGCTGCTGCTGGCCGCCCGAGAGGCTGAGGCCGCTGGCGTTGAGCTTGTCCTTGACCTCGCTCCAGAGCGCGGCCCGCTTCAGCGCCGACTCGACGCGGTTGTCCATCTCGGCCTTGCTGATCTTCTCATAGAGCCTGACACCGAAGGCGATGTTCTCGTAGATCGACATCGGGAACGGCGTCGGCTTCTGGAACACCATGCCGATCTTGGTCCTGAGCAGGTTGAGGTCCTGCGAGCGGTCGAGGATGTTCTTGCCGTCGAGCAGCACCTGCCCTTCGGCGGTCTGCTTCGGGTAGAGCTCGTAGATGCGGTTCAGCACACGCAGCAGCGTCGACTTTCCGCAGCCGGACGGACCGATGAAGGCCGTCACGCTGCGCTCGGGCAAGGACAGGTTGATGTCCTTCAGCGCCTTCGACTGGCCATAGTAGAAGTTGAGGTTCTTGACCTCGATCTTGGCCTTCTCGACGGTTGTGTCGGGTGCGTTCAGGTCGGTGGACAACATCGGTTTCATCTGTCCTCTCTGCGTCCGGTTAGGCTGCGGGCGATGATGCTCAGCCCGAGAACGGTCAGGGTGATTATGAGTGCGCCCGTCCAGGCCAGCTGCTGCCATTCCTCGTAAGGGCTGAGAGCGAACTGGAAGATGGTCACCGGCAGGCTGGCCATCGGGGCATTGAGATTGCTCGACCAGAACTGGTTGTTGAGCGCGGTGAAGAGGAGCGGCGCTGTCTCGCCGGAGATGCGGGCGATCGCCAGAAGGATGCCGGTGACGATGCCGGAGAGCGCCGCGCGATAGGCGACGGAGCGGATCACCACCCAGCGCGGCGCGCCGATGGCAGTGCCTGCTTCGCGCAGCGCGTTGGGCACGAGGTTCAGCATGTCCTCGGTGGTGCGCACCACGACGGGGATCACCAGGATCGACAGCGCCACGGCGCCGGCGATCGCCGAGAAATGTCCCATCGGCCGCACCAGCAGCTCATAAACGAACAGTCCGATGATGATCGACGGCGCCGACAAGAGGATGTCGTTGATGAAGCGCACGACCGTAGTGAGCCTCGAGAAGCGTCCGTACTCGGCCATGTAGGTTCCGGCAAGCACGCCGATCGGCGTGCCGACGACGATACCGATGACCGTCATGACGATGCTGCCGTAGATGGCGTTGAGCAGGCCGCCGGCATCGCCGGGCGGCGGCGTCATTTCCGTGAACACGGCAAGGTTCACCCCCGAGAGCCCCTTGTAGAGCAGGGCGCCGAGGATCAGCGCCAGCCAGGCGAGGCCGATACCCGCCGCGATGACGCACAGCGCCATCATCACGGCATTCTTGCGCTTGCGGCTTTGGTGGAGCGATTGGGCAGTCGACATCGGTCAGGCTCCCGTGCGGCTATCGATGCGCAACAGCATGTAGCGTGCGAGCGCTAGGATGATGAAGGTGATGATGAACAGGATCAGGCCGAGCGACACCAGCGAGGATGTATAGAGATTGCCGTCGGCTTCGGTGAATTCGTTGGCGATGGTCGCCGAGATGGTCGTGCCCGGCGCGAACAGCGACGCGCTGATGCGGTGCGCGTTGCCGATGACGAAGGTGACGGCCATCGTCTCGCCGAGTGCGCGGCCGAGGCCGAGCATGACGCCGCCCATGATGCCGACGCGGGTATAGGGGATGGTCACGCGCCGGGTCACTTCCCAGGTCGTGCAGCCGATGCCGTAGGCCGATTCCTTCAGCACCGCGGGCACCGTGTCGAACACGTCCTTGGTAATCGAGGTGATGAAGGGCAGCACCATGATGGCGAGAATCAGCGACGAGGTCAGCAGGCCGATGCCGTAGGGCGGACCGGCAAACAGGCTGGAGAGGCCCGGTATGCCGTGGAAAAGGCTGATGATGAAGGGCTGCACCGTCGTCTGCAGGAACGGCGCGAAGACGAACAGGCCCCAGATGCCGTAGATGATCGAGGGAATGCCGGCGAGCAGTTCGACCGCGATGCCGATCGGGCGGCGGAGCGGGCGCGGGCAAAGCTCGGTCAGGAAGACGGCGATGCCGATGCCGATCGGCACGGCGATGAGAATGGCGATGGCCGAGGTGACGATGGTGCCGTAGATGGGCGCGAGCGCGCCGAAATTTTCGGTGACCGGGTTCCAGGATTCGGTGGTCAGGAAGGAGAAGCCGAACTTCGACAACGCCTCCCACGAGCCGGCGATCAGCGAGATCGCGACGCCGCCGAGCAGAACCAGCACGAGGATGGCGGAGGCGCGCGTGGCCGCCCGGAAGACCATGTCGGTGACGGCGAAGCGGCGCACTGTCGCTTCCCTGGTCCGCATAGCGGACGATGTCGCGGCTTCGGAAACGGCTGTCATTTGGCCCCTCGCATTTCGAAAGAGACAGGAGGGCGCCAAGGACGCCCTCCTTATTCGCCAAGAATTACATGCCGGAGTAGAGCGGCTTGCCGTTCGCGTCGACGATGTCCTTGCCCCACATTGCCTCGACGCTCTTCACGACCGAGTCGGGCATCGGAACGTAGTCGAGACTGGAGGCCAGCTCGTCGCCCTTAGCATAGGACCAGGCGAAGAACTTGAGCGCTTCGGTCGTGGCCGCCGCGTCGTCGGGCTTCTTGTAGACGAGGATCCAGGTGGCCGACGTCATCGGCCAGGATTCGGCGCCGGCCTGGTTGGCCAGGATGACGCCGTAGCCCGGCTGCGAGTTCCAGTCGGCATTGGCCGCAGCGGCCGAGAACGCGGCGGCCGTCGGCTCGACCTTCTTGCCGTCCTTGTTGATCAGGTCGGTATAGGTGAGCTTGTTCTGCTTGGCATAGGCGTATTCGACATAGCCGATCGCGCCACCGGTCTGCGAGACGTTGTTGGCGACGCCTTCATTGCCCTTGGCGCCGATGCCAACCGGCCATTCGAGCGCGGTGTTGACACCGACCTTCGACTTCCAGTCGGCGCTGACGTCGGCCAGGTAGTAGCTGAAGTTGAACGTGGTGCCCGAGCCGTCCGAACGGTGGACGACGGCGATCGCCTGGTCTGGCAGCTTCACGTCGGGGTTGAGCTTCTTGATCGCTTCGTCGTTCCAGTTGGTGATCTTGCCGGCGAAGATGTCGGCCAGCGTCGGACCGTCGAGCACCAGTTCGCCCGGCTTGATGCCTTCGAGGTTGACGACCGGAACGATGCCGCCCATCACCATCGGGAACTGCGCGAGTCCGGTGGAGTCGAGATCCTCGCCCTTCAGCGGCGCGTCGGAAGCGCCGAAGGTCACGGTCTTGGCCTTGATCTGCTTGATGCCGCCGCCGGAGCCGATCGACTGATAGTTGAGGCCGATGCCGGTCTCCTTCTTGTAGGCGTCGGCCCACTTCGCATAGATCGGATAGGGGAAGGTGGCGCCGGCGCCGGAGATGTCGGCAGCCATCGCGGCCGCCATGCTAAGGGTTGATGCCGCAGCCATTGCAATCGCAACGGCCGCCGAGCGGATGAAATGTCTCATGTGGCCTGCTCCTGTTCGGAAGATGGTCTTTCGGCACCCGTTCTATCGGCGCCCGGTGAGCGCAATAGCCCTCGATTATTACAGTCGCATGACAGTTTCGTGTCAGCCCGGTAACGTCTGAAAGAGATGTCTGGAGAGGGCGGCGGCGGCCCCGAAAGGGCCGGCCGGAGTTTGCCGCGGAAATCAGCAACTTGTCTGGCTTTTGAAGCAAAATTTATCCCGGCGGCCGGATCTCGGCCGCCGGGAAATAAAATCCGGACGAGAGCGCGTTGCCTGAGCACCAGAGCGGATCATGGCTTGGCCATCGCCGAAAACAGGTCCGTTGGGGTAGAGTTGACGCTGTTTCTTGTTGGCGGTCGCTGCTCCCGCCCGTAACCGAAGGGCGGAATCGATGGACCACATTGTCCAAGCTTGGCTTTTGCTTTGGTATGGTGCGATCGCACCATACGCATGCGTCAACGCCCCGCGCCAGCCTGCCGGCTAAATTCGCTTTAACCGGCGTTGCGCCGGGTCTCGACGTCTGATCCCAGCCAGCGCTCGAGCTTTTCGAGCAGCGCCCGCGGACTGATCGGCTTCGGCAGGTAATCGTCCATCCCGGCTTCCAGGCAGCGTTCGCGGTCGCCCTTCAGTGCATGCGCGGTGACGCCGACGATCGGCACATGGGTGCCCATGTCCTCCTCGAGCCGGCGGATGGCGCCCGTCGCCTCCAGCCCGTTCATTTCCGGCATCGACACATCCATCAGGATCATGCGCGGATTGAGCCTGCCGAAGGCGTCCAGCGCCTTGCGGCCATTGCCGACGATCTCGAAGCGGTAACCGGTCTCGCCCAGGATCTGGGTGAACACCAGTTGGTTCACCTCATTGTCCTCGGCGACGAGGACGTCAAGCCCGCGCTCCGCGTCGGTTGGGCGTGGACGCGTCCGCACCGGCGGCGGCTGCAGCATGGCGCGCTCCAATGCCGCCGCCTGCGCCGGCGCGGCCTGAGGCGTGGCCGAGCCGGCGGCGGGTTGCGCCGCGGCACCGCTGTGGCGATGACGCTGGATGGTCGCAACCAGAGTTTCCAAAAGGATGGAGGAGCGCGCCGGCTTGATAAGCTGCGCATCGATGCCGAGGTCGCGATAGGTCGTGTTGGCAAGCGACTGGTCGACGGAGGTCAGCATGATGATGGGCGTATGGGCCAGGCCCGCCGTGTTGCGCACGATGCGCGCCATCTCGGCGCCGGTCATGCCGGGCATCTGGTAATCGAGCACCACGCAGTCGACCGGCACGCCATAGGCGGCGGCGGCAATCAGCACCTTCAACCCCTCGGCGCCGCTTTCGGCCGCGCAGGAATCGAACGCCCACGACGCCATCTGCTCGCTCAGGATCGAGCGGTTGACGGCGTTGTCGTCGACGATGAGCACGCGCGCGCCGGTGACGTCGACCGGCGTGATGCGCCGTCCGCCCTGCTCGGCCCTGGGCAGCGTGACCGTGAACCAGAAGGTCGAGCCCTTGCCCTCGGCGCTGTCGACGCCGATGTCGCCGCCCATCATCTCGACCAGCCGCGAGGTGATGGCAAGGCCAAGTCCGGTGCCTTCGTGCCGCCTGGTCGAGGAGGTATCGACCTGGCTGAATTTTTCGAACACCAGCTTCAGCTTCTCTTCCGGGATGCCGATGCCGGTATCGGTAACCGATATGGTGAGCCTTGTTCCCGCCGGAACCCGCTCACCGGTGACGTCGACCAGGACATGGCCTTCGTCGGTGAATTTCACGGCGTTGCCGAGCAGATTGGTGACGATCTGCCTGACGCGACCGACATCGCCGACGAACTGGCCGTCGAGTCCCGGCTGGATGCGGACGATGAGCTCGAGGTCCTTCTCCTTGGCGCGCGTCGATACCAGCGTCGCCACATCCTCGATCGCCTCGGCGAGGTTGAAGGGCGCCGGGTCGAGCACCAGCTGGCCGGCGTCGATCTTGGAGAAGTCGAGGATGTCGTTGATGATGGTGAGCAGCGCGTTGCCGGATTTGACGATGATGTCGGTGAACGTCTTCTGCTTCGGATCAAGGTCCGACTTTGCCAAAAGCTCTGCCATTCCAAGGACCCCGTTCATCGGCGTGCGGATCTCGTGGCTCATATTGGCGAGGAATTCCGACTTGGCCCGGTCGGCGAGCACGGCGCGCCGCTGCGCTTCGCTGAGCTCGGCCTCGCGTCGCTTGAGCTCGGTGATGTCGGTGGTGGAGCCGATGAGGTAGAGCGAGCCGTCCGAGGCGATCATCGCGCCCTTGCGCGCGAACTGGTGCCTGACGCTGCCGTCCGGCAGCGTCACCGTCTCCTCCATCTCCTGCGTTTCTCCGGTGCGCAGCACGGCCAGATCGCCGGCGACGAAGGCTGCGCCGTCCGCGCCGAATATCTCGACGTCCGTCTTGCCGATCGCTTCTTCCCGGCTGAAGCCGGTGAGATCGCACCAGCCCTTGTTGACGTAGAACTGCCTGAGGTCGGAGCGCTTAGCGTAGATCGACACCGGCACATTGTCGATGAGGCTGCGGAAAACCTCGTTCTCGCTCATGCTTTGCTTCAGCGCCTGTTCGCGCGCTTTCACGTCGGTGATGTCGGTGCTGGAACCGACCAGATGCACAGAGCCGTCGGTCGCCACCAGCCGGCTCTTGCGCGTCATCAGCTGCCGCACCGTGCCGTCACGATGGGTGACGGCTTCCTCGACCTCGCGACCCAGACCGGTCGTTACGACTTCGGTGTCGTCATTGCTGAAACCGTCCGCCTCTTGCGTCGCGAAAAGCGCGCGATCCGTCTTGCCGAGCACTTCGTCCTTGGCGAGGCCGGTCAGCGCGCACCAGGCCTTGTTGACGAATTCGATGCTGAGATCGTCGGCCTTGATGAAGGCGGCCACAGGCAGCTCGTCCATGACGTGCCGGTAGAGGTCGATCTGGCGCATGGAATCGCGCAGCGCCTTCTCACGAGCCTTGATGTCGGTGATATCGACGCGCACGCCGATGAACGTGCCGTCGCCGGTGCGCATGTCGTAGACCTGGTACCAGCGCCCGTCCGGATTGACGCGCTCGTAGGAAGAGCTCGGCAAGCGATATCGCCGTAGCATGGCATCAAGCCAACGCTCGGTGTCGACAGCGTAAAGGTCATCGATCGCAGGGTCGCCGCTCGAACGGAAGTAGCCGACGGAATGGCCGAGGGCCAATGCCTCGCGGAATGTGCGGCCCGGCTGCCAGGCCGGCTTCAGCGCCGGCAGCGTGTCCTGCAGCTTGCGGTTGGCGAAGACGAAGCGGTCGTCGCGATCGTAGATGATGACGCCCGCCGGCAGCGACTCCAGCACGGTGGCGAGATTCCTGCGCGCGTCCTCGGCCTCGGTCTCGCGCTGTTTCATGTCGGTGATGTCGATATAGGAGATCAGCCGCTTGCCGCCGGGAAGAGGCGCCAGCGAGGCGATCAGCGTGCGGCCGTCCTTGCGCGGCAACTGCCTGGATCCAGCAGCACCGGCCCGGATTTCGGCCTCCCGTTGGGCCACATGGCTTTGCCAGGCCTGGTCCTCGCCGCCGAACGGATCGGTGTCGCGGCTGGCTTCCATGAGGTCGCGAAAGCGACTGCCGGCTGGAGCGCGCAGCGGATCGATCTTCCAGAAGTCGTAGAATGCCCGGTTGATCACCTCGGCCCGCAAGTCGGCATCGAGAACGATGACGCCGATCGGCATCGAATCGACCATCAGGCTCAGATTGGCGAGCGCCTGCGAAGTCCCCGCCATGTCACCGAGAAAGGCCCCGTTGGCGCGCATATCCGCCTTGTCAAAATTCCGCGCGCTGTCCGCCCCGACAGTTCCGTCCGTATCCGCCATTCCTACCCCCAAGGCCGAACCGTGCCGGTTGGTCGGTGGAATGTGCCCGACAAGCATTAACGATCCGCTAACCATAATGATTGCAACCGCCTGCCGCCCGGTGCCGTTGAGGCGGATTCCCATCGTGGCGCCGGCTGCGGTAATCCGCCCGTTGGCGATCAGGGCAACGACGCACTATAAGGTGCTTGAGGTGTTGCTAATGTTTGACCGAATCGCGGCTTTGATCCTGTGCCCGGCGCTGCTTGCGGCGGGTGGTTGCGCGCGCAGCGACGACGGCACGGTGATCGTTCCGAGCCGGATGGACGTCAGGCGTGTCTGGGACGAGGCGCCGCCGGGAGCGACCGCGTCGCGGCAGATCGCGTCGGACGTGTTTCCTCTGCCGCCGAGCCCGCCGCAGAGCCCTACCGTGCGGCGCCATTCCAAGTCCGCCCAGGCGAGGCCCTCCTACAACCAGGATCTGCCCGGTCAGTCTTCCGACGGGCAGAGCCCCCTCACCTGCAGGAATGTCGGCGAAAGCGGCAAGCGTTACCGCGTCGTCTGCGAGTGACGTTGCCTAATCCGCCGGCGGATTGAGGCTGGACCCGCTGCCCGGATATGAGAAAGGCAAACCGACTGGTTCAGGCGGGCGGTGGCCGAATACTCGACGCAATCACGCATCGCTGATGAAACCTTGGTCTGCGCCGGACGTTGTTGGCTCTGATCCGCGCAGCGCAGAGGAGACCGAAGATGTCCGTTCACTTCACCGTCTCTGGCTTGACCAGGAATCTGATCCATTCGCTTGGGCTGGATCATGAGCAGGTGCCGAGACCCCTTACCCCCGAACAGAGCCTTCTGCTGGATTGTTATCTGGCCGGGCAGATTCCGGACTCTGCCTGGAGCGACTATGTCTTCGAGATGCCGGAACTGGAAAAGCACGCCGAGGCCAGGCGCGCACGCGGTTCGACCTGAAGACAATTGCTGGAAAGCGGTTAAGCTCGGCGGCTTCGCCGTGGCCTTCTATACGGAATTGCATCGGAACAAGCAGTCAGGCCTGCCGTCTACTTCTTCGGCGAATTGAACTGTAACGTGAAGACGTTGCCGGCAATGCCTTGCGCCAGCGAGGGCGAAAGGCTGAGCGGCAGACAATCGTTCAGGGCCTTGGTCGCAGCGTCGACATACGCCTTACGCGCCTTGTCGTCGCCGCTGACATGGATAGCGGTTGTTTTCGGCGGCCCGATCAGCGTGCCGTCGCGTTTGAAGCTGAAGCTGAGCGTGACCGAGGAATTGTCGGAATTGGCCGGCGGCGTCCAGCAGGCAAGCAGGGCGGCGCCGACCTCGTTCATACCGTTGAGCGGTGCGGCGGCCGACGGAAAGGACACAACCGACAGCGCGCCCGCCATCATCAGAAATCTTGTCGTGTTCATCGCAGATCCTCGTCGCCGTCGCTCTGCCCCCTGGGCGGCATCGTACGATCCATGACGAGGATGACAATAGGCTTTCCGTTCCCCCGTCAGCGGTGCGATCATACTGTCGTGATTTCCGCGCGATGGCCATGAAAAGCAAAAGGCCGGCACGCAGCCGACCTTTCCCTTGCCTCGTCATTGCGCCAGTACATCCGTGGTCGCGGCGAGGACTGGAACCAGTAGACAGGCCTTGGGTAAATGAAACCTTAACGCCGGGGGGCTTACTGCGCTGTGGCCTGCGATTTCACATGCGCGATGTAGCCGCGCACGTCGCCTGCCGGCTCCGAATAGGCCTTGCCTAGCTTCTTCTCCAGCGCCGCCATGTATTCCTTCGCCCAGCCGGGCAGCGCGTAGTCGATGACCGCCAGGAATTCGAGCGTTGCCGCCAGCCTTATATCGGCGATCGACGGGTTGTTGCCGCCGATGAACGGTTTGCCGTCGCGGAAGAAGGAGTGAAACACCTCGAGCGGCTCGGCGATCGCGGCTATCGCAGCCTTCTGCGCTTCCGATTTCTTGTCCGGGTGGGCGTCGCTGTGGCCGACCTCGCCGGCATATTGCGGAAAGCCAAGCGCCGGATATGTCGCGCGCGCGACATAAGGATATAGCGTGCCGACCAGGTAGAACATGGCGCTGTCGACCATCGCCCGCTTTGCCGGCGCCTTCGGATAGAACTTATCCAGCCCGTGCTTGTTGGCGAGATACTGCATGATGGCGCAGCTTTCCCACAGCACGCCGCGCGGTAGGCCCTTGTCCTCGATCATCGGCGTCAGATGCGCTGGATTGCGCGCCAGGAATTCGGGCGAACGCGTATGACCCCAGGCATCGGTCTCTGCCGGATCGAGTCCGGCCGCGCGCGCGAACACCCGCACGGTCATGTTGTTGACGCTCGGCCTCAGCATGCTGAGTTTTATGCCGGGCCTCTTGGCCGGCTTCGCTTTAGGCGCGGCTTTTGCCGTCACCTTGGCGGTGGTTTTCGCCGCGGCTTGTGGCGCGGCCCTGGCCGCCGGTTTCTTTGAACTCTTCGTTGCAGCCTTTGCCATGTCGGCCCTCCCTCTGACCTGGTTAATAAGGGTTCTTCGGCGTCCTGCTCTCGGACAATGTTTCACGCGACCGCTCGACCAGCGCCTGGATGGCGTCCGCGAGATGGACCTCGGCGATGTTGTAGTCGCCGCGCGCCACACGGATCTTGTGCGCTTCCATCAGCACGTCGGAATGGGTGAAGCCGGCCGGGGGCTCGAAGCGGTAGGAAGCAAGCTCGATCAAAAGTCCCAGCGGGTCCTCGAAATAGATCGAGTCCATGAAGCCGCGGTCCTTGACGCCGCTGTGCTTGATGCCGCGCTCATCGAGCCGCGAGACCGCCTGCAGGAAGGTGACCCGCGACACCGAGAACGCGATGTGGTGGACGCAGCCGATATCGGTCGGCGTGCGCCGCTTGACCGGAGTGCGGCTCTCGTCGGTGAAGACGGTGATCAGACGCCCGTCGCCCGGATCGAAATAGAGATGGCTTTCGCTCGCCTTGTCGAGATTGGGCTGCTCGAAGATGAAGGGCATGCCGAGCACGCCCTCCCAGAAGTCGATCGAGGTCTGGCGACCGGCGCCGACCAGCGTGATGTGATGAACGCCTTGCGACTGCAGCTTCCGCATTGGCTCCTCCCGCCTGAGCTTGCGCCTGCCGGCTGTCTGGTTCCCAGGTGCCTGGCCATGCTTGGATCGGCCCTGGGCGACCGCCGCTCGGTTCTCGTCGCTCGGCATACAGCATCTTATCCGATTGCCGCCGGAGCGTTGATGAGGGGATGCTAATTCAATCCGGGGCGTTACGCCAGAAGCGCTGGCCTTCACTGCGCTTGGGGGCCAGTGCCGCCCTCGGCGATGATGCGGATCGGTCGCCGCTGTCCGGTCTGGATGCGGATAGCGGCCAAGCACTCTCTGGATTCATGACCCCAGTTTTGCCCCTTGCAGGCGGAGTCGATCCCCGATCCGGGAACGATGCGCGGGCCTTTGCCGCTAGTGTTCACGACAATCAAATCCGGATCATGCATGGTGGAAGGAAGTGCGAAGCCTGATACCGAGCCGACGACAATGAGAACAAGGCAACAGCCGGATGCGATCAGGGCGGCGGTCGCCACCGGGTGGATGGCTACCCGCTCTGAGACCCCCGCCAGCGATCCCGAGGAGCGGCTGTTCGTTGCATTCATCGCAGGCATCTCGATCCCTCAGGTCAGGATCCACGCCACGGGCCTGCCGGTCTCGCCCGGAACACCGCCGATACCGGCGGACAGATGAGGCGATATGGCACCCAACGGCACATCCAGAATATGCGCGATCGCCTTGAGGGTTTTGGTGGAGGCTGTTTTTCCGGAGCGCTCTATCTGCGAGAGCATGCTCGGGGTTATCCCGGCTTGGGCGGCAAGCTGCCTTCCGCTCAGGCCACGCAGGATCCTCACGGCGCGAACCGGGTTCTCGCCGGCGGCAATCTTGTCCAGGATGCGTTTGGGCAAGGGACTGTTGGGGGCAGGTTGGTCAAGGTCGGCCACACCGGCCATCGCCGTCCGCTTGAGCATGCGGAACTGCGATTCCGGCAGCACGACCATGCGTTCCTTGGAGCCTGGGTGCTTGATGAACTGGACGTTTAGCTTCATGTCAGCCGGCCTTCGGGTTTGGCTCACGGCGCGGCTCGAAACCGGCTTGGATCACCGGAACATAGCGAGCATGACGATCAGGAATGCGATCGACAGCACCGCGGCGGCGGATAGAACCGCCAATATCTGAAAGCTGATCGGCAACTGCCGAAACCGGTCCCACGTCCACGGTTCCTTTTCCCAGTGCTGAAATCGCGGCAACCGCTGCTCCCTTGGTCCGAGCCCGTCGCACCGGCGAACCGCGCAACGATCAACCACGCCGACAGGTTGCCGATGTCGACGAACCGCGATCTAGCGCCTTCAGGCTGGGACGTGACATCTGCCGAAAGTCAGGAATGATATGACGAAAGTCATATTCGTTTGCGGCCGGTTCGGGCTTACGTCAAAGTGGACCTGCCGCGTGCCTACGGCTGTTTTTGTGAGAACGAATGATCGATATCGGCACAGAATTGCTGCCGGCCGCGCAAGCGGAAGTCATCGGGCTTGCTGTTTTGCAGGCCGACAGGACTGTTCAGCAAAAGGTGGGGCGCCTGGTCGAGTGGCTGCCTGCCCTTGGAGCGGACTGCTGCCTGTGCACGCTGCTGGTCGGGATGGAGGCCGATATGGCGGCCTTGTCCGAGGGGCGCCGCGATCTGATCGCATTGTCTGGCGTGCGGGCCGAATTGCCGGGGCTGGACCGCCCCGTCACCGCGGTCATCTTGTGGAACGGCGATCGATCGCACTATGTGGTGATCGCAATGCCTGATTTCACGGCGCGCCAGGCCGAGATCATGTTCGAAAGCGAGCGGCGCGCCCGGCGCCTGATGGAGCAGCAGCTCGAAGCCGCCAACTCCGAGGTGCGCTTCGCCTCGCTCGCCCGCACGCGGCTGCGCCTGGCGCGCGATCTTCACGACACGCTGGTGCATTCGATCATCGCATTGCTGACGCAAATCCGGCTGACGCGGCATTTTCTGGCGACGGATCCCGCTCGCGTCTCGGACGGGCTGGCGATTGCCGAGGAGGCCGCGATAAACGGCCTGGCGCGGGCGCGCGACGCTATCGCCCGGCTCAGGATGCCAGACGACCTCGAGCCGGATTCGGACGTCGAGGAGATGCTGTCGGACTTCGCCCAGCAGACCGGCATCGAGGTCTCCACACGGATCGACGATGGAGCCCGCACCGGATTGCAGGATCACGCGACGACGATCAGGCGTATTGTCGGCGAGGTGTTGCGCAACGTCGAGGCGCATGCGAAGGCGCGCCAGGTCCGGTTCGACGCGGCCGTGGAGAAAACGGAAGCTCGCCGAAGCCTTGTTGTCGATATCCGCGACGACGGGCGCGGCTTTGATGGGACCATCCCCAAACAGGGGCATTTCGGGCTGATTGGAATGGCCGAATTTGCCGAACTCGCAGGGGGACGATGCACCGTGGAAAGCACGCCGGGGGCGGGTACACTGGTGCGGATATCCCTTCCCCTGACCGCGCCGGCGACGAACGGTGGTCCGGCGCCCCGGAGGCGTGGAAAGTGAGGGCGGTAGAGGAATGAGCGATCCGCGCCCGCGACCGGAGAGGATACGCGTGTTGATCGCCGAGGATCAGACATTGATCCGGGAAGGCCTCACCACGCTCCTTTCCCAGCAAAATGACGATTTCGAAATCGTCGGCGCCGCCGCCGATGGCGAGCAGGCGATCGAGTTCGCGCGCCGCTACCGTCCGGACGTCATTCTGATGGACTTGCAAATGCCCCGCGCCGACGGCGTCACGGCGACCCAGCGCATCCTGCGCGAATTTCCGGGCACCGGCATCGTGGTCCTGACCACATTCGAGACCAATGAGTTGATTTTCGAGGCCGTCAGCGCCGGAGCCAAGGCTTATCTGTTGAAGGACTCCAGGATCGACGAGATCGCGGCCACGATCCGGACCGTGGCGGACGGCCAATCCGCGCTTTCACCCGGTGTGGCGGCGAAAATTCTTGAGGAATTCAAGCGGCTGCGTCCGCGGCACGCCCCGGCGAGCGCGTCGATCCGCAACGACCTGACCGCGCGTGAGAACGAGATCCTGAAACTGATCATCGAAGGCAAGAGCAACGGCGAGATCGGCGCGCAACTGCATCTGGCCGAGGGCACGATAAAGAATTACGTCAGCACGATCCTGGAGAAGTGCGGCGCCAAGAACAGAACCGAGCTGGCCATAAAAACGATAAGTTGAACTGCCGTTCGATGCGCCGCGACCTTGAGTTTCTCCAGCATGGGACCCTGCCAGTCGATCGAACGCGCAAAAAGACCCGCGGCTCCGGGGTTTCGGGGGGAGCCACGGGCAGTCTTGTTGCCCGAGTTCCTGCTCTTGTCGGCAGGTCGAGGGAGGCCGCGTCGAAGCCTCACAGTAGTGCTTGGCGACCACATCTTTCGCGAAGCGCCAGCATGGTCAGAACCATTTCGGCGCTACCGATCGACGGTTTCGGCGCAAGCAGGGATACGAGCGCGTGGAGCTGCCTGCCATTTCGGCCAACTGGGCTTTGACGGTCCGCACGGTGTCGTCGAGCCTCGTGAGCAATTCCGCAACGATCTCCATTGTTCGAAGCCTTGCCGACGGTCACGTGGGTGACCTCGTTGAAGGCGGAAACGCTATGCGGAGGGTTCCGCTGGTCGGTGGCGAAGGCTTGCGGACCGAAAAACGAGGATGCGGACTCCGAGGCGGCCGGGCCAGCGCCCGACCGCATCGAACGATCCCGTTACTTCCGTGCGAGCAGGTCGCGGATTTCCGTCAGGAGCTGCACGTCGGCCGGCGGCGGGGCCGCGGGAGCGGCAGGCTTTTCCCGTTCCAGTCGCTTGCGCAGGTTGTTCACCGCCTTGACCATCAGGAAGATGATGAAGGCCAGGATCAGGAAGTTCAGCACCACGGTGATGAAGGAGCCATAGGCGAAGACGGCGCCTTCTTTCTTGGCATCGGCCAGCGTGGCCGAATGGACGTTCGAGGACAGCCCTAAGAAGTAATTGTTGAAGTCCAGTCCGCCGAAAATCGCGCCGACGATCGGCATGATGATGTCGTTGACCAACGAATCGACGATCTTGCCGAAGGCAGCGCCGATGATGACGCCGACGGCCAAATCCATCACATTGCCCTTGGAAATGAATTCCTGGAATTCTTTCAGCATCCCCATCTCCTCTTAGGGCATTTCACCATTTCACGGAAACGGCGAGCCCCTATGCCTTGTTTTGACGCAATTCCGGACGGAAAACCGCACACACTTTTCCCGGATTGCTCAACCCCATTTGCCTGTTTGTGCCGTCAGGCGAAGACGCTCTCACGCCTGAAATGCTTGACGAGCAGATAGTAGAAGACCGCGCGATGTTTGTTGCGGTTGGTCCGGCCGTACTGGTCGATGACCCTGGCGAGCCCCGCATCCAGGCCGGCGTCGTCCGACAGTCCCAGTCTTTTGACGAGAAAGTTCTTCTTGACCCGTTCCAGTTCCTCCTTGTCCGAGGCCGAGACGGTCGATGCATCCTTGTCGTAGATCGCCGGGCCGCAGCCCTTCGTCACCTTCGTCAGGAGATCCATTTCCGCCGTAAGGCCGCACTTCACCTTCAGGTCCGCCGCATATTTGCTGATCAGTTCGTCTCGCTTGCTCATACGTTTACCCTCTCGTTCCGGCCGGACGGCGATGCTGCCGTCGAGCCGCGCGGCCTGGTTGCCGCAAAGCCATGTCTGGATTGTCCTGCTGCCCGTAGATGTCAGCTATTGCGCGTCGCAAGCACGCCGTCGGGGCTAGCCTTGTCGACGGCGGCGGGCAGATGCTGAGCCAGGACGCCGGCCACCTGGTCGAAAGGAATCCCGAACTGGCTCGCCAGTTGCTGGAGGCACTGGTCGCCAAGCGCCGCCTTGATCTCGTCGGGCGCGATCGGAAGATTTGCAGCGTTGGTGCTCAGCCAGGATTCGACGCGGTCGCCGAGACCTGACTTCTGCAGCATGGCAAGCACGCCCTGGTAATCGCCGACGCTGGTCAGCGCATCGGCCAGGAGGTTCGAGCCTCCGCTCTGTTGCCCGCCCTGCAATGCGTTTTGCAGACTGTCCAAAAGCCCCATCCGGAAACCTCCCGTCAAAAATCACATCCGTTGCCGCGCAACGTTCAGGTGTGATCTATGCCGTTTCGCGGGGTCGCGACACCTGACGAAGGTCAGGACCGAAGATGACGAAAGTCACATTCGGCATCAACCCGGTTGCGCTTAAACCGGGAGCCATTCCTTGCGCCTCGTTCCTGTATAGCGGTGGGCGAGCTCGATCGGACCCCGGAGGACGACTGGCGTGATGCTCGTCATTGCGTTAGGTGACGATGAATAGGGCGGCGTAAATGCCACGCCTAACGCGTGACAGCCCCCCGATGACAATAAGTCGATTGCCTATCACACGAATTAGGATTTGATATAACGATCGTCACAGTATTCGTAAGCTGGAAAACCGGGGAATGAGCATGAAAGGCGCCGAGCAAGCTGGAAAGGCCAAGGATGGAGCCACATCCGCCAACGGATCGGAAGCGACCGTCCATCCCGAGGCCACGATCGAACAGGTTCGCAATCTCCTGTTCGGAGGCGCTCAGCGATCGCTCGAGAGCAACCTTGCCGACCTGCGCGAGGAGATGCAGGCCAGCATCAAGCAGCTGCAGGCGGACTTCGCGAAGGAGCTCGCGGCCCTGCAGGCGCACGTCCTGGAACTCGAGCGGGAGACCGAACAGAAGCGTCTCGCCTCGCAAAGGGACATCGGCGCCGCGATTTCGGACCTTGGAGCAACCATCAGCGGGCTAGGGTCCGGCCGCGCGGGAAAGTAGCATGACGTCAGCCGCCGGCCAGAACCGTGAGATCGAGCAGCTTAGAAAGCTGCTCTTTCAAACGGAGGCGGCGCGGCTCGCGGCGCTGGGAGCGGACGTTGCTCTGCTTCAGCAATATATCGGCAGCCCCGACCGGCTGGAAACGGCAACGGCCGACATCCTCGTCGCCGCGCTGGAGCGCGCCGAAGTCGTCCGGCCGCGCGAGCTGGCGAATGTCATCGCACCGTCGGTGGTCTCCGCGATCCGCAGCGAGATCAGGAATTCACGCGACCTCATGGTCGACGCGCTCTACCCGATCACGGGCCGGTTGGTCAGCGCAGCCGTGGCGAACGCCTTCAAGGAACTCGTCGCGAGGCTGGAGCAGCGACTCACCGCCCTGACATCCACGGAGCTGTGGATCGGGCGCGTCAAGTCGCTGGCGACGGGCCGTCCGATCAGCGAGTTCGTTCTGGCAAACGCCGGTCCGCCGCGCGTCAACCGGCTGCTGATGATCGAGCGCGGCAACGGACGCCTGGTCGCGGACTGGAGGCGCGACGAGACCTCCGACGAGAAGGCCGACCTGCTCAGCGCGATGGTGGCGGCGATCCTGGAGTTTTCCGTCCAGGCCCTGGCCGGCGAAGGAAATCTGCAGCAGCTCGATTTCGGCGGACGCGAGATCGTGCTTCGCGCTTCGCCCCGGTTCATCCTGGCGGCGGAATGCATCGGCCCCCTTCGCCCGGTCGACGGCGCCAGGATCAATTCGCTTTTCTTCGACACGATCGAGAGCATGGACGGCGGCAAGGACTGCGACGCCGCCACGCTGGCGTCGCTGGCCTCCTCCATCGAAGCCGATCCCGCCGCTGGGCCCAAACCGCGTCGGGGCGGAAAGGTCGTCCTGTTGGTGCTCGCGGCTCTCGTCGCCGCCGGGCTGGCATGGCTGGCGAGCGTCTATTTGGCCCGCACGATGTTGGAGCGGCGTACCAACGCTGCGCTCCAGGAATTGGCCGACAAACAGCCGCTGTTGGAAAGCTTCCCGCTGCGGCTGGACTTTGACCATCACGGCCGCAGCGTCTCGGTCTCCGGCATAGAGCCAAGCCAGGTGCAGACAGCGCCGCTGATCGACGCCTTGGCCAAGGCCGCCGCGCCCTATCGGGTGGCCGGCCGGATCGGCGTCGTGCCGGACATGGAACAGTCGGCGGCGCTGCGTGCCGATATCGACGCCCTGAGGCAGTCGGTAACCGGCCTTCAGGCAGGCATCGACGAAAACCGCCGGGCGGTCGCCGAGCTGCGGCAGTCTCTGGCCGGCCTGCGGAAGTCCGCCGGCGAAACCGGCGAAGCGCTCGCCGGCCAGCAGCAGTCTCTCGCAGGCCTGCAGGCCCGGATCGATCAGGCGCGCGGGCCGAGCCAGGAGGAGCTGCAATCCCTTGCCGGCCTGCGGGCGGGCATCGACGAGATACGCGCAGCGGTGGCCGAGGAAGCAAAAGCCAGAAACCAGCAATACGAGGCAGTGCGGTCGATAGCCGACAGCCCCGCCGAGCGGATCGAGCGCTTCATAGCTTCGACGGCGATTTTCTTCGGCACGGGCGACGCGTTCGCCGACGATAGACAGGCTGATCAACAAATCCGCGATCTGGCCGGACTCCTTGCCGGCAACGACCTGAGAATCCGGATCGTCGGCCACGCCGACGATACCGGAACCGAACAGACCAACCGCGTGGTTGCCCGCAAGAGGGCCGATCAGGTGGTGCGCAAATTGGTTTCGCTCGGGATCGAGCCGTCGCGCTTGTTCGTGGTTTCGCGCTCGGCCTCGGTGCCGATCTCCGATGTGCCGAACAAAGGCAACCGCCGCGTCACCTTCGAAAACGTGTTTCAAGCCGAGCGCCTTCAGTGATGTTCAGCGCCAAGGTCATGCTGCTGGGCGACATGGGTGTGGGCAAGACGTCCATCATGTACCGCCTCGTGCATGATCGTTTCGACGGCGAATACAAATCGACGCTCGGTGTCGAGGTACTGAGCTACGATGTTCCGGCCGATGGGGCCCGCGGCGGCGAGGCGGCGAGGCTCGTTCTGTGGGACACCGACGGCGATTTCGGCGCGCGTATTTTCGACACCGTTTATGTGACCGGCGCGTCGGCCGCGATTATCGTCTCGGACGTGACGCGTCCGCAAACGGTGACGCGCATGATCGAGCTGGTCCGCAGCTTCGAGACGCGATTCCCGGGCAGGCCATACCGGGCGCTGGTGAACAAGATCGATCTCGCCGAAGCCCCCGGCAGTGCCGAAGAGCTCGGTCAACTGCCGCGATCGAGCGTCAAGTTCGTGAGCGCCAAGAATGGTGAGGGTATAGTGGATGCCTTTGCCGAACTCGCCGAAACGATACGGCGTCGGCAGCTGTAGCCGATAAAATCCAGCTTGTTCGATTGTCTTGGTACGCCCAAGGGGAATCGAACCCCTGTTCCCGCCGTGAGAGGGCGGTGTCCTGACCGCTAGACGATGGGCGCGCTCAAGAACCGGCTACATAGGCTGGCGGCCGGAAAAAAGCAACTGGAGTTCTGGCGCCCGAAGCACTTTATGAAACGGCCGTGTCAGCCTTGCCGTTTCGGCTCGATCAGGTCCCAGAGATTGCCGTAGAGATCGGAAAAAACCGCCACCGTGCCATAGGCCTCAAGGCGCGGCGCCTCGCGGAATTCGATGCCCCTGCCGAGCATCGCGTGATGGTCGCGGAAAAAATCATCGGTCTCTAGGAACAGGAACACCCGGCCGCCGGTCTGGTTGCCGATGCGGCTTGCCTGTTCCTCTCCGGAAGCCTCCGCCAGGAGCAGCCGCGCGCCTTGGCCGTTCGCCGGCGCGACGGTGACCCAGCGCTTGCCGCCGCCGAGGTCGACATCCTCGGTGAGCACGAAGCCGAGCCGCTCGACATACCAGCGAACCGCCTCGTCGTAATTGGCGACGACGAGCGCGACGGTCGCGACGCTGCGGTTCCCGGCAAAGCCGCTCATTTGTTGCGGATCGTGAATTGGCCGATGATGCGGCGCTCGGCGATTTCGTAGACGAAGATCGACCGGCTGCCGTCGGCAAGCTCGGCGTCGATCGACAAGCGGTTGCCGGAGAGCGACTGGCTGATCACCTTGGCGCCGACGGGAAGCACGATGTCGCCCGACAGGGGCGCGCCTGCCGGAGCCTGAACATCGCCGGCGGGCGCCGGTCCGGCCACCGGCGCATTGCGGGCTTTGTAGACAAGCGCCCCGATCACCACCATAAGGGCGAGGAACAGAAGGCCAAGATTGACGATCATGAAGCGGACGAGCTTGCGGCGCACGTTCTCGGCCGCTGGGTCGAGCGGCTTTTCCTCATCTTCTTCGGCGATCGGCCGGGCCATGGCTAAACAATCCGCAACGGGTTTCGATGAGCGCTCATAACGAAGAGACCCCGATATTGATAGAGGACGAATTGGCGGACGAGGAATCGGCTGCCGACGAAGCTGTCGTGCTCGAAGCCGATGCGGACGCCGCCGGCCAGCGCCTCGACCAATGGCTCGCCGCCAGGCTCGGTCCGGAGCTCTCGCGCAGCCGCGTGCAGGCGCTGATCCGCCAAGGCGCGGTCTCCGTCGCCGGCACGCCAGTGCTGGAAGCCAAGCGCAAGCTGACGGCCGGTGAGCGGATCGAAATTCTGGTGCCCGCGCCCGAGCCGGCCGCGCCGCAGGGCGAGGACATCCCCCTCGATATCCTCTACGAGGACGACGAGCTGATCGTGATCAACAAGCCGGCGGGGCTGGTCGTCCATCCTGGCGCCGGCAACTGGACCGGCACGCTGGTCAACGCGCTGATCCACCATTGCGGCGACAGCCTGTCCGGTATCGGCGGCGTGAGGCGGCCAGGCATCGTACATCGGCTGGACAAGGAAACCAGCGGCGTCATGGTCGTGGCCAAGACCGACCGCGCCCACAAGGCCCTGTCGGAGGCTTTTGCCGACCATGGCCGCACCGGCGATCTCGAGCGCGCCTACCTGGCGCTGGTCTGGGGCATTCCGCAGCGGCCGACCGGCACGATCGACGCCGCCTTGGGCCGCGCCGCCGACCGCGTGCGCCGCGCGGTGGTGCCGGAAAGTCGCGACGATGCCCGCCATGCCGTCACCCATTTCTCCGTCGTCGAGCGCTTCGGCGAAGAACAGCAGACCTTTGCCACTGCAAGCCTGGTCGAATGCCGGCTCGAAACCGGCCGCACCCACCAGATCCGCGTCCACATGGCCCATATGGGCCATCCGGTTGTCGGCGATCCGGATTACGGCCAGGCCTTCCGCACCAAGGCCAACCGGCTGCCGGAACCGTTAAAAGCCAAGGTCAAGGCCTTTTCCCGGCAGGCCCTGCACGCCTGGCTCCTTGAATTCCGCCACCCGACCACCCATCTAACGATGAGGTTCGAAGCGCCGATGCCAGGAGACATGGAGGAACTCGTCGGCGACTTCCGAAAACTTTGAACCAGCCGCCACGAACGAGATGCAAACCAGCCATCAAAAAACCTGACCGGCGTTGTTCACTTCAGCGTGACAGACTGTTTAGCGTTGAACAAATGCCTGTCTTTTCTGGTTTTGTTCCTATATATACAGGTTGTCGCGGATGAGCCTTTGGCATCCGTGACGCGTGCCCGCCGCGTTTAGGGGGCATTCACTCCAAAGAGAGAGGGGCGCTATCATGGCCCAATCATTACCCAGTATCGTTTCCGGTGAAGGCGGTCTCGCCCGTTACCTGGAAGAAATCCGCCGCTTTCCGATGCTTCAGCCGCAGGAAGAGTACATGCTCGCGAAACGCTACGCCGAGCATCAGGACACTTCGGCTGCCCACAAGCTCGTCACCAGCCATTTGCGGCTCGTCGCCAAGATCGCCATGGGCTATCGCGGCTACGGCTTGCCGATCGGCGAGGTGATCTCGGAAGGCAACGTCGGCCTCATGCAGGCCGTGAAGAAGTTCGAACCGGAGCGTGGTTTCCGGCTCGCCACCTATGCGATGTGGTGGATCAAAGCCTCGATCCAGGAATACATCCTGCGCTCGTGGAGCCTGGTCAAGATGGGCACCACCGCCAACCAGAAGCGTTTGTTCTTCAACCTGCGCAAGGTGAAGGGCAAGATTCAGGCGCTCGATGATGGCGACTTGAAGCCCGATCAGATCGCCGAGATCGCCACTCGCCTCAACGTCTCCGAGGCCGAAGTGGTATCGATGAATCGCCGCCTTTCAGGCGACGCTTCGCTCAATGCCCCGATCCGGGCGAGCGAAGGCGAGTCCGGCGAATGGCAGGACTGGCTGGTCGACGACCACGAAAGCCAGGAAGAGATGCTGATCGAGCAGGACGAGCTGGAAAACCGGCGCGCCATGCTGTCAGGCGCTCTGTCGGTCCTCAACGACCGCGAGCGGCGCATTTTCGAGGCGCGTCGCCTGGCCGAGGAGCCGTTGACGTTGGAAGAGCTGTCGGCTGAGTTCGACATCAGCCGCGAGCGCGTGCGCCAGATCGAGGTGCGCGCCTTCGAGAAGGTGCAGGACGCGGTCAAGGCCGCTGCCAAGCGCCAGACCCAGGCGCTGCGCACCATCGAGGCGCAGCCGGCGGCTTAATCACGTCGATATCGACACGAAAAGAGGCGGCGCTTCGGCGTCGCCTTTTTTGTTGGGGAAAGTGGCGGCGCGCTCCTTTCTCCCCGTCACTATACGGGGAGAAATGTCCGGCAGGACAATGAGGGGCAGCGCCGACGCTGCGAGGTTTTTCTCTCAGAACCATCCGATGAGGCTTGCGGCGCTATCACGTCGAACCGCCGCGCCGCCCCTCATCCGCCCTTCGGGCACCTTCTCCCCGTTCAACGGGGACAAGGAAAAATCACGCCGAGGGCTGCTTGGTTTTCCTCAGATACGGCAGAACCGTTTCGTAGGCCCCAAAGCGCTTGACCGCGTCTTCGTTGGAGACCGCGGCGGTGATGATGACGTCGTCGCCTTGCTTCCAGTTCGCCGGCGTCGCCACCTGGTGCTTGGCGGTCAGCTGGATGGAATCGATGACGCGCAGGATCTCGTCGAAGTTCCGGCCCGTGGTCATCGGATAGGTCAGCACCAGCTTGATCTTCTTGTCCGGGCCGATGACATAGACCGAACGCACGGTGGCGTTGTCGGCCGGCGTGCGGCCCTCCGAGCTCTCGCCCGCGCCCGCTGGCAGCATCTCGTAAAGCTTGGCGACCTTGAGGTCGTTGTCGCCGATCAGCGGATAGTTCACCGTCTGGCCGGTGGCGGTCTTGATGTCGGCCTGCCACTTGTCGTGGCTCGATACCGGATCAACCGAGATGCCGATGATCTTGACGTTGCGCTTCCTGAACTCGCCTTCCAGCCCCGCCATCGTGCCGAGCTCGGTCGTGCAGACAGGCGTGAAGTTCTTCGGATGGCTGAAAAGCACCGCCCAGCCGTCGCCAATCCATTGATGGAAATTGATCTTCCCTTGCGTGGTCTCGGCGGTGAAGTCCGGTGCGATATCGTTGATGCGAAGGCTCATGACGTGCTCCCTACCCTTGTGACGTACCGCCGGCATGGGCCAACCCCATCGGCGTGGCTCAACCTTCTATACCGCCGCACGGTCCGGTTCAAAAGGCTTGTGCCTGCAAGCGTGATCGAGAGAGCGGAAAAATTTCGTCTTTTCCTGGAAAAGACAGGCGGAATTTCCGCGACGGGAGCTGGGGGCCGGATAACGCGGCTTAAGCCTTCTTTATCGCCAGTGTCGCGGTGAGATCTTCCATGCGCTGCGCGAGCGCCGCGAGCGCCGTCGTAAGCACGCTGTCGCTCTTGTCGGCCTTGGTCAGCGCTTCGTCGCGCGTCTTGCGCAAGGTGAGCACCTCGCTCTCCATGCCCTTGACGCGCTTGGTGAGCTCCGAGAGCTCGTCCATCACCATGATGCCGGCCATGACGGTGAGCCGCTGGTCGCCGATCTCGCCGAAGGAATCCTTCAGATGCGAGACATAGCGGTCGAAGCGTTCGGCAAGATCGATCAGATGCTCTTCCTGGCCCTCGTCGCAGGCCATCCGGTACTGCTTGCCGTCGATGGAAACGGTGACCTGTGCCATTGCCTTACCTGTCCAGAACTGCGCGGATGGTTTCCATGGCGGTCACCAGCCGCCGCGACACTTCCTTGTTGGCGTCTTCCAGGCGCTCGGCGCGCGCCTCGGAATTGTCGAGCTCCTGCGCCAAGCGTGAACGGTCGGCGTTCATGCGTTGCACCTCGGCCTCGGCTTCCGAGTAATCGCGCTCATGCTCGAGCTTCGCCGCCACGGCGTTTTCCAGCCCTTCCATGGCTTTGCCCAGCCTGGCGATGACTTCCTTGAGGGTCGTTTCCCCGGTCATGGCCTCGTCCTATGCCCTGCCCATCACCGAATCGCGCGCATTCAGAACGCGTTACCTCGGAAAGATTAGGCGCCGGGTGAAGGGCGCGTCAACAAAGCTCTCGCGACTGTCCCCCGCTATCGCTAATGTGAGGCGCTCGACGCCATCACAAGCCCGGCAAAATCCGTCCCGATTTGTTGACTAAAGGGCCGTGCCTGCTATGTGTCGCGGCATCCTCTTCCCAGGCTCCAACCCACTTCCGGAGGAAGCATGACCTCGCGTGAACAACATGATCGGATGGCCAACGCGATCCGTTTCCTTTCCATGGACGCCGTCGAGAAGGCGAATTCCGGTCACCCCGGCCTGCCGATGGGCTGCGCCGATATCGCCACGGTTCTGTTCAGCCGTTTCCTGAAATTCGACGCCAAGGCGCCGCACTGGGCCGACCGCGACCGCTTCATCCTGTCGGCCGGCCACGGCTCGATGCTGCTCTATTCGCTCCTCTACCTTACCGGCTATGAGGACATGACGATCGACCAGATCAAGAATTTCCGCCAGCTCGGCTCCAAGACCGCCGGCCATCCCGAATACGGCCATGCCGCCGGCATCGAGACCACCACCGGTCCGCTCGGCCAGGGCCTTGCCAACTCAGTCGGATTCGCGCTCGGCGAGCGTATCATGAACGCCGCCTTCGGCAACGACCTCGTCAACCACTACACCTACGTGCTGGCCGGCGACGGCTGCCTGATGGAAGGCGTCTCCCAGGAAGCCATCGCGCTGGCCGGGCATCTGAAGCTCAACAAGCTGATCGTCTTCTGGGACAACAACAACATCTCGATCGACGGCCCGGTCTCGCTGGCCGACAACACCGACCAGGTTGCCCGCTTCCAGGCTAGCGGTTGGAACGCCAGCCACATCGACGGCACCGATCCGGAAGCGATCGCCTACGCCATCGAAGCCGCCCGCCATTCCGACAAGCCGACGATGATCGCCTGCAAGACGACCATCGGCTTCGGCGCCCCGACCAAGGCCGGCACCAACAAGGCGCACGGCTCGCCGCTCGGCGCCGAGGAAATCGCCGGCGCTCGCAAATTCTTCAACTGGGACTCGCCGCCCTTCGAGATTCCCGCCGACATCCTCGACGCCTGGCGCGCCGTGGGCAAGAACGGCGCCAAGGCGCGCGCCGGCTGGGAAGGCCGGCTTGCCAAGGCCGAGCCGAAGCTCAAGGCCGAGTTCGAACGCCGTATTGCCGGCAAGCTGCCCTCCAATTTCGACGCCGTCATTGCCGACTACAAGAAGAAGCTCTCGGTCGACAAGCCGAAGGTCGCCACCCGCAAATCCTCGGAAATGGCGCTGGAAGTCATCAACGGCGCGGTGCCGGAAACTATCGGCGGCTCGGCCGACTTGACGGGCTCCAACAACACCAAGACCAGCCAGACCAAGAACATCACGCCCGACGATTACGGCCAGCGCTATGTCCATTACGGCATCCGCGAGCATGGCATGGCGGCAGCCATCAACGGTCTGACGCTGCATGGCGGCCTGATCGCCTATGGCGGCACCTTCCTGTGCTTCTCCGACTATGCCCGCCCCTCGATGCGCCTGGCCTCGCTGATGGGCATCCGTTCGATCTTCGTCATGACGCATGACTCGATCGGCCTCGGCGAGGACGGCCCGACCCACCAGCCGGTCGAGCATCTGGCAGCACTTCGCGCCATCCCGAACCACAATGTCTTCCGCCCGGCCGACGCGGTCGAAACCGCGGAATGCTGGCAGATCGCGCTGGAATCGGAAAAGACCCCCTCGACCCTGGCGCTGACCCGCCAGAACCTGCCAACCGTTCGCACCGAGCATTCGGCAAAGAACCTCTCAAGCCAAGGCGCCTACGAGCTTGCCGCGGCAAACGGCGAGGCCGTGGTGACGATCTTCGCCACCGGCTCCGAGGTCGAGATCGCGCTCGGCGCGCGCGACCTGCTGGAAAAGCACGGCCATCCGACCCGCGTCGTCTCGGTGCCCTGCTTCGAGCTGTTCGACCAGCAGAGCGAGGACTATCGAGCCAAGACCATCGGCAATGCCAAGGTGAAGGTCGCGATCGAGGCCGGCATCCGGCAGGGCTGGGATCACCTGATCGGCACCGACGGCATTTTTGTCGGCATGCACGGTTTCGGCGCTTCCGGCTCGATCGAGCAGCTCTATCCGCATTTCGGCATCACCGCCGAGGCCGCGGCCAAGGCTGCCGAAGCCCGCCTGCACGGCAAATAGGGATTGGCCCGGGCCCGGGAGCTCCGATTGGCGGGGCTGCCGGGCTGGACCAACCTAATCGATTTAAATGCGACGTTCTGCGGCTGGATTCTTATGCCTTCCGCCGTTATGAAGCTGTGGACCATCCGCTTTCCAGCCCCCAAGGGAGAGAACAATGACCGTCAGAGTTGCCATCAACGGATTTGGCCGCATCGGCCGCAACATTCTGCGCGCCATCCACGAATCCGGCCGCAAGGACATCGACGTGGTCGCCGTCAACGACCTCGGCCCGGTCGAGACAAATGCGCACCTCCTGCGCTACGACAGCGTGCATGGCCGCTTCCCGCATGAGGTGACCGTCGACGGCGACCAGATCTCGGTCGGCAAGGAGAAGTTCAAGGTCACCGCGATCAAGGATCCGACCCAGTTGCCATGGAAGGAGCTCGGCATCGATATCGCGCTCGAATGCACAGGCATCTTCACCGCCCGCGACAAGGCTGCCGCGCATCTCACCGCCGGCGCCAAGCGCGTCATCGTCTCGGCCCCGGCCGAAGGCGCCGATCTCACCGTCGTCTACGGCATCAACCACGACAAGCTGACCAAGGACCACATCGTCATCTCGAACGCGTCCTGCACCACCAACTGCCTGGCGCCACTGGCGGCCGTGCTGCACGAGACCGTCGGCATCGAGAAGGGCATGATGACGACGATCCACTCCTACACCGGCGACCAGCCGACGCTCGACACCATGCACAAGGATCTCTACCGTGCCCGCGCCGCTGCCCTGTCGCAGATCCCGACCTCGACGGGCGCCGCGAAGGCGATCGGCCTCGTGCTGCCCGACCTCAAGGGCAAGCTCGACGGCATCTCGATCCGCGTGCCGACCCCGAACGTGTCGGTCGTCGACTTCAAGTTCGTGGCCAAACGCTCGACCACCGCGCAGGAGATCAACGAAGCTCTGATCGCCGCCTCCAACGGCAAGCTGAAGGGCATTCTTTCGGTCACCAACCACCCGAATGTGTCGATCGACTTCAACCACGATCCGCATTCCTCGATCGCCGCGCTCGACCAGACCAAGGTCATGGACGGCAACTTCGTTTCGGTCCTGTCCTGGTACGACAACGAATGGGGCTTCTCGAACCGCATGGGCGACACTGCCGTCGCCTTCGGCAAGACCATCGCCTGATCCAACGCCCGCTAAGCGGTTTGAAACGCCCGGCTTCGGCCGGGCGTTTTTTATTGGCCGGCTGAGCCAAAAACCACGCTGTCGCCTTGCACCGGCCATGTCTTCGCCCCACTCTCTGGTAAAGCGGGAAATAGTGGGGATTCTGGAGGGGCAATAACGGATGGAGCATGCGATCTATCTCGTGACGCTGGTCGGCACGGCGCTCATCGTCGCCGCCGCGTTTTCGAGCCTGATCGCCTTCCGCTTCGGCGCTCCCTTGCTGCTTCTCTTCCTCTGCATCGGCCTTGCTAGCGGCGTCGACGGCCTCGGCATTGAATTCGACAATGCCCGCCTTGCTTATTTTGCCGGCTCACTGGCCTTGGCCATCATCCTGTTCGATTCCGGTTTCGGCACGCCGCTCAACGCGCTGCGTCAGGCGGCTGGACCGGCGCTGTCGCTGGCCACGATCGGCGTCATCCTAACCACCGGCATTTTTGGCGTGGCCGCCTGTTATTTGCTCGGCCTCAACTGGCTCGAATCCTCGCTGCTCGGCGCGGCCGTCGCCTCGACCGATGCGGCGGCCGTGTTCTTCCTGCTGCGCGCCGGCGAAATCCATCTGCGCGAGCGCGTGCGTTCGACGCTCGAAGTGGAATCCGGCACCAACGACCCGATCGCCATCTTCCTCACCATCACGCTCGTCGAGATCATCGCCGCGCATGCCAATCTCGAAGCCGATGTGCTGGCCACCAATCTTTTGCTCGGCTTCCTCGCCAACATGGGGCTCGGCGCCATTGTCGGCGTGCTCGGCGGCTTTGGCATTGTGCGTCTCGTCGAGCGGCTGAACCTCGATCATGGTCTGCTGCCGATTTTCGTGCTGACGCTGTCGCTGATGGTGTTCGCGGCAGCTGGCGCCATCGGCGGCTCGGGCTTCCTCGCCGTCTACCTTGCCGGGCTGATCGCCGGCAATTCCAACATCCGCGCCGTCACCATCCTGAAGCGCTTCCAGGACGGCATGTCGTGGCTGGCGCAGATCATCATGTTCCTGATCCTCGGTCTGTTCGCCACGCCCTCGCAGTTCCCCGCGATCCTGGTGCCGGCGGTCCTGCTCGGTCTGTTCCTGATCTTCGTGGCGCGGCCTTTGGCCGTCTGGCTCTGCCTGACGCCGTTCCGCCTGCCGCGCCCGGAGGTCGCCTTCGTCTCCTGGGTCGGCCTGCGCGGTGCGGTCTCGATCCTGCTCGCCATCACGCCGCTGCTCGGCGGGCTCGAGCATGGCCGGCTGATCTTCAACGCCGCCTTCATCATCGTGCTCGTGTCGCTGGTGGTTCAGGGCTGGACGGTCGGACCGCTGGCGCGGCGCCTCGGCCTGATCGTGCCGGCGCGTCTCGGGCCGCTCGACAAAGTCGAGCTCGAACTGCCGGGCTCGGCCCATCATGAGTTGCTTGCCTATCGCGTCGCGCCCGGCAGCCCGGTGGCGCGCGGCGAGCGCATCCCGCGCTGGGCAAGGCCCTCGCTGGTGCTGCGCGACGGCCGCTCCATGCGCTTCCAGGATATGGGCCGGCTGGCAGCCGGCGATCAGGTCTACATCTTCGTGCCGGACCGCTACCCGCGCCTTCTCGACAAGCTTTTCGCCAGCCGCGCCGTGGTCGACCCTGAGGACGCCGACTTCTTCGGCGCCTTCGCCGTCGATCCTGCCCGCTCGGCCGCGGAACTGGAAGCCGCTTATGCACCGGGCCTGACCGAGGCCGAACAGAAGCTCACGGTCGCGGCGCTCGTTACCGAGCGGCTCGGCGGCCGTCCCGAATATGCCGACCGCGTGGTGATCGGCCCGATCGAGCTGATCGTGCGCGACGTCGACGAGAAAGGCAGGATTACGGGACTCGGCCTGTCCTTCGAGCCGACCGCGCCGGTCGCGCGGGTGCCGGTTTTCCTGAGCGCCGGCGAGATCGGCGACCGTGTAGCCGCCATGATCCGCAACTGGCGCCGCCCGGCGGAACAACTGGCGGCCGGGGACGTGCCGATCGACGGCGTGGCGCCGGCATCGGACGAGCAGAAGGCAACCGGCGAGGGCTGATGTCTCACGTCGACATCATTTTTGCGCGCCCGCTCTCCACGCAGCGCTTGCATCGTCCCCGGCGCCGGGTAAGGTCGCCGCGTTTTTCGCGGAAAGGAACGACCATGGCCGGCTTCAAGACACTCGATGATATCGGCGCCGTCGGCGGCAAGCGCGTGCTGGTGCGCGTAGACCTCAACGTTCCCGTCGCCGACGGCAAGGTGACCGACGCGACCCGCATCGAGCGCATCGCCCCGACCATCGCCGAGCTCTCGAAAAAGGGCGCCAAGGTCATCCTGCTGGCCCATTTCGGCCGCCCCAAGGACGGTCCTTCGGCCGAGTTCTCGCTGGAGCCGATCGCCCGCGCGACGGCGGAGGTGCTCGGCCGCCCTGTCGGCTTTGCCGCCGACTGCATCGGCGATAAGGCTGCCGAAGCGGTCGCGGCGATGAAGGACGGCGACGTGCTGCTGCTCGAGAACACCCGCTTCCACAAGGCCGAGGAAAAGAACGAACCGGCCTTCACCGAAAAGCTCGCCGCCAATGGCGACATCTATGTCAACGACGCCTTTTCAGCCGCGCATCGCGCGCATGCCTCAACCGAAGGCCTGGCGCGCCACTTGCCGGCCTATGCCGGCCGCACCATGCAGGCCGAGCTCGACGCGCTGGAAAAGGGCCTCGGCAATCCGGTACGGCCGGTGGTCGCCATCGTCGGCGGCGCCAAGGTCTCGACCAAGATCGACCTTTTGATGAACCTGGTGAAGAGGGTCGACGCGCTGGTGATCGGCGGCGGCATGGCCAACACCTTCCTGGCCGCGCGTGGCACCGATGTCGGCAAGTCGCTCTGCGAGCACGATCTTGCCGGCACGGCCAAGCAGATCATGATCGAGGCGGCGGAAGCCGGCTGCGCCATCATCCTGCCCGCCGACGGCGTGGTCGCCAAGGAATTCAAGGCGGGTGCGGCGAGCGAGACCGTCGCCATCTCGGACGTGCCGTCCGACGGTATGATCCTCGATGTCGGCGCAAAGACCGTGCAGAGCGTCAACGACTGGATCGACCGCGCCGCGACCTTGGTCTGGAACGGTCCGCTCGGCGCCTTCGAGATCGAGCCCTTCGATCGCGCCACGGTGGCGGCGGCAAAGCATGCCGCGGCGCGCACCAAGGCGGGCAAGCTTGTCTCGGTCGCCGGCGGCGGCGACACGGTGGCCGCGCTCAACCATGCCGGCGTCGCCGACGACTTCACCTATGTCTCGACCGCCGGCGGCGCGTTCCTTGAATGGATGGAAGGCAAGCCGCTGCCGGGCGTCGAGGTGCTGAAGCGGTAAACAGTTCGGGAACGGAAAAAGCGCCCGAAACTTTCAATCGATTCGTGCTTTCCGGCGTCATTCCTTTGGCGGTAGTGTTCTGCTAGCGCGGAACAAACGCAGCGTAGGAGAGCACCCATGAGCGAACGTCTCGAAGATATCGCCGCCGCGATGGTGAGCGGCGGCAAGGGCCTTTTGGCCGCCGATGAGAGCTCCGGCACCATCAAGAAGCGTTTTGACGTCATCGGTGTCGAGTCGACCGCCGACAACCGGCGCGACTATCGCGAGATGATGTTCCGCGCCAAGGATGCGATGTCCAAATACATCTCCGGCGTCATCCTCTATGACGAGACCATCCGCCAAAAGGCCGCCGACGGCACGCCGCTGGTCGACATCATCAAGGCGTCCGGCGCCATTCCGGGCATCAAGGTCGACCTCGGCGCCAAGCCCCTGGCCGGCTTTCCCGGCGACACCATCACCGAAGGCCTGGACGGGCTGCGCGAGCGGCTTGCCGATTATTACAAGCTCGGCGCCCGCTTCGCCAAATGGCGCGCGGTGATCGATATCGACACCGGCAAAGGCGTGCCTTCGGCCAATTCGATCGCCTCCAACACCCATGCGCTGGCCCGCTATGCCGCACTTTGCCAGGAGGCCGGCATCGTGCCGATCGTCGAGCCGGAAGTGCTGATGGACGGGGCGCATTCGATCGACACCTGCTACGACGTCTCCAAGGCGACGCTGGTCAAGCTCTATGACGAGCTCTACGCAGCACGTGTCGTGCTCGAAGGCTCGATCCTGAAGCCCAACATGGTCATCTCGGGCAAGAAGTCGGGCAGGACCGACGCGCCTGAGGAAATCGCCGAGAAGACGACCAAGCTGTTCCGTGAAGTGGTGCCGGCGGCGGTGCCGGGCATCGCCTTCCTGTCCGGCGGCCAGGAGGACGAGGAGGCGACGGCCAACCTCAACGCCATCAACGCCATCGGCCCGCATCCGTGGAAGCTGACCTTCTCCTATGGCCGCGCGCTGCAGGCCGCGCCGCAGAAGGCATGGAGCGGCAAGGCCTCGAACGTAGCCGCCGGCCAGGCCGCCTTCACCCACCGCGCCCATATGAACCATCTGGCCGCGCTCGGGAAATGGCAGCCGGCGCTGGAAAAGGCCGCCTGACGTTTACCCGTCTCCTGTATCGAAACCCGGGCCCACGGCCCGGGTTTTGTTTTTGCCGGCAGCGTTCCTACCTCACTCGATGAAACGGCGGCCGCGATGTCGGATCGCGCCGATGTCGAACGTCCTTGGCAGGAGAGGACAGGAGATGGTCATGCAACGCAATGCCGTGGTTTCGCGCGAGGACTGGTTCGAGGCGCACCGAAGGCATCTCGAGCGCGAGAAGGAGCTGACACGGTTTCGGGACCTCGTCGCCGCCGAGCGGCGGCAGCTGCCCTGGTTTAAGCTGCGCAAGGATTATGTCTTCGAGAGCGAAGCAGGGCCGAAGCGCCTAGCCGAGCTGTTCGCCGGCAAGAGCCAGCTCATCGTCTATCATTTCATGATGGCGCCGGGTTGCGATCACCGTTGCCAGGGCTGCTCGTTCCTCGCCGACCATATCGACGGCGCCAACCGGCATTTGAAGCACCATGACGTCTCGCTGGTCGTCGTCTCGCGCGCGCCGCTGGCCGAGATCTTGCCTTACAAGCAGCGCATGGGATGGAAGTTCGACTGGATGTCGTCCTACGCCTCCGACTTCAATTTCGACCTGCAGGTCTCCTTCACCGACAAGCAGATCGCGGCGGGCGAGACCACCTACAATTTCGAGAAGCGGCCGCTGCGGTCGAAAGACCTGCCCGGCACCAGCATCTTCTATCGCAACGAATGCGGCGACATCTTTCTCACCTTCATGTCGCGCGCCCGCGGCGGCGACGCGCTGATCGGCGCCTATCATTATCTCGACATGACGCCGAAGGGCCGCGATGAGACCGGTCCGTATCACAACCTGATGGACTGGGTGCGCCTCCACGACGAATACCAGGACAAGAGCAAGGACCGGCCGGCCTGCTGCGGGTGAACGGCATCGTTCACGTCAGCTCGAACATGCGCTAATGGCTTGCGCGTCACGCCAACGGAACCGCCATGCAGCGCCTGCTCGCCCTTCTTACCTGGCTCGCTTTCCCCGTCTACGTCTGGCAGGGCCTCGGCGTGCGCCGGCGCACCACGCGCATGCTGCCCGCGCGTGGTCCGGTGCTGCATGAAATACCAGGCAAGGCGCCGCCCGTCGCGTTGCTGGTCCTGGGCGATTCCTCGGCGGCGTCGGTCGGCATCGAACAATCCGAATACGGGCTCGCCGCGCAGCTTGCCGGCCTGATTGCCGAACGCACCGGCAGCGCCGTGCGCTGGCGCGCCGCCGGCTTCAATTCGGCAACGTCGGGACAGATCCGCGACCATGTCCTGCCCAATTTGTCGGCCGACCCCTGGACGCACATCGTGCTTGCCGTTGGCACCAACGACACCAAGAACTTCCATTCCGTGCCGCGCTTCAAGAAGGAGTTCGGCGGCCTGCTCTACGCCCTGCGCGCCAAATGGCCGGAAGCGCGCGTGGTTTGGTCACCGGTGCTGGAATTCACCCGCGCGCCGGCAATGCCGCCATGGCTGGGCCAGATTCTCGAGATCCGCGCCACGGAAATGAACCGCATGGGCGGGCGGCTCTGCAACGAGCGAGGCGCCATCGCCGCGGCGCGCCTGCCGATCACAAATCCCGAAGCCGGCTTCGCGTCCGACGGCTTCCACGCCTCCGAAGCGGGCTATCGCGCCTGGGCCGAGCATCTGCTGGACTTTGTACTTGGCGGCGAAGCAGCGTGACCGGGTCGGCCAAGCTTAAGCCCAATGTCCAAGCACCGCGGCCAACGAGATCGCCGCCATCGCCAGCAGCGCCAGCTTCCAGAAATCGCCGCGCCGCTTCAGCCCCGGCCATCCCAGCGGCTTGATGACCTGGATCAGCATGATGCCGCAGATGACAAGGGCGAGCAGTTTCGTCATGCCGCCTTTGACCAGCATCGATGACGGCTGTCAAAGCTGTTCTTGAGGCGCCCTCCGGACGGGGGCATTCCTGACAGAAACTGGTAATTGCGAAACCTGCGAGAGGCGCCGCACCGCCTTCTCCGGCACCCTGCCAACCTCCTGACAGACTGCTGTCAGGAGGGATGTGCGATACTCTTCTCATCGAAAAGAGAGGAGTGAGGTCATGAACGGGTTTACCATTCTGCGCAGCGTGCAGCACTATCTCGGCAGGATCCGCACCGTGCGCAACGAGATCCGCACCCAGCGTTTCTTGAACACCTTGCCGGCTGACATCCGCAAGGACATCGGCTGGCCGGACCTTTACCAGGGCCGCGTGCGTGAAAACTGAAATTTTGCCACCGCGACTTGGATTGTGGCGCTGCCGCGCCCAGATGTAATGCGGCCAGTGATGTTGAGTTCAGGGAAAGAAGCTTGTTTGTCGATGGTTTCGCCGCAGCCTCCTGACAGTATGTTGTCAGGAGGTGTGCGGTAGTTGGAACCGCTTCCATCCTGACAGTGACGAACTTGAACCGACGATCCGGAGTGATCCGCGAATGGCGAAAAGCTGGAACGACAGGCTGAAAACGCCGGGCATCAACGGCATCAAGCCGTCGCCGCGCACGGTCGGCGATGTCGTTGAAGGCCAGTCGATGCTGGTGCCCACCGCGCGCCAGGTCGACGAGTTCATCCGCTCGATCCCCGAAGGGGTGGAGATGGACGTGCGGGCGCTGCGCACCGCTCTGGCGATCGAGCACGGCGCCGAAGTAACCTGCCCGGTGACGATCGGCTATCATCTTCGCACCGTTGCCGAGGCCGCGCATGAGGATCTCGAGCGCGGCATGGCGCTGAGCGACGTCGCGCCGTTCTGGCGTGTGCTCGGCGCCGACACGCCGACCAGGAGCAGACTGTCCTTCGGAACGAAATTCGTTGCCGCGCAGCGAAAGCGCGAAGGGCTGAAGCCATAAACCCCGGGGGAGAAATCGATGCGCCGCGCCGACAGGCTTTTCCAGATCGTGCAGCATTTGCGGGGTGGCCGGCTGGTCACCGCGCAGAAGCTCGGCACGTGGCTCGAGGTTTCCGAGCGCACCATTTACCGCGACATAGCCGACCTGCAGTCGACCGGCGTGCCGATCGACGGCGAAGCGGGCGTCGGCTACATGATGCGGGAGGGTTTCGATCTTCCGCCGCTGATGTTCACGCGTGACGAGATCGTGGCGCTGGTTGCCGGCGCCCGCATGGTGCGCGCCTTCGGCGGCGCCGCGATGGCGAGGGCCGCCGACGAGGCTCTGGTCAAGATCGGCGCCGTGCTGCCCGACACGGAAAAGGAC
>NZ_VFTG01000028.1 GCF_006439355.1 Mesorhizobium sp. B4-1-3
GGGTTGGGTGGGGACTCGACCGGGCTTTCTCTCTGGGCACGCCGCCGCGCGTCACCGCGACATACCCGATCGCTTTGGCGCCTTAGCGGACGCTGGCGACCGCGTCCTCGCGGCCGTCGTTGATCGTCACCCAAACGCCCGAGTTCTCCGTCGATTGGCGCTTGAGATAGGTGTAGACCGTGTCGGTCCAGGCGAGCACTTTCGGCTGGAGATTGTCGAGGATGAATTCGCCGAGGCTGGTGCGCACCGTCAGCACGGCATGACCGTCGCCGTTCGGCTGGCGCACCACCGTCATCAACAGATCGCCGGCCGGCACGCCGACGGCCATCAGCTCGCGGCGCTTCTCCAGCGCGTAGTCCTCGCAGTCGCCATAGCCGTTGTCGGGATAGGCCCAATATTCCTCGACGCCGTAGATTTCCATATCGGTGCGCGGCTTGACGCGGGTGTTGACCGAATTGTTGACGTTGACGATCGTCGACCACAGCTTGCGCGTCAGCTCGACCGGCGGACCTTTCGGCGTCCGCTGGTTGCATTCGACCGGAATGCGCTGGCAGAAATCATAGTGGCCGACCGGCTGGGTGGTGCGTCCACCCGTATGCATAAAAGCCGGTCCCGCGCTTGCCGTGCCCCACGCGGAAAGCTGCATCGCCATTGCCAAGAGCAACAGCTTGCCCCTCGTCATTATCATTCTTGTAGTCTCCCCGTTTGAGGAGACTGTGCCACGTTGGGATTTATTTGACGCAAAAACCCGAAGTAGACATTGAGTAAAACGCCAGTAGAATAAACATAAAATTTGAACTATCGCGGTCCTGGATTGTTCAGGTTTGTGAAGACTTGGTAGGTGCCGGGTGGCCTATTTCAGGTAACACCGGGCAACAAAAAACCGGCCGCCGAGGGCCGGTTTTGGCTTGCTGTGGGCTTGCGTCAGGACCGTGGCGCGTTGAATTCCTGGTCGAGCGTTTCCGGCCGCTGGATGACTGCGAACTCGATGGCGACGCCGTCCTCGAAATGGCGCACCACCTGGCCGCGCATCGTGCCCAGCATGACCTGGACGCCGATGGCCGGCTTGACGTCGATCTCGACCGCCGCGCCCGAGAGCGACAGGTCGATGATGCGGCACTGATACTGGCGCCCGTCGGTAAGCTGCAGGACGCTCATCGGATTGCGCGGCGCGACGCGCTCGTGGCGGCGATCCTCGGGCAGGTCGAGCTCATGCTTGTTGGCAAGCCAGGTGAGCTGCGCGGCAAGCTTGTCCTTCTTGCGGTCGGAGGCGATGACGGTCATGGCGAAACCGTCCGGCGATGTGCGCGTCACGATGCCTTCGACACGACCGATATGGTCGATATAGGCGATGACCTTCTCGCCCGGCTTGCCGATGCGGTCCGTGCGCAACGCAACGTTGCCCGGCGACATATCGATCACCTGGCACGGATGTTCGGTGCGGTCTTCCAGCATGAAGCGTCCATAGATCTTGACGCGGACACGCTGGAAATTGCGCCGCTCAGCTCGTGACGGCGCATATTCTACCGCCGCTGACCTCATGACTGCCTACACCCCGTTGGCATTCCGCGCGACGATGCGAGGAATTTCGCCCGAAAAACTACAGCAAAGCGGGTTAACAAACGGGAAAAATCAGCCGCAAAAGCCTGGGTCTGAAGGTCCGCGGGACGCGGAAAAATTAACCGTGAGGGAAGGACAAATTCCGCGCGGCCGGACTCACTCGTGACGCCCGCCGTCAAGGACGACGAGATGGCGGATGCGGCGCACGCGGCCGAGCGCGGAAATGGTCTCCGGAGGATCGAATTCGGTCGGAACGAGCGAGGGGACGTCGATCGCCGGACGGTTCTTCAGGAACATCGGCTCCTTGTCGGGATCTATCACGCGGATCGTATCGATGAGCGCGTCGGCGATCGGATCGGCGCCTAGCCAGAAGGGCTTGTCGGCGGTGCTGATGATGCCGAGGCAGCGCCGGTTCTCCGCACCCCCGTCCAGCGGCAGCGACAGGAGCTCGAACTTGTTGGAGCGGCCGTTGCGGCTGAACCCCTCATAGGTCATCAGCAGGACCGACTTCTGATCGAAAACGCCTTGCATCAGCCGCGACATCAGCCGCTGGTCCTTCTCTCGCCAGAGCGACGGGAAGGAGAAGCCTTTGAGCTCCCGGCCGTAATAGGCGCAGAGCCTTGTGCCGGCGAGCCGGAACACCGCTTCGCCGCGCGTGTCGCGCTCGAGGATGAAGGTGTCGGCCAGAAGCGACTTGATGTCGGCCGGCTCCACCTCCGATCGCTTCGGGGCGAGGCGGCCATCACGCAGCTGATTCCAATATTGGAACAGCGCGATCGATCCTTTTTCTTTCATGTCCATTCCGCTCCGCGCAATCTGTCTTTGATGTCCCATCGGCGAACAGACAGGGCGCCCTCCGATGACCTTCATGCGGTGCGGAGCAGGATGCGTGCCAGTATCGTTAACGTTTGTTCACGCCTCGGGGTCGTTAAGGTTAACAAGTGGTTTACATTGCGAGCCACCGAAGCCTGTGGCACACCAAAACCACTCCAAACGGTCGTTCTCGCAGCGATCGGCAGCACTTCAGTCACGACTTTACGGGGAGCGGGGGACTCGACCGGCCGTTCAGGAAACTCCTGAACGGCCTTCTTTTTGATTCGTACCTGTTCTGATTCGCTCTTTTCGTGCGCGCTCGCTGTGGCGAATAGCCGTTTGTGATTCGAAAGGGCGTGATCTACATGCTCGTCGAAAACCCCGAGTCCCCGACCTGCAAGGGTGCATGAGCGAACCCGTAAGCCCCACTGAAAACGAACCGCTGCCGGAGGAAACTTCCAAGCCGCCGCGCCGTGAACCCATCTTCAACCTGCCGCCCGCTGTCCTGGCGGTGATCGGCATCTGTGTGGCTGTCCACCTGATGCGCGTCTATTTGCTGACCGACGATCAGGATTTTGCCCTGCTCGTCCGAGCGGCCTTCGTTCCCATTCGCTATTCCGGCCGATATAGCCTTGATTTATATGCTTTTTCCAGCCCCTTCACCTATGCTTTCCTGCATGGCGGCGTGGCGCACCTGTTGATCAACATGATCTGGCTTGCCGCTTTTGGTTCGCCTTTGGCCAATCGATTTGGCACGCTGCGCTTCGCCGTGTTCTTCGCGGTAACGAGCCTCGCTTCGGTGGCGCTCTTCTGGGCGCTGCATCCGCTCGGTGAGGTGCCGCTGGTCGGGGCGTCGGGCGCGATCTCCGGCATGATGGGCGCGGCGGCGCGCTATGGCTTCCGCATCGACCGTTCGTCCGGCAGAGCGGCCTTCGCCGGCGAGCCTCTGTCGATCACGGCGGTGTTGCGCTCGCGCGGCGTCATGACCTTTCTGGGCGTTTGGATGGTCATAAATCTCGCCACGGGCCTGCTGGGCTTCGCGCCGGGAATAGAAGGCCAGATCGCCTGGGAAGCGCATATCGGCGGCTTCGTCGCCGGCTTTTTCGGACTGCGCTTGTTCGACCGCCCGCCGGCTGCCGCCTAGAGCAGATCCCGAAAAGTGGGAGCCGGTTTTCGGCGAAGATCATGCTCCAATAAAGAGATAGATCAGGATGGCGATTCAATGAGACGCCATCCTGATCTAGTCCTTAGGCGCACTTGAAATGCAACCAATCACGGCGCACGATGTTGCCATGCATGTCGCCCAAAAGCGCGTAGCGGTTTTGGGAAAAGGACATGCATCAAGACTGTAAGCACCCGGTGTCTTCCAGAGGGCGCCGGGGCTGAAAAGCCGGTCGGGGCGGGAGCCGGTGCCAAAGGCAGTGGAGGACGCCATGACGGTTAAGGCAATTCTTGAAAGCAAGGGCCATGACGTGTTCACGCTCGGGCCCAATGAGAAACTCAGCGAGGCCATCCGCATGCTGGCCGAGCACAGGATCGGCGCGCTCGTCATCACCAATGGCGACCGAAAGATCGTCGGCATCCTCTCGGAGCGCGATATCGTTCGGGTCATGGCCAAAGAGGGCGCCGCCGCGCTCGACATCGCCGTGCGGTCGGCAATGACTCCGAAGGTCAAGATCTGCAACGAAAACCACACCGTCAACGAGGTCATGGAGATCATGACGAGAGGCCGCTTCCGCCATCTGCCGGTGGAGAAAAACGGGCTGCTTGACGGCATCGTCTCCATCGGCGACGTGGTCAAGCGCCGCATCGAGGATGTCGAGCGCGAGGCCGAGGAGATCAGGGCCTACATCGCCACCGCTTGACGGGGGCGAGGAAACCGCCGGCTGTTTCCAGCCGGCGACGTGATGCGTTCTACCGGTTGTCGAGTTCGGCGCGGACGAGCTCGAGCCCGCGCCGGGTGATCCGGTAAGGGCCGCCATCCGTCGAGGAAACCGCTTTCTTGCGCCTCAGCTTCCGAAAGAGGTCCAGGTCGAAGCCCGGATAGCGCCAGCCGTCGCGGGTCAGGCACTGGACCGAGGCGATCTTTTTGCTCTCGTTCTTTTCGATTTCGATACGCCCGCCCTGCGCGAGCAGGTGCAGGATGCGCTGTTCGTTGCGCGAAATGTCCATTGGATAAAGTCCCGGGAAAAACAACAAAAGCCGCCGCCGCGAGACATCGCGGCGCGGGGTTTTCAGGTTTTTCTGCCCTGCCTCGGCTACGAGGTCAGGGCTTCACCGGGACTGAGCGTAAGTGGACATCCACTCTCCATTGGAATGGGTGTCCTATAGGCGAAGGCGGCGGAAAAGGCCAGCGTGCGGGCTTTGCGCTTGTCTCGGAGAGCGGTTTGGACTAGCGAGTGACTTTCACTTTTGACGTGAAAATCACGCTTCCAATCTGCAGGCCTCCATGAGCATCATCGACACCCGCACTCCCGACGCAAAACGTCTGATCCCCGGCGCCACCGGCGACTGGGAGATCATCATCGGGCTGGAGGTGCATGCGCAAGTGATCTCGGAGGCAAAGCTCTTTTCCGGCGCCTCGACCTCGTTCGGCGCGGCGCCCAATGCCAATGTCAGCCTTGTCGACGCGGCGATGCCGGGCATGCTGCCGGTCATCAACGAGGAATGCGTCAAGCAGGCGATCCGCACCGGGCTCGGTCTGAAGGCCGCGATCAACCACAAGTCGGTCTTCGATCGGAAGAACTATTTCTACCCCGACCTGCCGCAGGGCTACCAGATCTCGCAGTACAAGCAGCCGATCGTCGGCGAGGGCAAGGTGATCGTCTCCGTCGGGCCCGACCGCCAGGGCGAGTTCGAGGATATCGAGGTCGGCATCGAGCGCCTGCATCTGGAACAGGATGCCGGCAAGTCCATGCACGACCAGCACCCGACCATGTCCTATGTCGATCTCAACCGCTCCGGCGTCGCGCTGATGGAGATCGTCTCCAAGCCCGATATCCGCTCGGCCGACGAAGCCAAGGCCTATGTCACCAAGCTGCGCTCGATCATGCGCTATCTCGGCACCTGCGACGGCAACATGGACGAAGGCTCGCTGCGCGCCGACGTCAACGTCTCGGTCCGCCGTCCGGGCGGCGCGTTTGGCACGCGCTGCGAGATCAAGAACATGAACTCGATCCGCTTCATCGGCCAGGCCATCGAATACGAGGCGCGCCGGCAGATCGCCATTCTGGAAGACGGCGGCAAGATCGATCAGGAGACCCGCCTGTTCGATCCGGCCAAGGGCGAGACGCGTTCGATGCGCTCCAAGGAAGAAGCGCATGATTATCGCTATTTCCCGGATCCCGACCTTCTGCCGCTGGAGTTCGACCAGGCCTATGTCGACGCGCTCGCCAAGGACCTGCCGGAACTGCCCGACGACAAGAAGGCGCGGCTGGTCGATGTGCTCGGCCTTTCGGCCTATGACGCCTCGGTGCTGGTTTCGGAAAAGCCAATCGCCGACTATTTCGAGAAGGTGGCGGCAGGCCGCGACGGCAAGCTCGCCGCCAACTGGGTCATCAACGATCTCCTGGGCCAGCTGAACAAGGCCGGCAAGGATATTGAAAATGCTCCGGTTTCGCCGGAGCAACTCGGCGCTGTTCTCGACCTGATCAAGGAAGGTACGATCTCCGGCAAGATCGCCAAGGATTTGTTCGAGATCGTCTGGAACGAGGGCGGCGATCCGCGCCAGCTCGTCGAGAGCCGCGGCATGAAGCAGGTCACCGACGCCGGCGCCATCGAGAAGGCGGTCGACGAGGTCATCGCCGCCAACCCGGACAAGGCCGAGCAGGCGCGCGCCAAGCCGACCATGGCCGGCTGGTTCGTCGGCCAGGTGATGAAGGCGACCGGTGGCAAGGCCAACCCTCAGGCGGTCAACGATCTCGTCAAGGCCAAGCTCGGCATCGAGGGCTAGGGATGTTCGTGCGCACGGCGAGCGAACGTGATCTCGCAGCTGTCCGTGCGTTGCTGGTCGAGACCTGGCACGCGACTTATGACGCCCTCTATGGCGCCAAGCGGGTAGCTGAAATCACGGATGACTGGCATTCGATCGCCTCGCTCAAGGCGCGGCTGACGCGCCCGAATTCCGAGTTCCTGGTGGCTGACGATGGCAAGCGGCTCGGCGGCATGGCGTTTGCCGCCGCCACCACCGACCCGAAGATCGTCCTTTTGAACCAGCTCTATGTGCATCCGACCTGCCAGCGGCAGGGGGTCGGCCAATCGCTGCTCGATGAAGTCGAAGCCAGTTTTCCGGAGATGGATACGCTGCGCCTCGAAGTCGAGGAAGCAAATGCCGTGGCGATCGCCTTCTACGAAGCGAACGGCTTCCGTCCGGCCGGCAGGACCGCCGATTGCGGCGGCAATTCGGGATTGCCCGCCCTCATCACGGAGAAGCGGCTCCGCTAGATCGGCGGCGAGCCCCATTTATCGCGCGGTTTTGATTTGATCGCGCCGACCCGCGTGGTCAAGGCTGCGCATCGCCGGCGTCGCTTCACCGGGCCGGGCCGCGTCGGCATCCAGTCGATGTATCTGCGTATGCCGTCGGAAGAGTAGGCGGCGAGCCCGATCGAACGATGTCCGATCAGGTGGAGGGAATCTCCACATTGTCGATCAGCCGCGTCGTGCCGAGCCAGGCCGCCGCGAGCAGGCGGCCGTCATGGCCCCGCTGCCAGGGGCCGAGCGTGACGCTCGCGCGGGCAGCGACATAGTCGATTTTTTGGAAGCCGGCTGAGACAAGCGCCTTTGCGGCATCTTCGGTGGCGCCGGCTTCATCCGCCCCGGTTGAAAGTGCCGCCGCCGTGCGGCGCAGGACCACGTTGAACTTGCGCGCGACTTCGAGCTCGGTCGCGCCGAGATAGGCATTGCGCGATGACATGGCGAGGCCATGGGGGTCGCGCACCGTCGGCGCGCCGATGATCTCGACCTGCAGGTCGAGATCGCGGCAGAGCTGCCCGACAACGCAGAGCTGCTGGTAGTCTTTCTCCCCGAACACGGCGCAATCGGGCGCCGCCTGCAGGAAGAGCTTGGCCACCACGGTCGCGACACCGTCGAAGAAGCTCGGCCTGAAGTCGGTTTCCAGGCCGCGGGAGGGGCCTCCTACCGAGATATTTGTGGCGAAGCCTGCAGGGTACATTTCGCTCACGCCTGGCGTGAAGGCGAGATGGGCTCCCGCATCCCGCAACCGATCGAGGTCGCGCGCCAGCTGGCGCGGATATTTGTCGAGATCCTCGGTCGGCGCGAATTGCGTCGGATTGACGAAGATCGACACGACGCAGCGCTCGGCCCGTTCGAGCGCGATCCGGACCAGCGAGATGTGGCCGTCATGCAGCGCGCCCATCGTCGGCACCATGGCGACCTTCAGGCCGGCCTGCCGCCAGTCGCGGACCTGCGCCCGAAGGGCTGTGACGCTGTCGACGACGATTGGCGCGCTCATGTCTTGTCCTTGGCGGAGGCTGTCGTGAAGACGTGGTCGGGGCCGGGGAAGGCGCGGCTGCGCACCTCGGCGGCGTAGCGCGCCGCCGCATCCGCTATCACACCGCGCAAGTCGGCGTATTCCTTGACGAATTTCGGCACCCGGTCGACTGTCATTCCGACCATGTCGTCGATCACCAGGATCTGGCCATCGCAGTCGCCGCTGGCGCCGATACCGATGGTCGGTATGGAGACGTGACGGGTGAGCTTCGCGGCCACGGCCTCCATCGTGCCCTCGATGACGACCGAAAAGGCGCCGGCTTCTTCCACCGCTTCGGCATCGCTGAGCAGGGCAGCGATGTTGTCCTGCGTTCGGCCCTTGATCTTGTAGCCGCCGTCCTTCTCCACCGATTGCGGCTGCAGGCCGATATGGCCCATGACCGGTATTCCTTCGGCAACGATCGCCGCGATCCGGGAGGCCATGTCGACGCCGCCTTCGAGCTTCACGGCCTGGCAGCCCGTCTCTTCGATGATGCGCTCCGCCGCCGCCACGGCCTGCGCCGGCGAGGCCTCATAGCTGCCGGCCGGCATGTCGACCACCACGCAGGCCTTGGCCGAGCCGCGCATGACGGCCCTGCCGTGCGCGATCATCATCTCCAGCGAGGCGCCGAGCGTGGTGGCGTGGCCATGCAGGACCATGGCGACACTGTCGCCGACGAGGAGCAGGTCGACATGTGGGTCCAGCAGGCGGGCGATCGGATGGGTATAGGCGGTGAGGCAGACGATCGGCACACCGCCCTTGCGGCGGCGAATGTCTTCGGCGCTGATCCGGCTGTCGGCGGTCGGATCCCGGCTCAATCGTCACCTCCCTCAAGGCGCCACCGAAACGGGGCGGATCGAGCTTTAGAAAGACAGGCAAGGCTTGGCAAGCCGGGCTGCCGCGAGCGGAACGGCTGCATCGATTTAACGCACGAAGCATTATGTTCCGGGTGCGGCAAAACCCTTGCCTTCGCGGTGGTGTGACGCCATAAGCAGGGGAAAGGCAGGAGCCGCTGCCGCCGGGAGGATCTGGATGAAAACTTTCCTGCTGCAGTTTTTCACCTGGTGGAACAGCCAGACGCTCGGCACCCGCTTCCACACTTGGCGCTTCGGCAAGAAGGTCGGCGAGGACGAGGCGGGCAACGTCTATTACGAGGGCGGGGTCGACTCGGAAGGTCGCACCCGCCGTTGGGTGATCTATCGCGACTATTCGGAAGCCTCGAAGATCCCGCCCGGTTGGCATGGCTGGATCCATCACCGAGTCGACACCGCTCCTACCAGCGAAAACTACAAGCCGCGCGAATGGCAGAAGCCGCATCAGGCGAATCCGACCGGAACGCCGTTTGCCTACCGGCCGAAGGGTTCGATCCTGACCAATCAGCATCGTCCGCAGGTGACCGGCGACTACGACGCTTGGACGCCCGGATCGTAATCCGCGTCCACGACGCCGGTTCGGTCCTTTATCGCCACAATTGGCATTTAGCTGCTTGCTGACTGCGCAGCCATGACTAGCCTTGGGCGTTGAGAGAATCACCCGGGCGCAACCACCGGTATTTTGCATGAGCTCTTCTAAGCAATTCCAGGAAAAGTGCGCAGCGGTTTTCCCTCCGGAATTGCGACCCAGGATTCCAGGCCAAACGTCAAAGGCGCTGATCGCGGCAGCGTCTCTTCTGGTCGCCTCCACGGCAGCCTTCGCTGCCGCGCAGGCGCCGGCCGCTGCGCCTGCCGCCTCCGACCGCATCACCAATCCGGTGGCCGAGTTCGCCGGCATCGACAAGATCACCGGCCGCATCATCACCTTCGACGTCTATATCGACGAGACCGTGCAGTTCGGCGCTTTGCAGGTGACGCCTCGCGTCTGCTACTCGCGGCCGGACACGGAGCAGCCGAAGACCGATTCCTTCGTCGAGGTCGACGAGATCACGCTCGACCGCAAGATCCGTCGCATCTTCACCGGCTGGATGTTTGCCGAGAGCCCCGGCCTCAACGCCGTCGAGCACGCCGTCTATGACGTCTGGCTCAAGGGCTGCAAGCAGAAGTCGGACGTGCCGCCGCCGACCGCGGCCAAGGCCGACACGGCCAAGCCGAAGACCCAGGCCGCCAAACCCAAGGCTGCGGCGCAGCCGGCCGACGCCACTCCCGAGCCCGCTGACGCGGTGCCGAACCCGGACGACACTACCGACACGAACTGATCTCGGAACTTGCCTGCCCTTGAGCCGTTCCCAATCGGCGACAGGCGAGGAGAATTCCGCGATGACCACCAAGAAGCCGATCACCGCCAACAAGCAGGAACTTCTCGATATAGAGAGGGGCTTTTGGTCAGGCGATTCCGCCTACTATGAAGCCAATGCCGACGTGGAGTGCCTGGTCGCATTCCCGCAGATGGCGCTGGCGATGACAAACGCCGATCTCGCCAAAACCGTCACCAAGCCTAACAGATGGCGCGACCTCGATATCAGGTTGAAAGGCATGGTCGAGCCCGGCAGCGATATCGTTATGCTCACTTACGAGGCCAGGGCCACGCGAGAAAATGGCGAGCCCTATGCGGCGCTCGTCAGCACCGGTTATGTTCATCGCGCCGACGGTTGGAAGATGATGTTCCATGCGCAGACGCCGATCGAGGCGGCACAGGACTGATCCTCTCCTCAAGGATAAAAGACGGCTTCGCCCTTCAGCGCCACGGCGAGCATTTTCTCATACTGGCCGCGTGGCACGTCGACGGCGCCGAAGCGCTTCAAATGCTCGGTGGTGAACTGCGTGTCGAGCAGCGCGAAACCGCGCGCCTTCAGCCGTTCGACCAGATAGTAGAGACAGGTCTTCGACGCGTCGGTCTCCCTGGCGAACATGCTTTCGCCGAAGAACACGCGACCGAGCGAAACGCCGTAGAGGCCGCCGACCAGCCGGTCCTCGCGCCAAGCCTCGACCGAATGGCAGTGGCCCAGGCGATAGAGTTCGACATAGGCTTCGCGGATTGGCGCGTTGATCCAGGTCGAGCGGCGCTCCTCGCGCTTTTCGGCGCAGCCGTCGATCGTCGCCTCGAAATCGAAATCGTAGCGGATCTCGAACGGATGCTTGCGGATCGTCTTCTTCAGGCTGCGCGGTGTATGGAACCCGTCCAGCGGAATGATGCCGCGCGTTTCTGGCCGCACCCAGAACACTTCCGGGTCGTTGGCGCTCTCGGCCATAGGGAAGACGCCGGAGGCATAAGCCCGGAGCAGCAGGTCGGTCGGAATCCGATAGCCTGGTGCGTAGGGGCGGGTCATCGCATCCCCGTGCTATTCACCCTTGGCCAGGTATTTTTCCAGCCAGTGGATGTCGTAGTCGCCATTGGCGATATCCGGGTTGCCGACAAGGTCGCGGAAAAGCGGCAGCGTTGTCTTGATTCCGTCGACGACGAATTCGTCGAGCGCGCGGCGCAGCCGCATCATGCATTCGACGCGGTTGCGGCCGTGCACGATCAGCTTGCCGATCAGGCTGTCGTAATAGGGCGGGATCTTATAGCCGGAATAGACGCCGGAATCGACGCGGATTCCGAGGCCGCCGGGCGTGTGGAAATGCGTGATCGTGCCTGGCGAGGGCGTGAAGGTGCGCGGGTCCTCGGCATTGATGCGGCACTCGATGGCGTGGCCGTTGAACTTGATGTCTTCCTGCCTGACCGACAGCCCGCCGCCGGAAGCGACGCGGATCTGCTCATGCACTAGGTCAATGCCGGTGATCGCCTCGGTCACCGGATGCTCGACCTGCAGGCGCGTGTTCATCTCGATGAAATAGAATTCGCCATTCTCGTAGAGGAACTCGATCGTGCCGGCGCCGGAATAGCCGAGATCGGCAATAGCCTTGGCGCAGATATCGCCGATGCGCGAGCGTTCCTCCGCATTGAGCGCCGGTGAATTGGCTTCCTCCCAGACCTTCTGGTGGCGCCGCTGCAACGAGCAGTCGCGCTCACCGAAATGCACGCCGCGGCCGGCCCCGTCGCCGAACACCTGCACCTCGATATGCCGCGGCTTCTGCAGATATTTCTCGATGTAGACGGCGTCGTCGCCAAAAGCCGCGCCTGCTTCCGACTTTGCCGTCTGCAGCGCGACTTCGAGGTCCGCTTCGGTATGCGCCACCTTCATGCCGCGGCCGCCGCCGCCGGCGGAGGCCTTGATGATCACCGGATAGCCGATCTCGGCGGCGACGCGCTTGGCTTCCTTGTCTTCGCTGATCGCGCCGTCGGATCCGGGCACGACCGGGATGCCGAGACGCTTTGCCGTGCGCTTGGCCTCGATTTTATCGCCCATGATGCGGATATGATCGCCCGACGGGCCGATGAAGGTGATGTTGTGGGCAGCGAGGATGTCGGCGAACTTGGCGTTCTCCGACAGGAAGCCGTAGCCCGGATGCACCGCGTCGGCGCCGGTTATCTCGCAAGCGGCGACGATCTGGTGGATGTTGAGATAGCTTTCGCGCGACGGCGGCGGGCCGATGCAGACGCTCTCGTCGGCGAGCCGCACATGCATGGCATCGGAATCCGCGGTCGAGTGCACGACCACCGTCTGAATGCCGAGCTCCTTGCAGGCGCGCAGCACCCGAAGCGCGATTTCGCCGCGATTGGCGATGAGGATTTTTTGGAACATCTCTTGGCTGTTCCTCACTCGAGGACCACCAGAGGCATCCCGTATTCGACCGGCTGGGCGTCCTCGATGAGGATCGCCGTCACCGTGCCGGCACGCGGCGAGGGGATCTGGTTCATCGTCTTCATCGCTTCGATGATGAGCAGGGTCTGGCCTTCCTTCACCTTCTGGCCGATCTCGACGAACGGCTTGGCGTCGGGCGAGGGCGCCAGATAGGCCGTGCCGACCATCGGCGAGGGCACGGCGTTCTTCGACGGATCGGCAGGCGCTGCCGCGGCGGGCTGAGCCGCTGCGGCTGCCGGAGCCGCCGCGAGCGCCGGCAGCGGCGCCGCAACCGCGTGGACGGCCTGCGACTGGCGCGACACGCGCACCTTGAGGTCGCCGAGCTCCACCTCGATCTCGGTCAGATTGGTGTCGTTCAGAATGCCCGCAAGGTCGCGGATCAGCTGCTGGTCAACACCGTTCTTTTTTATCGACATTTTCGAGCCTTCTGTTTGGGAGCCGGTCACAGGCGTGCCGCCAGTGCCTGCAGCGCGAGCGTGTAGCCGAGCGGCCCGAACCCGCAGATCATGCCGACAGCAACCGGCGCGATCATGGAGACGTGGCGGAAGGGCTCCCGCGCGTGGATGTTGGAAAGATGGACTTCCGCGACGGGCAGCGGCGCGATAGAGCGGATGGCGTCGTGGATGGCGATCGAGGTGTGGCTATAGGCGCCGGGATTGATGACGATTCCGGAAGCCTTGTCGCCGGCTTCCTGGATCCAGTCGACCAGATCGCCCTCATGGTTGGACTGGCGAAAATCGATCTCGAGTCCGAGCGCGGCGCCTGCCGCCTTGCAGTCCTCTTCGATGGCCGCAAGCGTCTTGCCGCCATAAATTCCCGGCTCGCGTTTGCCGAGCGCATTGAGATTGGGACCGTTGAGGACGAAAATCGTTTTCAATATGGCGACCTTGTTCCACGCCGGCCCCGAGCCGGCGCACTGGCCTCTATAATGGGCATAGCCGCCCGCGAAAAGAGCGCAAGTGCGTTCTTGCGCTGTCCACAGCGGCCGGCCTCCGCAACCGCTTACAGCGCGCTCTTGGCCTGTTCGATCTTTTCCGCCAGAACCTGCTGACCGAGCGCTCCGAAGATCACCTCGTTGCCGACCACATAGGACGGCGTGCCGGTGATCGACAATTTCGTCGCGAGGTCATACGTGCGCGAAAGCGTTTCGGCGATGCGCGGGTCCTTCATCTTCTCGCGCAGCGCCGCCTCGTCTGCGCCGAGGGAAAGCGCCACCTTGATGGCCGTCGCTTCGGTGGCGCGGCCCTGGCCGCCGAGCAGCGCGGTGTGGAATTCGCCGTACTTCTCCGGATGCATCAGGTGGAACGCCATGGAGACGACGCTGGCCTTCTGCGAATCCGGGCTGAGGATCGGGAATTCCTTGAGCACGAAACGCAGGTCCGGGTCGGACTTGGTCAGTGCCTGCATGTCCTCGATGGCGCGTTTGCAGAAGCCGCAATTGTAATCGTAGAACTCGACGATCGTGACTTTGCCCTTCGGGTTGCCGACGACGCCGTCGAAGGTGGAATTGAAGATTTCGTTCTTGGAATCCTTGATGACGCCGAGCGCTGCGAGTCGCTGCTCTTCTTTCTGCTTGGCCTCGAGCGCGTCCTGCACCTCGAGCAGAACCTCCGGGTTCTTCAAGAGGTAGTCGCGGATGATGCCCTCGACCTCTTTGCGATCGATCTTGGTATCGGCGGAGGCCTTGGTATCGATGGAGGACGTGACCTGCGCCACTTGCGCGGTGTCGGCCTTCGCGGTCTGGGGGTTCCCCGCGACGAAGCCGAAGGCCAGCATGCCGAGCGCTACCGCCAGACCGCCAGCACTGCCAAGCAGGATTGTCTTGTTCATGATTGTTGATCCTTCTTGCCTATCCTGGTGCGCCTTGGTCGCGGCCAACGCCCGGGAGGTTCATTTGAGTTTGTTCGATGGCGTGTAGTTTATAATATCCTGAGCGCGGACCCAGCGGGGTTCGCCGCGCTTCAATTTCTGTTGAGCGCGCATGGCGAAAATCTTCGCGTTCTTGTAGTCGCCCGAATAGTAATGGCCCTCGGCGGTGGCGAGATCCGCGGCCGGAACGTCGCCGAGCTCACCATAGGCCTGCGCCAGAAAGCGATAGGCGTCGGAATTCTCTCTGTCGCGGCCGACGCCGTTGTTGAGCTGGATGACGGCCTTCTTGAGCGAATCGGGTGTACCGACCGCCATCAGCGCCTGTCCCAGGGAGACCAATAGCAGGCCGGAGCGTGCGGGATCGAGGCTTACCGCCTTAGCATAGGCGTCCGCCGCATCCTTCGGCTTGTTGATCTTCATCAGGATGTCGCCGCGCAACTCCTGGAAATACGGGTTCTTCGGCTGTTCCTTGATGAGTGCCGCCGTCTTGGTCAGCGCCGCGCCCGGATTGCCATAGAGATAGGTCTGCTGCGCGTCGCCGTAGCGAGAGGCGAGGCTGGTCGGATTTTTGCGCATCAGCCGCGCGACGGCAGCCTGGCCCTGCATATAGGCGGCGATCTTGATGCGCATCATGTCATGCCGCTGCTGCAGCGCCGGCGGGTCGATCGTGTTGACGAAGGGGCTTTGCTTGACGAGCGCTTCGAGGTTGGCGATGCGCTCCTGCGGCATCGGATGGCTGATCCGGTAGGGATCGACCTGGGTGCCGGCCAGCGACAGCGCGCTCTGGAAGCGGCCGAAGGTCTTCAGCATGCCCATGCCGGATTGGCCGGTGGCGTTGAGATAGGTGATCGCGGAACGGTCGGCGGTGATCTCTTCGGTGCGCTGGTAGGCAAGGATCGCGCGCTGCGCCATCTCGCCGCCGCCGGCGGCGACGCCCATGCCGGCCCCTGCTAGGCCACGGCTGTTGGTGGTGGCCCCGGCAACCATGGCGCCGGCGCCGAGCAGCGTGGCGATGATGGCCATGGTCTTGGCGCGGTCGAGCTGGTCGCGCAATTTCTGCTGGTGGCCGCCGGCGATATGGCCGGCCTCGTGCGCGATGACGCCGATGATCTCGTTCGGCGTCTCGGCGGTCACCAGCGCGCCGGTGTTGACGAACAGGCGCCGCCCGGTGACGAAGGCGTTGAAGCTCTGGTCGTTGACGAGCACGATGTCGATACCGTCATTGGCGAGCCCCGCCGCCTTGAAGATCGGCCGGGCATAGTCGCGCACCAGCGCCTCGATCTCGGCGTCGCGGACCACCGGCACGCCCTGCGCGAAGGCGCTGACCGAGTTCGACACGGCGACGGCGGCGGCAAGCATAAGCGTCGCGAAACCGCGCACGGTTCGGCTGAAGGAGATCGATTTGCCAATCGATGGTCGGGGTCGGCTCAACATAGGTCCACTGGTAGACGAGCGGGCGAAGGATGAAAAGTCGGCGCCGCAACTTCCTGCGCGCTTGTGATCCCCATATCAATCGGGCATTTGTGCGACGCTGCCCTTTAGCTAGGGCAGTTCAGGGGCAAGTCAGCAACGGTTTGCGTCCCGCATTTCGCCGAACAACGGCAGTTGGAAGAGGTCAAATGGTCGTTTCGCTTTCGCGCCGGGGGGAGGTCGAGCCATTCCACGCCATGGACATCCTCGCCGAAGCCAACCGGCTGAAGGCCACGGGCGTGCGCGTGGTGTCGATGGCGGTCGGCCAGCCGTCGGACCCTGCGCCGGTCGGTGTCCGCGAAGCGGCGGCCGCGGCGCTCAGGCACGGCCTCATCGGCTACACCGACGCCTTGGGCCTGGCCGACCTGCGCAAGGCGATCGCGGCGCATTATGGCGAGCACTACGGGGTTGACGTCGCGCCGTCGCGCATTGCCGTCACGACCGGCTCGTCGGCCGCCTTCAACCTCGCCTTCCTGGCCATGTTCGATCCGGGCGACCGCGTCGCCATCGCCGCGCCCGGCTATCCGGCCTACCGCAACATCATGGCCGCGCTCGGTATCGAGATCGTCGAGATCGAGCTCGGCACGGACGCGTATCTGCACGCCGAGCATCTGAAGGCCGCGCATCGCGAGAAGCCGCTCAAGGGCGTGCTGTTCGCCAGCCCCGCCAATCCGACCGGTGCGGTGATTCCCGCACAGGAACTTGCCGCACTGGTCAAGACGGCCGAGGAGCTCGGCATCGCCGTGATCTCGGATGAGATCTATCACCGGCTCGCCTACGGGGCGCCGGACGTCACCGCGCTGGGGCATGGCGCCGGCGTCACCGTGATCAACTCTTTCTCGAAATACTATTGCATGACCGGCTGGCGCATCGGCTGGATGGTGTTGCCGGAAGAACTGGTGCGGCCGGTCGAGCGCGTCGCGCAGAGCCTCTACATCTCGCCGCCGGAACTGTCGCAGATCGCGGCGATCGAGGCCTTCAAGGCGACGGAGGAGCTCGAAAAGGTGAAGGCGCGCTATGCCTGGAACCGCGACCTTCTGATGAAGCGTCTGCCGGAACTCGGCTTCGCGCTCGCGGCACCGATGGACGGCGCTTTCTATGCCTTCTGCGATGTGACCCGCCACACCAATGACAGCATGGCCTTTGCCCGCAAGATGCTGGCCGAGGCGCATGTGGCGGCGACGCCCGGCCGAGATTTCGACCCGCTGCAGGGTCACCGCACCATGCGCTTTTCCTATGCCGGCAGCCATCACGACATGGTCGAGGCGCTGGCGCGCGTCGAACGCTGGCTGAAATAGAAGCCGTGCCGGAACTCGACCAGGCACTTGCGGAAGTAGCCGCCGAGATGGCGGAGCGTCGCGATCGCGGCGACGTGGCGACCTACATCCCGCAACTCGGCAAGGTCGATCCGAAGAAATTCGGCATTGCCGCGGTGACCAATGACGGCCGCGTCATCCTTGCCGGCGATGCCGACCAGCCCTTCTCGATCCAAAGCGTCTCGAAAGTCTTCACGCTCACGCTGGCGTTGGGCAAGGTCGGCGATGCGCTGTGGCATCGCGTCGGTCGCGAGCCGTCCGGCAATCCGTTCAACTCGATCGTCCAGCTCGAGCACGAGAACGGCATCCCGCGCAATCCGTTCATCAATGCCGGCGCCATTGTCGTCTCAGACGTCCTGCTTGCCGGCCATCAGCCGCGCGAGGCGATCGGCGAAATCCTGCGCTTCATCCAGTTCCTCGCCGATGACGAGACGATCATCATCGACCGCGAAGTCGCGGCATCCGAGCGGGCCACCGGCTACCGCAATTTCGCTTTGGCCAACTACATGAAATCCTTCGGCAATCTCCATCATGAGCCGGAGCTGGCGCTGGGCGTCTATTTCCACCATTGCGCGATCGCCATGAGCTGCCGCCAGCTTGCCATGGCCGGCCGCTTCCTGGCCAACGGCGGCAGGAACCCGGCGACGGGGCATTCCGTCGTGTCGGCCGAGCGGGCCCGCCGCATCGGCGCGCTGATGCTGACCTGCGGCCATTATGACGGCTCCGGCGATTTCGCCTTCCGCGTCGGCATTCCGGGCAAAAGCGGCGTCGGCGGCGGCATCCTCGGCATCGTGCCGGGGGTGGCGTCGTTGGCGGTGTGGTCGCCCGGTCTCAACGAGAACGGTAACTCCAAGCTCGGCTCCATCGCGCTCGAGAAGCTCGCCCGGATGATGAGCTGGTCGATCTTCGCGCCGTAGAAGCAATTGCAGGAAAAGTGCGCAGCGGTTGGGCTCGGCGACTTCGCCGTAGGCGTCCGCCGCTCTATCTCCTTGTTTACGCAATTCCGGGCGGAAAACCGCTCACACTTTTCCTGGAATTGCTCCAGCACCGCAGCAGCGCTCATGTGACACGGAATGGATCCTCGGGTCTGCGCTGCGTCGCTTCGCTCCTTGCTCCGCCCCTGGATGACGACTGAATGGGCGTTTCGTCCAACCGCCAAGGCATGCCACCTGCCAACGCAAACATAGCGACCGGTCAAAATCCCTGTGCTGGGGAACTAGGGCAATGCGCCTGGGAAATGAAAAATCCCGCGCCGGATGCGGCGCGGGATCTGGAGAAATTCAGTCTAACGACCTGAAAGACTTAGAAAAAACCCTTGCGCTGCCACCAGCCGGCGCGCTTCGGCTTGTCCTCGGCTTTAGCCTCGTCAGAAACGTTCGAGGACACGACGGGAACAACTGGCGCGTCCATCGCCTGCGGCTTGCGCCGCGTCGGATGCGCGTTGGCGGCAGGCTCCGCCTCGGCAGCCGCGGGAACGGCAGCCGCCGGCTCCGACTCGGGCTCGACAGCCTCGGGCGCGACCTGGGCTTCCGCCACAGGCTCCGACACCGTCTCGGCGACGGTTTCCTCGGCGACCTTTTTGGCTCGTGAACGACGCGGCTTCTTCGGCTTTTCGGCCGTCTCGGCATCGTCATTGGCGGCGGCGGGAGCAACAGGCTGCTCGGGCGCAGCTGCCACGACTGGTTCACCGGCGGCCTCCTCACCTTCCGCCGCTTCGTCCTCGGTGTCGCCGACAGTCTCGCCGGCAGCGGCCTCCGAAGCTTCGTCCTCGCGCCGATTGCGCTTGCCGCCGCGCTTGCCCCGCCGACGCTTCTTGGCCGAGCCTTCCTCGGTTGCCGTCGCCACGGCTTCGCCGCCGGCGGTCACCTCTTGGGCTGCCTCTTCCGTTGCCTCATCACCGGCTTCGCCGGCTTCCTCCGGCGCGGCAGCGGCTTCGCCATCGTGCTCGCGGTCGCGATCCCGGCCGCCGCGCCGCCGCCGGCGCTTGCGGCGCCTGCGGCCTTCGCCCTCCTCGGAACGCTGCTGGTGCTGGCCCTGCTGTTGCGGGTGGCGCGGCTGGTCGGCCTGCACCGAAACCTCTTCTTCCTCTTCCTCGACGATGATCTCGTCTTCGGGCTCCTCCGGCTCGGCATAGGCCGGCAGGCTGCGCACCTCGACAAAGCCCTCCGGCTTCTCGGCAATGGCGCCGCGGAAGATCGCATAATGCTGGGTGCCGAGCGTCTCGTCAGCCTCGATCGTGATGGTCAAGCCGAAACGCGCTTCGAGCTCCACCAGATTGGCGCGCTTGTGGTTAAGCACATAGAGCGCGGTCGCGGCCGGCGTGCGCACGATGATGTGGCTGCGCGAATCCTTGAGCAGGAATTCCTCGATCGCTCGCACCACCATCAGCGCCACGGAGGAATCGGAACGCACGTGGCCGGTACCGCCGCAATGCGGGCAGGGCTTCATGGTCGATTCCAGCACGCTGGCGCGGATGCGCTGGCGCGACATTTCCATCAGGCCGAAATGCGAGATACGGCCGACCTGGATGCGCGCGCGGTCGTTCTTGAGGTGATCCTTCAGCCGCTTCTCGACAGCGCGGTTGTTGCGGTTCTCCTCCATGTCGATGAAGTCGATGACGATGAGACCGGCAAGGTCGCGCAGCCTGAGTTGGCGGGCAACTTCCTCGGCCGCTTCCAGATTGGTGTGTAGCGCGGTCTCCTCGATCGAATGCTCCTTGGTGGAGCGGCCGGAGTTGACGTCGATCGAAACCAGCGCCTCGGTCTGGTTGATGATGATGTAGCCGCCGCTCTTCAGCGTCACCTGCGGCTGCAGCATGCGGTCGAGTTGCGCCTCGATGCCGTTGCGCACGAAGATCGGCGTCGTGTCGCGGTAGGGCTGAACCACCTTGGCGTGGCTCGGCATCAGCATGCGCATGAAGTCCTTGGCCTCGCGGTAGCCGTCCTCGCCGGAGACCAGGATCTCGTCGATATCCTTGTTGTAGAGGTCGCGCACCGAGCGCTTGATCAGGCTGCCTTCCTCATAGACTAGGGCAGGAGCCGTGGATTGCAGCGTGAGGTTGCGGACGTTCTCCCACAGCCGCATCAGATATTCGTAATCGCGCTTGATCTCGGCCTTGGTGCGGCTCTCGCCGGCGGTGCGCAGGATGACGCCCATGCCTTGCGGCACTTCGAGGTCGGCGACGACCTCCTTCAGGCGCTTGCGGTCCTGCGCGTTGGTGATCTTGCGCGAGATGCCGCCGCCGCGCGCCGTGTTGGGCATCAGCACCGAATAGCGGCCGGCAAGCGAGAGATACGTGGTGAGCGCCGCGCCCTTGTTGCCGCGCTCTTCCTTGACCACCTGCACCAAAAGGATCTGGCGGCGCTTGATGACTTCCTGGATCTTGTACTGGCGACGCACCGGTTTGCGACGGTTGCGGATCTCCTCCAGCGCGTCCTCGGCACCGACCGATTCGACCTCATGCTCGTCGGAATGCGAGGACGAGACATCCTCCAGCATGCCGCGATCATGGTCGCTTGCGGCGGCTTCGCCGCCCTGTTCGGGCTGGTCCGTCTGCGGGACGGCTTCGGAAATCACGTCGGCGTCGACGCTCGCGGCGATAGATGTGGGGCCGCCTTCGGACGGTTTGCCGTCCTCGTCGCCGTCGGCATCATCGGCCGTCACGGCGTCGCCGCCGGTCTCGGCGGCAGGGTCCTCAGCCGTTCCCGACGCAGCCTCGACGGCTTCGGAGACCGTTTCGACCTTTTCAGCCTCGGCGGTCTCGACGCCGGCATCCCCGGCAGCGGCTTCCTCGGTCGCTATGGCTTCAGCCGGGCTTTCCCCGCTTTCAGGCGATGCCGCGACTTCGGCCTCGTGCTTGTGCTCGCCGCGGTCGCGGTTCTTGCCGCCGCGACGCCGGTTGCGCCGGCCGCCGCGATCGCGCGCCTGCTGCTCTTCGCCGTTCTCGGCTTCCTCGTCATCTTCGTCCTCGGCCTCCTGCGCTTCGGCGCGCAGCAAAGCCTGACGGTCGGCGACCGGGATCTGGTAATAATCGGGATGAATTTCACTGAAGGCGAGGAAACCGTGACGGTTGCCGCCATACTCGACAAAGGCTGCCTGGAGTGAAGGTTCGACGCGGGTTACGCGGGCGAGGTAGATGTTTCCTTTGAGCTGCTTCTTGTCCTGGGATTCAAAGTCGAATTCTTCGATGCGGTTACCGCGAACGACTACAACGCGTGTTTCCTCCGGGTGGGAGGCGTCTATCAGCATCTTGTTGGGCATTATTTTGTTTCCTGCCGGCAGCCGACGGCCGCAGCCGGCGTGGCAATGCCCGCCGCTGTGCGCCTGTATCTGTGTGCATGCCGGATAATTGAATGTCCGCTAGCCGCCGTTTCAGCGCCATGGCGGTGCCGCCCGCAGCCACTATGGCGCGGTTCGATGCGGACCTTTCCATGATTGCGCTTGAAACCATCGGCACCCAGCAGAACCTTTTGAACCAAAGCCCGGACTGTGCCGGACCAGCTTGTTTGCTCACGAAGAGCCGGCGCGGGGCAAACCCGGCCGTTTTCCTCACGCAAGCGATTCCCCCGCCACGGGAGCACGCCTGCGAAAATCGTCGCGACCACCTGAGCCTGGAAGGATAGCGGAGCCGCCTTTGCATCCGACCTTTGGCAGGAAACTGCTGAGGCGAGCGGTTCCAGGATTGCAGTGATCCAACGTCGCTTTTATGATTTGGCGGGATGGAAGGCAACCCCGATTTCGGATGCCGGCAAAAAGCGCTTCCGCAGGGGGAGATGCCTTTCGTCGCGCCTCATGAAAGGCTTGGTTAACCTTCTCTGAATACCAATCGTTAATCGAGTTGGTGGCCTGACAGGCACTCTGCAGGAAGGCTGGGCGCAATGCGCCGAACCGGGAGCGACGGATAAGAGATGGGATCGGCGGGCGCCGCAGACAAGAAGGGTAGGGCCGCCGGGCATGTCCTACGCATGGCCTGGGCCGCCTTGCTGCTGACCGTCCTGTCCTATTTCGGTGCCGCGCACGCCGATACCCTGCTTGGAGCGACAGGCTACAAGATGGCCGGCGATGCCACGAAGATGCGCATCGTCGTGAATTTCGACCGCGAGCCGGACGTCAAATGGTTCCTGCTGCGCGGCCCCAATCGCCTGGTCATCGACCTGCCGCGCACACGATTCGCCCTTGACGCCAAGGATGTGAAGCCGCGCGGGCTTGTACGGGCCGTCTGCTATGGCGATCAGGGACACGGCTCGCGCCTGATCCTCACCGGCAAGGGTCCTTTCGCCGTCGACAGGCTCGACGTGCTCAAAAATGATGATGGCGGCTACCGCATCGCCATCGACATGTCGGCGGCTTCCGAGCGGGAATTCGACGAGGCGCTGGCCAACCAGTCGCTGACAACGGGTTCGACCGTTTCGACCGAAAAGGGCGAGCGGATCGGCACCGGACCGATCTCGGCGCCCGGCCATCGCTTCACGGTGGTGATCGACCCGGGCCATGGGGGCGTCGATGGCGGGGCAGAAAGCTCCGCCGGCACGGTCGAGAAGGACGTCACGCTCGCCTTTGCCAAGGAACTGCGCGACAGGCTGGCCGCGGTCGGCAAATACGATGTCTATATGACGCGCGACAACGACGTCTATCTGGCGCTGGACGAACGCGTGCGCATCGCGCGCCAGCACGAGGCCGATCTCTTGATCTCCATCCATGCCGATACGATCGCCGTCAAAGGTCTGCGTGGCGCCACGGTCTACACGCTCTCGGACAAGGCTTCCGACCCGGAGGCCCAGGCGCTTGCCGATCGCGAGAACCTTTCCGATCAGTTCGCCGGGATGAAGATCGAGGACGACAACAAGGAAGTCACCGACATCCTGATCGACCTGATCCGCCGCGAAACCCATGGTTTCTCGATGAGCTTCGCCCATACGCTCGTCGGTCAGCTGTCGACCAGCGTCGGCCTCATCAACAATCCGCAGCGTTCGGCCGGCTTCAGGGTGCTCAAGGCTCCCGATGTGCCGTCCGTTCTGGTCGAGCTCGGCTATCTTTCCAACGTCAAGGACGAGGCGCAACTGCTCAACGCCGACTGGCGCGCCAAGGCGGCGCAGAGCATAACCAACGCGGTCGCCCTGTTTGCCGCGGCCAAGGCCGGAACCGCGACGGGCGGCTGACCCGCCGCACCAACTCGCAACCGCCGGCCCCATGCAACCACAAGCAGCGTTGCATGAGGACAACACCCGGCGCTATTATTCGGCAACCGAGTCCTCAAATGTCGCGCTGCCGTATTTTGTCCACATGCTCGCGACATGGGTTTTTGATTGCGGATTGGGACCGCCCCGGGAAGCTTGCGCGACTGTCGGCTTCGTTTAGGAAATTCCCGAACCTCGGACTGGAGCGGGCATGATTCGTCTCATCGGCTATTTCTTCGGCATCGGCACGACGCTGGCGCTGCTGGTGGCGGCCGGCCTTGCCATCTATATCAGCCATCTGACGAAGGACCTGCCCGACTACGAGGTTTTGGCCAAATACGAACCGCCGGTGACGACGCGCATTCACGCCTCCGACGGGTCGCTGATGGCCGAATATGCGCGCGAACGGCGCCTCTATCTGCCGATCCAGGCCATTCCGGACCGCGTCAAGGCCGCTTTCATGTCGGCCGAGGACAAGAACTTCTACAACCATCCCGGCATCGACATCACCGGCCTCGGCCGCGCGATTGTCGTCAACTTGCAGAACTTCGGCTCAGGCAGGCGCCAGGTCGGCGCCTCTACGATCACACAGCAGGTGGCGAAGAATTTCCTGCTCACCTCCGACCAGACCTATGAGCGTAAGATCAAGGAGATGATCCTGGCCTTCCGCATCGAGCAGGCCTATTCGAAGGACCGCATCCTGGAGCTCTATCTCAACGAAATCTTCTTCGGGTTCGGCGCGTACGGTGTCGCGGGCGCCGCGCTCACCTATTTCGACAAGTCGGTCAACGAGCTGACGGTCGCGGAAGCAGCCTATCTCGCCTCGCTGCCGAAAGGCCCGAACAACTATCATCCCTTCAAGCATGCCGATCGCGCGCTCGAGCGCCGCAACTGGGTCATCGACCAGATGGTCCAGAACGGCTACGTCACCCGCGAGGAGGGCGACAAGGCCAAGGCTGAACCGCTCGGCGTGACGCCGCGCCGCAACGGCTCCTATCTCTTTGCCGGCGAGTACTTCACCGAGGAAGTCCGCCGCCAGATCATCTCCCGCTATGGCGAGAACGCGCTTTACGAGGGCGGCCTGTCGGTGCGGACCACGCTCGACCCGAAGATCCAGCTCATCGCGCGCAAGGCGATGCAGAACGGCCTGCTCAAATACGACATGCTGCGCGGCTATCGCGGTCCGGTCACGCATATCGATGTGTCGGGCGACTGGGGCGTGCCGCTCGGCAACGTCAAGGGCCTCGAGGACGTGCCGGAATGGACGCTGGCCGTCGTGCTGGACAGTTCGGCGAGTGGCCTCACCATCGGCCTTCAGCCGGCGCGACAGGTTTCCGGCGACCTCGTCAAGGAGCGCATCCAGGGCACCGTCAGCAAGGAAGACATGGGCTTTGCCATGCGCCACTTCGTCAATGGCAAGTCCGTCAGGGCGAAATCCCCGGCGGAAGTGCTGGAGTCCGGCGACGTGATCTTCGTACAGAAGAACGAAGGCTCCGACAACACCTACAAGCTGCGCCAGGTGCCGGAGGTCGAGGGCGGCCTCGTCGCCATGGATCCGCATACCGGCCGCGTGCTCGCCATGGTCGGCGGCTTTTCCTATGCGCAATCGGAGTTCAACCGCGCTACCCAGGCGATGCGCCAGCCCGGCTCGTCGTTCAAGCCGATCGTCTATTCGGCGGCGCTCGACAATGGCTACACGCCAGCATCCGTCATCATGGACGGTCCGATCACGATCCAGAGCGGCAACACCACCTGGACGCCGAAGAACTATGACGGCACGGTCGCCGGCCCGGCCACCTTGCGCTCCGGCATCGAGAAGTCGCGCAACCTGATGACCGTGCGGCTCGCCAACGACATGGGCATGAAGCTGGTCGTGGAATATGCCGAGCGCTTCGGCGTCTACGACCATCTGGCGCCCTATCTGCCGATGGCGCTGGGTTCCGGCGAGACGACCGTCATGCGCATGGTGTCGGCCTATTCGATCATGGCCAATGGCGGCAAATCGATCAAACCCTCGCTGATCGACCGCATCCAGGACCGCTACGGCAAGACGGTGTTCAAGCAGGACGAGCGCGGCTGCGAAGGCTGCAACGCCACCGAATGGAAGAACCAGCCGGAGCCGGAGCTGGTCGACAATTCCGAGCAGGTGCTCGACCCGATGACCGCCTACCAGATTACCTCGATGATGGAAGGCGTGGTCCAGCGCGGCACGGGCGCCACCATCGGCGAGCTTGGCCGCCACATCGCCGGCAAGACCGGCACGACCAACGACGAGAAGGACGCCTGGTTCATCGGTTACACGCCAAACCTCGTCGTGGGCCTCTATATGGGTTTCGATACGCCGAAAGGCCTTGGCAAGGGCGCGACCGGCGGCGGCTTGGCGGCGCCGATCTTCAAGGACTTCATGCGCGTGGCGCTTGACGGCAAGCCGAACACCGACTTCCAGGTTCCGGACGGCATGAAGCTGATCGCCATCAACCGCAAGACCGGCATGCGCGCCGCCGAAGGCGATCCCAACACCATCGTCGAGGCATTCAAGCCCGGCACCGGACCGGCCGACAGCTACTGGGTGATCGGCATGGGCGCCGACGGCTCCAACGGTTCCGGCGCAGGACTGTCGCCGCAGGCCAATCAGGCCATCCAGGACGGCGGCGGCGGCCTCTACTGATCCCCTGCATTCCGGAATGGCCGGCGTCTTATTCCTGGACCGTGACCTTTCCGAAACCCGGATTCCACTTTTCGGGCTCACGATTGAGCCGGCCCATTTCGCTTTACAGGCGGCGATGCCGTGCCTATGTATCGCGCCTATTCCGAAAAGACCGAAAAGAACAGGACCGAACGAAAAACCATGCGCGCGGAAACGCAAAACATTGTCGACGAGATCAGGCAGGCGATAACCCTGCTGAGGAGGCATCTTTGACTGGGATCAGGCTGTAAAGCGGCTTGAATACCTGAATTCGCGCGCCGAGGATTCCAGCCTCTGGAATGATCCGATCGAAGCGCAGAAGCTGATGCGGGAGCGCCAGGAGCTCGATGACGGCATCGCCGCCGTCAAGCGAATGACGCGGGCGCTGGAAGACAATATCGGCCTGATCGAGCTCGGCGAGGAAGAGGGCGACGACGGCATCATCGCCGAGGCGGAGGCGGCGCTTCGTTCGATGCAGGGCGAGGCCAAGGCACGCCAGGTCGAGACGCTGCTCTCCGGCGAAGCCGATGCCAATGACACCTATCTCGAAATCCATGCCGGCGCTGGCGGCACCGAAAGCCAGGACTGGGCCTCGATGCTCCTGCGCATGTACACGCGTTGGGCCGAGCGCCGCCGTTTCAAGGTCGAGGTGCTGGAAGTCCATGACGGCGAAGAAGCGGGCATCAAGTCCGCAACCGTGCTGATCAAGGGCCACAACGCCTATGGCTGGCTGAAGACAGAATCAGGCGTCCACCGCCTGGTGCGCATCTCGCCCTACGACAGCAATGCCCGGCGCCACACCTCGTTTGCCAGCGTCTGGGTTTATCCGGTCATCGACGACTCGATCGAGATCAACGTTTCCGAATCCGACGTGCGCATTGATACCTATCGTTCCTCGGGTTCGGGCGGACAGCACGTCAACACGACCGACTCCGCCGTGCGCATCACGCATCTGGCGACCGGTATCGCGGTCGCCTGCCAGGCGGAGCGCTCGCAGCACAAGAACCGCGCCAAGGCTTGGGAAATGCTGCGCTCGCGGCTCTACGAGGAAGAGCTGAAGAAGCGCGAGGCGGTCGCCAATGCCACGGAAGCATCGAAGAGCGACATTGGCTGGGGCCACCAGATCCGCTCCTATGTGCTGCAGCCCTATCAGCTCGTGAAGGATCTGCGCACGGGCGTCGAAAGCACCTCGCCGTCGAGCGTGCTCGATGGCGACCTCGACGAGTTCATGGAAGCCTCGCTCTCGCATCGCATCGAAGGCGGCGCGGGCGAAGCGGTGGCGGACCTCGACTAGGATATGCCCACACTCCAGGTGAGGCTGGGCTGCGAATGATGGTCTCCTGCGCTTCCGGTGCTCACGTCCTTTCAGTACGCTCCGCTCCGGCCTTCGCCGGCCGAAGCCCTCACAAGTGTTTCCGCTCCATGAAGGCTACGGGCGGCGTAGACCGGTTCGGAAACCATCATTCTCGGCTCGGCCTGCCCTGAATCTGAACATATCTGGGCGTGGGATGAAGGAGGAGCCGGTGACGCGCAAACTTGCGGGGAAATGCTTCTGCGGGCCGTCCACTATGAGGTGGCGGACGAATTCGTTTACGCCGCCAACTGCCATTGCTCGAACTGCCGGCGCACGACCGGGTCGGCGTTCAAACCCTTCGCCGGCATCGAGCGCGGCAAGTTCCGTCTCACCGCAGGCGAGGACAGGCTGCTGATCTTCGGCGACGAGAGCGGCTATGACGCGCATTGCGGCCGGTGCGGCTCGCTTGTCTATTCGTTGGTCCGCGATGGCGCCTATGTCCATGTTGCCATGGGAACGCTGATGGACGATCCAGGCATTCGCCCGAGCGCACATATCTTCGTCGGTTCAAAGGCGCCGTGGTTCACGATTACAGACGATCTGCCGCAATATCGTGAACATGTCGACGGCTGAACGCCGGAACCTCCGTCAGCGGAACTTCGTTCTTAGGCACCCTGGGCGCAGGCTGTCGTCTGGTTCTTGCCAGGCCAGGTCTGTGCATCTTTCCGTCGCCGAAGCTAAAAGCCCGGCGCGCCACGGTAGCGCGCCCACTTCTTGCGCCGGATACGGAATCGGCTCAGCATTTCGGGCTGTGGGATAGAAGCATTTATGGCCGGACGCGGCATAACTGCGACTGACGATCCGGCCACTGGGAAGAACACGTTCCGGGAACGGGCAAGCGAAAACGCTTGATGCTCGAAAGGACCGTTTCGATGTCTGCTGCCATATCAGGATCGGCCCTAGCCGTTCGACCGGCTGGCCGACTTTTGTTCTCCCTCTTCGCTGTTGGAGCCATTGCGCTGCTGGCGCCGCCGGCCGTCGCGCACGACGCTCAGCCCACGGCGGCCATGCCGCAAGGCTGGAAATACCCCTTTGCCTGCTGTGCCAATTTCGATTGCAAGGAGGTGCCGCAGTCGTCCATCAGCGAGCGGCCCGAAGGTTATGTCATAAAAGGCACGGGTGAAGTGGTGGCCTATAGCGACAAACGGATCAAGAATTCGCCCGACGGCGAATACCACTGGTGCGCGCATCAGGCCGGGCTCGACGCCGGCAAGACCATCTGCCTGTTCGTGCCGCCGCCCTCTTATTAAGCAATTCCAGGGAAAGTGTGTGCGGTTTTCCGTCTGGAATTGCGTAAAAACAAGGCGGTTGAGCGGTTCGCCGTTTCCGTGAACGGTGAGGCGCTCCAGCGTTCGAGCGCGCCAGCATCTCTGCCGAAGCTGCTGACTGACAGTTGTCAGGGCTGCTTCTTTATGTTGCCTTGCCACCGAGCAATTCCAGGAAAAGTGCGCAGCGATTTTCCGTTGGGGATTGCGTGCAATATGGGCGCGGCGGACAACGGAGAGGTGAGTTCATGACCATCAAAGGCAGCTGCCACTGCAAGGCGACAACCTTCGAGGTTACCGAGGCGCCGCAAACAGTGACGCAATGCACATGCTCGTTCTGCTCGAAGCGCGGGTCGCTGTGGGCCTATTATGTGCCGTCGCAATTCAAGCTCACGAGCCCGCCGGAGAACGTTTCCTTCTACCGCTGGGGATCGAAGACGGTGAAGCATGGTTTCTGCGCCATCTGCGGTTGCGGCACTTTCACCGAAACGCCCGACTGGTCGACCGGGAAGCCGGATTTCGGCAATCCGAAGATCAGCGTCAATTCGCGCCTGTTCGACGATTTCGACCTGGACAAGGTCGAGGTGGTGGTCATCGACGGCAAGAATTTGTGGTAGAGGCGAAGCGGGAACGGCCACTGGTTTTTCGGCCGCATTCCCGTTCCGTTTTTCGCCGCATTTCATGCTACAAAGCTGCGGAAGGGCTGATTTGGCGTGGCCGCAAGGGCCGCGAATTGGAGAGGGACCAATCTTATGAAGAAGACCGTGCTCGTCGTCGTGGCGACGGCTGTGCTGGTGAGCGCCTGCACCACCACCGATCCGTATACCGGCGACCAGAAGATTTCCAACACGGCGGCCGGCGCGGGCCTTGGCGCGTTGGCGGGCGCCAGCCTTGGTCTGCTCGCCGGCGGCAATGACCGCCGCAACGCCCTGATCGGCGCCGGCATCGGCGCGCTCGCCGGCGGCGCGATCGGCGCGACCATGGACCAGAACGAAGCCGAGCTTCGCCGCCAGCTGCAGGGCACCGGCGTCAGCGTCACCCGCAGCGGCGACCAGATCATCCTCAACATGCCGTCCGACATCACCTTCAATGTCGACCAGGACGCAGTGAAGCCGGGCTTCTATCCGGTGCTGAATTCGGTGGCGCTGGTGCTCAAGAAATTTCGCCAGACTACGGTGGACGTGTTCGGCCACACCGATTCGACCGGCAGCGACCAGCACAATTTCGACCTGTCGCAGCGGCGCGCGCTTGCCGTCGCCAATTATCTTGCCGGCCAGGGCGTCGATCAACGCCGCTTCGCCGTCACCGGCTTCGGCAAGACGCGCCCGATCGCATCCAACGCTACGGCCCAGGGGCGCGAGCAGAACCGGCGCGTCGAGATCCAGCTGTCGCCGCTCACCTGAGCCACACCGCGCAAGCAGCGAAGCGCCACCAAACCAAAACGGCCCCGCGCGGGGCCGTTTTTTGTTGGCCCGGTCCAAAGATGGATCGAAGGTCCTAGGACATTAGCTTGTTCTAAATGAATACTTTTCAAATCCAGGGAAAGGACTACCATCCTGCTGTTCCAGAGGGGATGGGGTGGTCAATCGGCCGCGCAATCAGCATCTGCCGCCCCGGTCTTGCACGGCCAGATCAAGGCAACCTGGGAGGAATGCGTGACAAGAACAGCTCGCCTCGGGCGCTGCGGCGTCCTCGTTTTGACTGGCCTTTTGGGCGCATGGCTCGGAGCCGCCACGGCTCGGGCCGAGGACGCCAACAAGGCCGATATCGAAACCCTGAAGAAATCGCTGGCCAAGTATGAAGACTACACCGCCGCCGTCCGCGACCTCTATTTATCGACCGTCGGCTGCGTCCACTATGCTGGCGAGAAGACAGCCGGCGCGATGTACTATCCGAAGGGCGCCATGGGCATCCATTTCGTCAACGTCCCAAGCGTCGGCAGGCCGCTCGACCCGATGAAACCCAATGTCCTGATCTACGAGCCGACCAAGAAAGGCCTGAAACTGGTCGGCGTGGAATGGCTGGTGCCGCTGACGCCGGACACCAAGGAGGTGCCGACGCTGTTCGGTCAGAAATTCATGGGGCCGATGGAAGGGCACTATCCGCTCATTCCGAGGGAATTCGTCCACTACGACCTGCATGCCTGGCTGTTCAGGGACAATCCGAACGGCATGTTCAGCCCGACCAACCCGAAAGTGACGTGCAACAAGGCCGATTTCCCGATGCTGGAGAAGCCGACCAAGATGATGCCTGGGCCGATGTAGGGCAGGGCGCATCAGGCAATGCAAAAAAGAAAACGGCCCCGAGAGCGGGGCCGTTTTTCATGTCTGCTTCTGCCAGTCTGGAGCTCAGACTTTCGCGACGATCCGCATGAAGGCCGGCACGTCGCCGCCGAAGCCGACCGTCGCGTCGTCTTCCTCGCGATGGCGGCCTGAGCGGTCGCGCTGTGGGCGGGCGTCGCCGCGCTGGTCGTTACGGTTGCCAGACCCCTTGCGCTCGTTCTCGGAACGGATCGCATCCTTGCGGGCGCGGCGTTCGGCGATATCGGCAACTTCGGCGACGGGCTGCTCTTCGCGTGTGGCTTCGGGCGCCTCGTCGCGCTTGGCGTGGCGATCCTTCTTGCGCTCGCCGCGTTCTTTGCGATCGTCCTTGCGGTCCTCATCCTTGCGGCCAGCCCGGCGCGGTGCGCCGCGGCCACGACGCGGCTGCTCCTCGCCTTCGCTCTCGGTCACGGTCGACAGGTCGCCGTCATGCCATTCGATCTTCGTGCCGATAAGCCTCTCGATGGCATCGACATATTTGGTGTCGGCGCGCGTGGCGATGGTGAAGGATTTGCCGGAACGTCCGGCCCGGCCGGTGCGACCGATGCGGTGGACATAGTCCTCGGCGTGGATCGGCACGTCGTAGTTGAAGACGTGGCTGACATCGGGAATGTCGAGGCCGCGCGCAGCGACGTCCGAGGCGACGAGATAGCGCAGCTTGCCGTCGCGGAAATTGTTGAGCATCTGCATGCGTGCGCGCTGGTCCATGTCGCCATGCAGGGCGCCTGCGTCGAAATCGTGTTTCAGCAGCGAGCGAAAGAGCTCCGATACCTCGACCTTGCGGTTGCAGAAGATGATGGCGTTCTTCAAGTCGGCGTCTTCGGCCTTGATCAGGTTGCGCAGTGTCTCGCGCTTCTCCCACGGCTTCGTGCCGGACTTCACCAGCCGCTGGACGATGTTGGTCGCAGCCGACGCCGCCTTTGAGACTTCGACGCGCACCGGCGCGTGCAGGAATTTTTCGGTTAGCTTGGTGATCTCCGGCGGCATGGTCGCCGAAAAGAACAGCGTCTGGCGCGTGAACGGGATCATCTCGCAGATGCGCTCGATGTCGGGGATGAAGCCCATGTCGAGCATGCGGTCGGCTTCGTCGATGACGAGGATTTCGACGCCGTTGAGCAAGAGCTTGCCGCGCTCGCGGTGGTCGAGCAGGCGGCCGGGCGTAGCGATCAGCACATCGGCGCCGCGCTCGAGCTTCTTGTCTTGCTCGTCGAAGGAGACGCCGCCGATCAGAAGCGCGATGTTGAGCTTGTGGTTCTTGCCGTATTTGACGAAGTTCTCCTCGACCTGCGCCGCTAGCTCGCGCGTCGGTTCGAGGATCAGCGTGCGCGGCATGCGGGCACGGGCACGGCCCTTTTCCAGCCGCGTCAGCATCGGCAGCACGAAAGAGGCTGTCTTGCCGGTGCCGGTCTGGGCGATACCTAGCACGTCCTTGCCGAGCAACGCATGCGGGATCGCGCCGGCCTGGATCGGAGTCGGCTCGGTGTAGCCGGCATCGGTGACTGCGGAGAGGACCTTGGGCGAAAGGCCAAGGTCTGTGAACGTCAACGCTTCTTGAGCGATCGTGGTGTCTGATGACAAGAGTTTGATGTCTTTGGCTGGTTCGGGAAATCGCAACGGTGTCCGTCACGGCAGGCGCCATGCGCCTGCAAGATTGGCTTGCAGTTAGGCGCAAGTCCGCGATTTGTCAACAGAAACAGCCGGGAATCCAGCAATTGTGAAGTCGTAACCTTAATTGCGATGCTCAAAGCGGGTCGCACCGAAACGGATTGCGGTTACGCGCCTTAGATCTTTGCTTGATGCAGGCCGTATTCCTAAACGGCTGCGCTCTTCGGGCGTCAGGCATTGATCGATACAATATCGTTGCGCCGGCTCAGTAGCGGAACTGCTCGGCAAGGATGCGTTCGTTCCAGGAATGGTTCGGATCGAACAGCAAAGTTGCCGTCGCTGTCGGCGATTCCCGCACGGTGACGGAGGCCACCGCCTTGACCTCGGTATGGTCGGCGGCGGCATTCACCGGGCGCTTTTCGGCTTCCAGTATGTCGAAGCGCACCGTCGCCTTGTTGGAGAGCAGCGCGCCGCGCCAGCGGCGCGGGCGGAACGGGCTCACCGGCGTCAGCGCTAGCAGCGGCGCGTCGAGCGGCAGGATCGGCCCATGCGCCGACAGGTTGTAGGCGGTGGAGCCGGCAGGCGTCGCGATCATCACGCCGTCGCAGTTCAGCTCCTCCAGCCGCACTTGGCCGTCGACGGTGATACGGATCTTCGCGGTCTGGTAGGACTGGCGCCACAGCGCCACCTCGTTGATGGCCGGCGCCGAAACGGATTCGCCGTCATGCGTCACGGCGACCATTTCCAGCGGCCTGATCGTCTCGGAGACCGCGTTGGCGATGCGCTCCTCGAGCCCGCCGGCGCGATATTCGTTCATCAGGAAGCCGATGGTGCCACGATTCATGCCGTAGACCTTCTTGCCCGTGCTCATCGTCTCGCGCAGTGTCTGCAGAAGAAAACCGTCGCCGCCGAGCGCGATGATGATCTCGGCCTCAGCGACAGGCACCTGCCCATAGCGCGCCGACAGGCTTTCCCGCGCGGCGCGGGCGTCGTCGGTGTCGGAAGAGACGAAGGCGAAACGGCTGGCGGCTTTGCTCATGGCTCCCGGAGGGCGACCGTCTGCGGGGCCGCGCCGGCGACGGCGTAGCATGCGCCGCCTGTATCTGTGAAGGGCGCAGCGCCGATCGGCGGGCACGCTGAGTAATCGCGCTTCGTGACAGGCGCGACATGAATGTGATGGCCGCAATGGTTAAGACGAGGCTTAAACACTCGTAAAGCCGGATCGATCATGTTAGCCGACAGTGGATGGGTTAGCGGGGGCTGGCCAGTCGAGAGACCTGTCTATTGCCGGTAACGCGTCTGATCATAGTCTTCCTGATGATGGGAAGTTTCGCGCTGATGTTCGCCGAACTCGTGCGTCATTCGGAAGAGATGAGCCAGCGGCCGCAGCCGACAGCGTCCCGCTGCGGCGACGCCGCGGGGACACCTTGCCCGCAAAGGGCGCTGTAGGCCTCGCTTTTCCGCTCGCTCAGCCACCTTGCAGGTGACAACCTGCTCGGCGCTTGCCCGCGACGTATTCGTCGATGAGTTGCCGGTAGCGCACCTTGCCGAAGCTCGGAAAATGACCCCCGTGCACGACCGAGACGTCGAGTTCGCGCATGGAAAGCAGGGTCCCGACATAATCCCCGATATTCGAGTGGTAGACGTCGTCGATCAGCGGCCCGTCATAGACGATGTCGCCCGATAGCAGGATGCCCGTCTTTTTGTCGTAAAGCGCGATGCCGCCCGGCGAATGTCCAGGTGTGTGGATGACCTCGAAGGCGCGGTCGCCGAGATCGATCACGTCGCCATGCACGAGCAGCCGGCCGGCCGGCGCGGGCAGGATGCGGTAGCCCGCCGTATCCCAGCCTTCGGGCGCGCCGTCGAACATCTCCTCATTGGCGTAACGGTCCGCCACCGTCCATTCGTTGCGCGGATCGGCCAGGATTGCCGCTTCGGCGGAGTGCACGCAGCGGTCCGGAAATTCGTGGTGGCAGCCGATATGGTCGAAATGCGTGTGGCTGGCAACGCAGGTCAACTTGCGCTCGCTCACCAGCGGCACGTGCCGTTTCAGGCTGAAATGGCCAAGGCCGGTGTCGAACAGTAGGTCGCGGTCGCGCCCGCGCACATGCCAGATGTTGCAGCGGAAGAACGGCTTTATCCACGGCTCGTGGATGAGCGTGATGTCGTCGCCCATGCGGATGATCTCGTACCAGTCCGGAGCCTCGATGATCGGAAGCGTGCCCATGGATCAGTCCGCCAGCAGGATGATATCTTGAGCGTTGCATGAAACCGGGATCGTGTCGCCTGCCTGAACGGTGGCGGAAGCCGGAGCCTTGGCGATGAATTGCAGCGCGGCATCAAGAATGGAAGTCGCCAACACACGCCTGAAGCTGCCCTGGAAGACGACATCGCCGACCTTGGCCATGCCCAGCGCGACGTCGCCTTCCGCTTCGCCGAGGACCAGATGCTCGGGTCGGATCGCGAGCGCGACCGTGCCGCCTGCCGGCGACGCGCCAGGCAGTGAAATCGCCCCGACTGCGGTCGAGGCCGTGACGATCCCGTTCTTCGCCTCGGTCACGGTGCCTGCTAGGACCGTGCTTTCTCCCATGAATGTGGCCGAGAAGCGTGTCGCCGGCCGCGCATAGACGCGCTCGGGCGGGCCTTCGTCCTCGATGCGGCCGTCATTCATCACCACGCAATGATCGGCCAGCGCCATCGCTTCTTCCTGGTCGTGCGTGACATGGATGAAGGCGGTGCCGACGCGCTTCTGGATCGCCTTCAGCTCGTCCTGCATCTGCCGGCGCAACTTGAGATCGAGCGCGCCGAGCGGCTCGTCGAGCAGCAGAACCGCCGGCTCGATGACCAGAGCGCGGGCCAGCGCCACACGCTGCCGCTGACCGCCGGAGAGCTGATGCGGCTTCTTGTCGAAGGCAGCCGCCAGCCCGACGAGAGCCAGCGCATCGCGCGCCTTGGCGGCCCGCGTCGCGCCGTCGACGCCTTGCATGCGCAGCCCGAAGCCGACATTGCCGCCGACGCTCATATGCGGAAACAGCGCGTAGTCCTGGAACACGGTGGTCGTCGGGCGCTTGGCCGGCGGCACGGCGGTGCAATCCTGGCCGTGGATGAAGACCTTGCCTTCGCTGGGCGTGACGAAGCCCCCAAGGATCGAAAGCAGCGTCGTCTTCCCGGAGCCCGAGGGCCCGAGTAGGATCGTGTAGCTGCCGGGCTCGATCATGAGCGAGACGTTTTTCAGCACCGCAAGCTGGCCGAAGCGATGCGAGACATTGCGAATGTCGACGAGGGGCACGCTCATGCCGGCTTTCTCCGCAACAACGTCAGCTCGAAAAACACCACCAGGACGATGGAGACGGCAAAGACCAGCGAGCCGACGGCATTGGTCTTGGGGTTGAGACCGGAGCGCAGCAGGTTCCAGATTTCCACGGGCAGCGTCGTCTCGAAGCGGGTGAGCAGGAAGGAGATGACGAACTCGTCCCAGGAGAACGTCATCGACAGGAAGAAGCCGGCAAAGATCGCCGGCGACATCACCGGCACGGTGACCATCAACAGCACCTTCCATTCGGCGGCGCCGAGGTCGCGCGCGGCGCGCTCGATGTTGATCTGGTGGTCGCCCATCTGGCTGTAGATGATGGCGAAGCAGAGCGGCAGGTTGATCACGACATGGCCGATGCCGGCGGCTAAAAGCGATTTCGGCACGCCGACCCAGTTGAACAGCACCAGCAATCCCATGCCGATGATGAGGTAACTGACGGTGAGCGGCAGCGTGATCAGTCCACGCAGCAAGGCGGAGCCCGGCAGGACGAAGCGCGCGAACCCCCAGGCGGACAGGAAACCCAGCGTGACCGAAGCGAGCGAGGAGACCACCGCTACCAGCAGCGAATTGACCAGTGCCGAGGTCAGCCGTGCATCCGATAGCACCGCCTGGTACCAGCGCAGCGACGGGCCGGTGAAGGGCGGAATCGGGAAGGAGGTCGCCTGCAGCGAGAACAGCACCAGCACGACCACCGGCAGGAAGATGAAGCCGTAGACAGCGATGGCGTAGACCCAGGCGGCGAGGCGAATGGCGGCGCGCATGGTCATGCCCGCTCGATCTTCAGCCATCGCGCGCAGGCGAGATAGGCGATGGTGACGACGGCCATCAGGATGATCGACAGCGCCGAGGCCAGCGGGAAATCGCCGCGGCGGCCGATCTGCATCATGACGAGCTGCGGCATCACCAGCTCGTTGTTACCGCCGAGGATCTGCGGCGTGATGTAGTCGCCGATGCAGAGCACAAAAGTGAGGAAGGCGCCGACCATGATGCCGGGCAGGGTCAGCGGCAGCACGACATGCAGGAAGGTGCGCACCGGCCCGGCGCCGAGATCGGCGGCCGCCTTGCGGTAACTCGGGCTGAGCTGCTTCAGATTGGCGAAGATCGTCAGCGTCAAAAGCATGACGAAGAAATGGACGAAGCCGGTGACGGTGGCGAAGCGCGTATTGGCGAGCTGCAGCGGCTCGCCGATGACGCCCAGGCCGGTCAGCGCCCGGTTGATGACGCCGTTCTGCGCCAGCACCAGCAGCCAGGAATAGGAGCGCACGACATAGGACGTCCAGAACGGCAGCACGGCCAGCATCAGCGCCAGCCGCTGCCAGCGCTCCGGCACCATCTCGGCGAGGGTCCAGGCAAAGGGATAGGCGAGCAGGATCGAGATCACGGTGACGATCGCTGTCATCTCCAGCGAGTTCACCATCGCCCGCCAGTAGGACGGATCGGTGAAGAACTGGCTATAATTGGCTAAAGTGAAGCCGCCGCCTTCATGCGCCGTGAGGCTGGAAAGCCCCATGGCAATGAAGGGCAGCACGAAGAACAGAAGCGTCCACGCCAGCGCTGGCGTGACCAGCGCCCAGGGCAGGGCACGCGTATTGTTTCCCGCTGATGCCATCGGCCGATTTACTGCGCCTGCAGCATCTCGGTCCACATATCCTGCATCTTCTTGTCGAGGTCGGCATTTGGCGCCGGATAGGCCTGGGCGCGGGCAAGGAAGCCGGGCTGCTCGTCGAAACGCAGGATCTTCTTCTGGTCGTCGGTGAGCGCCGCCTTCTTGTTCGACGGCATCCCCCAATAGCAGGAAGAGGTCGCAAGCCGCGCCTGGCCTTCCGGGCTCAGAATGTACTGGATGAATTTCAGCGCCATGTCCTTGTTCTTGGAATCCTTGAACATGGCGAGCGACTGCGACCAGAGAACAGCACCCTCCTTCGGGATCGAGAAGTCGAGCGCCGGGTTTTCCTTGGCAAGGCCAGCCGTGACCCACTCGCCGCCGCCGACAAGGATATCCACCTCGCCGGTGGCCAACGCCGTCTGGCTGGCGGTGACTTCGCCGACCAGCTTGGCGTAGGCCTTCATCTTGAGCAGTTCGGCCTTCAGCGCCGGCAAGTCGGCCTCGGTGAGGTCGGCGGTCTTCTTGCCGATGGCGAGCGCCGCCATGCCGATCACCGGCAGGTAGTAATCGTAGATTGCGACCTTGCCCTTGTATTTGTCGCTGGTGAGCGAGGCCAGCGACTGCATGTCGGCCGGGTCGACCTTGGTCTTGTTGAAGCCGATCGTGTTGTAGCCGAACTTTTCGGTGATGCCGTAGCGCTTGCCGTCGACGATGGTCGACTTGTCCATCTTCACTTCGGGGAACAGGTCGGCGAAGGGCAATTTGTCCTCGGGCAGCGGCTCGAACAGGCCTTTCTCGACGCCACGCGGCACATCGATGCTGTCGATCACCATCACGTCCCAGTCGCCGGGCTGCGACTGCTCGACAATGGCGAGACCGGCGCCGGTGCCTTCGAATTCCTTGACGTTGACCTTCACGTTGTTGGCCTGCTCGAAGGGCTGCAGCAGCGCAGGATCGGAATGATCGCACCAGATCAGCGCGTTGAGATCGGCTGCTTGGGCTGCGCCGGCCGCGAGCAGCAGCGCGGCTGTCGCACAGGCGGCTGCGAGGCGAGATTTCAGGGTGGAAAGCGGAATCCGAGTGTTGGTGGTCATCGAGTGTTCTCCCTGCCTTGCTGGCTTGTTGGAAGAAAAGTTGAACCAATTCTAAAATTGAGTCAATTATGATTTTGTGGCAAAGAGGCCGATATGAGCGGATTGCGCGAACGGCAGAAGGCGGACCGGCACCGCCGCATCATCGATGCGGCCACCGCGCTGTTTCGCGAGGCCGGTTATGAAGGCGCCAAGATCGAGGCGATCGCGGCGCAGGCCGAGGTCTCGATCGGCACGATCTACAATTACTACCAGAACAAGGGCGACATCCTCGGCGCCATCGTGTCGATGGAAGTCAACGAGGTGCTGAATGCCGGGCGAGGGGTGGTCGCCGGCCCGCCCGCCAATGTCGGCGACGCGCTCGACACGCTGATCGGCATCTATATCGAGCACTCGCTGAATTATCTGAGCAAGGAGATGTGGCGCCAGGCGATGGCGATCTCGACGCAATTGCCCGACAGCCCCTTCGGCCAGGCCTACACCGCGCTCGACCGGGAACTGACCAAGCAGATCAGCGCGCTGATCGTCCGCCTGCAGGAACTCGGCCTGGTGCGCTCGGACATCGACGGGCCGGCGGTAGGCGAGTTGATCTTCAACAACATGAACATGATGTTCATCGAGTTCGTGAAGCGGGACGAGGCGAGAATACCGGAGCTGCGCGCGGCGATACGACGGCAGAACAGGGTGCTGGTGGCGGCGATTGGATCTGCGTAGCCGGATCAAGATCCTGGTGCCCCCGGCAGGGATCGAACCCGCGACCTTCGGTTTACAAAACCGCTGCTCTACCAGCTGAGCTACAAGGGCATGGCGCTCCGGTAGCATATTTCGTGCGCCAGTAAAGACAAAACTCCGTTTTGGGTTGCTAATGGACCGCCACTGAAGGGCATCCTGAAATCCGTCAGCGAGCTTCCTACATCTCGTCCAGGTGCAATCGCACGAACGGGTGCCGCATGATCAGATTCGTCATCATCCTGCCGCTTATCGTCGTGACCTGGCTTCTCCTCGTGAAGGTCGTCAGCGACCTGAAGAAGGCCAATATCGACTGGACCGGCGTCGCCACCTTCGTCGGCTTCATCGTGCTCGCCTTCTGGCTGAGGCACGTCACGGGAATGGGATGAGGGGGTGGGAAGGCAGTAGGCAGTAGGCGATGCTTCAAGTTCCCTACTGCCTAGTTCCTACTGCCTAACCCCTCAAAACCTTCGAACCTTTTGCCGCTTCGCCACGACTGATCTCCCGAGAGGCGAATGGTCGCCTCGATCAAGGATCCAGGAGATCATCATGTTGAAGCGTACCCTTATCTCCGGCCTCGTCGCCGTCTTTGTCGCCACCGGGGCACTGGTCGCCACGGTCGAGATGTCCTCGGCGCATGGCAACCACCATCATCATCACCACCATCACCACAAGAAGTTCTGGTGGTGGCACCATCACAAGCATCACCACCACGGCAAGGTGATCATCTTCCTCTGACGAGAAGACCATTTGTTTTCCAAGGGCGGCCCTCGGGCCGCCCTTTTGCGTCCGGGCGACCGGCAGCCGGAAGCGGGGGAAAGGCCGGGAAAAATCGTCGGCGAAAAAATCTCAAAGGATCTTCGAACCTTTTCCCGGCCCGCGGCGACCCATGGTCAAGAGGCGGATGGTTCGCCTCTCCATTGAAACAGGAGATCGTCATGTTCAAGCGCACCATCGTTTCCGGCCTCATCGCCACCACCGTCGCCGCCGGCTCGCTCGTCGGCACTGTCCAGCCTTCGGCCGCCCACGACCATCATCACCGCCGCGAGCTCGGCATCGGCATTGCCGCCGGCGTCGGCGGTTTCGTTCTCGGCAGCCTGCTCGCCCAGCAGCCCCGCACCGTCTATGTCGAGGACGACGGCTACGACTCGATCCACGTCCGCCGCTGCTACGCCCGCTACGCCAGCTACGACGAGCGCACCGACACCTATATGAGCTACGACGGCCCGCGCTATTGCAGGCTTTAGGAGGGAGCTAAATTAACGGCGGGAGAGAGGGGCTGCCACAGCCCCTTTTCTTGCGTTTGAATACTACGCATCCGCCTGATCGGCTTGATTTGAAGCGGACAAGGTGCCTGCCTGCACCAGTTCAGGAATTGGGCTTCAGCTCCGGCATCGCCAATCCCGCCGCCTTGCAAGCGCCGCTGACTGAAACGTCATTTATCGCGACGAGCTCGAAGCTGTTTCCGGCATCGGGATAGATCTTGCCGATGAACGGCTCGTTGCCGCCGGGAGAGCCCTTGTCGTCGACATAGCCGCACGCCACGATTTCGTGGCGGCCATTCAAACTGCGCTCGCCGGCAAGCATAGTCCCGAACTTGGCGGCGATGGGATTCTTCAAATGCTGGCGGACGCCGGCGGTGATGATCTCTTCCATGGCCAGCGAGATCGGAACGGGATCGACGAGCGGGTTGCCGTTGGGACCAGCGATGGGCTCGACCGGCGCCGGTGCCGCCGCCATGCATCCGCAAAGGGAAACGGCGGACAGGAGGTAAATTGTTTTCCGCATCCTTGCCCTTTCGCATGCGTCCCGGCACCCCGGCAAGATGGTTAAGTCCAGCGCCCGGCGAGGCTATGACCGGCCGGCACCTTGCCGGGCAACCAGCGATGTACAGCGATTTTGCAAGCGTTTAGTCTGGCTTCGGCGCCAAACGAGGGAAGGGTGGCATGGACGAGCAGGATCCCAGGGAAGAACGGGTCGAACCGGTTTTCCGCAATGGCACCATCACCATCGTCGGCATCCTGCTGGCGTTCTCGCTAGGCTTTATCACCCATTGGGCGGCCAACCCGATCCCATGGCAGACCTACCATCTGATTGCCGTCCTGCCGATCCTGGTCGGCATCGCGCTGCAGATGCGGGCGCTTGCCATTCTGCTCGACATCAAATCCCTGCAGCGAAGCATTCATGACCGCGCCTGTCGGATATTCATCGCCGGCCTCATCTTGGCGGCCTGTGGCGTCGGGCTGGCCATCCTGCTCGATTTCTTCGACATATCGGCAAAGAGCGCCTTGCCGGGCGCGTCTTAGTCAGTAGGCTTTCACGCCGCCTATCATCTTCGTCACCTCGACCGCGGCGTCGCGCACCAGCGGACCGATTTCGGCCAGCCGCTCGGGCGTGACCCGCACCGTCGGTCCGGATACCGAAACGCCGCCGATCGGCTCGCCATATTCGTTAAAAATGGCGGCGGCCACGCAGCGCATGCCGGGGTGGCGCTCTTCGTCGTCGACCGACCAGCCGCGATGGTTGATGGTGGCGAGATCATGGGCCAGCGCCGAGATCTCGGAGAGCGTCTTGTCGGTGTAGCGCTGCAGGCCCGTCTTGCGCAGGATGGCGGCGACCCGTTCGGGCTCGAGATGCGCCAGCACCGCCTTGCCTATGCCGGAAGCATGAAAGGGGCTGCGCGTCCCCGGCCGGAAGAAGGCGCGGATCGCCTGATGCGTCTCGACTTGGCTGACGAAGACGACGCAATCGTCCTCGGCGACGCCGAGATTGGCCGTTTCGCCGGTCTTCTCCATCAACTCCTGCATGACGATGCGGGCACGGTCGACCAGCTTGCGCCGGCGCAGGAAGGCTGCCCCCATGCGATAGGTCTCGACGCCGACCGACCAGAGCTGATCGGTCGTATCGAACTCGACCATGCCGTGGTTTTCCAGCGTCGTCAGCATGCGATAGGCGGTGGAGGCGGCGATGCCGCTTTGCGCCGCGATTTCACTCAGCGACAAGCCGCTGGCTTCGGCGACGATCGCCAGGATCCGCAGCGCCCGGTCGAGCGACTGCACCGAGGCCGCTTCGGACGGACCATTGAAGGCGCGCGGCCGGCCGCGCTGGCGTTTTTCCGTCGTTTCCATGACGGCTATTCTCGCCGATCTGATGCTGGATGCAATGAAAAAGTTTTTCAGTGGTTGTCACGATGCACTTTCTGGAAAACCAAAAGTGCAGCGGAATCAGATGATAAACGCCCTTTTCTGGAAATGAAAAAATATTCTGAAAAAATTGAAAAATCGAAGGCGCGCTGTCACTATCAAGCCAACCAATGAAATGGAGGCTTGTCATGGCCAGAATGCGCGCGGTCGACGCGGCGGTTCTCGTTCTCGAAAAGGAAGGCATCACCGATGCCTTCGGGGTGCCGGGTGCGGCGATCAATCCGCTCTATTCGGCGCTGAAGGCAAGGGGCAGCATCCGCCACGTGCTTGCCCGCCATGTCGAGGGCGCCTCGCACATGGCCGAAGGCTATACGCGGGCCAAGGCCGGCAATATCGGGCTCTGTATCGGCACTTCGGGGCCCGCCGGCACCGACATGATCACCGGCCTCTATTCGGCCGCGGCGGATTCTATTCCGATCCTCTGCATCACCGGCCAGGCGCCGCGTGCCCGCCTCAACAAGGAGGATTTCCAGGCCGTCGACATCGCGTCGATCGCTTCGCCCGTCGCCAAATGGGCGGTCACCGTCATGGAGCCCTACCTGGTGCCGATGGCGCTGCAGAAGGCATTCCACCTGATGCGCTCCTCGCGGCCCGGACCGGTGCTGGTCGACCTGCCGCTCGACGTTCAGCTTGCCGAGATCGAGTTCGACATCGACGCCTATGAACCGCTCAGCCCTTTCAAGCCGGCAATGACGCGCGCCCAGGCCGAGAAGGCGCTTTCGATGCTCAACGAAGCGGAAAAGCCGCTGATCGTCGCCGGCGGCGGCATCATCAATGCCGATGCCTCCGATCTTTTGATCGAGTTCGCCGAAGTCACCGGCGTGCCGGTCATCCCGACGCTGATGGGCTGGGGTGCGATCCCCGACGACCACCGGCTGATGGCCGGCATGTGCGGACTGCAAACATCGCACCGCTACGGCAATGCGACGATGCTTGCCGCCGACTTCGTCTTCGGCATCGGCAACCGCTGGGCCAACCGCCACACCGGCTCGGTCGACGTCTACACCAAGGGGAAAAAATTCATCCATGTCGACATCGAGCCCACCCAGATCGGCCGCGTCTTCGCGCCGGATCTCGGCTTCGTGTCGGATGCGGGCGCCGCGCTGAAGATCCTGCTCGACGTCGCTACGGAATGGCGCACCGCCGGCAAACTGCGCGACTGGGCGGGCTGGGCAAAGGAGTGCCAGCAGCGCAAGAAGACGATGAAGCGCAAGACGCATTTCGAGCAGGTGCCGCTGAAGCCGCAGCGCGTCTATGAGGAGATGAACAAGGCATTTGCCCGCGACACCACCTATGTCACCACGATCGGCCTGTCGCAGATCGCCGGCGCGCAGTTCCTGCACGTCTATAAGCCGCGCAACTGGATCAATTGCGGCCAGGCCGGCCCGCTCGGCTGGACGCTGCCGGCGGCGCTCGGCGTGCGTGCCGCCGATCCGGACCGGGATATCGTGGCGCTCTCCGGCGACTACGACTTTCAGTTCATGATTGAGGAGCTGGCCGTCGGCGCGCAGCACAAGCTGCCTTACATCCACGTCGTCGTGAACAACGCCTATCTCGGCCTCATCCGCCAGGCGCAGCGCGGTTTTTCGATGGATTACGAGGTGAGCCTTGCCTTCGAGAACGTCAACCGTGCAGACGATCCAGAGGCCGGCTACGGCGTCGACCATGTCACGGTAGCCGAGGCGATGGGCTGCAAGGCGGTCCGCGTGAAGAAGCCCGAGGAATTCGCCGGTGCCTTCAAGGAGGCGCAGCGGCTGATGAAGGAGCACCAGGTTCCGGTGGTGTTGGAATTCATCCTCGAGCGCGTCACCAACATTTCCATGGGCACGGAAATCGACAAGATCACCGAGTTCGAGGAACTTGCCGAACGCAACGAGGATGCGCCGACGGCCATCATGATGCTCGATTGAGGCTTGGCGGAGAGAAGGAGAAAAAGGAATGCCGCGTTTTTCAGCCAATCTGTCGATGCTCTTCGGCGAGCATGATTTCCTCGACCGTTTCGATGCCGCTGCCCGCGCGGGTTTCAAGGGCGTCGAATATATCGGCCCCTATGACCACGCGCCTGACGTTGTTGCGGCGCGCCTGAAAAAGAACGGTCTGACACAAGTTCTCTTCAACCTGCCGGCCGGCGACTGGGCGAAGGGCGAGCGCGGCATTGCCGTGCTGCCCGATCGCGTGCCGGAATTCCGCCAGGGCATCGCCAAGGCGATCACCTATGCCCATGCGCTGGGCTGCGAGCAACTCAACTGCCTGGCCGGCATCGCGCCGCAGGGCGCCGACCGCGCGGTGCTAGAAAACGTCTTTGCCGAAAACCTGGCTTTCGCGGCGGAAAAACTGGAGCAGGCCGGCATCAGGCTGCTGATCGAGCCGATCAACACCCGCGACATCCCCGGCTTCTTCCTGAACTATTCCGACCAGGCTCTGGCGCTGATCGACCGCATCGGCTCGAAGAACCTGTTCCTGCAATACGACATCTATCACATGCAGATCATGGAGGGGGATCTCGCCCGTACCATCGAGGCGAACCTCGGCCGCATCGCGCATATCCAGCTTGCGGACAATCCCGGCCGTCACGAGCCGGGGACGGGCGAGATCAACTATCCCTTCCTCTACGACCACATCGACCGGCTCGGCTATTCCGGTTGGATCGGCGCCGAATACAAGCCGAAGGCCGGCACCGAAGCCGGGCTCGGCTGGTTCCGGCAATTCGCCGGGCAGGGAAGCGCGGCGGCCTAAGAGCTTCCTTCTCCCCCGTCACTATACGGGGAGAAGGTGCCGGCAGGCGGATGAGGGGCAGCGCAGACCTCTCGGCAATTTCGAGCCAAGAATTTCAGGAGCAAAACAATGGAAACCATCGGTTTCATCGGCCTCGGCATCATGGGCGCGCCGATGGCGGGGCACCTTCTCGACGCTGGTTATCCGGTCGTCGCCAGCGAGCACCGCTCCAAGCCCCCGGCTGACCTCGTTGCAAAGGGGCTGAAGACCGTAGCCGGCCATAATGCGGTGGCCAAGGCCGCCGACATCATCATCACCATGGTGCCCGACACGCCCCAGGTCGCCGACGTTCTCTTCGGCGAGAACAGCGTCGCTTCAGGTCTGTCCAAGGGCAAGCTGGTCATTGACATGAGCTCGATCTCGCCGATCGCAACCAAGGAATTCGCCGGGAAAATCAACGGGCTCGGCTGCGATTACCTCGACGCGCCGGTCTCCGGCGGCGAGGTCGGCGCCAAGGCGGCGTCGCTCACCATCATGGTCGGCGGCGAGGAAAAGGCGTTCGAACGCGCCAAGCCGGTGTTCGAGAAGATGGGCAAGAACATCACGCTGGTCGGGCCCAACGGCGTCGGCCAGACCACCAAGGTCGCCAACCAGATCGTCGTGGCATTGACCATCGAAGCCGTCGGCGAAGCTCTGGTCTTCGCCTCGAAGGCCGGCGCCGATCCGTCCAAGGTCAGGCAGGCGCTGATGGGCGGCCTTGCCGCCTCGCGCATTCTCGAAGTGCATGGCGAACGCATGATCAAGCGCACCTTCGCGCCCGGCTTCCGCATCGAGCTGCATCAGAAGGACCTCAACCTGGCGTTGGAAGGCGCGAAGGCGCTCGGTGTCTCGCTGCCCAACACCTCGGCGACGCAGCAGCTGTTCAATTCCTGTGCGGCCAATGGCGGGGCGAAGGAAGATCACTCGGGCCTGGTTAGGGCGCTGGAGCGGATGGCTGCGCATGAGGTCGGCGGGGAGGCGGCGCAAGCCAAAGGCAAGGCGGCTTAAAGCGCGTCGCGCTGAAGGGATTCAGCCGAAGCGCTTTAAGTCTTTGTTTGATGCATGTGTTCTCCCAAAACCGCTGCGCAATTTTGGGCGACATGCATCAGGTCAAGGGACGGCGGCTCAACGTTCCCACGCCGCCTGCTCTTTTCCTGTCAGAGAACGGGTTCCTGCGTTTCGCCGCGGGAGCCCGTTTTTCGCTTCGAGGCTGAAGTGGATCCGCACTCAGCCGCGCTTCAGGAATGCGTTCGCCGCATAGAGGCTGACCGCCGCCGCGTTCGACACGTTGAGCGAGTGGATGGCGCCCGGCATGTCGAGGCGGGCGAGCGCGGCCACCGTCTCGCGCGTCTTCTGCCGCAGGCCCTTGCCTTCAGCGCCCAGCACGAGCGCGATCTTCTCGCCGGCGAAACTCTTTTCCAATTCCGCCGGCCCTTCCGAGTCGAGCCCGATGGTCTGAAAGCCGGCCTCGTGCAGTTGCCCCAGCGCATCGGCGAGGTTCTTCACCTCGATCTGGTCGATATGCTCCAGCGCGCCGGAGGCGGATTTGGCCAGCACGCCCGATTCCTGCGGGCTGTGGCGCGCGGTGGTGATCAGCGCGCCGGCGCCGAATGCAACCGCGGAACGCAGGATCGCGCCGACATTGTGCGGGTCCGTTACCTGGTCGAGCACCAGCACCAGCCTGGTTTCGCCGAGCGCGTCGAGGCGCTTCGGCTTGAGCGGCTCGGCCTCGATCAGCACGCCTTGATGCACCGCGTCCGACCCGGTGATCCTGTCGATGTCCTTCGGCTCGACCAACTCGGTCGTGAAGGGCAGGGCGGCGAGATCGCCGATCGACAGACGCTCGGCGGCGTTGCGGGTCACCAGCATCTTTTTGATCTTGCGGCGCGGATTGTCGAGCGCCGCTCGCACCGTGTGCAGGCCGTAAAGCCGCACCAGCCCGTCGCCAGGCCCTTCGCCCGGCGGCACCGGCTGGCGCGGTCGGAATACCGGTGCGCCGCCCGCCTTCTGGTCGCGATGCGCGCGCCGCAGCTTGGCATAATGCGTGTCCTTGCGCGTGCCCGGCTTGTTGCTTTTTTCGTCGCTCATGCGGCCTCTATAGCGGGCTCGCCCGGCTAAGGATACGGCCTGCCGCAATGAATGCCGAACATCTTCGAAAAACCCGCGCCGCGCCGGTTGACACCCACCGGCCTTGCCGCCATAAGGCGCATCGCTGATTTCGGAGAGAAGATCTAACTCGGGCTCCGGATCGGCGCGAATGCCTCGTTGCATGGCTCCGGCGGCAGACTGGAGAGGTGCCCGAGTGGTTAAAGGGGACGGACTGTAAATCCGTTGGCTTAGCCTACGTTGGTTCGAATCCAACCCTCTCCACCACTGCCGGCCCGGAAGCCCTGAACGAACAAGTCTCGGACCGAAAAAGTGCATGGCGCTTTTCGGGTGAATCCGGTACCTCAGTGCAAGGCGCGGGTATAGCTCAGTGGTAGAGCAGCAGCCTTCCAAGCTGAATATGCGGGTTCGATTCCCGCTACCCGCTCCAGATTTCCTCCTCGCACGCTCCAAAGAAAACGCGGCGCGCAATGGCGAAAGGAAAACGCCGCGCGCAGGCGCGCAGCGTTTCCATGTCATCCAGCCCGTTTAGCTGTTGAAGGCCGAAGCGACCTGATGGTTCTGCGGGATCTGGCCGTTAGGCGTCAGCTTGTCGACGATGCCGGGCAACGCCGTGGAAAGTTGCTGCAGAAGTTCCTGCTCATTCATGCCGGTGCGCTGCGCGATCTCGCGGATAACGGACGGCCCAAGTGCCGAGCCGAGGTCGCCCGGATTGATCGGCTGGTTCTGGCCCGTGCCGACCCAGGAGTCGGCAACATTGCCGTGGCCGGCATTCTTCAGCTTGTCGAGTAGGCCGCCAAGACCGCCGAGCAGCCCGCCATCGGCCGACGCGTCGGTTCCCGCAGCCGTCGGCGCCGACGGTTGCGGCGCGGCCGCCTCTTCGCCTCTGCCGCTCAGCATCTTGCCGACCAAAAGCGCGCCGAGCGCGATCATCAGGGGTTTGGTGATATTGCCGCCCGGAACGGCGTTGTCGAAAAGGCCCACAATGGATCTCCTTATCCAGCCAAGTCCGCCCGGCCCCACAATGGCGCAAACGGGCGGAATTTCAAGCTGACTTGAGCTTTTGACAATCATATGAACATGATTGGGGCGGCAGGGGAAATTTTTGGAGGGAATCATGGGCATCATCAGTTGGATCATTCTCGGCCTTATCGCCGGGTTCATTGGCAGCAAGATCGTCAACAAGACCGGCCAGGGCATGATCATGGACATCGTGCTCGGCATTGTCGGCGCTATCGTCGGCGGGCTGATCTTCAGCGCCTTCGGCTCGGCGGGCGTCACCGGCCTCAACATCTGGAGCCTGATCGTGGCCGTGATCGGCTCGATCGTCGTGCTTTGGGCTTATCACCAAATCACCGGTAGCCGGTCGTTGTAAGACGGAGCAAGCCGCAACCGGTTGGCTGCGGGGGGGGGTCGACCCGTTCGGGTCGGCGTATGCTGGCTTTGCGCTCTTAGGCGACCAGGGCCAGTCGGCGTCGTCTTTCGTCGAGAGAGACGATCGCCAGGCCGCTGGCCATCACCAACAGAATGCCGCAGACGGCGAGCGTGTTGGGAAACTGTCCGAACACCAGCAAGCCCGAGATGACCGCCCAGACGGTGAAGCAGTAATAGAAGGGCGCGACCGCGCTTGTCGGCCCTATCCGGTAGGCCATGAAGATGAAGAAATGGCCGAAGATCAGGAACAGGCCTGCTCCGGCGATCAGCAGCAGGTGGCGTCCCTCCGGCATCACCCATTGCTCGGTCGCCAGATGCGCCGCGCCCGAGCCGGCCAGCACCACCAGGACCGCGGAGATGGCGACGATCATGCCTGGCACCTCGGCGGCCACTTTGCGGCCGGCTATATCGCGCACCGCCGCGAAGGCGGCGTTACCGAGCGCCAGCAGCGCATAGACCGAAATGCCCTGCATGGTCGGCTGCGCCACCATGAGCGCCCCGACAAAGCCAAGGCCGATCAACGCCATGCGCAAGACGCCGATCTTTTCGCCGAACAGCATCGAGGAGCCGACCAGCACGATGAGGGGCGTGACCTGCCCGAGCGCGGTGGAATCGGCGATCTGCATGTTCGCCAGGGCCACGACGTAGCAGAGGATCGCCAGGAGTTCGAACAGGTTGCGGTGCAGCACCTTGCGCTCGAAGAGCAGTGGGATATGCCTGGCATAGCCAAGCATCAGAAGCAGCGGCACGCCCCACAAGGTTGCGGCAGCACCCCGCAGCAGGAGCACTTCATAGGGCGGCAGCCCGGTGGTCGCGAGCTTCATCATCGTGTCGTTGACGAGATAGGATCCCGTCGAGACGACCATGAACAGCGGACCGCGGATATTGGATGGAATGAACTGCATGCGGCCGACAAGATCAGAGCGGCGTCGGGGCGGCAATAGGCCAGCCCGGCGCCTTTGATTTTACCCGCGGCAACCCTATATCGCTGCACATCCCACCGAAATCGACCATTGGTTCGGGTCGAGCGGGAATCCGCTCAGCCACAAGGCACTTGTGTTTTTCGGCCGTTGTCGCTAATCGCCCCGCATTCGACTGAACTGAAGGTCAAGGCCGTCCAAGGAAAGAGACTATGGCAAAAGGTAAATTCGAGCGCACCAAGCCGCATGTGAACATTGGCACGATCGGTCACGTCGATCATGGCAAGACGTCGCTGACGGCGGCGATCACGAAGTATTTTGGCGAATACAAGCGCTATGACCAGATCGACGCGGCGCCGGAAGAGAAGGCACGCGGCATCACGATTTCGACGGCTCACGTCGAGTATGAGACGGCCAACCGTCATTATGCCCATGTCGACTGCCCCGGCCACGCCGACTATGTGAAGAACATGATCACGGGTGCGGCGCAGATGGACGGCGCGATCCTGGTGGTTTCGGCCGCCGACGGCCCGATGCCGCAGACCCGCGAGCACATCCTGCTTGCCCGTCAGGTCGGCGTGCCCTCGATCGTGGTGTTCCTGAACAAGGTCGACCAGGTCGACGACGCCGAGCTGCTCGAGCTGGTCGAGCTCGAGGTTCGCGAACTTCTGTCGAAGAACGAGTTCCCTGGCGACGACATTCCGATCGTCAAGGGCTCGGCGCTGGCTGCTCTGGAAGATTCCAACAAGACCATTGGCGAGGACGCTATTCGCGAGCTGATGGCCCAGGTCGACGCCTATATCCCGACGCCGGTTCGTCCGCTGGACAAGCCGTTCCTGATGCCGATCGAGGACGTGTTCTCGATCTCGGGCCGCGGCACGGTGGTGACCGGCCGCGTCGAGCGCGGCGTGGTCAAGGTCGGCGAGGAACTGGAGATCGTCGGCATCCGTCCGACCGCCAAGACGACCTGCACGGGCGTTGAGATGTTCCGCAAGCTGCTCGACCAGGGTCAGGCGGGCGACAACATCGGCGCGCTCTTGCGCGGCATCGACCGCGAGGGTGTGGAGCGCGGCCAGGTTCTGGCCAAGCCGGGCTCGGTCAAGCCGCACAAGAAGTTCGTTGCCGAAGCCTACATCCTGACCAAGGATGAGGGCGGCCGTCACACGCCGTTCTTCACCAACTACCGTCCGCAGTTCTACTTCCGCACCACCGACGTGACCGGCATCGTGACGCTGCCGGCCGGCACCGAGATGGTGATGCCCGGCGACAACATCACCGTCGACGTCGAGCTGATCGTGCCGATCGCGATGGAAGAGAAGCTGCGCTTCGCCATCCGTGAAGGCGGCCGCACCGTCGGTGCCGGCATCGTCGTCACCATCAAGGAATAATCGATCCGGCTTCTGCCGGTTCGACAGGGAAAGGGCGGTCTTCGGGCCGCCCTTTTTGCTTTGGAAGCAGTGTCGCACCGGCCTGTTCAATTCTGTTGCAAGCACCGTCGTCCCAATTAGTATGGCTTGTATCCTTGGGGCTGCCGGACGTGGTTTCCACATTCTGTTCAAAGACCGTACGGTGCTGGCGCGGCCTGCTTCGGCTGGGATTGGCCGCTGCCGTGGGGCTGGCCGCCCTCAGCGCCGCCGCGAAGGAAACCCCGCCGAACTACGGCCCGGCGATGCGCTTCGTCGTCGTACGCAGCAGTGCGCCGGGCTGCGCGCCGAACTGCCCGGAATGGATTTCCGCCGAAGGCACGATCGAGGCCGGCACGCCGGCGCTGCTGAGACGTCTGCTGAAGACGCTCGGCGGGCGGCAATTGCCAATCGTCGTCAATTCTCCCGGCGGCAATGTCGATGCCGCGCTGCAGCTTGGTCGCATGATCCGCAAGAACAAGCTCGATATCGCCGTCGGTATCACGGAGTTTTCCGGCTGCTCGCCGGGGATGAAGAACTGCCGGGACAATGATGGCAAGGACCAGCCCTACTCGGGCGTCGCTCATGACAGCGGAGCGATGTGCAATTCGGCGTGCCCGCTGATGTTTGCCGGCGGCACGCGCCGCGTGGTCGGCGAATGGGCCTATCTCGGTGTCCATCAGATCACCACCACCTACCAGCGCGAGAAGCTGCTCTACCGCACGACCTATCGGATCGTGAACGGCAAGAAGAAGATCATCAGCACCAGGGTCGTCAGCCGCAAGAAGGCCGGCAGCTACAAGACCTATGAGATGAGCAAGGCAGTCGAGAAGCGGCTATCGGCCTATCTGAAGGAGATGGGCGTCGAACAGGGCGTGCTCAGCGTGATGAAGGCGACGCCTGCCAGCGACATAAGGCAGATCGAGCCCGAGGACATGCTTGAGATGAAACTCGTCACCAGCCTCGATTCGCTCGATCTGCTGGCCGACGGCACCATTTGCCGGCGTCAGCCGGCGCCGGCGAATTGTCGCGAGATACCGTCGAACGGCAAGCCGACCGAAGTTGCGGCAGTCGAAGCTGGGCCGTCTCCCGTTACCTCCACGCCAACGCCGTCGCCGCAGGCCCAGGAACAGGAGATGCGCTTCGTTGTTGTTCGCGGCAGCAATCCGCTTTGCAATCCCGATTGTCCGGAATGGATTTCGGCGGAAGGCACGATCGCGGCTGGCTCCGCCGACAAGCTGCGCCAGTTGCTCGATACGATCCGGGAGCGCCGGTTGCCCATCATCGTCGACTCGCCGGGCGGCGATGTGCAGGCGGCGCTTGCCGCAGGCCGGCTGATCCGCGAACGCAGGTTGGATGTCGCGATCGCGCGAACGGATTTTCTCGATTGCGATCCGGGCACGGAGGGCTGCGCCGCATCCGACGGTGTCCATCCCGGCCTCACCATCGACGCAGGCGCCGAATGCGATGCGGCTTGCGCGGTCATGATCGCCGGCGGCGTTCGGCGTCTGGTCGGCGCCAATGCGCATTTCCTGGTGCATTCCATGGGCATGGCAGACAAAGTCAGGGCGTATCTCGATGAGATGGGGATCGGCTCAGGCTTTTTCGTTGCCATGCAGTCGGCCGAATATGCGAAGCACAGGGAACTCAGCCGGGATGAACTGAAGACATTCGGACTGACGACCGGGCCGCAATCGGTGGACGCGCTGACGGGCGCCACGATTTGCAGTTCCGCTCCCATGCCGGACAATTGCCGGGCTCTTCCAGCTGCCGATGCCGAGGCTAAGGCGCCGGCGAAGCTGTAGGGCAGTTCCAGGAAAACTGTTTACGGCTTCCCGTCTGCAATTGCGTGAACAAGCAGATCGCGCGCACTGGCCATCGGGGCAGGTTGAGCGGGGCAGGGCGCTGCCGCTATCTTCCGCGTGGTGCATGCAGTGGAGGAGCGGCGATGGGCGAGGACATCCCGACTTTGTATGAATGGGCCGGCGGCAGCGAGGCGCTGAACCGGCTGACCCGAGCCTTTTACGAAAAGGTGGCGGTGGATCCCGTCGTCGGGCCGGTATTCAAGCATATGTCGCCGGATCACCCGGCACATGTCGCGGCCTTCATCGGCGAGGTCTTCGGCGGGCCGAAAACCTACAGCGAGAAGCATGGCGGCCATCGCGAAATGGTGATGCATCACCTCGGCAAGCACCTGACCGAGGAGCAGCGCAGGCGCTGGATCAACCTGCTCGCCGATGCTGCGGATGATGTCGGCCTGCCGAACGACCCCGAGTTCCGCTCCGCCTTCATGGGCTATGTCGAGTGGGGATCGCGGCTGGCGAAGATGAACTCGAATCTGGGCGAGACCTGCGATCCCGAGACCGAGCCGATGCCGGCCTGGGGCTGGGGCGTGCCGGGCGGCCCCTACAAGCCGCCGGCCGGAAAACCGTAGGCGCCTGCGCCCCGTGATCGATTGCCGACAGTCGCCAGTTCAGATTTCTGACAAGGGCTCCAAAACGGCATCGGAGCGCTCTTTACAGAACGCCCGGAAGCTTTTAGGAAGCGCCTGCGCCGAACAAGCGCATGCACGGGCATAGCTCAGTTGGTAGAGCGGCGGTCTCCAAAACCGCAGGTCGTAGGTTCGAGCCCTGCTGCCCGTGCCATCTTTCCAAAGGGCAAAAGAAACTCTCCCGGTTGAAAATCGGCGGGCGGCTTGCCATATGGCGGAAATTGGGGCATAAGCCCCGCATAGCCGGGACGGGACGACTGGATGGTTCCGAGGCGGCGCCAGGACATAAAGCGGACCTTGCCACTTGCGTGGATTAAGAATCGGTTTTATGTAGACAAGACAGACACGCGACGCGTGGAGCTGGGAAGCCGGCTTTACGCGTCTGATTTGCGTGGGTGAAATAGCGGCGCTGATTCGCCCCGCATGGAGCTCAGGCGGCACGTCCCGGCCAGCGGGATCATCCAGGAGGCCCGGCCAACGGGTCTTGAACACAGGCGGCACATGGCTTCGAAAACCACTAATCCCTTTACCTTTCTCCAGCAGGTTCGCGCGGAGACGGCCAAGGTGACATGGCCTTCGCGGCGCGAAACCATGATCTCGACCGTGATGGTCCTGGTGTTCGCGGTGATCGCGATGCTCTTCTTCTTCGCTGCCGATATTCTGATGGGCTATGCGATCGAGTGGATCCTGGGTCTCGGGCATTAATTCGGCGGTTTACGGAGAGGTCGTGAAATGACTGCGCGGTGGTATATCGTCCACGCCTATTCGAACTTCGAGAAGAAGGTCGCCGAGGATATTGAGAACAAGGCCAAGCAGAAGGGCCTGTCCGGCGAGATCGAGCAGATCGTGGTGCCGACCGAGAAGGTGGTCGAGATCCGCCGCGGCCGCAAGGTCGATGCCGAGCGCAAGTTCTTCCCGGGCTATGTGCTGCTGAAGGCCAACCTGACCGACGCCGTATTCTCGCTGGTCAAGAACACGCCGAAGGTCACCGGCTTCCTGGGCGACTCCAAGCCCGTGCCGATCACCGAGACCGAGGCGCAGCGCATCCTGAACCAGGTCCAGGAGGGGGTCGAGCGGCCGAAGCCTTCGGTCACTTTCGAGATCGGCGAGGCGATCCGCGTCTCGGATGGTCCGTTCGCGTCGTTCAACGGCGTCGTCCAGGAAGTGGACGAGGAGCGGGCCCGCCTGAAGGTGGAAGTTTCGATCTTCGGGCGCGCCGTGCCCGTCGATCTGGAATTCGGACAGGTCGAAAAGGGCTGATCCGTATATCCGCGCCGCAAGGCGTCGGGTTCCCTGCTCCGACAGGTGTCAGGGGCGGTTGCCTAAGGCGCCGCATGAACGGGTGGGAGGCGAAGGCGGCATAGCCGGCCGTCGGAACCGCACCACCAGACTGCAACCGCCGGTGTCCCGCTAATGGGCCGGCATGAGAAAAGGCAGGAATAGAGATGGCTAAGAAAGTTGCAGGCCAGCTCAAGCTCCAGGTTGCCGCGGGCTCGGCTACGCCGTCGCCCCCGATCGGCCCGGCGCTTGGTCAGCGCGGCATCAACATCATGGAGTTCTGCAAGGCGTTCAACGCGCAGACCCAGGAGATGGAAAAGGGGTCGCCGATCCCGGTCGTCATCACCTACTACCAGGACAAGTCGTTTACCTTCGTCATGAAGACGCCGCCGGTGAGCTACTTCCTGAAGAAGGCCGCCAACCTGAAGTCGGGCTCCAAGGAGCCGGGCAAGACCAAGGTCGGCACGATCAGCCGCGACAAGGTGCGCGCGATCGCCGAGCAGAAGATGAAGGACCTGAACGCAAACGACGTCGAGGCGGCCATGCGCATGGTCGAGGGCTCCGCCCGCTCGATGGGCCTGGAAGTGGTGGGCTAAGATCATGGCAAAGATTGCAAAGCGTGTTGCCAAGAGCCGCGAAGGCATCGATCCGAACAAGGCTTATGCGCTCTCCGAGGCGCTGCAGTTGCTCAAGGACCGGTCCAAGGTCAAGTTCGACGAGACCATCGAGGTCTCGATGAATCTCGGCGTCGATCCGCGCCATGCCGACCAGATGGTCCGCGGCGTGGTCAATCTGCCGAACGGCACCGGCCGCTCGGTGCGCGTGGCGGTGTTCGCCCGCGGCGACAAGGCCGAGGAAGCCAAGGCCGCCGGCGCCGATGTGGTTGGCGCCGAGGACCTGGTGGACATCGTCCAGAAGGGCACGATCGATTTCGATCGCTGCATCGCCACGCCGGACATGATGCCGCTGGTCGGCCGTCTCGGTAAGGTGCTCGGCCCGCGCGGCATGATGCCGAACCCGAAGGTCGGCACCGTGACCACTGATGTCGCCGCGGCCGTCAAGGCTTCGAAGGGCGGCGCGGTCGAGTTCCGCGTCGAGAAGGCCGGCATCGTCCAGGCCGGCGTCGGCAAGGTCTCGTTCGACGTCAAGGCGCTTGAAGAAAATGTCCGCGCTTTCGCCGATGCGGTGAACAAGGCCAAGCCGGCGGGCGCCAAGGGCAACTACGTCAAGAAGGTGTCGGTCACCTCGACGATGGGCCCCGGCCTCAAGCTCGACATTGCGACGCTCGCCGCGTCGTAAGTGTCGTCCGGTCGGCCTTGAGCTGATCGTAACAAGAATTCCGGACCGCCGATCCGTCGGCGGCCCGGTACCCGGAAGCCGGAAGGCTTCCGGATATCCTGTCCGAGATTGCAGGCGGCCCAACAGCCTTAATTCATGTGGGCCTGCATGAGACGGGTGAAGACCCGACAAAGGAGCGACACGCTCCAATGAAAGGTTCGAACCGTGTTTGCCTTTTGTCAGCGCATCGCCGGCTTTGCCGTCGGTGTGGCGAGAAAGGGGGCAGGATCCTCGAGCGTCGTTCGGGAGATCCAGGATTTTGGATGGCCCGGCCGGCAAAAGGCAACCCGACTTCTGACCTCGAAAATGAGGCAGTGGTCAACTGGAGATAGGCAGTGGACAGAGCGGAAAAGCGCGAACTCGTCACGGGCCTGAATGATGCGTTCTCGAACGCGGGTTCAGTCGTCGTGGCCCACTACGCCGGTATCACCGTGGCGCAAATGAACGACCTCCGGTCGAAGATGCGCGCTGCTGGTGGCACCGTCAAAGTCGCGAAGAACCGTCTCGCCAAGATCGCTCTTCAGGGCACGGACTCCGCATCGATCATCGATCTGTTCAAGGGGCAGACGCTGGTCGCTTATTCGGAGGATCCGATTGCGGCGCCGAAGGTCGCGTCCGAATTCGCCAAGGGGAATGACAAGCTGGTCATTCTCGGCGGCGCGATGGGCACGACCTCGCTCAACGCCGATGGTGTCAAGGCACTCGCCACGATGCCGTCGCTCGACGAGCTGCGCGCCAAGCTGGTTGGCATGATCGCCACGCCGGCAACCCGGATCGCCCAGATCGTCAATGCGCCCGCGGCTTCGGTCGCGCGCGTTATCGGCGCTTACGCCCGGAAGGACGAGGCGGCATGAGGCCGTTCCTCGCTGTCAACAACACACGTTCGAACCAATTAAAGGAATATCAAAATGGCTGATCTCGCGAAGATCGTAGATGACCTTTCGAAGCTGACCGTCCTCGAGGCGGCTGAGCTGTCGAAGCTCCTGGAAGAGAAGTGGGGCGTTTCGGCCGCCGCTCCGGTGGCTGTTGCCGCCGCTGGCGGTGGTGCTGCCGCTGCCGCTGCTCCGGTTGAAGAGAAGACGGAATTCGACGTCGTTCTCGCCGACGCCGGCGCCCAGAAGATCAACGTCATCAAGGAAGTCCGCGCCATCACCGGCCTTGGCCTCAAGGAAGCCAAGGACCTGGTCGAAGCGGCTCCGAAGCCGGTCAAGGAAGGCGTTTCCAAGGCCGACGCCGACAAGTTCAAGGCTCAGCTGGAAGCAGCTGGCGCCAAGGTCGAGCTGAAGTAAGCCTGTCAGGCGAGGGCGGACGGTCTCGCGCCGTCCGCCCCCTCCCTTGGACTGAGGGAGGCTTTGTTGCGCGAGGCGTTTGAAAACCTCTTTCCTGAGGGCCGAAAAGCGGCCTTCCGGAAACGGGTTTTCTCCCGTTTTAGCCGGTACCCCGCCAAATGAGTGGCAGGGGCGGCCGGAAAAACAGATAGGGGCAGCCGCCGAGGCGGCCCGTTGGTGCAAGGCGAGCCGCGGCGAGGTTCGTCCCGAGTTTAGAGCTAAGGAGCGACGATGGCCCAGACCCAGACTTTCAATGGCCGCAGACGCGTACGCAAGTTCTTCGGAAAGATCCCGGAAGTTGCGGAGATGCCGAACCTCATCGAGGTTCAGAAGGCATCCTATGACCAGTTCCTGATGGTGGACGAGCCCAAGGGCGGCCGTCCGGACGAGGGACTGCAGGCCGTTTTCAAGTCGGTCTTCCCGATCTCCGATTTTTCCGGCTCCTCCATGCTGGAGTTCGTGAAGTACGAGTTCGAGGCACCGAAATTCGACGTTGACGAGTGCCGTCAGCGCGACCTGACCTATGCCGCGCCGCTGAAGGTGACGCTGCGCCTGATCGTGTTCGATATCGACGAGGATACCGGCGCGAAGTCGATCAAGGACATCAAGGAGCAGGACGTCTACATGGGCGATATGCCGCTCATGACGTCGAACGGCACCTTCATCGTCAACGGCACCGAGCGCGTCATCGTCTCGCAGATGCATCGCTCGCCGGGCGTCTTCTTCGACCACGACAAGGGCAAGTCGCACTCGTCGGGCAAGCTTCTGTTTGCCGCGCGCGTCATTCCCTATCGCGGTTCGTGGCTCGATATCGAGTTCGATAGCAAGGACGTCGTGCACGCCCGCATCGACCGTCGCCGCAAGATCCCGGTGACGTCGCTTCTGATGGCGCTCGGCATGGACGGCGAGGAGATCCTGTCGACCTTCTACAACAAGATCACCTACAAGCGCTCGGGCGACCACTGGCGCATTCCCTTCAATGTCGAGCGGTTCCGCGGCCTCAAGGCCGTCGGCGACCTGGTCGACGCCGATACGGGTGAGGTCGTTGTCGAGGCCGGCAAGAAGATCACTGCCCGCCAGGCCCGCCAGCTCGGCGAGAAGGGTCTCAAGGCCATCAAGGCGACCGACGAGGACCTGCTCGGCAACTATCTGGCCGAGGACATCGTCAACTACGCCACCGGCGAGATCTTCCTCGAGGCCGGCGACGAGATCGACGACAAGACGCTGAAGGTGCTTCTCGGCACCGGCGAGGATGAGATCCAGATCCTGGACATCGACCACGTCAATGTCGGCGCCTACATCCGCAATACGCTCGCCGTCGACAAGAACGAGAGCCGCCAGGACGCGCTGTTCGACATCTACCGCGTGATGCGCCCGGGCGAGCCGCCGACGCTCGAGACCGCCGAAGCCATGTTCAACTCGCTGTTCTTCGACAGCGAACGCTATGACCTGTCGGCCGTCGGCCGCGTCAAGATGAACATGCGCCTCGAGCTCAAGGCCGAGGACACCGTGCGCGTGCTGCGCAAGGAAGACATCCTGGCTGTGGTCAAGACGCTGGTCGAGCTGCGCGACGGCAAGGGCGAGATCGACGACATCGACAATCTCGGCAACCGCCGCGTGCGTTCGGTCGGCGAGCTCATGGAGAACCAGTACCGCGTCGGCCTGCTGCGCATGGAGCGCGCGATCAAGGAGCGCATGTCCTCGATCGAGATCGACACGGTCATGCCGCAGGACCTGATCAACGCCAAGCCGGCGGCCGCTGCCGTGCGCGAGTTCTTCGGTTCCTCGCAGCTGTCGCAGTTCATGGACCAGACCAACCCGCTGTCGGAGATCACCCACAAGCGTCGCCTGTCGGCGCTTGGACCGGGCGGTCTGACCCGCGAGCGCGCCGGCTTCGAGGTGCGCGACGTGCACCCGACGCATTACGGCCGCATCTGCCCGATCGAGACGCCGGAAGGTCCGAATATCGGCCTGATCAACTCGCTCGCCACCTTCGCACGTGTCAACAAGTACGGCTTCATCGAAAGCCCGTACCGCAAGATCGTGAACGGCAAGCTGACCAACGAGGTTGTCTACCTGTCGGCGATGGAAGAGGCCAAGCACTATGTCGCGCAGGCCAACGCCGAGCTCGACAAGAACGGCAGCTTCGTCGACGAATTCGTCATTTGCCGCAACGCCGGCGAAGTGATGATGGCGCCGCGCGAGAACGTCGACCTGATGGACGTCTCGCCGAAGCAGATGGTGTCGGTCGCGGCCGCGCTCATCCCGTTCCTCGAGAACGACGACGCCAACCGCGCGCTGATGGGGTCGAACATGCAGCGTCAGGCCGTGCCGCTGGTGCGCGCCGAGGCGCCGTTCGTCGGCACCGGCATGGAGCCGATCGTCGCCCGTGACTCGGGCGCCGCCATCGGCGCCCGCCGCGGCGGCGTGGTCGATCAGGTGGACGCCACCCGTATCGTCATCCGCGCCACGGAAGATCTCGATCCCGGCAAGTCGGGCGTCGACATCTACCGGCTGATGAAGTTCCAGCGTTCGAACCAGAACACCTGCATCAACCAGCGTCCGCTGGTGCGCATGGGCGACCGCGTCAACAAGGGCGACATCATTGCCGACGGTCCGTCGACCGAGCTCGGCGATCTGGCGCTCGGCCGCAACGTGCTGGTCGCGTTCATGCCGTGGAACGGCTACAACTACGAGGACTCGATCCTGCTCTCCGAGCGCATCGTGGCTGATGACGTCTTCACCTCGATCCACATCGAGGAGTTCGAGGTCATGGCGCGCGACACCAAGCTCGGGCCGGAGGAAATCACGCGCGACATTCCGAACGTTTCGGAAGAGGCGCTGAAGAACCTCGACGAGGCCGGCATTGTCTATATCGGTGCCGAGGTGCAGCCGGGCGATATCCTGGTCGGCAAGATCACGCCGAAGGGCGAAAGCCCGATGACGCCGGAAGAGAAGCTTCTGCGCGCCATCTTCGGCGAAAAGGCCTCGGACGTTCGCGACACGTCCATGCGCATGCCTCCGGGCACCTTCGGCACGGTCGTCGAAGTGCGCGTCTTCAACCGCCACGGCGTGGAGAAGGACGAGCGCGCAATGGCGATCGAGCGCGAGGAGATCGAGCGTCTGGCCAAGGACCGCGACGACGAGCAGGCGATCCTGGACCGCAACGTCTATGCGCGTCTTTCCGACGTGCTGGTCGGCAAGGAAGCGATCGCCGGACCGAAGGGCTTCAAGAAGGGCTCGAAGCTGTCGAAGGACACGCTCGACGAGTATCCGCGTTCGCAGTGGTGGCAGTTCGCCGTCGAGAACGAGAAGCTCCAGGGCGAGCTCGAGGCTCTGCGCGGCCAGTATGACGAGTCCAAGAAGGCGCTTGAGCAGCGCTTCATGGACAAGGTCGAGAAGGTGCAGCGCGGCGACGAAATGCCTCCAGGCGTCATGAAGATGGTCAAGGTCTTCGTGGCGGTGAAGCGCAAGATGCAGCCGGGCGACAAGATGGCCGGCCGTCACGGCAACAAGGGTGTCGTGTCGCGCATCGTTCCGGTCGAGGATATGCCTTTCCTCGAGGACGGCACGCATGCCGATATCGTGCTCAACCCGCTGGGTGTGCCGAGCCGCATGAATGTCGGCCAGATTCTGGAAACGCATCTGGGCTGGGCTTGCGCCGGCATGGGCAGGAAGATCGGCGAGCTGATCGATGCGTATAAGGCGGGCGGCGACATCAAGCCGCTGCGCAAGACGCTGGAAAGCTTCATGCCGGCCAACGACCGCAACGAGCCGATCCGCGAGTATGACGACGAGAGCATCGTTCGCCTGAGCGAGCAGATGCGCCGCGGCGTCTCCATCGCGACCCCGGTGTTCGACGGCGCGCATGAGGCCGACATCAACACCATGCTGGAGCAGGCCGGCCTGCACACCAGCGGTCAGTCGCAGCTCTATGACGGCCGCACCGGCGAGCCGTTCGATCGCAAGGTGACGATGGGCTATATCTATATGCTCAAGCTGCATCACCTTGTGGATGACAAGATCCACGCGCGTTCGATCGGGCCGTACTCGCTCGTCACCCAGCAGCCGCTGGGCGGCAAGGCGCAGTTCGGCGGCCAGCGCTTCGGCGAAATGGAGGTCTGGGCGCTCGAAGCCTACGGCGCCGCCTACACGCTGCAGGAGATGCTGACGGTGAAGTCGGACGACGTCGCCGGCCGCACCAAGGTCTACGAAGCGATCGTGCGCGGCGACGACACGTTCGAGGCGGGCATTCCGGAGAGCTTCAACGTGCTCGTCAAGGAAATGCGCTCGCTCGGTCTCAATGTCGAACTGGAGAACACCCAGGTCGAGGAGACCCCGACGCGTCTGCCCGACGCTGCCGAGTAAGGCTATGGCGCGCCGCTTCAGGAAGCGGCGCGCCCCTCAAATTTCTCGGCCGGTTTGACCGGCCAATCTGCGGACATTTCGTCCGCGATCGATTGAAGGGGTTATCGAGGACCCCAAAAAGGAGAACGGCATGAACCAAGAGGTCATGAATCTCTTCAACCCGCAGGCGCCTGCGCAGGTGTTCGATTCCATCCGGATCTCGCTTGCCAGCCCAGAGAAGATTCTGTCCTGGTCGTTCGGCGAGATCAAGAAGCCGGAGACCATCAACTACCGCACCTTCAAGCCGGAGCGTGACGGCCTGTTCTGCGCGCGCATTTTTGGCCCGATCAAGGACTATGAGTGCCTGTGCGGCAAGTACAAGCGCATGAAGTACAAGGGCGTCATCTGCGAAAAGTGCGGCGTCGAAGTCACGTTGTCGCGCGTTCGCCGCGAGCGCATGGGCCATATCGAGCTCGCCGCCCCCGTCGCCCATATCTGGTTCCTGAAGTCGCTGCCCTCGCGCATCGGCACGCTGCTCGACATGACGCTCAAGGATATCGAGCGCGTGCTCTACTTCGAGAACTACATCGTCACCGAGCCCGGCCTCACCGCGCTGAAGGAGAACCAGCTCCTCAGCGAGGAGGAATACATGCTTGCCGTCGACGAGTATGGCGAGGATTCTTTCACCGCCATGATCGGCGCCGAGGCCATCCATGACCTGCTTGCCGGCATGGACCTGGAGAAGATCGCCGGCGACCTGCGTTCGGAGCTGGCTTCCACCACGTCCGAGCTCAAGCAGAAGAAGTATCTGAAGCGGCTCAAAGTCGTTGAGAACTTCATGGAATCCGGCAACCGTCCGGAATGGATGATCATGAAGGTAGTCCCGGTGATCCCGCCGGACCTGCGTCCGCTGGTTCCCCTGGACGGCGGCCGTTTCGCCACGTCCGACCTCAACGACCTCTATCGCCGCGTCATCAACCGCAATAACCGCCTGAAGCGGCTGATCGAGCTGCGCGCGCCCGGCATCATCGTGCGCAACGAGAAGCGCATGCTGCAGGAGGCCGTCGACGCGCTGTTCGACAACGGCCGTCGCGGCCGCGTCATCACCGGCGCCAACAAGCGCCCGCTGAAGTCGCTGTCCGACATGCTCAAGGGTAAGCAGGGCCGGTTCCGCCAGAACCTGCTCGGCAAGCGTGTCGACTATTCCGGCCGCTCCGTCATCGTGACCGGTCCGGAGCTCAAGCTGCATCAGTGCGGCCTGCCGAAGAAGATGGCGCTCGAGCTCTTCAAGCCCTTCATCTACGCCCGCCTCGACGCCAAGGGTTTCTCTTCGACCGTCAAGCAGGCGAAGAAGCTGGTCGAGAAGGAGCGTCCGGAGGTTTGGGATATCCTCGACGAGGTCATCCGCGAGCATCCGGTGCTGTTGAACCGTGCGCCGACGCTGCACCGCCTCGGCATCCAGGCGTTCGAGCCGACCCTGATCGAAGGCAAGGCGATCCAGCTGCATCCGCTGGTCTGCACCGCTTTCAACGCCGACTTCGACGGCGACCAGATGGCGGTCCACGTGCCGCTGTCGCTGGAAGCGCAGCTCGAAGCCCGTGTGCTGATGATGTCGACCAACAACATCCTGCACCCGGCCTCCGGCGCGCCGATCATCGTGCCGTCGCAGGATATGGTTCTGGGCCTCTACTATCTGTCGATCGTCAACCAGAACGAGCCGGGCGAGGGCATGGTGTTTGCCGACATGGGCGAGCTTCAGCATGCGCTGGAGACCAAGGCCGTGACGCTGCACGCCAAGATCAAGGGCCGTTTCCGCACCGTCGACGCCGAGGGCAAAGTCGTGTCGAAGATCTACGACACCACGCCTGGCCGCATGATCATCGGCGAGCTTCTGCCGAAGAACGTCAATGTTCCGTATGACATCGCCAACCAGGAGATGACCAAGAAGAACATCTCCAAGATGATCGACACCGTCTACCGCCACTGCGGTCAGAAGGAGACGGTCATCTTCTGCGACCGCATCATGGCGCTTGGCTTTGCGCATGCGTGCCGTGCCGGCATTTCGTTCGGCAAGGACGACATGGTCATCCCGGACACCAAGCTGAAGCTTGTTTCCGACACCGAGGCTTTGGCCAAGGAATACGAGCAGCAGTACAATGACGGCCTGATCACGCAGGGCGAGAAGTACAACAAGGTCGTCGACGCCTGGGCCAAGTGCTCGGAAAAGGTCGCCGACGAGATGATGGCGCGCATCAAGGCGGTGGAGTTCGAGGACAACGGCCGTCAGAAGCCGATGAACTCGATCTACATGATGTCGCATTCGGGTGCGCGCGGTTCGCCCACCCAGATGCGCCAGCTCGCCGGTATGCGCGGCCTGATGGCCAAGCCTTCGGGCGAAATCATCGAGACGCCGATCATCTCGAACTTCAAGGAAGGCCTCACCGTGCTCGAGTACTTCAACTCGACCCACGGCGCCCGCAAGGGTCTGGCCGACACCGCCTTGAAGACGGCGAACTCGGGTTACCTGACCCGCCGCCTCGTCGACGTGGCGCAGGACTGCATCGTCAATTCGCTGGATTGCGGCACCGACAAGGGCCTCACCATGCAGCCGATCGTCGATGCCGGTCAGGTCGTCGCCTCGGTCGGCCAGCGCGTGCTGGGCCGCACCGCGCTCGACGACATCAACCATCCGGTCTCCGGCGAATTGCTGGTCAAGGCCGGCAAGCTGATGGACGAGCGCGATGTGGAGCAGATCGAGAAGGCCGGCGTGCAGTCGGTGCGCATCCGCTCGGCGCTGACCTGCGAGGTCAGGACCGGCGTGTGCGCCGTCTGCTATGGACGCGACCTAGCCCGCGGCACCCCCGTCAACCAGGGCGAGGCCGTCGGCGTCATCGCGGCGCAGTCGATCGGCGAGCCGGGCACCCAGCTCACCATGCGTACCTTCCACATGGGCGGCACGGCGCAGGTGGTGGATTCCTCGTTCCTTGAAGCCTCCTATGAGGGCAAGGTGCAGATCCGCAACCGCAACGTGGTGCGCAACTCGGAAGGCCAGCAAATGGTCATGGGCCGCAACATGGCGGTGCTCATCCTCGATGAGACCGGCAAGGAGCGTGCCACGCACCGCGTCGCCTATGGTTCGCGCATCTTCGTGGACGATGGCGACAAGGTGAAGCGCGGCCAGCGTATCGCCGAGTGGGATCCCTACACCCGCCCGATCCTCACCGAAATCGAGGGCAGGGTGGCATTCGAGGATCTGGTCGACGGCATCTCCGTTCAGGAGACGGCTGACGAGTCGACCGGCATCACCAAGCGCGAGGTCATCGACTGGCGTTCGACGCCGCGCGGCAGCGACCTGAAGCCTGCGATCGTCATCCAGGACGCCAAGGGCAAGGTCGGCAAGCTGTCGAAGGGCGGCGATGCGCGCTTCCTGCTCTCGGTCGAGGCCATCCTCTCGGTCGAGCCGGGCGCCCATGTGAAGCCTGGCGACGTGCTGGCGCGTATTCCGATGGAAAGCGCCAAGACCAAGGACATCACCGGTGGTCTGCCGCGCGTGGCCGAACTGTTCGAGGCTCGCCGTCCGAAGGATCACGCCATCATCGCCGAGATCGATGGCACGATCCGCTTCGGGCGCGACTACAAGAACAAGCGCCGCATCATCATCGAGCCGCATGACTCGACGCTGGAGCCGGTGGAGTACCTGATCCCGAAGGGCAAGCCGTTCCATCTCCAGGACGGCGACGTCATCGAGAAGGGCGACTACATCCTCGACGGCAATCCGGCGCCGCACGACATCCTGGCGATCAAGGGCGTGGAGGCGCTGGCCTCCTACCTCGTCAACGAGATCCAGGAGGTCTACCGACTGCAGGGCGTGTCGATCAACGACAAGCACATCGAGGTGATCGTTCGCCAGATGTTGCAGAAGGTCGAGATCACCACGCAGGGCGACTCGACCTACATCCCGGGTGACCACGTCGACGTGATCGAGCTGGAAGAGGTCAACGAGCGCCTGATCGAGGACGGCAAGAAGCCGGCCGAAGGTCAGCCGGTGCTGCTCGGCATCACCAAGGCCTCGCTGCAGACGCCGTCCTTCATCTCGGCCGCCTCCTTCCAGGAGACGACCAGGGTGCTCACCGAAGCCGCGGTTGCCGGCAAGACCGACATGCTGCAGGGCCTGAAGGAGAACGTCATCGTTGGCCGGCTGATCCCGGCTGGCACCGGCGGGACGATGAGCCAAATAAGGCGCATCGCCACCTCGCGCGACGAACTCATCATCGACGAGCGCCGCAAGGCCTCCGGTGTCGAGGTCGCCGACCCGATGCTGACCGACATGGTCAACGCCGCGCAGTAAGCGGCGTGAGATGAGAAACGACGAGAAGGGGCCCGCGTGGGCCCCTTTTTTGTATTCAGGGCATGATCCCGAAAAGTGGGTACCGGTTTTCGGGAAAGATCATGCTCCCAACAAAGAAACCAGATCGGGATGATGGGTCTACGAGCCGTCATCCCGAGCTAACTTCACGAAAGAGGAAGAGCTATGAGCAGCAAGACCTGGACGGCTGTCGACGACTACATCGTTTCCTCGCTTTTCGAAGCGGATCCCTTGCTGGACGCCGTGCTCGCGGCCAACCGCGACCAGGGCCTGCCGGCGATCGACGTGTCGCCCGCGCAGGGCAAATTGCTGTCGCTGCTGGTGCGCATTCGCGGGGCAAAAAAGGTGCTGGAGGTCGGCACGCTCGGCGGCTACTCGACCATCTGGATGGCGAGGGGATTGCCGGCGGACGGCAAGGTCGTGACGCTGGAACTCGAGCCGCACCACGCCAAGGTCGCGCGCTCGAATTTCGAGCGGGCAGGGGTCTCTGATAAGGTCGACTTGCGGGTCGGTCCCGCGCTTCAGTCGCTCGCCGCGCTGGTTGACGAAAATGCCAGTCCCTTCGATGTGATTTTCATCGACGCCGACAAGCCGAACAACCCGAACTACCTGGCCTCGGCGATGAAGCTGGCGCGCCCGGGCACCGTCATCGTCTGCGACAACGTCATCCGCGACGGCGCCGTGGTGAAAAAGCACAGCGGCGATGCCAATGTCGAGGGCGCCCGCGCGGCGTTCTCGTTCATCGGTGGCGAGAAGCGACTGGACGGTACGGCCATCCAAACCGTCGGCGCCAAGGGCCATGACGGCTTCGCCATCGCGGTCGTCGAATGAGGATCATGCCTCAGTCGAAGAACGCTTCCACCACGCTGCGCTTGCCGAGCATGAAGGCGTCGGCGACGTGCTGCAGCGGCGCGAGATCGACATCGGAGGTGCCGGCGCGAACGATCTCGGCGAAGCGCTTGTAAAGCATCGGATATTCGGCTTCCGGCTCGTCGTGGATGATCTTGCCGTCGACGGCGAGCTTCGCGCCGCCGCCCGACAGTACCATCCTGCCCTTGTCGGTCTCGGCCAGGATGTCCCAGCTCTGCGGGCCGGTCTGCAGCCAGTCAAGCTCCATCGTCACCGGCAAGCCGTTTGACGTGCGGAAGGCGACATGCGCCGCGACCGGCGCCGCGCGGTTTTCCGGAAAATCGAGCACGGCCGAGGTGATGAACATCGGCGGCAGGATATGGGTGGCGATCGAGAGCGCATTGATGCCCGGATCGAAGACGCCGAAGCCGCCGGGTTCCCAGATCCACTCCTGGTTCGGGTGCCAGCGGCGCACGTCTTCCTTCCAGTTGATGGCGGCCGACGTCAGCTTTGCCGAGTCGAGGAAGGCGCGAGCGGCCTCGACCGCCGGCGCGTAGCGGGAGTGCCAGCTGGCAAAGAGCGAGACACCGTTCTTGCCGGCAAGCGCCTTGAGGTGCTCGACCTCGCTCACCGTAGCGCCCGGCGGCTTTTCGAGGAACACGTGCTTTTTTGCTTCCAGTGCTGTGCGCGCAGCATCGTAGCGGAACTGCGGCGGCATGCAGAGCGACACGGCCTCCAGGCTGGGCTCGGCCGCAAGCATCGCTTCGATGCTCGGGTAGTTTGCAATCCCATCGACCTTGCCGTGGCGGCTCGCCGCGGCGACGAGCTGATAGGCGTCGTCCTTGGCGACCGACGGCAGGTGCTGGTCGCGAACGATCTTGCCCACGCCGACGATGCCGAGCTTGATGGGGTTGGTGGTCATGGGAACTCCGGAAAGGGAAGAGTGGCTGCCTTTAGATCGTTGGGGATGGCCGGGAGAAGGGGCCCAGGCCGCTAGCGACATCAGGACGGCTCGTCGAAGGTGACGATCGAGACCTCGCCTTCGAGCGCGCCCTGATAGGCCGACAGATGCGGCTCCTCGTCGGGCTCGCCTTCCATGTCGCCGATCTGGTCGAGCTCGGCCTCCGCGAATCCCTCCGCGGCAAGCGATTCGAGCGCGCGGCGCACGGCGGAATCATCGTCGGGCGCGACCAGCATCACATGCACGCCTTCCGGCTTGCCGCCTTTCTTGCGCCAGACCCGTCCGGTGATGATGGTGACCGGCCGTTCTTCATTGTCGTTCACGGGTTGATTCCTCATTTGGCGGGCGATAGTCCGGTTCAAGCCGCCTTTTGGCACGAAGCAGGCTGGGAAGACAGCCGCAAGCCGGTCACTTTCTTCCTCGCGCTTGAAAAAAGGCGCAATAAAATTACATGCGTTTCGTGCATGGCTGCCAAGCCTCGAATTGACCGCAATATTTGCCGTTGCGGGGTTGACGGGCAATGGCCTTACGAGTAGAAGCCGCCACGTCAGAACCGATGTGAGACCGGCCTTTCCGAGGCGACACGCTTTGGAGTTTGTCTCAAACAGGGTTCGTTTTACGAGCGAAAAGACATTTCCGGCGCGCATGAAGCGGCTTCCGCTTCCTCTGCAATTTGTTCGGGCAGGACCGCGAGACGCGGTGTGTTGCCCGAATTTGCGTATGGAAATGACGCTTTGAGCGGCCCTGACAGGGCAGACACGGAATTGAGAGACAAGAGGGTTTAATGCCTACCGTCAACCAGCTGATCCGCAAGCCGCGCCTGGCGCCGGTGAAGCGCAACAAGGTCCCGGCCATGCAGCAGAACCCGCAGAAGCGGGGCGTCTGCACGCGCGTCTACACGACGACGCCGAAGAAGCCGAACTCGGCGCTGCGCAAGGTGGCCAAGATTCGCCTGACCAACGGCTTTGAGGTGATCGGCTACATCCCCGGCGAAGGTCACAACCTTCAGGAGCACTCGGTGGTCATGATCCGCGGCGGCCGCGTCAAGGATCTGCCGGGCGTCCGCTACCACATCATCCGCGGCGTGCTCGACACGCAGGGTGTGAAGAACCGCAAGCAGCGTCGTTCGAAGTACGGCGCCAAGCGTCCGAAGTAAGGGTTTCCCATGTCCCGTCGTCACAGTGCAGAAAAGCGTGAGATCAATCCGGACCCCAAGTTCGGCGATCTTATCGTCACCAAGTTCATGAACGCCGTCATGTATGACGGCAAGAAGTCGGTTGCCGAGACCATCGTCTACGGCGCGCTGGACCAGGTCCAGGCCAAGACCAAGCAGGAGCCGGTCACCGTTTTCCACCAGGCGCTCGACAATGTCGCGCCGCATGTGGAAGTGCGCTCGCGTCGCGTCGGCGGCGCCACCTACCAGGTTCCGGTCGACGTGCGTCCCGAGCGCCGTCAGGCGCTGGCCATCCGCTGGCTCATCGCCGCGGCCCGCAACCGCAACGAGACCACCATGGTCGACCGCCTCTCGGGCGAGCTGATGGACGCGGCCAACAACCGCGGAACGGCCGTCAAGAAGCGTGAAGACACCCACAAGATGGCGGAAGCCAACCGCGCCTTCGCGCATTACCGCTGGTAACGCGAAAGAGACTGAGAGGCACCTCCCATGGCCCGCGAATACAAAATCGAAGACTACCGCAATTTCGGTATCATGGCGCATATCGACGCCGGCAAGACGACGACGACCGAGCGCGTCCTGTACTACACGGGCAAGTCGCACAAGATCGGCGAAGTCCATGACGGCGCTGCCACCATGGACTGGATGGAGCAGGAGCAGGAACGCGGCATCACCATCACCTCGGCCGCGACCACGACCTTCTGGAAGGGTCGCGATGGCAAGATGCGCCGCTTCAACATCATCGACACCCCCGGACACGTCGACTTCACCATCGAGGTCGAGCGTTCGCTGCGCGTGCTCGACGGCGCCATCGCGCTGCTCGACGCCAACGCCGGCGTTGAGCCGCAGACCGAGACCGTGTGGCGCCAGGCCGACAAGTACCACGTGCCGCGCATGATCTTCTGCAACAAGATGGACAAGATCGGTGCCGACTTCTACCGCTCGGTGGAGATGATCGGCTCGCGCCTCGGCGCGCAGGCCGTCGTCATGCAACTGCCGATCGGCGCCGAGACCGAGTTCAAGGGTGTCGTCGACCTCGTCGAGATGAACGCGCTGGTTTGGCGCGACGAGACCCTGGGCGCCGCCTGGGACATCGTCGAGATCCCGGCCGACCTCAAGGAAAAGGCCGCTCAGTATCGCGAGAAGATGATCGAAGCGGCCGTCGAAATGGACGAGACCGCGCTCGAGAACTACCTCGAAGGCAAGATGCCGTCGAATGACGAGATCCGCGCGCTGATCCGCAAGGGCACCATCGCGGTCAAGTTCTTCCCGATGTTCTGCGGCTCGGCCTTCAAGAACAAGGGCGTGCAGCCGCTGCTCGACGCCGTCGTCGAATACCTGCCGTCGCCGATTGACGTGCCGGCCATCAAGGGCGTCGATGCCAAGACCGACGCCGAGATCGAGCGTCATGCTGACGACAACGAGCCGCTGTCGATGCTGGCGTTCAAGATCATGAACGACCCCTTCGTCGGTTCGCTGACTTTTGCCCGCATCTATTCGGGCAAGCTCACCAAGGGCACCTCGCTCGACAACACGGTGAAGGGCAAGAAGGAGCGCATCGGCCGTATGCTGCAGATGCATGCGAACTCGCGCGCCGACATCGAGGAAGCCTATGCCGGCGACATCGTTGCGCTGGCTGGCCTCAAGGACACGACCACTGGCGATACGCTCTGCGATTCGCTGCACCCGGTCATCCTCGAGCGCATGGAGTTCCCCGATCCAGTCATTCAGATCGCCATCGAGCCGAAGACCAAGAACGACCAGGAAAAGATGGGCCTCGCGCTGCATCGCTTGGCGGCCGAGGATCCGTCCTTCCGCGTCAAGACCGACGAGGAATCGGGCCAGACCATCATCGCCGGTATGGGCGAACTGCATCTCGACATCATCGTCGACCGCATGCGCCGTGAGTTCAAGGTGGAAGCCAATGTCGGCGCGCCGCAGGTGGCCTATCGCGAGACGATCACCCGCACCCACGAGCAGGACTACACGCACAAGAAGCAGACCGGCGGTACCGGCCAGTTCGCCCGCGTCAAGATCATCTTCGAGCCGAACACCGAGAGCGAGGAGTTCGTGTTCGAGTCCAAGATCGTCGGCGGTGCGGTTCCGAAGGAGTACATCCCGGGCGTCGAGAAGGGCATCCAGAGCGTCATGGGTTCCGGCCCGTTCGCGGGCTTCCCGATGATCGGCGTCAAGGCGACCCTGATCGACGGCGCCTTCCACGATGTCGACTCCTCGGTGCTGGCGTTCGAGATCGCCTCCCGCGCCTGCTTCAAGGAAGCCGCTCCGCGCCTCGGCGTGCAGCTGCTCGAGCCGATCATGAAGGTCGAGGTCGTGACGCCGGAAGATTATGTCGGCGGCGTCATTGGCGACCTCAACGGCCGTCGTGGCCAGATCCAGGGTCAGGAAGCGCGTGGCGTTGCCGTCGTCATCAACGCGATGGTGCCGCTGGCCAACATGTTCAAGTACGTCGACAATCTGCGTTCGATGTCACAGGGCCGCGCCCAGTACACGATGCAGTTCGACCACTACGAGCCGGTCCCTACGGCGGTGGCCCAGGAAGTCCAGAAAAAGTACGCGTGAGAATGCCTGTGCCACCGGAACCGCTGTTCTTGCGCGTTTCCGGTTCGGCTGGAGCGAATATCAATTTCCCCGAGCGGGATGAGTAAAGACGGAGAAATACAGTGGCAAAAGGTAAATTCGAGCGCACCAAGCCGCATGTGAACATTGGCACGATCGGTCACGTCGATCATGGCAAGACG
>NZ_VFTG01000029.1 GCF_006439355.1 Mesorhizobium sp. B4-1-3
CTCCAGATTACCGAATCTGGAAACCCATGAATCACACATCACCGCAGAACTGAATCCTGAATGTCGATTGGTCCTAGTCGATCGCCGGATCTCCGACGGGTCGGCGCGACGTTTACTTCTCGGCGTATGTCGGCTTGCCGTCAGCGTTCTCGCAACGATTGACGGCGACGGACGTGCCCAGGTCATTGCGGCGCTTGGGCCTCTGGGTTATTTTAGTAATTTATTGGATACGCGACCTGCCCTGCCATCGCAGGCGCGGTTCCTTGCCGTCTTGGCAGATTGTGAAGTCTTTAACAGACCACGATGTCGCAAGCTGCGTTCTTGTGGCCGATAGGTTATAGCAGTTAGGGATTTGCCATGCTGCGATGCTGCGCGCTGATTGCAGCCTTGATCCTCGTGGGCCTCACGACGGTGCAGGCCTGCGCCGATCGAAGGGTTGCCCTTGTCATCGGCAATTCCGAATACCGCGAAATCCCGGCGCTCAAGAATCCCGACAAGGATGCCGAGGATGTGTCGAACACCTTGCGGCTGGCCGGCTTCGATGTGTTCGTCGCCAAGGACCTCACCAAGCTCCAGTTCGAGAAGGAGTTCCGCAATTATCTCGCGGCGGCTGACGGCGCGGATCTGGCGGTCGTCTATTATTCCGGTCATGGCTTTCAGATCGGCGGCGAGAATTTCCTGATCCCGGTCGACGCGTCGCTGAAAGACGCGGCCGACATCGAGGTCCAGGCGGTCAAGCTCGACGATGTCTTGCAGCAATTGCGCGCCAAATCGAAGATCCAGGTGATCATCCTCGATGCCTGCCGCAACAATCCGTTCCCGCGCAAGGATTACTGGTTGCGCGACCAGTTGATCGCGGCCGGCGGCACCGGCCTTGCCCAGGTGAAGAGTTCACTGAACACGCTGATCGCCTTCGCCACGGAACCCGGCGCCGTCGCCTATGACGGATCCGGCGATCTCAGCCCGTTTTCATCCGCCTTCTCCCGCCGCGCGCTGGCGCCGAACCAGGAGATACGCTCGGTCATGGCGGCCGTGCGCCGCGACGTGGTCAAGGCCACCAAGGGCGCGCAGGTTCCGTGGGAGAATTCCTCGCTGATCGACGAGGTGGTGCTGATGCGCCGCGCCAATCGGCCGGCTTTGCCGCCGGTGCTGGAAAAGACCGTGCCGTCGGGCGTCGGACCGGTCGCGCTCGACCTGCCGGTGCCGGTCGATGTCGATGGCGGCGCGGTCACCATCAGCATCGAAAGACCGCCGGCGCTGGGGCGTCTGGTCCTGGACGGCAAGCCTGTCGCAACGGGCGAGCCGATCGAGGGCAAGGACCTGCCGCGGCTCGCTATGGATGTGCCGAAGAGCGCCGACGCCGAGGACCAGGTCGACATGCTGGCCTACGCCACCCATGACGAATGGGGCGGCGGATCGCAAGGCATACTGGTGTTCCGGGTCAAGAATGGCGAGGGTGCCGCAGGCAAGCAGCTGGTGGCCTCGTTGGAGTCGGAGCAGAAACAGGAGGTGGTGGAGCGCGGCATCCACATCGCCGGCGCCGCCGAGGCGATCGAGAACCGCGACGTCAAGGTTCCCGTCGGCGTCGGCCCCGTCCCGCTGAAGCTGGATTTCCCGACCAAGGACCCGGCTGTAAGCGTGAAGCTTGCGAGCTATCCGGCAACCGGCACGCTGTCCCTGCCGGATCGGACCCTATCGCCGCAATCGAGCCTGATGGCCGATGAAGTCGATCAGCTGCGCTACGAACCTCAGATAGGCACGGTCCAGCCGTTGATAGTCGGTGTCGAAATCAGGTCCGACAACACACCGTCAAAGCCGGCGACGATGAAGCTGTCGCCCGCCGTCGATCCGTGCGACCAGAAGGCAGGCGAACCTTTGGACTTGCAGGGCGTCGTCCCCGGCCTGTTGCCGAATGAGATCGGCGCCGGGGCGGTGGAGGCCTGCCAGGCAGCGGTGAACGCCTATCCTGACGTCGCGCGCTTCCACTACGAACTCGGGCGCGCGCTGCTCGCCGCCGGCAAGGTCGACGAGGCGAAGAAGGCGATACAGGAGGCCGCCGACAAGGGACATGTCCGCGCGGTGTTCGAGCTCGGCTATCTCAACGCGACCGGCACCGGTATGCCCGCCAACCGCAAGCAGGCCAACACTTTTTACGCCGCGGCGTCCGAGAAGGGCGACCCCTATGGCATGACCTCATGGGGCCGGGCCTTGTTCAACGGCTACGGCGTCGATCGCGATACCGGCAAGGGGCTTGACCTGCTGCTCAAGGCGGCGGCGATGGGCCATACTTACGCGATGAACGATCTTGCGGCGATCTTCACCGAAGGCCGCAACGGCGTGCCGGCCGATCCGGAGCGCGCCGTGGCTTTCCTCAAGGCCGGTGTCGAGCGGCAGGACATGTATTCGATGAACCTGCTCGGTCGCAATTATCTCGCCGGCACGGGGGTCGAGAAGGATCCCAAGACCGCGCTCGCGCTGTTCCAGAAGTCCATGGATCTCGGCCAGCCCTATGCTCCCGGCAGCCTTGCGCGCATGTACAGAGACGGAGTCGGCGTGCAGCAGGATCTGGCTGAAGCGCAAAGGCTATTCGAACTGGCCACCGACCGGGGCGATCAGTCGGCTGCGTATGATCGCGCGGCGCTGGAGATGCAAAGAGGCGACAAGGCGGACCAGGCGGTAGCAGTGCGCTATCTTGCTTTCGCGGCCGCGCTCGATCTTCGCAACGAGATTCCGGACGCAAAGGCGACGCTGACGAAATTCGGGGCGAAGGCGAAGACGGCGGCTCTGAAACAGATGCGTGGGGAGCTGAAATCGAAGATTTCTGCGGACGGCTCGTTGGATGATCAACTGGTCAAGACGGCCAGGGCGGTCTGGGAACAAGCCAACCCGCGCCGGGACTTGTTCTGATCAGTAAGGAGGCAATGTGGTGGGCTGGGCATCGAAACACGCAATAGTCGCAACAATCCTATCCGGTGCTCTCGCAGTGGCGGGATGCACGACCGTGATGCCTAGGGTCGAGCCGGCCCCGGCGGCGAAGCACAGGACGAAGGTGGTCCGCACGACGACCGCGCCGAAAGTCGTCAAACGCAAGAAAGTCACCGCCAAGAAACTGATCAAGCCCGTTCAGACCGAAACCGCGCCTCTCATTGCACCGTTGGGCGGAAGCGGAGGTAGCGGTGGAGGGGGCAGCGGCGGTGGCGGAGGCGGCGGCTGGGGATGAGCATTTGATAGCCTCGGCGAGTCGCTCATCCAGTCCGCCGTAACCGCTCGCCAAGCTGGGGCAAGTGCTCTATGCTCCCGCCACGTGCCGGTATCGAGATCGGGTTGTCCTGGCGGGGCGTTCCATGTTCGAAGTCGTTGCATTCTGGCAAAAACTGCGGACCAAGGCCGCGGCGTTTGACCTGATCCTTGCCGCGCTGCTTGGCCTGCTGGTCTTCGGATCGCAGCCCGCGAGCGCCGCGCCGAACTGGACGCTTGATCCGTCCGCCTCGGTGCTCACCTACCAGTCGGTCAAGAAGAACACGATCGTCGAGACCAACAAAATCAGGAACATCACCGGCACGCTGAGTTCCGCCGGTGATACGAAAATCAGCTTCGACCTCAATTCCGTCGACACCGGCGTCGATCTGCGCAACGTCCGCATGCGCTTTCTGTTCTTCGAGACATTCACCTATCCGACGGCCGAGGTGACGGCGAAGGTGGATCCCGCGGCATTCGCCGACCTGCCGACCAAGCGCCGTATCAAGACGACCTTGCCGTTCCACCTCAGCCTGCATGGCGTCAGCAAGGATTTGGAGGCGAGCGTCGTCGTCACCATGATCAGCGACACCCAGGTTTCCGTCGCCTCGGAAGCGCCCGTTGCCGTCCATGTCGAGGATTTCGGGCTTCTGCCCAACATCGACAAATTGCAGCAGGCCGCCAATGTGACCAACATCGTGCCGACCGCGTCGGTATCGTTCGATTTCGTCTTTACCGCCGATGGCGGCAAGCCGGCCGCCGTGCAGACCGTTGCGGCATCGACCACCGAGGTCGGTCCCGTCGCCACCGATGCGGCGAAAGCCAATTTCAGCGACGAGGAGTGCCTCAACAGGTTTGCCGTGCTCTCGCGCACCGGCGCGATCTATTTCCGCCAGGCAAGCGCAAGGCTTGACGCGAAGAGCCGCCCGCTGCTGGCGGAGGTCGAGGGCGTGGTCGGCAAATGCCCGACGCTCAAGGTCGAGGTGTCGGGCTACACCGATTCCGACGGATCGCCCGAGGCGAACAAGGCACTCTCCGAACGGCGGGCCAAGGCGGTCGCAGACGCGCTGATTGCCGACGGCGTTCCGCTCAACCAGCTGAGTTCCGCCGGCTATGGCGAGGACAAGCCGGTCGCGGCCAACGACACACCCAAGAACAAGGCGCTTAACCGGCGGATCGAATTCTCCGCCACGAAGCTCGCCAACTGAGGTGGCGGTGAGTTCCGTTCCGATTGCCTTTTGCAGTGGCATGTTTCGCGCCGCGGGGCTTGTGGCGCTTGCCCTGCTCTTGACGTTGACGGCCGCAAGCGCCGAGCGACGTGTCGCGCTGGTGCTCGGCAACTCGCAATATCAGCACGCGGCGGCCCTCGCCAATCCGGCGCGGGATGGGCAGGCCATGGCCGAGCGGCTCAAGGACCTCGGCTTCGAGGTGGTTTCCGGCTTCGACCTCACCAAGCAGCAGACGCAGGCCACGGTCGCGCAGTTCGCAAAGCAGGTGCGGGGCGCCGAGATCGCGCTTTTCTTCTATGCCGGCCATGGCCTGCAGGTATCCGGCAAGAACTATCTGCTGCCGGTCGACGCCGCGCTGGAGGACGAGACCTCGCTCGACTTCGAGGCCGTGTCGGTCGATTTCGTCCTGCGCCAGATGTCGCGTGAGACCAGCATAAGGCTGGTGTTCCTGGATGCATGCCGGGACAACCCGCTTGCCGACGTGCTGGCCAAGGCCACCGGCATCAAGGGCGCAAGCAGCGGCCTTGCCGAAATCCCGATCGAGAATGGCGGCGCCGGCACGCTAGTCGCTTTCGCCGCCAGCCCGAACCAGCTGGCCTATGACGGTTCGGGTGATCACTCGCCTTTCACCACGGCGCTGCTCCAGCATATCGGCGAATCCAACGTTTCCATCACCGAAGCCATGAACAGGGTGACCAGCGACGTATTCAAGGCGACCGCCGGCAAGCAGCGCCCTTGGATCAATGTCTCGCTGACCACCGAGGTCGTGCTGCATAAGGTCGATCTCAACGCGCCGCTGATCGTCGGTGAGGCGAACCCGCCGCAGGCCGAAGCCGGTTCCGAGACGCGCAACACCGGCGCGGCGCCCGGTCAGGCCGTCGACCAGCTTGCTCTCAATGCGCTGCGCGAAAAGATCCCGAAGCTCGCGACGGACGAGCCGATCCTTTTCGATCGCCCGGTCAAATTCGGCGACCCGGCGATCGACGGCAAGAGCATAGCCCAGTTGATTACGGGGGAGCCGCTTTTCAGCCCGGTCGAAGGCCTCGACAAATCGGTCTGGCAAGGCAAGCACTGCGACGGCTGTCACCAGTGGAACGAGACCCGCCTGTGCGATCAGGCTAAGAATTTTGCCGCCAATGACGTCTCCGTTCTGCGCCTGCAGCATCCGCTCGGCACCCGCTTCAAGGTCGCTTTGGCCAAGTGGGCGCAAGGCGGCTGCAAATGATTGTCAAGCTGCTGTAGTCTAATACGCGCCGACCGATGGTCGTTGCGCTTCCATCTCCACCATCTGGATGCCCATCCCGACGAAGGCGGAAAGCACGCCAAAGCGGTCCGCGGTCGAGACGCGCGCCAGCCCGGCCAGGATCCCGGCGTTGACCGCGTGGGCGGCGGGAAATCCGGTCGACAGCATGTCGAAGAGCGGGTCACGCCACGCCGCCGACAGGGCGATCCATGCAGCCGGCGTGGCCGGCGACGGATCGACCGCGCTGCTCAGCGCCGCCCGATGGCGAGGATTGCCGGGTTCGCTCACCCAATCGCTGACGAGCGCCAGCAGTTCGAGATCGCTTTCGCCAAGCAACTCGGTGAGATTGCTCAGGCATTCATGCCCCCACCACACCCCAGCGCGCTCGGGCAGGAGGTAGGCGCAGAACGTGACGGCTTCCTCCGGCACGCGCCCGGCGAGCAAGGCGCGGCAGAATTCCAGCGGGGGTTGGGCAGCAGCCGGCGATTTCATGTCCCGGGCGATCGCGGGACAGGCGAGAAACAGATCCTTCGCCGTTCTGTATCCGAGTTCATTGGCCATGGCCGCCACATCCCAGAACCGGCAGAACAACACTCAAGCCCGCGGCTGCATGCCGGTCAAGCCTCCACCTCTATCAGGCGGAAGCCACTGGCAACGTGCGCTTGTTCACAGACAATCGTTTCGGGATTTGATATAGTCCGCGCCAGCAAAGACCCGTTCAAACAGGCCCGTTCTAACAGGAGTGACGGTCATGCGGTGGGGCAGCTCAGCCTTGGCATTGGCGGCCGTGCTTTTTTCAACGCACGTTTACGCCGATCCGCTTCAGAAATCGGAAGACATCGTGAAATTCTTCGCCGGCCAGGGCAATCTTGGCGCCTCGCGCGGCATCTGCGTCGGCACCGAGGAAGAATGCAAGAGCAAGGCCGAGAAGAACGAGGCGCCGCCCCAAAAGGCCGGCCTCGACATGATGATCAATTTCGCCCTGGATTCGGCCCAGCTCGACCAGACAGCGCGCGCGGAGCTGGACGAGTTCGCCAAGGCGCTGAAGGACAACCGGCTGAGCACGCTCAGCTTCGTCGTCGAGGGCCACACCGATGCGACCGGCACGGATCGCTACAATCAGGACCTGTCGCAGCGAAGGGCGCAATCGGTAGCCGCCTTCCTCGAAGCCAACGGTGTTGAATCGGCGCGGCTCGAAGCGATCGGCCTCGGCAAGTCGCACCCGCGTGTCGCCAATCCCTACGATCCGGTCAACCGCCGCGTGGAAATGCGGATCAGGACCGAATAGGCCGCCGGCGCGGTCGCCGGCCGGCTCATCACGACGTGGCGGACGGCAGCGCTCTCTGTGGGGCTAGCCGGGTTCCAGCGTCTCCTGGATGGAGCCTATCAGCGCGGTGATCGCCTGCTTGTATTTTTCGAATTCCGGGGAGGTTTGCCGGACTTCGGTCGTGGTCGTCGCCGGCTGACTCTGATCGGTCACCACGCGCGGCGCTTTCTGCCCCATTTTCCGCTCGGCCCAGTCCACGACGTAGCTCGCGGTCTTGCCGGTCAGGAACGGATTGGCCTGGATCACCGCCGACCCGAGCACCGCGCTCAGCTGCGTCGAGCCGGGCGCCGCCAGGACCTGGGCCGCGCCTTCCATCCCAAGGAAATGACAAAGATAGAGGCGGCCAGCGGTAATCTGGTGGCCCCGGGCGCGCAGATAGGCTTCCCCTTCGCGTGCGAGGTTGCGCACCATTTCGCGCGACAGCGTCGCGTCGTAGCGAAGCGCGAGCAGATCGGCCGTCGAAAGCGACCGGGCGAGGTCGGGCCGATAGGTGTTCATCATCCGGATCCAGGTCTTGGAAATGAACTGGCCGGCGCCGGTCGCCGAGGAAAGCGGGTTCTTGGCCCGCGCGCTGCCGCCGCTTTCGACATGCACGATCCGGTCTGTCAGCGTCTCGACCGCGGCATCGCCGGAGCCGCCGGAATTGACGGAAACGGCGGTGGCGACTGTGGTGACCGTCCCCAGCGGGTCGATCGCCTCGCCGTTCTGATAGAGCTCGAAATGCAGATGCGGTCCGGTCGAAAGACCGGTTGTGCCGATATAGCCGATGACGTCGCCGGCCTTCACCTTGGTCCCGACGCCGCTGGCGATGGCGAATTTCTGCATATGCGCGTAGCGCGTCTCGCGGCCATTGGCATGCGTGATCTTCACCAGATTGCCATAACTGCCGCCGTCGCCCTGGAAGGAGATCTCGCCGTCGAAAGCGGCCACCACCGGCGTGCCGACCGGCGCCGCCCAGTCGACGCCCTTATGGATGCGCACCGTGCCCAGGATCGGATGCTTGCGCGGGCCGAAGGTCGAGGTCATCACCCCGGCGACCGGCGTGACCATGCCGTTGGTAACGGTGAGCGACCGCACCTGATCGTCGCCGGTCACGCAGGCATACTGGCCGTCGCTCTGCTGGAAGACGAAACAGTCGAGGCTCCTGTCCGCGCCCTGAACGCCGACATAGAGCACCCGTCCGGAGATCTCGCCTTGGCCGCGCGGCGTCTGCGAATAGATCAGCACCAGGCGCTGGTCCTCGCTGGCGAAGGCGTCGAGATCCTGCCCGCGCGACAGATACATGATCGCCTCGCCGATGACGCTGGTCGGCACCTTGTTGCGCGCAGCTGTCGAATAGATCGCGTCGAGCAGGCGATACTGCCGCTTCGGCCCGCCTTGGTCCGAGGCGCCGGAATAGTTGAACAGATCCTCGCGGACCCAGGGGTCGACGCCCGACACGAAGGCGCCGGCCGCGTTGCGCGTCAGCGTGCCGACATAGACGTTCCTCGCATAGACGGAAACCTGCATCAGCGACATGGTCGTCGTCTCGCGGGTGGGTCGGAACCCGCGCATGGCCACGACAAAGCCGGACTCCAGCCCGTCGCGGTTGAACAGCGACTTCAGCGCCTCGCCCGCCAGCTTCGCGTCCTCGGCGGAAAAATGCGCATCCAGCGCCACGCTCTCCAGGCTGCGATCGTTGAGGATCTTCACGAACGTGTCCTCGGTCGCTTCGAAGCGCTGATATTCGCTGGTGACGGTCGCGACGGTCGTGTTGTTCTCGATCGCGGTTTTCTTGAAGGCCGGGAGCGCCGCTTCGCCCTGGTCGATGGTCTCGCCCCAGCCGGCCTCGGGGTCGTCGGCGTCTGCCTTGGGCGCTGAGCCGGCGTCGCCCTCGTCCGGCGCCGCCTGCAGGTCGTTCTCGAGGTCGCCCTGTTGATCGTCCGGCGCCGCGGCTGGAGCGGGCAGGGCCGGTTGCGCATCGCCCGGCGCCGTCGCCGAAGGCTTCGGCGCGGCTTGCCGCTGCGCCTGGAAGAAGGCGAAGTCCTCCTGCGTCGACGGGATCGTCGTCATGAACTTCTCGCTGGCGCTCAGCATCACGTCGGACAGGATTTCGATCTGCGGCGAGGCGCCCGAAGTGTCGAGCTCGGCCGGGCGCGCGACGGTCTTGCCCTTCGTCGCGGTGTCGGCATCGGGCGCCAGCGTGATCCACATCGGATCGCCGGCCAGATCGATGATCGCCGGCACATAGACCGAGGCATCGGGCGGCACGTCTTCCATGCCTTCGACGGGATGCAACTCCTCGTCCTCGTCGCCGAACGACCAATAGTCCCTGGTCAGATAGAAGCCGGTGGCTGAAGCGATGACGGCAAGCGCGGCAAGGCCGGCAAGCGCCCGGCGCCAGAGCTTGCGCCGCCGCTCGGCCAGGCGCGCCAGCTTCTTCTGCTTGAAGCTCGTGTCGATCGTGTGCGTCACGGGCTGCTTCCGGTCAGGAAATAGGTCCAGCGCACCTGCTCCTGAGTATCGACCTCGACGAAGCGCGCCGCGATATGGCCGCGCTGCCAGCATTCCTCGATGCCGCGGATCGAGAAGCGCCTCCGGTCGATGCACATCTCGGTCGACCCGTTCAGGATCGCGTGGCCGAAGACGTCCGTCGCGTAGAGATAGATGTAGCGGTTTGTCAGCTCCTCGCGGATGACGTTGACGCACTGGTTGGCGCCGATCGTCCACCAGCCGTCGGTCTGGTCGGCATTGTCGACCTTCTGTCCGACGGCGAGATTGACGACGTCGAGCGTCTGGTTGCAGACGGTGAATTCGGCATGCGCCTTGCCGGGCGAAAGGATCGAGAGCAGCGCCGCTCCGAGCAGCGCCCCAAGCGTCATGCGGCCCGGCAACGGCAATCGGGGCCGGCTACGCTGCTTGCGTGGCCAGGACTGCCTCAAGATACGCAGGATGCGAAGGCCCATCGGTTCATGCTATCCGCCAAGCCGGAAATAGGTGGCCGTGGCGGAGAACTGCGATCCGTCGGCCTCGATCTCCTCGAGTATTCTGGGCAACAGCTCCGAGGCCGGCGTCGGCCTGGAGAACATGGCGGCCTGGATGTCCTTGGGCCCGGTGATCACCAGCATGATCTGCGGCACCGCCTTGCCGGTCGCCTTGTCGGTGGCGGCGAGACCGATCGGGATATTGAAGGTCACCTTATCGGTTTGCGGCACCATGCGGTCGTTGAGGTTGAAGGCAACGCCCTTATGGTCAATCAGCATGATGTTCGAGACAAGCCCGCCGCCCGTATAGAGCGCGCCACTGACCGGCGAGCCGTCCGGGATCGATGTTCGGTCCAGCACAAGCTGCGGCTTCTCGGCCGAGCTACGGTCGAGGAAGCGGAGGAAAGTAGGCACGCCGCACTGGGACAAGGTGATGAGGCGCACGCTGATGTCCGGCTCGATATGGAACCTCGTCTGGAAATCATTGAGCAATTGTTCGAAGGGCTGGACCGCCGTTCCGTATCCCTCGATCGTCGGGGCGGCGCCAGGTCCCGACGTCACATTCGCGTAGAAACAGCTGCCGCCGCTGAAGTCGCGCACCCAGGAACGTTGGTCTTTCCACTTGGACATGTCATCTTCCGCTGATGGAAGCGCCGGCTTGGGCACGTTGATGGCGACGTCGGTATCGGGCTGCCTAGTCGCCGGTTGTTGCGGTTGCTGCGCTGGTTTTACTGGCGTGGTCGGCATTTCCGGCTGGCTGGCTGTCGGGGTCTGCGCCTTCGGCTCGGCCGGCTGAGGGATTGGCTGCGCCGATGCCTGGCTTTGCGAAGCCGGGGAGGCCGCCGGCTTGGGCAACTTGGAAAGCTTGTCCACGAGGTCTTTCACGCTGGGCTTGGCCGCCGGCGGATTTGCCTCCTGCGCCGGCTTGTTCTCAGCCGTCTGGCTCGGTTCCGGCGCCTTGACCGCCGGCTCGCTTGCCGGCTGCGCCGGCTTCTGGCTTTCCGTTGGCGCGGGAGCCGGCGCAGGCGACTGTTGGATCGGGGGCTGCACGGGTTTGGTCTCGACCTGAGGCATCTGGCTTTTGGCCTCGCTCTCCGGCTGAGCGGCAGGCGGCGTCGGCTGCTCGACCGGCGTCTTGGTCTCCGCATCAGATTGGGCAGACGGCCTCGCAGTGTCAGGTTTGGGTGCTTCCGGCTGAGGCGCGGCCGGCACCTGAGGTCTCCGGGCCTCCGGTTGCTGCGCTTCGGCCACTGGTTTGGCCGCTTCGGCGACCGGCTTCGGCGTCAGCGGCTTGGATTCTTCCGCCACCGGCGGGGGCGCCCGCACGCCGCTGAAATAAAGGCCGGCTGCCGCCAGAATAGCGAGCGCTGCGGCGCCGCCGGCGATGGCGGGCATCCGCGAAACCTTTTTGGGCGCAGCCGGCCCGGGCGCGCTGGCCGGAGGGGCCGGTGGCACGGGCCGTGGCTCCGACAGATATGCCGGGCGCACATGCTCGACGAAGCGCGGCTCGCCCTGAGGCACCGGCGGCTGGGGTTTGGAGTCAGGTGGCGCTGTCCAGCCGGCGCGCGGCAGGCCGGAGCGTTCGCGTGCGCCGAACGGCACCGGCGGCGGCAATGTCGGCTCGAGATCCTCGCCGCGCGTCGCCCGGGCGATCTCGGCCATGCTCGCCGGCCGGTCGCGCGGATCCGGCTGCAGCATGGCTTCGAGGAGCTCGTGGAAATCGGGATCGATATCCGACAGGTCCGGCACGGTCCGGCGTTTCTCGATGATCTCATATTGCGAGCCGCTCATGTCGAGCGGCTTTCCGCGCAGCGCCGCGGCCAGCACCAGGCCGAGGCTGTAGATGTCGGATTGCTCGCTGACTTCGCCGCCATAGAGGCCGAGCTGTTCCGGCGAGACGTAATTGTATTTGCCGGCGAATTTGCCGCCGATCAGCGTCTCGCCGCCGACGGTGGCCGACCGGGCGATGCCGAAGTCGATGATCTTGGCGCGCTCGACCCGGCCGCCGGGCAGGATGATATTGTCCGGCGAGAGGTCGCGGTGCACGGCGCCCGCCTGGTGCACAGCGCTCAAGCCAGAGGCGAGGCGATGGCAAAGCCGGCGCACGTCCTCTGCTGGCATCGGCCCGCGCCGCATGATGTCGAACAGCGATTGGCCGTCCACGAACTCCATCGCGAGATAGGGGCGGCCGATCCGCGTATCGATCGTGAACACGTGGTAGCGCACCACCGCGTCATGCGAGAGATGGTTCAGGATCGATGCTTCCTTGCGGAACAGCGACAGGATCGTCTGGTCGCGGGCGAATTCGGGCAGCACGATCTTGATCGCCACATGGTCGCCGGTCTGGATGTTGTGGCCGCGGTAGACTTCGCCCATGCCGCCGGAGGCGATCCGCTCGTCGAGTTCGTAGATCCCGCTGAGTTGTGTGCCGACGCCAGTATAGGTGATGTTCGTCGACAGCCGTGTCTTGTCGTCGTCGCTCATCTGACCAGGCCCTCCGCTCCGGACCGATCCGAATGGTGCGCGCCGCTATGCCCGCTGCCGATCTTCACGAGTACGATGGTCACATTGTCGGTGCCGCCGCGCGCCAGCACCATGTCCAGGAGGGTCCGGCAGGCCACTCGCGGCGTGGCGGACTTGACCGCGGCCTCGATCTCGGCATCGCTGACATGCGCGGTCAGTCCGTCGGTGCCGAGAACGAAAACGTCACCCGCCGTCAGCTCGCCCTGCTGGAAATCGATCTCGAGTTCGTCGCTGACGCCGACCGCATGCGTGATCACATTGCGGCGCGGCCAGTTGCGCGCTTCCTCGGCACTGATCATGCCGCGGTCGAGCAATTCCTGCACTTCGGTGTGGTCCTTCGAAACCTGGAAGATCGAGCCGTTGCGCACGAGATAGATGCGGCTGTCGCCGGCCCACAGGCAAGCGAAGCGTCCATCCATGGCAAGCAGGGCCGCGAAAGTGGAGCCGATGGTGATGCCGCGCGAGCGCGATATGTCGCGGATCTCGGCGTTGGCGCGGCTAAGCCGATCCTCGAAGCGGGCGCGAAGGTCCGGCGCGGAGCTCGCAATGCCGATTGTCGCCAGGTGGTCGACGATGCTGGCCGAGGCGACTTCCCCGGCCTCATGCCCGCCCATGCCGTCGGCCACCACCCAGAGTCCGGTCTGCGGTTCGATGAGGTAATTGTCCTCGTTGTGGTCGCGCACGCAGCCCTGGTGGCTGACGCCGAAGCTGTCGATGGGGAGGGCGACAGTGCTCAATTTGCCACCAAGCGCTCAGCGAGCGTCCTCTGTGACCAGCCATGGGCCGTGTGCCCAGGCCACTTTGCCACAAGCGTGTAGATTAGAGTATCGAAATGCAATGCGGGGCCGACCATCTCAGAACGCCTTCGGACAGCTGAAGCCGGACAAGGCCGGCAGCAGCAGGGGATTGGCGCCAGAGCCGACCTGGATGGTGTAGGCGACATCGCGTCCGCCGATCACGAAACGCGCCTCGGTGCTGGCGCCGTCGCCGGTGATGGTCGCCTTGTCGAAGAGCCGCTTCAGCGCCCACGGCCCTTCGAATTTGAGCGCGGACTCGCGTCCGGGCATTTCCGGCGCGAGGCTGAGGCTCGCCGATCCGGAAGCGGCGCCGCTCGGCCATGTCACGATGCTTGGCGCGTTGCCGGCTTGGGCGCTCTGGACCGTCTGCCCGTCGACATTGAGCACGGCGCTGTCGACTTCGCTGTTCACCGACGTGGGTGTGATGGTGATCGAGACCGAGGGCACCGAGCCGCCGGAAGGGAAAAAGGCGCTGCGGATTTCCGCCGCCGACTGGAATGTCTTCAAGGTCGATTTTGCAAGGTCCTTGCTGGAACGCGCGTCCTGCTTCCAGGTCCATTCCTGGCCGGTCATGTCGATCAGCGGCGCCAGGTTCTGCGCGAAGAAACGGTCCATCAGGCCGCCAGGCGCGAAAAGCTTGGTGAAATCCGCCATCGAGATCTCGTCTGTGCCGTCGCGGGTGAAAGGATAACGACCGTTGACCGCCGCTTCACAGGCGCGCGTCACCGTCTGGTCGAGGGTCTGGTTGAGGTTGGCTATGGAAGCCTCGGCGACATTGCCTTCGAGCTCGTCCGCCGCGGCATTGACCATGCGCGCCAGCGGCTTGGGCAGGCGCGAGACATTGGCTCGCAGCGTCGAGATCTGCAGTTGCAAATTGGCGTTGACGCGTTCGGTCTGCGTGGGGACGTCGGCCGCGAGCTTCAGGCTCTGGAAGATGTCGTGGAAGTTCTGCGTCAGCGCATCGAGTGGCCGGCGCCCGGGGTTGCCGCTGACCAATGCTTGGAACGAGCGGAACTGCGCCTCGACGCTCGCACCGGCATTCTGCGCGACGGCCGAACTCGCGCCGGCGCGGCTTTGCGACTTGCCCCCCGCAATCTGCAGGCCGATGCGGGCGAGGCCCTTGGCCATGTTGGCGGCGTCCTGCTGCGCCGTCGCGATATCGCCCTCGGCGGTGCTGTCCTTCGTCAGTGCGGTCTCATCGGCGATCGCGGTGAAGAGCTGGTCGAGAGGCGAGTCCGGCGCGGCGACGGCGGAAAGCGCCAGATATTGCGGCTTGTCGTTCAGCATCGCCTTGAGCTTCAGCTGGTCGAGCACACCGTTCCAGGCGGCGGCGAATTCCTTGCCGTAGCGATCGATAAGCTCGGGACCGAGCTTGGGCAGGTCCTGGCCGATGCCGCCCTGCTCGCCGCCGCCGCCGAGCACCCAGCGGTCGTCGACGAGCGTCTGCGCGATGCGCGAGAGCTGCGGCAGGAAGAAGCGATTGAACCCGGCGCGCGTGTAAAGGCCCGGGACTTCAAGATCGGCAAGCTCGCCGCCATCCGTGCGCTCGAACAGCAGCTGTGCTTCCGGACCGGCTTTCGCGGCGATCGAGAAATCCTGCAGCCCTGCCGCATAGACCGCCGACTTGATCTGCGCCGAGGCGCGGTCGGCGAGGCTCATGCGTCCGAGCGAGCGCTGCGCGGCCTCGACCAGCGGCTGGTTGAGCGCGAAGGTTGGATCATAGGCGTCGTCGAGCGAAAGCATGGCGCGCAGATGCTTTTCGAGCTGCGCTCGGCCTTCGCGGTTGTTCTGGCCGGGGTAGCGGTTCTCCTCCCAGTCCTGCTTCATCCACGAGACGATCAGCTCGTCGTCGACCTTCGGCGCCTTGCCGCCCAGCATCAGGTAGATCTTGAGCGGTTCGTAGAGCGCGATCGGATCGGCCATCTTGGCCTGGATCGTCCGCTCGGCCTGCACCAGCAGCCGCGAGCGGAAGGTCCGCTCCAGCGCCTGCCGGTAGGCGGTCTTGGAGGCCGACAGCAGCCTCTCGCGCTGGCTGAGCCCGAACGTCTCCTCGATAGGCTTTCCCTGATCGCCATTTTCGAAGCCTGCGGGCAGGTTGCGCAATTGGTCGAGCGGGCCGATGACGTTTTCGAGGTCGACGTCGGTCACCGTCGTGCTCTTCAGCAGGCTATCGGCGCTGTCGCGATAATGCGCCATGGCTTGCCTGGTGGAGGCGATCAGCTCTCTGTTGGCGAAGAAGCTGAGACCCAGCACGCCGAGCGCCGCCAAGGCCGCCAGCCCAATCGCCGCCAGGCCGCCGGATCTGGCAAGTCGGATGCGGCGTTCGGCCGCCCTGTCGAAGGAGACCCAGCCCGATTCCGGGAAGATCACATCGGTCAGCAGGTCATGCAGGAAGAAGCTCTTGCCGGCGCCGGAAAGATGCGCCTGCGAAGCGCTGCCGAAACTGCGGCTGATCGCGCCCAGCACCTGGTCGAAGGGCGTGCCTTCCTGGGTGCCCGACGAGAAATAGAGCCCGCGCAGGCTGACATTGACCTGGCTGCGCGAGGTGTCGAACAGGCTGCCGACAAACTGGGTTATCCGGCTCTTCAGCGCGCCGAACTGTGCCGGAAAACCGAACAGTGCGATCCGCGCCACGGGGTCGGCCTCTTCCTGCAGGCGGTCGGCGACTTCCTCGGCGAGCCGCTTGGCCAGTTCGTCGAATTCCGCCGGCGCTTCACCGGCCATGTTCTTGGTGCGGTCCGCGGTCTGGAATGTCGCGCCCCACACCTTGCGCCGGCGCGCCTCGTCGAAATCGCCGAAATAATCCATGAAGCCGGCGACGAGGTCGGCCTTGGTGAAGAGCAGATAGACCGGGAACTGGATCTTCAGCGTCTCGTGCAGCTCGCGCAGGCGGCTCCTGATCTCGGTGACATGCGCGTCGAGCTGGCGGTCGTCGAAGCCGACGAGATCCGAGAGGCTGATGGCGAGGATGACGCCGTTGATCGGCTGCCTGGTGCGGTGCTTCTTCAGCAGTCCCAGGAATGCCAGCCAGCTTGCCTTGTCACGCTCACGGTCCGACTCCTGCGTGGTATAGCGGCCGGCCGTGTCGATCAGCACCGCCTCGTCGGTGAACCACCAATCGCAGGATCGCGTGCCGCCGACGCCGGCCACCGGCTGCGCGCTGCCGGAGCCGGCAAGCGGGAATTTCAGCCCGGAATTGACCAGCGCCGTCGTCTTGCCGGCGCCGGGCGGGCCGATGATGATGTACCAGGGAATGTCATAGAGGAAGTTGCGCTTGCCGCTCGTCCGCTTCAGCGTCGCGATCGCTTCGCTCATGCGCGCTTCGAGCACCTGGGAATCGTCGTTGCGCTCGTCGCTGCGCGCGATGGCCGTTTCGAGCGCCTTCTGCGCCTTGCGCCGCTGCCAGAAGCGGATCCCGTAGAACAGAGCAAGCACCGCAACGGTGACGCCGATGATCGTGGCCCTGAGCCACACAGGCCCAAGCGGGCGCGTATCGGCGAAGCGGATCAGTGGCCCGGCGTACCAGACCGCCGCCGAGAAACCGGCAAGCGCGAGCACGCTGAAGATCCGCAGCAGCCAGCGCATCAGTCGCCGCCCTCCGCCGCGCCGGTCTGCAAGGTCGCCTGTTTCGGTATCATCACGTCGACGCGCCGGTTCTTGGCGCGGCCGTCGGCCGTGCCGTTATCGGCGATCGGTTCGTCCTCGCCCTTGCCGTCGGCACTGAGCCGTGACGGGTCCTTCAACTGCTTGGCCATCATCGCCTGGACGGCCTTGGCGCGAGCGACGGAAAGGTCGAAATTCGATTTGAACGTACTCGACTTCTTCGGCTTCACATTGTCGGTGTGGCCGACGATCCGGATCGGTCCGGACTCGGCATCGAGCACGGTGGCGATGTCGGCCGCGACCGGCTGGAACTGCGGCTTCAGTTCCGCTTGGCCGGACGGAAACAAAAGCTGGTTGTTGATCTCGACGACGATGAACGCGCCCTTTTCGCCGACGCTCAGTCCGCCGCTGGCGATCTCCTTGGCAAGTGCGGCCCGGATGCGGTCGATCTGGGCGGTATCCGGAGCCGCGGGCGGCGGCGGGCTGGGCGCCGGCTCAGTGGGCGCCGCCACGCTGGCGCGCTCGATGGTGACGGGAGTCGATGGATTGAGCGCCAGCAACTCTCCCGCGGTCGCGTCGCCTTCATCGGTGATCAGCACCCGCAACCCGAAAAAGGCCGCCGTCACCAGTGTCGCCGCGGCGGCCGCGACCGCCCAGAGCGGCAGCCGTGCCCTCGGCTTAGGCAGCGCCGCCGCCATGCCTTGCCAGTGCGGCGAGATGTCTTCGCCGGCGCGCGGCTTGAAGTAGCGCAGCGTGTCGTAGACGTCGCGCCGGACGCGTTCGAGCGTGTCCCGCTCCTTGGCCAGCCCGCGATACTGGCCCTCGAAGCCGAGCGACAGGCAGGCATGCATCAGCTCGAGCAGGTCATAGTGCGCTTCCGGCCTGGCGAGAATGTTGTTCAGCGCTTCGTAGAAGCCGGCGCCGGTCGGTTGGGTGTGGAAGAACCGCGCCACCAGACTGTGCTGAAGCCAGCTGTCCTTGCTCGGCCAGGGCAGATTGCCGATGAGATCGTCGGCGGTTTCGCAAAGCGCGAATTTGGCGATCCGTGCGTTCTCGTCGGCCACGCCTGCCCTCGCGATTGCAAGGTCGAAGGTCTCGATCGCGTCGGCGATATGCTCTGCCAAGGGCGCGGCTTGCCGGTCGACCGGCATCAGCCGCAATTGGCCGAGAAGCATCAGCAGCGGCGCGGAGGCGGCAAGGATCGGATTGGCGGCGGTGTATTTCACGCCTTCGGCGGCGTCGAGCAGGACGTCCTGCTGCACGCCCGGCGCCGCGTTCGCGGCTGCTCCCGGAGTTGGTCCTTGAAACAGCACGGTCCCGGACGACCAGCCGGTTGGCATCTGTCGGCCGCCGCCGGGGTCGAATACCGTCGCTTCGCGGGAAGGCGATGCGGCTGGCCGAACGCCTTCCAGGCCGGACCTCTCGGGGGCCGCAAGCGGTTTCTGCTTCGGCCGCGGCGCGCGGATGACGGTCTTGTCCGCCGGCCTGGAGGGATCGTCCTTCGAGCTCATCGGCGGCGCCCCGCCTTCTCGCTGCAACAGGCGTGTTTTCGGTCGGGGAAACGCGTTTTAGGCTGAGCCTCGGCGGCGGGCCGCATGGAAAGGCTCATCTCGCCGAAACATGACATTGCTGCACACGCCCCAAGCCTCGCCGCCTTGCCCGCCGGGCTGGCGTCCCTGTGCATTCTAGTCGCCCGGATACTCAATTGAAACGGGGCCGCCGATTGAAATCCGGAAGCAAACATGCTCGAAGAGGCGGCTTCTTCTATGAGACCCGTCACATACGGCGGACGCGGTCAGAGCAATTCCAGGAAAAGTGTGAGCGGTTTTCCGTCCGGAATTGCGTAAAAACAAGAAGATGGCGCATTTCACCGTTTCCGTGAAACGGTGAAATGCGCCAGTGCCCGTGCGGCTATTTCTGCTTGTCGGCCTTGGCGTAGGCTTCGGCGAAATAGGCGAGGAAGACATCCAGCATGCCGTTCTCATGCTTGTCTTCCATCGTCCGCCATATCGCGACGAGCGCATCCCAGGCCTGACTCTTCCTGGACGAGAAGGACGCCGGCGGGATCTTCTTGGCGATCGCTTCCGGCGACAGGTCGTCGAGCAGCCGCGACAGCGCGGCCTGCATGGCGGCATAGGTCGCGATCTCATGCGCCTTCAGGTCGCGGAACGCGTCCTCGACGCTGTGCCTGGCATCGAGATAGCCGGCCCTGCGCTTGGTGAACATGATCTCCAACATGTCGTCGGTGCCCGGCACGAATTTCAGCGGGTTGTTGTCCTCGGCGCCGATCATCGTGCGGTGCGCGGTCTTGGCGAGCACCTTTGCCGCCGCGCGCGCCTTGAGCAGCAGGGACAATTGCTCGACCGTGATCCTCAGCACAGCGCCGATCTCGGCCGCGACATCGTGCGGGTCGCGCGACTGCAGCAATTCAGGCGCGAGGCCGGCAGCCTTGGCGATCTCCCGCAATATCGCGTCCGCTTCCGCGGGCTGGTTGGCTGGCACTGCTGGGCCTGGCTGCAGCGCCGAGGATGTCGAGGCGGACGCCGCTCCGGTGGGGCGCTGTCCCGCCGGACTGAAGAACGGCTCTTGGCCGGAATCCAAGGGCCGGCCGGTCGATGGCGGCAGTTCGCGCTGCGTCGATCCGGTCCTGGTCTGCGGATGTCCGGTAGCGGCTCGTTCGTCTTCGATCGAAACGCCGACGACGTAGCGGCCGATCAGCAGCCGGTCGCCCTGGGCCAGCCGATGCGGCCCGCTCATCCGCTGGCTCGAACCGTTGATGAAAGTGCCGTTGCGCGAAAGATCGTAGAGCCAGAACGAACCCGCCTGGTAGCGGACCTCGCAGTGCCGGCCCGAAATGACCTTGTCCGGGTCCGACAGCGTCCAGTCGCAATTCTCGCGGCCGATCTCGAAACTGCGGTCGCGGGCGGCATAGCTGGCGGCGGTGCCGGCCGGCAGCCTGTCGACATTGCTGATCTGGAGCGAGATGAACATCCGGAAGCGTCGCCCAACTTGGTCAACAAATGCTTATTTTCCGCGCAATCCCAGGCGGAAACGCCAACGCAGCTTTCCTGGAATTGCTCTGGCATTCTAGCAGCTTGCGAGCGCGGCGGGAGAGCTGCGTTTCACACCAGCGCACGGAGCGGTTTAGCCACAGCTGTTATTTGGCCGCCGCCAAACATATGCTAGGCTGAAAAGCGGTCCGGTGCGGTGGGCGTGAAAAGTTCCCGAACGTGATGCGGTTAACATAGCGGGGGCTTCAATCCATCATACTGGCGGCCGCGTCCAGGAGGGGCACGACCATGCCGAACGAACGCGCCACGGTTGTGCAGACGCCGGCTGGCGCCGACCTGACCTTCACCCATCTCATCGGCCGCGATGAGATCAGCTGCTGTTTTGCCTATACGGTCGGCTTCGTCTCGAAGAACCGCGACATCGACCCGTTGAAGATGCTGGGCGGCGTCGTTTCGGTCGAGGGCGAATCCGATCCGAAGCGCTGGTTCAGCGGCCTCGTGTCGGATTTCAAACTGACCCGCATCGAGGACCGCCTGGCCTTCTACGAGGCGACCGTCAGGCCATGGCCCTGGTTTCTCGGCAACACCACCGATTGCCGCATCTTTCAGAACATGACGGCGGTGGAGATTGTCGAGAAGATATTCTCGAAATACGGCATCGCCAAATTCGAGAAGCGGCTGCAGGGGTCCTATCCCCAGCGCGAGTATTGCGTTCAGTACGACGAGAGCGATCTCGATTTCGTGCAGCGGCTGCTCGAGCACGAAGGCATCTTCTATTTCTTCGAGCATGACGAGGGCAAGCACACGCTCATCCTCTGCGACGCGATGAGCAAGCTGAAGCCGGCGCCCGGTTACGAGAAGGTGCTTTACAATTTCGAGGGCCAGGCCTCGCGGCGCGATGTCGAATACATCACCGAGTGGATACCTGGCAGCGCGGTGCGGCCGGGCGCCTATGCCCACACGGACTACGACTTCGAGAAGCCCGGCGCCGATCTGATGGCGAAATCCGCCCAGCCTTTCGGCCACAAGGAAGCCTCGGGCGAGAACTACCGCCAGCCCGGCGCCCATCTCGATGTCGGGCGCGGCGACAAGATCGCCGGGATCCGCCGCGAGGAGCTTCAGGCCGTGCACCAACACAGCACGGCGGTTGGCACGGTGCGCGGCCTTTTTTCCGGCTGCAAGTTCACGCTTGAAAGCTTTCCGCGCGACGACCAGAACCAGGATTATCTTGTGGTCAGCGCCGAGTACCGTTTGTTCGATCCGGGCTATCGGACGCAGAACGAGGCTCACAATGAGAATTTCAAGGTGGTGCTCGGCGTGGCACCCACCAAACTGCCTTACCGGCCGCCGCGCATCACGCCGCGGCCGATCATGCGCGGCCCGCAGACGGCGACCGTCGTCGGCCCTTCGGGCGAGGAGATCTTCACCGACAAATATGCCCGCGTGAAAGTGCAGTTCCACTGGGACCGGCTCGGCAATAAGGACCAGAACTCTTCCTGCTTCGTGCGCGTCTCGCAGACCTGGGCCGGCAGCAACTGGGGTTTCATCCAGATCCCGCGCATCGGCCAGGAGGTCATCGTCGATTTCATCGAAGGCGATCCGGACCTGCCGATCATCACCGGCCGCGTCTACAACGCTTCGCAGATGCCGCCCTATGGGCTGCCGGGCAACGCCACGCAATCCGGCTGGAAGTCGAATTCCTCGAAAGGCGGCAGCGGTTACAACGAGCTGATGTTCGAGGACAAGGCCGGCTCCGAGCTGGTCAACTTCCAGGCCCAGAAGGACCATCACCTGCTGATCAAGCACGACCGCAACAAGACGGTCCAGCACGATCAGTCCGACCGCATTGACCATGACGCCAAGCACTCCGTCGGCCACAACCTCGACGAGGACGTCGGCAACAACAAGACCGTCAAGATCGGCGTCGACCAAACCACCAACATCGGCTCGAACGACACCGAGACGGTGGGTGCGAACCGCTCGCTGACGGTGATGGCGAACGAGACGATCCATGTCGTCGCCAATTCGACCGAGAACATCGACGCCAATCATTCGCAGACGGTGGGGCTGAACCAGACGGTCACGGTGGGTGTCGCGCGCGTGGATACGGTGGGCGCGGCGGAAGCGAGAACCGTGGGCGCCTCGCAGACGAACACGATTGGTGCGACGCGGTCGGTGAGCGTAGGGATCAATCAAAGCCACAGCATTGGCGCCGCGGATAGTTGGGACATCGGCGCGGCGCAGACCGTCAATGTCGGCGCGGATCAAAGTGTTACGGTCGGAAGCGCGCAGACTTTCAGTATCGGCGCGGCGCGCAGCGCCAGTGTCGGAGCAGATGATTCGACGAATGTCGGAGGTGCTCATTCATTGGGCATCGCCAAAGGCAGCTCCATCAGCGTCGGCGAGGACAGCTCGATCAATGTTGGCAAGAAACTGGTGATCAATGCCGGCGACGAGATCCTGATCCAGACCGGATCGGCGAAGATCATGATGAAGAAGGACGGCTCGATCGGAATCGAGGGCAAGGACATCTCGATCAAGGGATCGGGCAAGATCACCATCAAGGCGTCCAGCGATGTGGTCATCAAGGGTTCGACCATCAGCGAAAATTGAGGGGACGACGATGAGCGAGGTTCGCGAACGCATCGATGGTGTGGTGATCGGCATCTTCCTCGGTTTCGACGATGCCGCTTCGCCGCTGGTGGTGTTCCCCGGCAACCCGGAAGAAGCCGCCTTGCCTGCGCGCAGCCTGACCCAATTGACGGCGGATATGATCGGTCAAGAGGTTGCCTTGCTGTTTCAGGAAGGCAATGCGATGAAGCCGCTGATCGTCGGCCGCATCGTCGAGCCGGCGCGCAAGACCACCGCGCCGCAAATCCTGCGCGACGGCGAGCGTGTTCGCATCATTGGCGAAGAGCGCATTGAACTGCGCTGCGGCAAGGCTGCGATCCTCATGGAAAAGGATGGCCGCATCACCATTCGCGGCACCTACGTCACCAGTCATGCAAGTGCCGCCAACCGCATCCGTGGCGGATCTATCGACCTCAATTGACGATGGCCGCAACCCGCAAACAAGCCGGCAAAGGCGCGCCCCAACGGCCGATCGTAGCCGGCATCGTCAGGCAGCACGCCGAACAGGCTGCGTTCCTCTGGGCGCAACGCGACACGCTGATGCAGGCCGATCCGCCGGATCTTGCCGTCGTCGCGGGCGTCGACAGTCGCCTGGAAGCCAATCTCGATGGTCTGCGCATCGCCGGTTCCGCGGCTTGGCCGCTCGTCGTCGCCGCTTATGAGGACTTCCCGGAAAAGGGCGAACTGTTCCTCTACGCCTGGTTGGCGATCGAGCAGAGCGATGGCCGCCGTCTGGACGAGGCTGTCGAGCTCGGCCGTAAGGGCGAGGACGACGCACGCGGGCTGATTGGCGCGCTGGCCTGGCACAGACCACAGGCAATCGCCGCCAAGGTGCGCGACTGGATCGGCGCCCAGGACGCGTTCAAGCGCTTTCTCGGTGTTTCGGCTTGCCTTGGGCACGGTGTCGATCCCAGAGAGATGCTGTCGCGGCTCGTGCGCGATCCCGATGCGCGCGTCCGCGCCGCCAGCCTCCGTCTGGCCGGCAAGATGCGGCGAACCGATCTGGTCGAGGAATTGCGCGCAGGTCTTGAGGATGGCCAGGAGCAGCCCCGGTTCTGGGCCGCTTGGGCTTTGACAGAACTTGGTTCCGGCGATCTGGCCAGTGCCGAGCTGCGCAAGGTTGCGGTTGGTGGAGGTCCTGACGCCATGGCGGCGCTGCGGGCCGCGGTCAAGGCAGCGCCCGATAAGGATGTGAGGGCCTGGATGGGGGGGCTGCTGAAATCGCCCGAGACGGCAGCGGTGGCGGTGCGGGGCGCCGGCATGTTGGGAGACCGCACCTTGCTGCATTGGCTGGTCCACCAGATGCGCGCGCCGGCTCTGGCCGTGTCGGCGGGGGCCGCATTTCTTGAGCTGTTTCCGCAAGCGCGGTCTGAGGACAAGCTGTTCTCCGTCGAGCCGGAAGTGTTGGGCGATGCATTCGCAACGCATTTCGACGACAGCCCGCCCTATCTGCCGGTGGCCGAACGGGTGAAGGAATGGGCAAAAGGGTTGTAAGGCGATGCCATCACACATCTCCGTCAACAATCTCGGCCTGACCTACAAAGGAACTGTCGGGCTGTCGATGGCGACGATACCGGACGTCTGCAAGACGCCTAGTCCGGGTGGACCGGTTCCGCTTCCTTACCCCAATATCGCCGAACAGTCGTCGCTCTCCGACGGCACGACGACGGTCTTCGCCAAGGGCAAGATGATTGCCATCAAGGGGTCCCACTACAGCCGCAGCAATGGCGACGAACCCGGTACCGTCGGCGGCGTGAAGTCCAACGTCAACATGAAGGCGACGGACTGGATCACCTATTCCTTCGACGTGAAGATGGACGGCCAGAATGCCTGCCGTCATACCGACAAGAAGTTCCACAACGACAAGAACACGGTCGATCTCGGCGGCAATATCGACCCGCGCAGCAAGACCGAAGGCACGGTATTGGTGATCCTGTGCGATGGCGCGCCGAAAGGAAAAACGAAATCCGGGCGGCCGCGCAAGGAGTACGACAAGTGCGAGCTCGAAGAGATTTGCGCCAAGATCAAGGCATACAATGACGCGTTGAAAGGCAGAAAGAGCTCGGAGTTCACTGAGGTCAAGCAGGCTGGCAAGAGATATGGGTCCGATGGCGCCGGCACGAGAAACTCAGGCAACAACGTCTGCAAGTCGATCAAGCGCTACGCCAGACTGGGTAAGGGCCCGGGCGGCGAAGGCAAGCCCGAGGACATGGGCTTCCACGACGTTTCGCCCGGCTGCAAGAAGAAGCTGAAGGAAAAGGCCGAAAGCACCCGGCCGAAATATAGGCTGTTCAGTCCGGACCATGTCCAGGAAATCCAGCACAACGGCCACCCGACACGCGGTTCCAATCTGCGCTGGATGTCGCGCCGGCCGAACAAATGGATCGGCGGCGCGATGAGCGATTTGAAAACGAGCGGTCCCGACCAGCATACCGGAGTGCGAGGAGACTGCTGTTGATGGAGCCATTATGCTGAACGAGAAAAAGCGCGCGGAACTTGTGGCCGCGCTTCTGGAGGCCAAGCGCGAACTCGACAGGCTGACGCTTGATGAGGACATGACCGAGCCGCCGGCAAGGCCGGCAACGGAAAACGACATTGCGCGCTTCGAGAAGAAGTGCGGTTTTCCCCTCGAGCCTTCCTATCGCGCATTCCTCTTGATGCACGACGGCTGGACCGACTTCGACGGCGATGCCGCTATTTTGGGGACCAGGGGAAGCCGCGAGAACTGGTTCGAGGAAACGCTTGAAATGGTCTGGGAGGTCTTTGAGGACTTTGGCGACGAGAACCCGGCGGAAGACGCAATCGCTGTCGTGCTGGGCGAGGACACCAACAACTATCTCTTCATGTGGCCGCCGGCATTAGGTGGGCAGGCGACGTTCAAGGAGTATGAGAATGGTAAGCTGACGCGCGAATATCGCGATTTCGACGAATACCTCACCGAGTTCCTTGAGTCGCTGAGGCACTCCATTGACGTCGAGCGCGAAGGGGCGGATACCGACGATGAAGACAGTCAGTGATCCCGGAAAACCTTTGCCGGGGTTTCCCGACGCGCTTCTGAAATCGACTATCGTCGACGACGCGCCCCTCAACAAGCTTCTGTTTGAGGTGGTGATCTATCCAAAAAGACTGACAGTTGACGAGTTCGACTGGATTCTCGATCTCTACCGCGCGGTGTGTCCTAAGGACCGCATCAGGCTGTTCAAGATCGCCGAACTGCCATTCTGGTCGCAGGTGGCGGATCCGATCCTGACGCAATCGGCGCGCGCGGTCGGGCGCGCGCCATACAGCTTCTTCGAGGCGGCGCGAAAGCGCATAAGCGCGGGCCGATCCGTCGAGGCACAGCTCTGGGATGGTTGCGAGATTGACGATGCGCAGGGAACATTCAACCTGAACATCGAGGCGCTCAAGCGAAGGAAGCAGGGGCTGGCCTGGTATGTCCGCTTTCTCTTTCCTCTCGATTTTGCGACCGGGCAATTGGCCAGGCTGCTGCGGACACTGGTGGATCGGATAGACGTCTTTTCCGGGCATGGTGGGCCGGTCTTCGCCTTTGCAAGAGACAAGAAGGACGAGGCTTTCACCGAAATCTATGCCAAGGCGCGGCGCTTCTGGGGCATCGATATCGACATGCTCGATCTCACGCCCTTCAGGATGCGAAGCGAGTTGAAATCGCCGTGTTGGCTGAATGCGCTGGGCTCCCCCTTCAGGGACGATCCCGATGTCGCAGCGCGCACTAAAGACCTACGCGCCGATCCCGATGTAACAGTGTTTGACCAGCGGCACGCCACCGTATTCGTGCTAGGTGCCGAGCCGGATGCGCTCGACCGCAACCGGCTCACCAAAAAGGTGCTTGTCTACCAGCGCATGGCAGAGGTGATGGACGGAAACATCCTGGACGTCATCGGTCCGCTGGCCGGCGACGGCTTCATATCCAATGCGGGCGCCACCGACGCATGGCTGCACCGCTTTTCACCGGCATCGAACTGGATGGCGGTGCCTAACGTTTAGTAGTCACCGCGACGTCCCATAGTCAGTTCAGGGCGAGCCGAGCAGGATCGCCGAACGGGCACCATTTTCCGAACTTGCCCAGATCAGCGACAAAGGCCCTTTCTGATAGCTACGGGCTTGCGCCTCGGTGACGAGGCTTACGAAGAGCGGGCCGGAGGCCGCGCCGACATCGCCCCAGCAGTCAGCTGGGGTTTCGAAATCGGCGGCGTTCCTGAAGCGGCCCGGATTGCGAATGACGGCAAAACCGTATTCGTTTCCGCGATAGCGTTCGCCATTCATGTCGCAGATGATGCGGTCGACCAGGTCGGCTGGCGCATCCTCGAACAGAGTCCTGAAGGCCGCTCCCAGGCCTTCGCCAAGCACTACCGTTTCAGTCTTGATCCGGCTGTCTTCGCTGGCGGTCGATGCCGCCACGATCTCCAGTTGTGGCTGCAAGCCATTGGCGCGGGCGTTGGCCAATGTGGTCAACAGACAGAAGCCCGCCGCCTCGCCCGGGCAGAAGCCGTAGATATTACCTTCGGAATGCAACCGTTCGGTTTCGTCCAGCCATTCGAGGGTTTCCGGCTCCAGATAGGTGTCGACCCCTCCTGCGAGGCAAAACTTGGCCTTGCCGTCGCGCAGCAGCTTGCAGCTGTGATAGATCGCGAGCAGGCCACCGGCATGCCCGCCCGCGGTAGAGCCGCCGCCTTCCAGGATCACATGTTGCGAAAGCCGCTTGCGCAGCTTGGAATTGACCTGAACGGCGAATCCCTGCGGTTGGCCGGGGCGAGATTCTCCGGTCGAGAGGATCAGCGACACTTCCGTCGATGGCACTGCCGCCAGCAACGGCTGCAGCGCATCCATCGCCGGCGCAAAGGCGATTTCAACGGCGCGGTCCGGCCCGTTGAGCATTATGTCGATGCCGCTGTCTCTCGTCACCTTCATCAATTCGCCGAACCGGTCGACCATGTAAGGGTGGTCCTGGATGGCCGAAAGGCCGGCCCGCACTGCCGCCGCGCTTGATGCCGCGTCGAAGCCGAGGGGCGTGCGCGCGCCGACGCCGACCACCACGATGGTTTGCCCCTTAGCCATCAGAAATCGTCCACCAGCCACACACCGGTGGCAGCGACAGTCGGCGATACACCGCTCCGCCGTTTGATCCGCACCGTCGTGTTCTTCAAACGCTCTTCGTCAAAGGGCACCGGCAGCGTCGACATCCAGGTGATCGAAAATTGCCTGAGATCCGGGTTGATGCGCAAAGTGTGGATAGTCGCCTCACCATGTCTTCGATCCGGCCGGCCGTAGAACTCGGTGGTGATGACGAAGGTCACACGCGGCAGCAGGAACTGCCAGAAGCCGTCTGTCGTGAAGTTGCCGAGACGCACGTCTTCGTAACCGATGAGCGGAGCTTTCGTTTGCTGATCTTCAGGCGCGCATTGGTAGTAGCGACGGTCGAAATCAAGCGGCAAGAGCGGGTCACGCGTCTTTGCCCATGCATCGCCATAGGTGCCCGCATGTTTCGCTCGCGGCTGCCAGTGCCGTGCCACCGGCCCGAAGGCAGCCGGCTTGCCGCTGCGATGATCGCGATAGGGCGCATCCGGATATTCGAAGTTCGGCGCCATCTTGCCGACAAGCCTTTGCGGATTGGCGCTAAAGCCGGTGCCGAGCGGATTGCGCTCGTCCCAGTCCGGCTTCGACGCCTCCATATCCGTGCCGCCATAGGTCCGCCGCCAACTGATCGGCATTTCGGAGAACGCCTGTGGCCGGGTCGTGCGAACCGAAACCGGGCCAGGCACGAAGACACGGTCGCCAATGACCCTGACGGCCTTGTCGAGGTCGCCGACCTTGATACGCGCGATCACTTCTGGGTTAGGCTGGCCTTCAGGCGCGCGGATATGCCCCTCGATGAGCACGTCGGTGTGCTTCTTCTCGATGTTGAAATCGCTTTCGTCCAGGAGCTCATTGGCATCCGCACCAAAAAGCGGAGCCTTGGTCACCGGCGTCTGGTTTTTCAACAATGTCTGCTTGCCGTCCGGATCGATTTCGAACGAGCCCTTGATCGCTACCAGCCAGACCTCATGGCCGCGCTCATCGCGGGTCCAGTTGCGTTCCACGGCGAACGGCGTGTGGTTCGACAAAAGCCACATTGGTCATCTTCCTCAATCGACAGAGGCTGACGGTATGACAGGCGCGGCCTCCCAACTCGCGGCGAAGATCTGCTCGAGCGTCGGCTGCGGCGCTTGCGGATCGACATCGAAAATGTCCGTATGCGCCGTCCACATCACGAGGTCGACGATGATATCTCCATCCCCATCGACAGGTGGCGCAGGCAGCGCTGTCAGGGCGGCGTCCAGCTCATCGGGCACCAACTCCCCGCGCTGCGCGGCGAAGGCTGCGTTCTCAACGCCGTCGAACCAGGCATCGGAATAGGCCAGCTTCAGCGGCGCCTCAGAAAGGCGGGCGACGACGCTCAGCGGGAACCGCCGGCCGACCCGGTCGGCGCTTTGCAGCACGATGCCCGCCGAGGCGCCGAACGAAGCGGGGCCGCTAAGGAACCGCAAGGCGGTATCTGCCGGCCAGGCCTCCGCCCCGAACAATGGCACGATATGCTGCGCCAGCCAGCGGTCCCACACGCGCACGAAATCGCCCGGCAGCCGCCGCGTCACGAAATCGCCGGCGGCGGGCATCTTACCGTAGAAGCCGGGCAGGATCAGATCTGCGGCGGACATGTGAACTTCTTGAACATTTCGAGCGTGTAGGGGTTCTCGACGCTGGCCGCCTTGAGCTCGAAATCGGCCCACATCCCCTTGGTGCCGAGCCGCAGGCTGTAGACGTCGGTGAGCTTGGTCGCGTTGAAACGGCCGCCGCGCAGCATCCTCAGCCATGCCCAGCTGCCGGTCTCGTTGAGCATCACTTCGGGCGAGCCGTCGACCGGCTGGAAGGCGAGCGATATCACGCCGGTGCCGTCCTTGCCCGGCCATGTCATCGGCTGCGGCCTGGTCGCGTTGTTGTAATAGACGAGGTTCTGGCCATCGAGGTTGAGCGTCACCCGCGCCACATTGGGCGACAGGTCCTTCGGCTCCAGGGTAAAATTCATCACCGGTCCGGTGCCGCCGGGGAACAGGTCGTCGCGGATATGCCTTGCCTGCTCGAACGCCGCCAGCGCCGCCGGATCGAGGCCGAAATCGGCGCGCCATTTCCATGGCTCGCTGGCGGTGTCGACATAGTTGATCAAATGGTCGTTGGTGAAGGCATCGATCAGCCCGGTCGGCCCGAACAGGCGCTGGAAGTCGCGCACATTGACGTCGACCGCGCTGTCCGGGCTGAACGGATAGCGGTTGTTTAGCGCAGCCTGGCAGAAGGGCAGGATATCAGCGCGCCAGATGGCGTTGAGCTCGTTGGTGACGGCCTTCTGCGACAGGCCGCTTGTGTCGCCGGCAATGCCGCCCAGCCAGTCGTTGATCGGCGAAGGCAGGATCTGCGCTTGCCTCGCGACCGCGCCCGTCAGTTCGGCCAGGCCGCCCTGCTTCTTGATGGCGTCCTGCGGATCGGGATTGGCGGTGACCGTCTGCAGCACATTGGACAGCGCCGTCAGCGCCACGACGGCGGCGTCGAGCGCCGGCGGCTGGCCGTCGACCTGGGCGATCGTGCCCTTGAGCGGCTTGAAATGCTCGGCCACCAGGCTGCCGGTCATGTCGACCTGGTCGGCCGAGCCCGCGCGCGGCAGCAATTTCGCTCCCGTCTTCACCACCTTGCCCAATTTGCCGAGCTTGCTCAAAAGCTTCGAGCCAGTGTTGGCGGCGTTCTTGTCGTTGGCCGCCGCGTCGTCGGAGCGGGTCAGGTCGGTCTCCTGCACCACCGCGGTGAGCAGGCGCTTCAGCGCGGAGTCGGCGCTGGAAAGATCCTTGAGGTTCTCGCTGGCGACGTTGAGATCGGTCAGCGGCGCCAGCCGCATGTCGCGCAGGAAACTATCCCACTGCGCGATATAGTCGTCGTAATAGAGCTTCAATATGTCTTCCGACAGCGCCGAGACCGACGTCTCCGAATTCTCCGAACAGCCGCCGGCAAACACGGCGCGGTCGAGCGCCGCCTGTCCGGCGACATCCTCGACCCGGTCGAGGATCGCGTCGTGGAAGCCGGCATAGGTGTAGGGGCCCGGAACGCCGACGCGCAGCGTCTTGTCGGAGCGGCGCGCGAACACCTTGGCGCCGTTCGGTCCGGCGAAATTCGCCGGCACCCATTCCTTGACCGCCGCCACTTCCGGGTCGGCCAGCAACTGCTTGTAGGCGCGCTCGGGCAGCGAGATCGTGCACACCGTCTTCAGCGCCTCGGCGACCAGCTCCTTGTCCGGCGCGATGTAGCTGTCGTCGACCGCCATGCGGCGGATTGCGGCAAGCTGATGCTCTTCGGCGTCCGCGGTCGGGAAGGGCGCGGCCGGCGCGAACTGCGGCAGGCTGTTCACCCACCAGTTCTGCACGAAATCGGTGTCCATCTGTGACAGGCCGGTCATCATCCGGTAGGTCTTCAGCGCGCCGAGCATGAAATCCGGATCGCGGATCTGCCGCCACATCGTGGCCTCCAACAGCGCGACCATATGCGGCTCGAGCACGTTGCGCAGGGCGTGGTCATACGTATCGGTCTGCGCGCGCACCAGTTCCGCCGAAGCGGTCGGGCCGAGCAGGTTGTGGATCGCGTCCGGCGGCGTGGTGCGGGCCGCCGCCACCGCATCCATCGCCGCCAGCGCGCCGTCCATGGTCGGCTGCTCGACGGCGGCCGGCATGGCGGCGACGTCGGTCAGCGGCTGCTGCAGCGCCTCGAACTGGCCGGCCTGCTCGGTGATTGCATTGCGGTTGTCGAGATAGGACCAGGTGAACAGTCCGCCGGCGAGCAGGGCCGCGAGAGCGCAGGCGGCCGCCGCCCCTCGCCAGATCCAGGCGCGGCGACGCTGCGCCAGCGGATCGAATGTGCCGAGGCCGGCTTCCTTGAAAATGACTTCGGTCAGGAGGTTGCGCAGGAAGAAGCTGCGCTTCTCGACACGCGCCGCCGGCATGGCGCGGCGCGGCGGCAGCCCGAAGGATGAGGACAGCGCCGCCGTCAGCCGGTCGATCGGCGCGCCTTCCTGCGTCGCCGAGGTCAGATAAAGGCCGCGCAGCCAGGCGGCTTCCTCGTAGCGGCTTTCGCCGAACATCGCCTCGACCAGCACCTGGATCGGCTCCGACAGGCTGGCAAGCTGCGCCGGGAAGCGAAAGATTTCGGCGCGCTGGCCAAGCTTGTCCTCGTCCTCCAGCCGCGGCACCAGTCGCCGCTCCAGCTCGGCGGCAAGCCTGGCGAGTTCCGTCTGGATCGTTCCGGCGCTGATGCGGGCGTCGAGCGGGAAAGTGGTTCCCCACACCTGCTCGCGTGCCGTCGTCGACAAGCCGCCGAAATAGGGCTCGAAGCCTTTGATCAGGTCGGCCTTGGTCAGCATCAGGTAGACCGGCAGGCGAATCTCGAGCCGATCGTTCAGCTCCGCCAGCCGGCGGCGGATTTTCCGGCCATGCGCCTTGATCGCCTCGTCGCCTTCCGACAGCGCGTCGATCGACAGCGCGACGATGACGCCGTTGAGCGCGCGCCGGCCCCGGTGCTTCTTCAAAAGGTCTAGGAAACCCAACCACTCCGCCGCGTCGACATCCGGCTGGCTTTCCTGCTGGACGTAGCGGCCCGCGGTGTCGATCAGCACCGCGTTCTCGGAGAAGAACCAGTCGCAGTTGCGCGTGCCGCCGACACCTTGCAGGTCGTCGGTCAGGTCGATCGGGAAATTGAGGCCCGACTGACGCAGTGCCGTGGTCTTTCCGGTGGCCGGTGGCCCGACGATCACATACCAGGGCATCTCGCGCAGGAATTTCCGGCCGCCGAGCTTGCGGCGCTTCAGCTCGGCCATCACCTCGCCGAACTTGGCGCCGACAGCCGCGACGCTCTCCTCGCCGGGCGTAAGCTGCTTTTCCTGAACAGGCGCCGCGATCTCGGCGACGAACATGCGATTGGCGCGGATCGCCCGGCGCTGCGCGATGATCAGCCAGATCAGCCACAGGATGATCAGCCCGGCGATGATGGCGATGCGCACATTGTCGGACTCGAACGGCGCATAAGGGCCGACCTGCACGATCGGGCCGAACACCCAGATCAGCAGCGAGAGCAGCACGATGCCGATCAGCGTCCACAGGAAACGCGAGGTGATGACAGCCCAGAGGAAGCGCAGGATGAACATCTCAGAGCCTCTTCTCGACCAGAACCTCGACGCGCCGGTTGAGCGCGCGGCCTTCGCGCGTCGAGTTGTCGGCCACCGGATCGGTTTCGGCGCGCCCCTCGGAGGAGATGCTCTCCTGCGGCACGCCGGCTTGCACCAGAAGCTTGGCTATGGTTTCGGCGCGCGCTTCCGATAGGCGCTGATTGCTGGCAAGCGGGTTGGACTTTTGCAGCCGCACATTGTCGGTATGACCGACGACGGTGATTTTTCCGATCAGCTCCTTGTTGTCCAGGATCACCTTGGCGATCGCTGCGATCAGCGGTTCATAGCCTTCCGTCAGCGTCGGCCGAGAGGACTGGAAGAGCTCAGGATTTGAGGACTGGATGACCAGCCTGGCCAGCGAGACGCTCTCGGTGCCGCTGAGCGCTCCTTTGAGGTTGTCCGGCGCTTCGGCCTTGAACTCCGGCAGCAGCGCGAAGTCGACCGGCTGCGGCTCGGGCGCGGGTGTATCCTGCTTGGGCGCGGCGCGGGTAATGTCGCCGCGCGAGGCCGGCGGCAGCGTGCGCACCAGCGCGGAGAGCTCGACCGCTTGGCTGCTCAGGCCCGTCGACAGGCCGATATAGACGGCCGCGGCCACGACGACCGCGGCAAGCGCCATCACCCAGATCGGCACGATGAAGCGCTGCGGTTCGTCGGAAGCGATCACGCCCTTCCAGTTCGGCGACAACGGTGCATCCTCGGCGTCGGCATTGCGCAGGAAGCGCGCCGCCGCCACGCGCACAGCGTTGAGCGAACGGTCGCCGGCGCGGCCGGGCACTCGGTATTTGCCGCGGAAACCGAGCGCCAGGCAGTAATATTGCAGCTCCAGCATCTCGCGGTCGCGGTTGGGATGCCGCTCCAGCTCGTCGAGGCGGGTGAAGAACTGGGTGCCGGCATCAACGTCGCCGCGCAGCATGACCACAAGCGGCTGGCGCGGCCAGGCGCTGGCGCCGCCCCATGGCGTGTTGAGCGCGAGATCGTCGAGCAGCGCCGCCACGGCCCATGCGGCCTGGTCTGCGCGCTCCAGCGAGGAGCCCGCTGCCACCGCCGCGTCGCGCGCCCGCACCAGCTCGTCGAGCAGGCGCGTGCGCATCCCTTCCGGGTTCTCCGGCGCCAGCGCGCTCTCGAGCTCGGGCGCGAATTCGAGCAGCGGCGCGAACATGTTGATGAGCGTATTGGGATGGGAACGCGCTCGCTTGACCGGCGCGCCCGGCGCCAGCGGCGCCATTGGCCGGGGCGCCGCACCGGTCAGCCGGATGCGTGTGCGCTCGCGATCCTCCGACAGTCCGAAAGGATCATCCCGGCTCATGGCCTCACCTGTTCACCGAATAGCAGTCGACCTGCGGCTCGCTGGGCAGCACACCGGAAACGCCGATGATGAAGCCGGGGGCGTCGAGTAGCGAGGCCCAATGCTCGCTTTTCTGGTCCAGCTCCAGGCACAGACGGTCGCCGTCATAGGGGATCTCGCGCGGTTGCGAATGCAGCGGCTTCAGCGGAATGCCCGGCAGGCGCGACTTCCACAGGCCTTCGAACTGATCGGCCGAGCCGACCGTCGCCTGGTTGACGAAGATCTTGCGCAACGCGTCCTCCGAAAGCTCGGAGCCGACGCGGATGACGATGCGGCTGGCGACAAGCAGCTTCGGATTGTCGATGCGCACCTTCCACACATTGGTCGCGTGCCGCATGACCGGCAGCGCGCGCGACTTCGGCTCGATGTAGCGCAGGCTGAGGATCAGCGAACGCAATGCGTCGGCAAGCGCCATATAGGCGGGGCCGGGCGCCATGTGGTCGTAGGCCGGCAATTCGCCGAGCCGCCGCGAGCTTGAGCCGTAGGTGGCCATCTCGCCGGCGAGGCCGGCAAGCTCGAGGTAGAGCTCGGCCGGATGGAAGACATCCTGCGCCAGCATGTGGGCAAGACGTGGCCGCGCGGCGTTGGCGAGGTGCAGCATCAAGAGATCCTCGACGCTGCGGCCGGCTCCGCCCATCACCATCTTGCCATGCGCCTCGGCGATCTGGTCGAGGCCGGTGACGACCTCCTGCAGCAATTGCCGGTACCAGTGCACGGCGCCGGTGATCAGCGTCGGCGGCAGGAAGGCCTGGTCGAGCGAGACGCCGCCGTCGGCGCGCACGCCCGTGATGTCGGCGACCGGCAGCGCCGTGTAGCCGCCGACCGACTTGCCGGGCGCCAGCAGCACCGCTTGCGGCCGGGCGATTTCGATCTCTTCCGGATCGGCGCCGCCCTGCACGGCGTCGCGCACCGGGACGATCTTGCCGTGATAGCGCGCGCCCGTCGATGCCGCATGCGCCGGATCGAATCCGACGCCGCCGGGCGGCTCCAGCGGCAGCGCCACCAGCACCGGCCCGGCGCCGGTGTCGGCCATGACCGGCAGCGGCTTGGGCGCGTCCATCAGCTCCGGGATTGAGAAGGGCGTGCCGTCCGGGAAGATGCCCCGCGCGGACACGATCGACACTTGGCCGGCGTCGAGCAGCGACTGGTCGAGCGTCAGCTGCTGGAAGCCGAACGTGTGGAGCTGGCCGGCCTGCAACGCGCCGCGCACCATCCCCTCGAAGAACCGGTCCTGCTGCTGGAAATGCTGGGTCCTCAAGAAGAGTCCCTCGGACCACAGCACCCTGTTTGCGTCGCTCATGCCACTGCTCTCTGCACTGCCCTGTCGCCGGTTTGCTAGGCGGAGATGCCGCCCTTGCCGAGGCTGACATTGATGGTGAATTTCGACCCTGGCGAAACCGACTTGGTCGTGCGCCAGTTGCGCCCGCCCGGTTCGCGGATCAGCGCGACGAAGCCGAGCGCCGTCACGTTCGGTTCGACCGTGATGGTCTTTGCCGCCGTCTTGCCCGGAGCGACCGAGATGGCGTCCGACCCGATAAGGTCGGCGCCGAGCGCCGAACCGGCGTCGCCCTGCAGCGCGAAGTAATCGGCCGAGTTGAACTTGCCGGTGCTGGCAAGCCGCATCACCAGTACGGTCACCGGCCTGTCGCCGCCGCCCGGTCCCGGATTCATGCCGGCGCCGCCGGTCACGTTGACGGTGATGACCGATGGTTTCGGCGGGCCGCTCTGGCAAGCCGCAAGCAGCCCCGTGGCGCCGATGGCAACGATGAATTCGCGTCTGTCGATCATGTCCCTACTCCTCTTCATATGCGTCCCTGAAGTCTGCGCCGATCTCGCCCAGGAAGCTCGATTCCGCGCTCTGGGCGATGTCGCGATGGCGTTTCTGGTAGAGCTCCCACAGCTTGGCATTGCGCCCGCCGGCGAGCAGGTTGCCGATCGCCGAATTGGACTTGAGCTCTTCCTCGATCGCGGCCGGATCGAAGCGGTCGATCATGCGTCGCAGCGCCGCCTGCACGCCCCGCCAGGCGCGCACGTGATGCTGCGCGAGGTCCTTGACCGCGTCGCCGATCGCCGCCTCGCCGGACAGAAAGCCGGGACTGCGTTCCGCGATAATGGTGACGATGACATCCTCGACCGTCGGCAGGAATTTGAGCGGGTTGACTTCCGAAGATCCGACCACAGTCTGGGCGACGCGCGCGCTGCCCTTCTCCTCGGTGCGCTTGCGCAAGAGCTGCATCAGGCCGTCGAGCATCAGCCTGTATTCGCGCCCGAACTTCTCCATTTCGGCGACGGGATCGCGCCCGGGAAAATCGGCCTCCTCGACGCCCATGCCGCGCAGGAACGCCGCGCGCAGCGCCATGTCGCTGGGCGCCGGCTGCGTTCGGCGTGATGGCCTCGGCGCCGGAGCGGGACGCGGCGGCGCAGCGGGTTCGGCTGTCTGCGCCGGTATCCCCCATGGACGGGCGGCCTTGGGTTTCTCGGCGGGCCGCTCGATGCGATCGGCTGGATCGGCGCCGTGGCCGGAAGCGGGCGTCGCGGCTGGCCCGAAGCTGAAATCGTCGAAACCGGATGGTTTCGACGCGGGCTCGGGCATGTCGTTGCGCGATAGCATGTCGCCGAAGCCGAATGGGTCCGGCCGGTCGGCGGCGGGCTCTTCGCCCGAGGCCGGCGTCGCCACCGGATCGAGGCTGAACGGGTCGTCAAATGCGGGCGAGCTGCGCTGGTTGGAAGCGCGATCATAGGCTCCGGGCACAGGCTGCTCGAACGGATCGGGCAGTCCCGCCGGGCGCGGCCGCTGCGGCTCCTCCTCGACCTTGGCCGAGAAGAAGTCGTCGCCGCCGATGCTGGCAGGCGTACGTGCCTGTGGCGACGACCATGCCGGCGCGGCGTTGGCGATCGGCGCCTGGCCGATCGAGGTATGGCCGGCGCTGGGCTGCACCTCGACATGAAGCACGTAGTCGCCCATGCGCAGACGCATGCCGCTCTGCAGGCGTGTCGACCTGCCGGCGCCGAGCGGGCTGTCGGAATCGTCGATGAACAATCCGCTGCTCGACGTGTCGGTGACGTAATAGCCGTCGCGGCCGCCGCTGATCTTGCAGTGGGCGCGCGAGACGAACATGTCCGGATCGTCGATCTGCCAGCCGGCATCGGCGCTGCGGCCGATCACCAGCTCGCCCTCGTCCAGCCGGGTCTGCCTGACCACCTGCGAGCGCGGGCCTTGTTCCAGGGTCAGCAGCAGGCTCATGCGGCCGCCTCCGCCATGTCCGGCCGCCAGCCGACAATGGTGCGCAACCTGAGATCGTCCGCGTCGCCCTTTTCAGCCGGGCGTGAAAGCCAGGAGGTCCGGCCGAGCTGGATGGTCCCCATCTTCGGCGCAGGCACGGCGTCGCGCGCGAGCACGATCCTGAGATCGACGTCGAGCGCTTCGCCGATCATGTCGCGCACCGCCTTCTTGAACAGGGCAAGCCGCCGTTCGCCGCGCAGGAAGGACTTGAAATCGTCGAGGCCTAGCGGCCCGACGCGCAATTCGATCCGGCTTTGTCGGCTGAAGACGCGCGGCCCGATCGTCGCGCCGCCGCCGAGCGACGCATAGGCCTTACCGATGCGGCTCTGCAGCGCCTTCGGAATGGTGATCCAGGCGGCGACGAATTCCTTTATCTCAACCGGCACCTTGAAGGCGGTGGCGAGAAACAGCGTCAGCCGCTCAGCGCCGTCGACCTGGTTGGCCAGCGATCCGGCCTGGCGCAGCCGCACCGTGTCGAGCTCCGGATCCTGGGTGCCGGGAAGGCCGATGCCCGCCATGGCTTCCAGCATGGCGCGGACGCGTCCGCCGACCGAACGTTCGACCTGCACTGCCGGATGCGCATCCGCCCATGCGCGGTAATAAAGCGCGATCATGCGATGCTGCAGGATGTTGACGAAGTCGACGAAGGTCGTGTCGCTGGTCTGCTCGGCGTCGGCGCCGGTGAACCAGCGCTGCGACAGCCGGTCGAGCACCCAGCGCGTCAGATGCAGCGGCATCGGCCCTTCCGGTCCGAGCAGGCCGAGATTGGCGACGGCCACCCGCGCCGGAGCCTTATCCCCGGCATCCTGGAACTTGACGACATCCCGGGCCGAGAAGCTCAGGCGCACATGCTGGCCGAGCCTTGCCGGCTCGCGCTCCGCTGTCCCGGAATGCCCGAACAGTCCGCGCCGCTGCTCCAGCCGGCGCAGCAGCTCGAAGAAGTCATAGCCCTCCGACAGCGGCTCCGCCTCGGCCGGGGCGGGGCGCGCTAGATCAGGTAGCGATTGCCGGGCGTCATCGGCCATGGCACATCCTCCTGCTTCTGCAGCAGCCGCGTACGCGTCCGCACGAAACCGTTTATGCCCGCATGGCGAGCGAACAGCCGCGCCAGCAGGGCCGAAAGCAGCAGCGTGCTCTGGCCCGCCAGCACCGACTGGTCGACATGCAGCGTCACCTCCGTGCCGCGCCCGAAACACATCGGACCATCGATCTTGAGTCGCTCAATCACCGGGCGCGAGTCGATGCGGGTGATCGAATGAACGTTGCGGGCAAGGCTCGGATCGCCGCGATCGGCGTAGAGGTCGAGCAAGGCATGCAGCGGATCGACGCCGCGGCCTTCCTTGGCGAGGCTGAGGAAATTGAGCGAGAGCTGCGCCACAAGCCGCCAGGCGAGATTGTCGGCGCGGGATTCACCTTCGGCGCCGGCCGGCAGCGCTGCCGGGATCGCCGGCTGCGGCGGCCGCAGCGCGCCGAGCAGCCGCACCGCTTCCACCGGATCGGCGGTCTCCAGCGTCAGCGTCGGCGTGTCGTCCAGGATCGGCAGGTCGCGGTTGGTGCAGAGCGCCATCACGTCGAGCCGCTTGAGCGGCCGGTTCGGCTGGCTGCCGGCCGGACGCGAGACTGCGATAAAGACATCGTCGCCGGTGTAGGAGGTGCGGGTCAGGCCGTCGCGCCGTTCGTCCTCCGTCGCCCGGCGCGGACGCCGCTCGGCCGAATAGACCCAGCCGCTGCCGCGGTTCTGCCCCAGGCTGAACAGTTCGGGGATGGTCGCCTCGTTGCCTTCCGCATCGGCGTCTTCCACCCGGGTGACGCGGAAGATCTCGAAATCCCGCGCCCGCGTGCGGTCGGCATGTAGCACCTGGCGCGTCCGCCGCGGATCGATCTCGATGACGTTGCACTCGCGCTCGAAGAGATTGATGATCGGCGTTGCGAACAGCTCGAAATCGGCCACCGTCACATCGGCGAGTTCCGGCACCGGGCGCCGGAACAGGAAGATAATCTCCATTCCCGCATCGCACTTGCGCACCACAGGCTGCAGGCCAGCGACCCGGACATAATGGAAGCGCTCCGGGATCATGAAATATTCGCGCAGCAGCCGGTATCCCTCGAAGGTCGGGCGGGTGCGCGGCATCAGCGCTTCATCGTCGTGGATGCCGATCATTTCGGGTTCGGGCAGCGCCGTGAGCGGATTGGTCTTGCCTTCCGCCCGCGCGCCGACGGCCGAGCAGGCGCCGAAGATCGCGTCGAAGATGAGCGGCGCCTTGGTGCGTCCGGCGAAATAGAGGTCCAGACGGTCGAGCGACAATTCGCCGAGCTTGCCCTTTCCGGTCCGCGCGAGCGCGATGCGGAACGCCGCTTCGCCGCGCACGCCGCCGACCGGCGCGATGCCGGCGGCGGCCAGCGCGCTGCGATCCTGGAAATAGCTGACCGAGGTGATCGCGATCGGCCACAACGTGACCTGCTGCGCGGTGGTGAAGGTCGACCGTGTCGACAGCCCCGGATGCAGGCCCGAGACCAGCCGCGTGCCGCGCGCGACGGCGTGGCCGGTGATCATCGACTGCACCTGCTGTCCGGGTTTCAGCACGGCCATCGCCGTCGCCGGCGCCGGCGTCACCAGGTCCGGATAGAGAACGTCGAGCACGGCGCGCGAAAAGCGCGAGCGCTCCGCGTCGACCTTCAGCCTGGTGCGCGCGGCAAGGAAGGCCACGCCGTCGAGCAGCCGTTCGACATAGGGATCGGGGCAGGGGACGGTGTCGAGGGAAAGGTTGCGGGCGACCGCCGGATGCATGTCGGCGAATTCCGCGGCCAGCGCGCGGATATGGGTCAGTTCCTCTTCGTAATACTCCACGAAGACCCGATCCATCTCAGGTCTCCCGGAATTCGGTCCGCGCCAGACCGTTGTCGAGATTGATCGTGGTGCGCAGCCGCATGCGTTCCGGCGTCGGCGTCATGATCAGCACGGCGTCGATCTCGATCTTGAGGCCGACGGTCTTGTCGCCGAGCGTGACGTTCACGGCCGTCGCGCTTTCCTTGAGACGCGGCTCGAAGGTGGCGAGCACCGCGCGGATTTCGCGCGCCAGGGTATCGCGGTCGAAATCCCGCGACGAGCGGCCCGAAAAGGAAGGCACGCCGTAATTCACCACGCTGCGGCGCACTTCCGGAAAATCGGCAAGCGGCGGCAACTCATCCAAGGGCTGTTCATGCTCGGCGTCGGAAAGCATCGGGACGGATTCGAAGCGCTCGGTGTTGAACAGGGCTTCTATGTCGCGCCGGACCGCTTCCCTGAGCACGCGTGCCGACACCACCACGCCGCGGTTTTCGATCTCGGCGCGATGCTCGGTCTGGAACACCAGCCTGTGCAGGCGCCGTTTCTGCTCGGGCGTCAATTCTGCATCGGCATCGATGACGCGCGCGCTGCCGGCAAGAAGAGCCTCGACGCGCTCGGCGCCGAGTTCTTCTTCCAGCAGGCGGCGCAGCCCGTCGATCTCCGACGTCAGCCCGGGCAAATCGTTGACGAGGCGGTCCCAGAGGGAGGGCTGGACCGCCTCGCGTTTTGCCCGCGAACTGCCGGCGAGCTGCGCTTTTGCGCCAGGCCGCTTGGCCTCACTTGCCGACATAGACGTCCATTTCGATCTCGTCGTCCTTGTCGTAGACGAACTTGATCTTCTTGTAGGCGAAGCTGACCTCTTCCTCGATGAGGTCCGCCTCGTCGCGAGCCTGCCGCATGTCGTATTCCATGATCGAGGCATCGGTGAGCGTGACCACCAAGTAGTCGCTGGTCTCGCCGTCGATGGTGCGACGGGCCGAAAACACCACCTCGTCCAGCGCCTTGTTCTCGAACAGCGCCTTCTTCAGGTAGGGCGACGACTTGTCGTAGTGCTTGAAGAATTTGATCATTCCCATCGACACGCGGCCGCGCCGCGACAGCGAATTCGGGTCGTAGGGCGCGATCATCTTGTAATCGACGCCATGGATCTCGATTTCGTCTTCATGGCCGTCGCGCTTGCTCGGACCCTTGATGTCCGGGACTTTCAGGAAGCCGTCGATCTTCATCGAAGGCGCATCGGTTCTCTCTGGCATTGTCTTTCTCCACCGCTACGAAACAAGATGACTTTGCTTATCAATTTCAGCCCTTCACCGACGGCAGTTCCGACACCAGCCGGAGAGAGGCGTTGATGCCTTCCAGCTGGTAGTGCGGACGCAGGTAGAAACGGGCATTGTAGTAACCGGGCCGGCCTTCGACGCTGTCGACCTGGACCTCGGCCGCGGCAAGCGGGCGCTTGGCGCGCGCCTTGTCGTCGGCAAAGGCTGGATTGGCCAGCACGTACCGGTTGATCCATTCGGTCAACCAGATCTCCATGTCGGTGCGTTCCTTGAACGAGCCGATCTTGTCGCGCGCGATTGCCTTGAGGTAGTGCGCGAAGCGCGAGACCGGGAACAGGTAGGGCAGGTTGGCGGAGAGCCGCTCGTTGGCCTGCGCGTCCGGATCGACCAGGCGGCCGGCCCGCGTCTCGTCGTCCTGCAGCGAATGCGCGCCGATGAAGGCAGCGAGATCGGTATTCTTGCGGTGCAGGATCGGCATCAGGCCCAGCTTCGCCAGCTCCGCCTCGCGCCGGTCGTCAATGGCGACCTCGGTCGGGCATTTCATCGCAATCGACCCGTCGTCGGTCGGGAAGGCGTGCACCGGCAGGTTGAGCACCGTGCCGCCGTTTTCGACACCGCGGATCTGCGTGCCCCAGCCATAGAGCTTGTGGCTGCGGTTGATGTTGACGCCCATCGGGAAGGCGGCGTTCATCCAGACATATTTGTTGTGGTCGCCGCCCACTTCCTCCTCGAAGGTGAAGCCCTTCACCGGGACGGTCTCCGAGCCGTAGGGCAGGCGCGCCAGCACGCGCGGCATGGTAAGCCCGATATAGCGGGCGTCCTCGCTTTCGCGCAGCGACTGCCAGGACGCATAGGCCGGGTTGTTGACGATCATCTGCAGGTCCTGCGGATTCGGCAGCTCCTGCCAGCTGTCCATGCGGAACAGCCGCGGCGAGGCGGCCGCGATGAACGGCGTGTGCGCCGAGGCGCAGACACCGGAAATGTTGCGCAGCAGGCTGACGTCGCGCGGATGGTTGGAGAATTCGTAGGCGCCGATGATGCAGCCGATCGGCTCGCCGCCCAGCATCGAATACTCGTCCGTGTAGACCTTCTTGAAGATGGGGCTCTGGTCCCACATCTGGCCTTCATAGTCTTCCAGCGTGTCGGCCAGCTGCTCCTTGGAGATATTCATCACCCGGATCTTCAGCTTGGTATCCGTCTCGGTGTTGTTCACCAGGTACCAGAGGCCGCGCCAGGTGCCCTCCATCTCACGCACTTCCGGCGCATGCAGGATCTCGTTGACCTGCGTCGTCAGCATCTTGTCGATGCCGGCGATCAGCGACTTGATCGACTTGATCGCGTTGGACGAGATCGTCGTCGTCTCGGAGCGCGATTGCGCGGCCAAAGCCAGGTTGCGCACCAGCTGCTGCAGCTTCTCGCTGTCGTCCTTCTTGACCTTGAAATCCTTTTCAAGGAGTCCGCTGAACTCGCCGAGATCGATGGCTTCCGCCTCGGCGGTGGCGGCTGCTGTCTTTTGCTGTTCGGCCATGACTTACTCCTCGCCCTTGCCGTCATCCATCGCCTGGCTGGCGACCTTGCTCAGCAGCGGCTCGTTGTTCAGAAGCTGCGCGATGCGTTTTTCGGCGTCGACGCGACCGTCCATGAAGCCCAGCAGCTCTTCGAGCTGACGGCGCATCTTCAGGATTTCGGCCAGTTGCGGGACCTGCTCGGCGATCTTGTCCGGCGCGAAGTCGCCCATCTTCGAAAAGGTGAGATCGACCATGAGCTCTTCCTCACGCTCCTGGCCTTCGGCCTGCGGCAGGGTGTTCTTCACCCGCGCCTTCACGCGCGGCCCCATCGCTTCCATGAATTTCGGGAAGCGGTTGGCGTCGGTTTCGACGAAGTTGCGGTCAAGCACCGACTTCGACGCTTCCTTGGTCTGCGACGCGCCGGCAAGATCGGCCATCACGGCCATGACGAACGGCAGTTCGATCGTCGTCGGGCTGCCGTAGGTTTCGACATCGTAGGCGATCTGCACGCGCGGCGCGCGGTTTCTTTCGATGACCTTCGCTTTGCTCTCTGCTGGCATGCTTTTCTACCTTTCATCCTTCTGGGCCGGCTTCTTGGGATCGGGGACACCGGCAAGCAGCCGGAATTCCTTCAGCCCCGACGGGGCGAGATCTTCCATCAGTTCCACGAAATCCATGTGCACCATCCGGCGCACGCGCCGGGCGAGATGTGGGATGGGGCTGGACGGCTCGGTGCGGTCGTAAAAGGCGACGACGAGGTCGAGGCATTTGACGACTTCGTCGCGCGAGTTGATCCGGTCCGGCAGACCGGTGCTCGCCCCCACGGGGCTTGCCACACTTGCCATCGTCTCGGCTCCATGACCGTTGCGGGCGGGCATTGCTGGTTCCACCGTCGCCTGCGGACCGGGGTTCGCGGCACCGTTCGCCGTGGCGCCGGCACCGGAATTCCGCTCCAGCGTCGTCAGCAAACGCTGCAGGAACTTCTTCAATTCCGGGACGGTGGCGCCGTGGCCTTCGATGCGGGCGTTGAGCGCGGCGTCCACCGCGTCGAGGGCGGCGATCGCGGCCCGCGCGTCGGCCAGCAGCGACGTCATCGCCTCGCCGGCCTGATCGATTTGCGCCGCGCATCCGGCGCGCACCCGGTTCAGCAACTGGTTGTGCGCGCTCACCAATGCCGCCTTTTCGGCGGCGTTCAGCCCTGAGGCCGCTTCCTGCAGCATGACGCGCTCGTCGAGCGCGCCCTGTTCCAGGTCGCGTCCGCTGATCGGCCCGACCTGGCGCGGTGAAAAGAAGATGGTTCCGCGCAGGTTCGCCAGCAGGCCTTGCTGGGCGTTCTGGAGATCGAGCAACGCGTTGATGCGACGCAAGGCGGCCTCGCGCGGCGGCGCGTTCGCCCTCAATGCGGGATGCATCGTGTCCCAATGCTGGTCGAAGGTCCTGGCAATAAGCGTCAGGCCCTGGGCGAGGCCGGCCAGCCCTTCCTCGCTGGCCAAGGCCCGTGCGACGATGACCAGCAGGCGCAGGTCCCGGCCGCGGGTGCGCAACTCTTCGGCCTTTTCGAGCACTGCCGCCCAGTCGACCGGACTGGATTGCGATGTGGGCTTGCCGTTGCCGTCGTAAACAACCTTGAGCTGAGGCTCGGTCAGGCGCTCCAGCTCATGAAAGGCCGGGTCGCTGCGCAAGTCCTCTCCCGACGGATTCTCACCGTCCAGAGGATTCAGCCAGAGTGCGAGATCAATCACACTAACCCCCAGCCAGCGGCCCTGAGACCCCTGTGTGACGTAACGTTATCACTGGCCTCATGCGACGACAATTGAGCATCTGCGCAAAACCTAACGGAAGCTAAACGCGACCGTTCTCTTCGGCGAAACCCATTGCGCGATTGCCGGACCGGGTATGTGAAATGGCTCGCATAGCCCGCCCGGCAATCATGTTTGTTGGCCAGAGTTTGCAAGGCTTGTGTAACCGGGCGGTGCCGCCCGGACAGGTCCAAACGTCTTGTCCGTCACGCGGCTTTGTCAAGCAGCCGCTTATATGGCAGGGTACTGTCGGCAGAGTGCGGGAGCAGGTTCGATGGAACAGCGCCGGTCATCGCAGAGCTTCAAGCGTAAGGAACTGGTCGCCAAGCTCAACGCCACGGGGGTGCGCGCCTTCAAGGCCGCGGCCGACACGGCCAAGCTACGCGGTAATCCCTATGTCGAGCTCGCCCATTTCATCCAGCAACTGGTGCTGTCCGAGCGCTCGGATGTGCAAATGATCGTCGCCGACGCCGGACTGGATGTCAGCCGGCTGACGGCCGACATGACCCGCGCCATCGACAAGCTGCCCTATGGCGCGACCTCGGTAGAGGAATTCTCTGACCACATCTTCCACGCCATCCAGGAGGGCTGGAATCTGGCGATGCTGGAATTCGGCGTCGAAGAGGTGCGCAGCGCCCATATCCTGCTTGCCTGCTTGAAGACGCCGGCGCTGGAGGGCTTGGTTTCCAAGATCAGCGCCGTGTTCGACAAGATCGACGCTGACGGAGTAATTTCCCGCTTCGCCGATGTCACTGAAGGCTCGCTCGAAGCCGGCTCACCTCCTGCTGCCGCTTCTACCGAGACGCCGATGAAGCGCGGCCCCGGCGGGGACTCGGCGCTGGCGAAATACGCAACCGACCTCACCCAGCGCGCCCGCGACGGCAAGATCGATCCCGTCGTCGGCCGCGATCCGGAGATCAGGCAGATCGTCGATATCCTGATGCGACGCCGGCAAAACAACCCGATCCTCACCGGCGAGGCCGGCGTCGGCAAGACAGCGGTGGTCGAGGGATTTGCGCTCCGCATCGCTCAGGGCGACGTGCCGCCGACATTGCAGAATGTCAGCGTGCGCATGCTCGATGTCGGGCTGATGCAGGCGGGCGCCAGTGTCAAGGGCGAGTTCGAGAAGCGGCTCAAGGCCGTCATCGATGAGGTTCAAGCCTCCGAGGTGCCGATCATCCTGTTCATCGACGAGGCGCATACGCTGATCGGCGCCGGCGGCGCGGCCGGGACCGGCGATGCCGCCAATCTCTTGAAACCGGCATTGGCGCGCGGCGAGCTGCGGACCATCGCGGCCACGACCTGGGCCGAGTACAAGCAGCATATCGAGAAGGACCCGGCGCTCACTCGTCGCTTCCAGGTGGTCAAGATCGACGAGCCCTCGGAAGCGGGGGCCGTGCTGATGCTGCGCGGCGTCGCAGGGGTCCTGGAGCAGCACCACAAGGTGCAGATCCTGGACGAGGCGATCGAGGCGGCCGTCTCGCTTTCGCATCGCTATATCCCGGCCAGACAGCTGCCGGACAAAGCCGTCAGCCTGCTCGACACCGCCTGCGCCCGCGTCGCGGTCTCGCAGCATGCCACGCCGGCCGAGGTCGAGGACATATTGCGCCGCCGTCAGGCGCTGGAGGTCGAGAGCGGCATCATCGGCCGCGAGGCGGCGATCGGCATCGACGTCTCCGACCGGCAGGCCCGCATCGACGTCGGGCTGGCGGAAACCGAGACGACCTTGGCCGCCGCGCAGGCGCGCTGGGACCGGGAAAAGGCGCTGGTCACCGAGATACTCGACCTGCGTGCAAAATTGCGTGGCGAGGGCGTGCCGCTCGACGAGGCAGCGGGCGAAGATGCCGCCGCGGAGACGGGACGCGCGGAGGGCGTAGCGCCCGAGCAAAAGGCTCTCGAAAGCAAGATTGGCGAGAGCAAGGCTGACGAGACGAAGAAGACGAAGGCCTCGAAAGCCAATGGGGCCAAGCTTGCGAACGCCGAAGCAGTGTCCGCCGAGCCGGCAGACGAAGCGGCCGCCAACCTGGCGCGGTTGCGCGAGCTGATGGCCGATCTTGCCGCCGCGCAAGGCGAGACACCGCTCATCCTGCCCTCGGTCGACCGCAATGCGGTCGCCGCCGTGGTGCAGGATTGGACCGGCATCCCGACCGGACGCATGCTCTCCAGCCAGACCGAAAAGGCGCTCAAGCTTGCCGCGACCCTGTCCGAGCGCGTCGTTGGCCAGGATCACGCGATGGAGATGATCGCCAGGCGCGTGCAGACCAGCCGCGCCGGCCTCGGCGCGCCGGAAAAACCGGTCGGCGTGTTCCTGCTTTGCGGCCCCTCCGGCGTCGGCAAGACCGAGACTGCGCTGGCGCTCGCCGAGACGCTTTACGGCGGCGAGCAGAACCTGATCTCAATCAACATGTCGGAGTTCCAGGAAGCGCACACCGTCTCGACGCTCAAGGGCGCGCCGCCCGGCTATGTCGGCTACGGCAAGGGCGGCATCCTGACCGAGGCGGTACGCAGGAAACCCTATTCGGTGATCCTGCTCGACGAGGTCGAGAAGGCGCACCCCGACGTGCACGAGATCTTCTTCCAGGTCTTCGACAAAGGCATGATGGACGACAGCGAAGGCCGTCGCATCGACTTCAAGAACACGCTGATCCTACTCACCTCGAATGTCGGTTCCGAAGTGATCATGGATCGTACGAAGAACGGCACGGTGCGGACCGGCATCGACGATCTCGACGCCGCGCTACGCGTCCCGTTGCTGAAGGTGTTCCCGGCTGCCTTCCTCGGCCGGGTTGTCACGATACCTTATTACCCGTTGTCGGATTCCATGATCGAGGCGATCGCCCGGCATCAGTTCGGCAAGATCGCGCGCCGCCTCAAGGCCACGAACGACGCCGAACTGGTGATCGGCGACGGCGTGATGGATCTGGTCAAGGCGCGCTGCACCGAAATCGAATCCGGCGGCCGCATGATCGACGCCATCCTCACCAACACGCTGCTGCCGGAACTCAGCCGCGGCGTGCTCAACCGCTCGCTCGAGGGCAAGAAGATGGTGAAGGTCATCGTGGGTGCGTCGCCGGAAGGATTTACCTACGCGTTCGAATAGACCTCGACCGTGAGGGACGCCGCCTTCAGATGGACCAGAGCGCGCCGCCGTCGCAGGCGACGGCCTGGCCGGTGATGTAGGAAGCGCGGTCGGAGGCGAGAAAGGCGGCCAGCGCCGCGAACTCTTCGGGGCGGCCGATGCGCCTGGCGGGTATGGCCTGGCTCACCTTTTCCAGGTCGAGCTTCGCATCCGCCAGCCTCTCGGTCAGCGTATAGCCCGGCATCAGCGCGTTGAAGGTGATGCCGTTCGCCCCTTCTTCCTTGCTCAGCGTGTTGATCAGTCCGTGGATGCCGGCGCGCAGCGAGTTGGAGAGCGCGAAGCGGTTGATCGGCTCCTTCGCGGCGATGGAGGTCACGAACAGCACGCGGCCCCATTTCTTCTCGCGCATCGAAGGCAGCACCGCCCGCACGATCTCCACCGCGCTCATGAACAGATTGTCGAACGCGGCGCGCCATTGCTCGATGGTGATCTCGTCGAAGGGTGCGGTGGGCGGGCCGCCGGTGTTGACCACCACGATATCCGGGGCACCGAGCGTCGCCTTGGCGCGCTCCACCAGCTCCGTAGCTGCGCCCGGCTTCGCGAGGTCGCAGACGAGCGCCGTCGCGCCGATCTCGCGGGCCGTCTGCTCCAGCGCGGTGCCGGTGCGGGCGCAGATCGCCACGCGCGCGCCTTCGTCCAGCAATTCCTTGGCCACCGCGCGGCCGAGTCCTTTCGATGCGCCCAGCACGAGCGCGTTCCTGCCCTTCAATCCAAGATTCATCCGTCCTCTCCGATGATGCCGCGCGTCAGGCGCCGCTGACCTCGACACTGCCAAGACCGGCAATGTCGAACCGATAGGAAAACGCCTTGTCGGGGAAGCGCGTGCGCACGATGCTGCCCGTCATGACGATGTCGCCCGCCTTCATGCCTCTGCCGGAAGCGCCGAGATGGTCGGCCAGCCAGGCCAGCGGCTCATAGGGGTGCCCGAGCGCATCGGCGCCGACCCCTCTGCCGATCTCGACGCCGTCCTGATAGACGACCGCCTCGACTTTCTCGAGCGCTGCGGGCGGGGGGACGAAATCGCCCAGCACCACGCCGGCATTCCACGAATTGTCGGCCACCAGCGAGCGGACATCCAGCACCGAATAATCGGCGTGGCGATCGTCCACCACCTCGACCGCCGCGCAGACGCCATCGACCGCCGCGGCGACCTCGCTGCGTGTATAGGGCGCGGCGCGCGGCGCAAGATCGCGGCCGAGCCGGGCGCAGATCTCGAACTCCACGCCGAGATGGCCGTAACCGGTCAGCGAGAGCTTGGCTCCGCTGTGCATCACCCGCCGCCCGAAAACCGTGCCGGCGACCGGATGGTCGATCCCGCACATGCTCTGCATGCTGTGCGAGGTCAGGCCGATCTTGTAACCGGCTATGTGGTCGTCGCCGATGATCGCCCCGACATAGGCATCCTGCACCTTGTAGGCGGAGGCAAGGTCCGACAATCCCGCGATCGTCACGAACTGTGTGTTGTCTCGATGGCCACGCACCAAATCTTGCGCCGCCCCAACGATATCGAATGCCATGTCAGATCCCTCCATTTCCGCTCGCCTATTCGCTCGACGATTGCCGGACCAACGCGTGACAGGCCATCGACCTGAGCGGCGATATCGCTTGCACCAAGATTTCTCCGGCCTAGAGATTGGTCTCATCGGGATTGAGCACCACCATCGTCGACGTCTCCGCCACCGATGGGATCGATTGCAGCACGTTGCTGATGAATTCGCGAAGCGCCGCGATGTCCTTCACCCATACCCGCAGCAGGTAGTCGATGTTTCCCGTCACGAGCAGGCATTCGGTAATCTCCGGGTGTTTCGCCACTTCATCCAGAAACTGGCCCGCTCCCTCCGGGCCTTGCTGCCCCAGGCGCACGGAAACCATCACGCAGACGCCGAGGCCCAGCGCTGCCGGATTGATGCGGGCCGCGTAGCCTTGGATCACGCCCGTCTCCTCGAGCCGCTTCAGCCGGCGGGCGCAGGGCGTGGGCGAAAGGCCAACGCGCTCGGCCAGATCCACCGTCGAGACGCGGCCGTCCTGCCGCAGCTCGCGCAGGATGCGATGGTCGGTGGCGTCCAGTGGAACCATGGTGCTTTCAGCTACGATTTCATCGAAACTTGGTGGTTGTACGCGCAAAATCGATAATGACAAACGAAATTTGTCGTGAATGCGCTTTGATAAAGCTATAAGCTCGATCGAAAAGCAGCGAGGAATCCATGGCCGCCTATATGATCTGCACGATGAGGGTCCACGACCCCGAGACGTACAAGAAGTACACCGCGCTCACCCCCGCCACGCTGAAGAAATACGGCGGGAAGTTCCTGACACGCGGCGACCCGGTGACCACCTGTGAGGGCGAGACCTTCACCGACCGCATGGTCATCCTCGAGTTTCCGGACGAGGCCACAGCCCGGGCCTGGTACAACGACACCGACTATCAGGCGGCGTCGAAGTTCCGCCGCGCCTCTTCCGACCGCGGACGGATGGTCCTGCAGCAGGGTCGAGGCGAAAGCGCGGCTCCCGATCCGCTCGTCTGAGCGACCGAAGCCGTTGAGCCGGCGAAGTGCGTTCTTGATGCATGTCCCCAAGAAGTGTGCAGCGGTTCTGGGATAGCGACATGCATAAAAACAAGAACTTAGAGCACGGTCCGGGGAACGCACCTTGCGATCCCGGTGAAAAGTTCATGCTACAAACGCGAGCGGGGCAGTGCGAGTTTTCCTTGAAACGCCGACCCGCTTCAGGTCGAATTTGAAAAGCGAAGTTTGGCTCCTTGGAGGCCGGCGATGAGGACCGAGAATGTGCAGGTCGCGCGGGAAGCGTATCAGAATTATGCGGAGTTCTACCGCAGGTCTTCCTATTCCGCCTTTCCCCAGCAGCATCGCACCATCGAGGGCACCGGACGCTACAGCATGATCCTGGTCGAGCAGGGGCGGCATGAGCTTGCCGACCCGGCCGTCGAGGAAGTCGTCATATCCACGCCGCTGTCGGCGCCGGCCTGTTCCTACGACTGGAACATGGGGGCCGGGTGGGCAGGGGGGAAGTCTCGCACCGGGGATCTCATCGTGGTGCCGCCCAACGTCGAGAGCCGCTGGCGCGTCGGCGGTCCCCGCAAGCTGGTCATCTTGGCGGTGCCGGTCGACCATGTCAGAAGCCTGCTCGGCCCGGAATGTCCCGACGACCTGTCATCGGCGCTCGAGCCGCTGTCCGGATCCACGGCGCCCGACACCGTTGTGAGCACGCTTCTTCAACAGCTTTGGACGCTTGGCGATCCGGACGGTCCGCTGGGCCGCATGCTGGTGGACAGCATGGTGCTTGCGCTGATCTGCCAGGTTCTCATTCTTGCGAAAGCCGGGACCCCGCATCCGGCGACCGGCGCCTTCTCCTCGCGCGATTGGCGGCGTGTCTGCGACTATATCGACGCCCATCTGCAGGAAGAAATCGCGCTCGCCGATCTCGCCCGTCTGGCTGGGTGGAGCGTGCGGCATTTCACGCGCATGTTCCGCCAGTCCACAGGCCAGACCCCGCACAACTTCATCGTGCACAGGCGCGTCGATCGCGCCAAGGATCTGCTGAGGAAACAGAAGCTGCAACTGGCCGATGTCGCGCTTACCTGCGGTTTCGCCGACCAGAGCCATTTCACCACCTGTTTTCGCAAGGCTACCGGCCTGACGCCGCTGCGCTGGCGGCGCGAGCTGGTCTGAAGGGATGGGCCTGCCCGCACGAACGCCGGCCATGGCCGATCTGCGAAAGATCGATGCATGTCTCCCGAAGCGAGAACCGGTTTCGGGACAAAGACGTGCATAGAATCAATGACTAAAGCGCATGGAGCGAATCTGAAGGATCGCGACGCGCTTTAGGCTCTATCGCGCAAGACTTGCCTTTCTCGCTCGCCCTACGCTTGCCAGTCGATGCGGATGAAGCATGGAGGGATACGATGAGCGACGACAAGTCCATGATCGGGACGAATATCGACTTCGATCGCGACGGCCTGCAGACGGGCACGCTGCGGCTGCCGCACTCCGTGCATCGCTCTGCCTATGGCCACATCGCCATCCCCATTGCGGTGGCGAAGAACGGTCAAGGCCCGACGGTCCTTTTGACGGGCGGCGTCCATGGCGACGAATATGAGGGTCCGATCGCGCTGGCGCGGCTCGTTCGCGAGCTCGACCTTTCCCGGCTTTCGGGACGGCTGATCGTCGTTCCGGCGGTCAACTATCCGGCCTTCGTCGCCGGCACCCGCACCTCGCCCGTCGACGACATCAACCTCAATCGCACCTTTCCCGGCAAGCGCAACGGCACGGCGACGGAGATGCTCGCGCATTACGTGACCACCGAGCTGCTGCCCCGCTCGGACTATCTGATCGATTTCCACGCCGGCGGCAGCTCGCTGCAATACCTGCCGACGCTGCTCGCGCCGCGCTGGTCCGATCCCGCGCAGAAAGAGCGCTTGGAAGAATTCATCGACGCCTTCGACCCGCCGAATGTGGTCTATTTCGACAGCATCCGCGCGTTGAGCGGCGAAGACCGCGTCATCGGCAACTATGCGCACCAGAACAATGTCTTCTTCGTCACCGGAGAGTTCGGCGGTGGCTCGACGGTCAACATCGAAGGATTGGCCGTGGTCGAGAACGGCCTGCGCTCGGTGCTGTCGCATCTGAAGGTGTTGGCGCTCGCAACATCCTTGCCGAAGCGGCGCGGAAAGGTGCGCCGGCTGGTGATGGACGATCCGGGCCTCTATGCCTTCGCGCCGCGCCGGGGCTTCTTCGAGCCACGTTTCGCGCTTGGCGACGAGGTGCCTGCCGGCGCGCTTGCCGGTCTGATCTACGATCTGGACAATCCCTGGGCCGAACCGGTGTCCGTCCATTTCAGGCATGGCGGTTTCGCCGTCTGCATCCGCACCTTCTCGCTGGTGGAGGCCGGCGACTGCCTTGGGCATCTGGCGTCCCCAGCCTGAACCGCATCTCGGCTGCGCGGGCACGGCCCGCGGCCCTCATCGACAATCAGGATATCCATAGCATCATGCATGACATTCCCGTCACGCGCGCCGCGGCGCGCAAGCCCATCCCGCAAGACCTCAGGGCGAGCTTCGGAGACTACTTCTCCGACCACATGTTCCAGATGGAGTATACGGAAGGACGTGGCTGGCACGCCCCACGCATCGTGCCGTTCGGCCCGCTGCAGCTCCACCCCTCATCCTCCGTCATCCAATATGCTCAGTCGATCTTCGACGGGTCCAAGGGCTATCGCCGCGAAGACGGCTCGGTCCATCTTTTCCGGCCGCAGGCTCATATCGCGCGTCTCAACCGTAGCGCCGGCGAGCTGTGCATGCCGGCGGTCGATCCCGACCTCGTGCTTGCGGCGATGCGCAAGCTGATCGATCTCGACCGCGACTGGGTGCCGGCCAAGCGTGGCAACGCCATCTATGTGCGCCAGACCATGGTGGGGACCGAGGGCTACATGGTGGTGCGGCCTTCCAGGACCTACACCTATCTCATCTTCCTCTGCCCCGTCGGCTCTTATTACTCGGAGGGCGCCGGTCCGGTCCGCATCCTCGTCTCCGAGACGCGCGTGCGCGCGGCCAAGGGCGCGATCGGCTCGGCCAAGGCAGGGGCCAACTATGCGGCGAGCCTCAAGGTGGGCCGCGAGGCGGCCGCGGCCGGCTTCAGCCAGGTTTTGTGGCTGGACAGCGTCCAGCGCCGCTATCTGGAGGAGGTCGGCACCATGAACATCATGGTGAAGATTGGCGGCCGCATCCTCACGCCGCCATTGAGCGATTCGATCCTGCCGGGCATCACGCGCGACAGCGTGCTCGCGCTTCTGCGCGACTGGGGCATGGAGGTGGCCGAGGCGCCCATCGACATCGAGGACGTCGCGGCGGCATCCAGGACGGGCGCGCTGGAGGAGATGTGGGGCGTCGGCACGGCGGCCGTGATCTCTCCCGTGGGTGAGTTCGCTTGGCGCGGCGAAAAGATCGTCGTCAATGGCGGCCAGACGGGACCGGTGGCGGCGAAGTTGTTCGAGCACCTGACGGGCCTCCATGCCGGCACCGTGCCCGACAGCCATGGCTGGTCGGTCGCCGTCGACTGAGATGGATGCCGGTGGAGTCCTTTCTGCGAAATCGTGTCCCGGAAAGACAATACCGGCATTTTTGTTGCAATCACTATGACTGCTTGGGTTGCAGGCCGGACAGGGACGGTTAGCATGCGGGTTCCGGTAGGAGTCGTGAACGCTGACCTTCCCGGTTTGGCCGCGTCTCCACACCGGGAGTATTCATGTATTCGGGACCGATCATCGATCCGCACCATCACCTGTGGGACCTTTCCATGGGCAAGCATCCATGGCTGCTGCCCACGGACCCTTCCGTGCAGGCGGTAGCCGGTCTTTCCGCGATCGCCACCAACTATCTGGTGGACGATTACGTCCGCGATTCCAGCGGTCACAACATCGTCGCCACGGTGCATATCGAGGCGTTGTGGGCGGGAGATCCGGTGGGGGAGACCCGCTGGCTGGAAACCCTGGACAAGTCGAAGGGCGTGGCCTCGCGTTACGTCGGCGGCGCCTCGCTGGGCAAGCCGGACGCGGCGGACGCTATCGCGAGACAGGCAGCGTTCGACCGGATGACCGGCATCCGGGGCATTTTGAGCTGGCACCCGGACCCGAAGAAATGCTTTGTCACCGACCCTGAGCTCGGGCGCAACCCGCAGTGGCGCCGCGATATCGCCCGGCTGCAGGAGCATGGACTCAATCTCGAGCTGATGATGTATCCCTACCAGGCCGGTATCGTGCGGGAGATCGCCGAGGCTCTTCCCGGTCTGCAGATCATCATCAATCACTGCGGCAGCCCGATCGACCGCGATCCGGAAGGCATGCAGCGCTGGCGCGACGGCCTGAAGCACATCTCCGCCTGTCCCAACATCGCCATCAAGATCTCGAACCCGGGCGCTTACGACCACAACTGGACGCTGGAAAGCGTGCGCGACGTCGCCATGCATTGCATCGACTGTTTCGGCACCGAGCGTAGCATGTTCGGCACGGATTATCCGGTCTCGAAGATCCAGATGAGCTTCGACCAGATCTACGACACCTTCAAGAAGATCGCTGCCGTCCTGTCGCCACAGGAGCAATCGCGATTGTTCCACGACAACGCCAAGCGCTTCTACCGGCTCTGACCGGCAATCATCGCTGTGCCGAACCGGCGACCAGGACAGACAATGACACATTCTTCCGCGATCGAACTCTTGAGCCGGCTGGTCGGGTTCAACACCATCAGCAGCCGGTCGAATCTGGAGGCGATCGACTTCATCAAGGCCTACCTTGCCGGTTTCGGGGTGGAGAGCGTCATCATCCCCGACGCGACCGGCACCAAGGCCAACCTGTTCGCCACGATCGGGCCGGCCGACCGTCCAGGCTATGTGCTGAGCGGCCATACCGATGTCGTCCCGGTCGAGGGGCAGGAGTGGTCGCGCGACCCGTTCAACATGTGGCGTGACGGCGACAGGCTCTATGGCCGCGGCACCTCGGACATGAAGGGTTTCATCGCCTGCGCGCTGGCCGGCGTACCCGCCATGCTGGAGAAGCCCCTTGCCGCGCCCATCCATCTGGCATGGTCTTATGACGAAGAGGTCGGATGCCTGGGTGTGCACGGCATCATCGAGCACATGGCGAAGACCTTGCCGCCGCAACTTGCCGTCTTCGTCGGCGAGCCGACCGGCATGGGCGTCGTCGGCGGCCATAAGGGAAGCGCCGGCCTGCTCACCACCGTGACAGGCAAGGCCTGTCACTCGTCGCGCCCCGACCTCGGCGTGAACGCCATCTTCCACGCCATGGACCTGATGGGAGAATTGCGCTCCTACGCGAACGAACTTCGTTCGGCCCCGGAGGCCGACTCGCCGTTCGAGGTGCCCTACACGACGGTGAGCGTCGGCGTCGTCCAGGGCGGCACCGCGCGTAACGCCATACCCGGCGATTGTGCCTTCCAATGGGATATCCGCGCTACTCGCGGCGGCGTGCTGGAGACGCTGGTGGAAAGGTTCCGGGCATTCAGCGACGGCAAGGTCGTTCCTGCCATGAAGGAAGGCTTCGCCGGATCCGCCGTGGTGACCAATATCGCCTATGACGTTCCGCCCTTCATTCCCGACGCGGGCTCGCGCGCCGAAACGCTTGCCAAGCGTTTTGCCGGCCGCAACGAGGTGACGGCCGTGAATTATGGGTCCGAGGCCGGCATCTTCCAGTCCGCCGGCATGTCGACCATCATCTGCGGTCCGGGGCGCGACAGCGAGGCGCATATAACCGACGAATGGATCGCCGTCGAACAGCTCGAACGTTGTGTCGGCTTCATCGACCGGCTGATTGACCATGCGCGTCATGCCTGAAAAGGGCCTGCCGTGGAGACTGAACATCGCAAAAATGGGGAATGATCTCATGCAGAGGGGACTACTGAGAAAAGTGCTTGTCGTCGGCGCGCTAAGCGCGTCGGCTCTGGGCATGGCAATGGGCGCGGCGGCTGCCGACGTTGTCAAGATCGGCGTGCTCGCGCCGCTTTCCGGACCTTCGGCCTCCGACGGCGCGGACTTCGTCAAGGGCGTGGAACTCGCCGTCGACGAAAGGAACGCCAAGGGCGGCGTGGCCGGCCACACGTTCGAGATCATCTCGGCCGACGTCAAGGACGGGTCGCCCGACAATGTCAGCAGCGCGGCCCAGCGACTCATCAACACCGAAGGCGTGCAAGTCGTGCTGACCGGCTATGCGAGCCTGTCGCTCTTCGAGGTCGATCTCTTCGCCGACGCCAACATGCCCTACATCTCGTCCGGCCCGTCCGGTTCGTTTGCCGGTATCGTGAGCAAGGACCCGGGGAACTATAATTGCTGCTGGTCGCTGTCGCCGTCCTACAAGGGCTACGAGACGGACGTGCTTCCCCTGGTGGAAGGGCTGATCGCCGGCGGCAAGTTCAAGCCGACGGGCAAGAAGCTGGCGATGATCTCGTCCGACAATCCTTATTCCAAGGTCATCTCGGAAGGCATGAAGAAGTCCTTCTCCGCGGCCGGCTGGACCGTGACCGTGGATGAGATGGTGCCGTTCGGCCCGGTCAACGACTGGCGCGCGATCCTTGCTAAGGTGCGGCAGGACCCGCCGGATCTCGTGGTCAACACCGACTACCAGCCCTCGAACTCCGCGCTGTTCCTGAAACAGTTCCTTGAACAGCCGACCCAGAGCCTGGTGTTCCTGCAATACGCGCCGTCGGTGCCCGAATTCGTCGACCTGACCAAGGAACAGTCGAACGGCGTCCTCTACAACCTGATCGGCGGCGCCATCGACTCGCCCGGCTGGCCGCGCGGACAGGAAGTGCTGAAGAAGTACCAGGACAAGTTCAAGGTCGCTTCGGGCGTCTACGGCTCGGCCCTCTACGAAGAGGCAGAGATGTATTTCGCGGCGATGGAGAAGGTCGGCGATCCCAAGGATCACGATGCGATCGGCAAGGCGCTCGGCGAAACCAAGTTCGACGCCGCGCCAGGGCCGGTGGAATTCGACCAGGCGACTCATCTTGCCGTGCAGGACGAGAACCACATTCCGGTGACCTTTTACCAGATCTGGGACGGCAAGCGCTTCCTGATCGGGCCGAGGAAATACGCGACTGGCGATTTCAAGCTTCCGCCTTGGATCAAGCAGTAGCAGAAGCCTACCGGTCGGCACCCGGAATGTCCGATGTGCCGGCGCGACCTATCGCGCCGGCGCTTCTTCCCGGCATCGAAGCCCAACAGCGTTCCGCTTTCGTCAAAGCAGTCTTCGCATGATCCTTACGGCTGAAAATCTTACCAAGTCCTTCGGCGGCTTGCGCGCCGTGGGCGGCGTCAGCTTTGCGCTGGCCGAGAAGGAAATACTCGGCGTCGCCGGGCCGAACGGCAGCGGCAAGAGCACGCTGTTCAACATCCTGACCAATATCCCCTTTCCGGCCGACAGCGGCCGCGTCGTTTTCGATGGCAGGGAAATCCAAAACGTGGCGCCGGAGGAGGTGAGCCGTTCGGGCATCGCCCGCACCTTCCAGCGCGAAAGCATCTTCACCTCGCTGAGCGCTATCAACAATGTGCTGGTGGCCATCGAGCACAGCGGCAAGAGGCAGGGGCCGAGGGAGAATGAGACCGCCGCGATCGGGGTGCTCGACATGGTGGGCTTTCCCCAGACGCTGCACAACGCGCCGACCGCAACGCTTCCCATCTTCTTCCGCAAGATATTGATGATAGCCAGCGCCCTGGCCATGTCGCCGCGCGTGCTTTTGCTCGACGAGCCGGCGTCGAGCCTGACGCCCGGCGAGATCGAACATATGAAGACGCTCATTCTCGGGCTGCGCCGGCGCGGCATCGCCATCCTGCTCATCGAGCACGTCCTGCCGCTGCTGATGTCCGTCTGCGACCGGCTTATCGTCCTCGACCAGGGCCGGGTGATCGCCCAGGGACTTCCCCCCGAAGTCGTTGCCGATCCGAAAGTGGTCGAAGCCTATCTGGGGCAGGCACGATGACGGACACGCTTCTCCTCGATGTCAGGAGCCTCGATGGCGGCTACGAGCCGCTGCAGATCTTCCGCAAGATCGACCTTTCGCTGGTGCAGGGCGCCAGCGTGGGGTTGTTCGGCCCGAACGGCCACGGCAAGACGACCTTCCTGAGAACCCTGTCCGGTATCATCGATCCGTGGGATGGGGACATTTTCTTCGACGGTGTCCAGCTCAATCGGCCTGGGGCGCGCGGCAGCCGGCGCTGGCGCAATTTCAACTACGACGCCATAACCCGGCGCCGGATGGATCCGAAAGCGGTGGCGCGCGCCGGGCTGATCCATGTCCCGCAGGGAAACCTGCTGTTTCCGGACATGACTGTCGCCGAAACGCTGTCGATCGCGCCCTATGCTTCCCGCGGGCGCGCCAATGCGGCGGAGGCGCTGGACAAAGTCTTCCGGCTTTTTCCCCGGGTGCACGAGCGGCTCGAGCACAAGATACGCTTCCTTTCGGGCGGCGAGCGCCAGATGGTGGCCATAGGCGTCGGGCTGATGGCGGCGCCCAAGCTTCTCATCCTCGACGAGCCGACGCTGGGGCTGTCGCCCAAGCTGCGCGGGGAACTCGCTTCGGCGATCCAGACCATCCGGGGATCCGGCGTGCCGCTGATCGTGGTCGATCAGGACATCGCCTTCCTCGAGGAGCTGATCGACACGCTCTACCTGTTCGACCACGGCCGCATCTCGCGCCGTATCGAGAAGGCCGACATGCCCACGCATGAAGAGATCATGAAACTGATGTTCGGCGAGGATCACCATTGACCCTTGAGACGCTTAACCTGATCCTGCTTGGCGGCATCGTGCTGGGCGCGCTCTATGCGCTGATGGCGACCGGGCTGGCGCTCGTTTGGACGACGCTCGGCATCTTCAATTTCGCCCACGGCACCTTCATCGCGCTCGGTGCCTACATCGCCTGGCAGATCGCCAGCACCGAGGCCTCGGGCGCCGGCCTGCTGGCCGGGGCAGCGGTCTCCATCATCGGCATGTTCGTCATCGGCATGCTCGTCTACTATCTCCTCATCAAGCCTTTCGAACGAAGCCCGGACATCGTGGTGAAATCCGTCATCACCACGCTGGCGGGCGCCACCATCCTGGAAAACGTCATCAATCTCGTCTGGGGACCGCGCAACAAGCAGCTCTCTCCGCTGCTCGGCGGCGACATGTCGGTGCTCGGCATCACCATATCCCGTAACGAGATGGCGGTGGTGGCGCTGGCGCTGGTCATCCTGGCGGCGCTCGGCGCGTTCCTGCAGCGCGCGCCGCTTGGTCGCGCCATGCGCGCCGTGGCGCAGAACCGTGAGGCGGCGCAGCTCATGGGCATCGATGTCGAGCGGCTCTACGCGATCGCCTTCGGCCTGTCGGCGGCGCTGGCGGCACTGGCCGGCATCCTGATCGGCTCCACCCGCTTCATGAACCCCTCGATGGGCTCCGACCCGCTGATGAAAGCGCTGATCGTGGTGATTTTCGGCGGCATCGCGCGCTTCACCGGCCCGATCTACGCGGCCTTCATCGTTGGCTTGCTCGAGGCTGTCATGACCTACCTCGTCGGCCTCTACTGGAGCCCGACGGTGCTTTTCGCCATCATGATCGTCGTACTTGTCGCCAAGCCAGAAGGCCTGTTTGGCCGATACAGGAAATCCGTCTGATGCGGTACAGCCCGTCCTTCGCCCGCAGTTCCGGGCTGATCCCGGTCCTGATCGTCCTGGCCGTGCTGGCGCTTGTGCCGCTGCTTTCGTCGAGCATGTATCTGCGGCATCTCCTGGTGCTGGCCTTCGTGTTCGGCATCGTGGCCTCGAGCTGGGACCTCAGCCTTGGGTATGGCGGTCTGTTCAATTTCGCCCATGTTGCGCTCTTCACCATCGGCACCTACGCGTTCGGACTGGTCGGCCAGACTCTCAGCCTGTCGCCATGGCTGGGCATAGCCTTCGCCGGTGTCGCCGCGGGCCTTGTCGCGGCTCTCATAACGCTGCCCATCCTGAGGCTTTCAGGCATCTACATCATCCTGGTGACCATCGCCGCCTCGCAGGTGCTCTACCAGATCATCATCAGCCAATCCGACATAACCGGCGGCACGTCGGGCATGGTGAGCCTGCCGGCGCTCGAGCTCTTCGGCTACCGCTTCAATCGCGGCGGCAAGGTCGGCTATTATTACCTGGCCCTGCTGATGCTGGTGGCCTCCACCATCATCCTGTACAAGATCACCCGCTCGCGTTTCGGCCGCGCCATCGTGGCCATGCGCGACCACAAATATTACGCCATCTCGCGCGGCATGTCGGAAACGCGCACCCGGCTGTTCACGCTGACGGTGAGCGCGGCGCTGAGCGGCGTGGCCGGCGGTTTCTACGGCTCCTACATGCGGGTTGCCTCTCCTGACAATTTCGGCCTCGGGCTGCTCGGCCTGCTGCTCTCGATGCTTTTGCTCGGCGGCGCCGGAACGATCTGGGGCCCGATCCTCGCGGCCTTCTTCGTGACCATGGTGTCGGAGGTCTTCGCCGCCTACGGCGCTTGGCGCAACATCATCATGTCGCTGTTGCTGATCGTCATCTTGATCTTCTATCCGGGCGGGCTGTGGGCATTGCTGCAGACGCTTCGCGAAGCGCTCGACGTGGCGCGTTCGCAGACGACGGCCAGGCTGCGCCGCCGCTTCGGCCTCGGCCAACGAGAGGCGATGACCGGAGCGCGTGAGGCGATGGTCGCCACTCGCCATGGCAGGATCGCCGTCGCGGACACCGGCGGCGACAAGCCGGCGCTTCTGCTCATCCACGGCAACTCCTCCGCCAAGGAGGTGTTCGCCAACCAGTTCAAGGCGCTCCGCGACCGCTATCGCGTCATCTCCTTCGACCTGCCTGGCCATGGCGTGTCCGACAATGCCGATCCGGAAAAGGACTATAGCGTCGAAGCCTTCGCCGACGTGGCCGAAGACGTGCTCAAAGCACTCGGCGCGGCAAACCCGTTTGTGTTCGGATGGTCGCTGGGCGGCTACATCGCCATCGAGCTTGCGGCCCGCGGCTACCCCGTGAGGGCGCTTGCCATATCCGGCACGCCGCCGCTCAGGGTCGTTCCGGAAGATGTCGGCCGCGCCTATGACGCGACCAGCCATTTCGTCCTGGCGAGCAAGACCTTCCTGTCGCCGGCCGAGAGCCGCGACTTCGCCGCTTCGACGACCGGTCCGAAGACGGCGGAGACGCTTCACCTCCACCGAGCCGTGCGAAGGACCGACGGGCGTGCCCGCGCCTACACGCTGGGCAAGCTCCAGATCGTCGACTGGCCGCGACAGATGCGCTTCCTGCGCTCGGCCACGGTGCCATTCGCCATCCTGAACGGCTCGAACGATCCTTTCCTGAACCATCGATATTTCCGGGACCTCAAGCTTGAGCAGTGGACAGGCGAGCCGAACGACATCCAGGACGGCAAGCATGCGCCCTTCCTGCTGAAGCCGGCGATCTTCAACGAAAAGCTCACCGCTTTCCTGCAGGCCGCCGAAGCAGCAAGCCGGCATGACGCCGACGTGGTCGCCTGATCCAGACCGGAAACTTGCCAAGAGAGCCGGGCGCAAACCAAAGAGATCCAGCCTCCGGGGGGCCCTGCTTGCGGGGCGCTTTCGCTTCGCTCCTCCGAGCGCGCGCCGGAGTGGCTCTGATGAGCATGCCGGCGCTTGCAGGATCGAACATCCCGAAATCTGTGAAAGGCGCGGAAGCGCGCCATACGCTTTGAATGGACACAGGTGTACATTCGCGCTAGATGTGCACTTGGCTTTGCTTTGGGATGTTCGGCACCAACAGCAAAGCAGGTATCTTAAGGGGCAATCGATGCACATGTTCGAGTTGGGGACACGGCGGCCAAGCCCTTGCGGTGGAGCGGTGTCTCCGGCCTGTGACGACGGTTTGGGCGCATGACAAGGCAGTACTCGGCGCTTTCGCTCTTCAAGGAAGGCATTGCCGGTCAGACCGGTTGGGAAAAGGCCTGGCGCTCTCCCGATCCGAAACCGCGCTACGACGCGGTCATCATCGGCGGCGGCGGGCATGGGCTTGCCACCGCCTATTACCTCGCCAAAAATCACGGCGTCACCAACGTCGCACTGCTGGAGAAAGGCTGGATCGGCGGCGGCAATACCGGCCGCAACACCACCGTGGTACGCTCCAATTACTTCTACCCTGAAAGCGCGGCGATCTACGGGCTGGCTCACAGCCTCTACAAGACGCTCTCGGCGGACCTGAACTACAACGTGATGTTTTCGGCGCGCGGCATCCTCACCCTCGCGCACAGCGAAGCGGGAATGGAAACCGCCGCGCGGTCGGTCAACGCCATACAGGTCAACGGCATCGACTGCGAGTTGTTCTCGGTCGAGGATGTGCGTCGCGTCGTGCCGATCTACAATTTCAGCCCTGACACACGCTTCCCCGTCTACGGCGGCACCTGGCAGCCGAGCGGCGGCACCGCCCGCCACGACGCCGTCGCCTGGGGCTATGCTCGCGCGGCGAGCCGTCTCGGTGTCGACATCATCCAGAACTGCGAGATCACCGACTTCATCATCGAGAACGGGCGCTGCCGCGGCGTCGTCACCTCGCGCGGCGCGATCCGGGCCGAGCGTACGGGCATGGCGGTCGCCGGTCATTCGTCGGTGCTGGCGGCGAAAGCGGGATTCCGGCTGCCGGTCAATTCCTACGCGTTGCAGGCCTGCGTGTCCGAACCGGTCAAGCCGATCATCGACACGGTGGTGATTTCGCCGGACACGGGCGTCTATGTCAGCCAGTCGGACAAGGGCGAACTGGTGATCGGCGGCGCGCTCGACCGCATCCCGTCCTACGGACAGCGCGGCAACCTGCCGGTGCTGGAAGGCGTGATCGCCGGCATGCTCGAGATGTTCCCGATCTTCGGCCAGTTGAAGATGATGCGGCAATGGGCCGGCATCGTCGACGTCGTCCCGGATTCTTCGCCCATCATCGGCGAGTCGCCGCTGCCCGGCCTGTTCCTGAATTGCGGCTGGGGTACGGGCGGCTTCAAGGCGATTCCCGCCGGTGGCACGCTGCTTGCCCATCTGCTTGCCACCGGCAGGCATCACGACATCAGCCGTCCCTTCGATCTCGACCGCTTCGCCCGCGGCCGGCTGGTCGACGAGGCCGCCGGTTCCGGCATTGCCCATTGAAGGTTTAGAACAAGATGCAGCTCTTTCCCTGCCCGTTCTGCGGGCCGCGCGAAGAAAGCGAGTTTCACTATGGCGGCGAGGCCGGCAATCTGAGGCCCGACGGCAGTGATGTGACCGCCGAGCGCTGGGCCGGTTATCTCCACATGCGCGACAATCTCAAGGGGCCGACCCGCGAGATCTGGGTGCATCTGACCTGCGGCGAGTTCTTTGCGATGGGTCGCGACAGCGTCAATCACAAGGTGTCCGGCTCATCCGTGCTCGGCGAAGCGGAGCACGGACGATGAGCGCGTCCCGTCTCACAACCGGTGGCAGCGACATCGACCGCGACCGTCCGCTGAGCTTCACCTTCGACGGCAGGCGCGTGCAGGGTTTCGCGGGCGACACGATCGCCTCGGCCTTGCTCGCGAGCGGCCAGGCTGTCGTCGGCCGCAGCTTCAAATACCATCGCCCGCGCGGCATCTGGGGCTCCGGCGTCGAGGAGCCCAACGCATTGGTCGATGTCGAGAGCGTGGCCGGCCGCGTGCCGAATGCGCGCGCCACGACCGTAAAAGCCATGGAAGGCATCAAGGTCAGGAGCGTCAACGCTACGCCGACGGCCGAGAACGACCGCAATGCGGTTCTGGACCGCTTCGCCCGCTTCCTGCCCGCCGCCTTCTACTACAAGACCTTCATGTGGCCGGACTGGCACCTGTTCGAGCCGCGCATCCGCGCCATGGCCGGACTTGGCGTCGTCGATCCAGACTGGCAGCCGCATCAGGTCTCGGACCAGGTCAACCATCATTGCGACGTCCTGGTGGTCGGCGCCGGACCCGCCGGTCTTGCCGCGGCGGCCAGCGCGGCGGCGGCCGGACACTCGATCGTCCTGGTCGACGACGGGGCGCATCCCGGCGGGTCGCTGCGTCATCGCGCCGGCGAAGTCGATGGCGTCGAGGGCAGGTCGTGGGTCGAGGCGACGGTTGCCAGGCTGAAGGGCGGCGGTCAGCTGGTGCTGAGCGAGACGACCGCTTTCGGCCTCTACGACCACAATCTGGTCGCGCTCAACCAACGCCACTCCGACGGCCGGCCGGACACGCTTTGGCGCGTGCGGCCCCGTCGCATCGTGCTGGCGACGGGCGCGATCGAACGGCCCGTGCCGTTCGCCAACAACGACCTTCCCGGAATCCTGTCCGCCGATGCCGCGCTCAGCTACCTACGCCGGCATGGCGTGCTTGTCGGCCGCGACATCGTGATCGCGACCAACAACGACAGCGCCTATGAGCCGGCCTTGGCGTTGGCCGCGGCCGGCGCTTCGGTGACGGTGGTGGACTGCCGGCGCGCCGGCGATGCGCAAGCGAAGGGCGGTATTCGCGTTCTGGCGGGTCGTACGATCACGGCGGCGCGCGGGCGCAACGCCGTACAGAGTGTCCTGCTGGACGACGGCACGGCGCTCGCCGCCGATTGCGTCCTCGTCTCCGGCGGCTGGACACCCACCGTGCACCTGTTCTCGCAGGCGAAGGGCAAGCTCGCCTGGAGCGGCCCGCTGGCGGCCTTCATCCCCGGCGAAGCCATCGACGGGATCGGCGTCGCCGGCGCCGTGGCTGGCACGGTCTCGCTTTCGGATGCCTTGGCCAGCGGCGCCGCGGCCCCCGGCGACTTCGGCTCGTCGTCGCCCGCGCCTCGCGGCACGGGAGTGGAAGCAACGCTTGGCGTCATCAGCCTGTGGCCGAAGCCCAAGGCTAAGGGCCGCGTTTGGATCGACTATCAGAGCGACGTCACCGCCAAGGACGTCGAGCTCGCGGCGCGGGAGAACTTCGTCTCGGTCGAACACCTGAAGCGCTACACCACGCTCGGCATGGCGACCGACCAGGGCAAGACCTCGAATCTGAATGGGCTAGCGCTGCTGGCTGACATCACCGGACGCGGCATCGCGGAAGTCGGCACGACGACCTACCGGCCGCCCTTCACGCCTGTCCCGTTCGCCAGTCTTGCGGGAGCGCGCCGGGGCAGCATGCACGCTCCGGTCCGCCGTCTGCCGCTGGAGGCAAACCATCGCGCCGCCGACGCCGCGTTCCAGGAATATGGCGGTTGGCTGAGGCCGGCCTATTATGGCGGCGGCGAAGCCGGTGCCTCGATCCAGGACGAGGCGCGGCGGGCCCGGCAATCCGTGGCGCTCTTCGACGGCTCGACGCTGGGCAAGATCGAGGTGATCGGCCCGCGCGCGGCCGAGTTCGTCGACTTCATCTACTACAACACCATGTCGACCCTGAAGCCGGGCCATTGCCGCTACGGCTTCATGCTGTCGGAAAATGGCGTCGTCTTCGATGACGGCGTCCTGGTTCGTCTGGACGAGCATCGCTTCATCGTCTCCTGCTCGTCGTCGCATGTCGCCGCGGTTCATGCGCGCCTCGAAGAATGGCGGCAGGACCGCTTCGGCCGCGATGCGGTCTATGTCCACAATGCCACCGCGCAATACGCCACCTTGACGGTGTCGGGTCCGAATGCGCGCCAGGTCGTCGAAGCGCTCGATCTGGGCGCAGCACTGGACGATGCGAGCCTGCCGCATATGGCGGTCGCCATCGGCCGCTTTGCCGGAGACGAGGTACGTATCGCCCGGGTCTCCTTCACCGGCGACCGCAGCTACGAGATATCCATCCGCGCCGACCGGGCGGAGGCGTTGTGGGCCAGGATGCAGCAGGAGGGCCGCGCCTTCGACGCCGTGCTGCTCGGGCTCGAATCGCTGATGATCCTGCGCGCCGAGAAGGGCTATATCGTCATCGGCAAGGACACCGACGGAACCACCATGCCGCACGATCTCGGCGTCGCCGGCCCCAGGGCCAAGCGCGCCAACGAGTTCGTCGGCCGGCGCTCGCTTTTCACGGAAGCAGCAAACAGCACGGACCGCAACCAGCTCGTCGGCCTTGCGTTGCGCGAAGGCGAGACGCCGCTCGCGACCGGCGCGCATGGCGTGGAGAAGCGCGACGGCCGCCTCAGAAGCATCGGCTTCGTCACCTCCAGCTATCAGAGCCCGACCCTGGGACGCCCGGTTGCGCTCGCGCTCATTGAGCGGGGCGCGGCGCGGCACGGCGAAACCATCGATGTTCAACATCTGGGTGTCGTGCGGCAGGCGAGAATCGTCGCGCCTTGCGCCTTCGACCCGGAGGGAAGGCGGCTCCATGCGTAACCTTGCCGAAAAATGGCCGGCGGCGCCCGACTGGGCTACCGCTACGCTTAGCAAAGGCGGTGTCAGCGTGCGGACGCTTGGCGGGCTGAACCAGTTGCTGGTCAGCGGCGATCTCGCGGCCTGGTCGAAGGCTTCCGGGCTCGCTGGCGAAGGCGTCGGCGCTGGCGCAATCGCCAGCGGCGACAGATACATGGTGCGGATCGCGCGCGACCGCCTTCTTGCGGTCGGCGAACAGCCGTTCTCCGTTGCCGCCGGTTGGCACGCGGCCGGTTTCGCGGTCACGGTCATGGATGCCGGACTGCACGTGTTCGAGATCGAGGGGTCGGATGTGGAGCGCCTGATCGCCAGGGGCACGGCGCTCGATCCGGGAGCGGCAAGCCGCTCGGCTTCGATCCTTTTCGCCGGCGTCGGCGTTCTCTTCTACCGGTTCGGCGATCGGGCGCGTTTCCACGTCGACCGGGGCCTTGCTCCCTATCTTTGGGAGTGGCTCGAACAGGTGCAAGTGTTGTAGCGGGGTGGTTTCAGGTCTATCTAGCCGCGTTCAAACTTGGCCGGCACGCTATGCTCTCCGATTCCAATGCTGATGAAGTCGTGCGGCGGTCCGGTCTGATCGGCAACACCAAGGTGACGCGCGAGGACTGGATGAGCCTCGCGCTGGAGACGTTGATCTCCGAGGGCGTGGAGGCCGTGCGCGTGCTTGCGCTCGGGCAGAAGCTGAACGTCTCGCGTTCCAGTTTCTACTGGTACTTCAAGAGCCGCCAGGACCTGCTCGACCAGTTGCTGGACTACTGGCGCAACAACAACACCCGTTTCATCGTCGAGCAGGCCGGACGGCCCGCCGTGTCGATCACGCAGGCGGTGCTCAATGTCTTCGAGTGCTGGCTGGACGAGAAGCTGTTCAATCCGCGGCTGGATTTCGCCGTGCGCGCCTGGTCGCGCCAGTCCGCCGAAGTGCATCGGATCGTCAACGAGGAAGACGACACGCGGGTCGACGCCATACGGGCGATGTTCTCACGGCACGGTTATGCCGAAACGGAAGCGTTCGTGCGGGCGCGCGTGCTCTATTTCACGCAGATCGGCTATTACTCGCTCGAGATCGTCGAGCCGGTAAGCAACCGTCTTTTCCTGACCCCGGCCTACCTGCTCACGCATACCGGCAAGGAACCTCGCGCAGGGGAGGTCGAGGCCTTCGCCGAAAAGATGCTGCTGAAAAGCCCCGGCTGACCGGCCGCGCCGTCCACGATCACGTCAATTCAGGTCTCGTGGAAACTCCTTGACCTCCTCGCGATCGACCACGACCTCTTCACCGGTGCGCGCGACGAGATGCGTTTCCATGCGCCAGACATCGCGCAACGCACGCACCGTGGCGGATACCGAAACGCGAGCGTTCCAGTCGCCGCGCGAATAGGTCTTGTCCCAGGTCACGGTTCCGCGCGCTGAGTTCGGATCATCCGGATGGACGGTGAAGATC
>NZ_VFTG01000003.1 GCF_006439355.1 Mesorhizobium sp. B4-1-3
CGAGCCGTCCACTTCCTCGGCTTCCTACAACTCGCCGCAGCTTTGCTCTGGATGCGTTGAATGTCGATTCAGCCTAGGCTCTCCACCGAGACAACCAATCCCCGCTGGTCTAGTCTAGATGTAGATCGCATCGGATGAGCTATCGGGAGCAAAAATGATCTTACTGACGAGAGCTGTGGTTCAGCCCTGGAATTGCGACATGATGGGCCACATGACGACGCGGTTCTACGTCGCCTTCTTCGACGACGCCATCAACATTCTGCTCGGACAGGCGACCGGCTGGGCGCCGACGGCGCCCGAATGGGCCGACAGGGGATGGGCGGACGTCCGGCATGAGATCGATTTCGTCGGAGAGGTGGCCTCCGGGGTCATCGTGGAAATCTACGGCACGGTCCGCACTGTCGGGCGCACATCCATCCAGACGGACTACGAGATGCGCAGGCTCCATGGCGGCGGGCTCGCGGCGAAGCTCGCTGCCAAGACGGTCTTCTTCAACCTTGCCGAGCGAAAATCCACGCCGCTGACGGAGCCTATGCTCGAGCGTCTGAAGTCCTGGGGGACTTGATCACGGCGATGTCCCGGTCATGCGAGCTTTTGCCCCGTCGCAGGCGCGACCGCGTTTGCCGTGCGTCGGGATCTTTGTCGTCGCCTGCCCCAAGGACAAGGTCATGTACACCGCCGCCACCGATGCACTCGGCGTGGCGGGCCGGTTGAAGGTCGTCGACGTGGCTGAGCTCATCAGCCTCACGGAAGCGTCCACCGCTGAAGGTTACGACCGGGTCGATGGCGGCGCGATCAATGGCTGACCGCGCCGGGCGCGCTTTCCCGGGTCAGGCGCCGCTCCACATCGCGTCCGGGACCACCACCAGCTTGCCAACGAAGTCCTTGCCCATGAAATCGGTCTGGGCGCGGTGGAAATCCGACAGTTTGTAGACGCCGCCGACCAGCGGCTTGATCTTTCCTTCCTCGATGTAACGCACGATGCGGCGGAAGTCGGCCCGCGTGCCCTGGCTGGAACCGTGGAGCTGGAGCTGCTTCAGATACATGGTGCGCAGATCGAGCTGCACGACCGGACCCGCAATGGCGCCCGCCGTGGTGTAGCGCCCCTCGGGGCGCAGGATGCGCAAAAGGTCGTTGAAGATGGCGCCACCGACGAGGTCGGCGACCACGTCGATGGGCTCGCCGCCGGTCGCTTCGTTGACGGCGGCGAGCAGGTCGGCCACGCCGCGTGTGATCACCTTCTCGGCGCCGATGTCGAGCACGGCCTTTTCCTTGCCCTTGCCGACGACGGCATAGGGAATGGCGCCGCGCGCCCTTGCCAGTTGCACGATGCCGGAACCGACGCCGCCGGAGGCGCCGGTGACCAGCACACGCTCGCCGGCCTTCAGCGCAGCACGTTCCAGCATCTGCTCGCCGGTGAGGTAGGCGCAGCAGAAGGTGGCGAGCTCGACATCGCTCAGCTCGGTGTCGACGACATGCGCGTTCTCGGCCGGCAGCGCCTGGTATTCGGCATAACCGCCATCGCGGCCATGCCCCATATAGTCGATGTCGGCCAACGAATCGTCGTCGCGGTTGTAGATCGAGAAGTCTACCATGACGCGCTCACCGATGCGGTTCGCTGGCACGCCGTCTCCGACGGCGACGATGGTGCCCACCGTGTCCGTGCCCTGGATGCGCGGAAAGGTCAGCGTGTTGCCCTGGCGGCGCCAGGTCGAGACGGCGGCTGCGTCTTCCTCGGTACCATAGGCGCCCTGCCGCACCCAGACATCGGTGTTGTTCATGCCGCAGGCGCTGACCTTGACCAGCACTTCGCCGGCAACGGGTGCCGGCACTTTTACATCGGTGCGGTAGACGAGCTTCTCCAGGCCGCCATGGCCGGTGAGCTGCACGGCGGCCATGGTGGCGGGAACGGTTCTGGTCATGGCATTCATGTCGTTTCTCAGATATTGGCGAGGACGCTGTTCACGGCGTCGGCGGTCTTCGACACCACGGTGTCGGCCTCCTCGCGCGTCAGGCAGAGCGGCGGCGCGAAGCCGAGAATGTCGCCCTGCGGCATGGCGCGGCCGATGACGCCGCTCGCGGCCAGCGCCGTGGCGATCTGCGGCCCCACTTTAAGCGCCGGATCGAAGAAGACGCGATCGTCGCGGTCCTTGACGAATTCGATCGCGGCCAACATGCCGTCGCCGCGCACCTCGCCGACGTGCTTATGGCTGCCAACGGCCTTGGCTAACTCTGCGCGGAAGTAAGCGCCGGTCTCGCCGGCATTCCGCACCAGGTCCATCTCGTCGATCAGCTCGAGATTGGCGACACCGGCGGCAACGCAGATCGGGTGCGCCGAATAGGTCCAGCCATGGCCAAGCGAGCCAAGCTTGTCGGAGCCCTTGACCAGCACCTGCCAGACCTTGTCGGAGACGATGACACCCGATAGGGGCGCATAGGCCGAGGTCAGACCCTTGGCGATGGTGATCAGGTCCGGCTTGATGCCGTAATGGTCGGAGCCGAACATGGTGCCGAGACGACCAAAGCCGGTCACCACCTCGTCGGCGACGAGCAGCACGTCATATTTGTTGAGCACAGCCTGGATCTTCTGCCAGTAGCCGGCCGGTGGCGGCACGATGCCGCCAGTACCGAGGATCGGCTCGCCGATGAAGGCCGCGACCGTGTCAGGGCCCTCGGCAAGGATCATCTCTTCCAGCTTGTCGGCGCAATATTGCGAGAACTGCTCCTCGCTCATCGAGCGGTCGGCGCGGCGGAAATAATAGGGCGCCTCGGTGTGCAGGATCGGCGCGCGCGGCAGGTCGAAGGCGTTGTGGAACAATTCGAGCCCGGTCAGCGACCCGGTCATCACGCCCGAGCCGTGATAGCCGCGCCAGCGCGAGATGATCTTCTTCTTCTCCGGCCGTCCGAGGACGTTGTTGTAGTACCAGATCAGCTTGATGTTGGTCTCGTTGGCATCGGAGCCGGAGAGGCCGAAATAAACCCGCGACATGCCTTTCGGCGCGCGGTCGATGATCATCTTGGCCAAGGTGATCGAGGCCTCGGTGCCGTGCCCGACATAGGCGTGATAATAGGCGAGATTCTTCGCCTGCTCGGCAATGGCATCGGCGATCTTTTGGCGGCCGTAGCCGACATTGACGCAATAAAGGCCGGCAAAGGCATCGATGCTCTTCTTGCCGGTGTTGTCCCAGACGGTGACGCCTTCGCCGCCGGCCATGATGCGGGCCGGCGACTCGCCGCGCGCGTGCGTGCCCATATGCGTCGAGGGATGGAAGAAGTGGTCGCGATCCCAGGCCGAGAGTTCATTGGATTGTTCGAGCATTTTTGTCTCCTACGAGAATGAGGCCTGCGTAGCTTAGGCTACGTCGAGGCAAAGGTATTTGAGGTCTGTAAAAGCTTCGAGCCCGTGGCGCGAGCCTTCGCGGCCGATCCCGGATTGCTTGACGCCGCCGAACGGGATCGGCGCGCCGGTGATCTTGACCCGGTTGATCGCCACCATGCCGTATTCCAAGGCACGGCCCATGCGTGCCTGCCGGGCGCCGTTCTCGGTGACGACATAGGCGACCAGGCCGTACTCCGTGGCGTTGGCGCGGGCGACGACTTCCGCCTCGTCGTCGAATGGCGTCACCGCGGCGACCGGGCCGAATGTCTCTTCGCGCATGATCAGTGCTTCGTCCGGCACATCAACGAGCAGCGTCGGCTGGTAGAACAGCGGGCCGGCCGCATGGCGCTTGCCGCCGGTCAGGCAGCGCGCGCCGCGGGTGAGCGCATCGGCGACTTGCTCCTCGACTTTCTTGACCGCACGCTCATGCATCAGCGGCCCGATATCGGCGTCTGCGGATAGGCCGCTGCCGGTGCGGAGCTGACCGATGCGGCGCGCGAAAGCGGCGCAGAAGCGATCATAGATCGGCCGCTGCACATAGATGCGGTTGGCGGCGAGGCAATCCTGGCCGGAGGTGGCGAATTTGGCATCGAGCGCGATCGTCACCGCCTTATCGATGTCGGCATCGTCGAAGACGATCAATGGCGCGTGGCCGCCGAGCTCCATCACCAGCCGTTTCATCGTCGGGGCGCTCTGCGCAGCGATCAGCCGGCCGATTTCGGTCGAGCCGGTGAAGCTCATGGCACGCACGCGAGCATCGGCGCACATCGCGCCGACGATGGTGCGCGCATCGCCGGTGACGATGTTGAAGACGCCTGCCGGCAGCCCGGCTCGCTCGCCAAGCTCGGCCAGCGCCAAGGCCGAGAGCGGCGTTTCCGAGGACGGATGCGCCACCACCGTGCAGCCGGCGGCAAGCGCGGCCGCGGCCTTGCGGGTAAGCATGGCCGACGGAAAATTCCATGGTGTTACGACGCCGACCACGCCGAGCGGTTCGCGGCGCACCGACATCTCGGCATTCGGCAGATGGCTGGTGACGCTCTCGGCGTTGAGGCGTTTCGCTTCCTCGGCATACCATTCGACGAAGGAAGCAGCGTAGTCGATCTCGCCCAGCGATTCCTTCATCGGCTTGCCCTGCTCGAGCGTCATCAGGAGCGCCAGGTCGTCCTTTGCGGCGATGACCAGATCGAACCATTTCCGCAGGATCCTCGAGCGTTCCTGCGGCAGCGCTGAGCGCCAGGCCGGCAAGGCGCGGGATGCAGCGTCAATTGCTTTCGTCGTCTGCTCCGCATCGAGCGCAGCCACAAAGGCTACGGTGGCTCCGGTCGCCGGATCGGTGACTTCAAAACCTGCCGCCGCATCGCTTGCCGTCCAGTGGCCATCGACATAGGCGAGCGCGCGCAATAGCCGGCGATCGGCGAGGCGGTCGAGCGCTTCATGGTGGTTGGTGCGGGCAAAATGCGCGGACATCAGTCGAGTCTCCCGGTGCCGAGGCGATAGGGAGAGACTAGTCGCGCGATCGAAACAAAGAGGCTGTTTCGGCAAGCTGACAGAGAGAGATTGTCTCTGTTGGCCGACTGCCGCAGACAATCTCTCTACCTCAGGGTTGCTCCGGCAGCAGATCGGCCACCGGCAGCACCGTCTCGTCCTTGACCGTCTTGGTGACGATGTAGGTGAAGTAGCGGTCGATGCCGATCTCGCGCTCAAGCAAGCCGTCGACCAGCCGCTGATAGGCATCGATGTCGCGCGCCATCACCTTCAGCACATAGTCGACGCCGCCGCCTACCGACCAGCAGGCGACGATCTCCGGAACATCGCGCACCACCCGCTCGAAGCGGTCGAAATCCGCCTGGCGGTGGTTGGAGAGCGTCACCTCCATCAGCACCGTCGCCACCGGCGCGACGGCACGCATGGCGATCGCGGCGTGATAGCCGGAGACGATGCCGGCTTTTTCAAGCTTGCGCAGCCGCATCCAGCACGGCGTCGGCGACAGGCCGACCTTCTCCGCCAGCGCCAGCTTGGTGATGCGCCCATCGCGCTGGATGGCGTCGAGAATCCTGAGGTCGATCGGGTCGAGCTTCGCTGCCGCCATGCGGGATTCGCCTTTCGTTGCGGACACCATGACGATGCATTATTTCGATTGTCAATTGCACTGATTTCGATCTCTAATAAGTCATGACATTATGGCAGCCTGATCCTGCTCTCATCCGCCGGCCGGCTTATCTCTCGCTGGCCGACCAGTTCGCGCGCGCCATCCATGACGGGCGGCTGGCAAACGGCACGCGGCTGCCGACGCACCGCCGGCTGGCGGACGACCTGAAGCTTTCGGTGCAGACCGTCAGCCGCGCCTATGAGGAATTGATCCGCCGCGGCCTGATCTCCGGCGAGGTCGGCCGCGGCAGCTTCGTGCAGACGCAGCATCGCGAGCCCGAGCCGCCCTACCTTCCGGAGCGGCTGGGCGAGGTTATCGACCTCTCGATCCTGAAGCCGGTCTGCGAGCCGATGCATCTGGAAAAGCTGAAGCAGGCGCTGGGCTGGCTTGCCGAGAACCTGCCGTCGAGCTCGGCGCTGTCGTTTCGGCCGAACATGGTATTCCCGCGCCACCGCGCGGTCGCGGTCGAATGGCTGAAGCTTTGCGGGCTGGAGGCGTCGCCGCAGAATATCAGCCTGACCAATGGCGCCACCGCCGGCATGACGGTGGCGCTGATGAGCGTGGCGCCGCCCGGCTCGACGGTCGCCACCGAGGCGATCGGCCACCACACGCTGATCCCGCTTGCGCGCTATCTCGGCTTCAACCTCGAAGGCCTGCCGATCGACGACAACGGGCTGATCCCCGAAGCGCTCGACGAGGCTTGCCGTCTGTCGGACATCCGCGCCGTGTTCGTCCAGCCATCGGTGATCAACCCGACGGCCACGCTGATGGACGCCGCCCGCCGCGAGCAAATCGCGGCGGTGGCGCGCAAGCACGATATCGCCATCATCGAGAACGACGTGCTCGGGCCGCTGGTTGAAGGCCGCCCGCCGGCGATTGCCGCCTTCGCGCCGGAGCGGACGCTCTACGTCACCTCCTTCACCAAGATCACCGTGCCAGGCCTGCGCATCGGCTATCTGGCGGTGCCGGACCGCTATGTCGCGGCCGTCGCCAACCGCCACCTCGTCTCGAACTGGATGGCGACGCCGATGGTGGCAGAAATCGCCACCCGATGGGTGAATGACGGCACGGCGATGGAGCTGGTCAACTGGCAGCGCGGCGCGCTGAAGCGGCGCCAGGAAATTGCCGCCGAAATGCTGGCTGGCGTCGATTACCGCGACCACCGCGATGGGCTGCATCTGTGGCTCGAGTTGCCGGGCGACCGGGCCGAAGAAAGTTTTGTCGCGCAGGCGCGCCTGCGCGGGGTGGCGATCGCGCCAGGAACCTCGTTCCGCATCGCCGATACGCCCTGGTGTCCGGCCGTGCGCATCTCGCTCGGATCGACCACGGAGGGGGAACTGCGGGCGGGCCTGAGCGTTGTCGCCAAGCTGCTGCTCGGCGATCCGGAGCATCTCCTGCTCGCCATCTGATGCACAAGTGGAGCGCAGATTGCCCTGAAATTGCGCCGCGCCGGAAATATTGTCATGATATTATTTTACCGATTGACATGATTTGGCACGTTTCGCATCGTTAAAGGCATAGGCTCCTCCAGAACGGGGAAATGGATTGCCCGCGCCCATCATCAAGGTCGATGCGATTTCGAAGAGCTTCGGCGCCTTCAAGGTGCTGGACGGCCTGTCGATGCAGGTGATGCCGGGCGAGAAGTTGGCGCTGATCGGCCCGTCCGGCTCCGGCAAGACGACGATCCTGCGTATCCTGATGACGCTGGAAAAGATCGACGGCGGCCACATCCAGGTCGACGGCGAGCAGCTCTACCACATGGAGCGCAACGGCCAGCTGTTGGCGGCCGACGAACGGCATCTGGCCAGAATGCGCCAAAAGATCGGCATGGTCTTCCAGCTCTTCAATCTCTTCCCGCACAAATGCGTCATGGACAATGTGACCCTGGCGCCGATGCTGACCAAAGGCGTCGCGCGCGCCGCCGCTGAGAAGCGGGCAATGGAACTGCTCGACATGGTGGGCCTCGCGGACAAGGCGAAGGCGATGCCGGCGCAGCTCTCCGGCGGCCAGAAGCAGCGTGTGGCGATCGCCCGGGCGCTGGCGCTGTCGCCCAAGATCATGCTGTTCGACGAGGTCACCTCGGCGCTCGATCCGGAACTGGTCGAAGAGGTGCTCAATGTCATGCGCAAGCTCGCCGCCGAGACCGACATGACGATGCTGCTGGTCACCCACGAGATGGGCTTCGCCCACGACTTCGCCGACCGCGTGCTGTTCTTCGACCGCGGCCGGATCGTCGAGGAAGGCAAGCCCGATGAGATTTTCCGCCATCCCAAGCAGGAAAGAACGCAGAGCTTCCTGAAGAAGATCATCGCGGCCGGACATCGCGTCTGACCGCAATGCCCAAGGGCGGCCAAGCCGCCCCGAAGACCAGCGGCGGGAAGGCCGCACCGAACCGAGCAAACCAAGAAGAGAACAAGGAGTTGGGAACGATGAAGAAACTTGGCATTCTGGCTGGCGTCGCCGGCCTCGCGGTCAGCACGATGCTGCTCGCCTCCGGTGCACATTCGGCGGACGACGCAAAGCTCGAGCAGCTCAAGCAGCAGGGCTTCGCCCGCGTCGCCATCGCCAACGAGCCGCCCTATACGGCGGTTGCCGCCGATGGCAAGGTGTCAGGCGCGGCGCCCGACGTGGCGCGCGAGATCTTCAAGCGCCTCGGAGTCAACGACATCGTCGCTTCGATCTCCGAATATGGCGCTATGATCCCCGGTCTGCAGGCTGGCCGCTTCGACGTCGTGACCGCCGGCCTGTTCATGAAGCCGGAGCGCTGCGCGGCGGTCGCCTATTCCGAGCCGGTGCTTTGCGACGCCGAGGCGCTGCTGGTGAAGAAGGGCAATCCGAAGGGCTTCAAGAGCTATGCGGACATCGCCAAGGACACCTCGGCGACCATCGGCGCGCCGGGCGGCGGCACCGAGGAGAAGCTGGCGCTCAACGCCGGCGTGCCGCGCGATCGCGTCGTCGTCGTGCCGGACGGCCAGAGCGGCCTGAAGATGGTGCAGGACGGCCGCATCGACGCCTATTCGCTCCCCGTTCTGTCGATCAACGATCTGGTCAAGAAGGCCAATGATCCGAACCTCGAAGTGATCGCGCCGGTGCAGGGCGCGCCGGTCTATTGCGACGGCGCCGCCTTCAAGAAGGGCGATGAGGCGCTGCGCGACGCCTATGACGTCGAGCTCGCCAAGATGAAGAAGTCCGGCGAGTTCGCCAAGATCATCGAGCCCTACGGCTTCTCGGCCGCGGCCGCGATGTCGACGACGCGCGAGAAGCTCTGCTCGGCGAAGTAGTGCTCCTTTGCCTTCTCCCCGCTTGCGGGGAGAAGGTGGCCCGAAGGGCTGGATGAGGGGCGGCGCCAGCATTTCAAGGTTAGCGTTGCCCCTCATCTGCCTGCCGGCATCTTCTCCCCGAGAACGGGGAGAAGGGGCTGTCGCGGCCGCCTCGCATTGCGGCAAACGTAAGGAAACTTCGATCTTCATGACCCAGTGGTCCGGCTATCTCGGCCTGATATTGCAGGGAGCGCTTGTCACCATCGAGCTCACGCTGATGGGGTCGGTGCTTGCGCTGATCATGGCCTTCCTGGCCGGCATGGGGCGCGTGTCGCGCTTCTTCATCCTGCGTGCGATCGCCACGGCCTATATCGAATTCTTCCGCGGCACCTCGATCTTCGTGCAGCTGTTCTGGGCCTATTTCGTGCTGCCTTTCGCCGGCCTGTCGCTGACGCCCTTGCAGGCCGGCGTGCTGGCGCTGGGCCTGAATGTCGGCGCCTATGCGGCGGAGGTGGTGCGCGGCGCCATCCTGTCGGTCGGCCGCGAGCAATACGAGGCCTGCACGGCGCTCAATCTCGCCCGCTGGCAAGGCATGCGCCATGTGATCCTGCCGCAGGCGCTGCTGGTCATGCTGCCGACCTTCGGCAACAACGCGATCGAGCTGCTCAAGGCGACCTCAGTCGTCTCGCTGATCTCGCTCGCCGACCTGACCTTCCAGGCGCAAGTGGTGCGCTCGCAGACCGGCAGCACGCTGATGCCGTTCCTGTCGGTCCTCATCATCTATTTCGCGCTGGCGCTGATCATCTCCTGGGGCGTTCGCACGCTGGAGCGCCGCATGGCGCGCGGTCTCGATGGAGTGCGCGTCTGATGGACTGGGATTGGAACTTCGTCTGGGAGATCATGCCGACCCTGATCCAGGGCGTGAAGATCACCATCCTGGCGACCATCCTGGGTTCCATTCTGGCGGCGATCGTGGGGCTCGCGATCGCGCTGGCGCGGCGCTCGGAGAACCGGATCGTCGCGCGCAGCGTCGGCTGGTTCGCCGAGTTCATCCGCGGCACGCCGCTCCTGGTGCAGCTCTATTTCATCTTCTACGTGCTGCCCGATATCGGCATCCTGCTGCCGCCGCTGGTGGCGGGCGTCATCGGGCTTGGCCTGCACTACGGCACCTACACGGCCGAGGTCTATCGCGCCGGCATCGACAATGTGCCGCGCGGCCAGTGGGAAGCGGCCAAGGCCTGCAATCTCAACGGCCGCCACACCTGGACGCACATCATCCTGCCGCAGGCGATCCCGCCGATGATCCCGGCCCTGGCCAATTATTTCATCGCCATGTTCAAGGAGACGCCGCTGCTTTCGGCGATCACCGTGCTCGAGCTGATGAACCAGGCCAAGAGCGTCGCCAACACCTACTACCGCTACATCGAGCCGATGACGCTGGTCGGCGCCTTCTTCCTCGTCATCAGCCTCTGCTCCGTCGTGCTGTTGCGCTGGCTGGAGCATCGCTATGGCAGGATAGAAAGATGAAAGTCATGAAAGCATTGCCCGACATCCGCCTCGAAACGGCGCGACCTAAGCTGGATGCGCGTCCGCTGGAAAAGCGCATCGGTCTGATTGCGCTTGCGACCGATCACACCAGCGAGGTGGACTTCCGCCGCATGGTGGCGAGCGAGCGCATCGGCGTCTATGTCGCGCGCATCCCCTATGCCAATCCGACGACGCCGGAGAATTTGCGCAAGATGCAGCCGTCGCTTTCGGCGGGCGCGGCGCTTATCCTGCCGGACGAGACGCTCGATGCGGTCTGCTATTCCTGCACCTCTGCCTCCGTGGTGATCGGCGACGCCGAGATCGAGCAGGCGATCCATGCAGCCAAGCCCGATGTCCCCGTGGTCACGCCGCCGATGGCCGGTGTGCGCGGCCTGAACGCATTCGGCGTGAAGCGCATCAGCATCCTGACCCCCTACACCGTCGAGACCAGCCGGCCGATGGCCACCTATTTCGCGGCGCATGGCTTCGACATCCAGAGCTTCTCCTGCCTCGGTTTCGAGGACGACCGCGAGATGGCGCGCATCACGCCGGCGTCCCTCGTCGAGCTGGCGCGCAAGGTCACGCATCCGCAGGCCGATGCGCTGTTCGTGTCGTGCACCGCGCTGCGCGCCGCGCTCGCGGTTCCTGGCATGGAGCAAGCGATCGGGCGTCCGGTCGTCACCAGCAACCAAGCCAGTGCCTGGAACTGCCTGCGGCTTTGCGGCGACGACATGCCGCGACCCGAGTTCGGCCGGCTGTGGACGAAGCCGCTGGCGCAGTGAACGAAATGCTAGTTACGCTTCAGCATATTCGCGCCGCGCGCGAACGCATTGCCGGCAAGGTCGAGCGGACACCCTGCGTGCCGTCGCAAAGCCTGTCGGAGCGCGCGGGCCATCCTGTTCATCTGAAGCTTGAGCATCACCAGACCACCGGCGCCTTCAAGCTGCGCGGCGCCTCCAATGCCATCGCAGCGTTGAACCCGCAGGAGAAGTCGCGCGGCGTTGTCGCCGCCTCGACCGGCAATCACGGCCGTGCGCTCGCGCATGCGGCTAAGCTCGAAGGCATTCGCGCGGTGATCTGCATGTCGAAGCTGGTGCCGGAAAACAAGCTCGACGCGATCCGCCGCCTCGGCGCGGATGTCCGCATCATCGGCAACAGCCAGGACGACGCGCAGCAGGAAGTCGACAGGCTGGTGGCGGAGGAAGGACTGGTCATGCTGCCGCCCTTCGACCATCCCGATATCGTCGCCGGGCAAGGCACGCTCGGGCTGGAGATCATGGAGCAAGTTCCGGATGCCACAGCCGTGCTGGTGCCGCTCTCCGGCGGTGGGCTGGCGGCTGGCGTCGCTGGGGCGGTCAAAAGCGTCAGCCCGCATACGAAAATCATCGGCATCTCGATGGCGCGCGGTGCCGCGATGAAGGCAAGCCTCGACGCCGGCCGTCCGGTGCAGGTCGAGGAACTGCCGACATTGGCGGACTCGCTCGGCGGTGGCATCGGCCTCGACAACCGGCTGACCTTCGCCATGTGCCGCGGCCTGCTCGACGATGTCATCCTGCTTTCCGAAGACGAGATCGCCGCCGGCATCCGCCATGCCTATGAACAGGAGCGCGAGATCGTCGAGGGCGCCGGCGCCGTCTGCATCGGCGCGCTGCTGGCCGGCAAGGTCGAAGTGAGCGGCCCTAATGTCCTCATCCTCTCCGGCCGCAACATCGATATGGGCCTGCACCGCCGCATCGTCTGCGGCGAGGCAATCGCGGAGCGTGCAGCATGAGCCGGATGACCATCCTCACCGAGGCGGAGCTACGCAAGATCGTGACGCTCGATCTGGAAGCGGTCGCCTGCGTCGAAAACGCCTTTCGCGCCTTGGCCACGCTGCCAGTGGCGATGCCGCCAATCTTGAGGCTCGACATACCCGAGCATCGTGGCGAGGTCGACGTGAAGACCGCCTATGTGCCCGGCATCGACGGTTTCGCGATCAAGATCAGCCCCGGCTTCTTCGATAATCCGAAGCTTGGCCTGCCCAGCGTCAACGGCATGATGGTGCTGCTGTCGGCGAAGACGGGCCTGATCGAGGCGCTGCTGCTCGACAACGGCTATCTGACCGACATTCGCACGGCCGCCGCCGGCGCGGTCGCTGCCAAGCATCTGTCGCGCGAAGACTCCAAGGTAGCGGCGATCTTCGGCGCCGGCGTGCAGGCCGGGCTGCAGCTCGAAGCGCTACGCCTCGTGCGGCCGATCGAGGAAGCGCGCATCTGGGCCCGCGACGCCGCCAAGGCCGAGGCAACTGCCGCCAGGTTGCGCGAGAGACTGGACATCGCGGTGCGTGCCGAGCCGGATGCGGCGAACGCGGCAGCGGGCGCCGACGTCATCGTCACCACCACGCCGTCGACCGAGCCGCTGATCAAGCCCGGCTTCGTTTCCGCCGGCCAGCACATCACCGCCATGGGCTCGGATGCCGAGCACAAGAACGAGATCGCGCCGGCGATCCTGCGCATGGCGGACCTCTATGCCGCCGACAGCGCCAAGCAGACGCGGCGCCTCGGCGAGCTCCATCATGCCATCGAGGCCGCGGTTTTTGCCGCCGACGCCGAGGTGACGGAGCTCGGCGAGATCATCGCCGGCAGCAAGCCCGGCCGGCGCTCGGCGAGCGATATCACCATCGCCGATCTCACCGGCACCGGCGTGCAGGACACCGCGATCGCCACTTTGGCCCGTGACCGCGCGCAGGCGGCGAACGCCGGAACGATTTTCGAGAGCTAGTACCGGCCGCAAGGCCCAACAAACGAGGACCAAGAACGATGCAGCCAAATTTGAAATTCTCGCGGAGCGAATTTGCCGATCGCCTCGCCAAGACGCGGAAAGCAATGGAGGCCAAAGGGGTCGATCTGCTGATCGTCAGCGACCCCTCCAACATGGCCTGGCTGACGGGTTATGACGGCTGGTCCTTCTACGTGCATCAGGCGGTCATCGTGCCGCCCACGGGCGAGCCGGTCTGGTATGGACGCGGCCAGGACGCCAACGGCGCCAAGCGCACCGCTTATCTCGCGCATGACAACATCGTCGGCTACGCCGACCACTATGTGCAGTCGACCGTGCGGCATCCCATGGATTACCTCGCCAGCGTGCTTGCCGAGCGCGGCTGGGATAAGCTCTCCATCGGGGTCGAGATGGACAATTACTGGTTCTCCGCCGCTGCCTTCGCGGCGCTGCAGAAACATCTGCCCAATGCCCGCTTCGCCGACGCCACCGCGCTTGTGAACTGGCAGCGCGCGGTGAAGAGCCCGACCGAGATCGAGTACATGCGCAACGCCGCCCGCATCGTCGAGGCGATGCACCAGCGCATCGTCGACAAAATAGAAGTCGGCATGCGCAAGTGCGATCTCGTCGCCGAGATCTACGATGCCGGCACGCGCGGCGTCGCCGGCATCGGCGGCGACTATCCGGCGATCGTGCCGCTGCTGCCGTCAGGCGCCGATGCTTCTGCCCCGCATCTCACCTGGGACGACAAGCCGATGAAGGTGAACGAAGGCACGTTCTTCGAGATCGCCGGCTGCTACAATCGCTACCACTGCCCGCTGTCGCGCACCGTGTTCCTCGGCAAACCGACGCAAGCCTTCCTCGATGCCGAGAAAGCGACGCTGGAAGGCATGGAGGCGGGACTGGCCGCCGCCAAGCCCGGGAATGCCTGCGAGGACATCGCCAACGCCTTCTTCGCGGTGCTTAAGAAGTACGGCATCGTCAAGGACAACCGTACCGGCTACTCGATCGGTCTGTCCTATCCGCCGGACTGGGGCGAGCGCACCATGAGCCTGCGCCCCGGCGACCGTACCGAGCTCAAGCCCGGCATGACCTTCCACTTCATGACCGGTCTCTGGCTGGAGACCATGGGGCTGGAGATCACCGAGTCCATCCTCATTACCGACACCGGCGTCGAATGCCTGGCCAACGTGCCGCGCAAGCTGTTCGTGAAGGACTGAGCAATGTCCGCTTTGCGTCCGTCGCCGATCACGCCGACCGTCGATTTCGAGCGCGACGGCGTCCAGCATGGGTTCCTGCGCCTGCCCTACAGCCGCGACGATTCCGCTTGGGGCTCGGTGATGATCCCGGTCTGTGTGGTGCGCAACGGCAAGGGCTCGACGGCGTTGCTGACCGGCGGCAATCACGGCGACGAATATGAGGGACCATTGGCGCTCTACGAGCTCGCCCGCACGCTCGATCCGAAAAATGTCTCCGGCACGGTCATCATCGTGCCGGCGATGAACTACCCCGCCTTCCGGGCCGGCACGCGTACCTCGCCGATCGACAAGGGCAACATGAACCGCTCTTTCCCCGGCCGTCCCGACGGCACGGTGACGGAGAAGATCGCCGACTATTTCCAGCGTGAATTGCTGCCGCGCGCGGACATCGTCTTCGACTTCCATTCCGGCGGCAAGACGCTGGACTTCGTACCCTTCTGCGCCGCACATACGCTGCCGGACAAGGCGCAGGAGAAAAAGGCCTTCGCCGCCGTCGAGGCCTTCTCGGCGCCGTTCTCGATGCGCATGACCGAGATCGACGCGGTCGGCATGTATGACACGGCCGCCGAGGAGATGGGCAAGGTCTTCGTCACCACCGAGCTCGGCGGCGGCGGGACCTCGCGGGCCGAGACGGTGCGGATTGCCCGGCGCGGCATCCTCAACGTGCTGCGTCATACGGGTATCGTCGATGGTGCGGTCGAGAAGACTCGAACAAAATGGCTGGATATGCCGTCGGGGGATTGCTTCGCCTTCGCCGAGGATGACGGCATGATCGAGACCACGGTCGATCTCGGCGACCCCGTGGACGAGGGCCAGGTGGTCGCGCGCATCCATCCGGTCGGCCGCACCGGACAGGCACCGCAGGAGATCAGGGCCAGGATGCCGGGGCTGCTCGCCGCGCGTCACTTCCCCGGCCTGGTCAAGGCCGGCGACTGCGTCTCGGTGCTGGGCGTGGCCGTTCGGGAATAATCCCGGCGCGGCGCCCTACTGCACCACGCGCTTCTCAAGCTTGCGGGCGAGCGTGCGCCGGTGCAGGCCGAGCCGGCGCGCGGTCTCGGAGATGTTGAAGCCGGTCTCGACCAGCGTTTCGTGGATGCGCTCCCATTCGAGGTTCTTGATCGAGGTGGGGCGGCTGGTGAGCGGCACCGAAACGTCGCCCCAGGCGCGGCCGAAGGCGGCTTCGATGTCGTCGGTGTTGGCGGGCTTGGCCAGATAGTGGCAGGCGCCGAGCTTGATCGCCTCGACCGCCGTGGCGATGCTGGCAAACCCCGTCAACACGACGATCCGCATCGACGGGTTGCGGGCGCTGAGCAGCTTGACGCATTCGAGTCCGGACCCGGCTCCGAGCTTGAGATCGACGACTGCACAGGCCGGGACGGCCGTCTCCAGCGCGACCAGCAGCGCCTCCCGATCGTGGCAGACCACGACCTCGTAGTCGCGCTTCTCAAAGGAGCGCTTGAGCGTGCGCGCGAAAGTCGCGTCGTCCTCGACAATGAACAAGGATCGATCAGGTTTCACGATCGCCTCCATCGGTCAGCGCCGCCAGCGGCAGCGAAAGGGTAACGCAAGCGCCCTTCGCCATGTTGCGCGCCGAAACGTCGCCGCCGAGCTTGCGCACGACATTGAACACCAGGAACAGGCCCAGGCCACCGCCAGGCCGCCCCTTGCTCGACATATAGGGCTGGCCGAGCGCGGCCAGAATATCCTTGTCGAAACCCGGTCCGCGATCCTCGACGGAGAGCACCAGCTTCTCGTCCAGCCGCTCGGCAGTGATGCCTACCCAATGGTGCGATGCTTCCTGCGCATTGTCGAGCACGTTGAAGATCACTTGCATCAGTGCGGTGTCGGACACGATCTGCTCGTCCGGCTCGAAACCGTTGCCATAGTCCAGCTTCAAGGGCTGGCGGCTGACGCGCCATTCCTGGACCAGATCGTCGAGGAACCGGCGGATCGTGGTGCGGATGGTGCCCTCGCCCCGCGCCTGGCCGGAGGACATGAGGATGCCGGTGACGATGCTCTTGCAGCGCTCGACCTGCGCCTGCATCTCGACCACGTCCTCGGAAAGCTCGCGGTTGCGCTTGACGCCGCGCATCTGCCGCCAATCGGACAGGATGACCGATATGGTAGAGAGCGGCGTGCCGAGCTCATGCGCGGCACCTGAGGCAAGCAGGCCCATGCGCACGATGTGGTCTTCCTCGGCTGAGCGCTGGCGCAGGTCGGCGAGATAGGCGTCACGCTCGCGCAGATTGCGGTTGATGCGCGTCATGAAGATCACGATCAGCCCGGCCGCGAGCACGAAGCAGATGAACATGCCGCGCAGATGCAGCGCCAGAAGATCGCTGCCGCCGTGATGCGGGATAGCGATCGGCTGGAAGACGAAGATGAGGAAGACGAAGCAGGCGGAGGCCGCCACCACCAGGAGCCAGGTCGACCATGGGGCCAGCAGCGCAGCGCCGAGCGTGATCTGCAGCAGATAGAGCGAAACGAACGGATTCGAGGCGCCGCCGCTCAGGTAAAGCTGCGTCGTCAGCGCCGCCATGTCGAATATCAGCGCCACGAAGAGCTGTGCGTTGGAGATGCGGCGATTGCCGCGCAGGGCTAGCAGGCTGAAGATGTTGAGCCCGACGAGGAACAGCACCACGCCCGCCATCTCGGTGAGCGGCAGCGGGATGGCGAACCAGTATCGCGTCACCAGGATGGTCAGCACCTGCCCCGCCACCGCCAGCCAGCGCAGTTGGATGAGCAGGAGCAGGTTCTTCCTGTTCGTGACGTCGGCGTTCGAGGCGGCGCCTCCCTGCCCGGTTGGAGGAACCGTCAGGAACCGCTTGTCGTGATGGGGCCTGGCGATCGAGATGCTCATCTCGGCGCTTCCCACTGGGGGCGGCCGGCGAAGACCTGCCTGGCAAGCGCCATCGCCAGCATCCCTGCCAGGGCAAACCAGGTCAAAGCATAGACCAGATGGCTGTTCCGAAAGGTGACGACGGTGAGACCGCCGCGCGGCCAACCAGCAGCGCCGGAGGCCTCGGCATCGATGAAATAGGGCGCGATATCGGTCAGACCGCGCGCCTTGGCGATTGCCGCGACGTCGCGCGAATACCAGCGATCGGCAGTAGGATCGTTGCTGCGCAGGAAACCGCCGCCGGGTTCGCTGATGCGCAACAGCCCGTCAACCAATGCCGGCGAGGTGAGCGCGGCATTTTCCCGCTCGAACTCCGCCTTGCGCTCCTGCGGGATGAAGCCGCGGTTGACGAGGACCGTGAAACCGCGGTCATCACGCATCGGCGCCAGCACCCAATAGCCGCCGCCAAGCTCGGTCACCGCCTGCACCAGCGTGTTGGCGCCCTCGAAGAAATGCCCTACCAGGCGCACATGGCGATATTCGTAATCCGGCGCGCTCAACCCGTTCCAGTCCTGCGGGCCGGGCGCATCGACGACCGGAGCATGGATGCGCTGGTCGACGCGGGCGATCAGGTCGAGCTTCCAGGCCCGTCTTTCCAGCTGCCAGATGCCGAGCCCGAGAAACACCAGGACGCCGAGAAGCCCCGCCAACGCAAGCAAGAATCGCGACGCGGAACCCTTCGAGGCCGCATGAGAGCCGATACCTGCCCGGCTGGTCATGTCCTTTGCCTCTACGCTAGCCCTCCCCGCGCCCGACACGCCCGAAATGGGGTTCATGGCATCTCCCGCATCTCGTGGAGCCCGGGCATCATGTTGGCGTTGAGGTGGTACATCACCCACAGCGACCCGCTCAGAACGATAACGACGAGGATGACCGTGAAAATGAGCGCCAGCATCGACCACCCGCCTTCCGAGGCGGGGTTCATATGCAGGAAGAAGACCATATGCACCACGATCTGCACCACCGCGAACGCCATGATAACGATAGCCGTGGCCTGCTTGTTGTCGAGGGTGCCGGTCATGACCATCCAGAACGGGATGGCGGTGAGGATCACCGACAGGACGAAGCCGATCAGATAACCCCTCAGCGTCCCGTGCGCGGCGCCGCCATGGGTGTGGTCGTGATCGGCATGATCATGAGCGCTCATCTGAGCATCCCCATCAGATAGACGAAGGTGAAGACGCCGATCCAGACGATGTCCAGGAAGTGCCAGAACATCGAGAGACACATGAGCCGGCGGCGGTTGGCCTCGATGAGGCCGTATCGCGCGACCTGCACCATCAGCGTCAGCATCCAGACAATGCCGAAGGTGACGTGCAGGCCGTGGGTGCCCACCAGCGTGAAGAAGGACGACAGGAAGGCGCTGCGCTGCGGCGTCGCGCCCTCGTCGATCATATGCGCGAACTCGTAGAGCTCGATGGAGAGGAACGCCAGGCCAAACAGCATGGTCACCGCGAGCCAGGCTTGCGTCGCGCCGACGCGGCCCTTGTCCATGGTCAGCATGGCAAAGCCATAGGTGATCGAGGACAGGAGCAGCATGGTGGTATTGACCGCCACCAGGCCGAGGTCGAACAGGTCCTTCGGTGCGGGACCCGCAGCGTAATTGCCGCCGAGCACGCCAAAGGCTGCGAACAGCATGGCGAAGATCAGGCAGTCGCTCATCAGATAAAGCCAGAAGCCGAGCATGGTGCTGCCGCCTTCGGCGTGCGCGTGCTCTTCTTCCAGGTGGAAGACCGGCTCGGCGCCGGCCGTGATCGCCGTGGATGCCATGCTCAAGCCCTAGCCCCCTCAGCGGCGAGGAGCGTGGTCCTCACCTCTTCCGTTTGTGCGATCTCTGCCGCCGGAATGTCGAAGTCGCGGTGGTAGTTGAAGGTGTGGCCGATCGCGGTTGCGATCAGGCAGACGAAGCTCAGCGCCGCCAGCCACCACATGTACCAGATCAGGCCGAAGCCGAGCGCGACGCTAAAGGCGGCGAGGACCACGCCGGTTCCGGTGTTGCTCGGCATATGGATCGGCCTGAAGCCGGAGAGCGGGCGCCGGTAGCCGGCCTTCTTCATGTCCCACCAGGCGTCGTTGTCGCGGATGATGGGGGTGAAGGCGAAATTGTAGGCCGGCGGCGGCGAGGAGGTCGACCATTCGAGCGTGCGGCCGTCCCAAGGATCGCCGGTGACATCGACCAGTTCGGCCCGCTTGCGGATGGAGACGAAGATCTGGACCAGGAAGGCGGCGATGCCGCAGGCGATCAGCACCGCGCCGAAGGCGGCGATCACGAACCATATCTGCAGTGAGGGATCATCGAACACGCGCATGCGGCGCGTCACGCCCATAAGGCCAAGGATGTAAAGCGGCATGAAGGCAAGCCAGAAGCCGAGCACCCAGCACCAGAACGAGACCTTGCCCCAGAACGGATCGAGCCTGAAGCCGAAGGCCTTGGGCCACCAGTAGGCGATGCCGGCGAACAGGCCGAACAGCACGCCGCCGATGATGACGTTGTGGAAATGCGCGATCAGGAACAGGCTGTTGTGCAGCACGAAGTCGGCCGGCGGCACGGCAAGCAGCACGCCGGTCATGCCGCCGACGACGAAGGTGAGCATGAAAGCCAGCGTCCACATCATCGGCAGTTCGAAGCGGATGCGGCCGCGATACATGGTGAAAAGCCAATTGAACATCTTCGCGCCCGTTGGGATCGAGATGATCATCGTGGTGATGCCGAAGAAGGAGTTGACGCTGGCGCCGGAGCCCATGGTGAAGAAGTGGTGCAGCCAGACCAGATAGGACAGGATGGTGATGACCACCGTGGCGTAGACCATCGAGGTGTAGCCGAACAGCCGCTTGCCGGAGAAGGTCGAGGTGACCTCGGAGAAGACGCCGAACAGCGGCAGGATGAGGATGTAGACTTCCGGGTGACCCCATATCCAGATGAGGTTCACATACATCATCGGGTTGCCGCCGAAGTCGTTGGTGAAGAAGTTGGTGCCGACATAGCGGTCGAGCGCCAAAAGCGTCAGCACCGCCGTCAGCACAGGGAAGGATGCGACGATCAGCACGTTGGTGCAGAGCGAGGTCCACGTGAAGACGGGCATGCGCATCATCGTCATGCCGGGGGCGCGCATCTTGATGATGGTGCAGATCAGGTTGATGCCCGATAAGGTCGTGCCGACGCCCGCCACCTGCAGCGCCCATATGTAATAATCGACGCCGACATCGGGACTGTAGTTGATGCCGGAGAGCGGCGGATAGGCCAGCCAGCCGGTGCGGGCGAACTCGCCGACGAACAGCGAGGCCATGACCAGGATGGCGCCGCCGACCGTCATCCAGAAGCTGAAATTGTTGAGGAAGGGGAAGGAGACGTCGCGCGCGCCGATCTGCAGCGGCACGACGAAGTTCATCAGCCCGGTGACGAAGGGCATCGCCACGAAGAAGATCATGATCACGCCATGGGCGGTGAAGATCTGGTCGTAGTGATGAGCGTTGAGATAGCCCTCGGAGCCGTTGAAGGCGATGGCCTGCTGCAGGCGCATCATGATGGCATCGGAGAAGCCGCGCAAAAGCATGACGAGGCCGAGCACCATATACATGATGCCGATCTTCTTGTGGTCGACGCTGGTGAACCACTCGCGCCACAGATAACCCCAGAGCTTGAAATAGGTGACCGCGCCGAGAAGAGCCAAACCGCCGAGCGCCACAACGACGAAGGTGCCGACGACGATCGGCTCGTGCAGCGGCAGCGACTCCAGGGTGAGGCGGCCGAAGATGAATTTGGTCAGCGTGTCAGGCATCCGCCATCCCTCACAATTCGAAGCGCAGCAGGCCGAGCGACGGCGTCTCGGCGTCGGCGCGGCGGCTGCCTGCGCCGGGTGCCAGCAGGCCGACGCCGCGCAGCGGGGACAGGTCCCTGAGCGGCCAAGCCTTGTCATCGGCATCCCGCGCCGCGCGGGAAGCGGCGGCCGCCTCCTCCGCCGTGCAGATGCTTGCGACATAGGACGGGTCGTTGCCGAACACCGCCCCACGCCGGGCAAGCTTGTCATATTGCAGCGGCAGGGTGTTGCGCACGCCGGCAAGGCCAAGGCCGCCCCTGGCGTCGATCGACATCATCTCGTTCATGCACATCTTGCCGCGCTCGACGCACAGATTGAGGATCGCGCCATAGAGGTCGGGATCGATGGAGGCATAGTGGCGGACCGGCTCGTTCTCGCTCGGACGTTCGAGCGCGAGATAGGTCTCGCGGCTGAGCGTGGCCTGCGCGCTCTTGGCCTGGGCCACCCAGTCAGCGAAGGCCTGGTCGGTGAGGCCGTGGAACGCAAAGCGCATGCCGGAGAAGCCCGCGCCGCTGTAATTGGCCGAGAAGCCGGTATAGGTGCCCGGACGGTTGATGACCGCGTGCAGCTTCGTCTCCATGGCAGGCATGGCGTAGATCTGCCCGGCAAGGGCGGGAATGTAGAAGGAATTCATCACCGTGGACGAGGTGATGCGGAAGTCGATCGGCTGGTTGACCGGCGCGGCCAGCTCGTTGACGGAGGCGATGCCGTAGTCCGGATAGATGAAGAGCCACTTCCAGTCGAGCGCGACGACCTCGACCTTGAGCGGCCTGTGGTTCTGTGTGACCGGCCGTCCAGCCTCGATCCGGTCGATGCGCCGGTAGGGATCGAGCAGATGGGTGCCCAGCCAGGTGAGCGCGCCCAGGCAGATGATGACGAGCAGCGGTGCTGCCCAGATCACCAGCTCCAGCTTGGTCGAATGGTCCCAGTCGGGCGTGTAGGTCGCCGTCGTGCTCGATTGCCGGTAACGCCAGGCAAAGAACACGGTCAGCGCCATGACGGGCACGATGATGAGCAGCATCAAAAGGGTCGATACGACGAGCAGGTCGCGCTGCTGTGCCGCCACGTCGCCCGCGGGCGACAGCACGACGAAGTCGCAGCCGCTCAGCAGCACGGCCAGCGGAAAAAGAAGCAAGGCTCCGGATCGTTTCATCAAACGCTGCCCTCGATGGGCCTGCAGCAGGTCTTTGCAGGTTGCGATGCGATATGGACCAACGGCTACTGCCGCCGGCTGCGCAACGACATTGGACAATTTGTCCAATGCCCAGTCGGAGCAGCTTTGACGAAACTGGCCACGCACCATGGGATGACAATCGCATCTCGGACCGGGCGCGCCCGCACCGAACTCGTTGGCAACGGACAAGATGGCTGAAACTTCGACTGCCGGAACTGACAGCAGGCTGATCGGCTCGCATCACGGCCAGGTCAGCGCCGGCGATATCGCGGTCGGCGTAATCATCGGCAGGACGTCGGAATTCTTCGATTTCTTCGTCTATGCGATCGCTTCCGTGATCGTGTTCCCCAAGCTTGTATTTCCAACGCACGATCCGCTGGTCGGGACGCTTTACTCTTTCGCCATTTTCGCGCTGGCCTTCATCGCGCGTCCGTTCGGCACCGTGCTGTTCATGGCGATCGACCGCGCCTATGGCCGCAGCGCCAAGCTGACGATCGCGCTGTTCCTGCTCGGCACCTCGACCGTCGCCATGGCGTTCCTGCCGCCCTATGAAGATGTCGGCGCGGTCGCCGCCTGGCTGCTGGCGCTGACCCGGTTCCTGCAGGGCCTTGCGCTTGGCGGGACCTGGGACGGACTGCCCTCGCTTTTGGCGCTGAACGCGCCGCAGAACCGGCGCGGCATCTATGCCATGATCCCGCAGCTCGGCGCGCCGATCGGGCTCATCGTGGCAAGCTCGCTGTTTGCCTTCTTCGTCGCCAACCTCTCGGCCGAAGACTTCTTCGCCTGGGGCTGGCGCTATCCGTTCTTCGTCGCCTTCGCCATCAACGTCGTGGCGCTGTTTGCCAGGCTGCGCATCGTGGTGACGCCCGAGTTCTCGAAACTCTACGAAAGCGGCGACCTGCAGCCGACCCGCATCAGGGACATGATCGGCACCGAAGGCCGCAACGTCGTCGTCGGTGCCTTCGCGCCGCTGGCGAGCTTCGCCCTGTTCCACATGGTGACGGTGTTCCCGCTGTCCTGGGTGTTCCTGTTCACCAATGAGGGTCCCGAGCGCTTCCTGCTGATCGAGGCGGTGAGCGCGCTGTTCGGCATCGCGGCGATCGTCGCATCGGGTCCGCTGGCCGACCGTGTCGGGCGCCGCGCCCTGCTCGGCGGCGGCGCCGTGGCCATCGCCGCGTTCAGCGGCTTTGCCCCGCAGCTTCTCAATGGCGGCACCGTCGGCGAGACGGTGTTCATGGTGCTGGGCTTCATCCTGCTGGGCCTAAGCTTCGGACAATCCTCAGGCGTCGTGGCGTCGAGCTTCTCGCGCCGGCATCGCTATACCGGCTCGGCGGTGACGTCGGACCTCGCCTGGATGTTCGGCGCCGGCTTCGCGCCGCTTGCCGCGCTGCTGCTGGCCGGCACTTTCGGCCTCATCGCTGCCGGTGCCTACCTGCTTTCGGGCGCCGCCTGCACGCTGATCGCGCTCTGGATCGACAGGCAGGCACGCCAGGCCGACTGAACGATCAGCGAGCCCGGTTTGCCTGCGATCAGACCTGGTAGAAATCCCGATACCATTCCACGAAGCGGGGAACGCCGATCTCGATCGGGATCGCGGGCTTGAAGCCGGTCACCTCTTCGAGCGAGGTCACGTCGGCGAAAGTTGCCGGCACGTCGCCCGGCTGCAGCGGCACCATGTTGCGGACTGCCTTCTTCCCAAGCGCTTCTTCCAGCACGTCGATCAGCCGGCTCAGCTCGATGGGCGAGCTGTCGCCGATGTTGTGGATCCTGAACGGCGCATTGCTTGTCGCGGGATCCGGCGCAGCACTTGTCCAATCGGGATTGGGCGTCGCGGGAAGCCGCATGACGCGGACAACCCCCTCGACGATGTCGTCGATATAGGTGAAGTCGCGCTGCATGTTGCCATGGTTGAAGACGTCGATCGGCTGGCCAGCGAGGATGGCCTTGGTGAAGATGAACAAGGCCATGTCCGGCCGTCCCCACGGACCGTAGACGGTGAAGAAACGCAAGCCCGTCGTCGGCAGTCCGAACAGATGGCTGTAGGTGTGGGCCATCAGTTCGTTCGCCTTCTTGCTGGCGGCATAGAGGCTGAGAGGATGGTCGGCGGAATCGTGGACGGAGAAAGGCATGCGCGTGCTGCCGCCATAGATCGAGCTCGACGACGCATAGACGAGGTGGCTGATCGAGGTCTGCCGGCACCCTTCCAGGATGTTGAGGAAGCCGTTGAGATTGCTTTGCGCATAGACGTGCGGATTGATCAGCGAATAGCGTACGCCCGCCTGCGCGGCGAGATTGACGACGATCTCCGGCGCGACCGAGGCAAAGACCGCCGAGATGCCATCGCGGTCGGCGAGATCGACATGCTCGAACCGAAAATTCGCGAACCCTTTCAGCCGCTCAAGCCGCGCCCGCTTCAGAGCGATGTCGTAATACTCGTTCATGGAATCGAGGCCGACAACCTGCCGGCCTTCGGCAAGCAGCCTGCGGCAAAGGTGAAAACCTATGAAGCCGGCCGCGCCGGTGATCAGGATAGGCCTGCTCGACGTCAATACATGCCCCAAATGCTTTAGCCGCCCTTCACGGACCGACTGCTTGCCGACGGCCCGCCGGCCAACGCAACCCAAACCTATCATGGCTGCAGGGTTCGGGCACGCCTGGATATCCCAGCCGATCGAGAACTTGCGCCTTTTATGGCAGGCGGCCGCCGAATTCAACGTACCTGTCTCGGGGCGCCAGCCTCCTTGTTATTGCGGCGGCAGTGAGGCCGGCGGCTGCAGCGTCTTCAACATGGCGACCAACTGGCTCTGCTGGTGGGTGCCGGTCTTCTGGAAGACGCGCTCGAGATGAGTGCGGGCGGATTTCCGCCTGCGCGAAGCCGCCATCCCTGATCCATTTCTGGAAAACGAAGGTCGCCAGCTATCCCGTCGGCATCGGGATCGCGGTGCACAGATGCGCCCATGCCGAATTCCCTCAGCATGATGCGGGCCGGATCGCGCTCGATCTCATCGGGGCTCAAAAAGTCGTCGACACGCACGAAGCTCGCCGGCTGCAGGTCGCACATCTTCTGCACGCTGTCGCAGAACTTCCAGAAATCGCCCTTGATGAACTCGTCGAACAGCGGCCGCAGATTGTCGAGCGTCGTTCCGCGCGGCGGGCCGTCGTCGCTGAAGAAGAAGACCTGAGCGCTGGCCGCGTTCGACAGGCCGCTCGCTTTCTGGAGCACCGCGCTCCATCGCTCCGGAACGAAGGCCGCCTCGTACATTGTTTCCATCAGGTCGATCATGGCCGCCATGGAGAACGGTGCGGAGACAACGATGCGGGCGGATAGGCCCGGAAGACCGCCAGTATCCAACAACGGAAATGTGACCTCAAGCCAATGCTGATATGCGAGCGTGGTCAGCGATCGAACCCTTCCGTGCGAAATGAGATTGCGCGCATCGCCCCGATCAGGGATTTGGTTTTCTTGGTGATCCCCCTTCCTTGGGGCAAACTGCTAGCGGGCTGTCAGGAGGAGAAATGAGAGCACGCGCGGCGACGGTCGGAGACCTGGAACGTGTTTTCCGAGATCTATCCAAGCGAATGTCGGACGAGTATGTGGCGGCCGGCAAGGACAGCAAAAGCGCCTATGACAATCTGATGATGAATCTGAAAGAAGGCCGGGCGCATGCGCTCGGGCAGGACGACAGGACGGTGGCGATCATTGCCTGGCACGAGCACGCGGACGCCGCCGATACGCTGTTTGCAGCGCAGGAGGATTTCTTCAACGCCGCGACGGTCCGCTTCTGCAAGCGGCACATCCGCCACGTCCAGGCGCTCGCCGGCAACCTTCCTATCCATTCGCGCAGTTGGCTGGACAGACCCGACGTCGCGAAATGGTTTCGCGTGATCGGCTATGTCGACCGAGGGCGGGAGAACGGCGCCCACCTGTTCGAGCTGCCGCCGGCTGCCAATAGCTGACGAAAGCGAGCTTACGACAGCCCAAAAACGGGCGCTTGCGCGAAAATCCGATTGGAAAGATTGTAGGCGCAGGCAGCCGGGCGAGCCGGCACGCCGGACCGGGATGGCTGCTGGAAATCGGGATGCTGCGCGTCTGCTTGGCCTTTGTCGCCATCGCTGCCCTGACGAGACCTTCGGAGGCGGAGTCGCGCGCGTCCCATCTTTTCGACCGACCCGACCTCGCAGCGGCCTATTCCGGCCAAGCCGATCTCATCACCGCCTATGCGACCGGCATGGCACGCTACCGGCTTCAACATGCGGGCCTAGCGGCCCAGGCCGGTCTGGCCGCGCCGCTCGAGCCTCGCCTGCTGCGGCCTGAATTCCAGCAACGGTCATGGCGTTCGGCGGACGGCAGCCTGCTGCAAGGTTTCGTCGGCAAGGGCGGTTTCCGGCTGACCACAGGCAACTGCGTGACCCGCATCTGCATGGCCAGCGAATGCAGCGAAGCCGGCTGGCCGCTCTATGTCTGCAGCGACGGGCGCAAGCGCAAGATGTCGGCCAAAAACTTCGTGACGGCAACATTCGACGGCGTCTCCTACCGGCGGCTGAGCGCGCCGCGGGAGTGAATTGGCCACCCGAAACGGGGTAACGGAGCCGCTTGCGCGGATCTCGCCGGGCGTGGCATCGATTGCGGCGTTCTGAGTAAGTCCGAAGACAAAGACAGTGGCACGCCAACCCGACCAACGAACCGCAACCCCAAAGGTCAGCCTCGCACGGGCACTCTCCAAGCTTGGCTTCTGCTCGCGCACGCAGGCCGAGCATCTCGTCGTCGAGGGGCGGGTGCAAGTAAACGGCAAGACGGTGCGCGATGCCTTGCTGCGCATCGATCCCGACCGCGACAGCATCAGTGTCGACGGCAAGCGCGTGGTTGCCGAGCGCAAGGTCTATCTGATGCTCAACAAACCGCGCGGGCTGGTCACCACCCGCGACGACCCGGAAGGCCGCGGCACGGTCTACGGCTGCCTGGAAGGGCTCGACCTGCCCTTCGTGTCGCCGGTCGGCCGCCTCGACAAGGCGAGCGAAGGGCTGCTTTTGCTTAGCAACGATACGCGCTGGGCGAACGGACTGCTCGACCCCGCCTCGCATGTCGCCAAGACGTATCACGTGCAGATCGCGGCCGCGGCCGACGAGGCGATGCTGGAGCGCTTTCGTCAGGGCGCCGTCGTCGATGGCGAGTTGCTCAGGGCAAGCTCGATCGCGCTGTTGCGCAGCGGCGGGCGGACAGCCTGGCTGGAGATCCTGCTCGACGAAGGGCGCAACCGGCAGATCCGCAGACTGCTCAACGCTTTCGACATCGAGGTGCTGCGGCTGATCAGGGTGGCGATCGGCGGATTGCAGCTCGGCGAGCTCGCCAAAGGCAAGGCGCGGCATCTGACGAGCGAAGAGCTGGCGATGCTTGCGGCGTAAGGCGTCCCCCTCACCCGGATTGCCAGCCGAATTGCGAAGGGCAATTCGGGGCAATCCGACCTCTCCCCGAGGGGAGAGGAGACGGTTGGCGCGGACCTTCCTCTTCTCCCGGCCGGCGAGAAGGTGGCCGCGAAGCGGCTGGATGAGGGGGAGCCCGCGCTCGCTACTTCTGGTTCCATCTCCGGATAACCGGCTCGGTCAGATCGTGTTCGTAGCCGAGAACGCTCAGGCTCGCCGTGTCGAGGACAAAATGCTCGCCGCCTTCCGGCGGCAGGCCGACCCAGCGCGCCGCGAACACGCGCAGGAAATGCGAGCTGGAGAAAATGAGCACATTGCCGGCAACCGCGCGCAGAGCAGCTATGATCGCGTCGGCGCGGGCGCCGACATCGGCCGCCGTCTCGCCGTCAGGACAGCCGTCGCGAAACAATTGCCAGCCGGGGCGCTTCGACAGTATCTCCTTGGTCGTCACGCCTTCATAGGCGCCGTAATCCCATTCCTGCAGGTCCGGCTTCTTGAGCGCGCGCTCGCCGAAGCCGGCGAGCCGGCAGGTGTCGAAGGCGCGCTGCGAGGGGCTCGACCAGACCGCCTGGAAGGTCAGGCCCTTGAGACGATCGGCGACACCACGCGCAGCCTCCTCGCCCTTCGCCGTCAGCGGGATATCGGTGCGGCCGGTGTGCCTGCCCGAGGCGCTCCATTCGGTCTCGCCGTGACGGACAAGATAGATTTCGGGATACGCGCTGCTCATCGACCGCCCTCTCGGCTGAGTGTTTCGCCGGGAATCCGGCCAGCGCAGCCTATGCGGCGGCCGGCAAAAAGAACAGGCCGCGACGGAGCCGCGACCTGTTCGGCCAGCGCAGGCTTGGGCGGGTCCCCGGTGCTGCCCGTCACTCCGCCGGCTGCAGCCCGCCAGACAGGGCGAGATCGGCCTCCTCCGGCAACTGGCCGGCCAGGGCGGCGGCGAACTGCTTCTGGTCGAGCTCGCCTTCCCAGCGCGCCACGACGATGGTCGCGACCGCGTTGCCGACGAAGTTGGTGAGCGCACGGCATTCCGACATGAAGCGGTCGACGCCGAGGATCAACGCCATGCCGGCGACCGGCACCGAGGGCACCACCGAGAGCGTGGCGGCCAGGGTGATGAAGCCGGCGCCGGTGATGCCTGCGGCGCCCTTGGAGCTCAGCATGGCGACGAGCAAAAGCAGGATCTGGTCGCCGAAGGTGAGCGGCGTGTCGGTCGCCTGGGCGATGAACAGCGCGGCCAACGTCATGTAGATATTGGTGCCGTCGAGATTGAAGGAATAGCCTGTCGGGATCACAAGACCGACGACCGAGCGGTTGCAGCTGGCGCGCTCCATCTTGGCCATCAGGCCTGGAAGTGCGACTTCCGACGACGAGGTGCCGAGCACCAGGAGCAGCTCTTCGTTGGTGTAGCGGATCAGCGCCAGGATGGAGAAGCCGTTGTACCATGCGACGGCGCCGAGCACGACGAGCACGAAGGAGCATGACTGGCCGGGCATTGTGCGCGAGCTCGCCCATTTCGCCGAACGCTTCGTGCGCGGGCTCGACAATGTCGGCGAAACGCCCTCCCCTGCGGCAATGGAAAGCGATGCCGCGATGCCGTTGCCCGAACGGCTCGATCGCTACGAGGCCAAGATCATCCGCGAGACACTTGGTCGCAACGACGGCGACGTGCGCCGCACCATCGAGGCGCTCGGCATCCCCGCAAGACCTTCTACGACAAGCTCAAGCGGCACGGCATCGTGCGCAGCGATTTTTCCAGGTAGATCAAGGCCGGAGATGAGCATGATGCCGTCCGCAAACGCTTCACACCTTTCGGCATCATGCTGTGGGAACCGCAACGCCGCTACCGCCGTTGAAGCTGACCGGAAAACCGTGGCACGCGGGCATCAGCCGGGCGGCGAATGCATCGCAGGGGCGGCTTTGCCGGGTTGCGCTCGGCTGGCGTTGATGGTTTGTTGCCGCCCAGCGGAGAACCAATGATGCGCGAATCCCTCGGTCAAGACGAATACGGCTCGACCAGCCCCTTCGACCCGGACGACCTGCCCAATCTCAATGCGATGGGACCGGCGATGGGCGGCGGCAACGACTTCGAAAAATACGCAGTCGCCGTCATCATCGTCTTCGGCGCGCTGATCATCGGCGGCCTGATGGCCGCCTCGATGTCCTTCGGCCATCGCAACGGCTTCCTGTTCGCGCTCGGAGGCGCCACGGCGGCCTGGATTTCCGGCAATGCGCTGTTGCTCGACCGGCCGCGCATCTATGCCCTGTTCGTCGCCATCGCCGCCGTCATGCTGATCGCCTCGACCATCACGCTGGTGACCTGATCAATTAATATCCCAACGCCTCGCCGACAGCCGCGCGGCTGTCTATGGCGCCATTGTAGCGGGCGCCGCCGCCCTTCTCGATCTCGCTGAGGCTCTTGCCGCCGACAAGGATGCCCGCTGCCTGCCCCCAGGTCTGGTCGCTCAAGTCGAGGTGGTAGCCCATGCCGGCAAGCAGCCGCTCCGTGTCCGGCGACAGCCCGAAAGGCTCGACATAGATCGTGTCCGGCAGCCATTGATGGTGGATCCGCGGCGCGTCGATCGCTTGTTGGATATCCATGCCGTGATCGATGACGTTGACGATTGCCTCCAGCGTGATGGTGATGATGCGCGAGCCGCCCGGACTGCCGATGACCATGAACGGCTTGCCGTCCCTCGTCACGATCGTCGGGCTCATCGAGGACAAGGGTGTCTTCCTCGGCTGGATGGCGTTGGCCTCGCCCTGGACCAGGCCGTAGAGGTTCGGCACGCCGGGCTTCTGGGTGAAATCGTCCATCTCGTTGTTGAGCAGGATGCCGGTGCCGTCGGCGACGACGCCGGCGCCGAAGGAGCCGTTGAGCGTATAGGTGACCGCCACCGCGTTGCCGTCCTTGTCGATGATCGAGTAATGCGTGGTTTCCTTGGACTCGCCGAAGCCTTTCGGCATCAGGTCCTTCGATATGCCGGCGCGGAACGGGTCGATCTTGTCGCGGATCTCCTTGGCATAGCCCTTGTCGAGCAGCTTCGAGACGGGGTTGTCGACGAAATCCGGATCGCCCAGCGCCGAATTGCGGTCGACATAGGCATGGCGCATGGCCTCGACCATGACATGGACCGTCTCGGCCGATCCGGCGCCGAGATAGGACAGCGGATAGCCTTCGAGCACGTTGAGGATTTCGCAGATGATGACGCCGCCCGAACTCGGCGGCGGCGAGGAGATGATCTCGTAGCCGCGATAGGAACAGGTCACCGGCTTCAATTCGCGCACCGCGTATTGCTCGAAATCGCCCTTGGCGAGGATGCCGCCCTTGGCGGCGCTTGCCTTGACGATGGCATCGGCAATCGCCCCCTTGTAGAAGGCATCCGGCCCCTTTTCCGAGATCGCAGACAGCGAGGCGGCGAGGTCAGGCTGAACCAGCGTCTCGCCGATGACGTAGGGCTTGCCGTCGTTTTTCAGGAAGATGGCGGCCGCCGCCGGGTCCTTCGCCAGCCGGTCGGCGCTGTCGGCCAACGATGCGGCGTCGCCCTGGTTGAGGACGAAGCCGTCCCTGGCATAGGCAATCGCCGGCGCCATCAGGTCCTGTCTCGAGAGCGTGCCGTATTTCTCGCGCGCCATCTCGAAGCCGGCGACCGAGCCAGGCACACCGACCGCGAGATAGCCGTCAAGGCTGGCGCCCTTCACCGGATTGCCGTCCTTGTCGAGATACATGGTTTTTGTGGCTGCAAGCGGCGCGCGCTCGCGGAAATCGAGGAAGGCCGTGCGGCCGTCCTTCATGCGCACGGTCATGAAACCGCCGCCGCCGATATTGCCGGCAGTGGGGTAGACCACGGCAAGCGCATAGCCGACGGCAACCGCGGCATCGACCGCGTTGCCGCCTTTCTTCAGCACGTCGACGCCGACTTCCGTGGCAAGGTGCTGGGCCGTCACCACCATGCCGTGCTCGCCCTTGGCCGGAGCGGGCGACGCGGCGAAAGCGATGGTCGGCGGCGTGATGCTAAGTGCAAGCGAAAGGGTAACGCGGATCAGCGTCCGACGGGTCAAGGGCATGGCGGTGCTCCTGGCGTTGGGGACACCTAGGAAAGACCGTGTCGACAAGCCTGTCCATCGCCAACGGCGCTGGACCAGATCAAATCAGATATCCGCCTGTCAGACGATGCCGCCGCCACCACTCGCAACGGCCGGGCGCTCCGCAGCGACCTTCGCGCGATAGCCGGCCTCGCGATAGGCCGCGACCGGATCGATGGCGCCGCCGGTCCCCAGCCGCGCCATCGCCAGGATCGGCTCGACATCGATGCGGTAGGCGGTTTTCAGCGTCTGCGTCGCCATCAGCGCGTCATTGGCTTCCTGAAAAGCTTCCAGCGCCTTGCGGTCGACCAGCAGCGCCTGCGCATAGGCGCGCTGCACCTCGACCGCCGATAGCATCAGGCTTTCGATCGGATCGGTGACGTTGTGGCTCTGGTCGAGCATATGCGCGGGATTGAAGCCTTTGGCGCCTGAAAGCTCGGCATCGACCAGTTCGTTGAAGACGAGGAACAGCCTGTAGGGATCGATGGAGCCTGCATCGAGGTCGTCGTCGCCATATCTGGAATCGTTGAAGTGGAAGCCACCCAGCTTGCCGAACTGGATCAGCCGCGACACGATCATCTCGATGTTGACGTTGGGCGCGTGGTGGCCGAGGTCGACTAGACAGAAGGCCTTGTCGCCGAGTTCCCTGGCGATGATGTAATTCGTGCCCCAGTCCTGGACGACGGTGGAATAGAAGGCCGGCTCATACATCTTGTGCTCGGTGAACAGCCGCCAGTCGTCCGGCAGGCCGGCATAGATTTCGCGCATAGCGTCGAGATAGCGCTCGAAGGCCTTTGCGAAATTGACCTGGCCGGGGAAGTTCGAGCCGTCGCCGATCCACACCGTCAGCGCCTTGGAGCCGAGAGTGTTGCCGATCTCGATGCATTCGAGATTGTGCTCGACCGCCTGCCGGCGCGTGCCGGCGTCGGCATGCGACAGCGAGCCGAATTTGTAGGACAGCTTCTGGTCCCTTGCGTCGGAGAAGGTGTTCGAATTCATGGCATCGAAGCCGAGGCCGAAGCGGGACGCCGCCTGCTTCAGCCGGTTCGGATCGGCCTTGTCCCACGGGATGTGCAGCGAGACGGTCGGCGTCGCCTGCGTCAACTGGGCAATGACGGCGCAGTCCTCGATCTTGTCGAAGATGTCGCGCGGCTCGCCGGCGCCCGGAAAGCGGGCGAAGCGCGTGCCGCCGGTGCCGACGCCCCAGGATGGAATCGCGACGCCGAATTTCTCGACCTTGTCGCGGATCGCGTCGATGGCAATGCCGCGGCGGTCGAGGCGTTCACCGAGCGAGGCGTAGTCGCGCTCAAGGTCGGGTTTGCGCGCGGCGTTGCTCTTTTCGATGACGTCAGCCGAGATGATCGATTCGGACACTGCAATTCCTCCCAGTACTCATTTGGCTGGCGCCGCCCCTCATCCGCCCTTCGGGCACCTTCTCCCCGTAAACGGGGAGAAGGGAAAGCGCAGCTAGCGCGTAAAGCTTTGCGCGTTGCCGGCGTCGACGTTGACGATGTTGCCGGTCGATTTGGCCGACATGTCGGAGGCGAAGAAGTAGATCGCTTCGGCGATGTCTTCCGGGAAAACCGAGCGCTTCAGCATCGAGCGCGAGCGGTAATGCTCCTCTAGGTCGTCGGTCGACATCTTGTAGGCCGCGGCGCGCTGTTCCTTCCACTCGCCGGTCCAGATCTTGGAACCGCGCAGGACGGCGTCCGGATTGACGACGTTGACCCTGATCTGCGCTTCCGCGCCCTCCAGCGCCAGGCAGCGGGCAAGATGAATCTCGGCGGCCTTGGCCGTGCAATAGGCGGACGCGTTCGGCGAGGCGGCGAGCCCGTTCTTGGAAGCGACGAAGACGACGTTGCCGCCGATCTTCTGGGCGCGGAACAGGCGGAAGGCCTCGCGCGAGACCAGGAAATAGCCGGTGGACAGGATGTCCATGTTCTTGTTCCACAACGCCAGCGTCGTCTCCTCGATCGGCGCCGAGGAGGCGAGGCCGGCATTCGACACAAGAATGTCGATGCCGCCGAACTCGACCGCCGTTTCGGCGAAGCCCGAAAGCACTTGGTTCTCGGAGGTAACATCGATCCGCACCGGACGGACAAAGTCTTTGCCGAACGCCCTCGACAGCTCTTCATTGGCGCTGGCCAAAGCCGCATCGTCTATATCGGCAAGCACCACGCAAGCGCCTTCGCGCAGCAGCCGGTTGGCGGTGGCGCGGCCGATGCCGCCGGCGCCGCCGGTGACCAAGGCGATCTGGCCGGCTAGAGCCTTCGGCTTCGGCAGGCGCTGGAGCTTGGCCTCCTCGAGTTGCCAGTACTCAATGTCGAAGGCTTCCTGTGCGGGCAGGCCGACATAGGACGAGACCGTCGAGGCGCCGCGCATGACGTTGATGGCGTTAACATAGAACTCGCCCGAGATGCGCGCTGTCGCCTTGTCACCGGCGAAGGTGAACATGCCGACGCCGGGCATCAGATAGACGACCGCATTGGGATCGCGGATGGCGGGCGAGTCCGCATGCTTGCAGGCATCGTAGTAAGCCTGGTAGCCGACGCGGTATTCGGCGACGTCGTCGGCCAGCCGCGCGATGACGGCGTCGACATCCGGCTTTGCCGGATCGAACTCGATGACCAGCGGCCGGATCTTGGTGCGCAGGAAATGATCGGGACAGGAGGTGCCAAGTGCGGCCAGCGGGCGCAGGTCCTTCGAATTGACGAATTCGAGCACAGCCGGCTGGTCGTCGAAATGGCCGAGCTTGTGGCTTTTCTCGGATATCAGGCCGCGGATGCGCGGCATCAGCTTGGCGGCGATGGCGCGGCGCGCCGGTGCGTCGAGCGCCTTCACCGCCTCGCCGCCGAAGATCGCCTTGCCTTGCGACTTGCGCTCGAACCAGTCGATCGCCTGGTTGATCACCGAGATCGTCGTCTCGTAGCACTCCTTCGGCGTGTCGCCCCAGGTGAACAGGCCATGGCTTTCGAGCACGACGCCCTTGGCCTCGGGGTTTTCGAGGCAAAATTTCTCCAGCCACAGGCCGAACTCGAAGCCCGGCCGCTTCCACGGCAGCCAGCCGATGGCGTCGCCGTAGATTTCCTTGGTGATCGCCTTGGAGTCCTTGGCCGCGGCAATGGCGATGATGGCGTCGGGATGCATGTGGTCGACATGAGGCTTCGGCACGAAAGCGTGCAGCGGCGTGTCGATCGAGGCCGCGCGCGGATTGAGGTTGAAGGTGCAGTGGGGCAGGTAGCCCACCATCTCATCCTCGTGCTCGACCCCGCGATAGAGACCCTTCAGGGCGCGCAGCTTGTCCATATAGAGGGTGGCGAAACCGTCCAACTTGATCGAGGCGCTGTCGCCGCCCGAGCCCTTGACCCACAGGACTTCAACCTCCTCGCCGGTCAGCGGGTCTTTCTGCCAGACCTTGGACGAGGTGTTGCCGCCGCCGTAATTGGTGACGCGCTTGTCGGAACCCAACGTGTTCGAGCGATAGACCAGGAGCTCGGGGCCGCTCATCCCTTCGGCTTTTGCATCGTCCCAAAGGTTGGCGAGGCGCGAGCCGGAGCGCTTGTCGAGCATAGGTAATCCTCCCTCGGAGCGCGAACGCCGCGCTCCTCTTTTCTCGCCGCGAATGTCTACGCAAGCGCTCCACTTGTCAATCAGAAACGATCAATATCGATCATATTGCATTGCACAATGAAAATATATGATCGGAAATGATTGACACTGCGCGTCTTCTAGTGCCTGATGCTCGAGCTGGGAGGAACCATGCACGAAAAAGAGCGCCACAGGATCATTCTGTCCGCCGTCCAGGAAAAGCCTGTGGTGACGGTGCAGGAGATGGTCGAGCTGACGGACTCGTCCGAGGCGACGATCCGGCGCGACATCGCGGCGCTGCACGTCCAGAAGCGCCTGCGCCGGGTGCGCGGCGGCGCCGAAGCGATCTCGCCACCGCAATTCATCGGCCTTGCAGGCCGCCCCTTTTCCGTCAACGAGACGCTGAACGCCGCGCAGAAGCGGGCGATCGCGCGGGAAGCGGTCAACCTGTGCACAGACGGCGAGCCGATCATCATCAATGGCGGCACCACCACCTTCCAGATGGTGCATTTCCTGACCGGCCGCCGCATGCCGATCTTCACCAATTCCTTCCCGATCGCCGAGCACCTGCTCAAGCACTCGAAGAACACGGTGATGCTATCGGGCGGCACGATCTACCGCGAGCAGAACATCATCCTGTCGCCCTTCGACAATGACGTGACGCGCAATTTCTATGCGCGGCGCATGTTCATGGGCGCGCAAGGGCTGGGGCCGCTCGGGCTGATGGAAGGCGACCCGCTCTTGATCCAGGCGGAGCAGAAATTGATCGACCAGGCCGACGAGCTGGTGGTGCTGGTCGATTCCTCGAAATTCCGCATGCGCTCCAGCCTGATCCTGTGCGGGCTGTCGCGCATCGCGACCGTGATCACCGATGACGGCATCGAGGACCGCGAGGCCAAGATGCTGGAAACAGCGGGCGTGGCGCTGATCGTCGCCCGCAGACAGTCAAGCGACAAGGAAGAATCTTCACTGCAGGCCTGAGGGGAACTCGCGCCCGCAGCGGCGATGGAATGCAACGCTCAAGGGAGGATATTCGATGAGCTTTTTGAAGAAACTGCTGGTTACGGCGGCCTTTTCCGCCGCCATGTTCGTGAATGCCGCCTATGCCGAGAACGTCAAGATCGCGCTGGTGGTGAAGTCGCTCGGCAACGGCTTCTTCGACGCCGCCAACAAGGGCGCCGAGGAAGCGGCCAAGGAATTGGGCGATGTCGACGTCATCTACACCGGCCCGACCAAGGCTACCGCCGAGGCGCAGATCGAAGTGATCAACTCGCTGATCGCGCAGAAGGTCAACGCCATTGCCGTGTCGGCCAATGACGCCGACGCGCTGGTGCCGGTGCTGAAGAAGGCGATGGAGCGCGGCATTACCGTGATCTCGTGGGACTCCGGCGTCGCCAAGGAAGGCCGTCAGCTCCACCTCAACCCGTCCGACACCAACCTGATCGGCGAGACCATCATCAAGCTCGCCGCCGACTACCTGCCGGAAGGCGGCGATGTCGCGATCCTCTCGGCCTCCTCGACCGCGACCAACCAGAACGCCTGGATCGAAGCGGCCAAGAAGGTGCTGCCGGAGAAGTTCCCGAAGATCAAGCTGGTCGCCACCGTCTATGGCGATGACGACTCGGCCAAGAGCACCAACGAAGCCAAGGGCCTGTTGAAGTCCTATCCGAACCTCAAGGCGATCATCGCGCCGACCACAGTTGGTGTTGTAGCGGCTGCGCAGGTCGTCACCGACGAGAACCTGATCGGCAAGGTCAATGTCACCGGTCTCGCGCTGCCGTCGGAGTTCAAGAGGTTCATCGACAACGGCGCGTCGCAAGCTGTTGCTCTCTGGAACCCGATCGACCTTGGCTATTCGGCGATCTACCTCGCCCATGACCTGGCCGTGAAGAAGGAAGAGGCCAAGCCCGGCGCCACGCTGTCGATTGGCCGCGTCGGCAAGGTGACGCTCGACGACACCAACTCGGCCGCGATGGCTCCGCCCTTCCAGTTCGACAAGACCAACATCGAGAAGTTCTCGAAGATCTATTGATCCTGGCCGACTCAAAGCTCGTGCGGCGGGACATTTGTCCCGCCGCATCTTCAAGCGGACCTTCTTTCAGGGCCTGATACGGATATGGACACGACAGCCCAGCGCAAAATGGAGACGGAGCGGCCCGAGCCTTCAGGCCCGTCCCAAAGCGCCGCCCCTCGACTGACGCTCTCCGGCATTTCCAAAAGTTTCCCGGGCGTGCGCGCCCTGCACAATGTCAGCCTGTCGCTCTACTCCGGGCAGGTGACGGCGCTGATCGGCGAGAACGGCGCCGGCAAGTCGACGCTGGTCAAGATCATGACCGGCATCTACCAGCCCGATTCCGGCGAAATCGGCATCGACGGCCAGGCGACGACGCTGCCCAGCGCGCACGCCGCCTTCGGCCACGGCATCACCGCCATCCATCAGGAAACCGTGCTGTTCGACGACCTCTCGGTCGCCGAAAACATCTTCCTCGGCCATGCGCCGCGCACCCGCTTCGGCACCATCGACTGGCGCACGATGCGCAGGAACGCGCGCGAGGTGCTGGAGACGATGCGCGCCGGCCATATCGACGCCGACGCGCGGCTGAAGGACCTTGGCATCGCCAACAAGCATCTCGTCGCCGTCGCCCGAGCCATGTCGATCGATGCGCGCATCGTCATCATGGACGAGCCGACCGCGGCACTGTCGATGAAGGAGATCGAGGAGCTTTTCCTGCTGATCGAATTCCTGAAGAGCGAAGGCAAGGCGGTGCTCTTCATCAGCCACAAGTTCGACGAGATCTACCGCATCGCCGACCGCTACACCGTCTTCCGCGACGGCGAGATGGTCGGCGAAGGCCTGCTCAAGGACACCGGCCAGAACGAGATCGTGCGCATGATGGTCGGCCGCAACGTCGACCATATCTTCCCGCAGCGCGAGCCGAAGATCGGCGCGCCGGTGCTGTCGGTCTCCGGCCTGTCGCATCCGACCGAATTCGACGACATCGGCTTCGAATTGCGCAAGGGCGAGATTCTCGGCTTCTACGGCTTGGTCGGCGCCGGTCGCAGCGAGGTGATGCAGGCGATCGCCGGAATCACCCGCATCGGTCGAGGCGCGATTTCGCTGGACGGCCGGACCATCGCGCCGAAATCGGCGGCGGATTCGATCGAAGCCGGCATCGTCTATGTGCCGGAAGAGCGTGGCAATCAGGGCGTGGTGATCGGCCTGCCGATCTTCCAGAACGTGTCGCTGCCATCGCTCAAGCGCACCTCGAAATCAGGCGTGCTGAGGCTGGCGGAAGAATTCTCGCTCGCCCGCTCCTATACCGAGCGGCTTGACCTGCGGGCCTCATCGCTCAGCCAGGACGTCGGCACGCTGTCCGGCGGCAACCAGCAGAAGGTGGTCATCGCCAAGTGGCTGGCGACGACACCGAAGGTGATCATCCTCGATGAGCCGACCAAAGGCATCGACATCGGCTCCAAGGCCGCCGTGCATGGCTTCATGGCCGAGCTGGTCGCGCAGGGGCTTTCGGTGATCATGGTGTCGTCGGAACTGCCCGAGATCCTCGGCATGTCCGACCGCGTGGTGGTCATGCGCGAAGGCCGCGTCGCGGCCACCTACGACAACAAGGGCTTGGATGCCGAGACGCTGGTTCGGACGGCAGCGGGGATCGCGGCATGAAGAACTTCCTCAAATACCGCGAGATCTGGCTGCTCGCCGGCATCGTCGTGCTGATCGGACTGATCTCGACGCGCTTCCCCGGCTTCGCCGATCCGGCGAATCTGCGGCAGGTGTTCAACGACACGTCGATCCTGATGATCCTGGCGCTGGGACAGATGGCGGTGATCCTGACGCGCTCGATCGATCTCTCGATGGCATCCAATCTCTGCTTCACCGGCATGGTGGTGGCGATGCTCAACGCCGCGCATCCGGCGATCCCGATTCCGGTTCTGATCGTCATCGCTCTTGCCGTCGGGCTGGTGCTGGGCGCCATCAACGGCTTTCTGGTGTGGCGGCTGAACATCCCCTCGATCGTGGTGACGCTCGGCACGCTCACCATCTATCGCGGCGCCACCTTCGTCGTTTCCGGCGGCGCCTGGGTCAATGCCGACCAGATGAGCCCGGACTTCATCAATTTCCAGCGCGCCGCCTTTCTCGGCATCCCGGTGCTGTCCTGGATCGCGATCATCGTGATCGCGCTGTTCTTTCTGGTAATGACGCGGACCGCGATCGGCCGCTCGATCTACGCCATCGGCGTTAACCCGACCGCTTCGGTCTATGCCGGCATCGATGTCGGCCGCACAAAATTCATCGTCTTTTGCATTTCCGGCATGATCGGCGGGCTCGCCGGCTATCTGTGGATCTCGCGCTATGTGATCGCCTCGGTCGAGGTCGCCAATGGCTATGAGCTCAACATCATCGCCGCCTGCGTCATCGGCGGTATCTCGATCGCCGGCGGCATCGGCTCCGTCGGCGGCGCGGTGCTGGGCGCGCTGTTCCTCGGCATCATCTCCAACGCCCTGCCGGTCATCAACATCTCCCCCTTCTGGCAGATGGCGATCTCGGGCAGCGCCATCATCCTGGCCGTGGTGCTCAACGCGCGCGGCGAGCGCCGGCAGGGCCGCATCATCCTGAGAAAGGCGGAAGCGGCATGAACGACACCCCTGCCCCGCGCCACATCCCCGACCGGCTCGACAAGCCGCTTTCCTCGGCGATCTTCTCCTGGGAGGCGCTGCTGGTCGTCATCGCGGTCGTCATCTTCGCGGTGAACAGTTTTGCTTCGCCCTATTTCCTCGATCCTTGGTCGCTGTCGGACCTGACCTTCAACTTCACCGAAAAAGGGCTGATCGCGCTTGCGATGGCGCTGCTGATCATTTCGGGCGAGATCGACCTGTCGGTCGCGGCGATCGTGGCTTTGGCCTCGACGATGATGGGCATGGCCGTGCAGGCCGGCGCCGGAACGCCGGTGCTGGTTGCGATCGGCGTCGTGGTCGGGCTTGGCTGCGGCGCTTTCAATGGGCTGCTCGTCACGCGGCTCGGTCTGCCGTCCATCGTCGTCACCATCGGCACGATGAGCCTATTCCGCGGCATCGCCTTCATCATTCTCGGCGATCAGGCCTACAAAGGCTATCCGGAGAGTTTCGCGTTCTTCGGCCAGGGTTATGTCTGGTGGGTTTTCTCGTTCGAGCTGGCGCTGTTCCTCGTCGCGGCTTTGATCTACTGGTTCGTGCTGCACCGTACGAGCTTCGGCCGCCAGGTCTTCGCCATCGGCAACAATCCGGTCGCCTGCCAGTTCTCCGGCGTGCGCGTCAATCGCATAAAATTCATCCTGTTCTGCCTGACCGGGCTGATGTCGGGCATCGCCTCGGTGCTGATCACCTCGCGGCTCGGCTCGACGCGGCCCTCGATCGCGCAGGGCTATGAGCTCGAAGCCATCACCATGGTCGTGCTTGGGGGTGTCTCGATCCTCGGCGGTGCGGGCAGCATCCTCGGCGTCGTGCTCGCCGCCTTCATCATGGGACTGGTGACCTTCGGCCTCGGTCTGCTCAACGTGCCCGGCATCGTCATGTCGATCTTCATCGGCCTGCTGCTGATCATCGTCATTGCGCTGCCGATCGTCTGGCGCCGGCTGCGCGAAGGACGCTTTGCCTGATGGAGAAATACGCCTTCAAGATGAAGCTCAATCCCGGCGTGAAGGCCGAATACAAGCGCCGCCATGACGAGATCTGGCCGGAGTTGGTCGCGCTTCTGAGAGAGGCCGGCGTCTCCGACTATTCGATCCATCTCGACGAGGAGACCAACATCCTGTTCGGCGTGCTGTGGCGAAGCAGCGATCACGGCATGGCCGACCTGCCCCAGCATCCGGTGATGCAGCGCTGGTGGGCGCATATGGGCGACCTCATGGAGACCAAACCCGACAACGAGCCGGTGGCGGTGCCGCTGGAAACAATGTTCCATATGGCATGATCGTCGCCGTCATCGATATCGGCAAGACCAACGCCAAGGTGGCGCTGGTCGATCTCGCGACACTGAGCGAGATCGCGCTGCGCCGTATCGCCAACGCGCCGGTGCGGCAGGCGCCCTACCCGCATCACGACGTCGAGGCGCTATGGACGTTCATCCTCGACAGCCTCGCCGATCTCAACCGCGAACGACGCGTCGATGCGATCTCGATCACCACGCATGGCGCGACCGGCGCCTTGGTCGATGTCGCCGGCGAACTGGTGCTGCCGGTGCTCGATTACGAATTCGATGGACCCGACCTGCTTGCGGCCGACTACGATGCCGTGCGTCCGCCCTTCGCCGAAACCGGCACGCCGCGGCTGCCGATCGGCCTCAATCTCGGCTCGCAGTTCTTCTGGCAGCAGAAGCGTTTTCCGGAGGAATTCGCCAAGGCAGCCGCAATGCTGATGTACCCGCAATATTGGGCGCTGCGGCTGACCGGTATTGCCGCCAATGAAGTGACATCGCTCGGCTGCCACACCGACCTGTGGAACCCCTGGATGTCCGATTACTCCTCGCTGGTCGACAGAATGGGTTGGCGCCGGTTGATGGCGCCGATGCGGCCGGCCAGGGACCGGCTTGGCCCAATCCTGCCGGAGCTGGCGCGGCGGACAGGGCTGGACCCGCAAACGCCGGTGTTCTGCGGCCTGCACGATTCCAACGCCTCGCTGCTGCCGCATCTGCTGTCCGATCGGCCGCCCTTCTCCGTCGTCTCGACCGGCACATGGGTGGTGTCGATGGCCGTCGGCGGCAGGAAGATGGAGCTCGACCCGGCGCGCGACACGCTGGTCAATGTCAACGCGCTCGGCGATCCGGTACCGTCGGCGCGCTTCATGGGGGGACGCGAATTTTCGCTGCTGACCGACGGCCAGCCGCAAGAATGGGGCGAGGCCGATGTCGCCACCGTACTGGCCCGCCAGGTCTTGCTGCTGCCTTCCACCCAACAGGGCTCCGGACCATTTCCGTATCGCGATGCACAATGGGTGAACGCTGGCGACCTAACCTCCGGCCAGCGCTTCGCCGTCCTCTCGTTCTATCTGGCGTTGATGGCTGCGACCTGCCTCGAGCTGATCGGCGGCAACGGGCCGACGACGGTCGAGGGACCGTTCGCGCGCAACCCGCTTTTCATCCGCATGCTGGCGGCAGCGACGGAGAGGCCGGTGGTTGCGTCGGAGACCTCGACGGGCACCAGCATCGGCGCCGCGCTGCTGGCGTTCGACGGCGCGGCCGTTGTGAGCAGAGGCGAGCACAGCAGACCGCCAGCCGATCCGGTCTGGGGCGACTATGCAAGGGCGTGGCGGCTGGCTGTTCAGACGTGACCGATCACTAGTTGACAGATCGGCATCAGAGCCATTCAGCGCGCCGTCTCGTACAGCAATCCTTTGGGATCGATCTGCGGCTTTCTGCCGGCGACGACGTCCGACAGGAACTGCCCCGATCCGCAGGCCATGGTCCAGCCAAGATGGCCGTGGCCGGTGTCGAGATAGAGATTGCGGTATTTCGCCTGACCGAAGACAGGCACCGAACTCGGCATCATCGGCCGCAGACCTGCCCAGAGCACGGCCTTCTTCTCGTCGAAGGCTCCCGGGAAAAGATCCTTGCCGGTTTCCAGGATGGTCCTGAAATCGCTGGGCTTGAAGCTGCGGTCAAAGCCGGTGAATTCAGCCGTCGAGGACATGCGCAGGCGATTGCCGAGCCTCGAATAGCCGATCAGCCGGTCCTCGTCGGCGCCGCCCATGGTCGGCCCCTTGCTTTCGTCCTCCAAGGGAATCGTCGCTGTGTAACCCTTCACCGGATAGACCGGCAGGTCGACGCCGTAGCGGCGGCCGAGCAGACCGCTCTCCGGCCCCATGGAAATGACGACGGCATCGCCGGTGACCGGCCCGGCCGAGGTCATCGCCGCGCGCACCCGATCGCCCTCGATGTCGAGGCCCTGGACCGTCGTGCCGAACAGGAATTTGACGCCGAGCTTCTCGGCGGCATAGGCGGCGAGATTGTCGGTGAACTGCTTGGAATCGCCGGTCTGGTCGATTGGCGAATAGATACCGCCCGCGATCTTTTCCTTCACGCCGGCAAGCCCTGGCTCCAGCTCGACCAGGCGTTCGCGGCCAACGATCTCGATCGGCAGGCCGTGCTCGCCGAGATAGCGATAATTGTCGGCGCCGGTGTCGAGGCTCTTTTGCGACCGGAAGAAGTAGAGGATGCCCTTTTTGCGCTCGTCGTAATGGATGCCGGTTTCCTCCGACAGCTGATTGATGCACGCGCGGGAATGGAGCGCGAGCCTGAGCTTGATGGCGGTGTTGGCGCGCAGCCGGGTCACCGTGCATTCGCGCAGGAAGCGCAGGCTCCAGGCATAGAAATAGGGATCGAGCCGCAATCTGACCTTGATGCCGAGGTCATGGTTCCAGAGCGCGCGCAGGAAGGTCTTGAGCGCAGCGGGCGAGGCCCAGGCGGTGGCGTCGCCAGGCGACACCAGGCCGGCATTCGACTGGCTGGTGCTGCGCGCGGCCGCTTCATGGCGCTCGATCACCGTCACCTCGTGACCGTCCCTTGCCAAATAATAGGCGGCCGCCGTGCCAACCACGCCGGCGCCGAGAACCAGGACCTTCATGCCATCCCCTCAGGATCCAACAGGGCATCGTGCTTGGACAACGCCCTCAACGATGCCATAGCGCGTCTCGGCACGCCGGACGAGCCCTTGGCCCAACGAGTGGGCTTTTTGTCTTGACGCAATTCCGGACGAAAAACCGCTACACACTTTTCCTGGAATTGCTCAGTTTCGAACGGAATTCTTGGTCGTCAGAATGCGCTCCCAGGCCAGCGCATCGTTGACGATCAGGTCGAGGTCGTCGCGTTGCGGCGTCCAGCCGAGTTCCATGCGCGCAAGCTCGGAATTGGCGACCACGGCGGCGGCGTCGCCCGGCCGGCGATCCCCCATGCGCACATCGAAATCATGGCCGAAGGCGCGGCGTACGCTGTCGATCACCTCGAGCACGGAATAGCCATGGCTGTAGCCGCAATTGGCGACGAGGCTCTTTCCCCCGGCGCGCAGCCGCTGCAGCGCCAGCCGGTGCGCGGCGGCGAGATCGCTGACATGGATATAATCGCGCATGCAGGTGCCGTCCGGTGTCGGATAATCGGTGCCGAAGACCTGCATGAAGGGGCGCTTGCCGAGCGCGGTCTCGCAGGCCACCTTGATCAGATGCGTGGCGCCGGGCGTCGACTGTCCGGTGCGGCCCTTGGGGTCGGCGCCGGCGACGTTGAAATAGCGCAGCGCCGTATAGCGGATGTCGTGCGCCAAGCCCGCGTCGCGCAGCATCCATTCACTCATCAGCTTGGAGAGGCCGTAAGGCGATTCCGGCGCAAGGCGGGCATCCTCGCGTACCGGTTCCAGCCCCGCGCCGCCATAGACGGCGGCGGTGGAGGAGAAGATGAAATGCGGCACGCCTTCACGCACAGCGGTTTCGATCAGCGTGCGGGTCTTGCAGGTGTTGTTCTCATAATAGCCGAGCGGATCGGCGACCGATTCCGGCACCACGATCGAACCGGCGAAGTGGATGATGGCGTCGACATTGTTGTCGCGGATGATCCGGCCGACCAGATCACGGTCGGCGACGTCGCCGAGGACGAGCTTCGCCTCGGGCGCCACCGCCCATTCGAAGCCGGTGGAGAGCCTGTCGAGCACCACGACGGTCTCGCCGGCGTCGAGCAGCTCCCAGACCATGTGGCTGCCGATATAACCGGCACCGCCCGTCACCAAAACCGTCATCATCTACCTCGCTGATCAAGATCTATCGGAAACTGTCTCAACAGCCACCGTGCTGGAAACCCCGCCGCAAGCCCGTTAATACGTATGTCGTTCGCCCAAACCGCTGTGCACTTTTGGGCGATATGCATTGGCCTCCCTATAATGTTAAGTCCGTAACAGTTGCTCCCGCCCGAGGCATCGTACTGAAACAAAACTGCTTCAAACAGCCGGGAATAGGCCACGATCCGGCGTCGTTAGGAACAGGGCAAGGGCGTGGCATTTTGACCGGTTGGGCGCGGTGGACGCGGCATGGGGCAGTGACTATGATCCACCGCAAAATTGGGAAGTCGAGATGAATTACCAGCGGTTCTTCGAAGATGCGATCGACCAGCTCCACGCCGAGCGTCGCTACCGCGTCTTCGCCGACCTCGAGCGCATGGTGGGCAAGTTCCCGCGCGCCATCTGGCGTTCCAACGGCCGCGCCCAGGAAATCACTGTATGGTGCTCCAACGACTATCTCGGCATGGGCCAGAACGAGGATGTGATTGCCGCCTTCCAGGCAGCAGCCGGCAAGATGGGCTCGGGCGCCGGCGGCACCCGCAACATTTCCGGCACGTCCAACCCGCTGGTCGAGCTTGAGCATGAGCTCGCCGGCCTGCATGACAAGGAAGCAGCCCTTGTCTTCACCTCCGGCTTCGTCTCCAACGAAGCCTCGATCTCGACCATTGCCAGGCTTTTGCCCAACTGCCTGATCATCTCGGACGAGCTCAACCATGCCTCGATGATCGAAGGCGTGCGGCGTTCGGGCGCGGAGAAGAAGATCTTCCGCCACAACGACGTCGCGCATCTGGAAAGCCTCTTGCAGGCGGCCGGCCGTGAGCGTGCCAAGCTGATCGTCTTCGAAAGCGTCTATTCGATGGATGGCGACATCGCGCCGATCAAAGAGATCGTCGAGCTCGCCGAACGCTACAACGCCATGACCTATATCGATGAGGTCCATGCGGTGGGCATGTACGGGCCGCGCGGCGGCGGCATCACCGAGCGCGAAGGCCTGGCCGACCGCATCGACATCATCCAGGGCACGCTGGCCAAGGCCTTCGGCACGCTGGGCGGCTACATCACCGGAACAAGCGCCGTAATCGACGCGGTACGCTCCTATGCGCCGGGCTTCATCTTCACCACCGCGCTGCCGCCGGCGATCGCCGCCGCCACCACCGTCTCCATCCGCCATCTCAAGCGCTCGCAGGCCGAGCGCGACGCGCAGCAGCGCCAGGCAGCCAGGACCAAGCAGGTTCTTGCCGCGGCCGGGCTGCCGGTGATGGAATCGGCAACCCATATCGTGCCGGTGCTGGTCGGCGATCCTGAGCTCTGCAAGATGGCGAGCGACCGGCTGCTCGGCGTGCACGGCATCTACATCCAGCCGATCAACTACCCGACGGTGCCGCGCGGCACCGAGCGGCTGCGCATCACGCCCACGCCGTTCCATTCGGACGCGCTGATCGCTGAATTGCAGGACGCGCTGGTCGAGACCTGGGATGCGCTGGGCATTCCTTATGCCAGCTCCGGCCGCCCCGCCGTCGCCAAGACAGACCGGATCATTCCGCTGCTGGTGCCGAAGTCGGGCGGCTGACGTTACGTCTGCCTAAGAACGTAGCGGCGGAAACGTTCGGAAACGAACACTTCCCGCCCGATTGCGGTCTCACACCGTCTTCATCCATTTCGCCAAACGATGCGCCGCTTCCTCGAGCTGATCGAGGCGGCGGTGGAAGCATAGTCTGAGGAAGGCTTCGCCGCCGGGACCGAAGGCGGTGCCGGGCGCGAGGCCGACATTGGCGTTGTCGACGATGTCGAAGGCGGCTTTTCGGGCATCGGTGAGGCCGTCGACCCTGAAGAACAGGTAGAATGCCCCCTGCGGCACGGTGAACCGCGCCTTGCCGGTTTCGCCGAGGATGCCGCAGACGAGGTCGCGGGCGGCATGCGCGCGCTCCACCTGTTCGGCGATGAAGCCGTCCCCCTCGTCGAGGGCGGCGACCGCGCCGCGCTGCATGAACTGCGCGACGCCGGAGGTCGAGTACTGGATCAGGTTCTCGAACACCTGCTGCAAGGCGGGATGGGTCTTGATCCAGCCGACGCGCCAGCCGGTCATCGCCCAGTTCTTGGAGAAGCTGTTGACGAAAAGGATGCGGTCCTCCGGCGTGGCGACGTCGAGGAAGGACGGCGCACGGCCATGGCCGTAGTGGAACAGCGAATAGATCTCGTCGGCGACGATCCACAGGCCCTTCTGGCGGGCGAGATCGAGGATCGCCTGGAGCGTCTCCTTGTCGGCCGTCCAGCCGGTCGGGTTGGACGGCGTGTTGATGAACAGCAGCTTCGTGCGCGGCGTGATCGCCGAAGCGATCTTGTCGACGTCGCAGGACCAGCCATTGCCGGATTGGTCGAGGGTGATCGGCACCGGCACGGCGCCCGCCACACCGGCGGCCGCGGCGAAGTTCGGCCAAGCGGGCGAGAGGTAGATCACCTCGTCGCCGCTGCCGGCGATCGCGTCGATGGCCAGCTGGATGGCATGCATGCCGGATCCGGTCACGATGAACTCCTCCTCGGCGAAGGTCGCGCCGAAATGCCTGGCGTAGTAGCGGGCGAGCGCCTGCCTGAGCGCGGGAATGCCCTTCTGCCAGGTGTAGAACGTCTCGCCGTCGGCCAGCCCCTTGGCGGCGGCATCGCTGATGAAGGAAGGCGTCGGCAGGTCGCCCTCGCCGGCCCAGAGCGGGATCAGGCTTTCGCGCAGGCGGCCATGATTGATGACGGCGACGATGCCGCTTTCGGGCGCAGCGCGGGCTTCCGCGCGCAAGGTCTCGATGAGGGTCATGGCAAAATCCGTATTCCTGTCGTGAGCGCTCTTATCAGATCGCCAAACGGAAAACCCCGGCCGCAGGCGGCCGGGGTTTTGGTCCAGAGCACCCCTCTGCGTCATCTCCTGGCGAGCAGGTCGCGGATTTCCGTCAGGAGTTGCACGTCGGCCGGCGGCGGGGCCGCGGGAGCGGCAGGCTTTTCCCGTTCCAGTCGCTTGCGCAGATTGTTCACCGCCTTGACCATCAGGAAGATGATGAAGGCCAGGATCAGGAAGTTCAGCACCACGGTGATGAAGGAGCCATAGGCGAAGACGGCGCCTTCTTTCTTGGCATCGGCCAGCGTGGCCGAATGGACGTTCGGGGACAGCCCTAAGAAGTAATTGTTGAAGTCCAGTCCGCCGAAAATTGCGCCGACGATCGGCATGATGATGTCGTTGACCAACGAATCGACGATCTTGCCGAAGGCAGCGCCGATGATGACACCGACGGCCAAATCCATGACATTGCCTTTGGAGATGAATTCCTGGAATTCTTTCAGCATTCGACCCTCCTTGCATGACGGACCGTACTGCCGCCTCACCAGTGTCCTTCGGCGCCGGCCCGCGTCCACCATAACAAAAACCCCCAGTTGCAAAACCGGAAAAAAGGCGAAAGCACCGGTTTGTGTTTCCATAAACTCATCAAGCACATATGCACCGAAAGCCGCGATGGACTTAGGTCCCAAGCTGTGATTGCGTCTTGCTGAGCTGGGTCGGAGACCGGCTCTAAAACAAAAATAGAGCATGATGTCGTCCGAAAACCGCTTCACACTTTTCGGCATCATGCTCCAGGGAGGAAGAGCGGACCGTGCAGGGTTGGTTCGTGGTCATCATCGCGATCGCCTACGTGACGCTGCTTTTCGCCATCGCCAGCGTCGGCGACCGGCGCTCGGTGGCAGCCGGGCTCGGACGAGCGCGGCCCTTCATCTATGCGCTCAGCCTCGCCATCTACTGCACCTCCTGGACCTTCTTCGGCTCGGTCGGCCTGTCCTCCGAGCGTGGCCTCGAATTCCTCGGCATCTATACCGGCCCGGTGCTGGTCTTCGTGTTCGGCTTCCCGCTGCTCAACCGCATGATCCGGCTGGCGAAAAGCGAGAAGATCACCTCGATCGCCGACTTCCTCGGCGCCCGTTACGGCAAGAGCTTCACCGTCGCGGCTATCGCGACGCTGATCGCAACCATCGGCGCCGTGCCTTATATCGCGCTGCAGCTCAAGGCGATCTCGGGCTCCGTCAGCCTGATGGTCGAGCACTATACCGGCTCGCCGCCCTCTTTCGATCCGTTCGTCAGCGATATCTCGCTGGTGGTGGCGATGTTGCTGGCGCTGTTCGCGGTGCTGTTCGGCACCCGCCATGCCGACGCCACGGAACACCAGGACGGGCTGGTTCTGGCGGTGGCGGTCGAGACCGTGGTCAAGCTCGCCGCATTCATCGCCATCGGCCTGATGGTGACTTTTCTCATCTTCGGCGGCCCAGGCGACATGATGACGGCGCTCTCTGGCAACGGCCAGGTGCGCAAGGCGATGGGCTACAATACCTCTCTAGCCACATGGCTGGTGCTGACGACCTTGAGCGGCTTTGCCGTGCTGATGCTGCCGCGTCAGTTCTACGTCACCATCGTCGAGAACCGCAGCGAGGCGGAGTTGCGCACGGCGACCTGGGTGTTCCCGCTCTACCTCGTGGCGATCAACCTCTTCGTGCTGCCGATCGCCTTTGCCGGTCTGTCGCTGGTCGGCGCCAAGACCAGCAGCGACCTCTATGTTTTGTCGCTGCCGCTGCTCAGCGGGCATGACCTGCTGGCGATGGCCGCCTTCGTCGGCGGCCTGTCGGCGGCGACCGCCATGGTGATCGTCGAGAGCGTCGCGCTGTCGATCATGATCTCCAACGATCTCGTCATCCCGCTGTTCGTACGCCGCGTGCTCAAGACCAGTTCCTCGGAGAACGAGGACTGGTCGACGCTGATCCTCAATGTGCGCCGCGCCTCGATCTTCGTCATGCTGTTCATCGCCTTCCTCTATTACCGCGAGAGCACAAATAGCGCGCGCCTGTCCTCGATCGGCCTGATGTCGTTCGCCGCGATCGCGCAATTCGCGCCAGCGCTGATCGGCGGGCTGATCTGGCGCCGCGCCAATGGCCGGGGGGCCGCGCTGGGCATGGTCGCCGGCATCGCCGTCTGGGGCTACACGCTGTTGCTCCCTTCACTCGTCGGCCCCTCTACCGACATCGTCGTCCACGGCCTGTTCGGCTTCGAGGCGCTGAAGCCGCAGGCGCTGTTCGGCACCGTAGGCGAGCCGCTGAATCACGGCGTGCTGTGGAGCCTCTCGGTCAACGCGCTGTTCTTCGTGCTGGGCTCTCTCTCCCGCGCGTCCGTGCCGCTGGAGCGCATCCAGGCGGCGATCTTCGTGCCGCGCGAGGCCGGCCCGATGCCCAGCCTGCGCCGCTTCCGCACCGCCGTCACCGTCAACGACCTGAAGGATACGATTTCGCGCTATCTCGGCGTCGAGCGCACGGAGCGTTCGTTCCAATCCTTCGAGAGGGACGCGAAAGTCTCGCTGCACGGTACCGAACAGGCCAGCATGGATGTCATCCGCTTCTCGGAGCAACTGCTGGCGAGCGCCGTCGGCTCGTCCTCGGCGCGGCTGATCCTGTCGCTGCTCTTCCGCCGCAACGACCGCGATTCCAAGGATGCCTTCAAGCTGCTCGACGACGCCACCGAGGCGCTGCAGCACAATCGCGACCTCTTACAGATCGCGCTCGACCAGATGGAGCAAGGCATCACCGTCTTCGACCGCGATTTCCGCCTGATCTGCTGGAACCGGCAATACCGGCTGCTGTTCGATCTGCCGGACGAGATGGGCCAGGTCGGCGTCTCGCTCGACAGGATCCTTCATCATCTGACCGAGCGCGGTGACATTCCCGCCGACCAGCGCGTGGCGATGCTCAACCGGCTGACCAGTTTCGCCGGCCCGTGGCAGATGGAGCTGAAGACCAGCAGCCGCATCCTGGAACTGCGCTCCAACCCGATGCCCGACGGCGGCATCGTCGCCACCTATGCCGATATTTCCGGCCGCGTCGAACAGGATTTGGCACTGAAGCGGGCCAATGAATCGCTGGAGCAGCGGGTCAAGACCCGCACCATCGAGCTCACCCGCGTGAACGAGGAGCTGGCGCAGGCGCAGATGCTGGCCGAGGAAGCCAATCTCGGCAAAACGCGCTTCCTCGCCGCCGCCGGCCACGACATCCTGCAACCGCTGAACGCCGCCCGGCTTTATTGCTCGTCGCTGATCGAGAAGGCAGGCAAGGGACCGGCCGGCAAGGCCGCGACGAACATCGAGTCCTCGCTGGAATCGGTCGAGACCATCCTCGGTGCCGTGCTCGATATATCGCGGCTCGACGCCGGCGCCATGAAGCCCGAAAACACCGCTTTCAGCCTCGGCGGGCTGCTCGGCCAGATCGGCAACGATTTCCGACCACTCGCCGCCGAAAAGAAGCTTGATCTGAAAATCATCCCGTCCTCGCTTGGCGTCATGACCGACCGCAATTTGTTGCGCCGGCTGATCCAGAACCTGGTGTCGAACGCCATCAAATACACGCGCGAGGGCCGCATCCTGGTCGGCGTGCGGCGGCGCGGCGAGCTGGCGGAGATCCAGGTGATCGACACCGGCATCGGCATTGCCGGTGACAAGCTCAACACCGTCTTCCACGAGTTCACGCGTCTCGAGGAGGGCGTGCGCGAGGCCGAAGGGCTTGGCCTGGGGCTCTCCATCGTCGACCGCATCGCCCGGGTGCTGAGGCTCGAAATCCGCATCTTCTCCGACCCCGGCAAGGGCACGCGCTTTTCCGTCATCCTGCCGGTCGCGGAGGTCGCGGCGCCGCCGCGTGAGATCGGCAAGGCGCCGGCCCGCTCCGCCTCGACGCTTGCCGGGCTCAATGTGCTTTGCATCGACAATGATGCGCGCATCCTAGACGGCATGCGGCTGCTGCTCGAAGGCTGGGGCTGCCATGTCGAGACGGCGTCGGGGCCAGGCGATCTCCTCAAGCCCGGCGCGCCGAAGCCGGACCTCGTGCTGGCCGACTACCATCTCGACGGCGGCACCGGGCTCGACGCCATCGCCACGCTGCGCGCCGCCTACGGGCAGGACCTTGCCTGCGTGCTCGTCACCGCCGACCGCTCCAGCGAGGTGCTCGCGGCCGCCGGCCGGCTCGACATTCCGGTTATCAACAAGCCGCTGAAGCCGGCCGTGCTGCGCTCGATGATGGCGCGCGTCAGACCGCTGGCGCCAGCGGCGGAGTGATCAGCCGACCGGCTGCAGCGGATCGCCACCGATCTTCGACAGCTGGATGACCGCCTGGGTGCGGCTGTCGACGCCGAGCTTCTGCAGGATGGCCGAGACATGTGCCTTGATGGTGGCCTCGGAAACGCCGAGCTCATAGGCGATCTGCTTGTTGAGCAGGCCCTCCGCCAGCATGCCGAGCACACGCGTCTGCTGCGGCGTCAGAGCCTGCAAGCGCTTGATCAGGTCGGAGATTTCCGGATCGCGCTCGATGCCGAGCTCGATGCCGGCCGGCGCAGCGATATCGCCGGCAAGCACTGCCTGCACGGCGGCGCGGATTTCTTCCATGCTGGCCGATTTGGAGATGAAGCCGGAAGCGCCGAGATCGAGCGCGCGGCGGATGGTGACCGGATCGTCATGCGCCGACACCACCACCAGCGGCACCGCCGGATGGATGCCGCGCAGCGCAATCAGGCCAGAGAGGCCGCTGGCGCCCGGCATCGACAGGTCGAGCAACACCATGTCGACGTCCTCATTGGCGAGCACCAGCGCCTTGGCGCTTTCGAAATCCCCGGCCTCATGGATGGCGGCGACGTTGCCGATGCCGGCCAGCGCCTCTTTCAGCGCGCCGCGAAAAAGCGGATGGTCGTCGGCAATGACGAAGGTGTGGCCCGACGGCAAATAGTCCTCCCCCAATCCCATCATCATTTTCGTGCTTCTTGCTGGGACCAGAATGATTATGCGGCGGCGCGGTGCGTTTTCAAGCGGCAAAGGCCGCGCGTGGAGTTTTCCCCAGCGGTTCAGCTCTCGTTCTGCGCAATTCCAGACGGAAAACCGCTGCGCACTGTTCCTGGAACAGCGCGCCGGTTCAGGTCTTCTGGTTCAGCTTGCCGCCGTCACCGTCTTCCTTGTCCATGTCCTTGACGATGTCCTTGAAGGTCCGGAAGAACTGCTGCATGTAGCCCATGGTCTTGTTGAAATCCTCTTGGCTGGGCAATTGCGATTCCAACCGCGCGGAGAGCGAGTTCTCGAGCTTGGCGACGCGCGCGTCGAGCGCCTTGACCGAATTGTCCAGGCGGTCGATCTCGTCCTGGTAGGCGGCACGCTCGTCGGCGGCCATCTTGCAGACGAGCTGACCGGTGCGCTCCTCGCAGATCGACATGGCGCCGGTCCTTGTGTCCATGCGGACATAGCCGTTGGCCGACTTCTCCAGCCGGTAGTGGTCGGTCTCTTCGGAATAGGCGGAAGCCGCAACCAGCGAGCAGAGCGCCGCCGGGATAAGGATGTGCTGCAGACGCATATCGTCCTCCATGAGCCGGTCATCGCACCTATCAGAGGTTTGCGCCGGAAATGGGGAAGACTTCGCTTCCCCGCATCTTCTGTTCGGATTATAGCGCAACAATGTCTCAGATTATCTACAAGATCCTCGCCGAAGCCTTGTGGCGCGAAGCCGAGCGGAACGGCCGCTTCAGCGGCGCGCCGATCGATATCGTCGACGGCTTCATCCATTTCTCCACCGCCGCCCAGGTGCGCGAAACAGCGGCAAAGCATTTCGCGGGGCAAACGGACCTGTTGCTGGTTGCTGTCGATGCGGCGCAACTGGGCGATGCGCTGAAATACGAGGTGTCGCGCGGCGGCGCCCTGTTCCCGCATCTCTATGCTCCGCTGACCCTCGATGCCGTCCTCTGGGTCAAGCCGCTGCCGCTCAGTGCCGGCGGCCACGAATTCCCGGCATTGGAGGGCGAATGAGCGTGCTCGACCGGATCGGCCAGAAGCTGCTTTTCTCCTTCGATCCGGAAACCGCCCATGGCCTGTCGATCGCGGCGTTGCGCTGCGGGCTGCCGGTCGGCGCGACGGGGCCGCGCGACGCGCGGCTCAAGATCAATCTCTGCGGCCTCGACTTCCCGAACCCGCTCGGCATGGCCGCCGGCTACGACAAGAACGCCGAAGTGCCGGACGCGCTGCTCGGTCTCGGCTTCGGCTTTGCCGAGGTCGGCACCATCACGCCGCTGCCGCAGTTCGGCAATCCGAAGCCGCGCATCTTCCGCCTGACGGCGGACGAGGCGGTGATCAACCGGCTGGGCTTCAACAATGACGGTCATGCGGCGGCTGAAAAACGACTTGCCGCGCGCAAGGGGCGGCCGGGGATCGTCGGCGTCAACGTCGGCGCCAACAAGGACAGCGCCGATCGCATCGCCGACTATGAGCGCGGCGTCGCCCGCTTCGCGCGCTATGCGAGCTATCTGACCGTCAACATCTCCTCGCCCAACACGCCGGGCCTGCGCAACATGCAGGCGCGCGAGCAGCTTGGCGAATTGCTGTCACGGGTGATGGCGGCGCGCGCCTCTGCCCGGCCGCCTGTCTTCCTCAAGATCGCGCCGGATCTCGTCGAAGCAGAGCTGGAAGACATCGCCGCCGAGGTCGCCGAGAAGAAGATCGACGGCGTCATCGTCTCCAACACGACGCTGGCGCGGACCCGATTGCGGAGCACGACCGTGGCAGGCGAAGCCGGCGGCCTTTCGGGCAAGCCGCTGTTCGAGCGTTCTACCGCCGTGCTCGCCCGCATGCGCAAGCTGCTCGGCCCAAGCATTGCCCTCATCGGTGTCGGCGGGGTCGATTCCGCCGAGACGGCGCTGGAGAAGATCCGCGCCGGGGCGGATCTGGTCCAACTCTACACCGGCATGATCTATGCCGGACCGGCGCTGCCCGGGCGCATCGTCGCCGGCATGGCGCGGTTCATGGAACGCGAGCGGCTTGGCTCGATCAGGGAGCTGCGCGACTCGGCTTGCGAGCGCTGGGCTTCAAAGCCGATCAGCTGAAGGCTGTCCTCACCCTGAGCCTGAGCACCGTCAGCAGGCTCAAGCCGCGCACTAGCAGGAAAACATGCAGCGATGCCCACAGGCCGCTGTTGCCGAATGCCGGCGCCAGTGTGATGAGCGCGGCGCTGAAGATGAGGAACGACAATAGCATCATGTTGCGCATGTCGCGCGACCAGGTGGCGCCGATGAAGACGCCGTCCATCTGGAAGGCGAGCACGCCGCTCAGCGCCGTGAAGGCGGCCCACGGAAGATAAATGTCCGCGACCGCGCGGACCTCCGGCGACGTCGTCACCAGCGCCACCAGACCGGTGCCGGCGGTCAGCAGGACAAGCGTGGCGATACTGGCGAGACCAAACCCCCAGATCAGCGTCAGCCTGACCGCCTGCCGAAACGGGGCAGGCGCATGCGCGCCGATGGCGCGGCCGGCCAACTGCTCGGCGGCGGTAGCGAAGCCGTCGAGGAAATAGCCGGCGATGAGGAAGAAATTCATCAAGACCGCGTTGGCGGCGAGCGTCACCGTGCCGAACTGCGCGCCCTGCCTGGTGAACAGCGCGAAGGCAGCGAGCAGCGAGAAGGAGCGGATCATGATGTCGCGGTTGAGCGACAGCATGCGCCGGTAGGCCGGCAAATCCAGGATACGCCGGCGCGACGGCCGCTCCAGCTTGCGGAAGCGGCTGAGCACGATGGCAAGGCCGAGCAGCATGGCCAGGAACTCGCCGGTGACCGTCGCCCAGGCGACGCCGGCGACGCCCCAGCCGAGCTCGAGGCCGAGCAGGAAGCAGAGCGCGATGTTGATGCCGTTGAGCACCGCCTGCAGCATCAGCCCGAGCCCACCTTCACCGCGTCCCAACACGTAGCCCAGTACGGCGTAGTTGATCAGCGAGAAGGGCGCCGCCAGCAGCCTGATGCGGATATAGACCGACATGGCCGCGCTGACGCGCGGCTCGGCGCCCATGAACCATTGACCGGCGACGGCAAAGAGCGGGGCAAGTGCCGCAAGGATGACGCCCACGGCGACCGCGATCAGCACGGCGCGCCAGAGCACCGCCTGTTCCTCCAGCGCATCGCCGCGTCCGAAGGCCTGGGCGACGAGACCGGTGGTGCCCGAACGCAGGAAGTTGAAGGTGGTGAAGACAACGTCGAAGACCAGCGATCCCGTCGCCAGGCCGCCAAGCAGCGCTGCGTCGCCGAACTGGCCGACAACCGCGGTGTCGACGATGCCGAGCAGCGGCGTCGTCAGATAGGCAAGCGTCATCGGCACGGCGATCGCCAGCACCGAGCGGTTGGTGACGGCGAACGACCTGGCGTTGGCTTGAGTCGCGTCCAAGGGGCTTGCTGCCTGTTCGATTGCGGCTTGATCGAGAACCCGATGTGCCCCAGTTTGCCGGCGTCACGCAACCAAATCCGCCGGACTGCCAGCCGAATTCCAAACCTGGCGCAGCCCCCGATCCATGCCGCTGCAGATCGTCCATCACCCCGACTATGACGCCGGCTTCGCCGTCACCCATCGCTTTCCGATGAGCAAATATCCGGCATTATGGAGCAAACTCACCATAAACGATGATGTTTGCCCATTGATGGTGGTGTTACGGATTTGCTGGCGGTGGCGCCGGCGCGGGAGCCGGTGGCGCGGTTGCGACGCAGTTGACTATCGCGCATTTGATGGACGGCCAAAACGTGTTGACCACATTCGACGCGGCGTCTTTTAGGAATGGGGTGATAAGGATGAAAAGAACGGCCAGAATAGCGGTCAAGTACACTTTGAAGCTTTTAAGCTGAACGATATCTTCTTGCGCCACCTTCAGCTTCTCCGCCAACTGATACGCTGTGGTGAATTCACCCGATATTGCAGTTATCATGCTCGCAGGGATTTTGTCGTGCCCCACTTTCCATGCCGTCCGTTGCATTTTCTTGTCTAGGTTTGTGATCCACAAAGGAAATATTCGATCGCCTCGCCTCAAATGAATTATGGTGGGACCGGCATTATATACCGCGAAGATAAGTTTGCCCTTATAACCAGGATCAACGTGAAACCCAGAGATGTTAACTAGCCCCAAGAACTTGGTCGATGCGCGGATTGAGATGAATCCGATCTTATCAAAAGGGAGTGCAACCTCCTCTTCTGTCAAGATGAAAGCAAATTGACCCGGCGCAATTGAGAACGCCTCGCCCTCTGAAAGCTTTTGAACTGTCTTCCCGGAGCCTAAACTGGAGACATATACTTCCTCGCCTATTGCGAGGTTGTAGTTCGCTCCATCTCGGTCAACGCCGTCCAGCTTGAAAGGCTTGACCGGCGCGTCCTCACTCTTCAGGGCTTTCCATGTGCCGTCGCTCCAAAAGCCGCTGGCGGGCTCATAGCTACTCGGCGATGTAGAATTGTCGGCCACGTAGCTCCCCCCGCCGCTGCCGTAGCTGTCCTTCGAGATCGATCTGGCGCTCATCTGCCTGATGGATGGCCCAAGACATTATGTCCGCATTCGCCTTGTGAGCGATCGGGATGAATGCCTCCATATGGTCGATCTTCTCACAGGCATCCGCAAAGCGGCCGGCCGCGTCGGCGTAGGTGCGCAACGGATCGATCTGTCGCGCTTCCTTCGTCATGGGAGCCGGCGCTTCCAAATGCTGATGCATCGTGTTGGCTGCGCTAAGCGACACGAGAACGGTATCAATAATGGTCCGGTCGTAGGAGATCGGCTCGGCCGAACCGCGCGCGAGCCGTCCAACATACTTCGCAAAATGCAGCCCGTAGTGTTTCAGGCGATCATTTTTGGAAAGATGGAGGATATCGGTATGGTTGCGCGCATCGTGCCGGTATTGATCCTGCTGAAGGCGCAGCATGTCTGCGTCTGAAAACATCTCAGCAAAGCTCCCCTTGGCCGTCCCCGCCACGACCTGTATAGCGCCGCGAATCACCGCTTAGCCGTGTACGCGAGGTTTTCCACAAATTAAAGGGCATGGGAATCCTAAGAAATTGTCCATATTGATGGGACGGTGTCACCCTTCACATAGAGCGGATGCTTGGGTGATCCATCAAGATTCACCCCAAGCGCGTAAAGTTGACCGCCTTCGCGTTCGATCATTTGCACCAAAGATTCGATCCTGGCTCTGGCGGCTCGCCGAAGCGCTGCCGGCGGGCTCACACGCCCCCACGCGGCAACGATAATACCTCCCGAGCTTGAAACTTCCGCGACGGCAGACCGAATGTAGGTATCGTTTTCAGGCCCAATAGGGTCTTCGGCGCTCCACAGATCGCGGGGCTTGGTCGCTACCCGCGCCCAAGGATTAATGAAAATCAGCCGCCCATAACCAAGATCTCTGGCGAACCCGATGCCACGTCTGGACGTTGCGTCGTCGTCGGTAGCGCCGGCCGTGCTAGGATTATGGAGCATGAAGCCGATGGGCGGCCCGTCGCCAATGTGGCGGTCAAGTCGATAGCGATAGCCACCGCATTCTGAAAAGATCGCGCTCATGCCTCTAGACTGACTTGGCGAACGCCGATCGCATCCAAGCACATCATGAAAAACGCAGCGGTGAAGCTGCCGCGACTTATCTTGTTGGCGAGATTGCGTTCCGTATCATGTGAGCCGCGTTCCTTCAGCTTCTCAGCTAGGGCCGCGTATGTCATGCCACGGCGCTTCAGCTCGCCTTTCAATATGTTTTTCGCCTGTTCCTCGTAGTGCGCTGTGGGGGAATTGGCCGTCATCATCGTTTCTCCGGAAAAGACCTCATAAACGATGATTTATACCCTTGCTTGTGCTGAAACAATGTCCTATATCCGATGTACAACATCATCGGATTTGATATGTCCCAGCATTTCCTCCTTTCCCCGGCGGCCAAGACCCTCTCGCTGGTCAAGGTTATGCGCATGTCTGATGAGGAAGCCCGCGCCGCGTTCCGTAAGATACGCTGGACGGAAACCGATGGTGAGCCGGTTTGCCCTGAGTGCGGCGGCCTCGATGCCTATAACCTCAAGACGCGCCAGGTTTACAAGTGCAAGGCTTGCCACAAGCAATTTAGCATCACTTCCGGCACGATCTTCGCCAGCCGCAAACTGGCCGTTCGCGACATTCTCGCGGCTATCGCCGTCTTCATAAACGGTGCTAAGGGTTACAGCGCCCTCCATCTCTCCCGCGACCTCTCCGTTGACTACAAGACCGCCTTTGTGATGCTGCACAAGGTCCGCGAAGCAATAAAGCTTGCCCGCGACGAAGGCGCGCTTGCCGGTAGATGGTCGGGCAAGCGCCAATCGGTTATCGTTGCCCGCGAAACCAACGGTCGCACCATCACCCACGTTGCCTCGACCGAAGCCGCTGGCGTTGCCTTCGTTGCCGCCAACGTCAAGCACGGCTCGACCGTCCACGCCGACGAAGCTTCGCATTGGGATAAGCTGGCGGCCTACTTCCCGATAAAGAGGATCAATCATGCCGAAGCCTATTCGAAGGACGGCGCTTGCACGAACGCCGCCGAAAGCTTCTTTTCCCGCCTGCGCCGCGCCGAGATCGGCATTCATCACCGCATTGCGGGCCAGTATCTGGACGCCTATGCCGTCGAAATGGCTTGGCGCGAAGATTGCCGCCGGGAAGCCAACGGCAACCAATATGCCGTGGTTGTAAGCGCCGTCGCCGCCGCGCCGAAGTCGGAAAAGCTTTGCGGCTACTGGCAACGGCGCGCTTAAGTATCCCAGTCGTCTTTGCTGCTTTCTGCCGGAGCAATCGCTGTTGCCGGGACGGCATCTGGCTCAGGCAGCATTTCCTTCAAACCATTGATCGCCTTAATCACCCGCTCAGCTTCGGCTCGATTGCGGATGACACCCTCAAGCCAGATCATGTCTTCCTTGATCTGCACACCGAACGGCACCGGCAGTTTAGCAGGCGTAAGCGGAGAGGCATCCGACCGGATAGGAGAATACACTGGTGCAGCCATCGCCTGGCCTCTCTCAACATTTTGATTTGTTTGAGATTCAGCCACAACAGGGCGCGGTTGGCGCGGTTGTGAATAACTTTCGCTTCCTGTCGCATTCTCCAGAAAGAGAAAAGTTTCTAAATAGGCCCGCGTTGCTGGACGCACGGCGGCGTGTGTATACCCCTGTCTGATGAGATAGGATTCGATGGCCGCTTCAGAGGGGCGGCCATCTGGGAATCTCTCTGAAATAGCGCTGAAAAGGTCGGGTTCGTTGGCCGCCTCGTGAAGCGCCAAAGCCTTTGATTCGTCAGAATCCGGATATAGGATATCAACTGCGCGCCGCGTAACGCGGACCTCATTTTTGCCGGTCTTCTCCAAAAGGCCATACTGAGCCAAATTCGAGAGTACCGTGGCAGAGCGCCCGGAAATGCCGCTATAGCCCATCGCCTTAGCCGCTACCCCGCGCTCTACCGAATTGGTGCGTTCAATCAGGTGTATTTTCCTTACAAGATCAATAGCTTCGTCTAATGGCGTACTGGGGTAGCTGGGGCTTCTCTGGCGTGCATCCATGGGGCAATCTCCATCGCCTGTTTTATACTCTTCGCTGGAGATATATACCCGCAAGGCCGAAAAAGGAATAGATATCGCCAGCTATACCGCAAATTCAGCTTGACCGGTTATCGGCGCCAGAGGATATTGGCGATTGCGTGAGGCGATTCCTGCGCGAGCGCAGATTGGAGGCGACCATTGATAGTGGTAGCTGAGCGGCACCAAGAGCACCGTGCCGGTCGGCAGTAACAGAAAGGGCCACAAAACAGTTCGGGTCCGAAACCGAAATGCAATGTGGCCCGTGGTGTCAGTGGGCAAACCCAACCCGCTGGGCGGGAGACCGGGAGTGCGAAGCTAACAGCCTGTGACGACTGGTAGATTCGCATTTCCTGGCTCCCGCTTCAAGGGGAATGTTTGGAGACGCGACCTTATGGAAGATCTCAAGGTCACACCGGACATGGTGCCGGTTATAAAGCTCGCCCGCCACTTGGACATTCCGTACTCGTGGATCACGGGTTACTACCCCGGCCTCAACTTTGGTCGGATTGCCGATGTGATGGCGGGGCGCTTGTTCCCCGAAATCCCGCCGGCGCTGGAATTGCCGCCCGACTTCCCGCCCGACTTCCCACGTCCGGCGGCGGCGGCATAAAAGCAATACTGGGGCGGCCTATCGGTCGCCCCTTCTTAGTTGCCAAAGCTTGTACGGGCCGAATGCATCGTGGTCTTCCGTCCAGCCGCATTCCTCGATAAGCCCCTGCGTCACACAGACCTTTATGCAGGCGCCGATGCGCTTCCTTATGGCGGTGACGGTCGCCTCATCTGCATTCAGGCCGCGATCAGCAAGCCATAGCTCGGAAATCTGGCGCGACGTAAGCGGCGCGGTAGCTTCCCGCATGGTGTTGAGAACGAAGCGCTTCACGGTGCCTTTCTCGGCGCGGTGCTTGGTCACGTACTCTTTGAGCGCGGATGTGTCGGCATGCGGATCGAACAGCCTTATCGCGGCGTCCAGATGGTCTATGTCGATGGTCAGCTTTTTGATCTCAGCGCGGTATTGCTCCCGCAGAGCCGTTAGCTCGGCGCGCTTGGCAACAAGGCCGGCAACCGTGTTCGGTCTGTCATAGTCGGCAATCTTCATCATGCATGATGCTTATACCTCTAAAACGATGATGTAAACATTATATTTGGTGAGTTTGCTCCATAATGCCGCAAATATCCACTTCTGATGGAGGCCTTGCGCATGCGCGGGCTGACCGTACCCGGCGCACTTTCACTGCCTCAGCCGACACCGGCTGCACGGCTGAAGCTCGCGCACGCGGCCGACTATGTCGACCAGGTGATCGCCTGCCAGGTGCCGGAGAAGATAGAGCGCGAGATCGGCTTCCGGTCGGCCCGCGCGTGTCGCTCAGGGCGCAGCTCGCCACCGGCGGCACCGTGCTTGCCGCCAGGCTGGCGCTCGAACACGGCATTGCCTGCAACGCCGCCGGCGGCAGCCATCACGCCAGGCGCGCGCAAGGCGCCGGCTTCTGCACCTTCAACGATGTAGCCGTCGCCTCGCTGGCGCTGCTGGCCGAAGGCGCCGCCGAAAATGTGCTGATCGTCGACCTCGACGTGCATCAGGGCGATGGCACGGCCGACATTCTGAAGGACGAGCCGCATGCCTTCACCTTTTCCATGCATGGCGAGCGCAACTACCCGGTGCGCAAGATCGCTTCCGACCTCGACATCGCCTTGCCGGACGGCACCGGTGACGATGCCTATCTCGAGCGGCTCGCCCCCGTCCTGCCGCAACTGTCCGGGCAGAGGCATTGGGATATCGTCTTTTACAATGCCGGCGTGGATGTGCATGCCGAGGACAGGCTGGGGCGGCTGGCGCTGAGCGACGGCGGCCTCAGCGCCCGCGAGGACATGGTCATCGGCCATTTCCGAAAGCAGGGCGTGCCGCTGTGCGGCGTCACGGCGGCGGCTATTCGACCGACGTGCCGACGCTGGCCGCGCGCCACGCCATCCTGTTCGAGGTGGCGTCGCGATATGCGTAATTCTAGAGCGTTTCACCGTTTCACGGAAACGGCGAACCGCCCTATCTCTTTGTTTTTAAGCAGTTCCGGACGGAACCCGCTCACACTTTTCCTGGAATTGCTCTATCCTAGCTATTTCCTGTAGCTGGCGACCCGGAGCAGGATGAACACCGGCACGACGATCGCCGCGCCGAGCAGGATATAGTCCAGGAAGCGGTCTATGGCGTGGAACCCGAGATTCCACAAATCGGCGAAGAACTGGCGGATGCCATAGAGGACGTCCATCGGCGACCAGCCGAAGGCATGCATGACGAGGCCGACGAGGAAGGAGACCACGAGCAGCTTCAGGAACACCCTGAGCGGCGTGTCGCCAAGAAAGCGCGTCAGTGCGGACAAGGCCACTCTCCGGTTCGAGCCGCCCGATTCGGCAGCGCGATATCAGAGATACGCATTCCGCCGAAAGGCATCAAGCAATGGAGTCGCTGGCTCTGTTTGCCGATTGCTTGAGGCCCTTCCCTCATGGTAACGAGGCTGCTGCGCGGGTATGATGTAATGGTAGCCTGTCAGCTTCCCAAGCTGAACGCGCGGGTTCGATTCCCGCTACCCGCTCCAGCTTGCCAGACAGGATTTGCGCCTCCTATTTGGGCGCGGCTGCGCTCCAACCGGCCTCCGGCTTGACCACCGTGGTCTCGTGCTTCTCCTGCCAGCCGTCTATGCCGGCGGGGAACCAGCCGACATTGGTATAGCCTTTCATCACCAGCCGCTTGCCGGCGTTCCAACTGCCCCAGCATTGCGGGCGGCAGAAGGTCACGATCGGCTTGGTCTTGTCCTTCTGCGTCAGAGCCTCGATGCGGCGATAGAACATCTTCTCTTGAGCATCCTGCAGGGGAGCCGCTCCGGCGCCCGGCATCCACACCGCTCCGGGCATTGAACGATGGGTGGGAAGCCAGAGCCCGTCCTTGGGGAAATCGTCCGGCTTCCTGTCGGCCGGACCCACGTCGAGCAGGATCGGCTTCTTGGCCATCAGCGCCTCGAGGGCGGCGAGGTCGAGCACCCTTGCGCCTGAGAGCGTCGCCGGCGTCTCGCCGTGCATCGGCCCGCTCCACAAGCCGCTAGGCTCGGCGACCGGATTGGCACTCGCCATATTCGGAAGGAGCGCCACCACGGCAACGATGGAGGCCATCCTGGCAATTTCAACAACGGAACGCATCGCCGGATCCAATCAGTTCATCGCAGCCGGAATGTCGAAGCCCTGCTCCCAATGGCCATCCTTGGTGTCGGAAGCGACGACCTTCAGCGGCTCTCTCCCGTTCTGGACGAAGGAGAAAGTGATGACCGGATTGGTGGAGAGCGAGATATCGGCTTCGAGGTCGAACACCTTGGCATTACCGGAGGACACGGACATCTTGTTGATGTAGCGCGGCGGCGTGAAGTATTGCGTTATCGGGTTCTTCTGCATTCCATTGAAGTTGGGATGACGGATCATCAGCGTCGCCTCTATCGGCTTGCCTGCCGCGGCGCCCTCGGCGAATTTCATCCGCATCTGGCCCATGCCCGCCATGGCCTTTTCGTCGCTCGCGGCAACCGGCGCCGAGCAGCCGCCAGAGGCCTTCACGAAGGCGGCGGTCTCGAAGAGCTTGCCGTCCTTGGTCTCCGCCACGGCGTGAACATTCGTGTAGGTATCGACCCGCACGCGTAGCTGCACCGATCCGGCGTCGGCCGCGGGGCCAAAGGTGAATTTGGCCGCGAAAGGCGCCGGGTTGTCATCGATGACCAGATAGACCGACTTGATCTCGTTGTTTTCGGGCATCGTCAGCGTGATCGGCACGAGGGCGGCATCCTGCGCGCGCTTGGGCGCATCGAGCTGGATCAGGGTTTCGGTGGGCTCGACCTTACGGTCGCCGAACAGATACTGGGCGATCTGGTTCCAGCGCTCCTGACGCTCAGGCTCCATGTTGGCCGGTTCCGAGGCCAGGCCTTTACTGCCCGGCACCGCGGCAAAGACAGCGAGGCATAGGGCAAGCGGCAGAATCTTCATGATCTCCTCCTCGTCGGGCTACTCCCACTCCAGTTCCTTGTAGGCCTGGATGACATTGCGCTCGTTGTAGTCGTCGAACAGCACCCAGCGGTTCCGCTCCGATTGAGCGACGGAGCGGGCGGCATCCTCGATCGAAACGCCCGAGGCTATCGCCTTGCGAGTGCCGTCGCTCAAGGCGGACAAGTAACGCGTCAAATCAGCCATGGCGGGAGCGACATCCACGATCGGCGGGCCATGGCCAGGCACAGCCCGAGACGCGCCGAGCGCTTTGAGCTTGTCGAGTTCGGCAAGCCAGCCGGGCAGGCTGCCGTCAAGCGAAGGAACACGGTTTACGAAAAGCAGGTCGGCCGGGAAGAGCAAGCCGGTCTCGACATCCAGCATCGACAGATCGCAATCGGTATGGGCCGTCGCGTGCGCGCTCAGCCGGACAATGCGGCCTCCCAGGTCGATTTCGGCGCCGTCCCTCACCTCCTGGGTAGGATAGACGATGCTGCCAACGCTCTCCGCGCCGAGGATCTCCGCAAGCCGCTTCCGGTAGAAATCGCCGCGCGCCTCCAACGCCAACCGCAGCGCGTGGTGTCCGACAAAGGCCGGCCGGTCCTGGGCGAAGGCCGCCGCGCCGAAGGAATGATCGGGGTGAACGTGGGTGATCAGCACATGGCGGATTGGCTTGTCCGTCCGCTTCCTGATCTCGGCCCTCAGCCACTCGCCATCCGTGAGGCTGCCGCCAGAATCGGTGACCAGCACGCTATCGCGTCCGACGATGAAGCCGACATTGGCGATGCCTCCATGGTTCGCGGCCGCAGCATCCTCGTGCGGGGCTGCGCGAATAAAAATGCCTGGCCCCACCTCTGTCATGGTCGCGGCGGCCAAGCTGCCCGGCAGGCAGCACAGGCAGAGTCCGCCGATCAGCGCCGCGCGTCGTGAGATTGGAAGAACTGACCCAGTCCCGACGCAGGGTTGGCCCGACACATCCTTCCAAAAGGACGAAACATGCATATGCGCGTATAGCATACCGGCTCAAAGCCGGCATATTGGCCAAAATGCCAACGGACGAGACAGGCGCGAGCGAGGCGACCGACAACAAGCAGATTGCCGGATGCCGGAGCCGGCAGGGGTGATGACAGTTTACATCAAGGAAGCTCGGATATTGCGCAACGCGCAATATCCGAGCTCAACATTCCTCCGCGAGTAACGTCTTTACAGCCAGAAGCCGATCCACACGCGCTCGCGCCGGCAGCGGCGGCGCCAACGGCCACGATGCCAGAAGCGGCGGCAGACGTGCCTCCAGCCGCGCCGGCGACCACGACGACGGTGGCGCCAGCGCCAATGTCCGCCTCCGTGCCCGTGTCGACGATGATGACGATGGTGCGAGACCAGCTCCACTTCGGCCGGATCGTCGCCTTCGAAGACCGCATTGTCCGGCTTGTCGATCTCGTCCAGAATTCCGTTGCCGGCGGGAATACCGGCAACGGCCTTGCCGGGTCCGGCCAGGCTTGCCAGTGCCGCCGCCCCCGCAACGCCAAGCATTCCAGTCAGAAACAATCGACGTTCCATCAAAACCTCCCGAGCTGTCGAGCATCGGCAGCTCTTTCCCTCACCCGCAACGGGCTCCAGCGAGCGGCCGATCGGTTTGAACGTACAAGTAGCATTGTCGTTCCATCACCCCACTTCGCGCAAGATGAAGTCGTGCAACATTTTCGCGGCGGGCGAGAGCACGCGGTTCTTGACCGTGATCAGGCTGTAGGGCCGGACTTCGATGTCGAACTCGGTTTGGACGACGTCGATGGCGCCGGCCAGCCCGTCGCCGCCTTGAATGAACTTGGCGACCTGGATCGAGACCGGCGCGATGGCGTCGGACTGCGCCACCATTACCAAGGTGAGCAACAGCGAGGAGGTGTTGAGGATGCGGTCAGGCAGCGGAATGTCGCGGTTCAAAAAGTTGCTCTCCATCGCCTGGCGAAGCGGCGAGCCGCCGGACTGGAACACCCAGTCATAGCCCGAGGTCTCCTCCAGCCTCACCATCTTGCCGCTCGCCAGGGGATGGCCGCGGCGCACGATGAGGCAGGCCTTCTCGACGCCGATGACGCGCGATTCGAAGAGCCGCGGATTGAGGTCGTCGGGGATGCGGGCGATGATGAAATCGTGGCGCGAGGCGATCAGCTCGCGGGCAAGCACGTTCGAAGTCTCGACCTGCATGGTGATCTCGATGCGTGGGTAGATGCGGCGGATCTCGCGGATCGCCGGCACGGCCAATTCGATCGCTGGCGCCGTCACCGCGCCGAGGAACACCGAGCCGCCCTTGCCGGCCTTGAGCTCGGAAATCTCGCGATCGGCCTCGCGCATCTCGAGCAGGATCGAGCGCGCGCGGCGAGCGAGCGCCAAGCCGTAAGGGGTCAGCGTCACGCCGCGCGGCAGCCGCTCGCACAACTTAACGTCGAGCACCGCCTCCATCTCGGCGATCATGCGCGAGGCGGCCGGCTGGGAGATGTTCATGACCTGGGCGGCGGCGCTCACTCGTCCGTGATCGTCGAGCGCCGCGATCATGCGCATGTGGCGAAGGCTGAGGCCGCTGCGCAGCAGCGTCTCGCCGTCTCCACGCAATTTCTCGTAACTTGCTGAAATCGCATCAGGATCATGCAATGCCGCCATGGCTCGAAGCCTCTCCGCCGGGTTTCTATTTGTCCTCTAAGCCATATCAGTTTCGATATAGCAACCAGCAAAGATCGCATTTGACAGTTATATCAAAGGGACCCACCCTTCGTGCGTTCCGAGGCGCAGGGGTCGGCAACGAGCAAATTCGTATCGATTGAAACTGCGTTTCGGGGCCGATTGGGAGGATACCGGAGATCGATAAAGCCGACAGTGGCGCGCCAGCGCACCTGTTCGACTGCGCGGCCCGCGAAGCCCCGAGGTGTCGCGTCCATCAACCAGGGAGAGTAATCGTGAAGATCATCAAGACGCTGGCCGCCGTGGCGGCCCTTGGCATTGCCGCCATGAGCTATTCGGCGCACGCCGCCGACAAGGGCCTCATCGGCGTGCTGATGCCGACCAAGACCTCGCAGCGCTGGATCAATGACGGCGACGCCGTCAAGTCCCAGCTCGAGAAGCTCGGCTACACGGTCGACCTGCAATATGCGCAGGACGATATCCCGAACCAGCTCAGCCAGCTGGAAAACGAAATCACCAAGGGCCCGAAGGCGCTGATCATCGCGTCAATCGACGGCACCACCATGGCCGATGCGCTGCAGAAGGCCAACGACGCGGGCGTCGTCGTCGTCGCCTATGACCGCCTGATCAAGAAGACCCCGAATGTCGACTACTACACCACCTTCGACAATTTCGGCGTCGGCGTGATCCAGGCGAACTCGCTGGTCAAGGGCCTCAAGGAGCGCTTCCCGAACACCAAGCCTTGGAATGTCGAGCTGTTCGGCGGCTCGCCGGACGACAACAACGCCTTCTTCTTCTACAACGGTGCGATGTCGGTCCTGCAGCCGCTGATCGACAACGGCACGATCAAGATCAAGTCCGGCCAGATGGGCATGGACAAGGTCGGCACGCTGCGCTGGCTCGCCGCCACCGCGCAGGCCCGCATGGACAATTTGCTTTCGGCCAACTACTCGGACGGCAGCCGCGTCGATGGCGTCCTGTCGCCCTATGACGGCCTTTCGCGCGGCATCACCGCCTCGCTGCGCGCCGTCGGCTACGGCACGGCGGCACAGCCCTGGCCGATCGTGACCGGCCAGGATGCCGAGACCGCCTCGGTCAAGCTGATCATCTCGGGCGAGCAGTATTCGACGGTGTTCAAGGATACCCGCGAGCTGGCCAAGTCGACCGTGGAACTGGTCGACAAGGTGCTCTCCGGCGGCAAGCCTGAGGGCCTCGACACCAAGACCTACAACAACGACGTCAAGGTCGTTCCCTCGATCCTCCTGACGCCGGTCGAGGTCGACAAGTCGAACTATCAGAAGCTGGTCGTCGACTCCGGCTACATCAAGGCCGAAGAGCTGAAGTAATCCAGTCTTACAGGAAGGGGTCCTGCGCGGCCGCAGGACCCCTTTTCGTTCAGAAACTACCCCGGTATTGTTTTTGCCGGCTTCTGTGGCATCACACGCCGCAGTATGTTGATTTCGCGCATGAGCCCTTCGGGAACCGGAGCCGGTTCGGAGCTATGCGCCCCAGGGAGCAGATCCTGATGGCCTCGACGATTTTGGAGATGCGCGACATCACCAAGACGTTCCCCGGCGTGAAGGCGTTGTCGAACGTCAACCTCAGCGTCGAGGAAGGTGAGATCCACGCCATCGTCGGCGAGAACGGCGCCGGCAAGTCGACGCTGATGAAGGTGCTGTCGGGCGTCTATCCTTCCGGCACCTATGATGGCCAGATCATCTTTCGCGCCCAGGAATGCAACTTCAAGGGCATTCACGACAGCGAGCATATCGGCATCGTCATTATCCACCAGGAGCTTGCCCTGGTGCCGATGCTGTCGATCGCGGAAAACATCTTCCTCGGCAACGAGCACGCCAGCTACGGCGTCATCGACTGGGACGCCAACGAGGCGCGCACGGCCGCCCTGCTCAAGAAAGTCGGGCTCAACGAGGACCCCAAGACGCTGATCACCAATATCGGCGTCGGCAAGCAGCAGTTGGTCGAGATCGCCAAGGCGCTGAGCAAGGAAGTGAAGCTCCTGATCCTGGACGAGCCGACGGCGTCGCTCAGCGAAAAGGACAGCCAGGCGCTGCTCGACCTTCTGCTCGAGTTCAAGCGCCAGGGCATGACCTCGATCCTGATCTCGCACAAGCTCAACGAGGTGAACCGTGTCGCCGACAAGGTCACGGTGATCCGCGACGGGCGCACCATCGAGACCTTGCCGAGGAAGGACATCTCCGAAGACCGCATCATCACCTCGATGGTCGGCCGCTCCCTCGACGATCGCTACCCGCCGCGCGAGCCGCAGATCGGCGAGGTCATCTTCGAGGTGAAGAACTGGTCGGTCTACCATCCGATCCATGCCGAGCGGCAGGTGATCAAGAACGTCAGCCTCAATGTGCGCAAGGGCGAGGTGGTGGGCATTGCCGGGCTGATGGGCGCGGGCCGCACCGAATTCGCGATGAGCCTGTTCGGCCGCTCCTATGGCCGGCACATCACCGGCGAGGTTCTGCTCAGGGGCAAGCCGCTCGACCTCTCATCGGTGAGCAAGGCGGTGGAGAACCGGATCGCCTACGTCACCGAGGACCGCAAGACCTATGGGCTTAACCTCATCGACCACATCAAGCACAATGTGACTTTGGCCAACCTTTCCGGCGTTTCCAGCCGCGGCGTCATCGACGACATGCGCGAGATGAGCGTCGCCAACGACTACCGCAAGAAGACCAACATCCGTGCCTCCAGCGTCTATCAGCTGACCGGCAATCTCTCGGGCGGCAACCAGCAGAAGGTGGTGCTGTCGAAATGGCTGTTCGCCGATCCGGAGGTCTTGATCCTCGACGAGCCGACGCGCGGCATTGACGTCGGCGCCAAGTACGAAATCTACACGATCATCGCGCGCCTCGCCGCCGAGGGCAAAGCGATCATCGTCATCTCGTCGGAAATGCCTGAGCTGCTCGGCATCAGCGACCGCATCTATGTGATGAACGAAGGGCGTATCGTCGGCGAGATGGCGGCAAGCGACGCCAGCCAGGAAAAAATCATGCGCGCCATCGTTCGGGGAGAAGGAAAAAAAGCATCATGAGCACAGAAAGCGCTCCCGCGCCGCAGAGCGGCGTCGCCGAGGACGTCAAGCAGGGACAGCGCGTCGCCGTCTCCGCGCTGACGACGAACCTGCGCGAATACGGCCTGATCATCGCGCTGATCGTCATCATGCTGTTCTTCCAGTACACGACGTCGGGAACGCTGTTCAAACCGGTCAACCTCAGCAATCTGGTGCAGCAGAACTCGTTCATCATCGTGATGGCGCTCGGAATGCTGCTGGTGATCGTCGCCGGCTACATCGACCTCAGCGTTGGATCGGTGGCAGGCTTCATCGGCGCGCTTGCGGCGATGATGATGGTCATCTGGCCGCTCGGCATATTCTCGAATCCGCTGGTGGTCTCGGTCGTCTGCCTGATCGTCGGCGCGCTCATCGGTGCCGCGCAAGGCTACTGGATCGCCTATCACAAGATACCGAGCTTCATCGTGACGCTTGCCGGCATGCTGATCTTCCGCGGCATCTGCCAGGCGCTGCTCGGCGGCGGCTCTTCGGTCGGCCCGCTGCCGGACAGCTTCAAGGCGCTGAGCTCGGGCTTCATCCCGGACGTCATCGGCCCGCTGACGCTGATCCCGCCGACGGTGAATGCCGCCGGCAAGACGATCGTCGGCAGCGGCTTGACGCTGCACATGACGACGGTTGTGCTCGGCCTGATCGCGGTGCTCGCCTATGCTTATTTCGGCTTCAGGACGCGGCGCAAGCGCGAGCGTCATGGCTATGAGGCGGAGCCCTTCCCGCTGTTCGTGATCAAAACGCTGGTCGGCAGCGCGTTGGCCCTGTTCCTGGTCTTCCAGTTCGCCAGCTACCGGGGCTTGCCGGTCGTGCTTCTGGTGATGGGCGTGCTGATCTCGCTGTTCGTCTTCGTCACCAAGCGCATGACCATCGGCCGCCGCATCTATGCCATGGGCGGCAATGCCAAGGCCGCGCAGCTCTCGGGCATCAACACCGAAAGGCTGACGTTGCTCGTCTTCATCAACATGGGCGTGCTGTCGGCGCTGGGCGGCCTCATCATCGCCGCGCGGCTCGGCCAGGCCGTGCCGGCGGCGGGCCTCGGCTCAGAACTCGACGTCATTGCGGCCGTCTTCATCGGCGGTGCCTCGGCCATGGGCGGCGTCGGGCAGGTGATCGGCGCCGTGGTCGGCGGCTTCATCATGGGCGTGATGAACAACGGCATGTCGATCATGGGCGTCAATGTCGACTGGCAGCAGGTGGTCAAGGGCCTGGTGCTGCTCGGCGCCGTCATCTTCGACGTCTACAACAAGAACAAGGCTTAGTGCATGTCGCCCAAAAGTGCCTAGCGGTTTGGGGAAACGACATGCATCAAAACAAGGGCTAAGACCGGAACCAGGTTCAGGAGGCATACGGGTTTCAGATCGCGAAGCTGCCGGCAACCCGTCGGCGTCAAGAAGTCCCGACAGGACCAGGCTCGCGAGCGCAATCCGGACGGAAAATTTCAACCGCGGCGAGGGATTCTCCGCGCCGCGCCGGGTAAGGCTTGCCCGCAGGCAGCCGATAAAATGAGAGAGGATTGAACATGCTGATCTCCCAGATCCTCGACGACGCCGAGACGATCCGCGTTGTCGCCCGCAACGGCGGCGGCAAGACCAGGGTCATCAACGGCGCGCGCAGCGTCTATTCGCTGGCGATGGAGGCCGCGCGCACCGGCACAGGGCTCGAAGCCCTGATCGAACGCAAAGGTTATGGCGAGACGATCGATCTTGATGCCGCCTATAAGAGAGGCCGGCTGGTCTCGCCGATCAACCATCCGGACCCGGCGCATCTGCACCTTACCGGCACCGGGCTCACGCATCTCGGCTCCGCGGCAACGCGCGATTCCATGCACAAGAAGCTCAGCGAAGGCGGCGAGGAGGAACTCACCGATTCCATGAAGATGTTCCGCATGGGCCTCGAAGGCGGGAAGCCGGCCAAGGGCCAGGTCGGCGTCCAGCCGGAATGGTTCTACAAGGGCAACGGCACGATGGCGGTGGCGCCCGGCGCGCCGCTGATGTCGCCGGCCTTCGCGCAGGACGGCGGCGAGGAGCCCGAGATCGCCGGCATCTATGTCATCGGCGACGACGGCGCGCCGTTCCGGGTCGGGTTCACGCTGTCGAACGAGTTTTCCGACCACGTGACGGAGCGGGTGAACTATCTGTTCCTTGCCCATTCCAAGCTGCGCAATGCCTCATTCGGCCCCGAGATCCTGATCGGCGACCTGCCGGCCGATATCCGCGGCGCATCGCGCATCTGGCGCGACGGCAAGCTGCTCTGGGAAAAGTCGTTCCTGTCGGGCGAAGCGAACATGTCGCATACCATCGCCAATCTCGAGCACCACCACTTCAAATATTCGGCCTTCCGCCAGCCGGGCGACGTGCATGTGCATATGTTCGGTACCGCGACGCTTTCCTTCGCCGACGGCGTCCGGACCGAGGCCGGCGACACGTTCGAGATCGAAGCACCGGATTTCGGCCTGCCGCTGCGCAATCCGCTGGAGATCGAAAAGCCGGTGAAGGTGGCGGTCAAGGCGCTGTAGGAAGGGACAAAGGGGAGTTTCGCAACCGTCTTCCGTTCGTCATTCTAGAGCGTTTCACGGAAACGGCGAAACGCTCTATCTCTTTGTTTTTACGCAATTCCGGAGGGAAAACCGCTCACCACTTTTCCGGGAATTGCTCTAGGGCGGAGCGAAGCGCGCGCAGACCCTATAATGACGAAGCATAGGTCGGCATTTCTCATCCCGCTCTGCCGTGCCGGGCATCTCCCCCACGACGGGGGAGATTGGCAGCCTCACCGCGCAGCCCTGAAATGCTTCGAGAGCTTCAGGCCCTGCGCCTGGTAGTTCGATCCGAGATCGGCGCCGTAAAGCGCCTGCGGCCGCTTCAGCATGTGCTCATAGACGAGACGGCCGACGATCTGGCCGTGGTCGAGGATGAAAGGCACCTCATGGCTGCGCACTTCGAGCACGGCGCGGCTGCCGCTGCCGCCGGCGGCGGAGTGGCCGAAGCCCGGATCGAAGAAGCCGGCATAGTGGACGCGGAACTCGCCGACGAGCGGATCGAAGGGTGTCATCTCGGCGGCGTAGAGCGGCGGCACATGCACCGCCTCGCGGCTGACAAGGATGTAGAATTCGTCCGGATCCAGCACCAGCTCGCCGGCGCCGCTCTTGTAGATCGGCTCCCAGAAATCGACGACATCCTGCGCGGCGCGTTTGTCGACGTCGACCAGGCCGGTGTGGTGCTTGCCGCGATACCCGACAAGGCCGTCCTTGTCGCCGTCGAGGTCGATGGAGAGCGCGATGCCGCCGCCGGAAATGTTGGGCGGCTCGGTGGCGACCAGCATCTCGGCGCGGTGAAGCTCGCGCAGTTCGTTCTCCGAGAGCACCGCGTTGCCGGTGCGGAAACGGATCTGCGACAGCCGCGAGCCGGCGCGCACGACGATCGGGAAGGTACGCGGGCTGACTTCGAGATAGAGCGGGCCGTGATAGCCGGCGGCGATCTTGTCGAACTCGTGGCCGCGATCGGTCATTACCCGCGTGAAAATGTCGAGCCGGCCGGTCGAGCTCTTGGGATTGGCCGAGGCCGAAACCTCGGCCGGCAATGCCAGACTTTCCAGCAAAGGCACGATGTAGACGCAGCCGGTTTCCAGCACCGCGCCCCGGGTGAGGTCGATCTCGTGCAGCTTCAGCCGCTCGAGCTTGTCGGCGACCAGATGATCGGGCCCGGGCAAGAAAGAGGCGCGCACGCGATAGGCCTTGTCGCCGAGCCTGAGATCGAGGCTGGCCGGCTGGATCTGGTCGGCGTCCAGCGCGCGCGGCGACTTCAGCGCGTCGGCTTCGAACAGCGCCGCTATATCCTGATCCGGAAGAATGCCTGTCTGCCGCAAAGGCGGGCTCCGTTCACAAGGCCGGGCGAGGACCTAAGCAGGCTCTTGCCGCCCCGGCTGGTACAAACGTCTTTAATGAAGCCGGCAATTGACGCAAGCGCGGCGGGGGTCTAAAGGGTCGTTATCCCGTGGTGATTTGGCCGGTCGGCTTGCAGCCACGTTAAACAAGTCGCTAAAGGACCGTCGAGCCGCAAGGCTATATGGACCGGTTGCGACTTCGCGGCCGGTTTTTTTGTGTCTGGAAGCAGGGCTATGAGCACCAAGAAGCGCAACTGGAAATCTCAGACGGCACTCGTGCATGGTGGAACGCTGCGTTCCGGTTTCGGGGAAACGTCGGAGGCGATGTATCTCACGCAGGGCTATGTCTACGAGACGGCCCAGGCGGCGGAAGCCCGCTTCAAGGGCGAGGAGCCGGGCTTCATCTATTCGCGCTACGCCAACCCGACCGTCGATATGTTCGAGAAGCGCATGTGCGCGCTGGAAGGCGCCGAGGACGCGCGGGCCACCGCCTCCGGCATGGCCGCCGTTTCCGCCGCCCTGCTCTGCAGCGTGAAAGCCGGCGACCATATCGTGGCGGCGCGCGCGCTGTTCGGTTCCTGTCGCTGGGTGGTCGAGACACTGGCGCCGCGCTACGGCATCCAGGCGACGCTCATCGACGGCACCGACATCGCCAATTGGGAAAAGGCAGTACGGCCGAACACCAAGCTGTTCTTCCTGGAAAGCCCGACCAATCCGACACTGGAGGTGGTCGACATCGCCGCGGTCGCCAAGCTCGCCAATTCGATCGGCGCGCGCGTCATCGTCGACAATGTCTTCGCCACGCCGCTGCAGCAGAAGCCCTTGCTGCTCGGCGCTCATATCGTCGTCTATTCGGCGACCAAGCACATCGACGGCCAGGGCCGCTGCCTCGGCGGCGTCATCCTGTCGGACAAGAAATGGATCGACGAGAACCTGCACGACTATTTCCGTCACACCGGCCCGAGCCTGTCGCCCTTCAACGCCTGGACGCTGCTCAAGGGACTCGAGACGCTGCCGCTGCGCGTGCGCCAGCAGACCGAAAGCGCCGGCAAGATCGCCGATTTCCTCGCCGGCCGGCCGGAGATCGCCCGCGTCATCTATCCGGGCCGCGCCGATCATCCGCAGGCCGATGTCGTCAAGAAGCAGATGTCTGGCGGCTCGACGCTGATCTGCCTCGACGTCAAGGGCGGCAAGCAGGCGGCCTTCGCCTTCCAGAACGCGCTCGACATCGTGCTGATCTCGAACAATCTCGGGGACGCCAAGAGCCTGATCACCCATCCGGCGACCACGACGCACAAGAACCTCAGCGACGGCGCGCGGGCCGAGCTCGGCATAGGACCGGGTACGCTCAGGCTCTCGGTCGGTCTGGAGGACACCGACGATCTGCTGGAGGATATCGAACAGGCACTGAAGGCGGCAAAATAAGCTTAAAAATACCGCGGGCGATCGCCTCAGGCGATCTCCTCGAGTTCCGTCAACTCGCGCGTGCGGATGGTCATGGCGTTGCCGCGCCATTCGACGGCGCCGGCGAACCAGGCGCGTGCCCAGATCGCAGGCAGCATCGCATCGCGCACGACCATCGCGGTGACGCTGTGCGGCGACAGGTACCAGCCCTTGGCCCAAGCAAGCAGGCACTCCGGCAGATAGGCGAGCGCTAAGACGCAAAAAGCCGTTGTGGGCAGGCTGACGCCTGCGCTCGCCGCGGCAATCAGGGCCAGCAGCAGCGGCACCGCGGCGCCTGTCAGGATCTCGGGCGCGAAGAAGAGCGGGAATGTGACCCGACGCAGCCGCGCCCAGCGCGTCTGGCGCGACCAGATCTCGGCGAAGCTGCGCTGCCCAAGCGGCTGCTCGAAGGGCGAGGCGACGAGGTTGACGTTGAGGCTCAGGCCGTTGACCAGCTTGGTGGCCGCCGCGTCCTCGGCGATCTCTGCGGCCAAAGCCTGGATGCCACCATTGGCGTCCAGCATCGGCTTGTTCCACAGCATGCTCTTGCCTTGGGCGAAGCCGAGGCCGAGCGCTTCGCCGGCATATTGCCAGCGCGCCTGCAGCGTGTTGAGGAAGGCGCATTCGACATCGGCCCAGAACCCGTCGGGCCGCGAGCCGATCGGCGTCGAGCAGACAAGGCCGGTGTCCGGGCGCCATGCCGCCATCAGATGCTGGATGTAGTCCTTCGGCATCAGCACGTTGGAATCGGCAAGGATCACCCAATCGTGCTTGGCCGACTGCCAGCCCTTGACGCAGTTGTTGAGCTTGGGGTTGGCGCTGATGCGGTCGTCGCCGATCAGGAGCCGCGCCGGAACGTTGGGGTGGCGCGCGATCGCCGCATCGATCAGCCTGACCACCGGGTCCTCGCCATGCGCGACGCAGAAGATCAGCTCATAACAGGGCCAGTCGAGCGAGAAGGCGCGCTGGAGGGTCTCCTGCGTGAACGTCTCCACGCCGCGCGACGGAACGATGATCGAGACCGGCTTCGCGCCAGTGGGCGGCGCAATGACATGGCGCCGTTTCAGCCGCGACGATGCGAGCGAGATGCTGGCGAGATTGGACAGAAGAAGGGCTGACGAAGCGAGGCCGGCTGCGATAGTCAGTTCCATCGAGATCTGGTCACTCTATCTCTTTGTTTTCACGCAGTTCCGTACGGAAAACCGCTCACACTTTTCCTGGAATTGCGCTCGGCCGCAGCCAGCCATTTCATCAGTTACAGAGCGCCCGAGTCGCCCGGCACGGTTTGTGCACACCAACATTGTCATGTGTCACTTAAATGACATTGTTTTTCGGCACGTGCGCTACAAGGCTGGCAGGATGGTCGGCGCTACGCCTTTAACAGCGAAGCGCGACGAATGTCCTCAGCGGCAACCGGAGTGGCTCATGTATCGCGCAGTGACGCGCAACATCGAAGTGCTGGTCAGACCCTTCTATCTCGAGGACCGATCCGATCCGTCCGAGAACCGCTATGTCTGGGGCTACCAAGTGACGATCGACAACCGCTCCGACGAATTCGTGCAGCTTGTTTCGCGCTATTGGCACATCACGGACGGCCAGGGCCGGGTCGAGGAGGTCCGCGGCGCCGGCGTCGTCGGCGATCAGCCGGAACTCAATCCTGGCGACAGCTATCAATACACTTCAGGCTGCCCGCTCTCGACGCCGTCGGGCATCATGGTCGGCCATTACACGATGCGCAACGGCCGCGGCGAGACGTTCGATATCGCCATTCCGGCTTTCTCGCTCGACATGCCGGGGACGAAGCGGACGGTGAATTAGGCGATTGGCCTTTCTCCCGTTTGCGGGGAGAAATGCCCAGCAGGGCAATGAGGGGCCGCGCCGGGCTTTCTGAAATTGCCGTTGAGGAGGCAGCAGCGTTGGCGCGCGCTATGATCGCCCACGTTGGCGCCGCCCCTCATCCGCCCTTCGGGCACCTTCTCCCCGTGGAACGGGGAGAAGGTGGGAGCCTCACTCCTCAGCGAACTCGGCCGGGTCGAAGTCGTATTGCGTCGAGCAGAACTCGCAGGCGACGTGGATGCCGCCGTCCTCGGTCGAATCCTTGATCTCCTGCGCCGAAAAGCCTTCCAGGATGCCGCGGATCTTGTCGCGCGAACAGGAGCATTGGTCGGCGACCGGCACACTGCTGAAAACCCGCACGCCGTGCTCGTGGAACAGCCGGTAGAGCAGCCGTTCGGCACCCACTGTCGGGTCGATCAGTTCGGTCGGCTCGATGGTGCCCAGAAGCGCCAGCAATTCCTGCCAGGAATTGTCGGTCGGATGGTCCGTCACCTCGCGATCGTCGCCGTCTCCGCCCGAAATATCGGGAATGCGCATGCGCTCCGGCGCCTGGGGCAGGAACTGCGCCAAGATGCCGCCGGCGCGCCACTGCTCGCGCGCGCCGGCCGGGCCGGGCGTGACCAACTTGGCGACCGACATTTTGATATCGGTCGGGATCTGCTCCGATTGGCGGAAATAGGTGCGCGCGGCGTCCTCCAGCGAGGTGCCGTCGAGCTGGACAATGCCCTGGTAGCGCTGCATATGCGCGCCCTGGTCGATGGTCAAAGCCAGGACACCGTTGCCAAGCAGCGCCTGCTGCGAGGTCTCGCCGGCGTCGGTCAGCGCCCGCAGCCTGTCGGCATCGAAGCGCGCATAGGCGCGCAGCGCATGCGGCGTGGTGAAATCAGCCACCAGCATGTCGACCGGTCCGTCGGTGCGGGTCTGCAGGATGAACTTGCCTTCGAACTTCAGCGAAGTGCCAAGCAGCACGGTGAGCACGCAGGCTTCCGCCAGCAGGCGGGCGACGGGCTCGGGATAATTGTGGCGGCTCAAGATAGCGTCGAGCATCGGCCCGAGCTGCACGGTGCGGCCGCGCACATCGAGCGGCGCGACCTCGTAGGGCACGACGTGATCGTCGCCGGCGAAGCCGAATTCACCGAGTTGGGGTTTATGCTCAGCCAAGGTATGGGTTTCCAACATGACAAAACTCCGGGGCGCGGCCATGCCGCCCGATGAGCCGCATGCGTCGAAGCGCGTTCAATTTACGTGATCGCCCGCAAATAGGCATCACATATCCCCAGATCAAGTTGACCCCGATCGGACCGGGAGCGGTCGGGTCCGCCCTTCTCAAGCGCCCAGGCACCAGGCCAGCACCGCCTTCTGGGCGTGCAGCCGGTTCTCGGCCTCGTCGAAGACCACCGAATGCGGCCCGTCGATCACCTCGTCGGTGACCTCTTCGCCGCGATGCGCCGGCAGGCAGTGCATGAACAACGCATCGGGCTTGGCTTTTGCCATCAGCGCGGCATTGACCTGATAGGGCAGGAAGACGTTGTGGCCGCGCGCGCGGTGCTCCTGGCCCATCGACACCCAGCTGTCGGTGACGACGCAGTCGGCCTGGTCGACGGCTTCCTCCGCGGACCTGGCAAACCGGACCTTGCCGCCATTGGCTTTCGACCAGTCGACATATTTCTCGAAAGGCTCGCTGCCCTCCGGCACCGCGATATTGAGGTTGAAGCGGAACTGCGCCGAAGCCTCCAGAAGCGAATGCAGCACATTGTTGCCGTCGCCGGTCCAGGCGAAGGTCTTGCCGACCACCGGACCGCGATGCTCCTCGTAGGTCATGATGTCGGCCATGAGCTGGCACGGATGCGTGTCGTCGGTCAGCCCGTTGATGACCGGAACGGTGGCGTTCTCGGTGAGCTCGATCAGCCGGTCGTGCGAAGTGGTGCGGATCATGATGGCGTCGACATAGCGCGACAGCACTTTCGCAGTGTCGGCGATGGTCTCCGATCGGCCGAGCTGCATCTCGGTGCCGGTCAGCATGATGGTTTCGCCGCCAAGCTGGCGCATGCCGACATCGAAGGACACGCGCGTGCGGGTCGACGGCTTGTCGAAGATCATGGCCAGCACCTTGCCGTCGAGCGGTTTTGAGCGCTCGCCCGCCTTGAGCCTGGTCTTTCGCGCCACCGCGTCGTCCAGCATGATGCGCAGGTCGCCCGCGGAAACGGCGGATAGATCGGTGAAGTGGCGAACATTCATCGGCAGGTTCCAGAACTTATTTCGCGGCTTCGGCCACAATCGCCTCGGTCAGGCCCTTGGCGCCGGCGCGAATGCGCTCCAGCGCCTCGCCGATCTCCTCGTCGGTGACGGTGAGCGGCGGCAGGAGGCGGATGACATTGTCGCCCGCCGGCACGGCAAGCAGGCACTGATCGCGCAGCGCCATATTCACCTTGGTATTGGGCATGGCGCATTTCAGGCCGAGCATCAGACCGGTTCCCCTGATGCCCTCGATGACCTCGGGAAATTCGTCCGCGACCGAGGCCAGGCCTTGTTTCAACAGCAGCGCCTTGCGCTGCACGTCCTCGAGGAAACCGTCGGCCAGCACCACGTCGAGCACGGCGTTGCCGACTGCCATCGCCAGCGGATTGCCACCGAAGGTGGTGCCGTGCACGCCGGCGGTCATGCCGGTCGCGGCCTCGTCCGTGGCAAGGCAGGCGCCCATCGGGAAGCCGCCGCCGATGCCCTTGGCAATCGCCATCAGGTCGGGCGTGACGCCGGCCCACTCATGCGCGAACAGCTTGCCGGTGCGGCCGATGCCGCACTGGACCTCGTCGAAGATCAAAAGCAGGCCGTGCTGATCGCAGAGCTGGCGCAGCCGCTTCAAGGACTGCGTCGGCACCGGGCGAATGCCGCCCTCGCCCTGCACCGGCTCGATCAGAATTGCCGCTGTCTCCGCCGTGATCGCCTTTTCGGCCGCGTCGATGTCGTCGAATGCGACCTGGTCGAAACCCTCGACCTTCGGGCCGAAGCCTTCCAGATATTTGTACTGTCCGCCGGCGGCGATCGTCGCCAGCGTGCGGCCGTGGAAGGCGCCCTCGAAAGTGATGATGCGGAAACGCTCGGGATGGCCCTTGACGAACTGGTAGCGCCGCGCCGTCTTGATCGCGCATTCCAGCGCCTCGGCGCCGGAGTTGGTGAAGAACACCTTGTCGGCGAAGGTGGCCTCGACCAGCCGCTCGCCCAGCCGGCGCTGTTCCGGGATCTCGTAGAGATTGGAGACGTGCCAGAGCTTGGCGGCCTGTTCGGTCAGTGCTGCGACCAGATGCGGATGGCTGTGGCCCAGCGAATTCACTGCGATGCCGCCCGCGAAGTCGAGATATCGCTCGCCCTTGTCGGTGACCAGCCAGGTCCCCTCCCCGTGATCGAAAGCCAGGGGTGCGCGAGCAAAGGTCTCGTAAAGCGCCGAACCGGTCATTATATGCGTCTCCGGAACCGGAAATCAAAAAAGCCGCCAATGCGGCGGCCTTTGCGGCTTATCATGTTTTTCGGCCATGAAGTCAACGAAAACGTCACGCAGAAGCGCGTGGCAAGCCCCTAACGCCACGCCAGCTCATCAGTGGTCAGGCAAGTTGGGGAAAACCGTAAAAACCGAATCGGTGTTGCCTTTGGGACTCTTGTCACCGAGTCAGCGCATAAGGTATTTGTAGTCGAGAAATAACTATATTTCGTGCGGCGGACCTAAATCACCCGGTACATGTGGTGTCGTTTGCCCGGCGAGAGCCGGCTCGGGAAAGGATTCTGGCTGCCGCACGCTTTAGCAGGAGCGCGGTCTCATGAACTGGACTGACGAGCGGGTAGAACTTCTCAGGAAATTGTGGTCGGAGGGTCTGAGCGCCAGCCAGATTGCCGCACAGCTTGGCGGGGTGAGCCGCAACGCCGTCATCGGCAAGGTACATCGCCTGAAGCTGTCGGGCCGCGGCCGCGCGACGGCCGCCCCGGCGCGCCAGAAGAAGGCAACGCAAGGCGCCTCGATGCAGAAATCGGTGACCCGAGCCGCAAGCACCACACGTCATGTGACGGCCACCATCGGCGCCACGGCGCTGCAGGTGCAGTTCGACGCCGAGCCGGTCGCGCGCCACTATATCCGCCCGGTTGAGAACGTCGTGGTGCCGATCTCGCGCAACCTGCAGCTCGTCGAACTGACCGAACGCACCTGCAAATGGCCGAACGGCGACCCGCTCTCGGAAGACTTCAGCTTCTGCGGCAACGACGCCGCCGAAACGGGGCCCTACTGCAAGTATCATTCGCGGGTTGCGTTCCAGCCGGCAGCGGAACGGCGCAGAGCGCGCTGAGCGAATAGCGAATAGCGAATAGCGAATAGCGAATAGAACGGCTTGGCTTTGTGACAGGGAGCAAGCCGTTTTTCGTTGTTGCCTACTCGCTATTCCCTAATCGCTCGCTTCACAGCCAGCCATTCTTCTTGAACCGCCAGTACAGGAACGCGCAGATCAGCGCGATCACCGCAAGCACGGTCGGATAGCCATATTCCATCTTCAGTTCCGGCATGTCGGCGAAGTTCATGCCGTAGATGCCGGCGAAGGCTGTCGGCACCGCCAGGATGGCGGCCCATGAGGCGAGCTTCTTGGAGATGGCAGTTTCCTGGCTCTGTCCGACGAGAAGGCTCGCTTCGAAAGCGAAGGCCAGAACCTCGCGCAGGCTGTCGATCTTTTCCTGCACGGTGCCGATGTGGTCGGTCACGTCGCGAAACAGCGGATGCATGGCGGCATGGATCTGCGGCAGATCGGCGCTGGTCAGCCTGCGGCAGACCTCGACCAGCGGAAGGGCCGCGTTGCGCAGCCGCAAGAGATCGCGGCGCAGCATGTACAGACGTTCGATGTCGGCGCCGGTCATCGGCTTCAAAAGCACGTTGTCCTCGATCGCCTCGACCTCGTCCTCGATCTGCTCCAGCACGGGCATGTAATTGTCGACGATGAAATCAAGGATGGCGTAGAGAACGAAGTCCTCTCCCTTGGCCAGGGAATGCGGGCAGCTTTCCCAGTGCTGGCGCACAGCCGCATATGAGGTCGAGGGGCCGTGCCGGACGCTGACGATATAGCCGGTGCCGACGAACAAATGCGTCTCGCCGAACGTGACGCGGCCGTCGATCAATTGCGCGGTGCGGGCGACGATGAAGAGGGCGTCGCCATATTGCTCGATCTTCGGGCGCTGATGCGGATGCTCGGCATCCTCGATCGCCAGATCATGCAGGTGAAATTGCGCCTGCACCCTGAGCAGAAGGTTGCGATCGGGCTCGAGCAGCCCGATCCAGACGACATGGCCGGGTTTTGCCGCCCATTCGCCGGCCTGTTCGATGGCGATGTCGGCAACCCGCTTGCCGCCCAGATAGGCGCTGGACGCAATGATGCCCGACGTTGGGGCTGGGGTCAGGTTCCGAACTTGTTCCATCGCAAACCTCCCGAGACTGCGACTGACAAATCGCTGTCCCTGGAGGAGCTTAGCCTAGATTAGGAAACCGTTCGAGAGGCGCTGTTCACTTAGCCGGCATCGTGCCGGGAAGCACGACCTTGTCGGTCTTGTCGCCCTTCGGCCGGTCGGTGGGCATCTGGTCGCCGGTGACGATGTAGTAGATGGTCTCGGCGATGTTGGTGGCATGGTCGCCGATGCGCTCGATATTCTTGGCGCAGAACAGAAGATGCGTGCAGGGCGTGATGTTGCGCGGATCTTCCATCATGTAGGTCAAAAGCTCGCGGAACAGCGAGGTGTACATGGCGTCGATCTGGTCGTCCCTGTCGCGCACGAAGCCGATCCTTTCGACCGAGCGCGAGGCATAGACGTCGAGCACTTCCTTGAGCTGCGTTAGCGCCAGGTTGGCAAGCGCCTCGATACCGCGGAAAAGGCTGTTCGGCTGGCGGCCGTCGACCGAGGCGACCCGCTTGGCGACATTCTTGCCGAGATCGCCGACTCGCTCGATGTCGGCCGAGATGCGGATGGCGCCGACGATCTCGCGAAGGTCCGTCGCCATCGGCTGGCGCCTAGCGATGATGATGATGGCCTTGTCGTCGATCTCGCGCTGCCCCTCGTCGAGGACGAGATCGTCCTGGATGACCTTCTGGGCAAGGCCGTGATCGACGTTTACGAGAGCCGCTACCGCCTGTTCGACCATGCGTTCCGCATGCCCGCCCATCGCGGCGATGCGCTTCGACAGGTACTTCAGTTCTTCGTCATAGGCGCTGACGATATGGACGGATTGCATGGATATGCCTTCCCGGTTTGTGCCGGCTGGTGCTTTCCCTCATCCCATCGCTGATACGTGAACCGCATGACAGAATGAAGAAAATCCCGGTGCGCAACCGATACACCATCAGCGAGCCGGCAAATGAACCGTGAACGCCGCGCCCTTGCCGACTTCCGACTTGATGGACAGTCTTGCGTTATGACGGGTCAATATATGCTTGACGATCGAGAGGCCAAGGCCCGTGCCTTTCTGGGTGCGGCTGTTTTCGACATCGACGCGGTAGAAACGCTCGGTGATGCGCGGGATGTGTTCTTCGGCGATGCCCGGACCGTAGTCCCTTATAGTGACGTCGAAGCCCGGCTGTTGGCCCTCCTCGCCGCCGGCGATCGATACGGTTACGCGCCCGCCCGACTGGCCGTATTTGCAAGCGTTCTCGAGGAGATTCTCGAAAACCTGGAACAGTTCGTCGCGATCGCCGGAAACGACGAGCGGCCCATCGGCGAACTCCCGCTCGACGACGACGCTGTTCTCGCTGGCCAGCGGCCCGAGCGAATCGATGACGCTGTCGATCGTCTGGCGAAGATCGACCTCGGTGCCCGGTCTCAAATATGGTTTCATCTCCAGTCGTGACAGCGAGAGCAGATCGTCGATCAGGCGGGCCATGCGGCCGGTCTGGTTCTGCATGATCTGCAGGAACTGGTCGCGCGCCGCCGGATCGTTGCGGGCCGGCCCGCGCAGCGTCTCGATGAAACCGGCAATCGAGGCGAGCGGCGTGCGCAGCTCGTGGCTGGCATTGGCGATGAAGTCGGCCCGCATGCGATCGATGCGGCGCGTCTCGCTCTGATCCTTGAAGACCAGCACGTAGAGGCCGGTGGCATGGCCGACCGTGGACGCGCTGACCCGGTATGTCCGTTCCACTGGCAGCTTTTCGGTATAGTCGACCGCGTCGGCGGCGACCTGTCCCGACAGGATGCCATCCAGCAACGCCTGCATTTCCGGCGCGCGGAACTTCAACGACAGCGACATGCCTGGCGCCAGCCCGCCGAAAGCGGCGAAGGCGGCGGCGTTGGCGTGAACGATGGTGGCGGAATGGTCGAAGATGATCAGCGGATCGGCGACCGCGGCCGCCAGGTACTCGCCGGAGAGCCTCTGCAGCCCGCTTGCCTCGATCGCTGCTCCCGTGTCGGCCGGCTGGCGCCTGGCATCCGTGGGCAGCATTGCGGCCGCCGCCAGCACCACCAGGGCCAGGACCGGCACGTAAACGGACGCGCCGGCGAAAAAATAAACGGCAAGGACCGCGAGAACGCCCGCGCCAAGCTGCCAGCGGTTGCGCCGAAGCCGCGCCGCCAGGGCTTGTCCCTTGCCATCCTGGTCCGCGCCCGTCTCTGCCATAGGCCCGCGCCACCCCGCATCCCGTCGACCGGTCAGCGGTTCGCTGGACCAGCCTGGCGCATGGCCGTGAAAATCCGGATCGATTTTCGCGAAGGTTCATGCGCAAAATCAAAACGCTACAGCGTCTTTGCGCACGAATGCGCGCTGCGCTGCACAGGCTCCATAGCATGAGTCCGCAAACTGGAAAGGTTCGTCCGGATGAAAAAGGCCAAGGAAACGGCTGAAGCGGCGCCAGCCACGGCACCGATCAAGATCAAGATCGGCGGCAAGGAGCGCGAGTTCGACATCGACAATCCGGTGCTGCCTGACTGGATCGAGGACAACAAGCTCACCGCCGGCGGCTATCCCTACGACAAGAAGATGAAGGGCGAGGACTACGAAAAGGAACTCGAAGGGCTACAGATCGAACTGGTCAAGGCGCAAGCCTGGCTGCAGGCGACCGGCAAGCGCGTGATGGCGCTGTTCGAGGGCAGGGACGCCGCCGGCAAGGGCGGCACGATTTTCGTGCTGCGGCAATATATGAACCCGCGCACGGCACGCAACGTCGCGCTGCCCAAGCCGACGCCGACCGAGGCTGGGCAATGGTATTACCAGCGCTATGTCGACCACTTCCCGACTTCGGGCGAATTCGTCACCTTCGACCGCTCCTGGTACAACCGCGCCGGCGTCGAGCCGGTCATGGGGTTCTGCACGCCCGAGCAGCACGAGAAATTCCTCGACGAGACGCCGCATTTCGAGCGGATGATCAGCAATGAAGGCATCCATTTCTTCAAATTCTGGCTGAATATCGGCCGCGAAACGCAGCTCGAACGGTTTCATGACCGTCGCTGGTCGCCGTTGAAGAACTGGAAGTTCTCGCCGATCGATATCGCCGGCGTCACCAAATGGGACGACTACACCAAGGCGCGCGACCAGATGATCGAGCGCACGCATAAGGAGTTCTCGCCCTGGATCGTCGTGCGGGCCAACGACAAGCGCCGCGCCCGGCTCGCTGTGATGCAACGTATCCTGCTTTCCCTGCCCTACCATGGGAAGGACCTCGACGCCGTCGGCAGGCTCGACAAGAAGATCATCGGCGAGGGGCCGGAGTTCCTGAAAGACTAAATCAATTCCATGAGTTACAGCGCCGCGCGGCTTTCGGCTCGCGCGGCGCTGAGACTTTTCATGCCGGCCGATCAAGCGGCCAGGCGGGCGATTCGCTGCAGCCGCTTCAGCGTGGTGTCATCCTGAAGCGCCTGCTGGAACAGCGTGATCTCATGGTCGATGCGGTCGCACAGCACGTCCGTATCGCCCTTGAGCAGGCTGCGGGTCTGCAGCAAGGCAGCGACCGGCTTCTTGGCAAGATGCTTGGCTCTCGCCAGCGTTGCTTCCTCCGCGCTGCCTTGCGTCACGACCTCGCCGACCAGGCCGAGCGCCTTGGCGTCTTCGGCGCTCAGCGTGTCGCCCAGGCAGAAGAAGCGGAAGGCGCCGGCATAGCCGAGCTTCTGGGGCGCCAGGATGCTGGTCGCCGCGTCCGGCACAAGGCCGAAATCGACGAACGGCACCCTGAAGGTGCTGCCCCTGGAAGCGATCACCATGTCGCAGTGGAACAGGATGGTGCAGCCGACCCCGACGGCATCGCCGTCGACACAGGCAAGGACCGGCTTGGGGAAGGTCGCCAACATGCGGAACATGTCGGTGACGGCAGCGATCAGCTCTCGGTGCTTGGTGGCGTCGAGGAACTCCGAGAAGTCGCCGCCGAGGCAGAAGCATCCGGCAAGGCCGCGCAGCATGACAACGCGGACCTGGTCATTGACCGCCGCCTCGTGCAAGGTCCTGGCGAGGCTTGCATAGGCGTACCTGTCGAGCACTGGTCGGCCATCGTGCGAGGACACGGTGACGACCAGCGTATGGCCACGCAGTTCCGGTTCGGGATGGAAACTCATGACCGCCTCCATCACGACGCCTGCTTCAAGCCGAGCTGACCGGGATAGCCCCAGTTCAGCACCGGCAGGAAGTGATTGCGGCGGGCCCGAACGACCTCGAGCGTATGCTCGGTGAAGGTGAGCAGCGTCGCCACGACCTGCTGGTTGCCATAGGTGCGCTGGTAGCCGAGCGGCTTTGCCAGGAAATGCAGTTGCAGCGCTCTGAGCACCCACATCGGCTCGAACTCGATGATGACCTGGTTGACGTTGCGCTTCAGGCCCCATTCGACGAAGCCGGCGATCAGTTCGGTCCCGACCGTCGAGACGCCGCGTTTGCCGTCGCGAAAACCCGGAGCCACAGCATAGCGGGTAAGTTCCCAGACATTCGGTCCCGAGGGGGAGGGTCCCTCGCAGAGATCCGACAGCACATCCGTCAGAAGATGCGGCCGTGTGGTCGGCAGCATACGCTGGTAACCTGCCAGTTCACCGTTGCGGATGACGAGGTGGTGTTCGGCCTCGTCATGATCGAACTGATCGATCTCCAGCTGGTCCGGGCGATCGAGATCGGTCCATCCCATCTCCTCGACGAAGATCTTGTAGCGCAGGCGATGAACCGCCTCCCAAAGATCGGGACGTTCCATCAGTTCCTGAGTGGTAAGGGCGAAAAGCATTAGCCGTCTCCTAGGCTTAAGAGGAAGATACGGCCGTGATGTCCCTTAAATATTGCGCGACTGCGCAGGCAAGAATTTCCAGGTCGGCACGGCCGACCTAGCTAATATAGCCGCGCCTAATCGCCTCCGCGACTGCCTGCACGCGGTTGGCTGCGCCCAGTTTGCTCTTGGCGTTAAGAAGGTGTTTCTCGGAAGTGTGTTCCGAGATGCCGAGGATTTGCGAGATCTCCCATTCGGACTTGCCGACGGCGGCCCACTGCAGGCATTCCCGCTCACGCGCCGTCAATTCTATGTGATCGATGACGCTGTCGGCCTTGGTGTGCAACTGCATCGCGCGACCGATCGCGTAGGTCGACGCCAGCGAGACCATCCCGAATTCCTGATCCGAGAGTTCGACGGATTCGCCGCCCAGCGAGACCATGACGATCTGGCCGTCAAGCGTGACCAGCGGAAGCGCCAGACCGTCGCGCAGTTTGAACTCGCGCGCGTCGCCCATGACTTCGTCGCTGCTTTTGTCGACCACGGTGCTTTTGGAAGCATCCCGCCATTGGAACGGCGCCCGAAGCTGCTTCATGTGACTGACGACCGGATCGTGGTCGACATAGTTGCGCGCCAGATAGCGTTCCAGCCAATTGCCTGGCCAATCGCAAAGCAGCACGTGCTGCTTCTGCTGACCGCGCGGCGTGCCGGGTTGCGGCACCGTTCCCGCCATCAGCGCGGTCAGGCCGAAATTCGAGGTGACGCCGAGCAGCCTCTCGCAAACCGCGGCCGCGGTGCCGGCATGCTGCAACTGGTCTATGTATTCCAGAGTTCTGTCGAACAGGCCCATCGCAACATCTACCCCATGTTGCTTCTGCTTTTAGTTACCGACGGTAGATGCCCGAACACCCCTTCGCCATCAACCCCCGCGTCGCAATCTCCTCAGCAAAGCCGGCAGTTTCCCCCTTCCGGCAGGTACGGTCAGTTGCAAACGCGCCAAAGCATACGCTTAATTTGGCCGCGTGAAATCAAAAACCGTTGTGCCTGCCCCGTTTTCATACCAAAAGCCAAGGAACGGGGACAGGCGCGGAGCCATATCGTGATCTTGCGGTGGACATTTCTGGCCCTGATGTCGGCGCTGGGCGGGATGCTGCCCTTTTCCAGTGCGACTCAGGCGGCGGAGCCGCAGGTGCCGGTGCTCTGGGACGCCAAGGAGCGGTTGCCGAAACCCGATCTCTCCGCGCTGCCGCGGCTCAGATTCCTCACCACCACCGATTTTCCGCCCTTCAACTTCCTCGACGGCTCAGGCCGGCTGTCGGGTTTCCACATCGATCTGGCGCGAGCGATTTGCGCGGAGCTGGGCATTGTCGAGAAATGCCAAGTCCAGGCGTTGCCTTGGAACGAATTGGAGAATGCCCTCCAGAAAGGCGAAGGCGAGGCTATCATCGCCGGCATCGCCCCAACGCCAGAGAGCCGCGAGAAATACGCCTTCTCGCGCTCCTACATGCAATTCCCGGCCCGCTTCATCATGCCGAAGGCGAAGGCCCTCGCGGAGCCGATCCTCGACAAGCTGCGCAGCAAGCGGGTCGGCGTCATCGGCGGCTCGGCGCACGAGAAGATGCTGCGCGATTACTTCAACACCGTGCAGGTGGTGACCTTCGATACACCGGAAAACCTCTATGCCGACCTCAAGGCCGGCAAGATAGACGCCGCCTTCGGCGACGGCATGCGCTTTGCGTTCTGGCTGGGCGGCTCCGACGCCGCAGGCTGCTGCCGCTTCGCCGGCGGTCCATATCTGGCGCCGGAATATCTGGGCTCGGGCATGGCGATCGCCACCCGCAAGGGCGATACCGCGCTTGCCGCCGCCTTCGACTACGCGCTGCACGAAATCTCGATCAAAGGCACCTTCGCCGAGTTTTACCTGCGCTATTTCCCGGTGAGCTTTTTTTAAAGCGCGTCGCGCCGAAAGGGATTCAGGCGACGCGCTTTAAGTCTTTGTTTGAGGCATGTCGTTCTTCCAAAACCGCTGCGCACTTTTGGGCGACATGCATTAGGCTGTAGTGACAATTTAATCATTTGAGCCAGAGCATGATGGCAGCAAGCTTGACGAAGCCGAGGAAGTTGGCAGCGATTTTGTCGTAGCGCGTTGCGATGCGCCGCCACTGCTTGAGCTTGGCGAAGAAGGCCTCGATGCCCCAGCGGTTTTTGTAGGCGATCTTGTCGTAGCTGTGTTGGTATTTGCGATGGCGCCGCGGCGGGATGACCAGTTCACCGCCTTGGTCGAGGATCACATCATGCAGTCGATCGGCATCATAAGCGCGGTCGGCGATCACCTGGCCGGCAGCCAGCCCCTCGACCAGAGGGCAGGCAGGCGCCATGTCGTTTTGCTGGCCAGGGCCGATCTCGAAGCGGACCGGCAGGCCGAGTGCATCTACGACGGCATGGAGTTTGGTGCCGAAGCCGCCTCGCGAGCGACCGAGAGCCTGGGCTTCATATCCCCCCTTTTGCGCCGGGCACCGGCAGCTTGGGCCTGAGCGCGCATAACAGTGGCGTCGATCATCGCCCATTCCAGATCTGGATCACTGCTGACCGCCTCGAACAAACGATCGAACACCCCCGCTTCGATCCAGCGGTAGTAACGGCGCTTTGCCCTCTGATACGGGCCAAACCGCTCCGGCAGGTCGCGCCAGCGTGCACCGGAGCGAGCGATCCATAAAAGCGCGTCGAAAAAGCGACGGCCATCGCTACGGGGACCGCGCTTGCCCTTGCGGCCGCCCGGCACAAACCGCTCAATCTGCTCCCACTGATCGTCGCGTAGAACTTCACCTTCCAAAGCTGACCTCCAAAAGTCAGCCTTGAATCTGATTTGCCTCGCGATGGGAATCCCAAACCGTTAAATTGTCACTGCAGCCTAGTCGCTTTTATTCAGGCCGCCTTACGCATCCGCTTCGGCAGGAACGGCACGCGGCCGCGCTGCACGGAAGGCGTCGCCAGGTCGAAGACCGAGCGGTAGAGGCGGTCGAGCAGCGCCTTGCGGTCGCGCAGCGGCTCGAGGTCGCTCCATGTCAGCACGTGACCGATGCGCACCTCGATCGCCTTGCCGGACAGGCGGGCGAACTCGCGGATCAGCAACGAGGTGCGCAGCGTCAGCGATGCCTTGCCGATGAACTTCGCCACGCGGTTGTCGCGCTCGGCCATGTTCATCGGGCCGCTGACCAGATGGAACAGGCGGCCGTTCTGGCCGGAGAAATGCATCGGGATGACCGAGGCCTTGGCATCCTGGACGAGCTTGGCCGGGAACATCTTCCACGGCAGGTCGATGGCGCGGCCAAAACCCTTCGGCGCCGTGGCGACGCCGCCGGCCGGGAAGACGACGATGGTGACGCCTTCCTTCAGCAGACGCACCGCCTCATGGCGCACCGCCATATTGTTCTTTAGCGCTTCCTTGGTCTCCGAAAAATCGATGGGTAGCGAATAGGGTTCCATCTCGCGGATCCTGAGCAGATCCTTATGGATCATGACCCGGAACGGACGGCCGAGTTGCTCGACGAGCGACAGCACCGCAATGCCGTCGCCGATGCCGAAGGGATGGTTCGCGACAATGACCAGCGGGGTCTTGGGCAGCGCCGCCGGCGGCCACTGCACCGCGTTGCGGACCTTGACGTCGATCAACTCCAGCATGCGGCTGAACACGCGGTCGCCGGTAGGCACCACCTGGCGCCGCCAGAAATCGTAAAGCACGGCGAAGCGGTCGCGCCCCGACAGGCCCTCGACGGAATGGATGAACCAGCGCGTCAGCACCGGCTGATGCGGGTTGGCATAGGAGAGCTCGGGAAAACGTCTTTCCCGCGGTTTCAATTTGAGCATGGCGGCTCGTTACAGGGCTGGCGTGACAGGCATATGAAAATGGCGGTGGACCGGCCACCGCCATTTAGAAAGTGCTGGTATGTCAGGCTGCTGCCCTGCGTTTGCGGTCGGGCGAAACCGCCTCCTCGGCGAGAGCCTTCACCGCATCCTCGAGCTTCAGCGATTCCTGGTCGCGGGAGCCCAGGCGGCGGACATTGACGGTTTCCTCCTCCGCCTCGCGCTTGCCGCAGACGAGGATGACCGGCACCTTGGCGAGCGAATGCTCGCGCACCTTGTAATTGATCTTCTCATTGCGCAGGTCCGCTTCGGCGAGCAGCCCCGCAGCCTTCAGCCGCTCGACGACTTTCAAGGCGTATTCGTCCGCATCCGAGGTGATCGTCGCCACCACCACCTGCAACGGCGCGAACCACAGCGGGAAATGGCCGGAATAATTCTCGATCAGGATGCCGAGGAACCGCTCCATCGAGCCGCAGACGGCGCGATGCACCATCACCGGCTGCTTCTTCTCCGAATCCGAGCCGATGTAGAAGGCGCCGAAACGTTCGGGCAGGTTGAAGTCGACCTGCGTGGTGCCGCATTGCCATTCGCGGCCTATGGCGTCCTTCAGCACATATTCGAATTTCGGCCCGTAGAAGGCGCCCTCACCCGGATTGATCGAGGTCTTGATGCGGTTGCCGGAGCGCGTGCGGATCGTCTCCAGCACGTTGCTCATGATCGCCTCGGCATGGTCCCAGGCCTCGTCGGTGCCGACGCGCTTGTCCGGCCTCGTCGACAGCTTCACGCTGACCTCCTCGAAGCCGAAATCGGCATAGGTCGACAGGATCAGGTCGTTGATGCGCAGGCACTCGGCCGCCAGTTGCTCCTCGGTGCAGAAGATATGCGCGTCATCCTGCGTGAAGCCGCGAACGCGCATCAGCCCGTGCAGCGCGCCCGACGGCTCGTAGCGATGCACATTGCCGAACTCCGCAAGCTTGACGGGCAGTTCGCGGTAGGACTTCAACCCGTGCTTGAAGATCTGAACATGGCCGGGACAGTTCATCGGCTTCAGCGCGAAGACGCGGTCGTCGTCGGTATCGTCGCCGGCGACGGTGACCTTGAACATCGCATCGCGGTACCAGCCCCAGTGTCCCGACGTCTCCCACAGGCTCTTGTCCAGCACCTGCGGCGCGTTGACTTCCTGATAGCCGTGCTCGTCGAGGCGACGGCGCATGTAGTTGATCAGGTTCTGCACCATCTTCCAGCCCTTGGCGTGCCAGAAGACGACACCCGGCCCCTCTTCCTGGAAATGGAACAGGTCCATCTCGCGGCCGAGCTTGCGGTGGTCGCGCTTCTCGGCCTCCTCCAGCAGCGTCTGGTAGGCGTCGAGCTGCGCCTGGTCGGCAAAGGCCGTGCCGTAGATGCGCGTCAGCATCGGATTGTTCGAGTCACCACGCCAATAGGCGCCGGCGACCTTCATCAGCTTGAAGGCGTTGCCGACCTGCCCGGTCGAGGCCATGTGCGGACCGCGGCAGAGATCGAACCAGTCTCCCTGCGCATAGATCTTGATGTCCTGATCCTCAGGGATGGCGTCGATCAGCTCGACCTTGTAGCGCTCGCCCTTCTCGGCGAAGACCTTCTTCGCTTTTTCACGCGACCACACTTGCTTGGTGAACGGCTTGTTGCGGGCGATGATCTCGCGCATCTTCTTCTCGATCACCGGGAAATCGTCCGGCGTGAACGGCTCGTTGCGCGCGAAGTCGTAATAGAACCCGTTCTCGATCACCGGCCCGATCGTCACCTGGGTTCCCGGCCACAATTCCTGCACGGCCTCGGCCAACACATGCGCCGTATCGTGGCGGATGAGCTCCAGCGCGCGCGGATCTTCGCGGGTGATGATCTCGACCTTGCCGGACGTGCCGAGCGGATCGGAAAGATCGCGCACGGTGCCGTCGAGGCTGTAGGCCACGGCCTTCTTCGCCAGCGACTTGGAGATCGACTCGGCAAGGGCAGCACCGGTCATCGCCGCGTCGTAGTCGCGGACGGAACCATCGGGAAATGTCAGGGAAACGGAATTCGGCATCAGGGTTCTCCTATCCAGTCCCGCAAACGAGCGCGGGTGGTGAAACGCTTGCCGCAGGATGCGTTGCGGCTCGCGGAGGTTAGCCGGAGGCGTCCGGCAGCGGCAGTCTTTTATGAGGAGTTTCCGCCGCCGTAAAGCCGCCAGCCATCTATTTGATAGGCCGATCTACTTGATGAGGCCGGACAAATCCTTCAGGAACGCCGCCCGCGTCGCGAGGCCTTTCGGCTCGCCGGTACCCTTGGCATCGACGACCAGCCTTGCAAAGACGATGCGGCGGCCGTCCTTCTCGGCCCAGCCGACGAACCAGCCGAGCGAGCGCTTGCCGTCCTGGCCAAGCCTAGTGCTGCCTGTCTTGCCCTGCACCGTCCAGTCTCCGGTCGCAAAGGTCGGCAGGATCGCCCTGGTCATCTCATGCGCCTTCGCCGACGCCGGCATCTTGCCGGCGAGCAGCTGGCGCAGGAACGCCGTCTGCTCGACCGGTGATATTTCGAGCGAGGAATTGATCCAGGATTGCGTCAGCCCATTGTCTTTGCCGGCATCGCCCGAGACGTCCTTGTTGCCATAGCCGAATTTCGACACGTAGCCGGCGAACGTCTCGGCGCCGAGACGTCGCGTGATCTCGCGCGAGTACCAGACGATGGAATCGCGCTCCCAGATCGTCGGATCGACGGTCTTCCGGTCGCGCTTCGCCGCCTTGAACTCCGGCTTGTAGTCCCAGCTCGGCGTGTGCTGATCGCTCAGGATGCCGGCATCGTAGCCGATCAGCGCCAAGGGCACCTTGAAGGTCGAGGCCGGGCTGACGCGCTGGTCGCAGACGCCGTCCTGGTAAAGTGTTGCACCGCTTTGCGCATCCTGGATCAGCGTGCAGTGGATCTCGTTGAGCGGCGCCGATTGCGCCCGCACCGGCAAGCCCAGCATCCAGGCCAGAAGGAAAAGGACGATGGCGAAAATGAAGGGATAGCGATCCATCTGGCGCATGGCGAAGTCACTCCGGTATAAGATTACGGGAGCGGCTTAGCGAGGCGACTTGTCTCGATTTTGTCTCAAATTCGCAGTGTTTGTGCAGCTTCGCGTTAACCCTACCGGACCGTTAAAATCCGCCTCGCGCGGGACGATGAAGCAATCAGATTTCGGGTTCGCTGTGCCTTTTGCCGATCCGCCAGTAGCGCCAGGGCATGAACCAGACATAGCGCTCCGCAAGCGTCTCCGGCACGCGGTCGATGCCATGCGTTCCGAATGGCCCGCAGCGCAACACCCGGAACAGTCCCATCCAGCCGCCCGCCCACAGGCCATGGCGGGCAATCGCCTCATGGGCATATTCGGAGCAGGTTGGTAGGTGCCGGCAGCTGTTGCCGACGAAACCTGAGAGCGTCAGTTGATAGAGGCGCACGAGCGACGTGCCCAGGACGCGCCCGGGCGTCTTGCGCCAAGGTCCCGGCCAGTTGCGCCCGTGTTGGATCGGCCGGGTGCCGTGCGTATGCCCGGAATGGTCGCCCATCGTTCCGCAACCTGTTTCACTGCGCGATAGATGTGGGCTTCGGCGCTGAAACGCAATGCTTTTGGCTGGTGGCCAGGAGCCTTAGGGATCTGACGGAGCCTGCCAGGGCGTTCGCCAACTGGATCCAAAGCGAATTCGCCGTGACCAGGGGATCGGCCTAGAGCAATTCAGAAAAAGTGTGAGCGGTTTTCCGTCCGGAATTGCGGTAAAACAAAGAGATACTGCGTCTCGCCGTTTTCCGTGAACGGCGAAACGCACTAAGCCGCTGCTTCAAGCCGCCCGTCCGGCGCGCTTCTTCTCGATCTGGCCGATCGCATCGACCACCGCGTCGAAGGTCAGCATGGTGGAGGCATGGCGCGCCTTATAGTCGCGTACCGGCTCCAGATATTTGAGGTCGGCGAACCGGCCTTCCGGCGGCGCGCCGTTCTCCTTCAGCATCTTCAGCATGGTTTCGCGCACGGCGCGCAATTCGTCGGCGCTGGCGCCGACCACATGCCGGGCCATGATCGAGGATGAAGCCTGGCCGAGCGCGCAGGCCTTCACGTCATGGGCGAAATCTGTCACCACGTCGCCCTCCATCTTGAGGTCGACGGTGACGGTCGAGCCGCACAATTTGGAGTGCGCCCTGGCGGTCGCGTCGGGATGATCGAGACGGCCGATACGCCCGATGTTTCCGGCGAAGCCGAGAATTTTCGCATTGTAGACGTCGTCGATCATATTTTTCCAATCCGTCGCCGCCCAGCGAACAGGCTTTGCCGCTCTCGCGTCTTCCTTTCGCTTTGCCGTAACCATATATAATGGTCGCAGTCGGGCATCGACAAGGCGATGAAAAACCATTGTCCTTGCCCATCTGTTCACGCCGCTTGCGGGATGGAAATGGGCGATTTTCACCCAAAAGGTCGTGGTCCGTTCAACTCGTCCCACCTCTGAGTGGGACTACGGGAGACGCCTTTATGGATGCCGTCATCAAGAAAATCATGCCTCCGTCCGAATATCTGGACAAGCCTGTCACCGATCGTCCGAGCGAGGCCGAGGTCGAAGCGGCCGTGCGCACGCTGTTGCGCTGGACCGGCGACAATCCGGATCGCGAAGGCCTGGTCGATACGCCGAAGCGTGTCACCAAGGCCTTCCGCGAAATGTTCAACGGTTACGACATGTGCCCGGCCGACGAGCTCGGCCGCACCTTCGAGGAAGTGGCCGGGTATGACGACCTCGTCATCGTCAAGGACATAAAATTCCATTCGCATTGCGAGCACCACATGGTGCCGATCATCGGCAAGGCGCATGTCGGCTATCTGCCGGACGGCAAGGTCGTCGGCCTGTCGAAGATCGCGCGTGTCGTCGACATCTTCGCGCATCGCCTGCAGACGCAGGAAGCGATGACCGCGCAGATCGCCGGGGTCATCCAGGACGTGCTCAACCCCCGCGGCGTCGCCGTCATGCTCGAGGCCGAGCATATGTGCATGGCCATGCGCGGCATCCGCAAGCAGGGCTCGACCACGCTGACCTCGACCTTCACGGGTGTCTTCAAGGACACGCCCGAGGAGCAGGTCCGCTTCGTCACCATGGTGCGCGCGGGCGGCTGATTTGCCGGCCTTCGCCGACCCATCAGACCATGATCCCGAACCGAAGGACCGCGTCAGCGAAAAGTGGAGACCGGTTTTCGGATAAGATCATGGTCAAACAGAAAGATGGATCGGCGATGTCGGCACTGCAATTCCCAAAAGCTCCGTCTGACAAGAAAGCGCTGGAGGAAGGCTCCGTCCTTTCTCCGCGCTTCGACCCTGCGGGCCTGGTCACCGTCGTCGTCACCGATGCGGCCGACGGAATGCTTTTGATGGTCGCGCACATGAATGCCGAGGCGCTGGCGCTTACGTTGGAGACCGGCATCGCCCACTACTGGTCGCGCTCACGCAACGCGCTGTGGAAGAAGGGCGAGACCTCCGGCAATTTCCAGCACGTCGTCGAGATGCGCACGGATTGTGACCAGGACGCGATATGGTTGCGCGTCAAAGTGTTGGGCCACGACGCAACCTGCCACACCGGACGGCGTTCTTGTTTTTATCGGACGGTGGGGCTCAGCGACGGCAAGGCGATGCTTGCCGGCGACGGCAGCAGGCCGCTGTTCGATGCGAACCAGACGTATCTGAAGCTGGTGTGAACCATTCGATATTCACAAACCACTCAGATTCACTATTCTCAAATATCCTTTTGGTAGAAGGGATATGGGACAAGGGAGATCATGATGCTCGAATGGGCGTCATTGCGCAGCAGACCTGACGTTCGGGAGGCCAATGGCCCGGCATCGTCCGGCGGCGCATCTGACCCGAAGTCTCAGAAGACAATCGGCATTTCGCTGGCGCTCGGCGGCGGTTGTGCCAGGGGCTGGGCCCATATCGGTGTGCTGCGCGCGCTCGACGAGGCCGGCATCGAAGTATCGATGATCGCCGGCACCTCGATCGGCGCGTTGGTCGGCGGCTGCTACCTTGCCGGCAAGCTGGACGAGTTGGAGGAGTTTGCCCGAAGCCTGACCAAGCGGCGCATCTTCGGCCTTCTTGATCTCAATCTGCGCGGCAGCGGTCTGTTCGGCGGCATGAAGCTCGACGCGCGGCTGCGCGAGCATCTGGCCAGCGTCCGCTTCGAGAACTTGTCAAAGCCCTTTGTCGCCGTCACTTCAGAAATTCGCACCGGCCATGAGATTTGGCTGTCGAATGGCTCCCTGATCACCGCCATGCGCGCCTCATACGCGCTGCCGGGCGTCTTCGAGCCGGTGAACTGCAACGGCCGCATCCTGGTCGACGGCGCGCTGGTCAATCCGGTGCCTGTGTCGGTCTGCCGCGCCTATGAGCAGCCGCTCGTCGTCGCGGTCAACCTGCACTATGACCTGTTCGGCCGCGCCGCCGTGATAAAGCACAGCGCCGGTGAGCTGGTCGTGGAGAATGACGCGCCGAGACTCGGCCAGGCCGAGCATCAGGCCCATCATACCCGTCTTGGCATCACCGGCGTGATGGTCGAGGCGTTCAACATCATCCAGGACCGGATTTCGCGCGCCAGGCTGGCCGGCGACCCGCCGGACATGTCGCTGCAGCCGAAACTCAGCCATATCGGCCTGACCGAATTCCACCGCGCCGACGAGGCGATCAGCATCGGGTACCAGACGACGAAGGCGCAGATCAGCGAACTGACCCGGCTGCAGTCCGTTCTGGTGTGATCCCGGTTGGGCACCACTCTAAGGTGTGTTGATATTCAGGTCAGGCCGGTCTGCAAATGGCGGGTGCCGAGAACCGGAGCGGAGCGTACTTTTCGTACGTAAGCACCGGAAGCGCAGGAAGCCGCCATTTGCAGACCGGCCTGACCTGAATCTCAACACACCTTAAGCCAGTGCCGCATCGCTGATGCGGAACTGCACCGTGCGGTTGCCATTCCAGTAATTGCCCGACAACGAACCGGCGATATGCACGGTCCTGCCCCTGTTTTTGAACAGGAATTCGCCGAGCACTGTGTCGACGGCACGGAACGCTATGGCTTGGATGTTGCCGCCGCTTTGCGACTGCAGGTCCACCCGGATGTGGTTGGTGCCGATCGCGCGCGCGTCGGCCAGCCGGTGGCGCGGCAGCACGAACACCGGCGCGATGTGCCCGGCCCCGAACGGCCCGGCTTTCTCAAGCGCGTCGAGCAGCGCGATCGTGGCGCCCTCGGCGGCCAGGGCGCCGTCGATCGCCAGGCTTTCCTCGTTCTGCAGCCTGAACACGTCGGCCGCGGCGCGCTCCTCGAAGAAGGCGCGCAACGCGCCGAGCTTGGCGCGCTCGACGGTGATGCCGGCGGCCATCGCGTGGCCGCCGCCCTTGACGATCAGCCCGGCGGCGGCCGCCTCGCGCACCAGCCGGCCGAGATCGAAGCCGGTCACCGAACGGCCGGAGCCCGTGCCGATGCCGGTCGAATTGAAGGCGATGGCGAAGGCCGGCCGGCGCGCGTAGTCCTTGAGCCGCGAGGCGATCAGCCCGACAATGCCCGGATGCCAGCTGCCGCTGGCCGTAACGATGACGGCCGGACCGTTACCACCGGCAAGCTCGGCATCGGCCTCGGCGCGCGCCTGCGCCAGCATCTCCTGCTCCATCTGCTGCCGTTCCTGGTTCAGCCGGTCGAGCGTCTCGGCGATGCTTGCCGCCTCGACGGGATCATCGGTGGCCAAGAGCCGGCTGCCGAGCGCGGCATCGCCGATGCGGCCGCCGGCATTGATGCGCGGCCCGATCAGGAAGGAGAGATGGAAGGTGTTGATCGGCTCGCCGATGCGCGAGACCCGCGCCAACGCCGCCAGCCCCTCATTCTTCTGCTGGCGCAACACCTGCAATCCCTTGACGACGAAGGCGCGGTTGACGCCGGTGAGCGGGACCACGTCGCAGACCGTCGCCAGGGCGACGAGGTCGAGCAGCGAAAGCAGGTCGACCGGCGCAGCGTTCGGCAGCCTTTCGCGCAGCACCTTGGCCGTCTGGACAAGGCACAGGAAAACGACGCCGGCGGCGCACAGATGTCCCTGCCCCGACAGGTCGTCCTCGCGATTGGGATTGACCACGGCCGCCGCCGGCGGCAGCGGACCGCCGACCTGGTGATGATCGAGCACCACGACATCGGCGCCGGCCTCCGTAGCGGCCTCGATCGAGGTCGCGCTGTTGGTGCCACAATCGACGGTGACGATCAGCTTCGCGCCGCGCGAGATCAGCTCCCGCATCGCTTCCGGATTGGGCCCATAGCCTTCGAAGATGCGATCCGGGATATAGATTTCGGCCGGTACGCAAAAATGCGTGAGGAAGCGTTTCAGGAGTGCCGATGAGGCGGCGCCGTCGACGTCATAGTCGCCGAAGATCGCCACCTTCTCGCGCGCGACGATCGCGTCGGCCAGCCGCGCCGCCGCTTTCTCCATGTCGGTCAGCGATGCGGGATTCGGCAGAAGCTCTCGGATGGTCGGATCGAGGAAGCGCCCGGTCTGTTCGACGCTGACGCCGCGCCCGGCGAGCACCCGCGCCACGATGTCCGGCACACCGTGGCCTTGCGCGATGGCCAATGCGGCCATGTCCTGCCGCTCGGTCAGCCGGTGCTCCCAGGAAACACCCGTCGCCGACTGCCTGACATCAAGGAAGAACCGTTTTTCGCCCGTCATGCGACGCGCCGTCTGCACATCATTGCTGCGCAGATATCAACATGCGACGTCGAGGGCAATTCGGCGCAGGCGAGCAATCCGGGGAAAAGTGTGGATGGGCTTTCCCCGGAACGCCGTCGTGACGCTCAAGACGAGGTCAAAACTTGTCCAAGTCCTGGTGGCGCGCCTTGATCTCGCGCACCGTGCGCGAGGACGAGCGCAGCACGATGGTGTGGGTGGTGATGAAGGTGTGGCCGAACTTGACACCGTCGAGCAGATTGCCGTCGGTGACGCCGGTCGCCGCGAACAGCACGTCGCCACGCGCCATGTCCTGCGCGCGGTAGACCCGCTTCGGATCGGAAATACCCATCTTCTCGGCCCGCGCCTGCTTTTCCGGCGTGTCGAGGATCAGCCGGCCCTGCATCTGCCCGCCGGTGCAGCGCAGTGCGGCCGCTGCCAGCACCCCCTCCGGCGCGCCGCCGGTGCCGAGATAGATGTCGATGCCGGTCTCGTCCGGATCGGTGGTGTGGATGACGCCCGCGACATCGCCGTCGCCGATCAGCCGGATCGCGGCGCCCGTGGCGCGCACGGCGTCGATCAGCTTGGCGTGACGCGGCCGGTCGAGGATGCATGCGGTGATGTCGGAAACCGCCACGCCCTTGGCCCCAGCCAGATTGGCGAGGTTTTCCGCCGGCGAGGCGTCGATGTCGATCAGGCCTTCCGCATAGCCGGGGCCGATGGCGATCTTGTCCATATAGACGTCGGGCGCGAAGAGCAGGCTGCCCTTTTCCGCGATCGCGATGACGGCAAGTGCGTTGGGCAGGTTCTTGGCGCAGATCGTCGTGCCCTCGAGCGGATCGAGCGCGATGTCGACGGCCGGGCCTTTGCCGGTGCCGACCTCCTCGCCGATATAGAGCATCGGCGCCTCGTCGCGCTCGCCCTCGCCGATCACCACCGTGCCCTTGATGGCGAGGCGATTGAGCTCCTGACGCATGGCATCGACCGCCACCTGATCGGCGGCCTTCTCGTCGCCCCGCCCGCGCAGCCTGGCGGCCGCGACGGCGGCCCGCTCGGTCACGCGCACGACTTCCATCGTAAGGATCCGGTCGAGACCAGCGGCGATGTTCTGGGCGATGTTCATGGATGGGCATTCCTCGTTGTCTGTTTGCGTCGAGCAATCCCAGAACGGTCGAGCGCCGGAATTGCTCCGCCTCCCGCCAGAGGCGGACTTCTTCTGGCAAAGCTCCATGACAACGGCAAGACTTGGCCCGTCATTTTTCGAAATGACAGCAAAATCAATCGATTGAAGACGAAATCGAACCTGGCTTATTCCGCCCGCTCGATGCGGATCACCTGCGGTTTGTCGGTCAGATGGCCATCCTTGGTGATGCCTTCGACAGCTTTCCGCACCGCAGCTTCCGTCGTCTCGTGCGTGACGAGGATCACCGTCTTCTGCGCCTGGGCTTCCGCGCTGGCCGCCTGCTGGACGATCGATTCCAGCGAGATGTCGTTGTCGGCCATGCGCTTGGCGATGGCCGCGAAGACGCCGGTTCGGTCATGCACGGTCAGCCGGATGAAATAGCCGCCAGCATGGCTGCGCATCCGCGCCTTCTTATAGGGTTTCAGCTCCTTCGCCGGCCAGCCGAACACCGGAGCGTGCTGGAACCCGGGCCGGCTCTTGGCGATATCGGCGATGTCGCCGATCACAGCCGACGCCGTGGCGTTGCCGCCGGCGCCGGGGCCGGAAAGCAGAAGCTCGCCCAGGATGTCGGTCTCGATCGCCACCGCATTGGTCACGCCATGCACCTGCGCGATGACCGAAGCCGTCGGAACCATGGTCGGGTGCACGCGCTGCTCGATGCCGCTGTCGGTGCGCTGGGCGACGCCGAGCAGCTTGATGCGGTAGCCGAGATCGGCCGCCGCCCGGATATCGGCCTGGGTGATGTTGGAGATGCCTTCCATATAGATGTCGTTGGCGGCGATCTTCGTCCCAAACGCAAGGCTGGTCAGGATCGACAATTTGTGCGCCGTGTCGTGACCTTCGATGTCGAAGGTCGGATCGGCCTCGGCGTAGCCCAGCCGCTGCGCGTCCTTCAGGCACGCGTCGAAGGAAATGCCCTCCGCCTCCATCCGGGTTAGGATGTAGTTGCAGGTGCCGTTGAGGATGCCGAAGACACGCGTCACCGCGTTGCCTGCCATCGCCTCGCGCATGGTCTTGATGACCGGGATGCCGCCGGCCACCGCCGCCTCGTAATTGAGCAGCACGCCCTTCTTCTCGGCGATCTCGGCAAGCGCCACGCCATGCTTGGCAAGCAGTGCCTTGTTGGCGGTGACGACGTGGCGCCCGGCCTCGAGCGCCGCCTTCACCGAGAGCCGCGCCGGCCCCTCGTCGCCGCCGATCAGTTCGACGAAGACATCGATGTCCGCTTTTTCAGCCAGCTTGACGGGATCGTCGAACCACTTCGCGGCGCTCAGATCGATGCCGCGGTCGCGCTTCGGGTCGCGCGCAGAAACAGCCGTCACGACGATGTCGCGGCCACACTGGCGGGTGAGTTCGGCCGCCTTGTCGCGCAGCACGCGCGCCACCGAGGCGCCGACCGTGCCGAGGCCGGCAATTCCAACACGCAACGCTTCAGCCATGTCCGGCGACGCCCCTCAAATTCAACAAATGTCCGGCTAGTTCAGCGGCGCGCGGCGAGCGGCACCACATTGTTGGGCTGCTTGGCGGTGGTCGCCAGGAATTTCTTGATGTTGCGCGCCGCCTGGCGGATGCGGTGCTCGTTCTCGACCAGGGCGACGCGCACATAGTCGTCGCCATGCTCGCCGAAGCCTATGCCCGGCGCCACCGCGACATCCGCATGCTCGATGAGCAGCTTAGAGAATTCGAGTGAGCCAAGCTGGCGGAACTGCTCGGGGATGGGCGCCCAGGCGAACATCGAGGCGGCGGGCGCGGGAATGGTCCAGCCAGCGCGACTGAAGGAATCGACCATCACGTCGCGCCGCTTGTGGTAGACCTCGCGCACCTCCTCGATCTCGGCGCCGTCGCCGTTCAGCGCATGCGCCGCCGCCACCTGGATCGGCGTGAAGGCGCCATAGTCGAGGTAGGACTTCACCCGCGTCAGCGCCGAAATCAGCCGCTCGTTGCCCACCGCGAAGCCCATGCGCCATCCGGGCATGGAGAAGGTCTTCGACATCGAGGTGAACTCGACGCACACATCCATCGCGCCCGGCACCTGCAGCACCGAGGGTGGCGGGTTGCCGTCGAAATAGATCTCCGAATAGGCAAGATCGGACAGAATGATGATGTCGTTCTTCTTCGCGAAGGCGACCACGTCCTTGTAGAAGTCGAGCGAGGCGACCAGTGCCGTCGGGTTCGACGGGTAATTGAGGATCAGCGCCAGCGGTTTCGGGATCGAGTGGCGGATGCCGCGCTCGACCGCCGGGATGAAGCCGTCATCGGGCTCGACCTGCAGCGATCGTATGACGCCGCCCGACATGATGAAGCCGAAGGCATGGATCGGATAGGTCGGGTTCGGGCAAAGGATGACGTCGCCCGGCGCGGTGATCGCCTGCGCCATGTTGGCGAAGCCCTCCTTCGAGCCGAGTGTGGCCACCACTTGCGTGTCGGGGTTGAGCTTCACGCCGAAGCGGCGCTGATAATAGGCAGCCTGGGCGCGGCGTAGGCCCGGAATGCCGCGCGAGGAGGAATAACGATGCGTGCGCGGATCGCGCACCACTTCGCACAATTTGTCGACGATGGCCTTCGGTGTCGGCAGGTCCGGATTGCCCATGCCAAGGTCGATGATGTCGGCGCCGTGCGAACGGGCGCTGGCCTTCAGCCGGTTGACCTGCTCGAACACGTAAGGCGGAAGCCGGCGGACCTTGTGAAATTCTTCCATTTCAGTTCCAGACGATCGATGGGGCGCGTTGGGCGCGCGATATAAACCTAATTGCAGTTAGGGTCGAGGGTCGGGTCGCATTTGCCCTCGATCTGCTTCAGCGTATCGTCGCCATGCGTCTTGGCGAGCGTCTTCAGCGCCGCGGAATTCGTCGGCGCCTTGACGCTGCCGCCCTTGGCAAGCTGCGCCTGCTGCTCGGCCTTGAGCCGGGCGAGGTTCGCCGCGGTCTCCTCCTTGGTGAACTGCTTGGCGGCCACCGGCGGCGGGATGTTGAGGTTGGGATAGGACCCGGTGTCCTTAGGACCTTCGGTGAGGGCCGTCGGCGCCGCATTGTTTGGGCTGGTGCTGGTGCAGCCGCCGGCGGGCAACAGCACACCGATCAGCCCCGCCATGGCGGCCATGCGGCAAATCGAACCCGGCCTGAGAAAAAAAGTCCCGCCAACATTAATCGTCATATTGTTTTCCTGGCAGCCGGGTTACAGCGAATTGGACCCGGTCAGATGTCCCATGGTAATATGTCAAGAAAACGCTCCGGGAGGAACCCCGCGCACCATGTCCAAAGCTCCCGATTCGGACAAAGCGGAAAATGGCGGACCTTCGGCCATCGAGCAATATCTGGTGAAGGATCCCGAGCGTTTTGCCTTGAACATGGCCCGCATGATCGAGCAGGCCGGCAAGGCGGCTTCCGCCTGGACCGAACCGCGCGAGAAGGGTGAGGTACGCGATCATGTCGCCGAACCCGTGGTCGACATGGTCAAGACCTTCTCCAAGCTCTCGGAATACTGGTTGGGCGATCCGCAGCGCGCCCTCGAAGCGCAGACGCGACTCTTCGCCGGCTATATGACGGTCTGGGCGAACGCCATCCAGAAGGTCAATCCCAACGCCGAGGCGCCGCAGGACGCAGTTCAGCCCGAGCGCGGCGACAAGCGCTTCCAAGATCCGGAATGGGGCCGCAACGCCTTCTTCGATTTCCTGAAGCAGGCCTATCTCGTCACCTCGCGCTGGGCGAACGAGCTCGTCGAGCACGCCGAGGGCCTGGACGAGCACACCCGCCACAAGGCGAGCTTCTACGTCAAGCAGGTGTCGAACGCGATCGCGCCGTCGAACTTCATCCTGACCAATCCGGAGCTGTTCCGCGAAACGGTCGCCTCGAACGGCGAGAACCTGGTGCGCGGCATGAAGATGCTGGCCGAGGACATCGCCGCCGGCCGTGGCGATCTGAAGCTGCGCCAGGCCGACTACACGCCCTTCGAAATCGGCAAGAACATTGCCACCACGCCCGGCAGGGTCATCGGTCGCAGCGATGTCGCCGAAATCATCCAATACGATCCGGTGACCGAAACGGTGCTGAAGCGGCCGTTGCTGATCTGCCCGCCATGGATCAACAAATTCTATATCCTAGACCTCAACCCGCAGAAATCCTTCATCCGCTGGGCAATCGAACAGGGCCACACGGTCTTCGTCATCTCCTGGATCAATCCGGACGAGCGCCACGGCGCCAAGGGCTGGGAGGCCTATATCCGCGAAGGCCTGCAATACGGCCTCGACATGGTGGAAAAGGCCACCGGCGAGAGGGAAGTCAACGCCATCGGCTATTGCGTCGGCGGCACGCTCCTGGCTGCCGCGCTGGCGCTGCTGGCACAGGAAGGCGATCACCGCATCAAATCGGCCACCTTCTTCACCACCCAGGTCGATTTTACCTATGCCGGCGACCTAAAGGTCTTCGTCGACGAGGACCAGGTCGCCGCCGTCGAGCGCTCGATGAGCGAGAAGGGCTATCTCGAAGGCACCAAGATGGCGACCGCCTTCAACATGCTGCGCTCGGGCGACCTGATCTGGCCCTATGTCATCAACAACTACATGCGCGGTAAGGAACCCCTGCCCTTCGACCTGCTCTACTGGAATTCCGATTCCACGCGCATGGCGGCCGCCAACCACTCCTTCTACCTGCGCAACTGCTATCTCGAGAACAATCTCTCGCGCGGCGTGATGGAGCTTGCCGGCCGCACGGTGTCGCTGGCCGACATCACGATCCCCGTCTACAACCTCGCCACGAAAGAGGACCACATCGCGCCGGCGCTTTCGGTGTTCCTGGGATCGCGGTATTTCGGCGGCGATGTCGAGTATGTGATGGCGGGTTCCGGCCACATCGCCGGCGTCGTCAACCCGCCCGCCGCCAAGAAGTACCAGTACTGGACCGGCGGCAAGCCGGTGGGCGACTTCAACGCGTGGCTTGCGGCCGCGCAGGAGCATCAAGGCTCCTGGTGGACGCACTGGCAGCACTGGATCGAGAACCAGGACAACGTCCGCGTGCCCGCGCGCAAACCCGGCAAGCGTATGAAAACCTTGGGAGATGCGCCGGGCACCTATGTCAAGGTGCGTGTGTAACGGACTGTAATGTCTGGTGAGTTGACGGGCCACCAAAACAGGGCGAAATGGTGGCGTCAATCGTTCGGCGGCCTCAAATCACCTTCCTACGCAGATTAATTCCGAGGCTTGCAGATTCGACACATATCCCGTTTCCGGTTGGGAACAGGAGGGTTATCGCGGCGCGGTGCTGGAGTGGCGCGGCGATGACGAACCAACCGGATGCCGAGGGGGAATTTATTTTGAAATCAGCAGGTTGGCGTCTCGCACGAGGGGAAAGCCGCAGCATCGCGGCAGCGCTTTTCTCCGTGCTTCTGGCCTCCTGCACCTCGACCGACGACCCGACGATGTCGGTCGTTTCGCCTGCCTACAATTCAACCGCGACCGAAATGAGCGCGAGATCCGGCGCCAAGACCGCGACCGCGGCCGATTCGTCGTTGCAGGCTGCGACGCCCGCTGAAGCCGGATCGACTGTGATGAGCGAGGGCGATACGCCTTTGCCCGAGAAGGTTGCCTATGTGCCGGAGACACGGCCGCAAGCCGCTGCCTTCCCTGCCGTTGCCGTGCCGGCGGGCTCCGCCGCGATCGCCGGCAGCACGCCGCAACCGCTGGTTCAGCAGGCGCAAAAGGCGGAACTGACGCAAACCGTCGCCGAGCAGGTCGCCGCCGGTGATGCCGCCGCCATTGCCTCGAAGGCGCAGGCAACCACGCAGGCCATGAGCAACGGCGTCTATGTAACCGCGGGCGAGCCTGCGCAGCCGCAGATCGCCGCCCCGAAGAAGAGCCTGTTCGCCTCGCTGTTCAGCACCACGCCGGCCTCTGCAGCAACCGCCCCCCTGATCAACAATGCGCGCTCCGGCGACCAGATCGCGGCACAGGCCAAGACCGCGACCGCCGCGCCGGCTCCCGCCAAGCCGATCGTTGAGCTGGCCTCCGCGACGCCTGCCGCAAAGCCAGTGCAGCTCGCCTCGCTGGACGACCCGAGCTATCACATCACCGGCGCCGATGCCCTTCCCGGCGTACGCCAGACCGCGCTCTTCGAGATCAAGCGCAAGTCCGGCATCGACGACGAGAGCGACGTCGACCTCAACGAGGACGAGGGCGGCGGCTCCTATCAGGTGGCCTCGGCCGCCGGCATGGCCAGGCTCGCGCCCAACGGTCTTTTGAAGCAGAACGAAAGCGTCGACGTCGCCTGCCTGAAACCGTCGCTGGTGCGGGTGCTGAAGACGATCGAGGGCCATTTCGGCCGCAAGATGATCGTCACCTCCGGCTACCGCGATCCCTCGCGCAACCGCCGAGCCAACGGCGCCAAGAACTCGCTGCACATGTACTGCGCCGCCGCCGATATCCAGGTGCCCGGCGTGTCGAAGTGGGAGCTGGCGAATTATGTCCGCACGATGCCGGGCCGCGGCGGCGTCGGCACCTACTGCCACACCGATTCCGTCCACATCGACGTCGGCCCCGAGCGCGACTGGAACTGGCGCTGCCGGCGCCGCAGCGGCGGTGGCGAGGACGGCTGATTTCCGTTTCGGCCTAGCCATAGCCGATTTGACCAGATGAACGGCGATCAGCGTCACGTTGCTTCAGGCCGGCAGGACGTTCGCCATTAGCCAAAGCCTTCCGAACTTCGTCATCCACGGGCGGAGCGGGAGCGAAGCGGACGCGCAGACCCGAGGATCCATTCCGTCACCTCGACCGTAGAGTGCAGCGGCGCAGATTCTGCACCGATGCAACGCTCACAGGTAACGGAATGGATCTGCGCTGCGTCGCTTCGCTCCTTGCTCCGCCATAGAATGAAGATCGCGCGGGATGTCTCTGCTAATCTCCAAGGGTGCGCCACCAAGCGACACCGCAAACCATGCCTGCCCCCGAAAAGAGTGCTTTTCCCGCCTTCGAAAAAAGTTGTCGCATCTGGCTGCGGATGGGTTGCCGGCTGGCAACAACGCAATTATAAGCCGCTTCGTCTGAGCGCGCCCATCGTCTAGCGGTTAGGACACCGCCCTTTCACGGCGGTAACAGGGGTTCGATTCCCCTTGGGCGTACCAGTCTTTTCAATGACTTATGAGACTTTGAGACCGATGCGTCGAATACGCATCGAATATACGACCACGGACGCAGGCGAACAGATCGCGGGGGGGCGACAGGTGGCAAATACCGATTCAGTCAAGAATTCCGTGGTCGAGTTGATCACTGTCGGGATCTTCGGAGCCTTTGTCGGGTGCCTGCTTACGCTGTTCCTTGTTGAAAAGTTCTCCGCAACTTCCGACCATGCCACGCTGTTGGCTGGTTTCGGCGGCGCGGTGCTCGGCTCATGTTTGAGCGCTGTGGTTTCTTTTATCCTGGCAAAGCAAGCATCAGGTGAAACCCTCAGTCGAGATAAAGAGGCCAGACGTGCAGAGCAAAAGGCGTACGTGCTTCGCCTGACAGTGAAAGCGTCGGTCGTCCTAAGCGATGTAGTTGCTATCCAGAAAACGATCGACCAATCTCTCTCTGAGGCAAACGATCGGAAGCTGACCGGTCAGCCGCTTTGGCAGCGCGTCCTACCGATTGTTGGCAGCTATCAGACCTTCGACATCGACCCATCCGAATTGTCTCCCTTGATTGCCGCCAAGGACAATGACTTGATGCAGGCTTCGGTGACGCTGTTCATGCAGCACCGCAACCTCGTCGAGGCTGTCAAGCTATATGGAGAAAAGCGCGACAAGGTGAAGGCGATCGTTATGACCCATTTCAATGAGGCCGAAGGCGTGATCACATCTGGGTTGACGCAAGATCAGATGTCGGCCCTTCTGCCGGTTGGAGTCGAGCTGGAGAGCATTATCAAGCAGATCAGAGCGATGTTGATCGACCTGAAACAAATCGGAGAACGGGTCACGTTCGGCGTAGGGCCAGCAATGCGAAAATACCTTGGCGACGACACCATTCCGGTATTCGGGCCGCCCAAGGAAGAAGCGAAAAGCCCGGCCACCTAGCAGCCGGGCTTGTCGTTCCCGCGCGATCGATCGGGTCAGTCGATCTCGCGCTTCACAAGCACGAAGTGACAGCCGTGGTTGATCTTCACGACCCATTTCCCGCCGTGTAGCGCCGTCATCGATACAGCGATCGAATCGGCGTCGCGCTGAAGTCTCGCCGCTGAGGCGAGAGTTGGTGATTGCGGCGACGTCGCGATCGCCTGGAGCTTTGCCATAGTGGCCTGGCGGTTCATGGTCTCATGGCCTTCAAGTCGGCAACGAGGCTTTTGAGGATCTCGACTTCGAGGGCCTCGTCGTCAGAATAGTCGACCTCTCTGGCCCTGACCTTCACGAGCAATCCCTTGAGGCTCTTCGCCCGCGTGTTCATCAGGCGATCGCGCGCACGGGCGAAGGCTGCGGCCGTTTCGACTTCCTTCTCCTCCGCCTTCTCTCGGCGGGCCGTGGCCCGCTCCTCTTCTTTCTCAGCCGCGGCTGTGCGCGTCGTGGCCTTGTTCCAGCGCCGGCTGGCGGCGTTCAGCTTCGCCTCGAGACGCAGGAGCTTCCTGTCGGACTTGCTCTTCTTGCCCATTACGTCACCTCCTGCCTACCGCGCCCCCTCTCAATGTAGCCGAGAGCGGCAGCGATCATGTTCGGCAGGATGTCGGAAGAGACGCCGAACATCTCGCACTCGTAGAGAGCATGGCGAAGGGCCGCAACCGCTCCCTCGAGCGAGATTGCCGGCGCGTTCCATGCTTTCAGTCGATCATCAGGCGGACCATAGGTTTCGGCGATTGCGATCTCATTTTCCTCTTGGGTGCCGTGTACTAGCGGATGCCGTGGGTATGCGGCATTGCCGGCGTTAAGGTCTGCTATTGCATCGATAAGCGGATCGTGGGGCTCGGCAGCGGCGGCCAGCGCGCGCGGCGCCGCCGGGATCGCAGCAACTGGAACGGCGGCGATGCCGGCCAGGATGTGCCGGCGTGAAAAGCGTCCGATGATGTTGGTAGACATGATATTTGCTCCTTGAGCGGTTTTGCTGACCGTGATAGTTTTCGCTCAAATCGAGCGATTGTCAACGGATTAGCGCAAAATGAGCGAAAGCAATCAAACTACCGGCGGGCAGATATCGGCGGCGAGAGCGCTACTAGGCTTGGCACAAAGCGACCTTGCGGCGGCTGCGTCGATATCGGTCGCAACCCTTCGCAGGATGGAAGCAAGCCAATCAGAACCTGCCGCCGGGCTGACAAACAACGTCGCCGCAGTGCGCCGGGCATTGGAGATTGCCGGTGTCGAGTTCATCCCGGAAAACGGCGGCGGCCCTGGTGTGAGGCTTAGAAAGGCCTAGCAAACTTGCCAGATTGGCAACTTTTCCCCAGGCAGTTCCGTTATCTTGAGCCCCGTGATATATTTTAAACGCAATCGCGTCGCAGGGGGAACCGATGCAGCCTTGGTACAATTCCAGAAAAGCCGCGCAGATCGCAGCCTTTTTCGCGATTCGCGAAGGCGGCCGCATACCTGTGCTGAAGGCCGTGAAATTGATTTATCTGTCGGAGCGCCGCTTCATGAGCGACTTCGACTCCTCGATGCTTCGCGACCAACTGGTGTCGATGGAGCATGGGCCTGTCAACTCGATTACCCTCAACCAGATCAATGGCTTGACAGATGATCAAGCCAGTTGGAAAGAATTTGTTACAGATCGGGAAGACCATTGTTTTTCCGTCCGCTCGTCGGATTTATCAATTGCGCATCTTGATGAGTTGAGCCGGGCGGAGTTGCGAACCCTCGAGAATACCTGGGCAGAATTCGGCCATATGGATCAATGGCAAATCCGCGACTACACGCACGACAATTGCCCTGAATGGGAAGATCCAGATTTTTCATCGCAGCCGATTCCCTACAGCCGCGTCTTCAAATTTCTCGGGAAGCCAGACCCCGAAGAGCTTGAAAAGAAAGTGATACGCGAGCGCACCCTCGATTCAATTTTCAATACCTGAAAATCCCCGGATGGCCTACGTCGTCGCGAAGAAGAGCGCCCTGCTCATACCGTCCGGGCCGGGTGAAGATGGCAAGCATCTCTATGTTATCGTCACCGCGCCCTGCGAAGCAGAGCGGTGCTTGCTGGTCACGCTCACTTCAATAAGGGACGGGCGATTTTTCGATCCGGCGTGCCGAGTTGACGTGGGCGAGCACGAGTTCATAACGAAGCCGAGCTATGTCGAATATCACATGTCCCGGACACTGCGGTGCGAGCAGATCGTGAAATGCGTCGACGGCTGGTATTTCACGCCGAAGCCGCCAGCCTCAGAGGAACTCGTTGAGCGCCTCTGTGCGGGTCTGACTGAATCAGATTTCACGTCGAAAATCGTTCTCGACTATTTCGCTGCAAATCGCCATCGATAGCGCAAAAGGGGCGAGGCGGTGGCCGAGGCATACGGTTCTAAACTTATCACGGTGATAATTTTGGAGCCGACCTCCCTCGAAACTGGGACAGCTTGTCCCGGTTTCTGCCGCCCCCAGGACGCGCGGTTTCCCGCCGCCGATATCCTACACCGCCAAGGCGCTGATCGCCTGTTGGTGCGTCCCGGTGGCGCGCTGGCGCGCTATGCGGCCCGCTTCTCGCCTTCGCTGACTTTTGATCTGCGCGCCTTGTCGGGGCTGGCGATCTTGCCCTTGATCGGCGCCGGGCTGATCTGCCTTGCATAGAGGTACAGCATGCCCGCGAGCGCATGGCCTTGGTGGATGACGCCGCGGAGCTCGTTGGCGGTCGCCATAAGCGGGCCGAGAGGCATCCTGTCGAACATCTCGAGCAGCGCGGATGTGTGGAGCTCTACCAGGTCGGGACAGGCCCGCAGCAGGTCAGAGACAGCCCGCAACGACGTTTCGTCGATCAGGGCATGATTTCCTCGCCCTTCGGCCAGGATGCACAGCACGAGCCTCGCGTGCTCGATGCCGTGCTGCACGATGATCCGACGGATCGAGGCCATTGCGCGGGTCTCGCCAGGCCCCCGATATTGGTGCCGGCCGACGATCTTGACGTCGAATTCCTGGCAGAGCGCTGCGACACGAGTATCCACGGTCATGCGGCCGCCTTCTCGAACATGGCGGTGCCCGCCAGCATCGGATAGAGCAGCCCGATCGTGTTGTGCGCCGTCGACCCCGGCATGGCCTTGGCAAGCCGGCCCCTCGCGCTCTAGCGGCCGAAACGCGTTATTAACGGCGTTGTTGGGTGACGCATCGTGGCAGTGATCAGACGGTGTAGAGTTCTGCCTCGCCTTGGAGGCGCGGATGAACCTGCTTCGGACAGTTCTCTTGTGCGCGGCAATGACCGGCCTGGCCGGGCTGCAGCCCGCCTTCGCCGATGATCAGCCTGCCCAGCCGAATGGCGACGCGGCGCAGCCGCCCGTTCACTGCCAGGGACAGAATTGCCTGCCGCCGAAGGACGATCCCGCCCTGGAGTGCAAGGGGCAGGATTGCACGCCGGCTCCGGCGACCGACCAGCCGGCAGGCCCGGAGATTAAGAAGGTCAAGTGAGAGGCTGCGCGCGCTGTGGGGGGAACAGAAGGCCGCCGTCCTCGCCAGATCGCGTCGACACTCAGAAAAGCAGGCGCCCAGCAGCGCGAAGCGGCAAGCTCCGATCAATCCGGAACCATCGGCGCCGGCTCTTCGCACCGATAGACCATACACTGCCCGTCATTGGTCGGGACATAGTCGACCATCGGCACGTAGGGAGCATCGCACTCGTTGCCGAACTGGCGGACATAGCGCTCATACGTGTTCGCCCCCGTGGTCAGCACCACCGCATGCCGGCTCTGGATCAGCGCCTGGGTCTGCGCGCAGGTCATCTTGCGTGTGTCGGGCCGTGCATCGGCGAAATTTGTGGCGGCAACGATCATCGCTGCCGCGCAAAACGCAATCTTACTCATGGGCATGGTGGCATCCTCGCAAAGCATCGTATCGCCAGATTCGCATCTTACGAGGCCGCTCCGCAACGGCGGCGCGGTCACGATGCAGCGAGCAAAACCTTGAAAAGCAGTTGAAAGCCCGCGCCAAACCCTGGAATGTCCGACGTCAGGCCGTTGCGAACACCACCCTCTGCAGCAGCCCTCCTCCCGGCCTGTTCTCCAGTGTGATCGCCCCGCCGTAGCGTTCGATGATCTCCTTCGCGATCGCCAGCCCCAGCCCCGCCCCCGGAATGAATTGCGTGCGCGCCGGATCAACCCGGAAGAAGGGCTCGAAGGCCTTGTTCAGCAGGTCCGGCGGGATGCCGGGCCGCGGTCGGCGATGGTGAGGACCGCCTGGCCGTCCCGCCCGCAAGCGCGACGGTGCAGCTCTTGCCATGCGTGGCAGCGTTGACGATCAGGTTGCGCAGCGCCCGGCGCAAGCCGAGCGCGCCGGCTTTGACCGACACGCGGTCGAGATGGTCGATCGTCACCGCATGACCAAGCGAGACCATCTCGACCTCGATATCGCGGACCAGCCTGTCCAGTTCCAACGGCTCGACCGCGTCCTGGTTGACCTCCTCGCGCACCAGGCGGATGGCGCCGCTGATCGACGCCAATCGGCAGACCCCATCAAGGGTCGCGGTTCCCGCAACCTTCTGACGCGAAGCGCGTTTGAACCCGGCATCACGAAGGACGGGGAGTTCGATGGATAGAATCGGCAACGGCGGCACTGGTTTCGAAGCCTTCATGATCTTTGTCATCGGCCTTGCTTCGATCGGTGCCGGCTATCCATCTACTTTACCGGAATGAACTGATCGCAAGGGGTCCAAGGTGCCCAGCCTGGTAGCGGTGCCATTCGCTATTGCTCTTTTCTCCTCACATAGGCCGGCAGATTTGGTGCGGCAGGCGGATGGAGATATGCATCGAAGATCGCGAGCTTGAGCCCGTATGTCAGGCGGGTTTGCGCGTTGCAGGTGTCGCATATGAAGACCTTGGAGCTTTTGAACCACGATCCCTTTCGGACCACCGCTGTTCCGCACTCCGGGCAGTGAAAGGTAATATCAGAATCGTACAGATCTCGTGAAAGGATCATCGCCTCGCCTCCGTCGCGGAGGTGGCGAGGCAAGATCGATGCCGAGCAGGATGTACCAGGCTGACACGCCCGATATGCATTCCCGCGCATTCCCGCACCCGCGCGAGAGCGGCGTTCCTAAACGCTGCTCTTGCTTAGCCTTGACGAGCCCGCCAGGCTGCCAACGAAACCGGTGGAAAGACATAAAAACCTATATCAATGCAGGAATGCTAATTTAGCTTCCGCCTTAGCCGACTCTCCCCTACCGAGTCGGTTAGGCCCGGCGGTTCAACCCAACGCAACCCCAACGCGGAACTGTCGGGCCGCAGAGGGGCGGCGGTCTATGACCCCACGCCACCGCCTAGGAGTTATGTCCGCAGACGGGGGACAGCTCGTACGAGGTCGCAACGGTTCAGCGAACAAGGCAAGCAACTGTCCGAACTGGAGGTGCCGCGCTTCATGGAAGCCGCAGCGGCACTGCATGCCGCCATCTTGCGCCCCCCTGATATCGACGCAACGCAACCATTACCGGCCCATGGGCTATCTTCACGAAGCTGTTTAAGGCGGTGAAGGAATTCACCAGGAAGGATGCAGAGTTCATTCGTTGGTTTGGCGCGGGTTCGCTGTAGGCTAGCCCGCCCGAGACGATCCCGGACGGGCAGTCAGGTCATCCCCAACGGCGGCACTTTAGCAGTGTTCCAGTCCTACGAATGCGCCGCGCTCTCCAACGGGCGCGGCTCGGTAATGTTCCGCTCGGGCTGCGATCTTGCCGTGACACTCAACCGCAGACCGGTGTCCACTCCTGGGTAGAAATAGGACATCCCTAACCTGGCGAGCCACAGGCGCGACCACAACCTCATACGTTGAGCAAATGCTTGACGAAGGCTGAGCGCGAGCCAGACTCAGCCTATGGCGAAGGGCAGTATAATCGTCGGCGATAGGGTTGCGATCACCGCAACGATCCGCAAGCGCGTCACAGAGGATCGGGTCAGCGTATTGATCCTTTTCTACCGCCAGCCGCATTCAATCCTGGACAGATCGCCGAACATCAGCAGTGGGCAGAAGACGAGCTAACGGGCCAAGTCCTGCACGTCGGTGATAACACCGTCACGGTCGGCGGCAAGGACCTCGGGATCAGGGTCAAACTACATGCCGTGCGGCTCGTCACGAGGCACGTAGCGCCGAAAGCGCAAGACGGCGGTGATCGATGAGGCTACCTGAAAAGAAAAACCCACCGATCGAAGCCGACGGCCATCTTCCCTTAGCTGCTTTGTGCGCCCTTTCCCGGATGGTCCGCCCGAACCCAGGAACCCCGCACAAGGTTTTCCAACGCAGTCCCGACTGAAGCGCTATAGCTGCCGGCCACAGTGTGGGGGCGCCGGCGCCGCTCCGCAACGGCGGCGCGGTCACGATGCAGCGAGCAAAGCCTTGAAAGCAGTTGAAAGCCCGCGCCAAACCCTGGAATGTCCGACGTCAGGCCGTTGCAAACACCACCGTCTGCAGCAGCCCTCCTCCCGGCCTGTTCTCCAGTGTGATCGCCCCGCCGTAGCGTTCGATGATCTCCTTCGCGATCGCCAGCCCCAGCCCCGCCCCCGGAATGAATTGCGTGCGCGCCGGATCAACCCGGAAGAAGGGCTCGAAGGCCTTGTTCAGCAGGTCCGGCGGGATGCCGGGGCCGCTGTCGGCGATGGTGAGGGCCGCCTGGCCGTCCCGCCCCGCAAGCGCGACGGTGCAGCTCTTGCCATGCGTGGCAGCGTTGACGATCAGGTTGCGCAGCGCCCGGCGCAAGCCGAGCGCGCCGGCTTTGACCGACACGCGGTCGAGATGGTCGATCGTCACCGCATGACCAAGCGAGACCATCTCGACCTCGATATCGCGGACCAGCCTGTCCAGTTCCAACGGCTCGACCGCGTCCTGGTTGACCTCCTCGCGCACCAGGCGGATAGCGCTGTCGGCGATGCGGTCGAGTTCGTCGAGGTCCCTCAGCCATTTCTCGCGATCCTCATCTAGGAACTCGGCACGGAGCCGCATCCTGGTCATCGGGGTCCTGAGATCGTGGCCGGCGGCGGCCACCAGCCGCATGCGGCTTTCCATCGCCGCCCTCAATCTTGCCGACAGCTCGTTGAGCGCATGGGCGGTAGCCCTCACCTCGGCCGAGCCTTTTTCCGGCAAGGTCGCCAGCACCCCGTCCGATCCGATCTTGCTGACGGCGGCTTCGAGCATTTCGAGCGGCCGCACCAGCACGCCGGTGAAATAGATCGATACAGGTGTGGCACCGAGCACGATCAGCACCATCCAACCCACCAGCCCGTACCAGACATCGCGCGGCGGGCCGAAATCGGGCACGTCGACGATCATCCAGCGATGGTCGGGCAGCTCCACGGAAGCAACCATTCCCGGCTTGCCGGCATTGCGGCTGACCACGGCCGAAAGATCCAGCCCGTTGTGGTGCAGGATCTCGTTCAGTACTTTTGTGTGCTTGCGGTCCTCGAAGCCGTCTGCCGGGCGATCCTTTACGATGACGGGTGCATCGCCTGAATTCGGCGCATGGCCGGGAACCAGTTGCACCATGCATTGGATCTGGTGGGCGAGCGGCCCCATGATGAGTTCCGGCGACGGCCCGCCGAGCACCTTGACCGCGACGAAGGTGGCGAGCCCGACGACGCCGAGGATCGACACGACCAGAAGGATGATCAGCCGCCGGCGCAGCGAGGTCACGTCCCGGTCTCCGTCGTCTCGACGCGCGCGGTCAGTTGGTAGCCGCCATTGCGCACGGTCTTGAACAGGTTCTCCTCGCCCGCTTCGGCGAATTTACGCCGCAGCCGGCTCATCAGCACGTCGACGGACCGGTCGAGCGGTTCGCGCTCACGCCCTTGCGTCAGATCGAGGAGTTGGTCGCGCGACAAAAGCCGACCTGGCCGATCGAGAAAGACCTGCAGCAGGTCGAACTCGGCGCCGGTAAGGTCGATCAGCGCGCCGTCGGCATCCATCACCTTGCGCGTATCGGGCTCCAGCCGGTAACCGGCGAAATGATAGACGCGAACCTTGGGCGGCGCGGCTTCGTCCGGTGCCGAACGCCTGAGCACCGCCCGGATGCGGGCCGAAAGCTCGCGCGGATTGAACGGTTTGCCGAGATAGTCGTCGGCGCCGAGCTCCAGCCCGATGATGCGGTCGACATCCTCCTTCAGCGCGGTCAGCAGGATGACGGGGATGTGCGGCTTGCGGTCCCGCAGGCTCCGGCAGATGTCGAGACCGGAGCCGTCCGGCGGCATGACGTCGAGCACGACAAGGTCGAACTGGCCCGAGCCGAGCTTCTGCTCGCATTCACGCCGGTCGGCCGCCACCGACACGCGAAACCCCTGCCCGTCGAGATAGCGCCCGAGCAGCGTCCTGATCTCGCGGTCGTCGTCGACGACAAGGATGTGGGATTGTGCCTGCATTCTTAGCCTGCTTGCCTGTTTGTTCGCGATTATAGGGAGCGACGCCACCAGGCGGCATGGAAAATTGCAACGGAACGTTTCCGCGAAGCCGCTGGAAACATTCGGAAACAAATCTCCCTTTTCCGGAAACCTTCGGCAATGCGCCGAAGCAATGCGGCAAAAGAGGCTTCCTATCCTCCCGGCATCCGAACGCATGCAGAAAGGATCATGTCATGCGAAGCAGACTTCTGGCGCTTGGCCTCTTCTCGGTCGCGGCCATCCACCCCGTGCTCGCCGCGGAGCCGGAGCCCGGCGCAGCCCGCGGGGACGAACCGCCGGCAATCGGGCGGCAAGACGACGCAAGCCCCGACTCCGGCCCCGGGCCGATGCCGTGGCACGGCCAGCGTTGGGCGATGCGGCACGGCCCCGAAGACTTCGGTCCGCGCCGCCTGGGTCCGCCGCCGGAATTCCTTGCCGCCCGGCTCGCCGCGCTCGAAACCCGGATCGGCATCCGCTCGGAGCAGCTCGACGCCTGGCGCGACTACACCAGCGCGCTGCAGGCTGTGCTGGCGCCGCCGCGGCCGGATTTCGGCCAGGCCGGCCGCGGTCCGGACGATGCCGCCGGCGGCAAGCCGGATCAGGCCAAGCGCGACCCCTTCGCCTTCCAGGAAAAGCTGGCCGACGAGGTGACCAGGCGCGCCGCCTCGGCCGCCAAGCTCAAGGATGCCATCACCGTGTTGCGGGCCAAGCTGACCCCCGAGCAGCTCGAAATACTCGCTTCGGCGGATCGGCCGCACGGCCCGCCCCCCGGTCCATGGGGTGGTCCGCCGGACGCAGCCGGCCCCGGAGGTCTGCCCGATCACGGCGGACAGCTCCCTCCACCCCTACCCCGGAGTGGCGAGCAACTCTGACCGGCTGCGCCGGCCGGCCCCCTGACCTACCCGTTCAAGGGCCGGCCGGGTTCCAATCAGCGCAACGCCTCACGTGGTTGGCGGCTTCGCGAGGCGAATGGAGAGCACTATGTGGGAAGCTCTGATGATGCTGCGCCTGATTGCATCCGCAGCCCCGAGCTTCACAGCCGGGCGTCGTGATCCGCAATCGGCCCTCGTGGCGCGCACGCTCAGAGCGCGATCCGGCTGAGCTTCGACGGGTATCGCCTCTCGCTACCCATCCCCGCCGAACTTTGAAAAACGTGCACAGAAAATCGCATAACCGGGTTCTTCATGGCCATCTATCTAGTCGACGGCCTGGAAGGCGCGCACCTGCGGTCGGCAAGGGGCACTTGGTTTATTCCCGAGGATCGGCATACTGACGTCGGTGGGCGTCGCGGCCGCACATTTGACCCCTTTCGTCGAACGATTCCGGCCGCGGAAAAGGAGCGTGACATGAACCGCTTCGGCACGTTGCTAAACTCCCAAGCGCGGCACAGAGTGGCCGAGGCGCGGCACTCCGTCGCCCCAGGCTTTTCGTGCAGGTGCCCGGCGCCAGATGGCTCCGCAGTGCGCCTGCATCAGCCATCCGGCTGCCACAGCAACTCGAGCGAAAGATGATCCGGGCCATGCGCATTCTGTTCAGCCAGCCTTCCTTGCCGACGCGCCGTAAGGCGGTCTTCGCGTTGTGCGCTGCCCTGCTCCTGGCGGCCTGCTCGCAGGAAAAGAGCCAGGTTCCGCCCGGCATGGGCGGCGTCGGGCGGCCCGAGGTCGGCGTCGTCACGCTGCACCCGCAATCGGTTGCAATCACCGCCGAGCTGCCGGGCCGCACCGCCGCCTCGCTCGTCGCCGAGGTGCGCCCGCAGGTCGACGGCATCATCCAGCAGCGCCTGTTCCAGGAGGGCGCCGAGGTGGTGGCGGGACAGCCGCTTTACCTCATCGATCCGGCGAGCTATCAGGCCGCCTATGACAGCGCCGTCGCCGCGCAGCAGAAGGCGGAAGCCGCGGTGCCGACCGCGCAGGCGAAGTTCGACCGCTATTCCGGGCTGCTGAAGCAGAATGTGGTCTCGAAGCAGGATTACGACGATGCCGCCGCGACGCTTGCGCAGGCCCAAGCCGATGTCGCGTCGGCCAAGGCCAGCGTCGAGACCGCGAAGATCAGCCTCGACCGCACCTCGATCACCGCACCGATCGCCGGCCGGATCGACAAATCGACGTTGACGCCAGGCGCGCTGGTCACGGCCAACCAGGAAACGGTGCTGACCACCATTCGCTCGCTCGACCCGATCAATGTCGACGTCACGCAGTCCAGCACCAACCTGCTCAATCTACGCCAGGCGATCAACGAAGGCCGGCTGAAATTCAGCGGACCCAATGTCAGCGTCAAGCTGAAGCTCGACAACGGCACCATCTATGCTCAGAACGGCAAGCTGGAATTCGCCGGCGCCAATGTCGACCAGTCGACCGGCACCTTCGCGCTCAGAGCCCAGTTTCCCAATCCTGACCGCCTGCTCCTGCCCGGCATGTATGTGCGCGCCATCGTCGAGGAAGGCGTTGCGCAAAACAGCTTCCTGGTGCCGCAGCGCGGCGTCACCCGCGACCCCAAGGGCCAGGCGACGGCTATGGTGGTCAATGCCCAGGGCAAGGTCGAGCAGCGTACGCTGAGCGTGCGCAACAGCGTCGGCAACAGCTGGCTGGTCGATTCCGGCATTAACGATGGCGACCGCGTCATCGTCGAGGGCCTGCAGCTGGTGCGCGCCGGAGGCGACGCGACACCGGTCGAGGTGACGATCGACGAAACGACCGGCGAGATCAAGGACCGCGAGCAGAGCTCAGCCTCGGCAGCACCGGCCGGCGGCAATGCCGCCGGCGCCGCAAAGCAGCCTGCCTCTGGCGCAACCGGGAACTGAGCGATGTCGGCCTTCTTCATCAATCGGCCGATCTTCGCCTGGGTGATCGCCATCGTAATCATGCTGGGCGGGCTGCTGGCGCTGCAAACGCTGCCGATCTCGCAATATCCGCAGATCGCCCCCACCACGGTCAACATCAACGCCACCTATCCCGGCGCCGATGCGCAGACCGTCGAGAACTCGGTCACCAAGGTTATCGAGCAGGGCATGACCGGCATCGACAATCTCGATTACATGACCGCGACCTCGACCTCGACCGGCCAAGCCTCGATCACGCTGACCTTCACCAGCGCCGCCAATCCCGACACCGCGCAGGTGCAGACGCAGAACAAGCTGCAATTGGTTCAGTCGCAGCTGCCGCAGGTAGTCCAGAGCAACGGCATCACCGTCTCCAAATCCTCGACAGGCTTCCTGATGGTCATCGGCTTCGTCTCCGCCGACGGCAAGATGAACTCGACCGATCTCGCCGACTATGTCGACGCAACCGTCAACGACACGCTGAAGCGCGTCGAAGGCGTGGGTTCCACGCAGCTTTTCGGCTCCGGCTATGCCATGCGCATCTGGCTCGACCCTGACAAATTAGCGCAATACGCGCTGATGCCGAGCGATGTCGCCGCCGCGATCCAGGCGCAGAATACGCAGGTTTCGGCCGGCCAGCTCGGCGGCCTGCCGGCGCGCAAGGGCCAGCAGCTCAACGCCACGGTGACGGCCAAGAGCCGGCTGCAGACCGCCGAGCAGTTCCGCAACATCATCCTCAAGAGCAACACCGACGGCTCGCTGGTGCGCCTCAACGATGTCGCTAAGGTCGAGATCGGCGCCGAAAGCTACACCACGCAAGCCCATTACAACGGCAAGCCGGCCGCCGGTGTCGCCGTCAACCTGGCGACCGGCGCCAACGCCATCAGCACCGCCGAGGCGGTGCGCGCGACCATCAACCGCTTGAGCTCGACCTTCCCGCAGGGCGTCGAGGTCGTCTATCCGTACGACACCTCACCCTTCGTGCGCCTGTCGATCGAGGAAGTGGTGAAGACGCTCGCCGAAGCGATTGTGCTGGTGTTTTTGGTGATGCTGCTTTTCCTGCAGAACCTGCGCGCCACCATCATCCCGACGATCGCCGTGCCGGTGGTGCTGCTCGGCACATTCGGGGTGCTCTCCTTCTTCGGCTATTCCATCAACACGCTCACCATGTTCGCCATGGTTCTGGCCATCGGCCTGCTCGTCGACGACGCTATCGTCGTGGTCGAGAATGTCGAGCGCGTCATGCATGAGGAGGGTCTGCCGCCGAAAGAAGCGACGCGCAAATCGATGAACGAGATCACCGGCGCGCTGATCGGCATCGCCACCGTGCTGTCGGCCGTGTTCGTGCCGATGGCCTTCTTCGGCGGCTCCACCGGCATCATCTACCGGCAATTCTCGGTCACCATCGTCTCGGCCATGGTGCTCTCGGTGCTGGTGGCACTTGTTCTGACGCCGGCGCTCTGCGCCACCATCCTGCGCGCCCCAAAGGACCATGCGACGCAAAGGGGCCCGTTCGGCTGGTTCAACCGCGTCTTCGACCGCGGCACGATTGCTTATCGCGACAGCTCGCACGGCATCATCAACCGGTCGTGGCGCTTCCTTGCCGTGTTCCTGGCGATCGTCATCGCCATGGGCTGGATGTTCGCCCGTTTGCCGAGCTCGTTTCTGCCCGACGAGGATCAGGGCATCCTGATCACCAGCGCCTCGCTGCCGGTCGGCGCGACGCAGGACCGCACCGAGCGCGTGCTCGCCAAGGTGACGGACCATTACCTCAACGAAGAGAAGGACGCGGTCGAAGGCGTGTTCACCGCTTCCGGCTTCGGCTTCGGCGGCGCCGGACAGAATGTCGGCATCGCCTTCGTGCGGCTGAAGGATTTCGACCAGCGCAAGACGCCGGCCCTGGCAGCACGAGCGGTGGCCGGCCGCGCCATGGGCGCCTTCTCCAGGATCAGGGACGCGCAGGTCTTCGCCCTTGCCCCGCCCGCCATCCAGGGTTTCGGCAACACCAACGGCTTCGATTTCTACCTGCAGGACGTCAATGGCGCCGGCCATGAGGCACTGATCCAGACGCGCAACCAACTGCTCGGCCTTGCCGCGAAGAGCCCGCTGCTCGCCAACACCCGCCCCAACGGTCAGGAGGACCAGCCGCAATTCTCGGTCGACATCGACCAGGAGAAGGCGAGCGCGCTGGGCATCAGCCTCGCCGACATCAACAACACGCTGTCGACCGCCTGGGGCAGCGACTATGTCAACGATTTCATCGATCGGGGACGGGTTAAGCCGGTCTATCTGCAATCGGATCCGGACTTCCGCATGCAGCCGGAAGATATCGACAAATGGCAGGTCCGCAACTCCGGCGGCGCCATGGTGCCGTTCTCGGCCTTCGCCTCCAGCCACTGGACCTACGGCTCGCCCCGCCTCGAACGCTACAACGGCTCGGCGGCGGTCGAGATCCAGGGTGCCGCGGCCGCGGGTCAAAGCTCCGGCGCGGCGATGGACGAGATCGACCGGCTGGTCGCGCAACTGCCCGCCGGATATTCGCATGAATGGACCGGGCTGTCGCACCAGGAACGGCTTTCCGGCAACCAAGCCATGTCGCTCTACGCGATTTCGGCGCTGGTCGTGTTCCTCTGCCTTGCGGCACTCTATGAGAGCTGGTCGATCCCGTTCGCCGTCATGCTGTCGGTCCCGATCGGCATCTTCGGCGCGCTGGCGGCGGCCACTCTCTTCGGCCAGACCAACGACGTCTATTTCAAGGTCGGACTGCTGACCACGATCGGTCTTGCTGCCAAGAACGCCATCCTTATCGTCGAGTTCGCCATCGAGCGGCAGTCGGCGGGAATGGGGCTGGTCGAAGCGACGCTGGAAGCGGCGCGGCAACGCCTGCGACCGATCTTGATGACGTCGCTTGCCTTCATCCTTGGCGTCACGCCGCTTGCGATTGCCAGCGGCGCGGGCTCCGGCGCGCAGAACTCGGTCGGCATCGGCGTGATGGGCGGCATGATCGCGGCGACGGTGATTGGCGTCTTCTTGGTGCCGCTGTTGTTCGTCACAGTGCGCCGCATCTTCAAAAGCAGGGCAGCCAGGCAGGATACGAGCGGGACACAAGCCGCAGCCACTCCGGAATAACGGTTTTTGACGCGGTCTCGCTACCGCGAAGGGGCTTTTTTGCCCGCGTTACCGCTGCTCTCGGGATGCGTCGTCGGTTCGGATTACCAGAAGCCCCCGAAATCACCGACGTCGGCACTGGGCCGCGCCCGGCGTCGAAGACCCTGTGCGACGAAGACCTGTCGGGACCGGGCCGCATGATGTCTATCCGCCTGCTGGCGCCCGTACAAATCTCCGTGAGCGATGGCCGCAAGCAATATCCCACTATATAACAGCGTCGCTGAGGTATTGAGATGTCAGGCGCCTACGATCTCGGAACCAACCTGGTCCGCCGTATCTATGAAAAGCGCATAGATACACCGGCCATTCTTGATGCCGGCACGCATTTTCCGAATGCCGCGAAGTTCACCGCCGCCTGGCAAGACATCCGCGACGAGGCCTTGGCGGCGAAGCTGAACAACGCGCCGCGCTTCCACGACATCATGCCGGAGCAGGCCGATATCTCGGCCAATGACGGTCTCGACTGGCGCATGTTGGTGCTCAAGGCCTACGACATGACGGTCCCGGAGAACCTGGCAAGGATGCCGGTGCTGACCCGGCTGCTTTCGGAGTGCCCGGAGGTCAAATCGGCGGCCGTCTCGTTCCTCGCCCCGCGCAAGCACATCCCGCCGCACCGGGGACCTTTTCGCGGCATCATGCGGTTCCATCTCGGCCTGGTCATCCCAAAACAGGCGGATGGCCGCCCGGCAACGATCATGATGATCAATCACGAGGAAAGGCGCATCGCCGACGGCGAGTGCATGCTCTGGGACGACACGTTCGAACATGAAGTCATGAACAACTCGGATCAGCCTCGCGTCGCTCTCCTGCTCGACGTATGGCGCCCGCAAATGCCGCTCGACATGGAAATCCTGTCGCGTGTGATCGTGCGCGGCGTGCAGGTGGGGATGCGCTATCGCGGCGTGTCGTTCGGTGGCTGAAAGCTGCGTTGTGGGCCTAAGCCCGCGCGTCGCGATATGCTCCTGCCCTGCTGCCAAGCTTGCCGGGGAACATCGCATCCTTCGCCAGCAATCCGCTGACACGACAGAAGGCCGCGAAGGCGCGGCAGGCTTCCTCGGCGCTGGCCACATCGACCGTCGCGCCGAAGCAGGCGTTGAACGCGGCTTCGTAGACCTTGCCCTGGCGGCGCTTCGGCCAGTCCTGCAGGAAATCGAGCGCCTGCTCGACGCTGTAGATTTCCTCGACCGGCAGGCCGGGCGCGGGCGTGATGCGCACCGGCACCTCGAATTGCAGTCTGTCCATTCCCTGTCTCCCGAACTGGCGTAGCTCCAGCAACGCCGCTCGTTTTGAAAAGTTGCTTTTGGCGGCCTTCTGACTCGCAAATGTGACCTCAGTGCGATGAAACAATGGGTTCGCGGGCGCGGCGGATCGGCGTCGGTCTGCATCGATGCCGGCCGCATTGCCAATGCCGGATTTCCACCGTATTGCCGGCCATCACAGCTGCCATGGACGAAAAATATGAGCGAGATCCGGGTCGAGTCCCTTGTCAAGCGCTATGGCGACACCACCGCACTGGACGGAGTTTCGCTGGCTTTTCCGGAGGGATCGTTCACGGCGCTGCTCGGCCCTTCCGGCTGCGGCAAGACGACGATGCTGCGGTTGATCGCGGGCTTCGAGGCGCCGAGCGAAGGCTTCGTGTTCCTCGGCGACGCGCTTATCGCCGACCCGAAGCGGCAGGTGCCGCCGGAGGCGCGCAATATCGGCGTCGTTTTCCAATCCTATGCGCTCTGGCCACATATGGATGTCGCGGAAAACGTCGCTTATCCGCTGAAAGCGAGGCACGTGCCTTCCGCCGGCATCCCCGCTCGCGTCGCGCAGGTGCTCGATATCGTCGGGCTCGGCGGCTACGCCAGGCGTCGCATCGACGAATTGTCGGGCGGCCAGAGGCAGCGCGTGGCGCTAGCCCGCTGTCTCGTTGCCGAAACCGGCATCATCCTGTTCGACGAGCCGCTCGCCAATCTCGACATGCATCTGCGCGCCTCGATGGTCGACGCCTTCCGCGATGTCCATCGCCGCACCGGCGCGACCATCGTCTATGTCACGCATGATCAGGCCGAGGCGCTGGCGCTGGCGGATCGCGTCGCCGTGATGAGCAAAGGCAGAGTGCTGCAGGCCGCACCCCCGCAAGAGATCTATCGTTCTCCCGCCGACGTCGCTGTTGCTGGTTTCGTCGGGCGCGGCAGCCTCATCTCGGGCAACGCCGTCGGCCATTCGGATCGGACCTCGATCATCGATGTCGCCGGCCACCGGCTTGCGGCGCGCAGCCACGACAAGCCGGCCGGTCCGGTCAAGATCCTGCTGCGGCCTGAAGCCCTGCGCATCGCGGCCGAGGGCCTGCCGGCCACTGTCCTGGACAGCGTCTATCGCGGCCCCGTGCACGAAGTGCGGCTGGCGCTCGCCGGGCCCGGACAACAACTGCTGGTCGACAGCACCGAGGCGCTGGCGGCGGGGCAGCACGTGCATGTCGCGGTGTCCGATGCCTGGGTGGTGCCGGGCGCCTAAGAGCATTCCAGCAAAAGTGCGTAGCGGTTTTCCGTCCGGAATTGCGGAAAACAAAGGTCATCGCCAGGGCAGCACCCCTGCCGGCAAGCGGCGCCCGAGCCGATCGAGTACCAGAAGCAGCAGGATCACGACGGCGATCGTCGATACCGCGATTGCCGCCGCCTGCGTGCCGAGCCCCGCCTCTTCCAGGCTGAACAGCACGACGCCGAGCGTCTCCTTGCCGCTCGACCACAGCAGCGCCGAGACGGTCAACTCGTTGAAGGCGCTCATGAACACCAGCAGCCCGCCCGCCACGGCGGCGGGGGCCGCAAGCGGCGCGGTGATCGTCACGAGCCGCCGGAACGGACCGGCGCCGGACACCGCCGCGGCCTCGTCCAGATCGCGTGGAATCTGCCCGACGGCCGTCGCCACCGGCTTCATCGCCAGCGTCAGGAAGCGCATCGCGTAGGCGATCAGGATGATCGAGGCTGTCGCATAGAGGCTGCCGATCAGCGGCAGCGGCCGCAGGAAAAGCAGAATGCAGGCGATGGCCAGCACCACGCCGGGGATCGTGTAAGGCAGGTCGACGATGCCGCCGAGCACGCGCCGCCAGCTTTTGTCGAAGCGCTCGAGCGTTGCTGCCATCGGGATGACGCCCAGGGCAAGCATCAGCGCCGCGCCCCCGGCAAAGAGCAGTGAATTGCGGAAGGCGCGCACGGTGGACGCTTGCCGGACCAGCACTTCCGCGTAATTGGCAATCGTAGCCGTGCGAGGACCGAGCGGCACACCGAAGGACGGCACCAGCGACGTCGCCAGCAGCGCGCAGGCCGGAAGGATCAGGATCAGGCCGACGACCAGCCAACCGGCGCAAGCGAGGGGCAGCCGGAAGCGCCCGAGTTCGAACCGTGCCGGCGTGCCGGCAACGATGCGATGCCCGGCGCCGCGCAACGCCAGCGATTGGAACACCATGCCGACCAGCGCCAGGGCGCCGACCAGCACCGACAGCGCCGCAATCTGCGGCAAGACGCTCGGCCCGAAGCTCGACAGGTCCTGGTAGATCAAGGTCGGCAGGGTGAGATAATTGACCGGCATGCCGAGCAGCGCGGGTATGCCGAAATTCCCGACCCCTGAGACGAAGGCAAGCGCGGTGGCAGCCACCACATAGGGCCGCACGACCGGCAACACGATGGTCCGCAGCACGCCGAGCGGCCGCGCGCCGCAGGATCGCGCCGCCTCGACCACATCGCGCGGCACGCGCGACAGCCCAGCCCGCATGGTGATGAAGACGATCGGCGCATGCTGGACGCCATAGAGAAGGATGATGCCGCCACGGCCAAGCATCGGATTGCCGCTGCCAGGCGCAGGCGCCAGCCCGAGCATGCCGAGCAGCGTGCTCGACGGGCCGAAGAGATGCAGCCAGGCGAGTGCCGTCACCTGGGGCGCGATCATCAACGGCAGAAGCAGGAGGAAACCGAGGATCTTTCGTCCCGGCAGATCGGTCATCGTCACCGCGACGGCGAACGGAATGCCGAGGCAAAGCGCCAGCAGCGCGCCGAAGAAAGCCGTGTCCAGCGTGTGCCACGTCGCTCTGAGCGCGGCAGGGCTGGCAAGCCGCCCGGCGAAGGCGGCGAAATCGACTTCTCCCCCTGGCGCGATCGCCGCCAGCACGAGGCGCGCCATTGGCAGCAGGCTGAGCACCGCGATGACCGAGAGCACGGCCAGCGCCGACAGACGCTGACCGGATATCGGGGTCGACGGGGCGAAGCCACCTGACGGTAACGCCGGGCTCGCCCCGTCGACGCGATGTTCCGCGGAGGCCAAACTTGCCTTCCGGGCCGCTTACTGGCTCATCACCGCGCTGAACTTTTCCTTGTTCTGCGCATCGTTGGCGAGCGCGGCCGCCGCATCATAGTCCAGCACCTTGATCGAGGCGCGGTCCGGATAACCGGCCGGCAGCGCGACATCGGCGCGCGCCGGGATGTAGCCCATCTTGGCCGCCACTTCCTGCCCATCCTTCGACAAGAGGAAATCGACGAAGGCCTTGGCGGCGTCCTTGTTCTTGGCGGTGGAGAGGATGGCGACCGGCTCGGTGACGGCTGACACGCCTTCCTTCGGGAACACGAACTCGACAGGCGCGCCCTTGGCCTTCTCGCGGATCGGCATGTAGTCGACGATCATGCCGAACAGCTTGTCGCCGCCGCTGACGGCCTTGAGCACGTCGCCGTTGCCGCCGCTGGCCTGGGCGCCGTTCTTGGCGAGCGCGCCGTAGTAGTCCCAGCCCTCCGGCAGGTTGCCGGTCAGCGTCACCGTATGGATCATCGCCGCGCCCGAGGTCAGCGGGCTCGGCATCGCGATCAGGCCCTTGGCCTCGGGTTTCTTCAGGTCTTCCCAACTCGTCGGCACGAAAGGTGCCTTGGTGTTGTAGACGATGCCTGTGGTGATCAGCTTGGTCGAGAAATAGGTCTTGTCCTTGTCGTAGAGCGCGGCGTCGAGGCCGTTGACCTTGGCTTCCGGATAGGCGAGCAGCCGGCCTTCCTTCTTCAGGCCTTCCATGGTCACGACATCGGCGATCAGAAGCACGTCGGCCTGCGGCTGGCCTGCCTCGATCTCGGCACGCAGCTTCGCCAGGATCTTCGGCGTGCCGTCGCGCACCCAGTCGACCTTGATGCCCGGGTTCTTGGCCATGAAGGCGTCGACCGTCTGCTGGGCGTCGGTGTTCGGCTGGCTGGTATAGAGCACCAGCGTGCCGTCGGCGGCGGTGGCACCGGCCACGGTGGATGCCAGCAAGAGGGCGGCGAGAACGATCTGGCGCATGAAAATACCTGTCTTGATCACAGCTGAGGAAACTCCGGCGAGCGCCGGGGCTGGAAATCTGAGTAAGGCCGCAGGATAACCATTATGTGACAGGGCGACGCAACCCACGCCGTCCTGCCCTTGCTCCTGTTCCATATCGCCGACGCTACTGGTTGGCCGGGTCAGTCTCGGCGTCATAGGCCGTGCGGATAACCACCATCAGCAGATAGGCGGACGGCAGCGCGAAGATGGCGGCGAGCACGATCGCCGCCATTCCCTCCATGCGAAGGGCGGCGGCAACGGCCCAGTAGACGGTGCCGATGCAGATTACCGCCTGTACCGCCAGGAAGGAGGCCGCGGCAGCCGCGCGGGTGAGTGTCTTGAACGTCTTGATGCGTTGCATTGAATGGAATCCGAATTGACGCACGCGACCGGCGGACGGCCAGCGGCCGTCGCCGGATCGCGACGCGAGGAAATGTCTTGATCTTAATGCCGCGTTGGCGGCCGAGCCTTATGCGGCGGGCGGCGCGCGGGGCTGGTTGGTGCGCGAAGGCGTCGCGGTTCCCGCCTCGGACGTAACGTCCATCTCGGCTGGCAACGCCTGTGCGATAACCAGAAGATCGCCGGCGGGCACAACCACGCCGGGAATGCCGCTGTGAAGCTTTATCGGCAACGGTCGCCCGACGCGGACTTCGACTGCCTGTGCCTTGCCGTTCGTCCTGAGCAGCGCGATCGTGTCGCCCTGGCGGGCGGCGCTGATGCTGGAACCGCCCTGGAGCATGGCCGCTGACGCTGAGAGTCCAGCTTGAGCAAAGCTCAGCAGCGCGAGCACCAGCAGCGCCATCAGGCCCGCGAAAGCGGTCCTGACCGGCAGCAGCATCGATCTTTCGCGTTCAGGCGCCGTCAAGGCTATCTCCGGATACCACAACCCGCCGTAACCCATGGACTGGCCGAAGGAAAGCCGCAATGGAGGCCGCAATCGCACTTCGTCCTTGAACCTTGCGGCTTCCGGTGCCAAATCTGGAGCAGATTTCTCGCATTCGGCTCCGTTGGAGCCCACGCCGGCAAACGGACAATAATGGTTACCTATCTCGACGCCTCCACCGCGCCCCTTCGAAACACCGGCCAGATCCGCCTGTACGGCGAGGAGGGCTTTGCCGGCATGCGCAAGGCCTGCGACCTCACCGCGCGCTGCCTCGACGAGCTCGTGCCGATGGTGAAACCCGGCGTGACGACGGAAGCGATCGACCGCTTCGTCTTCGAGTTCGGCATGGACCATGGCGCGCTGCCGGCGACGCTCAATTATCGCGGCTACACAAAGTCCTCCTGCACTTCGATCAACCACGTCGTCTGCCACGGTGTTCCCGACAACAAGCCGCTGAAGGAAGGCGACATCGTCAACATCGACGTCACCTATATCCTCGACGGCTGGCATGGTGATTCCTCCCGCATGTATCCGGTCGGCACGATCAAGCGCGCCGCCGAGCGACTGCTTGAGGTGACTTACGAGTGCCTGATGCGCGGCATCGCCGCGATCAAGCCCGGTGCCCGCACCGGTGCCATCGGCGCCGCGATCCAGACCTATGCCGAGGCCGAGCGCTGCTCGGTGGTGCGCGATTTTTGCGGCCACGGTGTCGGCCAGCTTTTTCACGACGCGCCGAACATCCTGCATTACGGCACCGTCAATGAAGGCGTCGAGATGCGGCCCGGCATGATCTTCACCGTCGAGCCGATGATCAATCTCGGCCGTCCGCATGTGAAGGTTCTGTCGGACGGCTGGACGGCGGTGACCCGCGACCGCTCGCTGTCGGCGCAGTACGAGCACACGATCGGCGTCACCGACAGCGGCTGCGAGATCTTCACGCTGTCGCCGAAAAAGCTCGACCGCCCTGGCCTGCCGTCCTAGAACTTCGACTAAGCCTGAGGGGAGCGGGCGAATATGGGCAAAGTCGAGGACGAGCGGGCGTTCTTTTCCGAAGGCTGGATCGAACCGCCCGAGACGGCGCTGAAAAAGGCCGCGGCAGCGGTAAAGCCCCACTATTACGGCCATCGCGACCGCCTGCGCGAACGTTTCGTCGCCGGCGGCCCGGACGCCCTGCCCGACTATGAGCTGCTCGAGCTGCTTCTGTTCCGGCTGATCCCGCGCGTCGACACCAAGCCGATCGCCAAGGCGCTGATAGCCCGGTTCGGCTCGCTGGCCGAGGTGCTCGGCGCGCCGGCATCCCTGCTCGAGGAAATCAAAGGCATCGGTCCGACGGTCGCGACCGATCTCAAGGTCATCGCTGCGACGGCCCAGCGGATGGCGCGCGGCGAGGTGCGCGGCCGCGAAGTCCTGTCCAACTGGACGCAACTGCTCGACTATTGCCGTTCGGCCATGGCTTTCGAGAACCGCGAGCAATTTCGCGTGTTGTTCCTCGACAAGAAAAACGGGCTGATCGCCGACGAGGTGCAGCAGACCGGCACGGTCGACCACACGCCGGTCTATCCGCGCGAGGTGGTGAAGCGCGCGCTCGAACTCTCCGCCAGCGCCGTCATCCTAGTGCACAACCACCCTTCGGGCGATCCGACGCCATCGCGTGCGGACATCGAGATGACCAAGCAGATCATCGATACGGCCAAGCCGCTCGGCATTGCCGTGCACGACCACATCATCATCGGCCGCAAGGGCAATGTCTCGATGAAGGGCCTGCTGCTGATCTGAAAATGGCAAGAACCGACATGCGACAACACGGCAAGGAACCGTAGCCATTCGACAGGGCGCGCGCCGCCCTGCTGGTCATCGACGTGCAAAGCGACTTCGTCGACTAAGGCGCGGTGATGGAAGTGGCGATGGCCCGGCATCGCATCCCGGCCATGCGGCAGGTGATCGACCTGTGCCGCGCAGATGGCGTCAGGGCGGATCGGTTTTGCAGCTCGCAGCGATCTGGCCGATCGCCTCGGAGAGACCGGCGAGCTCGAAATCGGCCTCGCCACGCCCAGAGAGCAGGCCAAAGCGCCACGACAGTGTCAGCCGGTTCGCCGAAGCCAGACGCCTGATGCCGTCGTCTCCTTCCCTGAACAGTCTTCTGCCGCGCGGGCCGACTGACCAGCTTTCATCGGTTTTGCCGCCGCCATCGACGATGATGGAGATGGTGATCTTGCGGCTGGCGGAGACGGCATCGTTGAGCTGAAGCCATTCGCTCCACCGCGGTTCGCCGTCGGGCCGGCAAGCCAAGGTGAGCACCGGGCTGTAGCCCAGCGCCCCGCCGCCGGTGATCAGCTTGTTGCTGGCATGCAGCGATGCCGTAATCTGGCCGTCGTCGCCGGCGCCGACGCTCCAATTGCCGAGGCCCGGCTCGGCCAGCGCGACGCCGGTAGCTGCGGCAAACAAGAGCGCCGCGGCGGCGACCACGTCTCTCATCATCAACCCCAGCCTCACCAATGTCTCCAAATACCCGCGAATGCGATGAGACGCAGATAATGTTCAACGGTTGGTATCGCCAGCGGCGGGCCATCAAGACAAGTTGCCTGTGTTGCCGGGCCGCCACAATGAAGCAACTCCTAATGCAATGTCGCCCCAAAGTGTGCAGCGGTTCTGGGACAACGACATGCATCAAAACAAAGACCTAAAGCGGTCGCCCGAATCCGGTTCAGTGTGACGCGCCTTAATGAAAAAGGCCGCCCGGGGCGGCCTTTTCTTAATCGCGGTATTGAAGCCTGTTACTCGGCTTCCTTGGCAGCCTTCTTCTTCGGCGCAGCCTTCTTCTTCGGCTCCTCGGTCTCGGCGGCGGCTTCGTCTGCCTCTGCCTTGGCTTCGGTCTTCTTGGAGGAAGCCTTCTTGGCCGGCTTCGCCTTGGTCTTGGTCGCGGTTTCGGCCTCTTCGTCGTCGGCCATCAGCTCGTCCTTGCTGACCTTGACGTCATTGACCGTAATCTGGCCGAGCAGATAGTCGACGACCTTCTCCTCGAACATCGGCGCCCGCAGCGCGTTGATGGCTTCCGGATTGCTGCGATAGAACTCGAAGGCTTCCTGCTGCTGATTGGCCGGGAAACGGCGCACCTGCTCGAACAGGCCGCGCTGCAGTTCCTCATCCGACACGGTGACGCCGGCCTTCTCGCCGATCTCGGCGAGCACCAGGCCAAGCCGCACACGGCGCTCGGCAAGGCGCATATATTCTGCACGCGCCTCTTCTTCCGTCGTCTCTTCGTCGGCGAAAGTGCGGCCGGCGGCTTCGAGATCGCGGTTGACCTGAGCCCAGATGTTGTTGAACTCGGCCTCGACGAGCTTCGACGGCGCCTCGAAGGAGTAGGATGCATCGAGCTGGTCAAGCAGTTGGCGCTTCACCTTCTGACGGGTCATCGAGCCGAACTGGTTCTCGAGCTGGCCGCGCACGATCTCGCGCAGCCGCTCGAGCGATTCCAGACCGAGATTCTTGGCCGTCTCGTCATTGACTTCGAGTGCGCCAGGCGCCGAAATCTCCTTGACGGTGACGTCGAACGTGGCTTCCTTGCCGGCCAGATGCGCCGCCTGGTAGTTTTCGGGGAAGGTGACGGTGATTTGCTTCTGGTCGCCGGCCTTCGTGCCGATCAGTTGGTCCTCGAAGCCGGGAATGAACTCCTTGGAGCCGAGCACCAGCGGCTGGTCGGTGCCGGCCCCGCCGGCGAAAGCCTCGCCGCCGATTTTCCCGACATAGTCGATGGTCACACGGTCGCCCTCGGCGGCCTTGCCGGTCTTCGGCTCGTAGCTGCGCGCCGATTCGGCAACGCGCTTGACCTGATCGTCGACTTCCTGCTCCGGCACGTCATAGACCTGACGCGTCACCTTGATGTCAGAGAAATCCTTGACCTCGATCGCCGGGATGACCTCGTAGTTGAGGCTGAATTCGAAGTCGGCGCCGCCGGCCAGGATCTTCTCGGCTTCCTTCTCGTCCTCGGTCATGATCACTTCAGGCTGCATGGCGGCCTTTTCGCCGCGCCCCGATATGATCGACCGGGTCGAGTCGTTGAGGATCTCGTTGACGACCTCGGCCATGAACGACTTGCCGTAAATCTTGCGCAGATGCTGCACCGGCACCTTGCCGGGGCGGAAGCCGTTGATGCGCACCTTGTCGCGGGCATCGTTCAGCCGCGCCATCAGCTTGGCTTCCATGTCACCGGCCGGCACGGTGATCTTGATCTCGCGCTTGAGACCGGAGTTGAGTGTTTCGGTGACCTGCATCCTAAAACCTTTGTCTTCACCAATGAGGCTGCCAAACGGTTTTAGCCGTTCACAGCCTGCCGGTATAATCTTGCCGGAAATGGCTTTCTGTACGGAACCCGGTGATTTGACCGCTCAGCGGCTCAAACTCTCCTGAACTGCACTTCCCAAAATGTGAAGAAGTCTTTGTTTTTCCTACTTCTTCTTACATTCTGCAGAAGCGGATAGTCGCGTCCCGTCACATTCGACACGCCTTTTGTCACAGGCTCGGCTAATTTTCAACCATCTTCGCGATCAGGCGAATAATGGCCATTTGAGCCCCGACATTGACAGAATGATGGCTACATGGGATTGCCGGGGAAAGCGGATGTGGCGGAATTGGTAGACGCCCTGGATTTAGGTTCCAGTGCCGAAAGGCGTGGGGGTTCGAGTCCCTTCATCCGCACCACCCTCCGAAGCCGTTGGCGAAAGAGGACGGCGCCTGATGGTCCCTAATAAAGCGGCTCCTCGAACAGCGTCTTGTCGCCGTCCATCAGCGCCTTGATCTGTGCCGTGCCGTCGGACGCGAGCGCGAGCTTGATGCCGAACGGCCGTACCCGCATGTCGTCCTGGATCGCCACGCCTTGGCCTTCCGGCAGATAGAAGCGGTCGATCCCGTAGTCCGGAGCAATCGTCGCATCCACGTCACGCAGACCCCAACCGTCGGCGATTCGTCCGGCTATGTCGGCCTCGTCTGGGCCGGCCGGCGCCGGCGCCTGGCCGAACCAGGCGGTCGTCGGCTGCCAGTAGCCGTCGGGGCCTTTCTTCAACCGGACCACGATCGACGTGTCGCCGCTGGTGGACTTGCCTTGCGGAACATTGGCGATCAGCTTCACTGGAATGCGCGAAATGTTGTTGTTGAGCGAGATGTAGTCGCCACGCAGGAGATCGCGCGGATCGACGGGCTCGACTTTCAAGAGCACTTCCTTGCCGTTGCGCAGGATCGCAGCCCGGCCGGCAATGATCCAACTGAGGAAGCCGATCTGGACGAGTGCCAGCACCAGCGCCGAGATGATGAGTTTCTTGCCGGTCATGCCGCGGCTCCTGTCTCGGCGGGCGCTCTCATGCGCTTCTCGATGCGGATGATGACCAGCGCCAGCATGCCGAGCAGCACGGCCGCGGCGAGGAAGAAGCCGGCCGTATCCAGCATCGACTGCAGGGTGACGCCATAGATGATGGCGAGTTCGAAGGCGAAGCCGGCATAGGCCAGCCAGCGCAGCCCTCTGCTCTCGCGGCCTGCCAGCATGATCGCCGCGACGATGCCGGCAAGGGTCACGACCGAGGCGACGGCGAAGCCGCTGTTGTAGGTGCTTTCATCCGCCAGTTCGAACTGGATGATCGCCATGCCGGTGAGGAAGCCGAGCAAGGCGTGCAAGGGCAGCCGGCCACCCAGCTCAAGGATCCTGTCGACCGGGTCGCCGGCAAAGACCGAAACAGCAAAGAGCAGCGCCGAGGCGACAGCCAGCGACACCGCCACCGGCAGCGTGTCGTGATCCGTCGCCAACAGAACCAGATAGAGGATGACCGACAGAATGATAAGGTGGCGCGCGGCCCGGCTGCGCGTCCAGAACGAGATGGCGAACAGGATTATCGCCATGACGATGAAGAGATGCGGAATTTCCGCGCGCCAGTAGAAGCCGAACCCCTTGAGGGCCAGCCAGGCGTCCGCGATGCCGACCGCCGCCACCGTCAGCGGGTTGGAACGCAGCGCCGCCGCCGCCAGCGCCGTGCCGGCGCACCAGGCGAGCAGCGCCGAGGCTTCGTCGCCCGAGAGGTGATACATCTGGCCGATCAGTGCGATCGAGCCGCCGAAAGCGGCGGCGGCAACGATCCACAGCGCCTCGCCGATCGCGGCATGATCGCGCATCTTCAGCACCGCGCCGCCGACATAGCCGGCAAGGATGACCGCAAACAGCGCCGCCACGCGAACGAGACGCGGGATGGTCTCCCAATTCGCCGCGACGAAGATCAGGATCGCAGCGCCGAACAGAAGCGCTGCCATCATCGCCAGGATGGAGCCGAAACTCAGCGATGCGCGTTCGTTGGCCGCGACGTCACGCGTCAATGCCTCCGCCGTGGCTGGATCGATCAGCCCAGCCTCCCGCCAGCGCGCGATATCCACCCTTACCCGTGCCGAATAGCTCGCCATGCTTTCCCCCGGAGCCCGGTCATGCCCTTAGCCGGAACAGCCAAACCGTTGACGCAGCGGCAGTTTTCCGATTCGGCCTTCTTTGTGACGCAGGCGTGAATGGCCGTTAATGTTGCATTGCACAATTTGCATTGCTGCCATGCGCCAACGGCACTTTTAAACCGATACGATCCCACCTATTTTCCGTTCGTACACAAACGGAATGATCCGAACTAAAGACGAAACGAGAACTACCATGAACCTGATCCGCAACTACCGCAACTGGCGCCGCTACCGGGAGACCGTTTCCGAGCTGAGCCGCCTGTCGAACCGTGAACTGACCGATCTTGGCATCAGCCGCAGCGACATCCACTACGTCGCCCGCAAGGCGGTCTAATCCGCTTCGGACCGCAATTGGTCCGAACCAGTTTTGAAAGAGCAAGACAATGAACCTGATCCGCAGCTATTGTAACTGGCGCGTCTACCGCGACACCGTTGCTGAGCTGGGTCGGCTTTCGAACCGCCAGCTCCATGATCTCGGCATCGTTCGCGACGAGATCAAGATGGTCGCCCGCAAGGCGATCTAAGCAAGGAATTTCGCCAGGGTCGACCTCCTCCCCGACCCTGACGGATACGGCCAACCCTTACCTCCTCCCAAGGGTTGACCACCGAAACGGCGCCCGCCGGACCTCCTCCCCCGGCGGGCGTTGTTCAGAAGCGAACCTAGGTTGTTCAGAAGCGAACCTAGTTCGTCTTCCAAGGGAACCTAGTTCGTCTTCGAAGGTTTCGCCCTTCTCAAAGGCGAAAAGAATTCTCGCCCTCAAATGGCGAAAGAGATTTCGTCAAAGCCGACCTCCTCCCCGGCGATGACGAATACGGTCGATCTTCACCTCCTCCCGAGGATCGACCCCCAAAACGACACCCGCCGGACCTCTTCCCCCGGCGGGTGTTGTTGTTTTTAGGGCTCGTCGCCCGGCCGGTCATTTGGCCGGCAATTGCAAACGCGTCCCCAAGCGATTATTCCGACGCTTATGAGCAAAAATCCCGTACACGTCATCGGCGGCGGCCTCGCCGGCTCCGAAGCCGCATGGCAGATCGCGCAAGCCGGCGTTCCGGTCGTGCTGCATGAAATGCGCCCTGTGCGCGGCACCGACGCGCATAAGACCGACGGCTTGGCCGAGTTGGTCTGCTCCAACTCCTTCCGTTCCGACGATGCCGAGAACAACGCCGTCGGCTTGCTGCATGCCGAAATGCGGCTTGCCGGCTCGCTGATCATGAGCGCCGGCGACGCCAACCAGGTGCCAGCCGGCGGCGCGCTGGCGGTCGACCGCGACGGCTTTTCCGACGCGGTCACCGCAAAGATCGAAGCGCATCCGCTGATCACCATCCAGCGAGAGGAAGTGGCCGGACTGCCGCCCGAGGAGTGGGACCAGGCGATCATCGCCACCGGCCCGCTGACCGCGCCTTCACTGGCGCAGTCGATCGCGGAAGCCACCGGCGCCGATGCGCTTGCCTTTTTCGACGCCATCGCGCCGATCGTGCATTTCGACACGATCGACATGAACACGGCCTGGTTCCAGTCGCGCTACGACAAGGTCGGTCCCGGCGGCACTGGCAAGGACTACATCAACTGCCCGATGGACAAGGAGCAGTATCTCGCCTTCGTGGCAGCGCTGCTGGAGGGACAGAAAACCGAGTTCAAAGAGTGGGAAGGCACGCCCTATTTCGACGGCTGCCTACCGATCGAGGTGATGGCCGAGCGCGGCGTCGAGACGCTGCGCTACGGCCCGATGAAGCCGATGGGCCTGACCAACGCTCACAATCCCTCGGTCAAGGCCTATGCGGTGGTGCAGCTTCGCCAGGACAATGCGCTCGGCACGCTTTACAACATGGTCGGTTTCCAGACCAAGCTGAAGCATGCCGAGCAGGTGCGCATCTTCCGCACCATTCCGGGTCTCGAAAACGCGGACTTCGCGCGGCTCGGCGGCCTGCACCGAAACACCTATATCAACTCGCCGACGCTGCTCGATCCTTCGCTGCAGCTGAAGTGGCGCCCCGGCCTGCGCTTTGCCGGCCAGATCACCGGTTGCGAAGGCTATGTCGAAAGCGCCGCCATCGGCCTGCTTGCCGGCCGCTTCGCCGCCGCAGAACGGCTTGGACAGGCGCCGGCGCTGCCGCCTTCGACCACGGCCTTCGGAGCGCTGCTCAACCACATCACCGGCGGCCATATTGTCTGCGACGACGAGCCGGGCAAACGCTCCTTCCAGCCGATGAACGTCAATTTCGGCCTGTTCCCGCCCGTGGAAGCACCCAAGACCGAGGGCAAGCGCCTGCGCGGCAAGGACAAGACCCTCGCCAAACGCCATGCGATCACATCGCGCGCGCTGGCCGATTGCCGGCAATGGCTGGGGCTGCCGGCGCGGGCGGAAGCGGCGGAGTAGCTACTCCGCCGGCTCGGCAGCCGCGCTTGGCAATCCCGGCTTGCCCGCCTCCGACGGATTTCGCCTGACATAAGCCGCCTTCAACGTCTCGGACGTATCGCGCGAGCCGTCATGGCTCCAGCCTGGCGGCTGGATGAGATAGTTTAGCCGCTGACCAAACGTCAGTCCCGGCGCCAGCGCGTCCTTGAACATGCCGATCCACTCGTGGAATGCCACCTTCAACGGGTTGAAGGTGCCGATGTTCTTGACGATGCCGTAGCGCGGCCGGTCCTCCTCCAACTCCTCGACGAAGGTACCGAACATGCGGTCCCAGACGATCAGCGTGCCGGCATAGTTGGCGTCAAGATAGCGCGGATTGGTAGCGTGGTGGACGCGATGGTGCGAGGGCGTGTTGAAGATGAACTCGAACCAGCCCCACATCTTGCCGAGCGTCTCGGTGTGGATCCAGAACTGCCAGACTAGGTTGAAGCCGAAGACGAAGGCGATCACCGCCGGATGGAAGCCGAGCAGCACCAGCGGCGCCTGCAAGACAAAGGTGAAGGTAAAGAGACCAGTCCAGCTCTGTCTCAGCGCCGTCGAGAGATTGTAATGCTGGCTGGAATGATGGTTGACGTGCTCGGCCCACACCCAGCGCACCCGGTGCGCGACGCGGTGATAGACATAGTAGCGCAGATCATCGAGCAGGAAGGCGGCGACAAACACCCAGATCGACAGGCCGAGATTGAAGAGGCGGAACTGCCAGAGCCAGAGCAGCGCCCAGTAGGACACGACGCCGAGCAGCAGGCCTGCAACGACATTGCCCGTTCCCATCATCAGACTGGTCAGCGTGTCATGCGTTTCGAACGATCCCTTGGCGCGGCCGGTGCGCACCAACCAAAGCTCGATCAGGATCGCCGCGACGAAGAAGGGGATCGCAAGCTGCGTCACCTGGGGGAAGTTATACTGGTCCATCACGCCGCCTCTCGCATCCGCTCACGGCCTTGCAATGCCGCCGCGACGGCCAGCGCGCCGGCTTCTTCGGCAAAAGCAAACCGGCCACCTTTCCAGGTGAAATCATTGAGCCGCAGCGAAACCACATTGCCTTCCCTGGCCAGCGCCAGAATGTCGTGCGGCGTGACGATGCGAGTCAAAAAACAGTCGCCTATGCTTTGGACGATGCCGCAGCGCTGCGGGCCGAGATCGAGAAAGGCGGCATGGTTGTCGGCTGTCAGCCGCACGGCGCCCGGCCTTTCGTCAGGAAAATCCTCGGCAAAGCGTGCGAGCGCCTGATCCGCGCCGGCAAGCGCCGCGGTTGTCGTGCCGCCGGTGAAATGCACGGCCGCGACCGACAACGCGATACCGAACACGACAAGACCGACCAGGACTGGCAGGCTCATGGAAAGGCGGCTCCTCCGGCGGCCAGCATTTCTTCGACGCGAGTCCACGCAACGGAATCCCTAGCATGATTGACGTTTACGTCAAAGGGGCGCCCAGCCCCGCATTGCGTGACGCAGGAGCAACCAGTGCCGGCGCAAGGTGGAGAGCGCCACCGTCCTGCCGAGCGCCGAACTGCCCGCCTTTTCCATCTTGTCGAGATAGGCGCGCGTCAGCGCCAGCGGCAGGAATGCAGGGCGCAGCGAAACCGGAAGCGCCGGCGCACCCTTCTCGAAGGCGTTGAGATGCTCCCGCGCCAGCGCGATCATCGCCGCCACTGCGCGCTCCGCGACTGCCCCGTCCTCTCCGTTGACGAACGCTTCCGACGTCGTGCCGGCCGCCGCCAGGATATCGGACGGAACAAAGCACTGCCCGCGCCGACGATGCAACGGCAACAGAAGCAGCAGGCCGGTGATGGCCTGGGCACAGCCGGCCCGGCCCGCCAGCTCGGCAAAGGCGGGCGCCGCGACCGGATCGAGCACCATGGCCGCAAGCTGGATCAGCGCCGAGGCCGTTTCGCCGCAATAGCCTTCGAGGTCGGTCCGCGATGGCATCGGATCGTCATAGAGATCGAAGATGCGCGCCTCGAGCATGTTCTCGAAAGCCGTTTTCGGCAGATGGTTGGCGGCAATCGTCGCGCGCAGCGCATCGGCGCTCGGATGGCCTGTTTCGGCATCGCCCTCGGCCGAAATGACGTCGCGCCACCATTGCAGCCTGACCTCGCCCGGCAGCGGCTCGTGGATGCGATCGCGCACGCTCGCGACTTCGGCGTTGAAGGCGTAGAGCGCGAGCAGCGCGTCGCGCTTGTCGGCCGGCGCGTAGAGCGCCGACAAATAGCGGTCATGGTCGGCGGCCCGCACGGCATCCATGACGATGTCGCCCGTCACGATGTTGGAAGCGGCGGCCATTCAATCGACGGCGATCAGCGCGGCGGCGACGGCGCGGTCTTCGGCGAGCAACACATTGTAGGTCCGCACCGCCGCTCCCGTCGACATCGGGTCGGCGGAGATGCCGGCCTCCTTGAACGCGGCGCGCAGCGCCGCCGGCAGCGGTCGCAAGTCCTTGCCCATGCCGATCAGCAGGATCTCGACGTTGCCGGCCTCTGCGAACAGCTTGTCGAAATCGGCAGCTCTCAGCGCCAGCGGATCGGCGGGTTCCCAGCCATGAATGCCCGACGGCAGGACGAGCAGCGATCCGCGATGCGACATGTCGGCAAAGCGGAAGCCGCCATTGCCATAGGCTTCGATCGGCGCCTTGCCTGGGAAATGCGCCTCGCGGATGATGATGCCTTTGGCCATGGGTCTAGAGCATGATGCCGAAAAATGTGGAGCGGTTTTCGGACGACATCATGCTCTATCTCTTTGATTTAGGGCCGGATGATTCCAGGTCGACTCGACCTGGAATCATACCGGCGTTGATGGCGTCAGGTCGTCACGGCCTTGCCGTTCACCGGCTTCTTTTCCTCTTCGGTCGCGGACTGCGGCCGCAAGCGGAACAGGATCAGCAGCGGCGCCGCGATGAAGATCGAAGAATAGGTGCCGAACACCACGCCGAACAGCATCGCCAGCGTAAAGGAACGGATCACCTCACCGCCAAACAGCACCAGTGCCAACAGCGCCAGAGAGGTGGTGACAGAAGTCAGCGTAGTTCTGGACAGCGTCTCGTTGATGGCGTTGTTTAAGAGCTGCGGCAGCGGCATCTTCTTGTATCTTCGAAGATCCTCGCGGACGCGGTCATAGACCACGATGGTATCATTCAGCGAGTAGCCGATGATAGTCAGGATGGCCGCCAGCGACGACTGGTTGAACTCCAGCCCCGTCAGGACGAAGAAGCCGATCGTCATCACCACATCGTGCACCGTGGCCACGATGGCGCCGACGGCGAACTGCCATTCGAAGCGGAACCAGACATAGAGCAGGATGCCCGCCAGCGCGATCAGCATGGCGATCGTGCCCTGCTTGGCCAGCTCGCCTGAGACCGTCGGTCCCACCACTTCGACGCGGCGGAAATCATATTGGTCCTGCAGCTCGCCCCGCACCTTGTCGATGACGGTCTGCTCGGCATTCTCGCCGGCCTCCTGCGTGCCGACACGGATCAGCACGTCGTTCGGCGCGCCGAACTGCTGCACCTGGATCTCGCCGATATTGAGCTCCGACAGCCTGTTGCGGATGTCGCCGAGATCGGCATCGCCCTTCTTGGACTGCACCTCGATTATTGAGCCGCCTTTGAAGTCGATGCCGTAGTTGATGCCAAGTGTCAGGAACCCGACGACCGATAGGATCGACAACGTGCTGGAGAGAGCGAAGGTCCAGCGGCGGATGCCCATGAACGGGATCTTCGTGCCTGGCGGAACGAAGGTGACCGGCGCGCGCGGCAATTCCTTCGGCCGGGCGCGGCGCAGCCAAATGGACACCAGCATGCGGGTGAAGGTGAAGGCGGTGAAGACGGTGGTCAGAATACCGATCGCGTAGGTGATGGCAAAGCCCTTGACCGGGCCGGTGCCCAGCCAGAACAGCACCACGGTGGCGATCAGCGAGGTGACGTTGGAGTCGACGATCGTCGCCAGCGCCTTCGAGAAGCCGGTGTCGATCGCCTGGATCACCGAGCGGCCGGCTCGCCGCTCCTCGCGGATGCGCTCGTAGATCAGAACGTTGGAGTCCACCGCCATGCCGATGGTGAGCACGATACCGGCGATGCCGGGCAGGGTCAGCGTTGCGCCCAGCAGCGACAGCGCACCGACGATCATCGCAACGTGGACCGCCAAAGCGATGTTGGCGAGGAACCCGAGAAAGCCATAGGCGACGAACATAAAGGCAACGACGAGGATTGAGCCGATCACGCCAGCCACCTTGCCGGCGTGGATGGAGTCCTGACCAAGGCCCGGGCCGACGGTACGCTCTTCGATGATGGTCAATTTAGCCGGCAGGGCGCCGGCGCGCAGCAAGACGGCGAGGTCGTTGGCACTTTCGGCCGTGAAATTGCCGGAGATCTGACCGCTGCCGCCAAGGATAGGCTCGCGGATCACCGGCGCCGAAATCACCTGATTGTCGAGCACGATGGCGAACGGCTTGCCGACATTCTGTTGGGTCGCCTGGCCGAACCTAGTCGCTCCGCGGGAATTGAAGGTGAACGAAACCACCGGCTCATTGGTCTGCGAATTATAAGTCGGCGTCGCATTCGACAGGTCTTCGCCCGACACGATGACGCGGTTTTCGACCAGATAAGGAACGGGAGGATCGTCCTGCGAATCGAGGACTGAATCGCCAGGCGGCGGGCGATTCTTGATCGCGTCCTGGACCGGCACCGACGTATCGACCATCTGGAACGTCAGCTTGGCGGTTTGGCCGATGATGTCCTTGAGCCTTTGCGGATTTTGCAGTCCGGGCACCTGAACCAGAATGCGATCGTCACCCTGCCGCTGCACGATAGGTTCCGTCGTGCCGAGCGCATTGACGCGTCGCTCCACCACCTCGATCGCCTGCGACAACGCCGTCGAGGTGCGGTACTTGATGCCTGCATCCGTGACGGTGAACTTCAACAATCCGGGTTCGGAATCGTCCAGCGCCATCGACTGGACGGAACCGCCGGCAAAGAGGCCGGCCGCGACCGGATTGGTTATCGGCTTCAACGCCGTCTTTGCGGCTTCGACCTGGCTCGGATCGTTGATACGCACCTGCACGGTGCGGCCCGTTCCACCAAGTCCCGTATATTGGATCTTGGCATCGCGCAGCAGCGTCCTGATCTCGTCGCGTGTCGTCTCCAGTTGATCTTTGATCAGATCGTTCTGGTCCATCTGGAGCAGGATGTGCGAGCCGCCCTGAAGATCGAGGCCGAGCGTCATCTGCCGCTTCGGCACCCAGCTCGGCAATTGCGCCAGCATGCTTGCGGGGAAGAGATTGGGCGCGGCGAGGATCACTGTGATGGCCACGGCGAGCCAGATCAGGATCATCTTCAGGCGCGAGAAATAGAGCATTCGTTTTATCCGTTCAGGCGTACAAGCGGCTGCGTTCCGCCATCGAGGTTGGGATTACTTCTTGGCGTTCTGGTTTGTCACCGGCTCGCCCTTGACGCGCACCTCCGAGATCGTCGAGCGCAGCGCCGTCACCTTGGTTCCGCCGCCAAGGTCGATCTCCAGTTCATTGTCGTCGATCACCTTGGTCACCTTGCCGACGAAGCCGCCGCCAGTCACCACCGTATCGCCACGGCGCACCGCCGAGAGCATCTCCTGGCGCTTCTTCAGCTGCGCGCGCTGCGGCCGGATGATCAGAAAATACATGATCACGAAAATCAGGACAAACGGCAAAATCGAGATGAACATGTCTGGCGAAGCGCCGACGCCCTGGGCGTATGCCGGTGTAACGAACATCAAGAAACTCCTGGATGGTGAAATTCCGCCGCGGCCGCCCCGCGAAAATTTGGCCGGAATATAGTCGGTAAACTTGCCAATGCAACTGCGCTGCCGGCCCAATCCGTTGCTTTTCCAGCCGTTTGCGGCGTGCTAGAGCGTCGCAGCGGAAGCCGCTTCGAGGCCACCGAAAGATCATGCTCCAACAAAAGCTTGGACCTGGTTCTTGCAGCGATGCCATGGAAGCTGCTCCCGCGCGCTGAAAGACCACAACAAAAAGACCCAACATGACCGACAGCCTGGACGCCTTGAACAAGAAACTCGACCTCCTGATCGAGGCAGTTTCCCGCCTAGCCCCGCCGCGTGTACCGCAGACAGATCTCGGCGTCGCCGACTGTTTCGTGTGGCAGGCGGACCCAGGCTTTCTGGAACCGGTGCGCAAGGTCAACCGCGTCGACATCGGCCTGATCCGCGGCGTCGACCGCGTGCGCGACATCCTGCTCGACAACACAGAGCGCTTCGCATCCGGCTACGCGGCCAACAACGTGCTCTTGTGGGGCGCGCGCGGCATGGGCAAGTCGTCGCTGGTCAAGGCCGTGCATGCCACCGTCAACGCCTCTGACAAGCTCGACCGGCCGCTGAAGCTGATCGAGATCCACCGCGAGGACATCGACACGCTGCCCAAGCTGATGGGTCTCCTGAAGGCGGCGCCCTATCGGTTCATCCTGTTTTGCGACGACCTCTCCTTCGACCATGACGACACCTCCTACAAGTCGCTGAAGGCGGCGCTCGAAGGCGGCGTCGAGGGCCGGCCCGCCAATGTCATCTTCTACGCCACCTCCAACCGGCGGCATCTTTTGCCGCGCGACATGATCGACAATGAGCGCTCGACCGCGATCAATCCGTCGGAAGCGGTCGAGGAAAAAGTCTCGCTATCCGACCGTTTCGGTCTCTGGCTCGGCTTTCACAAATGCTCGCAGGACGAATATCTCGACATGATCGACGGCTATGTCCGCTACCACGGCCTGACGATCGACCCCGAGCAATTGCGCGCCGAAGCGCTGGAATGGGCAACGACGCGCGGCAGCCGTTCCGGCCGCGTCGCCTGGCAGTTCACGCAGGACCTCGCCGGCCGGCTCGGCAAGCCGCTGAAGGATTGAATGTCACTTGCGCGGCTGCGCCCGTCGCAAGTCGCGCGGCGTCTGGCCGATCTCGCGGCGCATCCAATGCGCCAGATGTGACTGGTGCGCGAAGCCCGTCAAGGCTGCAACCTCGCTCGTGCTGAGACCGCCTTGCTTGAGCAGAACGCGCGCCCTTTCCACACGGCGTCGCAGCACGTAGCGATGCAGGGTGACGCCCGTCGCCACCTTGAACCATGTCCGTAAGTGCGAGCTGCTCGCGCCGGCAACCCGGCTCAGCCGGTCAATCGAAAGCGGCTCGTGGAGAGCGGTCTCTATGTGTTCCAGAACCCGCTTGAGCTGCGCATCCGACAACCGGTTCGTTTGAACAATGTCCGGCCCATCGAGACCGAGCAGCCTTACCGCAAGGGCCGCACCGATGCTGTCGTCAAACAAAGGGCCGCTCGGCGCGCCGGCATTGAGATCGCTCTGCAGCGCTCGGGCGAGATGTTCGATGCGCTGGTCACGAAGCAAATGGCGCGTGTCGAGCCGCGACGCTCGCGCCCTGCCGCCAAGTTCCGCGGCGACCCTTTCCATCAAGGCGGGCTGCAAGACGATCTCAATCGTCTCGAACGGGGTTTCGGCGTCGAAGCCGCCCTCCTCCCCAGCCGGCACCAGGTCGATATCGCCGGCGCGCCTGACGAAATATCGCCCGACCTGGTTGCAGTAGGAGCGCGTCGCCGCGCTTGCATGCATCATAATGCGATGATGTGGCGCGCGGGGCAGCCGATGCACGCCTGCCTCGACATGCCGGCTAACCATCATGACGTCGGACGGGACCGGAGCGAATTGCGAAAGCATGCTCTCTCGATTCATGGACTCCCGCCTCTCCTTCAAACATGGAAGAGAGGTTGCCATGAGTTCGTATGTTGTTGTCGGCGCTGGCCCGGTTGGACTTGAGACCGCCCGGCTTCTTGGCGAAGAAGGCCATGATGTCATCCTGACCAGCCGAAGCGTCGGTTCGAAATCGTTGCGGAATGTGCGGTCGATACAGGCTGATGCCACGGACGCCTCGGCGCTGTCGCGTGTCTGCCGCGGCGCCGATGCCGTTTTCATGTGTGCCATGGCCACATATCATCGCTGGGCAACCGACTTTTTCCCCATAATCGACGGCACCGTGCGCGCCGCGGAAGCAGTGGGCGCCAAGCTCATCGTGCTTGGAAACCTCTATGGTTACGGCAAGAATGGCGACAACCCGCTGCGCTCCGACATGCCACTGGACCCGAATTCGAAGAAGGGAACCGCCAGGACCATCATGTGGCAGCGGGCGGCCCGCGCCTGCGTGCCGGCGATCGAAATACGGTCCAGCGACTATCTCGGGCACGGCGCGATCAGCTACTTCTCGCTGATCGCCCTGCCCTCCATTATCGAGGACAAGCCCGTCGCCTTCATTGGCGACCTCGACGCCACCCATGCCTGGAGCTTCACCAAGGACGTCGCCAAGACGCTCGTCGCGGCCTCCCGCTACGCCGGCGAATGGGGACGGGCGTTTCATGTCCCCTCGCAACACGCTTCGCCTAACGAGCTTATCCGCAAAACCGCAGCGATGCTCGGCCGGGATATTGCGGAGACGCACTCCTACTCCGTCCCCGAGATGGAGGCGCTGGGCATGCATGAACTGATCGAGATGAGATATCTCTTCGAGACCCCCTTGCTCGTTGAATCGTCCGACGCGGAGACGCTTCTGGGCGTTAAGGCCAGCAGCCTCGAGGAGATGATCGCCGACACGCTCCAGGATCATCTTTAAGCCTTTAAGGCCCGAGCTTCGGCAATCTTCCGCAACTGAAAAAGCCCGCCCCTTACAGGGCGGGCTGAGGACGGCGGGGCCGGACTGGAGGTCAGGCGGCCCGCGATTGTTCTTGTTCTATTCGAGATAGCCTGACGGATCGACCGGGGCCGAGTTCTTGCGCACTTCGAAGTGCAGCTTGGGCGAGTCGGTGGTGCCGCTCATGCCGGAGAGCGCGATCTCCTGGCCGCGCTTGACTTTCTGGCCGCGCTGCACCTCGATCGAGCTCGCATGGCCGTAAACGGTGACCAGGCCGTTCTCGTGCCGCACCAGCACGGTGTTGCCGAATTCCTTGAGACCGTCACCGGCATAGATGACCACGCCGTTCTCGGCCGCCTTGATCGGCGTTCCTTCCGGCACCGCGATGTCGACGCCGTCCTTACCGGAGCCGAAGCTGGAGATCACGCGGCCGCGTACCGGCCAGCGCATCTTACCGATGCCGGTCGCGTCGGGCGCCACCGCATCGTCGTCCTCGGCCTGCTGGATGACCTTGGCGTCCTTCTTCGGCGGCGTGTAGGAGGCAAGCGTCTGCGACGGCGTGGTCTTGACCGGCGGCGGCGTCGTCGCCGTCGTAACCGGATCGACGGCGGGCTTGGCGGCAGCAGCGGCGGGCTTGACGGCCGCCACGACCGTACCGCCGGCTGGGACCTTGAGCGTCTGGCCGATCTTGAGCAAGCCGTCCTGCATGCCGTTGGCCTGCTTCAGCGCCGTGACGCTGACATGAGTCTTTCTGGCGATCGAGGACAGCGAGTCGCCCTGTTGCACGGTGTAGGAACCGCCGGCGCCGGCCGGCTTGGCCTCAGCCATCTGCTGGGCGGGCTTCGGGATCTTGGAACCAGCGGCCGCGGCCGACGCATCGACCTGGGCGGCCGATTTGCCGTCCTTGACCTTCGGCTGCTGCGGCAGCACCGCGACCTTCTCCGGAGCGGGCTGCTTCGGCGTGTTCGTCGGCTTGCCTTCGGCGACCTTCGGCTCAGCCTTGCTCGAATAGGCATAAGCGGGGATGACGATCTTCTGGCCCGTCCTGATACCCTTCTTCGGGTCGATCCCGTTGACCTTGGCGATGGCATCGGCCGGCACATGGTAGTGCGCCGCCAGGCCCGAAAGCGTCTCGCCGTCCCGCACCACGATTTCGGTCGCGTGCGGCGCAGCGCTTGCATTGCGAACGGCATCGGGCTCAGCGGTCTTGAACGGCTTGGCCTGGGCGACCGTGCCGGTGGCCGTCCTGTCGAGATGCGGTGCAGGAGCAAGCGCGGGAGCCGGCGCAAGGGCAGGAGCGGAAGCCGTACGCATCGGCTTTGCCGGCGCCGACGGAGGCGGCAGCTGCTGCGCCGTGACCGGCTCGAGGCTCGAACGGCTCACCGACTGGGTGTGCGTGCCGTCGACCGGCGCCGGCGTCACCGTGTCGCCCGGATAGGGCTGGTCGACATTCTGCTTGTTGATGATGGCGCGCTGATTGTTGGTGGATGATGTGAAGACATCATCGACACCGTTGAAGCGCATCGACTGGGAACTGCACCCGGCCGCCGCGCCGGCAATCATCAGGACAGCGCAACCGCGCGCCAGATTGCGTCTGTTTGCCTTCAAGTGATTGAATTGCATCGCACTAACCCGCACAGACCCGGTACAAACTGCGCATGATTAAAGCGCGTTAATGTTACTGGCCGGTTAACCCGTTAGAATCCGGCGAAAATTTTCTTAAAACATTGGCGGAAATTTTGGCGAAGGCGCCAAAGCCCGCTAGATCACCGCGGCGACGCTGCGCAGGATCGGCTGCAGCCTGACCATGCCGATGTCCTCGCGCTCGAAGCGGCTGCCGACCTTGGTGAGCTTGGCCAGCACCTGCTCGCCCTCCTCCGGGCCGATCGGCGCGATGACCACGCCGCCGCTCGACAGCTGGTCGAGCAGGAAGCGCGGCAGGCTGTCAAAGGCCGCCCAGGCGACGATGCGGTCGAACGGCCCTTCATTGGGCAGGCCATTCGAGCCATCGGCTTGGCGGACGATGACATTGCTGATGCCCAGCGCCTCGAAGCGCTGCTTTGCCTGCTCGGTCAGGGTCTTGTAGCGGTCGATGGTGATGACGCGCGCCGCCAGCCTCGACATGACCGCGGCCGTGTACCCCGAGCCGGTGCCGATCTCGAGCACGCGGTTGCCCGGCTCGATATGAAGGGCCGCGATCACGGCGGCCTGCAGATCGGCGCCCTCGATCGCCTCGCCGCATTCGATCGGCAGCATGCCGTCCGACCAGGCGAGCGCGTGGAACTGGGCCGACAGGAAACCGCGCCGCGGCGTCGCCTCGAAGGCGGCGACGAGCGCCTTCGGCGCGGTGCCCCTGCCCCGCAGCCTGAGCAGGAAAGCGGCGAAACCTTCGCGGTCGTCGATGCCCGTGTTCATGCCAAACCTTATTTATGACAGCGCCTTGGTCAGTTGATCGCGCAGTTCATGGGCGGTGAGGTCGAGCTGCAGCGGCGTCACCGACACCAGCCGGTTGCGCATCGCGTAAAGGTCCGTGCCCTTCTTGCCCTCGACCGGCTCGCGGCCGAAGCGCAGCCAGTAATAAGGCAGGCCGCGCCCGTCGCGCCGCTCGTCGACCCAGAGGCTATGCACCAGCTTGCCTTGCGAGGTGACGACGGTGCCCTCCACCTCGTCGGGCGCGCAGTTCGGAAAATTGACGTTGAGCAGCACGCCGTCCGGCAGCGGCGTTTCCACCAGCCGCTTCAGCAGCGCCGGCGCCAGCGCCTCGGTCGTCTCGTAGGGGACGACGCGGTCCTCGCCGACATAGGAATAGGCCTGGCTGACCGCGATCGAGCGCACGCCCAGCAGCGCGCCTTCCATGGCGCCCGCCACGGTGCCGGAATAGGTCACATCGTCGGCGATGTTGGCGCCGGAATTGACGCCGGACAGGATCAGGTCCGGCGGTCCGGGCAGGATCTTCTTCGTGCCCATGATGACGCAGTCGGTCGGCGTGCCGCGCACGGCATAATGCCTCTCGCCGATCTTGCGTAACCTGAGCGGCTCCGAGATCGAAAGCGAATGCGCGTAACCGGACTGGTCCTGCTCCGGCGCCACCACCCAGACATCGTCCGACAGTGTGCGGGCGATGCGTTCGAGCGACGCCAGCCCCTCGGCGTGGATGCCGTCGTCGTTGGTCAGAAGAATACGCATCAAGTCACTTCGCTTCGATCTTGGCGAGACCACCCATATAAGGCCGCAGCACTTCAGGAATGGTTACGCTGCCATCCTCATTCTGGTAGTTTTCGATGACGGCAATAAGAGCGCGGCCGACCGCCGTGCCCGAGCCGTTCAGCGTGTGAACGAAGCGGTTGCCCTTGCCGTCCTTGTCCTTGTAGCGGGCATCCATGCGCCTGGCCTGGAAATCGCCGCAGACCGAGCAGGACGAGATTTCGCGATAGGCGTTCTGTCCCGGCAGCCAGACCTCGATGTCGTAGGTCTTGCGCGCGCCGAAACCCATGTCGCCGGTGCAGAGCGTCACCGTGCGGAACGGCAGGCCGAGCCGCTTCAGCACTTCCTCGGCGCATTCCGTCATGCGCTCATGCTCGGCGATCGAGCTCTCCTGGTCGGTGATCGAGACCAGCTCGACCTTGTAGAACTGGTGCTGGCGCAGCATGCCGCGCGTATCGCGGCCGGCCGAGCCCGCTTCCGAACGGAAGCACGGCGTCAGCGCCGTGTAGCGCAACGGCAATTTTTCATGAGGCGTGATTTCCTCGCGCACGAGATTGGTTAGCGGCACCTCGGCAGTCGGGATCAGGCCGAGGCGGCCATCGCCATGCGGCGTGAAGAACAGGTCGTCCTCGAATTTCGGCAGCTGGTTGGTGCCGAACAGCACCTCGTCGCGCACCATCAGCGGCGGGATGACCTCTTCATAGCCGTGCTCGGTGGTGTGCAGGTCGAGCATGAACTGGCCGAGCGCCCGCTCCATGCGCGCCAGCTGGCTCTTCAGCACCGTGAAGCGCGAGCCGGACAGCTTCGCCGCCCGCTCGAAATCCATCATGCCGAGTGCTTCGCCAATCTCGAAATGCTCCTTCACCCAGTTCGGGCGCGTCGGCACCTCGCCGACGATGCGCTTGACGACATTGTCGTGCTCGTCCTTGCCGACGGGCACGTCCGCCAGCGGCACGTTGGGCAGCACCGCCAGCGCGTCGTTCAGCGCCTTGTCGAGCTCACGCTCGCGCGCCTCGCCATTCTGGATGAACGCCTTGATGTCGCTGACTTCGCCCTTGAGCTTCTCCGCAAGCGCTGCATCACCCGAACGCATGGCATTGCCGATCTCCTTCGAGGCGGCATTGCGGCGCTCCTGCTTGATCTGCAACTCGCTCAGATGCGAACGCCGCGCCTCGTCCTTGGCGATCAGATCGTCGACCGTGGACTGCGCCTCGCCAGCGGACCACGAGCGCTTCACCAGCGCCTCGACAAGGGCCTTTGGGTTGTCGCGAATCCATTTGATGTCAAGCATGGTCGATCCTCAAAAGTAAGGATCGAGGGCGTAAACCGCATCTGCCATCGATGCAAGACGGCGGATAAGCGCGCCGCTGCTATTTCCCGACCGGGAAGCCCCGTTTAGGTGGACGAGGCGTCCGGGTCGCTCGCGACCGAGTTCCCCGCCTCCGCCTGCTCGCGCGCCAGGCGGTCGCGCGCCTGGGCGCGCTCGATCATGCGCGAGGACCAGATGGCGACCTCGTAGAGGATGATCGTCGGGATGGCGAGGCCGCACTGGCTCATCGGATCGGGCGGCGTCAGCACGGCGGCAACGACGAAGGAAAGCACGATCGCCCATTTGCGCTTCTCGGCCAGCGCCTGCGACGACAGAAGCCCGACGCGCGTCAAAAGGCTGGTCACCACCGGCAGCTGGAACACCAGGCCGAAGGAGAAGATCAGCGTCATGATCAGGCTGAGATATTCCGAAACCTTCGGCAGCAGCGAAATCTGCACCTGGTCGTTGGTGCCGACCTGCTGCATGGCCAGGAAGAACCACATCACCATCGGGGTGAAGAAGAAATAGACCAGCGAGGCGCCCATCAGGAACAGGATGGGCGACGCGATCAGGAACGGCAGGAATGCGCTGCGCTCGTTCTTGTAGAGGCCCGGCGCGATGAACTTGTAGATCTGCGTGGCGATCAGCGGGAAGGCGATCACCATGCCGCCGAACATGGCGAGCTTCACCTGGGTGAAGAAGAACTCCTGTGGCGCTGTATAGATCAGCTCGACCTTGTGCGGGTCGAGGCCCGCCCATTGGGTCGCCCATTTGAACGGGACGACCAGAAGGTTGAACAGCCGCTTGGCAAAGAAGAAGCAGACGAGAAAGGCGACGAAAAATCCGCCCAGCGACCAGATCAGGCGGCGACGCAGCTCGATGAGATGCTCGATCAGCGGCGCGGACGATTTCTCGATTTCTTCCTTTTCCTTGTCCGAAACGCTCACTTGGTGCCGCCCGTCATCTTCTTGCCGTCGGTTGCCTTCTTCGCGGCCGGCTTCTTCGCCGAGGCAGGCTCCGCCTCAGCCTTGGGCGCGGCTTTCCTGGCGGGCGCGGCGGCCTTAACCGCAGCCGGCGCGGCCTTGGCCGGCGCCTTCGCGGCGGATGCCTTCGATGTCGTCTTGACCGCCGTGCCGGCGGCCCTTGCCTTGGCGGCCGCCGCCTTTTTCGCCGGCTTGGCCGGAACGGCGGTCTCCGAAACCGGTACGGTGACGGACGCGTCCGTCATGGTTGGAAAGATCGGGGCGGCCGAGGCAGCCTCGGCTCCGTTGACGACGGGCATGTCCGTCACGCCGTTCTTGAGCGGTTCGGCGGCCTGCGGCGTCTCTGCTGCCGGCGCCGCCGGATCGGCGGCCGGTTTGGGCTTCATCATCGTATCGACGCCGGCCCGCACATCGGCCGCGGCCTGCTCGAACGGATTGAGCTGCTTGCGCACCTCGTTCATCGGGTTGAGGCCGCGCAAGCTATCGATCGAGCTCTTCACGTCGTCGAGCTCGGCTTCCTTCAGCGCCTCGTTGAACTGCTTCTGGAAGTCGCCGGCCATGGCGCGCAATTTCGCCGCGGTGCGGCCGAAGGTGCGAAGCATGTTGGGCAAATCCTTAGGCCCGACGACCACGATCATGACGACCGCAATCACCAGCAGTTCGCTCCAACCGACTTCGAACATGACAATCTATTCCGACGTGTGCATGCCGCCCGCATTTACGATGCGGTTTTGGGACAACGGCATGCTCAAAGCAACAACCGAGATCAGCTCTTGCTGACCTTTTCCTTGGCCGGCGAAACAGTCTCGTCAGCGCGATGCTCGACGGTACGCTTGTCGTCAACGTCGTCGTCGGCCATGCCCTTCTTGAAACTCTTGATGCCCTTGGCCATGTCGCCCATCAGCTCGGGGATCTTGCCGCGGCCGAACACCAGAAGCACGATGACCAGCACGATCATCCAGTGCCAAATCGAAAACGAACCCATTGCTACTCTCTCTCGAATGTTTTCCCTGGCGATGATCTATGCGTTTTCGCTCGGGGATTCAAACATAACCGCTTCGAAGTTGATAAAATGGCTAGCGGATGTCACGCACTTTCGGCGTGAGCGGCTTGCTACGAATCCGCGCAGCCTCTGCTAATAGACCATTCGCGGCGATTTGATGGTCACTCGTCGGTGACGCGCGGCGTCAGCAGCCCGAGCTCCTCGAGGTCGATATCGGTCAGCGCGTCCTCGTCCTCGGCGAGCGCGTCCGGGTCGGCCGGCGGCACCGGCATCGAGAAGTTGGCCGGCATGCGCGTCGAAAGCAGGCCGGCGCCCTTCAGCTCTTCCATGCCGGGCAGATCGCGGATCTCTTCCAGCGCAAAATGATCGAGGAAAGCGTCGGTGGTGCCATAGGTCACCGGCCGTCCGGGCGTGCGGCGGCGGCCGCGCATCCTGACCCATTCCGTTTCGAGCAGCGTGTCGAGCGTGCCTTTCGACGTTTCGACGCCTCTGATGTCTTCGATTTCGGCCCGCGTGACCGGCTGATGGTAGGCGATGATCGCCAGTACTTCGAGCGCCGCACGCGAAAGCTTCCTCTGCTGGACGGAGTCCCGGCTCATCAGGAAAGCCAGATCGCCCGCGGTGCGGAACGCCCAGGCGTCGCCGACCCGCACCAGGTTGACGCCGCGCTTGGCATAGATTTCCTGCAGGTCCGCCATTGCAGCGGCGATGTTCACGCCTTCCGGCAGGCGCGCGGCAAGCTGCTTTTCGCTGACGGGCTCGGCGCTGGCGAAAACGATCGCCTCGGCCATGCGCACGGCTTCCGACAATTGCAGCCGCTCAGCGGGGTTTTCGATGGAACCCTGCTCGGCCATCTCGTCTTCCGGCTCGTCCTCGACCTTGAACGGGATGACCGAAGCGTTGGCGCGTTCGCTCATGATACCACCTCGACTGCCCTAACCCCTTGCGCGCGGCCGCGCAGATAGATCGGCGCGAACACCTGGTCCTGCCGCACTTCCAATTTGCCTTCGCGCACCATCTCCAGCGTCGCGGCGAACGAGCTCGCCATCGCCGTGCGCTTCTCTTCCGGCGCCGCCAGATATTCGATCAGGAAGCTGTCGAGCGTCGTCCAGTCGCCGACCGAGCCGATCAGCCGCCCCAGCACCTCGCGCGCGTCCTTCAGCGACCACACGGCGCGCCTGGCGATCGTCACATTGTTGATCGCCTGCCGCTGGCGCTGCTGCGCGTAGGCGGTGAGCAGATCAAAGAGCGAAGCCGAAAAGCTGTTGCGCTTCTCGATGATGACCATTTCCGGCATGCCGCGCGCAAATACGTCGCGGCCAAGCCGGTTGCGGTTGACCAGCCGCGCCGCGGCGTCGCGCATGGCTTCCAGCCGCTTCAGCCGGAATTGCAGCACCGCCGCCAGTTCCTCGCCGCTTTCGCCCTCCTCGCCCGGCTGTTTCGGGATCAAGAGCTTCGACTTCAGGAAGGCGAGCCACGCCGCCATCACCAGATAGTCGGCGGCCAGCTCCAGCCTCAGGGCCCGCACCTTCTCGATGAAGGCGAGATATTGCTCGGCCAAAGCCAGGATCGAAATACGCGCCAGATCGACCTTCTGGTTGCGGGCAAGATGCAGCAGAAGATCGAGCGGGCCTTCGAAACCGGCCACGTCGACGACCAGCGACGGATCGCCCGTCAGACGTGAATCGTCGTTCTCGGCCCACAGACGGTCCATCGGTGCGGCCTTCGCGGCCTTGCCTTCCAATGTCTCCGCCACTTGCCTTTCGTCCCTTCCGGTTCAGGCCACCGCTTCGAAATAGGTAGCAAATTCCGCGCGTATCGCCGTTTCGTCGGCGACATCGCGCTCCTTTATATAGGTCAGCGCCCGCCCCGCGCGTTGCAAGGACTTGCCCGACAGCGCCGTCGTGCGCGAGGCGATCCCCGACATCTCCTCGAAAACGCCATTGCAGTGAAGGACGAGATCGCAGCCGGCCGCAAGGATCGAGGCCGCCTTTGTCGGGAAATCCCCAGAAAGTGCCTTCATCGAGGTGTCGTCGCTCATCAGCAGCCCGTCGAAGCCGATCTCGCCGCGGATCACTTGGTTGACGACCTTCGCGGACGTGGTCGCCGGATTATCGGGATCGACGGCGCTGTAGACGACATGCGCGGTCATCGCCATCGGCAGCCCGTTCAACGCCTTGAACGGGGCGAAATCGTGCCGGCTGAGCTCCTCGAGCGGCGTATCGACGGTCGGCAGCGCGAAATGCGTGTCGGCAGAGGCGCGGCCGTGGCCGGGAATATGCTTCATCACCGGCAGCACGCCGCCCGACATCAGACCCTCGGCCGAAGCCCGGCCAAGCTCGATCACCGCATTGGGCTCCTTGCCATAGGCGCGCGCGCCGATGACGTCGCTCGCACCCTCGACTGGAACGTCGAGCACCGGCAGGCAGTCCGCCGTTATACCCAGGCGGGAGAGATCGAAGGCATGCAGCCGCGCCATCAGCCAGGCAGCGCGGCGGCCAGCCTCGCGATCATCGCGCCACAGCGCGCCGAGCGCGCCGCCGGCCGGATAGTTCGGCGCCAGCGGCGGCCGCAGGCGCTGCACCCTGCCGCCTTCCTGATCGATGAAGACCGGAGCGTGCGGGCGGCCGACGCAGTCGCGCATCGAGGCGACGAGGTCGCGGATCTGCCCGGCTTCGCCGATGTTGCGTGCAAACAGGATGAAGCCCCAGGGACGTTCGTCCCGATAGAAACGGACTTCGTCTTCAGTGAGGGATTTGCCGGCGCAGCCAAGGATCATGGATTTTGATTCGCTCATAGACGGAAGCTTAAGGCTTTGAGCGGGCAAAGGGAATCACCCCTGCCCTTCGGCCGGCCAAAGCCCACAACCGTCCACAACGAAAAGCCGGCGCGGCCTCACGGCGGCGCCGGCTCTGAGAGATCAATATTCCCGTTAGCGCGATACGAAGCAGTTGCCGCCCGCCGCCTTGTAGCTGGTGCAAAGGTTGATCGCATCGTTGCGCGACTGCGCCGGGACGCGGACGCGGTAGAAGGTGCCCTTGCCTGCGACCTCGGCCTTGACGATGTTGGCGGTGCGGCCGGAGAGCACGCTGCCATAACGGCGCTGCAGGTCCTGATAGGTCGACTGCGCGCTCTCGACCGTCGGCTGCGAGGCGATCTGCATCGACCACGAGCCGCCGCCGGCGGCCGCCGCCGGATCGACGGAGGCGACCTGGTCCGGCTTGACCTCGCCGACGATATCGACCGGCTGGTCGGACGGGCGGGCCGGCGCCACCGGCACCGTCGCCGGCGTATTGCTCGACTGCGCCTTGGCTTCAGCCTTCTTCGCGGGCTTCACCGGCTTGACGGCAGGCGCACCCGCCTGGTCCGCCTCGGAGGCCACGGTTCCCGTCTGCTGGCCGTCGGAAGCCGGCGCGACATGCTGCGGCGCCGGATCGCTCGGCTCGGCCGCCGCGACCTTCGGCGGGGCCGGATCCTCGCGCGGCACCAGCGAGCCGTCAGGCTTGACCATCATGGTCTTCACCTTGCGCGGTGCTACGGCCACGACATCGTTGTTGTTGGCAGTGTTTTCGACATCCTGCTGCAGCACCTGGGCGATACGATCTTCCGACTTCGGCGCCGGCGCGGCCAGCTGCGCGCTTGCCGGTGCGGCAGGTTGCGTGCTTTCGGGCACAGCGGCTTGTGCGACGCCGGGCAACGCCGAGCTTGAATTTTCGGCGGTATCAGCGCCGGCCGCGTCGCCGTTGGGCGAAAGATCGACCACGCGGCTCTGCGGCGGCTCCTTCGAGGCCAGGTCCACGGGCTGCTCGGTGGTGTTCACCAGCTTCTGCTGCACCGGCTCGGCGGGCTTGGCCGCGCCGCCGCCCTTGGTCACCGCGTCATAAACCTTGTTATCCTGGTTCGGCACCACCATGCCGCCCGGATTTTCCGGCTTCACCTTGATCGGCGAATTGTCGGCCTTGACGATCACCGGAGCCTCGCTGCCGCCCTTGCCGCCGAAGGAGAAGGCCAGAGCGCCAAGGCCGCCGAAGACCACGACCGCGCCGACGAGCGCCGCGACCATCATGCCGCGCCGACGCGGCTGCGCCGCCTCGCGTTCGGCAAGCCCGGGGATTGCCATCGCTTCCTCGAGCTCAGGGTCGTAATCGAGATCTTCGCTGGCGAAGTCGTCCTGCTGCGAAACCGGCCGGCTGCCGGGCAGGTCGTCGGCGTCGTAATCGTTGGCGACGGCGAACGAAGCCTGGGCCGGCGGAGCCGCCGGAGTCTCGGCGCGCAAGTCGCGACGGTCATAGCCGTTGAAGCCGGCATTGTAGGATTCGTCGTCATAGCCGCGGTTCGGCACGGGCGCCGACGCGATCTCCGTCGCGTTCATATCGGTAAGTAGGCTGGCGAATTCCGCATCGAGATCGTCGTAAGCGGGGGCCGCTGGCTGGTCCTCCTCGAAGCTGAGCTCCGGAATGTCGAGGTCATCTGCGAGCGCGACCACGCGCTCCGGAACATCGACGGTCTCCACATCCGGCACGTCCTCATGCCGGCGAGCCTGCGGCGAAGGCGTCGGCTTGGCGTAGCCGGAATAGTCCGGTGCCGGTTCGCTGCGGTAGGCAGGCGCCGGCATCTGAACAGGCGCCGAAGGCGCTGCTTGCGCCAGCGCCGAGGGCGCCGGCTGCGCTGGCGTCGCCTGAGCGGCAAACGAAGCCTGCACCGGGGGAGCTGAGGTCGGGGTCGAACGGCTCCACGACCTGGCTGGTTCCGCAGGCGTCGAATGCATCCGATCGGAAAAATCTGCCGGAGATCTCGTCGTAGCGGCGGCCTCCTGCTCGGCCTCGATGCTCCGGACGAAGGCAGCGCCAAAATCGTCGTCGAAATCGCCAGCCTCGGCCTTGGCCGGAGCGGCAAAATCCTGGCGATCGAGCTCGCTGGCCAGCAGGTCATCCAGGTCGCTCTCGACCGGCTGAGCGCCGTGCCCGTTCTGCGCCGGCCGGTGCTCGTCGATATCCCAGTCGAGATCGTCGGCTGCCGACTTCCCGCTCGCGTGGCTCTCGGGTTCCGCAACCAGGCGTGGGGCGGGAGCAGGCTCCTTGAGCGTAAGCATCGGCCGCGCGGTCATGGCGCCGAGCAACGCGTTGAGCTCGTCTTCCAGGCTGCGCTCGCTCGCGGCCGGCTTCGCCGGCTCGACGGCGGCGACCGGCGGTACCGCGGCAGCGATGACGGGAGCCGGCTCGACCGCAGCCGGCTGCACCGCGGCAACGGGCTCGACAGCCGGAGCTTGCGGCTCCTCGTTCAGCGCATCGCGGAAGCTGAGTTCGAAATCGTCCTCGAGGGTCAGCGCGGCGGTAGGTTCGGGTGCGGCGAACTCCGGCTCGGCGGCAAAGTTGGTCGTCTCGACTTGCGCCTCGACCATTGGCGCCGGCTCGTCGTCAAGCGACAGCTCCGGCTCCTGAATCTTCTGATCGTGGCCGGGGTCCATATCGGAATCGGTCATCGCCTGATCGAAATGACCGACAAAATCATCTTCGGAAATAAGCGGGGAGGCTGCATGAGCTTCGACCGGCTCGATGGCCTGCGCGGGCTGCTCCGGCTCACGGCTCTCAAACGACAGCTCGTCTTCGAGCGACATCTGGACCGCATTGTCGAAATCGGCCTCGAACGCCCCTTCGCTCGCCGCCTGAATGGTTTCGACGGCGTCGTGACGGGCGTCGGCCGGCTGGTGACGATCGAGGTCGGCCGGCCTGTGATCGTCGAGTTGGAAATCCTGGTCCAGCGAAGCCGCCATTTCCTGATCGATCGGAAGCTCGTCTTCGAGCGGCGAGACATCGAGCGAACTGGCGACCGCCTTGTCGAAATCATCGTCGAAAGCGACTTCCGGCTCGGCAGCTTCTTGCGGTTTCGTCGCGAAATTCGGCTCTGATGCGAAATGCGCCTCTGACGCGACTTCCGGCTCCGACACCAGATGCAGCTCCGGCGCAAAATCCGGCTCCGGCGCGCGAGCCACGGCGAAGTCGGCATGATCCGCCGCGTCGTCGAACACGAAATCCTGCTCGAAGGAAGCGGTGAGTTCGTCATCATTCGCGGCTGCACTTGCAGCCTCGAAGGCCGGCTCATTGCCGATCCGATGCACTGCGGCCTGCTGGGTGACCGGCGCGCTTTCCTCGACGGAATCGAACTCGCCCATCAACTCCTTCTCGAGGTCGATGTCGAAATCGTCAGCCTCCAAGGCCTGATTGGCCGGCATGGCCTTCTCGACCGCGGGGGCCGGCTGCCGCACTGGCTGGCGCGGGTCGAAACCCATGATCCGGGTCAGTTCCGCGAACGGATCATCGTCGGCGATGTCGTTGTGGTCGGCTACTTTCAGCGGGGTTCTGTCTGCCATTATTGTTCCCGAACTCGCACACAGTCGGACGCCATGGACGTCGCGCAGGGTTGGCCCTTACCAGCGCAATGTGGGCAAAAGGTGACAGGTTTTTTAGTTAAACCTAACGCATTTCGATGGGCGCGTCTGCCCCGATAAGCGTCAGGCCGGAGGTCAAGACATCCGAAACAGCCTGCACCAGCCCTAGTCTGGCATAGGTTGATTCTCGGTCGTTAACCTTAACAAAACGTAAGTCCGGATTATCGTTGCCGCGATTCCACTGCGCATGGAACCCGGAAGCGAGATCATAGAGGTAGAATGCGAGCCGGTGCGGCTCCAGCGAAAGCGCCGCGGACTCAATCAGCCGCGGATATTCAGCCAGCTTCCGGATCAGCGCGATTTCGCCTTCGTCGGCCAGCGCAGCCACCGAGGCTGCGAGCCGGTTGCGATCGAAGTTCGCCTCGCCGAGCTGCTCGCTCGCCTGCCTGAAGACGGAATGGCAGCGCGCCGATGCATACTGCACATAGAACACCGGATTGTCCTTCGACTGCTCCGTGACCTTGGCGAAGTCGAAATCGAGCTGTGCGTCATTCTTGCGGTAAAGCATCATGAAGCGGATCGGGTCGCGACCGACCTCTTCCACGACCTCGCGCAGAGTGATGAAATCGCCGGACCGCTTCGACATCCGGACCGGCTCGCCGTCGCGGAACAGTTTTACGAGCTGGCAAAGCAGCACGGTGAGCTTGACCTTATCGCCGGCAACCGCCCGGGCCAGCGCCTCGAGCCGCTTCACATAGCCGCCATGGTCGGCGCCGAGCACATAGATAAGGTCGACGAAGTCGCGCTCGACCTTGTCCTTGAGATAGGCGACGTCGGCGGCGAAATAGGTGAACGAGCCGTCGGACTTGACCAGCGCCCGGTCCATGTCGTCGCCGACCGCGGTCGACCGGAACAGCGTCTGCTCGCGGTCTTCCCAGTCGTCCGGCTTCTCGCCTTTCGGCGGCGGCAGCTTGCCCTTGTAGATGTGCCCCTTGATCGTCAGGTCGGCGATCGCCGCGCGGATCCTCTTGGCATTGTCGGCATGCAGCGTGCGCTCGGAGAAGAACACATCGTGATGCACGTTGAGCAGCGCCAGATCCTCGCGGATCATCGCCATCATCGCGTCGACGGTGCGATCCTTGACGATCGCCAGCGCCTCGTCTTCCGGCATCTCCAGCAGGCCGAGGCCGAACTCCTCGGCCAGTGCCTTGCCGACGGGGACCAGATAGTCGCCCGGATAAAGCCCGGGCGGGATCTCGCCGATGGCTTCGCCAAGCGCCTCGCGATAGCGCAGGAACGCCGAGCGGCCGAGCACGTCGATCTGCGAGCCAGCGTCGTTGATGACATATTCCTTGGTCACGTCGTAGCCGGCGAAGGCCATCAGATTGGCAAGCGTGTCGCCGACCACGGCGCCGCGGCAATGGCCGACATGCATGGGGCCGGTCGGGTTGGCCGAGACATACTCGACATTGGCTTTGCGGCCGCCGCCGATGGTCGAGCGCCCGTAATTGCGCCCCTCGCCAAGCAGCGTCGCCAGATGCGCGTGCCAGAATGCGTCCTTGAGCCGGAGATTGACGAAGCCAGGCCCGGCGATCTCGGCCGAGGCGATATCGGCATCGCTCCGCAGCGCTTCGGCGAGCTTCTCGGCAAGCGCGCGCGGGTTCTGGCCGGTGGGCTTGGCCAGCACCATCGCCGCGTTGGTGGCGAGGTCGCCATGGCTGGCGTCGCGCGGAGGCTCGACCGCGATACGCGACAGGTCCAGCGCGGCCCCCTCCTTGTCCTTGAGGTCAAGGGCTTCGACGGCCTTTACGATCCGCGCGTTGAAATCGGCGAAGATATTCATTGGAAGTGCTCTGGGCTTTAAGAGGCGACCGGCCCAACGGCCGGCAAAATCGAGGCTCGCCCTAGCCCAAATCGGGCGTATGGTCAAACAGACGCCGATGTTCCTTCAAGGCATAGGTGTCGGTCATGCCGGCCAGGAAGTCGGCGACGCTGCGTGCCTTGATGCGATCCTCGGCCCGGTCGAGCCCTTCGCGCCAGCCATCCGGCATGGCGCGCGGATCGGCGAAATAGACGTCGAACAGCTCCCGCACGATGCGCTCGGCATCGGCCCGCACCCGCATCACTTCCGGGTGACGGTAAAGATGCTTGTAGAGGAAGGCCTTCAATTCCTTCTCGGCCGCGGCCATGCCTGCCGTAAACGTCACCAGCGTCTCGCCCGCCGCGCGCACCGCATCGGCGCTGTCCGGCTTGAGGCGCTCGATATTGGCGGTGGTCGACGCGATGACATCCTCGACCATCAAGGTGATCTGGCGGCGCATCAGCTCGTGGCCGGTGCGGACATCGTCGAGCTGAGGATATCTGGCGCGCACGCCCTTCAGGATCGAGCCCGGCAGGCCGATCTCTCCCAACATCTCCAGCGTCAGCAGGCCGGCGCGCAGACCGTCGTCTATGTCGTGGGTGTTGTAGGCGATGTCGTCGGCGATCGCCGCGCATTGCGCCTCGATGCCGGCGAAGCAATCGAGCTCGAGGTCGTGCAGCTCGGAATAGTCGCGGATCGCTTGCGGCACCGGACCCTTGAGCCCCTTCCCGCCCGCGTCGGTCAGGGGGCCGTTGTGCTTGACCAGCCCCTCCAGCGTTTCCCAGGTGAGGTTCAGCCCGTCGAATTCGGCATAGCGCCGCTCAAGCCTTGTCACCACGCGCAGCGACTGAGCGTTGTGATCGAAACCGCCCCAGGCGGCCATCTTCTCGTTGAGCGCGTCCTCGCCTGTATGGCCGAAGGGCGTGTGGCCGAAATCGTGGACAAGAGCCACGGCCTCGGCGAGGTCCTCGTCGCCGCGCAATGCCCGCGCCAGCGCGCGGGCGATCTGTGCCACCTCGATCGAATGCGTCAGCCGGGTGCGGTAGTGATCGCCCTCATGCGCGACGAAAACCTGGGTCTTGTGCTTCAGCCGGCGAAAGGCGGTGGAGTGGATGATGCGGTCGCGGTCGCGCTGGAACGCCGTGCGGGTCGGGCTCTCGGCCTCCCGGAACAGGCGGCCGCGCGAGCGCGCCGGATCGCTCGCATAGGCCGCGCGCGGCCGATAGCCGAACCCGATCTCGCCGAGAGCATCCTTGCCCTGCCGCTCGTCCATTGACCCACCAGTTGACTCAGGCCCGCCCGCTTCATACCTATCATCTGAAACCGAAAGCAAGGTGACGCCAATGGGCGCGGATGCCAAGACTGCCATGAAGGTCGAAATGACCGACGCCGCGGCAAAGCGGATCGCCAGGATCGTCGCAGGAGATCCGGGCAAGACTGCTCTGCGCGTCTCCGTCGAAGGCGGCGGCTGTTCCGGCTTTTCCTACAAGTTCGACCTCGTCGGCGACCGCAACGATGACGATGTCGCCATCGAGAAGGACGGCGCGACCATCCTGATTGACGACCTGTCCCTGGTCTATATGGGTGGCTCGGTGATCGACTTCGTTGACGATTTGATGGGCCAGTCCTTCCAGATCAGGAACCCGAACGCGGTCGCCTCCTGCGGCTGCGGCACCAGCTTCTCCATCTGATCGACCGAACGTCGCAAGCCTGTGACCGATGCGAACGGGTAGCGCGTGGCTGTCCCCGGCCATTGGCAGGAATGCGAATGGACGGCCTTTCTAAAGGTCAGCGCAGGCAATACGATCCGCTTCGTCGAACGCCTTCCGTCCGAACCGCATCGAGGCCTGCATGAAGATCGTCACCTGGAACATCAACGGCGTTCGCGCCCGCATCGGCAACCTCACCCACTGGCTGACCGAAAGCGCGCCGGACATCGTCTGCCTGCAGGAGATCAAGACTGTTGACGAGCAGTTCCCGCGCGCCGAGATCGAGGCGCTGGGCTATAATGTCGAGACCAACGGCCAGAAGAGCTTCAACGGCGTTGCGATCCTGTCGAAGCTTCCTTTCGACGAGATCAATCGCGGCCTGCCGGGCGACGATGCGGATGACCATGCCCGCTTCATCGAAGGCGTGTTTTCCACCGACCAGGGCGCCCTGCGCGTCGCCTCGCTCTATCTGCCCAACGGCAATCCGGTCGACGACGAACGGAAGTTTTCCTACAAGCTCGCCTGGATGGAGCGGCTGGAGCGCTGGGCGGAAGAGCGCCTGCGTCTCGAGGAGGCGCTGGTGCTGGCCGGCGACTACAACGTCATTCCCGAACCCGCCGATGCCCGCTTTCCCGAAAACTGGCTGCGCGACGCGCTGTTCCAGCCGCAGACGAGGCAGGCCTTCCGCCGGTTGAAGAATCTCGGCTTCACCGAGGCGGTGCGCTCCGTGACCGACTCGGCCGGCGTCTACACCTTTTGGGATTATCAAGCCGGCGCCTGGCAGAAGAACAACGGCATCCGCATCGACCACCTGCTGCTGTCGCCGGAAGCCGCCAACCGCTTCTCGTCGGCCTCGGTGGAAAAGCACGTGCGCGCCTGGGAGAAGCCTTCCGACCACGTGCCGGTCGCCATCGAGCTCAGCCTGAAGCCGGCCTGAGACGGTTCTGGACCAGATATCGCCACAAATCCGGTTTTTGATACGGATTGCTGTGGGGGTTGAATGGCGATCCGATTTCTTTTCCGGCCGGTCGGCCTTGCTTTGGCGCTTGCCGCGCCGACGCCGTCGCTGGCAGCGCCGGCCTGCTTGGCCAACGGCAAGTCCTTCAACGTCGGCCAGACGGCGTGCCTGACGCTGGATGGCGAAAGCCACCTCGCCCGCTGCGAGATGGTTCTCAACAACACGTCTTGGACGAAGATCAAGGATGAATGTCCGGGAGACGCGCCAAAACCGCACCCGACATCGATCTCGACCCCGGCGCCGACGGAGCCGACCGACAACTGAGGCGCCGTCGATCTCCCCCTTGCAGGGAGTTCGGACAACCCGGCATGTCTTGGCGTCGTCCTCGGCCTTGTGTTGGCCCTCGCCTATAAACCCATGTGGGATTGCCCTGCCCTCAAAGGGGGCGAGATTACACTGCGCGACGCTTACTGGTCGCCATTGTTGCCCTTGGTCAGGATATCGTCGGCGAGCGAGATCGCCGTCCGCCGGTCGGCCTCGCCGGCCGCTGCGAAAGCCTCTTCCTGCATGCTGCGGATCCAGGGCTGGTCGGCCGCCGGAGCCCGCTCGAGCGCGGCCGTCATCATCGCCAGGCCGCGTACGATCTTGCCGCTCTGGAACAGGAGATTGCCGAGCGTCGCCTGCGCGCCGGCATGGCCCTTCTCGGCCGCCAGTTGCAGCCAGCGGCCAGCCTGCTTGACGCTGGCCTTCACGCCGCCCTCGCCCTTGAGGAACATGCGACCGATCTCGAACTGGGCGTTCGGATTGCGGTAGTTGGCGGCGGCGCGCATGTAGTATTCCTGAGCCGCGACGTCGTTCTCCTCGACCGGCGTGCCGGGAATGCCCTTGCGCAGATAGTCGCCGAGCGCCACCAGCGCGTCCGACACATAGCTTTCTTCCGGCGAGCCGGGCTCGACATCCTGATCGACGATTTCCGAGAAGAACTTGAAGGCGGCATAGTCGTCGCGCGTCACGCCGTCGCCCTCGGCATACATGCGCGCAAGCTTCCAGGTGGCGCCGATCTGGCCGTTTTCGGCGGCATATTTATAGGCCTCGACCGCCTGGTCCTTGTGGCCGCTCTTGTAGGCGGAGAAGCCGAACTGGAACACCGCCCACGGGCTCGACTGCGGCTTCACGCCGGTCTTGTCGTCGAACACCTTGTCATCGAAGGCCATGGCCTGCCCGACGGCGCCCAAGGTCGCTAGCGCGACCAGTGCCGAAAAGACAGACGACCTCAACACCTCAGATGTCCGCATAGCAGTGCGTTTCTTCTGCTGCACCCGGATGGGTCACCGCGCCGTCGCGGGCCGACCCTACCGTTTGCGCATATTTCCAGATCGCGCCGGACTGATAGTCGGTCTTACGCGCCTTCCATTTCTTTGCTCGGGCTGCCAGCTCCGCATCCGACAGGGCCACTTCGATCGTGCCATTCACGGCGTCGATCGAGATCACGTCGCCGTCCTTGATCAGCCCGATCGGTCCGCCGACCGCCGCTTCCGGCCCGACATGGCCGACGCAGAAGCCGCGCGTGGCGCCGGAGAAGCGCCCGTCGGTGATCAGCGCCACCTTGCCGCCCATGCCCTGGCCGTAGAGCGCCGCCGTCGTCGACAGCATCTCGCGCATGCCTGGACCGCCGCGCGGCCCCTCATAGCGGATGACGAGAACCTCGCCTTCCCGGTAGTTGCGCTGCGTGACCGCTTCGAAGCACTCCTCTTCCGAATCGAAGCAGCGCGCCGGACCTGAGAATTTCAGTTCCGACATGCCCGCGACCTTCACGATCGCGCCTTCCGGAGCAAGGTTGCCCTTCAAGCCCACAACGCCGCCTGTCTTGGTGATTGGCCGATTGGCGGGACGCACAACATCCTGGCTCTCATTCCAGGAAACGTGCTCCATATTTTCGGCCAAAGTGCGGCCGGTGACCGTCATGCAGTCGCCATGCAGATAGCCATGGTCAAGCAGCGTCTTCATCAGGAGCGGAATGCCGCCGGCCTCGAACATGTCCTTGGCGACATATTTGCCGCCGGGCTTGAGGTCGGCGATATAAGGCGTCTTCTCGAAGATCGCCGCCACGTCGAAAAGATCGAACTTGATGCCGGCCTCATGCGCGATCGCCGGCAAATGCAGCGCCGCATTGGTCGAGCCGCCGGTGGCCGACACCACGGTCGCCGCGTTCTCCAGCGCCTTGCGCGTGATGATGTCGCGCGGCCGGATGTTCTTGGCGATCAGTTCCATGACCTTTTCGCCCGAGGCGAAATTGAAGCGGTCGCGCATTTCGTAGGGCGCCGGCGCGCCGCAGGAATAGGGCAGCGCCAGGCCGATCGCCTCGGCGACTGTGGCCATGGTGTTGGCGGTGAACTGGGCGCCGCAGGAACCGGCGGAAGGACAGGCCGCCTGCTCGATCTCGAGCAGCTCGGCATCGCTGATCGTGCCGACCGAGTGCTGGCCGACAGCCTCGAACACGTCCTGCACGGTGATCTGCCGGCCGCGGTAGCTGCCGGGCAGGATCGAGCCGCCATAGATGAAGATCGACGGCACGTTGAGGCGCACCATCGCCATCATCATGCCGGGCAGCGACTTGTCGCAGCCGGCGAGCCCGACAAGGGCATCGTAGCAATGGCCGCGCATGGTGAGCTCGACCGAATCGGCGATCACCTCGCGCGACACGAGCGACGACTTCATGCCCTGATGGCCCATGGCGATGCCGTCGGTCACGGTGATGGTGCAGAACTCGCGCGGCGTCCCGTTGGCGGCCGCCACGCCCTTCTTCACCACCTGCGCCTGGCGCATCAGCGAGATGTTGCACGGCGCCGCCTCGTTCCAGCAGCTGGCGACGCCGACCAAAGGCTGCGCGATCTCTGCCGCCGACAGGCCCATGGCATAGAGATACGAACGATGCGGCGCCCGCGCCGGACCTTCGGTCACGTAGCGGCTGGGCAGCTTGGCCTTGGAGATTGCCTTGGCGTCCATCATCGTCCTTGCCGCACACCCCGCGGCCGGTCCCATCGCCGGGCCAACCTGGCACGCATCCCGAGACCTATCTCGGGTGCTCCGGGTTTATGGCGGGAAATGGGCAGTTCCCTCTGTCCGACTTCTACAGCAGGGGTTGTTCAGAAAGTGTTGCCGAAACGTCACAATCGGATGGGACAACGGTTGCGCGGCGAATCTGCAACAGGCGGGGGGCGAACAAGTTCTGCAGCCAATCGGACAACAAAAAGGCCGGGCAATGCCCGGCCTTTTTGTTGAATTTTTAGAAACTTAGAACTTGATCTTGAGGCCGCCAGAAATCGCCGTGACCAGATCGTTGCCGAAGTCATAGCTGGCATCGGTGCCGGCCTGGAAGCCGTCCGGGCCATTCACTATCCCTGAATGGCCACTGGTCATCACGCCGATTGCCCCAGCAAGGCGAACCTCGATATTCGGCTGCGGCGTGTAGGCAACCCCGCCGCCAAGGGTCCAGGTGTCAGTCTGTGCCCCGTAGCCATGCGAAGTGCCACGATCCCAGGTGAGCTGGGTGGCGGCGCTCCACTGGTCATTGAATTTATGTCCAATACCACCTGACACGGTCCAACCGTCTCGGTACATCAGGTCAAGCGAGGTCACCTGTTGCGAGCCAGAAAGCGGACCACCAGTAAAACAGTCCGAAGTAGCAGTTCCGACATAGCAGATCGGAACGCTCTGCAAGACACTCCAGTTGACCCATTTGATCGAACCGAAGGCCAGCCAACCAGGCGCAATGCCCGATTGCAATTTCAACTCGACCGAGTCCGGCATGTGCTGCGTAGCACCGTAGATCGGATTAGCACCTCCAAGTATGGCCGGCAGCGTGAGCGTGCCGGAGATGTTGTCGAGCTTAACCTGTGAATTGTAGACCAAGCTCGCGCGGAGGGCGATCTCAGGGATTTCGTAGGCAACGCCCGCGCGCCAACCCCAGCCACTAGCCTCCAGGTCGACACGGCCCGTCAAGGCCGGGAGGAGATTAACCAGGCTCTCCTTGAAGCCCGAGATATCCTGATAGAACACGCCACCGATAAAGCGGAGCTGACCCTTGCCGGCATCAAACTTATAGGAGCAGGTAGCGGCATAGTTATCGCTCTTGATATCGGTTTCTATGTTGGAAAATGCTCCGCTCCACGTGCTACCCGGCGCGGTATGTGCGCCCCAAGGCTGAGAATAGTCGAACATGCAGTCGACGCCTTGGACAACCTGGGCCTTGACGCCGATGCGCGGCACCCAATAAGGCTCCGCGCCATCGGCCGAGGTGCTGAAGCCGAGAGGACTGAGGTCGGCGCCTCCCGGACCACGCGCATTCTTATACTTGCGATCCGGCATCACATAGGTCGCTTCGGCTTCCGTCGCGACCGGCGCAGGGTCGAAAAGCAGATCGATGTCGTAGCCGCCGCGCTCCAGGCCGCCGGCATGCGCGGGATGCAGCGCGGCGCCGATCAGGATGATCGAAAAGCAGCCTGCCCCCGCCAGAGCTTTGAGCCGCAAAATGTTCATGGAAATCCCTCCCCGAAATACAAGTGGCTCAAGCTAGAACCAATTCGGGTTAACGACGCAACAACGTTTTCAAGAGCTGTACACGTACGTCTTGACAGCACGTATTTTTGCCATGGTGACTGGCGCCGCAATCGGCGCTGAAATCGCGCCGACAGGCGCCTAAGGTTTCATAAATCCGCGAAACCGACCCAAAACAGGGCAAAAACAGCCAATTTCACGGCTTTCGATCCCCATTGTTACATTATGGCAACAATGGGGCGCAAACTTTCCGTTTACGTCAAAATTAACGTAGCGGAACGCCCATTTTCGAGGCAGCTAACGTGCCGGAGAGCACCTCCGGAGCGATGCCGAATCTAGGCTATCAACCGGCGTCGCGGACCCTCGCCAAAGCCACCGAAAGTTTCTCCTGCGCCTCGCGATATTCGGCGAGTTTCTCGCGCTCGGCCTCGACCACCTCTTCCGGGGCGTTGGCAACGAACTTCTCGTTCGAGAGCTTCTTGTGCAGGCGCGCGATCTCCTCGGTCACCTTGGCCAGTTCCTTCTGCAGCCGCGCGGCCTCGGCCCGGAGGTCAATCAGGCTGCCGAGCGGCAGGCTTACCGTCGCCTCGTTGAGCACGATCTGGGCCGAGCCTTTCGGCGGCGCGTCGGCGAGCGCGATATCGCCGACGCGCGCCAGCCGCTTGATCGCCTGGGCGTGGCGCTCTAGCCGCTCCTGCGTCAGCGTGTTGGCGCCGATCACCATCAGCGGCGCGATCGCCGCCGGCGGCACGTTCATTTCCGAACGCACCGACCTGATGCCCGAGACGAGATCGACCAGCCAGTTGATGTCGGCGGCGGCCTCCTCGTCCTCGAAGTCGGGCGACGGCCAGGCGGCGTGGCAAAGCAGCGAGGAGCGCTGCTTGCCCTCGCCCGCGGTCTGCGCCCACAGCTCCTCGGTCATGAACGGCATCATCGGATGGAGCAGCTTGTAGATCTCGTCCAGCACGAAGGCGACGCAGGCCCGGCTCTCGGCCGTGGCAGCTTCGTCCGTGCCCATGAACACCGGCTTCAACAGTTCCAGGTACCAATCGCAGAACAGGTTCCAGACGAAGCGATAGGCAGCAGTCGCCGCCTCATTGAACCGGTAGCTGGTGATGCCTTCGGTGACCGCGCGCGCCGCCCGCGTCAGCTCCGTCAGGATCCAGCGATTAACCGGCAGTTTGGCGTCGTTCAGCCAGAAATCGTCGGCGCGCGCGACTTCGTTCATCTCGGCGAAGCGCGTCGCGTTCCACAGCTTGGTGCCGAAATTGCGGTAGCCGGCGATGCGCGCCGGATCGAGCTTCACGTCGCGCCCTTGAGCCGCCATCACGGTCAGCGTGAAACGCAGCGCGTCGGCGCCGTACTCGTCGATCAGGTCGAGCGGATCGATGACGTTGCCTTTCGACTTCGACATCTTGGCGCCGTTCTTGTCGCGCACCAGCGCATGCACATAGACGGTGTGGAACGGCTCCTCGTCCATGAAGTGCAGGCCCATCATCATCATGCGGGCGACCCAGAAGAAGATGATGTCGAAGCCGGTCACCAGCACGTCGGTCTGGTAATAGGTCTTGAGCTCCGGCGTCTGGTCAGGCCAACCAAGCGTCGAGAAGGGCCACAACGCAGACGAGAACCAGGTGTCGAGCACGTCCTCGTCGCGGGTCAGTATCTCGCCGGGCTGGAAGTTCTCGAGCTTGTCCTCGACCCAGGCCTTCCACGGCCCTTCCAGCGCAAGGTAGTATTCGACCGCCGCGGCTAGCGCCTCTTCCTCTGTTTTCTCGACGAAGACATGCCCGTCCGGCCCGTACCAGGCCGGGATCTGGTGACCCCACCACAGCTGGCGCGAGATGCACCAGGGCTGGATGTTCTCCATCCAGTCGAAATAGGTCTTTTCCCAGTTCTTTGGCACGAAGTTGGTGCGCCCCTCGCGCACCGAGGCGATCGCCGGCTTGGCGAGCTCGGCGGCGTTGACATACCACTGGTCGGTCAGGAACGGCTCGATCGGCACGCCGCCGCGGTCGCCATGCGGCACGGTGTGGCGATGCGGATCGACCTTCTCCAGAAAGCCGCCTGCTTCCATCAACTCGACGATCTTCTTGCGGGCAGCGAAGCGATCGAGCCCGTCGAGCTCGTCCCAGACGGCCTGGCGCTCCGGCGTGACATCAAGGCCGGCGAGGAAGTCCTCATTGTCCTTCAGCTTGATGGCCGCTTCGACGGTCAGGATGTTGATCGCCGGTAATTTATGGCGCTTGCCGACCTCGAAGTCGTTGAAGTCGTGCGCCGGCGTGATCTTGACCGCGCCGGAGCCCTTCTCCGGATCGGAATATTCATCCGCGACAATGGGGATTTTGCGGCCCACGATCGGCAGCACGACGTTGCGGCCGACCAGGTCGGCGAAGCGCTCGTCATCCGGGTGCACAGCCACCGCCGTGTCGCCGAGCATCGTCTCGGGACGCGTCGTGGCGACCGTGATGAAGGTCTTCGGGTTCTCCGGGTCGAACGCCTCGCCTTCGATCGGATAGCGGAAGTGCCAGAGATTGCCGTTCACCTCGTGCTGCTCGACCTCAAGGTCGGAAATGGCTGTGAGCAGCTTCGGGTCCCAGTTCACAAGGCGCTTGTCCTTGTAGATGAGGCCTTCCTTGTAGAGCGTGACGAAGACCTCCAGCACGGCCTCGGACAGGCCCTCGTCCATCGTAAAGCGTTCGCGCGACCAGTCGGCCGAGGCGCCGAGGCGCCTCAATTGGTTGAAGATCGCGCCGCCGGATTCGGCCTTCCACTCCCAGACTTTCTCGATGAACTCTTCACGCGTCAGATCGCGGCGGTGAATCTGCTTTTCCATGAGCTGGCGCTCGACCACCATCTGCGTGGCGATGCCGGCGTGATCCATGCCGGGCTGCCAAAGCACATTCTTGCCGCGCATGCGCTCGAAGCGCACGAGAATGTCCTGCAGCGTGTTGTTGAGCGCATGGCCCATATGCAGCGAGCCGGTGACGTTCGGCGGCGGAATGACGATGGTGAAGGCTTCCGCCCCTTCCTCCGCGCCGGCGCCCGCCCGGAAGGCGTCGGCCTCTTCCCAGATTTTGGCGATCTTCGGCTCGACGGTTTTCGCGTCGTAGGTCTTTTCAAGCATGGAGGAAGTCCGAACTGTCGGGAACAAGCGTCCGGTGTAAATCGGAAGGTCTTGGCCGAGTCAACCGCGAGAACTGCGATCGCTCTCTGAGATAGGCCTGCCGCGGCCAGCGGCAATACCGGAACAACGGCACATGCACGCGGGTAGCCTCAAACGAAAGCGCCGCCCCAAGGGGCGACGCTTCAAGCCTGCGTGTTCCGGCGACTTACTGCGCCCCGCGCGCCACGCGCTCGATCTCCTCGCGCACCAGTCTTTCGACCAGCGTCGGCAGATTGTTGTCGAGCCAATCCTGCAGCATTGGCCGCAGCATCTCCTCGGCCATCTCGTCGAAGCTCTTCTTGCCGCGGCTGGCAAAAGCGTCGGAAAGCTCGCCGAAGGCCGCGGCGACCTGCCGGCCCGTATGCTCGGAAACGATCGCGGGCCGGGCCGGCTGCGCCTCCGGTTCGGATCCGCGGGGGCCGCCGGTTTGCGCGGAAGCTTCCGCCGCCGGCCGAACCTCTTCCTTTTCGGCCTCGACCTTCTCGATCTCGACCCGCGGCGCGGCTTCCGGCGCCCGGGCGGTCGGCTTCGCGGTGACCGTGCTGCCGCCCGCCGCCGCGATTTCCCGCCGCCAATCGGTGACAATGGTCTCCGCGGTCTGCGGCGCGTTTGCCGCGACGGGCTTGCTGGCGGCCGGCGACACGCTCGGCTGAGCAGCGCTGCGGGCCCCGACCTCCGACAAGGTCGTCGGCGTGGGCGTCGCCCTGACCGGCTCATGGCGAGTCTCGGCACGCGCCGGCGCGGGATCGGTCGCGGCAAGCTGGGCTTGGATCTCCGCCAGAGTCACCGGCTTGCGGGCATCGGCGTGCAATTCGGAGCGAAAGGCGTCAACCTCGACATTCGGCGCGGCCGCGGGGGGCACGGCAATGGCGGCCGGCTCCAGGTCCTGGCGCAGTTCGCCGGCCTCGGCCGGCTGCTTGCGCCCGGTGTCGCTGTCTTCGATTATCCTCCGGATGGAAGCCAATATCTCTTCCATGGAAGGTTCGCGCTGCGCGCTGCTTGCCGTTGCCATCGTCACATCCGCCGCCCTAGTGACTTGTCCAAAGAACCAGGCCTGTCCGAGAACTTGACCCGTTCAAGGATTCCGTTCCTGCCCGGACCGGAATTCGAATCAATGGAGACAGCGTAACCGACCGATCGTCATCCGAGAATCCCCAATCTGGGGACTCTTTGGATTTCAACAGATTAGGGAATTTCAACAGATTAGGCGATGCGCGATCCGACCGGCCGTCCACAATGACAAACGCCGCGCATCCATGGGACGCGCGGCGTTTGTCGAAGCTTGGGTCGGAATCAGCGCCCGTCAGGCGTGCGCAATCCGTACCACTTGTCCTTGACGGCGTTGTAATGCTCTTCCGGCCTGTATTTGGTGACCGCCAGACCAAGGCGATCGACCGACAGCCGGCCCATCGCCGACAGGATGGCGTAACTCGCCACGACCACGTCGCGCTCGGAGCTTGCCTGGTTGATCTTGGCGGTGATGACCGCGTTCTGCGCGTTCAACACGTCCAGCGTCGTGCGCTGGCCGACATTGCGCTCCTCGATGACGCCGTTGAGCGCCAGTTGTGCGGCATCGATCACCTGCCTGTTGGCATCCACGCTTTCGCGCGCGGCGACATATTGCGTCCACGCCGAAACCACGGCCTGGCGTACCTGGTCGCGACTGACATCGACCTGGATGCGCGCCTCGCTGAGCGATTCCTTGTTTTGCCGCACCAGCGCCGAGGTCCGCCCGCCCGAATAGATCGGAATGGTCAGCGTTGCGCCGATATTGGCCGATGTCGAGGTGCCGTTGGTTCCGGTGAGATCGGGAGCGGAGTGACTGTAATTGTCAGAAATGCCCGCGGAAGCCGTCACCTGCGGCAGCAGCGCCCCCTCCGAGGATTTCACCGAGAACGCCGCCGCGTCGACGAGATGCTGGGTGGCAAGGATGGCCGGATGCTCGGCGGAAGCGACGGCCAAGGCCGAATCGAGGTTGCCCGGCAACAGCTTGCCCAGCGGCGAGGCCGCCTTGAGCTTGCCCGGCTCGTCGCCGACGATCTGATGGTAGGTGGCGGCGCTAGCCAGCGCCGTCGCGCGGGCGGCGCTGAGCTGTGCCACGGCCGTGGCGCGCGAGGCGTCGGCCTGGGCGACGTCGGTGCGAGTGCCCTCGCCGACCTCGAAGCGCGAGCGGGCGGCGCGCGCCTGCTCGGTCAGGAACTGCAGGTTCTGTTCGGTCAGCGCCGCGATCTGCCGATCGCGAATCACATCCATATAGGCGCTTGCCGCGTTGAACAGGATGTTCTCTTCGGTGTTGCGCAGGCTTTCGACCGAAGCCTTCACCTGCGATTCGGCGGCGGCCACATTGTTCTTGGTCTGAAACCCGTCGAACAGCGTCTGGTTGATCTGCACGCCGAAACTGCCAGTCGTTATGTTCCGGGTGATGCCTTGCCCGTGGGTACTGGTATAGTCGATGCTGCTCGAACCGGTGACGGTTGGACGCCAGCCCGACTTGGCGATGGCAACGCCCTCATCGGTGACGCGCACGCCGGCGCGGGCGGCGTTGAGCTGCGAATTGTACTGGTAGGCTTTGGCGAGGGCGCCGGTAATCGTCTCGGCGGAGGCGGCCAGCGGCGAAAGCGCCGTGGCCGAAACAAGGATAGCTACTAAAACTCTCTTGCGTAGAGGCGGCACGTTATTTCCCTCATTCGTTTTGCATGGGAACCACGCCGCGTCGGCCCACCCTTGCGGATCGGCCAGCGCCGCGTCGTTTATCGTTCCCCCGCTGATGGCCTCCCGAAACGCCCGGTTAACCGATCAGCAACGATTGTTAGGCGCAAGCGATCATGACAACGCCTTCGCTGCAAGGCAAAAACGCTCAGAATTCAAACGCGTGAGCACGTTCGAAGCCCGGTAGTGGCTTAATTGCCGCATTAAAGGCCCGCCTTCCGGTTACAACCCCTCCTGTTTTGAAAAACAGCCGGGCCACGCCAGAGTTGCCTTGTCCTTCCACCGCAACCAGGCGTCCATCTTCCGCAAGCTGGTCAAGCAGCGCCTGGGGCACTTCCTCGACGCTGCCACCGACGAAGATGACGTTGTAGGGCGCTTTAGCGGCATGCCCCTGCGGCAGCGGCCCGGTGACCATCGTGACATTCTGGCAGCCGAGGCTTGAAAGCGTGGATTTGGCGGCCTCCGACAGCGCGGGATCGCTTTCCAGCGCCACGACGGACCGCGCCAGCCTGGACAGCAACGCGGCGGAATAGCCGGTGCCGCAACCGACATCGAGCACCGAATCGCTCGCGTCGATCTCGGCCAACTGCAAAAGCTTGGCGAGCGGCGACGGCTCCATCAGGTAGCGCGCGCCGCCGCCATTGGCGCCATCGGAAATGCGGATGTCTTCGTCGATATAGGCCAGATCCTGCTGTCCGGCGCCGACGAAGGCCTCGCGCGGAACGGTCAGCATGGCCTCGATAAGCGGCGCGCTGGTCACGTCGGTGGTGCGGATCTGGCCGTCGACCATCTTCACGCGGCGTTCGGAGAAATCGACGCTCATGTTTCCAACAATCCGCTCCCTGCGCCAAGCACGCGGCTAAAACTTCGACTGGAACCCCGCTCCGGCGCGATTGCGCTGGAGCCCGCAAGCATCTGGAGGCCTCGCCCGGAATCGAACCGGGGTGCAAGGATTTGCAGTCCTCTGCGTAACCACTCCGCCACGAGGCCTCGCAATGCTCCCGGCGTTCCGAGCGAACTCATTATGTTGGCGCTCAAAGGTCGTCAAGCGCTCGCGCGTCATTCCCGACGCTTTCGCATGGAGCGGCCAAAGTGGTGATTGCCAATCGGTTGTCGCGGCTCCGGCATCGCGGTGGCGCAACCGTCCCTGCCTCTCAGTCGGGCCGGCGCCGGCGCTCCCACCAGACGATGAAACGCCGCCGTTGGCGCCGGATCATGGCGAATTCATAGGACAGAACCAGGAGACCGAGCGGAATCATCCAGAAGCCGAGAATCGGCAGAAAGCCCAGAAGTCCGCCAATAGTAAGCAGCATGCCGATGGCGATTCGCCAGCCGCGCGAGCGCGGCATGGTGAACTCGCGGCCGAAGACCGAAATCTTCCGTGCCGGGGCAATGTCATCGTCCGCTGCGGTCATCCGAACCAAATCCCGTCCTGCTGCCTTACCAAACCCAAGGCGATAACCGGCCGCTTGTTCGTGCCGGTGTGAAGCCCTTGATATGTGGGCACGCCGACCAATGGCACAAATAGCCGCATCAAAAAGTGCAGAAAAATTGCGAATTGCTTCTTTGCAAAGGCGAAAGGTGTTTGCTATAGGCTGCGCCACTCACGTCAGAGCCTCCGTTCCCCGGTAGCTCAGTGGTAGAGCAACCGGCTGTTAACCGGTTGGTCGCTGGTTCGAATCCGGCCCGGGGAGCCAAGTTTTCCAAAGCTATAGATTTTCACGAACAGCCGTCGCGATTTATTGGCAAGACCGGTCTTGGCTCACGACCGACAGATCCGAGCGTCCTCCGTTGTATGGCGAGAACCCTTGATCAGGCTGATAGGGTCGATCTCAGCCGGAGCGTTGCGAGCCTTGCTGGTCAGGCCCGGCGTGACTGACAGCCTTACCGGGCCGCCTGCCTTCAAGATGACGCCCCTGTCGTCGCCGGCTAGGCCTCGTCCTTTTCAATCCCAACGCTGTCCCCGTCTCCATGAACCTTGTTCCGGTCCCAGTCGTTGGTCTTGTCGGGGGATTTGGCAGCAGCGTTTTGGGTTTCGCGTTGCTTGTCCTTGCGGGGCTTGGGACCGGGCAGATCGCGCGATGATTTAGGTTCCATTGAGCTATCCCTACGGCCAAACAGAACTTCCAACGATAACTAGGCCCGAATGTTCCAGTTGTGGAATGGCTCTGATCGCAAGCGTTCACCGCGGCTTGCCAGGTTTAACGGCTGGTGGCGCTGGCGCGAGGCTCGGTAGCGATGTGGCCGGGGAACGGCAGCTTCCACTGTTCCCCGCCACCTTCATTCGGCGATTCCAGCAACGCAGTACAATCGATCACATCGTGAAATTGGGCGCTTGGGTCAAACCGAAGGCAGGAGCCGTAAGATCGCAGGCATCGCAGCCTTCTCATTTTTTGGAGCCTCGCCCGACGTTCCTCGCCCGCCAATGATCGAGTGGGGTTTTTGTTCTTTTCCATCAGAAACTGCATGAGCAGCCCCTCCGCGGGTTTTCAATCGTAACCCAACGACCCTATAGGCCGCCCTACGACGATCATCATCCATTTACAGGCCAATGCCGGGCAGCACTCACAGATACCCTACGAACCGGTAAGGAAGGCGTCCTGCATTCGGATGACGGACTGCTTTAGCGCACATTGATATAAATCCAGTGTTGCCAGTGCGGGCATATGTTTTGAGTCCAACGCCCGCCGACCGGCCCGGCGGCCTCCTGAGCTGGCTTGCCGGGCCGCTCGCCTCATCGGCGCGGGGCCCATTCCACGCGCAGGGCCAAATTCCCATAAGCAATTCGCCAATCAGGCGACTGGCATTTCGCTTGCTCATGAGTTGAAGGCAACAATGAGAGAACGACGTTAGGCCCAACGGAATGGGCATTCAGTCCAAATTGCCGGTCTCCACGACGCCAAATAACCTCGCGAAGTGAAAGGCAGGGGCATATGGCGGGAAAACGGGCGATTGCTGTCAAAGACTGGTCGTGCGCCATGAGCGACGAGATTGGTCGCGTGGTCTTGGCCATAAACTCGACCGAAGGTGAAACGACCTACATTCTTATGACAATCTTCCAGGCGGCAAAGATGGCCCAGGAACTGCGGTCGCCGAAGCTAGTCCCCCGATACGACATATAGCGGTTTGCGGCCCGCTCCGCTTTCCTGTCCAGGGGCACATCACGGTGGCCGTTCCAGTCTGCACGATTATGGGCATTGTTCGAGCGTAGTCTTTGGCTCGGTGCGATGAACAAGGCGGTCCGGATATCTGCCCACCCACATGGGCCAAATTCCCATGGTCATTGCACCGGCGAATTTTGCTTTGCGGCCCGCCTGCCCTGCCTTAGCCTCGCTGCGGAAAACATCGCCGACAAGCCTATAGACGGACCCATTATGCCGTGCCTCTGAAAGCCGCCGCCCATATCGAGGCCATGTCCGCTTTCGCGCTGGCGAATTTCGGTGGCTACGACCGGCCGACGCTGGCGCAGAACGAAAGCGCCTTCCCGCCCAGCCCCAAGGTAATCGAGGCCGGGCGCGATGCCGTAGCGCACAGCCATCTTTATCCGGACCCGGACTGGACCTTGCTGCGCGAGGCGATCGCCAGGACCTATGGAGTCGAGGGGGAGCTTATCCTGTGCGGCGCGGGGTCGATGGAGCTGATCGCCTGCACCATCGCGGCCTTTGCCGGTCCCGGCGCGGACGTGCTGGGCACGGACTATGCCTATAATTTTGCCGCCTCGGCGGCCGCGCGCGTCGGGGCGACCTATGTCAAGGCGCAGGAGCGCGGCTTTGAGGTCTCGATCGACGCCGTCCTGGCTGCGGTCACACCGGCGACCCGTATCGTGTTCGTCTGCAATCCGGGCAACCCGACCGGCACCCGCATCAAGAACGCGGAGTTGCTGCGACTGCGGGCGGCGTTGCCCCGCGACGTTCTCCTGATGATCGATCAGGCCTATGGCGAATTCGACGACCAGGATCCGCAAACGGTCTTCGCGCTGGCCGGACGCGGCGACACCGTCGTCCTGCGCAGTCTGTCCAAGGCCTACGGGCTGGCCGGCGCGCGCATCGGCTGGGGCTTGTTCGCGCCCCAGATCGCCGCCGAAGTGCGAAAGATGCAGAATTCCAACCAGGTCTCGACGGTCAGCCTCGCCATGGCCGTCGCGGCCGTCGAGGACCAGGCCTATACGCGCGCGATCGTGACGCGCACCGCCGACATTCGCGACCGCTTCGCGCAAGGTTTGCGGGCGGCTGGATACGAGATTCCGGAAAGCCGGACGAATTTCGTCCTGGTCCGCTTTGCCGGCACGGCGGCAGCGGCGGCCGCCGACAGCGCCATGCGCGGCGCCGACATCATCGTGCGCGGCCTCTCCGGTTACGGCCTGACCGATTGCCTGCGCATCACGGTCGGGCCGCAGGATGTCATGGACCGCGCGCTGCGTATTCTGACCGCCCTGCGCGGCCGGCAATGCTGGTAAGGCTTCATCCATCCGAGGGGATTTCATGACGTCAGACGCACCGTATCTGCCCGCCCGCGATTTCATCGGCTATGGCGAGCGGCCGCCGGCGGCTGAGTGGCCCGGCGGCGCCAAGCTGGCGCTCAACGTCGTCGTCAACTACGAGGAAGGTGCCGAATACTCGATCGGCGAAGGCGACGGCGTTTCCGAAACGATCCTGTCCGACCTTGCCGTGGCGCCAGCCGTGCCGGGCCTGCGCAACCGCAACATGGAATCGCTTTACGAATACGGCTCGCGCGTCGGCGTCTGGCGGCTGCTCTCGCTGTTCCGGGACAAGGGCGTGATCCCGACGTTCTACGTCGTCGGGCGCGCGCTGGAGCTCAACCCGGCCGCCGGCAAGGCGATCGCGGCACTTGGCAGCGATATCGTCTGCCACGGCTGGCGCTGGATTGACTACGCGCCGCTCAACGAGGAGGAAGAGCGCCAGCACATCGCCATGACGGTGGACACGGTGCGGAGCATCACCGGCATCGATCCCCTCGGGTGGTACACCGGCCGGCCAAGCCTCAACACGAGGAGGCTGGTGGTCGAGCATGGCGGCTTCCTGTTCGACTGCGACGACTACAATGACGACCTGCCCTATTTCGTCGATGTCGGCGCCAAGCGGCACCTCGTCGTGCCGCACAGCTTCGACAACAACGACAGCCGCTTTTCGCGCGGTTCGGGCTTGGAGACAGGCGGTCAGTTCTTCGACTATGTCAGCGACGGTGTCGACTGGCTGCTGACGGAAGGCCGGAAGACCCCGCGCATGATGACGGTGTCGCTGCATTGCCGGCTGGCGGCCCGGCCGGGGCGGATGATCGGGCTGGAGCGATTCCTCGACAAGGTGACGTCCCATCCCGGCATCTGGGTCTGCCGCCGCTCCGACATCGCCCGCCATTGGCTGGACCGGTTCGGCGGCTGAGCCAGCCATCGGCGGTTGGTTAGCAGGCGAGCAGCCTCCGCCGCCCGCCGGCCGAATCCTACTTGTTCGGCACCTCATAGACCTTGCCGTGCCAAGGTGCTGCATCGATCTGGTCGAGCGCCATCACGTAGAGCATCTTCTCGTCCGGCCCGAAGGCGAAGTTCGGCATGGACGGCGACGGCACCGAGAGCGTGCGCAAGAGCTTGGCGTCTTTGTCGACGACGATGATCTTGCCCGGCGCATCGAGCGAGCGCGGGCTCTGGCCGATATACATCTCGCCTTCCTTGTCCATCTTGATGCCGTCGGGCCAGATATGCGGCTGGTTCGGGAAGAGATCGTCGAGCCGCAGGAACACGCGGCGATTGCTCAGGCTGTGGTCGGACGAAACGTCGAATTCGATGATCCTGTTGTCCTCTGTCTCGACCAGATAGAGGATCTTGCCGTCATTCGACAGGACGAGGCCGTTGGCGTTGTGCAGGTCGCCGGCCACCTTCTTCACGCTGCCGTTCTCGCCGATGTAATAGGCCGAGGCGTCGATCAGCGGGCCGCCCTTGCCCGAGCCGGTGAAATAGACGCCGCCGTCCTTGTCGGGCGCGAAATCGTTCGGTCCGCTGAACGGCCTGCCGTCCGTATCCTTGTCATAGGCCGGCAGTGTCTTGCCGTCGACCGAGATGCGGCCGATCGTGTTGTTGTCGTAGCAGGTTACGAGGAACTCACCACGCGTCGTCGGCAGAACGGCCGAGGGACCGCAGCCGTCCATCTTCCAGAAAATGTCGTTCTTCTTGCCGTCCCAGACGGTCACCGTGCCGCGGCCATATTCGACGTAGAAGAGCTTGTCCTGATACCAGATCGGACCTTCGGCGAACCACGCGTCGTCATTGACCACCTTGACGTCGGCCGCCTGCGCGGCGGACGTCAGAACCAGGGCAAGCATCGTGCCCAGCAAATGCCGTTTGATCATGCGATTCCCCTTTTTGTTTTGGTTGGTTGAGGCCCTTCTTTGAATCCGAATGTCCGCCGCTGGATGGCCAATGCGGCTACGACCGCAGCCGCTTGCCTTCCGGATCGAAGGGCGGCTGCGCGAGCAGCACCGCCTCATGCGGCCTGCCCAGAATGGCGACGGTCACCTTGTCGCCGGCCTTGGCGGTTCCCGCCTTGACGTAGCCCATCGCCAGCGACTGCTCGACGAAATAGCCGTAGGCGCCCGACGACACCTGGCCGATCGGCGTGCCGTCCGGCAGGAAGATCGGCTCGCCGCCGGTGGCGTCCGCATCCTGGGCCGACACGGAAAGCATGATCAGTTCATCCCGCGCCGGCTTCTCGGCTACGGCGAGATAAGCGTCGCGGTTGAGGAAGTCCTTGTCCGTCTTGATCAGCCTGTCGAGCTTGACCTCCTGCGGCCAGTACTCCGGCGAGTATTCGCGGCTCCAGCTGCCGTAGCCCTTCTCGACGCGCAGCGACATAAGCGCCCGCGAGCCGACCGGCCCGGCGCCGACTTCCGCGCCGGCCTTGAGCAGCGCGCGGTAGAGCTCGACCTGGTCGGCTGCCTTGCAGTGCAACTCCCAACCGAGATCGCCGGTGAACGAAACCCTGAGCGCAACCACGTCGACGCCGGCGACGGTGATCTGGCGCGAGCGCATGAACGGGAAGGCCTCGTTCGACAGATCGTCATTGGTGAGCCGCTGCAGGAGCTCGCGCGATTTCGGTCCGGCGACATTGAAGCCCCCAAGCTCCTCCGTGCGCGAGCGGAAGGTCGTGCCTGCCGGCAGCGGCACGGATTTGAAGAAGCGCTGGTGGAAGCGTTCGGCCATGCCCGAGCCGATCACCATGAACTCGTCCTCCGCCAGCCTGGTCACGGTGAAGTCGCCGGCAATGCCGCCGCGCTTGCCGATCAGCGGCGTGAGACAAGAATTGCCGACCTTGGTCGGCATGCGGTTTGCGAAGACCGCGTTCAGCCAGGCTTCCGCATCCGGACCCTTTACTTCGTATTTGGCGAAATTGGAGATGTCGATGATGCCGGCATGTTCGCGCAACATGCGCGCTTCCCGGCCGACCGGCCTCCACCAGTTCTGCCGGGTGAAGCCGACCGTCTCCTCGCGCGGCTCGCCCTCGGCGGCGAACCACAGCGGGTGCTCCCAGCCGAAATTGAGCCCGAACACGGCGCCCATTTCCTTCTGCATTTCATAGACTGGCCGGGTCCGCACCGGGCGACCGGCGGCGCGCTCCTCGTTCGGGAAGTGGATCTTGAAACGGTGGCTGTATTGGTCCTGCACGCGCGCCTTGGTGAAGGCCTTGCCGGCCCAATGGCCGAAGCGCGCCATGTCCCAGCCGAACATGTCGAGGGTAGGCTCGCCCTCGATCATCCATTCAGCCGCGAGCTTGCCCATGCCGCCCGACTGCGAGAAGCCGGGAATGATGCCGTTGCAGCAGAAATAATTCCTGAGTTCAGGCACCGGGCCGAACAGCACAGCGCTGTCCGGCGACCAGATCATCGGCCCGTTGATGACGCGCTTCACGCCCGCCGCCCCAACCGCCGGAACACGCGCAATGGCGCGCATCATGTTCTCCTCGATGCGGTCGAGGTCGTCCGGGAACAGCTCATGGCCGAAATCCATCGGCGTGCCGTCCTCGGCCCAGAATTTCATGTTGCGCTCATAAGCGCCGATGAGCAGGCCGAGGCCTTCCTGGCGCAGATAGTATTCCCCGTCGCGATCCGCGACAGACGGTAGGCGCCGGCCCATGGAAGCGATTTCCGGGATGGTCTCGGTGACGAAATACTGATGCTCGGTCGGGATCAGCGGCAGTTGCAGGCCGGCCATGGCGGCGACCTCCCTGCCCCACAGGCCGGCGGCGTTGACCACCCATTGCGTGCGGATGTCGCCCTTCGGCGTACGCACGATCCAGCTGCCGTCCGCTTGCGCCTCCGTCGCCGTGACCGGGGTGAAGCGGTGGATCTCGGCGCCGCGCTGGCGCGCGCCCGCGGCATAGGCGGCTGTCACGCCCGACGGATCGACATTGCCGCCCTCCGGCTCATACATGATGCAGCGAATGCCGTCGAAATCGACCAGCGGATGCAGCCGCTCGGCTTCGTCCCGGCCGACCTCGTAGAAATTCATCTTGTAGCGCCGCGCCTTGGCTTCCTGGAGCCTGAGCTGATGCTCGCGTGCCTCCGTCTGGGCAAGATAGAGCGAGCCCGGCTGGAAGATGCCGCAGCCCTGGCCGGTCTCGGCCTCCAATTCCTTGTAGAGCGCCATCGTATAGTGCTGCAGCCGGCTGATATTGGTGGAATCATGCAGGCCGTGGATGTTGGCGGCCGCGTGCCATGTCGAACCGGAGGTCAGTTCGTTGCGTTCCAGAAGCACGACGTCCGTCCAGCCGAACTTGGCGAGATGATAGAGGATCGAGCAGCCGATCAGACCACCGCCAATGACAACGGCTTGTGCATGAGTACGCATATTTGAGCTTTCTTCCCTTGTTCGGCGACTGTTTCGCGCTCTTCGGCAGCGCTTTGGGATTTCATTTAGCTGACTGACCGATCGCAATCGCCGGCGAATTCATGGGCGCAAACCGCGCCCCTGAATTGATGTTTGATTTACCGGTCTAGGCCTTGTCCAGCCAGACCTTGTCGAGCTGCAGTTCGAACGTCTGGTGCATGCCGAGGTTCTTCACATAGGCGGCATGGTGGCGGTAGAGCGAGCGCCAGAATGCCTGGACGAGAATGCCGGAGTCTTGCAGGATGAACTCCACGTCCTTCATCAGCTCCTTGCGCTTGGCCGGGTCGGCGATGGCCATCGCCTCGTTGAGCTTCTTGTCGAACTCCGGGTTGGCATAGCCGGACTCGTTCCACGCCTCGCCGCTGCGATAGGCGATCGCCAGCACCTGCACGCCCAGCGGCCGCATGCCCCAGTCGGTGGTCGACCACGGATACTTCGTCCAGTCGTTCCAGAACGACGAGCCCGGGATGATGGTGCGCTTGACCTTGAATCCGGCGTCGCGCATCTGCGCCGCAACGACATCGGCCGGGTCCTTCACATAATCGGCATCGTAGGAAATCAGCTCGAACTCGTGGTCCGTCTGGCCAGCCTCGGCCATCAGCGCCTTGGCCTTGGCGAGATCGCGCGGAACCTTGGGCAGCTCGTAATATTCCGGATGGATCGGGCAGACATGGTGGTTCTCGGCGACCTGGCCCAAGCCGCTGTAGCCGAGCTTCAGCACCGTCTCGTTGTCGACCGCGAGCTGGATGGCATTGCGCACCCGCTTGTCGTCATAGGGCTTGTTGGTCACGTTGGTGCGCAGCACGATCGTGCCGGCGGTGACCACCTGCTCCTTGACCAGGCCCATGCTGTCATAGAGATCGACCGTGCCGCCGACCGTCTGGTAGTTGCAGTCGATCTCGCCGGCCTCGAAGGCGCTGCCGATGGCCGGGTTCGAGGCGTCCGATCCGTAGTCGACCCAGTCGACGCCGTCGAGATAAGGCTCGCCGCCGAACCAGGTGAAGTCCTTGCGCCGCCGCACCGAGGCGGACTCGCCGACCTTGTAGGAGATCAGCTCATACGGCCCGGTGCCGGGCGTCTTCAGCATATGGGCGCCGTTCTTGTCGAAGTCGCGATGGACGATGACCGCCGGATAATCGGAGAAGCCGGGGATGATGGTCACGTCCGACTGGCTGCATTTCAGCTTCACCGTATGGTCGTCGACCTTGGCGATGGCGCCCTTGGCTGCCTTCTTGGTGGCGGGATCGATCAGCGAGCCCATGCGGCCAGCCATCGAATTGCCCTCGGCCGCCTTATCGCACCAGCGCGCGATATTGTAGACGATGTCGTCGGCGTTGAAGTCGTCGCCGTTCGACCACTTCACGCCCTTGCGCAGATGCAGCGTGTATTCGGTGGCGTCGTCGCTTACCTCCCAGCTCTCGACCAGATGGCCCTCGAAGGTGAAGTCGGTAGTATAGCGGATCATGTAGTCGTTGCACTGGCGCATGACATTGGCGATTTCCGACCAGTCCCAGGCGCGCGGATCCTTCATGTCCTTGATGATCATCTGCATCTTCAGGATGCCGCCCTTCTTGCCGGGCAAGGGCGCGGCGGCCTTGGCCGGCTCCATCCCTGCCATCGAATAGGCGAGCGCCGTGGAAGCGCCCATCACGCTCGCCATGGCCAGGAATTCGCGGCGGTCCATCCGGCCGCCTTTGACTTCGGCTGCGTAGCTTTCGATGACCGCCGGGACGCGATCACCGTTGCTCTTGAACATTGTCATCGTTGTTCTCCGGTTCAGGGCTTTCCGCCCGTTACATTCCCCTTGCGGCTCAGCATGTTAGGGGCGATGCAAAAATCCCGGAAGGGCTCGAACGGTTACAAACCGCAGAAACGCGGCCTTTGAGACCTAAAAAAACGATGCCATTGGCCCGTCAATTTTTGAAGGGGCGTGATGGCGCTACGGTCGCGCGGCGTCTTCCCTGGCCCTGGAAAGGATCCATTCCCTGACCGTGCGGGCGATGTTTCCTTTCGAAAGCTGGCTCTCGGTCAGATAGTAATTCCAGGGACTTGGCGGCCGTACCGGAAACGGCTCGACGAGCAGCCCGCGTCGCATATAGGCATGCGCGAGTGAGCGCTGCGTGGCGACGAGGCCCGCCCCCATCGCGGCAAGCTCGAGCGCGATGTTGGAGGCATTGGTCGACAGACCCTTGTCATGGTCCTCCAAGTCGACGCCAAGCGCCTCGGTCACCACCTGCCAGTATTCCTGGCGGCCATGCACGAAGATCCAGTCCACCTTGAGCATGTCCTGCGGCGTCTTCAGCGCATGCTCGCCTTCGAGCATGCAGGGGGCGCAAAGCAGCACCAGTTCTTCGTTCCAGAGCGGGGTCGCCGCAGGCGGCCGGTCGTCGAAACGCCGCGTCGAGATGGTGATGTCGGCGATCTGCTCGCTCAAGTCCTCCCAGATCGTGCCGTGCAGCACGATCTCGATCTCGGGATGCTTCTTGCGGAACGCTGCCATGCAGCCAGCCAGCCAGTTCTCAGCGAGGCTCATCGGACACGAGACCACCACCGTGCGATTGCGCGAGGATGCGACAATCGCCTCGGTCGCCTGGTCGATCTGGTCCAGCGCCTGGCGCAGCGTCGGCAGGAACGCCTCGCCCATCTCGGTCAGCTTCAGGCTGCGCGGATAACGGATGAACAATTGCCGGCCGATATAATGTTCGAGCGCGCGCACATGCGTGCTGACCGCGGCCTGCGTGTAGCCGAGCTCCTTGGCCGCCGTGGTGAAGCTCAAATGGCGGGCCGAGCTCTCGAACGAGCGGATATAGTTCAAGGGGGGCGGCGGCTTCATCCCGGTCTCCTGTTCCACAGTCGCCACAGCTATCGCATGGGCAATTGGCCAATCAATCGCAGACCAGCGACATGGCATCAATATTTTTGGCCAAAGCCGCCAAACTAATCGCGTGCCTGCGCGATGAACCCAATTTATTGATGTTGTGAAGAGACAGGGGAGAGAAGCGCGTGGCTGTGCCGTCGTACCGGCGTGAGGGGCCTGTCGTCAGTTCCGACACATTCACGCGCCTTGCCGATTTCGTGCTGCGGCGCCCCGCTTCCGTCTTCCCTCAACCGGTGCTCGAACAGGCGCGCTATCTTCTGCTCGACACGCTGGGCATCGCCGTCGCGGCCGGACCGATGGAAGCAGGCCGCATCGCCCGCGACGCCGCCGTGCTGCTCTATAGTTCGAGCGATCCGCACTATTCGGCCCGCATGCTGTTCGACGGACGCCGCGCCAGCATCGCCGGCGCGGCCTATGCCGTTGCCACGCAGACAGACAATCTCGATGGCCATGACGGCTACAGCCCCACCAAGGGCCATATCGGCGTGGCGGTGGTGCCGGCGCTGGCAGCGCTCGCCGAAGCGAGGCCCGATCTCACCGGGCCCGAAGCGCTGGCGTCCCTGGTCGTCGGCTACGAAGTCGCCGGCCGGGCCGGCATCGCCCTGCATGCGACGGTCAGCGATTATCATACCTCCGGCGCCTGGAACGCCCTGGGCGTGGCGGCTGTGGCGGCACGCTTGCGACGGCTCGACGAAGCACAATTGCGCGAGGCGTTGGGCGTTGCCGAGTATCACGGCCCGCGCAGCCAGATGATGCGCGAGATCGCCACGCCGACGATGCTGCATGACGGCTCCGGCCTCGGCGCTCTCATCGGCCTTTCGGCTGCCGTGCTTGCCGAACGCGGCTTCACCGGCGCGCCGGCGATCACAGTCGAGGCGCCGGATGTCGCGGCGCACTGGCAGGATCTCGGCGTCTTCTGGCAGTCACTGCATCAATATGTGAAGCCTTATCCGATCTGCCGCTGGGCGCATGCGGCGATCGATGCCGTGCGCGGACTTTGCCTGGCGCATAACCTTGCCCCGTCCGACATCGCCCATGTCCAGGTCAACAGCTTCCACTATGCGGCGACGCTGTTCGACGGCATGCCGGACACCACCTCGAAGGCGCAGTACAGCCTGCGCTTCGCCGTCGCGACCTTCATCATTCACCGGCGTATCGGGCTCGAGCATATTTCCGGCGCCGGCCTCGCCGACGCCGCGGTCGCCGACATGCTCACCCGCATCACGGTAACCGAAACCGAGCGCCACAGCGCCCGCTTCCCGGCTGGCCGCTGGGCCGACGTCGTCATCACGACCAACGATGAACGCGTGCTGGCATCGGGCGACGTGCATGCGCGCGGCGGCCCTGAAGCGCCGATGCCCAAGCAGGACGTCGAGGCCAAATACATGGAATTCACGGCCCCCGTGGTCGGAGCCGGCCGCGCCGCTGCGATCCGCGACGCGGTGCTTTCGCTCGACGATCGCGACAGCCGCTTCTCCGATTTGTCTGCGCTGCTCTACGATCCTCCCAAGGTTTCGAGCTGATCCCGCAATGACTTTCAGGCTCCTGAAATACGGTCTCAGCAGGGACTATCCGGTGAGCGGCGACATCCCCGCCACGCCCGAGCTGAAGCCGGCCTACGACGTCGTCATCATCGGCGGCGGCGGACATGGACTGTCCTGCGCGCATCATCTTGCAAAGTACCACGGCATAAAGAGTGTGGCGGTGCTGGAGAAAGCCTATCTTGCCGGTGGCAACACGGCGCGCAACACCACCACCATCCGCTCCAACTACATCACACCGGAAGGCATCGCCTTCTACAAGGAAGGCGTCGAGCTGTTCGAGCGGCTCTCGCAAGAGCTCGACTTCAACGTCATGTTCTCGCAGCGCGGCCAGCTGACGCTGGCGCATAGCGAGGCGACGATGCGCAGCTTCCACATGCGCGCCGAAATGGGCAAGCACATGGGCACGCGCACCGAGGTCGTCGACCAGAAAGGCGTCGAGGAGCTCTGTCCGCTGCTGAATATGGATTATGGCGGTCCTCTCGAAATCATCGGCGGACTCTGGCATGCCGACGGCGGAACGGCGCGCCACGATGCCGTCGCCTGGGGCTACGCCGCCCAGGCGTCGCGGCGTGGCGTCGAGATCCACCAGCGCACCGAGGTGCAAGGCTTCGAGGCCGTCGGCGACCGCGTCCAGGCCGTCAAGACGAACAGGGGGCGCATCGCCTGCGGGCAGGTGCTGATCGCCACCGGCGGCATGAATTACGACGTGGCACTGATGGCCGGCGTTGAGCTCCCGATCCGCTGCTATCCGCTTCAGGCGATGGTGACCCAGCCCCTGAAACCATGGCTGCACACGCTGGTCTCGTCGGTGTCGCTGCACACCTATTTGGTGCAGTCCTCGCGCGGCGAGGTCGTCATCGGCGGCGGCTCCGATCCCTACCAGCTCTATTCGACGCGCTCGACGCTCGACATGAAGGAGCATCTCGCCGAAGGCGCCGTCCACCTCTTCCCTTTCCTGCAAGGCGTGCGGCTGCTGAGGCAATGGGCCGGCATCACCGACATGACGCCGGACTACAGCCCGATCATGGGCGCCAGCCCGCTTACCAATCTCTGGCTCGACTGCGGCTGGGGCACCTGGGGCTTCAAGGCGACGCCCGTCGCGGGCAAGCGCATGGCGCAGACGATCGCCGAGGGCCGCGTGCCCGACATCCTGAAGCCATTTGCGTTGGAGCGCTTCGAAACCTTCCGGCTGCTCAATGAAATGGGCGCAACGGCTGCGAGCCACTGATCCATGAAACTGCTCACCTGCCCCATGAACGGCCCGCGCAACATCGACGAGTTCCAGTCCTTCGGCCCGGTGCGTGCGCGGCCCGATCCGGACGGAACCGCCGACAGGGAATGGTCGCGGCATCTGTTCCGCGCCGAAAACCGCAAAGGCATAGTGGTCGAGTGGTGGCGGCACGTGCCGAGCAATTATTTCTTCCTGGCCGAGCGCGATCTCGTCAGCAATGAGATCATCCGCACCTTCGACGCATCCCAACTGCGGGACCGCGCATGAACCGGCTGCCACCCCCTTTCGGAAGCCGGATCGATCGAAGCCGCCCTGTCCGCTTCACCTTCGAGGGCAAACCCTTCGAAGGCTATGAAGGCGACAGCATCGCCAGCGCGCTTGCTGCATCGGGTCAGTGGGTGCTGTCGCGCTCGTTCAAATATCACCGCCCGCGCGGCATCCTGTCGATGGCCGGGGCCGACGCCAACGCGCTGGTGCAGCTTCCGTCCGAACCGAACGCCGCCGCCGAGCGTACGCCGATCAGCGAAGGGTTGCGGGTCAGCGCCCAGAACGTCAACGGCTCGCTCGAGCGCGACCGCGATGCCGTCATGGACAGCCTCGGCCGCTTCCTGCCGGTCGGCTTCTACTACCGCACCTTCATGGGTCCGCGCCGCGACAGCTGGCTGAAATTCTGGGAACCGATCATCCGCCGCAAGGCGGGCCTGGGCGTCGTCGACACCAAGGCTCCGCACCGGCATTTCGACAAGACGCATCTGCATTGCGATGTGCTCGTCGTCGGCGCCGGGCCAGCGGGATTGAGCGCGGCGATCGCCGCTGCCGAGTCAGACGCCGATGTTGTGCTGTGCGACGAGAATCCGGAGATCGGCGGCGCGCTGGGCTATGGCCGCTACGATCCGGCCATTCTCTCCGGTCTGTCGTCGCGGCTGGCGGCGCTGCCCAATCTCAAGGTGCTGACCGGCACCGTCTGCAATGGCTGGTACGAAGACAACTGGCTGCCGCTGATCCAGGGCGATCGCCTCCATCGCACGCGCGCTCGCGAAGTGGTCCTGGCGACCGGCGCCATCGAGCAGCCCGCCGTCTTCCGCAACAACGACCTGCCGGGGATCATGCTCGGCAGCGCCGCTCAGCGCCTGATCCGGCACTATGGCGTGCGGCCCGGTCAGAGCGCGGTGGTTCTGGCCGCGAATGACGACGGCTACCGGACGGCGCTCGACCTGCTCGATGCAGGTGTGTCGGTCGTCGAGCTTGTCGATCCGAGATCGGACGGTGACGCTGGCCCGTTGGCTGCTGAACTGCGCAGCAAGGGCGTCGCCATCCGTAAAGGCGCAAGCGTCGAGGCTGCCGAAGGCACGCTCGGCAATCGCCACCTTGTCGGCGTCCGTGTCGGCGGGAACTGGATCGCCTGCGACCTGCTGACGGTTTCGATCGGCCAGGCGCCGGCGTGGCAACTGCCGTGTCAGGCCGGCGGCAAGGTCGGCTATGACGCCGGCATGCAAACGATGACGATCACGTTGCCGAAAGGTCCCGTCCATCTCGCCGGCGCAGTTGCCGGCGCGGACGAGTTGAAGGATGCCATCGCCAATGGCCAGCGCGCGGCGGCAGCCGCGCTTTCGCGACTCGGCCATGCAGTCGCCGATGAGCCTCCGGTAGCCCGTCCAAAGGCCGCTCGTCCCCGCTATGTGCAGCCGATCGCCGCCAACCCCAAGGGACGCGACTTCGTCGACTTCGACGAGGACCTGCAGGTCAAGGATCTGCAGAACGCGACCAAGGACGGCTATCGCGAGATCGAGCTCGTCAAGCGTTTCACCACCGTCGGCATGGGCCCGAGCCAGGGACGCCATTCGGCCCTGGCGACTGCCCGCATCGTCGCCGAGGCGACCGGCCGGACGGTCGGCGAAATCGGCATCACCACGGCGCGGCCTCCTGTCGGGCCGGAAACGCTCGGCGTGCTCGCCGGCCATCACGAGGTGCTGGAGCGCCGCACGGCGCTGCATGCGCGGCACGTCGCGCTGAACGCCGCGATGAAGCCGGTCGGCGCGTGGTGGCGGCCTTATTACTACGGTGACGCAAGCAGCGCGCGGGAAGCGGTGCGCCAGGAAATCCTCGCCGTGCGCGAAGGCATCGGCCTGCTCGACGTCTCGACGCTCGGCAAGCTGGAGATCCGCGGACCGGACGCCGGCGAATTTCTCGACCGGCTCTACACGATGGCGCATGCCAACCAGCCGATAGGCCGCGTCCGCTACTGCCTGATGCTCAACGAGATGGGCTCGGTGATCGACGATGGCGTCGCCTACAGGATGGCCGAGGACCAGTTCTATGTGACGGCGACCACCGGCGCCGTCGCGCGCGTCTATGCCGACATGCTATTCTGGAATGCCGAGTGGCGACTGAAGGTCGACGTCCTCAACCTCACCGGCGCGTTCTCAGGCCTCAATGTCACCGGACCCAAGGCGCGCCAGGTGCTCGAAGCGCTGGAGAGCGACATCGACTTCAGCCGCGACGCATTCCCCTATCTGAGTGGCCGCGAAGGCACCGTCGCCGGGGTGCCGGTCCGCGTGATGCGCATCGGCTTCACCGGCGAGCTGAGCTATGAACTGCACTGCGCTTCCAGCATGGCGCCTGCGCTTTGGGATACGGTGATGGCCGCGGGCAAACCGCTTGGCTTGCGTCCATATGGCCTGGAAGCCTCGCGCATCCTTCGTCTGGAAAAAGGCCACATCCTGATCGGCCAGGACACGGATGCGATCACCACGCCCGACGAATTGGGCTTCGGCTGGGCGGTCTCGAAGAAGAAGCCGTTCTTCGTCGGCAAGCGCTCCATCGAGATGCGCGCAAGGCTCGGCCAGACCCGCAAGCTGGTCGGCCTGCAATACCCCGCCGGCGCCAGGAACATTCCCGGCGAAAGCTGTCTGGTGCTGCGCAACGGCGCACCTGTCGGCCAGATCACGTCAGTCGGATATTCGCCGTCGCTTGGGCGCCACATCGCGCTCGCCTATGTCCATGTCGACGACCAGGCGGAAGGCAGCCGCGTGACGGTGAAGTGCCGCAATGGCGAGCCGGTCGAGGCGCCGGTCGTCGCCCACGCCTTCTTCGATCCGACCAACGCGCGGCAGGAGATCTAGATGGCCGCCGGCCTAGCGACTCGCATTTATCCTTTCATGCCTGGCGGCGCGGCCGATGGCACGAAGCTGATTTCCGGCGCGATCGTGTTGAGCGACCTCACGGACCGCCCGCGCTTTGGCTTGAAGGGCGGCGGCAGTGCCGCCTGGCTCGCCGCGCAGGGCGGTACGGTGCCGGCTGTCAACCGCATCGGCGACCACCGCGGCATGCGGGTCCTGCGCCTCGGCAACGAGGACATCCTGCTTCTCGCGGAGAGTGCGGCTGAGACGCTCGCCCAAGTCAAAACCGCCTGGCAGGCCGCGGCGGCGCCAAAAGGCTATTCGTCATGGCGCGAGGAAGGCTGGGCATGGATACGCCTCTCCGGTCCTTGCCTTGCCGAAGCCATGAGCGCGCTTTGCGCGCTGGACCTCAGGCCCCAAAAATTCGGCGCCGACGATATCGCCCAGACGCGCGTCGGCCATATCGAAGCCGTGACGTTTCGTTCGCCGGCCGGGTTCGACATACTCTTCGACATCACCGCTTCGGCCTACTTCGCCCGCGCCGTCGCGGCGATAGCCGGCCACACAGATCAGCACAGAGGACATTCATGACCCGCCCCCAAGGAACCATCGCCCCGATCCTGACGCCGTTCGAAGACGATGGCCGCATCGCGCGCGATCTCTGGATCTCTCACGCCAAATGGGTGCTCGGCCAAGGCGCGCATTTCCTCTCGCCCTTCGGCACGACGGGCGAAGCGCTGTCGGTGTCCTTGCGCGAGCGCATGCAGGCGCTGGAATGGTTGGTCGAGGCCGGTATCGCGCCGGACCGGCTGATGCCCGGCACTGGTGTCACCGCGCTTCCCGAAACGGTCGAATTGTCGGCCCACGCCGTCGGCCTCGGCTGCGCCGCGGTCATGGTGCTGCCGTCCTTCTTCTACACCGGCGCCGGCGACAACGGTCAGGCGCGCTATTACGGCGAGCTGATCGAGAAGGTGGCAAAACCTTCGATGCGCGTGATCCTCTACCACATCCCGCAGAACTCCGGCGTGCCGGTCAGCCCTGCGCTCACGGCTAGGCTGAGCGAAGCGTTCCCGGACACCATCGTCGCCTACAAGGACAGCGCCGGCGACTGGAACAACACGGCCGCCGTCATCGCCGCCGCGCCCAGTATTTCGGTCTTCCCGAGCTCCGAGGCGCAGCTCACCAAGGGTCTTGCCAGCGGCGCGGCCGGCTGCATCTCGGCGACGGTCAATTTGAACGCCGCCGCCATCCGCCGTCTCTATGACGCGGCCAAGAAGGGCGAGGATGTCGCCGAGGCGGATGCCGCCATCAAGGCGTTCCGCAAGGTAATCCAGGATGCCGGGTTGATCCCGGCGATGAAGGCCGTGCTTGCGGTCAAGTCCGGCGACAGACGCTGGCTGAACCTGCGCGCGCCGCATGAGAACGCGACGCTGGATAACGGCCAGGCGCTGCTTGCCGCCCTTGGCAGCGCGGCCGACCATATCGGCCATAGCTGAGGTCGCAATGTCGGCGCGCCCAATTGTCATCCTGCACACCGACAAGCCTGCCGGCGCGCTTGCCGTGCTCGCCGATACACACCCGGATCTCGAGGTCCATGCCTGCGACACCTATGCCGGCCTCCCCGCTTTGATCGAGCGGACCACCGCGGAAGTGGTCTATTCGATCCGCTTCGACGGCACGCCGCGCTACCCACGCCAAGCCCTCGTCGAGAGCCAGACGGTGAAATGGATTTCGATCGGCGGCTCCGGCACCGACCATCTCGGGCGCTGGGATCCCGCGCATGTGACGGTGACGAATTCGGCCGGCGTCGCCGCCGGTATGCTGGCCGAATACGCGCTTGGCGCCATGCTCTCCTTCTCGCTCGACCTGCGCGGCTTCGAGCGCCGGCAGCAGGCCCGCCAATGGGGCGGCGGCCGTGTCGAACCGATCGAGGGCAAGACCATTCTCATCCTCGGCCTCGGCAAGACCGGCGAGGCCGTCGCGCGCCGTGCGCGGGCGATGGGCATGCGCACGCTGGGCATTCGCGCGCGACCGAAACCGATGCCCTCGCTCGACGAAGTGCATGGTCCCGACGCGCTGCTGCCACTGATTGCCCGCGCCGATTTCATCGTCTGCTGCGTGCCGCTGCTGCCCACAACGCGCGGCCTGCTTGGCGAGGCCGCTTTTGCCGCGATGAAGCCGTCCGTCGTTCTCATCGACATTTCGCGCGGCGGCGTCATCGAGGAAAAGGCCCTTCTCGCCGCGCTTGATGCGGGGCGGATCAAGGGCGCGGCGCTCGATGTCTTCGCGACCGAACCGCTCCCGGCCGAGCATCCGCTCTGGGGCTACGACAATGTTGCCGTCACGCCGCATTGCGCCGCGGTCTATGATGGCTGGGACATCAAGTCGGCGCGCATGTTCGCCGACAATCTGGCGCGCTACCGCCGCGGCGAGCCGCTGGAGAATGTGGTCAATCCGGAGCGCGGCTACTGAAAGCAATTCCAGGAAAAGTGCTGCGGTTTTCCGTCCGGAATTGCGCGAACAAGAATCGAAGGGGAATGCTATGTCACAGGACAGGCGCGGTGGTGGCCGCAGATCGAGGCTCGGGCGCGGTGGCGGCGGCATCACGCAGCTGCCGTGGCAAAGCGTCAAGAACCCCTACCCGCCTATGCAGCTCCTTGACGATGAGCGCATGGAGCAGTTGCACAAGACCTCGATGCGCATCCTGTCGGAGCTCGGGATCCGCGTCATGAGCGAAAAGGTTATGGACCTGTTCGCCAAGGCCGGCGCCATCGTCGATCGCGAGGAGCGGACCATCCGCATCGACGAGAGCATCGTGACGGAAGCTCTGAGCAACGTGCCCTCCTCCTTCACGCTGACCAGCCGCAATCCGGACAAGCAGGTCCATTTCGGCGGCAATTCGCTGGTCTTCGGGCTGGTCGCCGGTCCGCCCAATGTGCATGACCGCATCAACGGCCGCCGCCAGGGCAACCTTGCCGACTACCAGAACTTCATCCGGCTGGCGCACCACTTCAACGCCATCCACATCATCGGCAACCAGGTGGTGGCGCCGATGGAACTGCCGGCCAATGCGCGCCATCTCGACACCTACCATGCCAATCTGACGCTGAGCGATCTCTCCTTCCACTGCACTGCGATCGGCCGGGCGAGAGCCATGGACGGCATCAACATGATGGCAATCTCGCGTGGCATCAGCGTCGAGGAGATGCGCGCCTCGCCGGGCGTCACGACGATCATCTCGATCAACTCGCCGCGCCTGTTCGACGACGCCATGGCCGAAGGCCTGATCGCCATGGCCGAGCACGGCCAGCCGGTGACGGTGACGCCCTTCACACTGATGGGAGCGATGACGCCGGTGACGCTCGCCGCCGCTCTTTGCCAGCAGAATGCCGAAGCCCTGTTCGGCATCGCGCTGACGCAGCTCGTCAACCCCGGCACGCCGGTGATGTATGGCGCCTTCACCTCGAATGTCGACATGAAGTCGGGCGCGCCGGCCTTCGGCACGCCGGAGAACGCCAAGGCCAACATCATCGCCGGCCAGCTGGCGCGACGCTACAACCTGCCCTACCGTACCTCCAATGCCAACGCCTCCAACGTCGTCGACCTGCAAGCCGCCTACGAGACCGAGATGGCGACCTGGGGCGCGGTGCTCGGCCGCGCTAATTTGATCTACCACGCCGCCGGCTGGCTGGAGGGCGGGCTCACCGCTTCCTACGAAAAGCTCGTGCTGGACGTCGAGATCCTGCAGAACATGATGGAGTTCCTGCGCCCACTGTCCTTCCAGGAGGACGACCTCGGCTTCGAAGCGATCAAGTCGGTGCCGGCCGGCGGCCATTTCTTCGGCGCCGAGCACACCATGTCGCGCTACACCACCGCCTTCTACCAGCCGATGCTCTCCAACTGGCAGAATTACGGCGCCTGGCAGGAAGCCGGTGGCAAGGACGCGCTCGAACGCGCGACCGAGTTTTGGCAGCAGGCCCTGCACGACTACGAGGAACCGGTGATGGACCCCGCGATCCGCGAGGCGCTCGACGCCTATGTCGCGCGCCGCCGCGAGGAGATCGCGGCCAATCCGGAAGCTTAGGAAATCCTGCTGATGGCCTACGATCTCATCATTCGTCACGCGACGCTGATCGCCGGCGACGGCTCGAAACCCTTCGAAGCCGACATCGCTGTCACCGGCGACCGGATCGCGGCGATCGGCCGGCTGGACGAAGAGCACGGCATCGAGGAAATCAATGCTCTAGGCAAGGTGGTGGCGCCCGGCTTCATCGACGTGCACACCCATGACGACGGTGCGCTGCTGGCGCCGCGCGGCATGGACCCGAAGATCAGCCAGGGCGTGACGACGGTGATCGCCGGCAATTGCGGCGTCAGCCTGGCGCCGCTGCTGCTCGACAGGACGCCGCCGTCCCCCTTCACGCTGGTCGGTGGCCGCGAGAATTTTCGGTTCGGCCGCTTTGCCGATTATGTCGCGGAGCTCAAGCGTCGCGGCATCGCCACCAACGCGGCCCTGCTTGTCGGCCACACCACGCTACGCCAGCGCTGCATGCCGGTGATCGGCCGTCCGGCCAACAACGCCGAAACGGCGGCGATGCAGGAGGCTGTGGCCGAAGCGATGGCGGAAGGCGCGTTTGGCCTCAGCACCGGGCTCGACTACCCGCCGGCAGTGAACTCCTCGACCGACGAGGTCAAGGCATTGGCCGCCACAGCGGCGCAGCTCGGCGGCCCCTATGTCACCCACACGCGCAACTATTTCGAGACGATGGACGAGGCGATCGAGGAAGCGATCGACATTGCCCACCACGCCGGCGGCAAGCTGTTCATCTCGCACCACCAGTGCACCGGCCGCGCCAATTTCGGCAAGAGCCGGCCTTCGCTGGAACGGATCGACCGGGCGCGCGAGGCAATGGACATCGGCATGGATGTCTATCCCTATGCCGCGAGCTCGACGGTGCTGCGGCTGGAGCGCTGCGATACCGGCCTGAAGATCCTCATCACCTGGTCCGATCCGCATCCGGAGATGGCAAGGCGCGAGATCGCCGACATTGCCCGCGAATGGAACTGCACCGAGCGCGAAGCCGGCGAGCGCCTGCTGCCGGCGGGCGCGGTCTACTTCCAGCTCGACGAGGACGACGTGCGCAACATCATCGCCCATCCGCGCACCATGATCGGCTCGGACGGCCTGCCGCACGACATCCACCCGCATCCGCGGCTCTGGGGCACGTTTCCGCGCGTGCTTGGGCACTATGCCCGCGATGTCGGCCTGTTCAGCCTGGAAGAAGCGGTTTTCCGCATGACCGGCCTGCCCGCGCGAGAATTCGGCATCGTCCAGCGCGGGCTGCTGGCCGAAGGGAACTTCGCCGATCTCGTCATCTTCGATCCCGACACGATCATCGACACCGCGACTTACGAGGAGCCGCGCCGGCCCGCCGCGGGCATCGAGCATGTCTTCGTCAACGGCATATCCGTTTGGCGCGAGGGCAGAGCCACTGGAGCGCTGCCGGGCGCGGTCCTCAAACCCTCGACTTCAAAGACGATCGCCAGGGGCACTTGCAACTGCGGCGCCGATCACAGCGCCTCGTAAATCCGGTCGACGCTCTCCAGCGTGTAGGCGAATTCCACCGGCCGCGTGCAGCGCCAGCCGTCGAACGACCGGCCGGTAAGCGCGTTCAGCGCCTCGGGCAGACGCAATATGCCGCCGCCATAGAGCCGGTTCGCCATGTCGAGCATGCCGGTGCGGTGCATGGCCTCAGTCATGCTGCCGCAGGCTTCCTTGACCAGCCAGACGCGAAAACCCTGGTAGACCGCGTCGAACACGCTTTCGGTCACGCAGCTGTCGGTCAGCACGCCTGCGACGATCAGGTTTTCGACCCCGAGCGCGGCGAGCCGTTGCGAGAGATCGGTGCGGCGAAAGGCGCTCGGCCAATGCTTGTGGATGACGATGTCGCCCGGCAGCGCCGCCACTTCGGCGCAGATCGCGGCGCCCTCGCTGCCGGCTACCGCGGAGCGGAACTCCTCCGTCAGGACCTCTTCCTGCCGCGCATAGCCGTCGCGTTCCTCTGGCTTCACCCAGGCCTGCGCGTGGATGACGGGCACGTCCGCCTTGCGGGCGAATTCGATCAGCGCGGCGGTGTTGGCGAGCACAGCGTCGTAACCGACGACCGGCCATGCGGCGCCGGGACGGTATTCGTTCTGCAGGTCAATGGCGAGCAACGCGGTCTTGGCGAGGTTCATGGCTGGTCCGGGTTGTCGAAGCGCGTGACGAAACGCAAGAGCAGCCGGATCGCCTGATCGAGATCGACGATCTCCATCGCTTCATGCGGGTTGTGGCTGCCGTTCTCGTTGCGCACGAAGAGCATCGCGGTCGCAATGCCGGCGCCGGCGAAGGTTGCCGCATCGTGCCCGGCTCCGCTTGGCACATGCGGCACACGCATCTGCAATTCGGTCGCGGCGCGATTGAGCTTCGCGATCAGCGCTGGCGACATGGTCGCCGGTTCCCAAGTAAAGCGCGGCCCAAGCTCGAAGGTGACACCGCGTTTGGTGCCGACTTCGGCAAGAATGCCATGAAGCTGAGTTTCAATCCGCTCCAGGACGGCCGCTTCGGCGCTGCGCACATCCAGCGTGAAGCCGAGTTCGCCCAGAACCCGGCTGCCGCCATGCTGCGTGGGATCGGATTGAACCCGGCCGAAGGTGACGGTGGCCTCATGTCCTTCGCGTTCGAGCGCATCCCACTCGGTTTCGAGCGCGGCGACCAGATCGGCAAAGCCAAGCACGGCATCATGTCGGGCGGAGCGCGGCTCGGCGCCTGAATGGGCGTAGGCGCCGAGACATTTGGCGTTGACATAGCGGAAACCGCCAGCGATCCCGGTGACGATACCGACCGGCGCGCCGGCGGCTACCAGACGCGGTCCCTGCTCGATATGCACTTCGCCAAAGGCGGCGATCCGCGCGGCTTCGATGCCCGGAACCCCGCGCTGTACGGCATCAGGGTCGAAGCCTTCCTCGCGCATGTGATCGGCCAGCGTGCGGCCGCTGTCGGCTCGCCTGGCTTCGAGCGCCTGCGGATCGAGCAGGCCAAGCGCCGCCTGGCTGCCGGGATAGGAAAGCGGAAACCAGACCGCTTCCTCGGCTCGGGTCGCCAGCAGGATGAGATCGCGCTGCAACCGGATGCCTTGCGCGGCCAGTTCGGCCATCACTGCCAAGCCCGCCACGACGCCGGCGGCGCCGTCGAAATTGCCGCCATGCGCCACACTGTCGAGATGCGAGCCGACGACGATTGCAGGCAATTCCGGACGACTGCCTTTGAGCGTCAGGTAGAGATTGCCGGCAGCGTCGACGCGCGCGGCGGCGCCGAGTTTTTCCCCCTCGTTGCGCACGAGATCATGGGCGAAGCGCTCGCCCGGCCCGTAAGCGACGCGGGTGATCCCCGGTGCGTCCGTCGTAGCTTCGGCGAGCATATCCAGGATCCGCACCGCCAGTTCACCCCCGGCCGTCAAAACGGCGCTGTTCATGAAGCAACCTTGCTGGCTTCAGGCGCGACATCGCGCAGCCGGTGCGGCGTGAGGTCGTCCAGCGACACGCCTTGCCTCGCGACATCGTCCGGCAGGCCGCCGCCAGTGATCAGGCTGGCGCAGACGCGCGACAGCGCCGGCGAGGTCTTGATGCCGTAGCCGCCCTGCCCGACCAGCCAGACGAAGTCCGGAAATTCGTCATCGGGCCCGACCACCGGCGATCCGTCGGCGACAAACGTCCTCAAGCCCGCCCAGGAACGCGACACGCGCCGCACTTCGATTGTGGTCGCTCGTTCCAGACGCTCGGCGCCGATCGCGACATCGATGTCTTCGGCAAAGGCGTCCATCGGCTCCGACGGCCTGGCATCGGCCGGCGAAAGGAACAGCTGCCCGGCATCCGGCTTGAAATAGAATTCCGCGCCGACATCGTTGACCAGCGGCCAGTCGGTGATGTCGACACCTTCAGGTGCGGGAATGTTGAAGGCGGTGCGGCGCTTCGGCTGAAGACCGACCGGACGCACGCCCGCCATCAGCGCGATCTCGTCGCCCCAGGCGCCGGCCGCATTGACGATCACCGACGCGAGAAATGTACCCGCTTCCGTCTCGACCCGCCACTGTCCGCCCTGCCGCCCGATGCCTCTCACGCCGGCCTTGGTGATGATGCGCGCGCCCCGCGCCCGCGCGCCGCGCAAAAAACCCTGATGCAGGCCGTTGACGTCGATGTCCGTGGAATGCGGCTCGATATAGGCGCCGGCGAGGTAGTCCCGACGCAGCACCGGCACGCGCGCGATCGCCTCGGCCGGCGTCATCGCAACGATCGAGGGCACCAGGGCCTGGGCCGCCGCCAGATCCTCGCGCAACAGGTCGAGCTGATCAGCGCGCGCCACGGTGATCATGCCGCGCTTGCTGAGCAGCGGATAGTCGCAAAAACCCCTCGGCGGCTCGGTCAGGAAGGCGCGGCTTGCGAGCACGATGCGGCGGATGATGCCGTTGCCGTAATTCTCGGTGAAGCTTGCCGCCGAGCGTCCCGTGGTGTGATAGCCGCAATGGCTCTCGCGCTCGAGCAGCACGACCTTCCTGTCGCGCGAAATCTCGAAGGCAGCGCCAGCGCCGGCCATGCCGCCGCCGATGACGATGATTTCGGTCTGCTCGCTCATGGATCCCTCAAAATTGTTGCGCCCGGCACCGCGGGCGGCTCGCCCAGACGGCCGCGCCGCGCACGATCGCGGGCGCCCCGCCCCTCGGCCAGGTTCTCGGCTAGCGAATTCCGCGCGGCGCAATCCCGCAAAGCGAGGTCGCTGACAAAAGGCACCGGCTTGCCGGCGATGGCCATGCCTGTCAGCCGCGCCCAGACGGCGCGGCGTTTGCGCACCTGATGCGACTGCAGCTCGCTGATCTCTGCAATGTCAGTCTCGCGCTTGATCTGCAGCACGCCAGCCTCAACGGCCGCGTCGAACAGCTCCAGCCCGCGCTTCGTGCGCACGATGATGCCGTTGAGCGCCTCATCCTCGACCGCCGGGCCGCCATTCAGCCAGGAATCCGACACCGCCATATCCGCCACCTGGCCGATCGCGTCGGGGCAGATCTTGCAGCGCGGCTGGATCATCCATTTGTCCTCGTCTTCCCAGAGCTGCCGGTAGCTGATCTCGAAGGCGCGGCCGTCTTTGGTTTCGATGCGGTTGAGGCCGGGATTGCCGTGGCCCCGGTAGCGGAAGAGCGCCAGTTCGTCCTCGCTCAAACCGAAACGCTGCAGCACCTGTTCCGACTTGGTCAGGTCCGAGGCGCCGCCGCAGACGAAGGCGAGCGCATAGCGCATCTGCTCATCGACGCGATGGTCGATCCGCGCCAGATTGCGCACGGCGGTGATGTCGCAAGGCTTGGCGATCAGCGCGAACGGCTCGCCGCGATCGAGGATATCGTTGAAATCCACCAGCGTCGCCGCCGGGCCATAGCGCGAGCCCGCGCCTTCAAGCACCGAAGCGGCGTCGAAGCTCAGCTTGCGCTCCGTGCGCATCGGCATGGAACGCGAGGCCGCGACATGCAGCACGAACTTGACCCGCCCGGTGTCGAGTAGGAATTGCCCGAGCGCCGTCAGCGTGCCGCCGCCGGAGCCGATGAAGCGCACAGTCGGATTTCCAGCGGAGCCGAGCACAAGCCGTTCGACCGGTCCCCAGACGGTATCCTTCAACGCGGCCTCATCCATCTGTGGCGGACCGGCGATGCGCGTTCCTGGGCAGACGGCGTTGATCTTCGTCAGTGTCGACGTGTCCAATGCGCGCAACGCGACCGGCCGCTCGCGCCCTTCCGGCGTCATCACCATGTCGACATCGCCGGGACCCGCGATCGAACGGCAGAGGCCGCAACCGATGCAAAGACCGTTCTCGACGATCTCGCCGAGCGTCAGCGGATCGGTCGAGGGCGGCGGCGTGCCTTGGCTTTGGCTGGTTTCGATCAGGCCCATCGCGATCTCAGACCGATTCCGAGATGCGCCGGTACTGGTCGGGGCGGCGATAGAGCGCGAAGTTGAAATTCACCTTCCGGCAGACCTCGATCAGATCGAGGTCGGCGCGGTGGACAATGACCTCGTCGTCGAGTGACATCGCCTGCGCGGCGATCTCGCCGGTCGGCGCGATGATGCAAGAGCCGCCGATCAGCGCTTGCCCGTCTTCAAGTCCCGCCTTGGCGGCGGCGCCGACCCAGAGCGTGTTCTGGTAAGCGCCGGCCTGCATCGGCAGATGGTTGTGGAACATCCTCAGATGCGCCAGCGCCGGCGCTTCGTCGAGCAGCAGCGGCGTGTTGTAGCCGAGCAGCGCCACCTCGGCGCCGTTGAGGCAGAGCATGCGGTAAGTCTCCGGCCAGCGGCGGTCGTTGCAGATGGCGAGGCCGACGCGAACGCCGCGATAATCGAAGACCGGAAAGCCGAGATTGCCCGGTTCGAAGTAACGCCGTTCGAGGTGCGTGGTTGTGCCCGCCTCCGGCTCGCTCGAACCCGGCACATGCATCTTGCGATAGCGGCCGATGAAGGCACCGTCCGGCCCGACCAGATCCATGGTGTTGAAATGACGTGTGCGGCCGTCTTCCTGCGTTAGCTCGCAATAACCCAGCGCAAAGCCGACTTTTAGCCGCGCGGCGGCATCATAGAGCCGCTGCGTCTCGGGTCCCGGCATCGAAGCTTCGAAGAAGGCGTCGATCTCGGCCTGGTCGTCGATGCGCCAGCGCGGGAAGAAAGTGGTGAGGGCCATTTCCGGAAACACCGCGATCTCGGCGCCGGAGGCGGCAGCTCTCTCGAGCAGGCGCACCAGGCGCCCGACAGTCTCGGCGCACGTGGCGCTGCGCTGGATCGGCCCGGTCTGGCAAACGGCGATGGTCAGGCATCGAGCCATGGCGTCCAATCCTCGACTGGTTTTCCTGAAAGTGTGGGATCGGCTGCCCTTCGAGCCACAAATTGCCCGAAGCCAGGTTCGGCCTGCAGCTTGCCGTCGGCGACAACCGGCACGCCGCGCACCAGCACGGTGGTCGGTCGGCCGGTGACCTCCTTGCCCTCATAGGGCGTGAAATCGACGCGCGAATGCAGCGCCTTGTGCCCGAGCGCCCAGCGCGCCGTCGGATCCCACAGCGCCAGGTCCGCGTCGAGCCCGACGGCGATGCGGCCCTTGCGGTCGGCGAAGCCGTAGATCGAGGCGGCATTGCGCGAGGTGAGGTCGAGGTATCGGTCGAGCGTCAGCCGGCCGGTGAGCAGCCCTTCGGAAAACAGCAGCGGCAGGCGCGTCTCGATGCCGGGAATGCCGCTCAGCGTCGTGGTGAAACCGGGCGTCTCGGAACGGCCGGTCTTGTCGGCGAAGTAATATGGTGAATGGTCGGACGACCAGAGGTCGATGCCGCCACTAATAAGCTCTTGCCACAGATGCTCATGGCTGCGCGGCGAGCGCGGCGGCGGCGAGAAGACGAAGCGCGCGGCATCGATTGCCGGCCGGTCGAGATCGGCAGCGCCCAGGAAAAGATATTGCGGACAGGTTTCCGCGATAGCGTCGACGCCGCGCGACTTCGCCCGCGCCACCTCCTCGGCCGATTGCCAGGACGAGACATGCACGATGGTCATGCGCGCGCCGGTCATCTCGGCAAAGGCCAACGCGCGATGCGTCGCCTCGCGCTCCATCGTCTCGCTGTGGGCGACGACATGGTAGCGGATATCGGTGCGGCCGAGATCGATGAGCCGCTGGCGTGTGCGGCGGATCGCGGCATCGTTCTCGGCATGAACCATGACGATCCAGCCCAGTCGTCTGGCCGTATCGAGGACCTTGAAGAACAGGTCGTCGTCGACGGCGAAGCCCTGATAGGTCATGAATAGCTTGACCGAGGCGATGCCACGGCCGGCAAGCTGGTTGAGCTGAGCCTCGACATCCGCGCCGGTGCCCATGGTGACCACGGCATGCAGCCCGTAGTCGATCACGGAACGACCCGCCGCGCGCTCGAGCGCACGGTCGATAGCGCCGATCGTCGTCATGTCCTGTCCAGGCATGCCGAACGGGACAATGCAGGTGGTGCCGCCAAAGGCGGCCGAGATTGTCCCGGATTCGAAATCGTCTGCGTTGCCCGCCCCACCCCAGACCGGCTGATCGAGATGGCAGTGCGCGTCGATGCCGCCGGGCATGACCCAGCGGCCATTGGCATCGACCACCTTCTCACCGGACAGGCTTTTGCCTATGGCGGTGATCCGGCCATCGTCGATACCGATGTCATACTCGGCCCAGCCGTCGTCGAGCGCCACGCGCCCGCCTTTGATCACCAGCTCATGCATTGGCCAGCTCTTCTGTTCAAATTGGCCCTCGCCGGCCGGCTCAGCCGACCGCCGCCGTCACCATGATCTCGACGCGATACTGGTCGCCGGCAAGCCGCGCCTCCACCGTGGCGCGCACCGGCATGGCGCTCCTGTCGATCCAGGCGTCCCAGGCGGTGTTCATCATCTCGAAATCGGCGATGTCGCGGAGCCAAATCTGCGCGCTGAGCAGCTTCGACTTGTCGCTGCCAGCCTTGGCGAGAAGCGCATCGATCTTGGCCAGGATCTGCTTGGTCTGGCTGGTGGTGTCGCCGGACAGATCATCCGCGGTCAGGCCGGCCACATAGACGGTGCCATTGTAGCGGAGTACCCGGCAGAAGCGCTGGCCGTTTTCGAGGCGTTCAATCGTCATGATGTTCCCTTCCGCTGGTTTCCAGATCTGGTTTTTTGCCTATGGTAAGGAGGGTGCAAAACCACTGTAAAGCCCGCGCCGCGCCGAGACGCCGCTTTCCTTTGCCGGCATGGCCAAAAAAATTTAAGCCATAGCCGCGTCAATCTTCGTTTGTGGCAATCACTGCAAAGTGTAGCTTCTGCTCGGGCTGCCGTCTGTCAACGGTGCCGCCAGGGAGCCGCCGCAGCCGCATTCATGAGGTCGATCGCTCAATCCGCGATGAGGCTTTGGCACAATGCAGAGCGCTCCCGCGCCATGCTGCCGGTCATGGTCGGCATTTGCCTCGCTTGTATCGGCAGCGCCATGCTGACCACTGCGGTATCGCTGCATCTCGGCAAGCCCGGCATTTCTCCCCAGGTCGTGCAGATCGTGTTGACCGCTTATCCCGTGGGCTTCCTCGTCGGATGCCTGGTCACGCGTCCGGCGGTCGCCCAGTACGGCCACGAGCGAACCTTCGTGGCGATCCTAGTGCTGGCGCTGCTGGCGGCGTCCGACTTCGTCTTCACCGATTTCCTGCCAAGCTGGATCTGCTTTCGCCTGCTAGGCGGCATGGCGATGGCCTCCCTCTTCGTCGTCTGCGAAAGCTGGATCAACCTCTACGCCGAGCAGCACAATCGCGGCGCGCTGTTTTCGCTCTACATGCTGACGACGGCGATCGCAGTGCTGCTTGGACAACTCCTTGTGGGCCTGGTCGGCCCGCAGTCTCCGCATCTGTTCCCGGTCGCGGCGGCGACGGTGCTCTTGGCTTTGATCTCCAAATTCATCGGTGGGCGCTGGCCGGCGCTGCCGGCCGCCGATCCGGAGCACGCGAGTTCGGCCAGGCCAGTCAAGCGCCTCGGCCCGCTGGCGCTGTTCCGGCTGGCGCCGGTAACGGTCGTGGCGATCTTCCAGGGCGGCATCACCAATATGAACATCTTCGTGCTGACGCCGATCTACGGCACCCAGATCGGCCTTTCGGCGGCAACGACGGTCGGGCTTGTCACGACCATCAGCATCGCCGGCATGCTGGCGCAGACGCCGGTCGGCTGGCTGTCGGACCGGTTCGAACGGCGCATCATATTGCTTGTCCAGGGCATTCTGTCGGTCGCGCTCTGCGCCGCGATCGCCTGGGTCGGCAATTCCTCGGTGCCGCTGCTCTTCGTTCTGTTCTTCATCTATGGCTGCACCGCGCTCACTGTCTATCCGGTGGCGATGGCCTTCGGCGCCTCGCAATTGCACAGCCGGCACATGGTCGGCGCGTCCGGCACTCTGCTCCTGCTCTATTCGGTCGGCAATGTCGCGACGCCTGGCATTTCAGCCGGCCTGATGGAGCATATGGGCGCTCCGGCCATGTTTGTGCTTCTGGGCGGCGGCGCCGTGCTGGTGACGCTGGCCGCCTGCTATAACCTCCTGCGCCGTCCAGTCACGCTGGCGACCATGCAGGCGATCGAGGAGCGGGTCTGATGACGGATCCAGCCAAGAACCGCCTGCAAGACAGCGTCATCCTGATCGCCGGCGCCGCCAGCGGCATCGGCGCGGCAATTGCCCGGCGCTGCGTCGCCGAACGCGCAAGAGTCGTCTGCGCAGACTACGATCTGGAGCCGGCTACAAGACTGGCTGACGCGCTTGGGCCTTCCGCGGCCGCCTGCCAGTGCGACGTGACGAACATCGACTCCGCGAAATCGGCCGTCGACTTCGCCGGGAAGAAATTCGGCCGGCTCGACGGGCTGGTGCACAATGCCGCCGCGCCCTCGACCAGCGCCACCGTTGTCGATCTCGACGAAAGCGCCTGGCGGCACGAGATCGATGTCGGCCTGACCGGCGCCTTCCTGATGAGCAAATTCGCCGTGCCGCTGATCGCGGCGAGCGGCGGCGGCTCGGTCGTCTTCATCGGCTCGCAATTCGGCCGCGTCGCCACCGCTCGTGCGATCGCCTACTGCGCCGCCAAAGCCGGCCTGATCCACCTTGCCAAAGCGATGGCCGTCGACCACGCGCCCGACAAGGTTCGCGTCAACAGCCTGTCGCCCGGCGCGGTGGCGACGACGCGCCTGCTGCGCAGATTCGCCGATTTCGAGGCGGCCAATGCCGGCCTCGGCCCTGCCCACCTGCTCGGCCGCATCGCCGAGCCCGACGAGATCGCCGCGGCGGCAGCCTTCCTGCTTTCCTCCGACGCTTCCTTCGTCACCGGATCCGACATGCTCGTGGACGGCGGCTATGCGACGCGCTGAGCCCGAAACCTCACTTCCGAAGGAGTTCCCATGACTCTCCTCGTCACCGGCGGCACCGGTTTTGTCATGAGCGTGGTCGCGCGCGCATGGCTCCACCGCGACCCTCTGGCCCGCGCCGTCATCCTCGACCGCTCCGGCCTCGACGCGGCCGCCGAAAAGCATTTCGCTCCGGTGCGCGACCGGCTCACGGTGATATCCGCCGACATCCTCGACCCGAAAGCCTGGTCCGACGCGCTCGACAAGCAAGGCATCACGGCGATCGTTCATGGCGCGACGATCACGCCGATCGCCCGCGGCAGCGCATCGGAGGCAAAGCGCCAGCCGGAGGCCGAAGACCCGGCCCGCATCGTCGACGTCAATCTGATGGGCACCGTGCGCGTGCTGGACTGGGCCCGCACGAATCCGGACCTGAAACGCTTCATCTATGTTAGTTCCGGCTCCGTCTACCGCCACAATGGCCCCGACTGGAGCGGCGAACCGCTGCCGGAGGACGGCTATGTCGCGCCGCTGACACTCTATGGGATCTCGAAATTCGCTTCCGAGATGGTCACCAATCGCTATGCCGACCTGTTCGGCCTTTCAGCGGTCTCGGTTCGGCTCGCTTCGGTCTACGGCCCGATGGACCGCGCCACCGAGAGCCGCAATTTTCGCCATGTTCCCAATCGCGTCGCGCATATGGCGTTGGCCGGTGAGACGATCAGGCCGAACAGCCTGGAGCCGGTGGGCGACTACGTCGCCTCGACCGATGTTGCCGCCGCGATCCTCGCGCTGATCGATGCTCAGCACCTCAATTACCGCCACTACAACATCGGCTCCGGATCGACCCAGACCATCGGCGAGATCATCGGCTGGGCAGCCGAACGCGTGCCGGGACTGAAGGCCGAGGTGACGCCTGGCGAAGACGCCAATATCGTCCAGGATGTGATGCTGAAAGGCGGCATGTGGGGCGCCTATGACATCGCCCGCATCATGCGCGACACCGCATGGCGGCCGCGTTCCGGCAAGGAAGCCTTCCACGCCTACATGGACTGGATTGCCGCCAACGAAAGCTGAGCCAAACCAAACCGAAGGAGGATGACGAGAGATGCCGACCGATCCGCAGCAAGCACAGCAGCCGCGCGACTTTGTCGGCTACGGCCCGCACCCGCCCTTCGTCACCTGGCCGGGCGGCATCAAACTCGCCATCAATCTCGTGCTCAACTACGAGGAAGGCTCGGAATACAACTGGCTGGAAGACGGCCGCAACGACAATTGGGGCGAATACAATCTGACCGGCAGCATGCCGGTGCGCGACCTCGGCACCGAGACGCATTACGAATATGGCAGCCGCGCCGGCGTCTGGCGCCTGGCCAGGTTGTTCGACCGCTACGACATTCCTGTCACCTTTTCCGCCTGCGCCGTGGCGCTAGAACGCAACCCGCCCTTGGTCGAGTGGATAAAGGCGCGCAGGCATGACCTGATGGGCCACGGCCTGCGCTGGATCGACTACACAACCATGGAGCGCGGCGAGGAAGAGCGCCAGCTGCACGAAGCGGTCGCGCTCTACGAGAAGCTGCTGGGCAAGCGGCCTTTGGGCTGGAACTGCCGTTCGCTGCCCAGCGTCAACACGCGCGATCTCCTGGTCGAGGAAGGCGGCTTCCTCTACCACTCCGATCCCTGCAACGACGACCTGCCCTATTTCCTCGACCATCGGGGCACGGAGATCCTGGTCGTTCCCTACTCCAAGACGCTCAACGACAGCCGCTACCTCGTCGCGCCCGGCTACGGCAATCCGCGCGACTTCGCCGAGGACTGCCGCTCGGCCATCGACTATATGCTTTCCGAAGCCGACGAGACCGGCGGCCGCATGCTCACCATCGGCATCCACGCCCGCTGGACCGGCCAGCCGAACCGGGCATCGGGCCTCCGCGAAGTGATCGAGCATGTCCGGCAAAGCGATGGCGCCGCCTTCATGCGACGCGAGGACATCGCCCGCTTCTGGCATGCCAACCATGCCCGTTTCGAGCAGCGCGGCTGAGCGATGTTCGACACGCTGATCCGCGGTGGAACGCTGGTGAATGCCGACAGCCTCGGCCACGGCGACATCGGTATTGTCGCGGGCAAGGTCGAGGCAATCATCGCGCCCGGCGAAGCCGCCGAAGCCAGGACGGTCGTCGACGCCTCCGGCAGCTTCATCCTGCCCGGCCTCATCGACGCACATGCGCATCTGCGCGACCCCGGCCTGACCCACAAGGAGGATTTTTCCTCCGGCACCCATGCGGCCGCACTGGGCGGCGTGACCACGGTGCTCGACATGCCGACCGACGAGCCTTGGACCGCGACGGCCGAGCAGCTCGCCGACAAGATGGCGATAGCCGAAGGCCGCATCCATGTCGATGTCGGCCTGCAGGCCGTGCTCAGCCGCGACATGTCGGCTGTCTCTCGCCTGCTCGAGCGCGCGCCGGTGTCGTTCGAATTGTTCACCGCCGACGTCCCGGACGCCTTCCTTTTTGCCACGCTCGACAGCGTCGCCGAGGCGCTCAAAGTTTTCGCCGTCGCCGATACGCTGATCGGCATCTCGCCCGGCGACCAGTCGATACTGACCGGCAGCTCCGAGCGCGATCGCTCGGGTACGATCGACGCCTTCCTGGACAGCCGGCCGCCGCTGGCAGAAGCCAGCGGCATCGCCCGCGCGCTGGTCGCCGCGGCTTCAACCGAAGCGAGGATCCACGTCAGGCAGATCAATTCCGAACTCGGCGTCGAGACCTGGAGCCGGCTGCGCGGCATGGCCGACGCCAGCATCGAGACCACGCCGCAGAACCTGTTCTTCACGGCTAAGGACTACGAGGCGCAAGGCGCCAACCTGAAGGCCTCGCCGCCCTTGCGCTTCGCACACGACGTCGACGCGCTGCGCGCCGCGCTCAGCGCCGGGCTGATCGACATCGTCGCCACCGATCACGCCCCGCACGCGCCGGCCGAAAAGGCCGCGGCTTATGCTGCTTTCGCCGACATCCCGGGCGGCATGCCCGGATTGCAGACGCTGCTTCCCACCATGCTGAGGCTGGTCGACGACAGGATCATCGCCCTTCCTGACCTGGTGCGTATGTGCTCTCGCAACCCGGCCGAGCGCTTCGGCCTCGGCCGGCGCAAGGGATGCATCGCCGCCGGATACGATGCCGATCTGCTGATCCTCGATCCCCGCCGATCCAGCACCATCGCCAACGCGGATCAGGTGTCGCTGGCCGGCTACACGCCTTTCGACGGCTGGACCGTAAAAACACGGCTGACCAGCGTCTTCCTGCGTGGCCACGAGATCGTGCGCGACGGGCGGCTGGCCGGCACGGCGCAAGGGAAGATCGTCACCCGGGAGAGCTGAACCATGGCCCTGCTCGACAACAAGACCGCCATCGTCACCGGAGCGAGCTCCGGCATCGGCCGTGCGATCGCGCTCAAATTCGCCGCCGAAGGCGCCAACGTCGTCATTGCCGATACGGTCGAGCAGCCGATCGAGGGCGGCCAAGCCACCGCTGATATGATCCGTTCGGCCGGCGGCACCGCCATTTACGTCAAGACGAACATCTCCGACTGGAATGCCGTCGACGCGCTTGCCGGCGCAACCCTCGATCACTTCGGCCGGCTGGACGTGATGGTGAACAATGCCGCGATCTACACCAGTACCAACCTGATCGAGACGACGCCGGAACAATGGAACCGCGTTATTGGCGTCAATTTGACGGGCTTCTTTTACTGCAACAAACGCGCCGTCACGCAGATGCTCACCCAGACGCCGGTCAACGAGGTGCGCGGCCGCATCATCAACATCTCCTCGCAGCACGGCATGGTCGCCTGCCCCGGCGATTTTCCCTACTCCGTCAGCAAGGGCGGCATCGTGCAGATGACGCGCCAGATCGCCGTCGACCACGCCAACGACCTCATCGTCTGCAACGCCATCGCTCCGGGCAAGATCATCACCGGCAAACCGGGTGTCGCCAATGACCCTGACGCGCTCGACTATTCGCGCCGCCGCACGCCCTGGCCACGGCTCGGGCATCCGAATGACGTGACTGGCGCGGCGCTGTTTCTCGCCAGCGACATGGCAAGCTATATCACCGGCATCAATCTTACGGTGGACGGCGGCTGGATGGCGGGCTGACGGCTGTCAGCCGGGCCACGGTCCGGCACCCGAGGGCAGGAACCTTTGCGGAAACCGTCCGTTGACCCTGCTGCGAGGGGGTCAGCGATTCTGGGATCCGTTGCCTTGGACGCAAAAACCGACAGAAAAGAGCGCGAAACCGCTCCCGCCGAGGAAGCGCGGACTCAGCCCCGGTCCGATCGGCCGCAACGCCCGCCGGACGACGAAAAGCGCGTGGAAAATGAGCGCGACGACGAGCGAGCGCAAGACAGGCAGCCGAATGACAGCGAGCCTGACGACAACAGGCCGGGGCTCATAAGGCGCCATCCCTATATCGCGGCAATCGTCGCGATCCTCATCCTGCTGGCCATCGCGGCCGTGGTCATCTGGTGGATCAACGCACGCCAATATGAATGGACCGACGACGCCTTCATCGACGCACGCACGGTGACGATCGGCGCGGAAATTGCCGGACGCATCACCGATGTCGCCGTCACCGACAACCAGCCGGTCGAGGCCGGCGCCGTGCTTCTGCGCATCGACGACAGCGACTATCAGGCCTCGCTCAAACAGGCGCAGGCCGGCGTGGTCGCGGCGCGGGCCGATATTGCCAATGTGCAGGCCCAGACCGAAGCGCAAAACGCCAAGATCGATGCTGCCGAAAGACAGGTGGCGCAGGCGCAGGCGGCGCTCGAATTCGCCAAATCCGAGGACCAGCGCAACCGTGAGCTCCTGGCCAAGGGCACGGCGACGCAACAGCAGGCACAGCAGGCCGCTTCGACCCTGCGCCAGGACCAGGCAGCACTCGATACCGCCAACGCCAATGTCGAGGCGGCAAAAAGCCAGGTGGCTGTTCTGCAGGCTCAAGGTAAGAGTGCCGAGGCCAAGCTGCACCAGGCTGAGGCCACCGAGAATCAGGCCAAGATTACCCTTACCCGCACGACCATCACGGCGCCCGTCGCCGGCCGTGCCACCAACATCACCGTGGCGAAAGGCACCTATGCGCAGCCCGGTCAGGTGCTGATGATGTTCGTGCCCAACGACGTCTGGGTGAAAGCCAATTTCAAGGAGACGCAGCTCGACCTGATGCGACCGGGTCAGCCTGTCGATATCGCCATCGACGCCTATCCGGAAAAGACCTTCCATGGCCATGTCGATAGCGTCCAGGCGGGCAGCGGCACGGCGTTCAGCCTGCTGCCTGCCGAAAACGCCACGGGCAATTTCGTCAAGGTGGTGCAGCGCGTGCCGGTCAAGATCGTCTTCGACCAGCCGCCCGGCGTCTATCTCGGTCCCGGCATGTCGGTGGTTCCGACGGTCAAGGTACGATGAGCGATGCCGCAATAGCCCAGGGCAGCGAAAGCCGGTCCGCCGCCGGCGGGCGCAACCCCTGGCTCATCGCGATCGTCGTCTCGATCGCGACCTTCATGCTGGTGCTCGACACCTCGATCGCCAATGTCGCGCTGCGCAACATCGCCGGAAGCCTGGCCGCCGGCATGGACGAGAGCACATGGGTGATCACCACCTATCTCGTCGCCAACTCCGTCATCATCCCGGTCAGCGGCTGGCTGACCAGCGTCATCGGGCGCAAGCGCTACTACATGACCTGCGTGGCGACCTTCACGCTGGCCTCGCTGCTGTGCGGGCTGGCGCCCAACCTGCCGACATTGATTGCCTTCCGCATCCTGCAGGGGCTCGGCGGCGGCGGCATGGCGCCGAGCGAGCAGTCGATCCTCGCCGATACTTTTCCGCCCGAAAAGCGTTCGCAGGGCTTTGCCCTCTACGGCATTGCGGTGATCGTCGCGCCGACGATCGGGCCAACTATCGGGGGCTGGCTGACCGACAATTTTTCGTGGCATTGGATCTTCTTCATCAACGTGCCGTTCGGCATCATGTCGCTGGCGCTCGTGCAATGGCTGGTGATCGAGCCCGACATTCTCGAACGCGAGCGCCGCGAACGGTTGAGCAAGGGGCTGAAGGTCGACTGGATCGGCTTCATCCTGGTGGCGATGGCGCTCGGCTGCCTCGAAGTCTTTCTCGACGAAGGCCAACGCAACGACTGGTTCGCCTCGACCTTCATCACCACCTTCGCAGTGATCTCGGCCGTGTCGTTCCTGCTGCTCGTCCCCTGGGAGTGGACGAGGCGCGATCCGATCGTCGACATCCGCCTGCTTTTCAGCCGGCAGTTCGGCATGTCGTTCCTCGTCATGCTGGCGGTGGGCGCCGCGCTCTTCAGCACCACGCAGCTTTTGCCGCAGCTGCAGCAGACGACCTTCGACTACACCGCCACCCTTTCCGGCCTGTCGATGATGCCGGGCGGCATCGCCATGCTCCTGCTGATGCCGGTCTCGGGTTTTGCCGCCGGCGTCGTCCAGCCACGCTATCTCATCATGATGGGCATGTCGGTGGTCGCGGTCGCGCTTTGGCACATGACCTCGCTGACGCCCGACGCCAGCTTCGGTTTCTTCGCATATGCGCGCATCTACATGATGATCGGCCTGCCGTTCCTGTTCATCCCGATCTCCACCGCCGCCTATGTCGGCCTGCCGCCTCAGAAGACCGATCAGGCGTCCTCGCTCATCAATGTCGCCCGCAACATCGGCGGCAGCATCGGCGTGTCGCTGTCCAACACGGTGATTGCCCAGAACGCCCAGTTCCACCAGTCGGTGCTGGTCGGCCACACCGCGCAGTCGAGCGACACCTATCAACATATGCTTCGCCAGGTGACGGACCATTTCGTCGCCGAGGGTTCGCCGCTGGTCGAAGCCAGGCAGCAGGCCGTCGGCTGGATCGGACAGGAGATCGGCCGCCAGGCCTCGCTGCTCGCCTATGTCGATGTATTCTTCTATTGCGCGATAGCCACAGCGCTGCTGGTGCCGCTCGCTCTGTTGCTCCGATCGCCGAAGCCCGGAGCAGCCAAACGGCAGGACACTCCTGCGGCCTGACCGGACGACAATCCAATCGACGCACCCGGCTGCAGAGCCATTTTCCCGGTAACGATAAAGTGTCGGCGCAAGCTTCGGCCCGGCATGGTGGAGCTCCAGTCCGGTGCTAGCTTTCGCCGTGGGGGAACTCGAAACAATGGAGATCGCAATGAAAGTAGCAGCTCGTCTTCTTGCCTCTTTCGCTCTCGCGGGATTTGTCGCCACCGGAGCCATGGCGGCGACGTCGACCGCGACAACGACGGCGCCCGCTGCCAGCACGACAACGACCATGGCTCCGACGACGAAGAAGCCGAAATCGACCATGACGCCCGAAAAGACCGCGATCTCGAAACAATGCTCGGCGCTCGCGGATCAGAAAGGTCTTCACGGCAAGGAGCGCGAGAAGTTCCGCTCGGCCTGCAAGAAGAACGGCGGCAAGGCGCCGAGCTGATCCGTCGGATCACCGTGGCGGCACCCCGCTGTTTTCATCGCACAGGGAAACCGTCGGGCCGACCGGTTAAGGTGATTTTACAGTGCTCAGGCCCCGGCAAGTCCGGGGCCTTTCACGTCTTCCAGGGGTCGCCAGAAATGGCAGCGCCCGAGATCCGACACGTGCAAAAGGATGCTTGCGCGTCAATTTCCGCCGGGCGATGGTGCGGCAACTTTGGAGGGGATCATGCGCAGCATCACGATATCCGCGCTGCTCGCCGTAGCCACCGTCTATGCGACCGCGGCCAACGCCTTGGACAGCAGCAACACGCTGGTCGTCGTGACTCCGCTGGCGTCGAAGACGACGACCGCGTCCGGCCAGCCGATCACGCTGCCGCGGAAGAACGTCGAGGTTCAGGTCTCATCCTATCAGATCGCGCCGGGCGCGACGCTGCCGGTGCACAAGCACCCCTTCCCGCGCTATGCGTATGTCGAGCAAGGCACGCTCAAGGTCACCAATGTCGAGACCGGCGCTGCCAACACCTACAAATCAGGTGACTTCATCGTCGAGATGATCGGCCAATGGCACCAGGCCACCAATATCGGCGCCGATCCTGTGAAGCTTCTGGTGATCGACCAGGTCGAACAAGGCGCCAAGAACACGATCCTGAAGCAGTAGCGGCAAGACGCGCGCTTCGAAGCACGCGTCCTCTTCTCGATTCAACCCCAGGCGCCCACCGGTTGCCGCGTGGTGGCATTCAGGCGGTTGAACGCATTGATCAGCGCGATCTGGATCACCAGGGCGGCGAGCGCCTTGTCGTCATAATGGCGCGCGGCCTCGTCCCAGACGTCGTCCGGCACCGCGTCGGAACGATCGGCTAGGCGCGTCGCGGCTTCCGTCAGCGCAAGCGCGGCGCGTTCGGCTTCGTTGAAGTACGGCGTCTCCCGCCATGCCGACACGGCAAAGATCCGCTCGTCCTTCTCGCCGGCCTTCTTCAACTCGCGGGCATGCATGTCGACGCACACGGCGCAGGCATTGATCTGGCTGGCGCGCAGATGAATGAGCTTGCGCGTCACATAAGGCACGTCGCCGGCTTCTGTCGACTTGTCGAGCGCCAGCAGCGCCTGCAGCGCGCCGGGAATGAGCATCACCGGGTTCTTCAATCTTGCTTCCATCGTCGGTTTCCTCGGGTTCTTGCGGCCGGCAGGGGCACACACCGATCAATAACCTTCTAGTTATGGATAACCAATAACTTTACAGTTATACATTGTCAAGCGGCTTCCATGGCTGGACCGATGGTTGCGGCTTTCGCGGCGGCGCGCCCGGTGCTACGGCTGCCCATCTCATCGAAAGCATGGATGGAAGCCGGTGGTGGACACGCAAAGACCCCTGATCGAAATCTGCGTCGAAGGCATTGACGGGCTGCTCGCCGCGCAGGCGGCCGGCGCCGACCGGGTCGAGCTCTGCGCCAGCCTGATCGAAGGCGGCATCACGCCGAGCCTGGGCACGGTGCGCGCCGCGCTCGAAAGCGCGACCATTCCCTTCCACGTCATCGTGCGCCCGCGCGGCGGTGACTTCCTCTACAGCGAAGCCGAATACCACTCGATGCTTGCCGACGTCGAAGCGCTGCGCGAGCTGGGCGTCGCCGGCGTCGTTGTCGGCTGCCTCACCGCCGACGGCGCCGTCGACGAGGCGCGTATGGGCGCATTTGTCGAGGCTGCCGGCCCGCTCAACGTCACCTGCCACCGCGCTTTCGATATGACGCGCGATCCGTTCGAGGCGCTCGAAGCCCTGATTCGCTGCAAGGTCGGCCGCGTGCTGACCAGCGGCCAGCGCGACACCGCGCTCGAAGGCATCGAGCTTCTGGCGGAGCTGGTTCGCCAGGCCGGCGATCGCATCATCATCCTCGGCTGCGGTGCCCTGGCGCCCGACACCATCGGCGAGGTGCATAAGCGCACCGGATTGACCGAAATGCATTTTGCCGCCCTTGCCGATGTTCCGAGCGCCATGCGCTACCGCAACCCGCAAGTCGGCATGGGCGGCACCGATCTCGACCGCGAATACCGCAACACGGTAACCGACCAGGCCAAGGTGGCGGCGACGATCAGGGCCGCGAGGGCTTAATGGCTGAGACGACCAGATATCTGCTGCCGATCGAACGCGTCTCGCCCGGCGACGAAGCCGCCATCCTCGTGCTCAACAACGAGCATGCGGCGGAACTTTCCTGGCTGGAGGCGGATCGGTTGTCCTTCCTCATCAGGCAAGCCTTCTACACGCGCCGCATCGGCGCGCTCGAAGCCTTCATCATGACCTTCGACCAGGATGCAGACTACGACAGCCCGAACTTCCTCTGGTTTCGCCAGCGCTACCTGCGCTTCGTCTATGTCGATCGTGTCGTCGTAGCTGCGGGTGCCCGTGGCCGCGGCCATGCCCGACGGCTTTACGAGGATCTGTTCGAGCAGGCCCGGCGCGCCGGCCACACGATCGTCACCTGTGAGGTCAACGCCGATCCGCCCAATCCCGCCTCGGATGCTTTTCATGCCGCGCTCGGTTTCGCCGAGGTCGGCGATGCGGTGATCCATGGCGGCAAGAAATCGGTGCGCTATTGGGCAAAACCCATCGCCGCCTGAGCGCCGCCACCACGCTGGCTAGGAAAACAAGCCGAAGCTACATAGCTGCTCCGCTGTTGGTGGGGCGACATCATGGCCAGCAATGTCCTCCGCTTCGACGAGAGCTGGGACATCGCCGAAGGCACACCCCAGCAAGTGAAACGTGCGGTCGGACGCTCAGCTTCTGCCGCTTTGGTGGGGCGATGCCTATAAGGAGGTCGAGCCGCTCGACAAGAAGGGCAAGGGCGTCGTCGGCGCCCCGCGCCTGGGCAAGAGCGCGCGGCGCCCTGCCCTATGAGCTGAACTTTCATCATCGAAGCTGCCGAGCTCATACCCGGCCCGGCGGTGAAGGCCTTCGATTTCGACGGGCTCTGGCGGGCGGAGCTGTCGCCGTCCGGGACCGGCACGCATGTCGATCTGGTTTGGCAGGTCACGGTCGAGAGGCCGACCCCCAAGCTGCTGGCGGCGGTTCTGAGACCAGCCTTCGCCTGGAACCGTCGCTGGACCACGCCGCGCGGCGAAGCCGGGCTCCGCCGCTATCTCGCTGCGCAACGAGCGACGAAACTTGCTTGATCACCAGTTGCGGTTGAGCCAGCCGCGGGCGGGTTTCTCGACGATGTAATAGCTCGCCAGCGCACAGGCGAATACGGCCGCCAGCATCGGGATCGGCGCGCTGCCGCGCTCATCGACGAATTTGTAGAAAGGCTGCTGCCAGAGATAGAGCGAATAGGACCACAGCCCGAGCATCACCATCGGCCGCGACGACAACGGCCCCTTCAGAGTGCCGCCGGCGAAGTCGAGCGTGTTGACCGCCAGCGCCAGAAGCGGCACGGCGAGAGTGTAATGCAGAGGCGTCGGTACCCGGTCGCTGAACAGCAGAGCGCCGCAGGCCGCGGCCGCGACAGCCACATGGCGGCTCTTCAGGAAAGCCGGCAGGCGCCCATCGGCCTTGAGCAGGCAGATCGCAGCCGATAGCAGGATCGAGGCGATATGCACGTCGGTGCGCCAATAGGTGGTCTCGTAGCCCATGCCGAGCACCCCGTAGGAAATGGCGCCGTTGGCCATGGCCAGCAGCGCCAGCACGACCAGCAGCCGCACGACATTCGCCCTTCCGGGAACCACCACGCTGATCAGCGCCAAAAGGATATAGGAGTGCTCCTCGACGCAGAGCGACCAGATATGGTCGAGCGCGCCGGCGCGATCGATGAAGATGCCGGCAAAATTGTAGGTGAAGGTCAGCGCCGTCAGTGCCGCCTTCCACTTGAACGCGATGTAGGTGCCGGCAAGACCGATCATGGCGGCGATCACGAACACCAGCAGCGCGGGATAGATGCGTGAGAAACGGCGCTTGAAGAATTTCTTCAGCGGAAAGTGCTCGATGAACAGGATCTCGCCCATCAGCCGGCCGCTCAGTACGAAGAAGAACTCGACGCCGAGGACGCCGAGATTGATTCCCGGGACCGGAAAGAAATGGCCGATCAGCACCAGGGCGATCGACAGGCCGCGCCAGCCGTCGAGATAGGCCAGCCTTGTCCTGGCTTCCCTGTCGGCTGCGGTCCGCGGCAGGACGACGGACGCTGCGGAGATGTCGGTCATACCGTGCCTTCGCAACTCGAGGTCCGCACGCGAAGCCTCGCCCGCATCCCGGACCATCTGGTGTTCCCGCCGAATTTATTTTGCAGTGCGGGATAATTTTGTGCAAGTGCGAAGCTGAAATTTGACCGGCGTTCCCGGTCAAGCCTCCGTTATGACGAAAAGGGGCCGAGCCGGCCCCTTCCTTGATCCGCGGCATTGCCGCTCAGGCGTTGGCCGCGGCCACGGCGCGCTTGGCCATCACTGCGATCAGATTGGCCCGATAGTCGGCGGAGGCATGGATGTCGCTCATCAGCTCCTTTGCCGGCACTTTGAGGCCGTCGAGCGCCGCGGCATCGAAATTCTTCGCCAGCGCCGCCTCGATCTCCTTGCAGCGGAAGACGCCGTCCTCGCCGGCGCCGGTCACCGCCACCCTCACCCCGTCCTTGCCCTTGGTCACGAACACGCCGACGATGGCGTAGCGCGAAGCCGGGTTGCGGAACTTCTGGTAGGCTGCCTTGGTCGGCGCGGTGAAGCTCACCGCGGTGATGATCTCGCCTTCCTTCAACGCTGTCTCGAACAGGCCCTTGAAGAATTTGTCCGCCCCGATCTCGCGTTTGTTGGTGATGATCGTCGCGCCCAGCGCCAGCAGCGCAGCCGGATAGTCGGCCGCCGGATCGTTGTTGGCGATCGAGCCGCCGATCGTGCCCTTGTGGCGCACGGCCGGGTCGCCGATCAGCGATGCCATATGGGCGAGCGCCGGACAGGCCTTCTTCAGCTTCTCGTCGGTGGAGACGTCGTAATGCGTCGTCGCGGCGCCGATGGTGATCGTCTTGCCGGACACCTTGACGCCCTGCAGGTCCTTGAGCCGCGAGACGTCGACTAGGTCCGAGGGCGCCGCTAGCCGCGTCTTCATGGCGGGGATCAAGGTCATGCCGCCGGAGAGCAGCTTGGCATCGCCGTTCTTCAAGAGCTTGGCGGCGTCGGCGACGGAGGAAGCACGGTGATAGTTGACGGAATACATGATCGCTCCTCCTCAGTGCTTCGTCGCGCGGATGGTTGCCCACACCGTCGCGGGCGACGCCGGCATGGGGATGTCGACGACGCCGAGCGCATCGGTGATGGCATTGATGACCGCCGGCGGCGAACCGATGGCGCCGGCCTCGCCGCAGCCCTTGACGCCGAGCGGATTGCCCGGGCATGGCGTGTTCGAGGTCGAGACCTTGAAGGACGGCAGGTCGCCCGCGCGCGGCATGGTGTAATCCATGTAGCTTGCCGTCAGAAGCTGGCCGCTGGAGTCGTAATGCGCGCCTTCCAGCAAGGCCTGGCCGACGCCTTGCGCAATGCCGCCATGCACCTGGCCCTCGACGATCATCGGATTGATGATGTTGCCGAAATCATCGGCCGCGACGAACTGGATGATTTCCGTCAGCCCGGTTTCCGGATCGATCTCGACCTCGCAGATGTAGCAGCCGGCCGGAAAGGTGAAATTGGACGGATCGTAGAAGGCCGTCTCCTTCAGCCCGGGCTCCATGCCCGCCGGCAAATTATGGGCGGTATAGGCGGCAAGCGCCACCTGGAACCAGGGCAGGCTCTTGTCGGTGCCCGCGACCTTGACCTCGCCATTCTCGATGACGATGTCGCCCTCGTCCGCCTCCAGCAGATGCGCGGCGATCTTCTTGGCCTTGGCCTCCACCTTGTCGAGCGCCTTGACGATGGCCGACATGCCGACGGCGCCCGAACGCGAGCCGTAAGTGCCCATGCCCATCTGCACCTTGTCGGTGTCGCCATGCACGATGGAGACGGAGTCGATCGGCACGCCGAAGCGCTGGGTGACCAGTTGCGCGAAAGTCGTCTCATGGCCCTGGCCGTGGCTGTGCGATCCGGTCAGCACCTCGATCGTGCCCACGGCATTGACGCGCACCTCCGCCGATTCCCACAGCCCGACGCCGGCGCCAAGCGAGCCGACGGCCGATGAGGGCGCCAGCCCGCAGGCCTCGATGTAGCAGCTCATGCCGATGCCGCGCAGCCTGCCCTGCTTGGCGGCGTCGGCGCGGCGCTTGGTGAAGCCGGCATAGTCGGCGGCCTTCATCGCCGCATCGAGCGATGCGTTATAATCGCCCGCGTCATAGGCCATGATCACCGGCGTCTGATGCGGGAAGGACGTGATGAAGTTCCGGCGCCTGAGCTCCGCCGGCGACACCCCAAGCTCGCGCGCCGCGGTCTCCATCATCCGCTCGAGCACGTAGGTGGCCTCCGGCCGCCCGGCACCGCGATAGGCATCGACGGGGGCGGTGTTGGTGTAGACGGCGCGCACATTGGCGTGGATCGCCGGGATGTTGTACTGGCCCGACAGGAGCGTCGCGTAGAGATAGGTCGGCACGCAGGACGAGAACAGCGACATGTAGGCGCCGAGATTGGCGATTGTGTCGACCTTGAGGCCGGTGATTCGGTTATCCGTGTCGAAGGCCATCTCCACCGTCGAGACATGGTCGCGGCCATGCGCGTCCGACAGGAAGCTTTCTGTGCGGTCGGCGACCCACTTGACGGGAACGCCGGTCTTCTTCGATGCCCACAGGCAGACGATCTCTTCCGGATAGATGTAGATCTTGGAGCCGAAGCCGCCGCCGACATCGGGCGCGATCACACGCAGCTTGTTTTCCGGCGCGACATTGTAGAAGGCGCTCATCACCAGCCGCGCGACATGCGGGTTCTGCGACGTCGTCCAGCAGGTATAGTGGTCCTCCGCCTTGTCGTAGTGCCCGAGAGCCGCGCGCGGCTCCATCGCATTCGGCACCAGCCGGTTGTTGACGATCTTCATGCGCGTGACATGGGCCGCCGACCTGATCGCCGCGTCGGTCGCCTTGCCGTCGCCGAGCTCCCAGTCGAAGATCAGGTTGTTCTCGGCCTCGGCATGGACCTGCGGCGCTCCGGGTTGGATGGCCTTGGTGGCGTCGACGACGGCCTTCAATTCCTTGTAGGTGATCTCGACCGCCTCCGCCGCGTCGCGCGCCTGGCCCTTGGTGTCGGCGATCACGATGACGACCGCGTCGCCGACATAGCGCACCTTGTCGACGGCCAGAGGCGACCACGCGCCCATCTTCATCGGCGTTCCGTCCTTGGAGTGGATCATCCAACCGCAGATCAGATTGCCGATGCCGTCGGCCTTGAGCTCCTTGCCCGTCAGGACGCCGACGACGCCCGGCATCGCTTGCGCCTTTTTCACGTCGATCTTCTTGATCTGCGCATGCGCGTGCGGGCTGCGCACGAACACGGCATGCTTCATGCCGGGCACCACCATGTCGTCGACATAGCGGCCGCCGCCTGTGATGAACCTCTTGTCTTCCTTGCGCGCCACGCGGGCGCCGACGCCTTCGATACCCATTGCGGAAATTCCTCCGGAATTTAGGGGAGTAGGGCAGTAGGGGAGTAAGGCAGTAGGGAAATCGGTGTCTTCTTCACCTACTCCCTTACTCCCCTGCTCCCTTATTCCCCTAAGCTGCCTGTCTCGCCTTGCCCTTGGCGCCCTTCGCCATCGTCTCCGATGCGGCGAGGATCGCCTTCACGATGTTGTGGTAGCCCGTGCAGCGGCAGATGTTGCCTTCGAGCTCGGCGCGCACCGTCGCCTCGTCCAGGCCCTCCGGATGGCGCGCGATCATGTCCGTCGCCGTCATGATCATACCCGGCGTGCAGAAGCCGCATTGCAGTCCGTGATGCTCCTTGAATGCGGCCTGCACCGGATGCAGCTCCGCGCCGTCGGCCAGTCCCTCGATGGTGACGATGGTCGAGCCCGAGGCCTGCGCGGCGAGCATCGTGCAGGATTTCACCGCCCTGCCGTCGACATGCACCACGCAGGCGCCGCATTGCGACGTATCGCAACCGACATGCGTTCCGGTGAGACCCAGGTGCTCCCGCAGGAAATGCACCAGCAACGTTCGGTCTTCGGCGCTCCCGCTGACCCGTTTCCCGTTCACAGTCAACGACACGTCCGACATACAGCCTCCCTGGGTATTTACCTTGGTCCTCACCCTGCCGATGCCGCGCTTGTGCTTCGGCAGTACGTCATTCGCGCACCGTACAACGGGCAAAACAGCGCTGCCAGCGCCGGTTTCATTGTACTTTCGATCATGGCAAAAGCTATGTGCAGCGCAGCAACCCGCCCCATTGCCAAAACCGGGATTGAAGGCAAAGATGCCTTCGACGCGAAGCGTGCCTGACGGGCATAAGAAAAGACACGCACAAAACAGCGTTGGAGGAAATTGCGGAGGAGGCAGCTGGCCAGTTCGAGCACACGCTATGCATCCGGCCTTTCGGCGCTCACCACGGATGAGCCCGACCCGGATTGCTTTGCCCGGGCCATCGCTGCGGAAGCGGCGATCGTGGATGCCGGCTTCGCGCTTCTGTTCTTCTCCCAAAGCTTGGTCAACGCAGCGGCGCTTGCGCAGGCACTGAAGGTTCACGCGCCATCGCTCGCCTATGCCGGCTGCTCGACCGCCGGCGAAATCACGCCGCAGGGACTGGAGGAAGGGCATGCCCTCGCCCTGCTTTTACCGTCGGCGTCGTTTTCGATCGTCAGCACCACGGTCGAGAACCTCTCTTCCTCGGGGATGGACGGGATAACCGGCAAGGTCGTGGAGCTGCGGCGCCTGCTGCAATCCCGCGCCAGCCGGGAGCGGGCGAAGAGCGTCTTTGCCCTCTGCTTCATCGACGGGCTTTCCTATGCCGAGGAAGCGGTGACCTCGGCCATCCACTGGGGGCTTGACGACATCCCGCTGATCGGCGGCTCGGCGGGCGACGACCTGAAATTCGAGACGACCAGCCTGATCTCGAACGGCAAGGTCACTTCCGACAGCGCCATCATCGTGCTGGTCGCGACCGAGATCCCTTTCCACGTCTTCAAGACCGACAATTTCGTTCCGACCGACGAGAAGCTGGTGGTGACGGCGTCCGACCCGGACCATCGCATCGTGCACGAATTCAACGCCACCAACGCGGCGGAGGAATATGCGGCCTCCGTCGGCACTGTGGCCCAGGCGCTGACGCCGCTAAGCTTCGCTTCCCATCCGGTCGTGGTGAAGGTGGCCGGCGAATATTACTGCCGTTCCATCCAGCGCATGCATGTCGACGGCTCGCTATCGTTCTTCTGCGCCATCGACGACGGCGTCGTCCTGTCCATAGCCCAGCCGAAGAACATGGTGGAAGCGACGCGCGCCGCCTTGGAGGACGCCGAACGCAAGGTCGGCGGCATCGACATGATCCTGGGTTTCGACTGCGTGCTGCGCCGGCTCGATGCGCGCAACCGCCAAGTCTACCGTGACATTTCGGAACTCTACCGGACCAACAAGGTCATCGGCTTCGGCACCTATGGCGAGCAGTATCGCTCCATGCACCTCAACCAGACCTTTACCGGCATCGCCTTCGGCGAGCGCCGGGCAGCCGAGTGAGCGAGATGCCGCTTCGCGACATCAACGACCTCGATAGGCTGAAGAAGATCAACGCGGCCCTTCTCAGCCGGGTCGAGCGTTCGATGGACCAGCAGGGCAACGCCTTCTCGCTGTTCCAGACAGCCATCTCGCTGGAAAACCGGGTGCGCAACCGCACCGAGGAACTGCACGCCACGCTGCGCAGGCTTGAGCAATCGAACATCGACCTCGTCGCCGCCAAGGAAACGGCCGAGTTGGCGAACCTTTCCAAGACCAGGTTCCTCGCCGCCGCCAGCCACGACGTGCTGCAGCCGCTCAACGCCGCGCACCTTTCGGTCTCGGCACTGGCCGAGGTCCAGACCAGCGAGGAAGGCCGCAAGCTGGTGCGCCAGGTCGAGCGCTCGCTGGAGACGATGGAAGACCTCTTGCGCACCCTGCTCGACATATCCAAGCTCGACGCTGGCGTGGTGCAACCGGAAATCGTCGACATCAGCCTGGAGACGCTGTTTTCCTCGCTGCGCTCGGACTTCTTGCCCGAGGCGGAAAAGAAAGGCCTGTCGCTGAAATTCCGCCCGGTCAATGTCGTCGTGCGGACCGACCGCACGCTGCTGAGGCGCATCCTGCAGAACATCCTCTCCAACGCCTTGCGCTATACCCGCTCCGGCGGCGTGCTGGTCGGCACCAGGCATCGCGGCGATACCATCCGCATCGACGTCGCCGACACAGGCTGCGGTATTGCCGAGGATCAGCGCGAAGCAGTGTTCGAGGAATTCCACCGCGGCACCGTGACGCTTGCCGATGCCGGGCTCGCCGGCGGGCTTGGCCTCGGCCTCGCCATCGTGCGCCGCATGGCCGCCGCGCTCGGCCACCCCGTCACCTTTTCCTCGAAGGTCGGGCGCGGCACCATCTTCCACATCGACGTGCCGGTCGGCATGGCAGCCGAACCGGTGGCGGCCGTCGCCGACATGGACCGCCCGCGCGGCTACGGCCTGTTCGGCACCAAGGTGCTTTTGGTCGAGAACGACGTCGACGTGCTCTCCGCCATGACCTCGCTGCTGGAACGCTGGCAATGCCAGGTGCGCGCCGCCACTTCGACCGACGATGCGCTCGACCTGCTCGGCGACACTGCCTGGATGCCCGACATCGTCATCGCCGACCAGCATCTCGACGGCGGCGACCTCGGCACCGCGACGATCGCCGACGTGCGCGACTATCTCGGCCGCCCCGTGCCGGCGCTGATCGTTACCGCCGACGGCTCCGAGTTCGTCGCCAAGGCCGCTCGAGCCGCGGGGATCGAATTGATGCGCAAGCCGCTGAAGCCGGCGCAACTACGCGCGCTGCTGGCGCATTTGTTGGCGTAGAAACATCGCCTCAAAACCCAGCCTGGTCGCGAAACAGCTCCGCGTTGTCCAGCTTCGAGACCTCGATCACCGCTTGAGTGCGGCTATACACATTGAGCTTGCGCAATATCTCCGAGACATGCGCTTTCACGGTGGTCTCGCCCACCTGCAGCTCATAGGCGATCTGCTTGTTCAGCATGCCCTGGCGCAGCATCTGTAGGACCCTGAGCTGCTGCGGCGTCAGCCTCGCCAAGCGCTGCACCATGTCGGCGCGGTCGGTGCTGTCGGGGTCGGGCGGCTGGCCCTCGTAGTTCTCCGGCACATAGACGGCGCCGTCCATCACGGAACGGATCGCCGCTGCAAGATCGCTCTTGCGCGCTGATTTCGGGATGAAGCCGGCGGCGCCGTAGGACAGCGCCTCGGAGATGATCTTCGGCTCCTCATAGCCCGACACGATCACAACAGGCAGCCGCGGGTAGCGGGTCCTCAACTGCAGGAGGCCTTCGAAGCCATGCACGTCGGGCATGCTCAGATCGAGCAGCGCGAGGTCGAACGGCTTGGCATCGGCAAGAAGCTCGATCGCTTCCGCGATCGAGCGCGCCTCGACCGTGTCGACGTCCGGATAGGCCATCTGCACCGCGCTATGCAGCGCCTCGCGAAACAGCGGGTGGTCGTCGATGATCAGGAAGCGGGCGCGATCGCTGACGGAGGTCATTGCACGGGTTCAGGCATCGGTTCGGTTTCAGCCGGCACAGGATAGTCCTGTGACCATGGCCAGATTATTGGCAAATAGTATACGCCCAATGATAAAGCGCATTGTCACTGAAACGACAGGCCGATGTGCCGGGACGCCCGAGTCTTGCCCGCCCGGCAAAATCGGCGGAAGGTAGGCACGATTAATGCCAACACAGAGAAAAAACCATGCCAGAATTCGTCCTTCCGCCGCCGGCGATCGCGTCGGTTGCCGTCGCAGGCTCGGCGGAGCGCTTTGCCGTGCGCCGCATCTTCTGCGTCGGCCGCAATTACGCGGCGCATGCGCGCGAGCTCGGCAATGACGAGCGCGACCCGCCCTTTTTCTTCACCAAGCCGGCCGATGCGGTTGTCGACAGCGGCGCCGAGATCCCCTACCCGCCGCTGACCTCGAACCTGCATCACGAGATCGAGCTGGTCGTCGCCATCGGCAAGGCCGGCTTCCGCATTCCGCGCGCCGATGCGCTCGCCCATGTCTGGGGCTATGGCGTCGGCGTCGACCTGACCCGCCGCGACCTGCAGGATCAGGCGAAGAAGGCAGCGCGTCCCTGGGATTGGTCGAAGGCGTTCGACCGGTCCGCGCCTTGCGGACCGCTGGTCCCGGCCGCGAAATCGGGACATCCGGAGAAAGGCCGAATCTGGCTCGCCGTCAACGGCGCGGTGAAGCAGGACGGCGACCTTGCCGAATTGATCTGGCCGACCGCCGACATCGTCGCGACCTGCAGCGAGGCAGTCGAGTTGCAACCAGGCGATCTGATCTTCACCGGCACGCCGGCCGGCGTCGGCGCGGTCCAGGCCGGCGACAGGATCACCGGCGGGGTGGACGGCATCGGCGAGATCGAGGTGACCATTGGGCAGCCGAGGCGATGAGCGACCTCGTCCTCCACAACTACTACCGCTCCTCCACCTCATACCGGGTGCGCATCGCGCTGGCGATGAAAGGGCTGGACTACACCCATGTGCCGCATCATCTGCGCCACGGCGAGCATCTCGAGCCCGCCTATCTCGCTGTCAATCCGCAAGGTCTGGTGCCGGCGCTGGTACTGGACGACGGCAGGCTTTTGACTCAGTCGCTGGCGATCATCGAATATCTCGACGAGATCCAGCCTGAGCCGCCGCTGCTGCCGAAGGATGCGCTGGGTCGAGCTCGCGTCAGGATGTTGGCGCAGATGATCGCCTGCGACATCCACCCGGTGAACAATCTGCGCGTGCTGACCTCGCTGCGCAGTTTGTTCGGCGCCGGCGACGAAGATGTCGTCAACTGGTTCCGGCACTGGGTGAACGAAGGCTTCCAGCCGCTTGAAAAGATTCTGGCCTCCTCGCCCGAGACCGGCGCGTTCTGCCATGGCGATGCACCCGGCCTCGCCGATATCTGCCTCGCCGCCCAGGTCACCAACAATGCCCGCTTTGGCGTCGACATGGCGCCCTATCCGGTGATCGCGCGCATCAACACCGCCTGCATGGCGCTGCCGGCATTCCAGAAGGCTGCGCCGCAGAACCAGATCGATGCCGAATAGCCCGGGCTTAGCCTCCTAGCCTCAACGTCACCGCCCAGAACACCAGCGCCGCCAGCCCGATGGCGCCGCCAAGTGCGCAAACACCTGTCCAGCCCCAGGCGCCGTAGGTCATGGTCGAGGCGATGGAGCCGAGCGCGCTGCCCAGCGAATAGAAGATCGTATAGCCGCCGACCAGCCGGCTGCGGGCGTCCGGCCGGCGGGCGAAGATCAGGCTTTGATTGGTGACGTGCACGGCCTGGATGGCGAGGTCGAGCATGAATATGCCCAGCACCAGCAACCAGAGCGTCTTGCTCATGAGCGCGATCGGCAGCCAGGCGGCGGCCATCAGCGCGAGGCCAAGGCCGGTCACCAACTGGCCCCGCCCACGATCGACGAGGATACCGGTCCAGCGAGCGCCGAGCGCGCCGGCGACTCCGGCCAGGCCGAACAATCCGATCGCTGTATGCGACAGCGAAAAAGGCGGCGCTGCGAGCGGCAGCACCAATGGCGCCCACAGCACGTTGAAACCGGCGAAGATCAGCAGCGCCAGCACCGCGCGCACGCGCAGCAAGGGTTCCTCGACGAACAGAAGCAGCACCGAGCCGAGCAGCCTGGCGTAGGATGTTGGCGGCCGCGCCGCCTCGTGGCGGGGCAGCACCCGGAACAAGATCGCCGCCATCACCAGCGTGAGCACTGCCGAGACAAGATAGACGGAGCGCCAGCCGGCAAAATCGGCGATCAGTCCGGCAACGAAACGCGCGAGCAAGATGCCGAGAATGACGCCGCTGGTGACGGTGCCGACCGCCCGCCCCCGCTCCTCAGGCGCCGCCAGATCGGCGGCATAGGCGACCAGCACCTGCACGACGACGGCGAGCAGGCCGACCGCAGCGTGGCTTGCAAGCAGCATCGCGGCACTCGGCGAAAGACCGATAACGATCAGCGCCAAGGCCGAAAGCACGGCCTGGGTCACAACCAGCTTGCGACGGTCGAACAGGTCGCCGAGCGGCACGATGAAGAACAGGCCGAGCGCGTAGCCGATCTGCGTCATCGTCACCACGATGCCGACCGAGGCGGGGTCGATCGCGAAGTCGCGCGCGATGGCATCGAGCAGCGGATGCGCGAAATAGACATTGGCGACGCTCAAGCCGCAAGCAACCGCGAAGATCAGCGCAGTGAGGCGCGGCAATCCGGCCTTGGCCTTTCCTCCCTCGCCGTCTTCGAACTGTCGCAGATCGGCTCGTTGCAGCTGCAGATCCATCGCGCTCTCCATTCGGTTGCAACTTGAAACCGTTGCGAAATATGCAAAGCGGTTTTATATTGCAACCGAAATCAGGAGGCTGGACCAACGAAATGGTTAAACGGACGAGCCATCAAAGCGCGGATTGCCTCATCGCTCGGCCGCTCGATGCCATCGGCGACTGGTGGTCGCTGCTCATCGTGCGTGACGCCTTCGACGGCTTGCGGCGTTTCGGCGAATTCCAGAAAAGCCTCGGCGTGGCCAAGAACATCCTGTCGGCGCGCCTGCGCAATCTGGTCGCGCATGGCATCCTCGAAATCGTTCCGGCACCGGACGGCAGCGCGCACCATGAATATGTGCTGACCGAAAAAGGCCGTGGCCTGTTCTATGTGCTCGTAGCTCTGCGCCAGTGGGGAGAGACCTATTTCTCCGGCCCGGGCGAGCCCTACACCTTCATGGTCGACACCCGGACCGGCAGGCCGATCCGCCGCCTGGAAGTTCATGCCGAGGACGGTCGCCTGCTGGCGCCGGGCGAAACGCGGCTGGCCGATTTCCGCCAGCAGCCGGAATAACCGATCGGTCCGCCAGCCGCGGCGCTGGCAGAATCGATTTCCGGTCGACCGCCCGCGGAATCGGCTATCGTCAGCTCAAAACGTGGGAGTTTGCCGATGAAAGCCGTCGTGTTCGAGAAATTCGGCGAGGCGCCGACGATCCAGACCGTGCCCGATCCGAAGCCGGCCGCCGACGGCGTGGTCATCAAGGTCGAGGCGACCGGTCTTTGCCGCAGCGATTGGCACGGCTGGATGGGCCATGACGACGGCATCACGCTGCCGCATGTCCCCGGCCATGAACTTGCCGGCGTCGTCGTCGCCGCCGGCAAGCAGGTCAGCCGCTGGAAGGCCGGCGATCGCGTCACAGTGCCCTTCGCCGTCGGCTGCGGCCGCTGCTACGAATGCACCTCAGGTAACCATCAGGTCTGCGAGCACCAGTCCCAGCCGGGTTTCAACGCCTGGGGCTCGTTCGCCGAATATGTCGGCATCGAGCATGCCGACACTAACCTCGTGCGCCTGCCGGAGGAGATGGAATTCGCCACCGCAGCCAGCCTGGGCTGCCGCTTCGTCACTTCGTTCCGCGCCATCGTCGACCAGGGCCGGGTGACGCCCGGCGAATGGGTGGCGGTGCATGGCTGCGGCGGCGTCGGTCTGTCGGCGATCATGATCGCCAGCGCCATGGGCGCCAATGTGATCGCCATCGACCTCACCGAGGAGAAGCTGGAATTCGCCAGGAAGATCGGCGCGGTGGCGACGATCAACGCCTCGACGACGCCGAACGTGGTCAAGGCCGTCAAGCAGATCACCAATGGCGGCGCGCATATGTCGATGGACGCGCTGGGACATCCCACCACATCGTTCAACTCGATCTCGAACCTGCGCCGTCGCGGCCGCCACGTTCAGGTCGGGCTGATGCTGGGCGAGCATGCCCGCCCGCAAGTGCCGATGGACAAGGTGATCGCCTTCGAGCTCGAAATCCTCGGCAGCCACGGCATGCAAGCCTACCGCTATTCCGCGATGATGGAGATGATCCGCACCGGCAAGCTCAAACCCGAATTGCTGGTGGGCAAGAAGATCAGCCTAGATGAGGCGCCTGCCGCGCTGATGGGGATGGGCGGCTTCGAGGGGATAGGCATCGGCGTGGTGACGACGTTCTGAGCAATTCCAGAAAAAGTGTGAAACGGTTTTCCGTCCGGAATTGCGTCAAAGCAAATTAGAGGTGCTTACCGCGCGAACTTCTTCGCCCCGAAAACGCAGGCTACGACGCCGAGCGTGACGACCACCATCATCGGGCTGACCTTTTCGTGCAGCAGGCTCGCCGCCAGTGCCAGGCCGAAGAAGGGCTGCAGCAATTGCAGCTGCCCGACTGCGGCGATGCCGCCTTGCGCGAGGCCGCGGTACCAGAACACGAAGCCGATCAGCATGCTGAACAGCGAGACATAGCCAAGGCCGATCCAGGCCCCGGAGCCGATGGCCGCAAAGGATGGCGGCAGCGTCGCGAAACTCAACGCCAGCATGACCGGCAGCGATAGCGCCAGCGCCCAGCAGATCACCTGCCAGCCGCCGAGCTTGCGCGACAGCTTGGCCCCCTCGGCGTAGCCCAGCCCGCAGACGATGATGGCGCCAAGCATCAGGCCGTCGCCGACCGGCGACGCGGTCACGCCTTGCGCCAGCGCAAAGCCGGCGACCAGAGCGCTGCCCAGGCACGAGAACAACCAGAATGCCGGGCGCGGACGGTCGCCGCCGCGCAGCACGCCGAAGATGGCGGTCGCCAGCGGCAGCAGGCCGACAAAGATGATCGAATGCGCCGAAGTGACATGCTTCAACGCCAGCGCCGTCAGCAACGGGAAGCCGACCACGACACCCAGCGCGACGACGGCCAGCGAGATCAGGTCGCCGCGCTCCGGACGCTTCTCGCGGAATAGCAGCAGCATCGCGATACCGAGCAGACCGGCGATCGCCGCCCTGGCCGCCGTCAGGAAGGTCGGGTCGAAGTCCATCACCGCCACCCGCGTCGCCGGCAGCGACCCGCTGAAGATCAGCACCCCGATGAAGCCGCTGAGCCAGCCGTCGAAACTCTTTTCCATGATCCGCTCCGTTTGCGCTTCCGTACCGGCGCGGGCCATGGTGTTGCCAGATACAATGGAGTACAGTTCCACAAAACTGTAATGGTCGGCAGAGAAGTACAGATGGACGCATCAGGCCCAAATGCCAGTGGCGCCACCCTCGTCGAAACCGTCATGGCGGCAATCCGCCAGCGCATCGCGGCCCGCACGCTGACGCCCGGCGCCCGCCTGCCGTCGATACGGGCCATGGCCAAATTCATGCAGGTGTCGAAGTCGACCGTGGTCGAGGCCTATGAGCGCCTTGCGGCGGAAGGCACGATCCGTTCGCGGCCCGGCTCCGGTTTCTACGCCGCCGGCCAGCTTGCGCCATTGTCGCTGGCCGAGATCGGCCCTCGGCTTGACCGCGCCGTAGACCCCCTCTGGGTATCGCGGCAGTCGCTCGAAGCGGGCGAGGAGATGCTGAAGCCCGGCTGCGGCTGGCTCCCGGCGTCCTGGATGCCGCAGGCCGCCTTGCGCCGGGCGCTGCGCGCCGCTGCCCGCGCGGACGACGTGGCGCTTGCCGACTACGGCACGCCGCTTGGCCTGCCGCCGCTTCGCCAATTGCTGGCAAGGCGCATGGCCGAGCATGGCGTCGAGGTCTCGCCGGACCAGATCATGCTGACCGACTGCGGCACCCAAGCGATCGACCTTTTGTGCCGCTTCCTGATCGAGCCCGGCGACGCGGTCCTGGTCGACGATCCCTGTTATTTCAACTTTCACGCCCTGCTGCGCGCCCATCAGGCCAAGGTGGTCGGTGTGCCTTACACCTCTTCGGGGCCGGACATCGAGCTCTTCGCGGAGGCGCTCGCCGAGCACCGGCCGCGCCTCTACATCACCAATTCCGGCATCCATAACCCCACCGGCGCGATCCTGTCGCCGGTCACCGCGCATCGGCTGCTGAAGCTCGCCGACCAGGCGGACCTCACCATAGTCGAGGACGATATCTTCGCCGACTTCGAGCACAACCCTGCTCCGCGGTTCGCGGCCTTCGACGGACTGCAGCGCGTCGTCCAGATCGGCTCCTTCTCCAAGACGCTGTCGGCTTCGATACGCTGCGGCTTCATCGCGGCGCCGGCCGACTGGATGGAAGGCCTGACCGATCTCAAGATCGCCACGACCTTCGGCGGCACCCGGCTGTCAGCCGAACTGGTGCTGACTCTGTTGAAGGACGGCAGTTACCGAAAACATGTCGAGCAGTTGCGCACACGCCTGTCGCGCGCCATGGCCGAAACCGCCGGCAGGCTGAAGGCGATGGGCATCACGCCCTGGATCGACCAGCCCGCCGGCATGTTCCTCTGGTGCCGCCTGCCCGACGGCATCGACGCGGCGGAAGTCGCGCGTCATGCGCTTTCGGACAATGTCGTGCTGGCGCCCGGCAATGCCTTCAGCCTGTCGCATAGCGCCGGCCGCTTCATGCGCTTCAACGTCGCGCAATGCGCCGACGAACGTATTTTCACCGTCTTGGAAAGAGCGGTTACGGCGTCCCGCCGCAAACTTGTTTAGGCTCTGCTAGCAGGCTTCTGATCAGGCCGGCCTTCCTGAATGTCGGCTAATGTCTAGGCCCGTTTCTTTCGGCGCTCGTACATCATTACCAGCGTCTCGGCGGTCAGCGCCGGCTTCTGTTCCCCTTCGATCTCGACGGTGTTGGCTGCCTTCATCAGATACTGGCCGGGGCCGAGATCCTCCATGGAAAGCAGCGTGGTGCGCAACCGGATGCGCGCTCCGGCCTTGACCGGCGCCAGGAAGCGTACCTTGTCGAAGCCGTAGTTGAAGGCGGCCTGGGTGTTCTCCGGCACGATGCCCATCTCCAGCGCCAGCGCGCCGATGATCGACAAGGTCAGATAACCATGCGCGATCGTGGTGCGGAACGGACTCTGCCGTTTCGCCCGCTCTGGATCGACATGGATCCACTGATGGTCGCCCGTGCATTCGGCGAACTGGTCGATGCGCTGCTGGTCGACCGTCGTCCAGTCGGACACGCCGAGCTCCTGCCCGGACATCGTGCGCAACTGTTCGAAGGTCGGCGGCGTCCTCGGCCGTGTTTCCGTCATTCCGGCTTTCCCATCACTCTTGCTGTCTCCCGACCATGAGCGGCGGCCTCTGTCAATTCGCCGCCTCGCAATTTTCGCCGGTAGAGTTGATGCTTTTAGGGCAGGCCGAGAACGCTCAAGCGCTTGCGCCGGTTGCATCGCATGTCGGTCTATGATGGGCCGAACGCCGGACAGCCTATTTCTTTTCGTAGCCGGCGCGGATTTCCGCCATCGCATTCCTGATCCGGTCGCGCAGGATCTCGACCGATTCGGTGCTGGATTTACGCACAAGGTCAGCCACTTCGCTGGCATTCTTCAGCGTCGTCTCGAACGACCTGCGGGCAAATTCGGCCTGCTTGCTCATCAGCTCCTGCGGATTGCCCGGCGTCTGGTAGTTCTGCGCCATCCGCGTGATTTCATTCAAGGCGTTCTGCACCATCTCATGCTGCCTCGCGAGCACCGAGGAGGCGCCGGCCGCACCTGCTCGCGCCGACTTTTCCAAGGCTTCGAGGTTCTTGCGATGATGATCCAGAATCGCATCGACATTCGGCAGCTTGAGGTCGCGGCCGAACTTGCTGAACATGTCGAGAAAGGAGTCCGACTCCGGTTGTTTTGCCATGCTGTGCCTCCCTGCCGGTCGCCATGCGGCGCCCTTGAAGGAGAATAGTGCTCCTTGGGCCAGCGTCAATTGACCAGGAAAAGCCGTTCCGCCGTGTAGAGCGCCAGCCCGGCTAGCCCGCCGATGATCATGCCGTTGAAACGGATATATTGCAGGTCCTTGCCGATATTCGTCTCGATCAACCGCGTCAGCTGCGCCAGGTCCCAGCGCTTGACCTGGTCGGCGATGAACGTCGATACGCCGCTCTTCTGGGTTTCCACGAACGAGGCTAGCGCCACGACAAAGCCCTGGTTCATGTCGGCCCTGATCTGCGCGTCGTCGGCCAGATGCCTGCCGACCTCGACGAACATGTTGGCGAGGTGCTCGCGGATCGTCGAATTCGGCGCATTGGCGTCCTGTTCGATGAACAGGCGCAGGCTTGTCCATGCATCGCCGGCCAGCGCCCTCACCTCCGGACGGCCCAAAAAATCGCGCTTCAGCTTCTCGGCGCGCCTTGCATATTGCTTGGAGGTCCTGAGCCGTTCGATGAAGCCAAGTACGAAACCGTCGAATTCGGCGCGCATCGGATGGTTGGGATCGGCCCTCACCTCGTCGAGCAGCGAGCCTGCCGAAGCAACGATCTTCTTCAAAAGATAGGCATCGGCGCGAAACAGGTTGAACAGCGACGGCAATTCCTCGCGGATCTTTTCGCGCATCGTCGCCAGCGCCTGCTCGTCGTTGAGGAAGCGGCCGACGACCCGGGTGAATTCATCGAAGAGCTTCTGGTGGCGACGATCGTCGGTCAGCGCCGACAAAAGATCCGCCGCAAGCGGCGCCAGCGGCACCTTCTCGATCTGCTCCAGCATACGGCTGGTGACGAAGTCGCGCAGGCCGGATTGCTCCACCGCCGTCAGCGTCTGCGGCACCAGCCGGGCGACGAATCGCGACAGGCCGGCGGCGCGCTCGGCATCCCCTAGCCAATCTGCGACCAAGGCGGCGAAGTCCACCTCGGCGAGCTTTTCGCGCACCGGTTCCGGCGCCAGGAAATTGGCCTCGATGAAGCGGCCGAGATTGTCGGCGATGCGGTGCTGGTTTTCCGGAATGATTGCGGTGTGCGGGATCGGGAGTCCCAGCGGCCGCCTGAACAGCGCCACCACGGCATACCAGTCGGCGATGCCGCCGATCGTCGCCGCCTCGGCGAAGGCAGCAACGAAGCCGAGCCACGGATAGGTTCCCTGGAAGGATTTCGCCAAAGCGAAGACGAGGATGCAGAGCGCGAGCGTTGCGGCGGCAACGAATTTGGTCCTGCGCAATGCCGCGAGCTTCGCCTGCGCGTCGGCATCGAATCGAACCGGCGCGAGGGCCGGAGCTGATTGTGACATGGAAAGGCCGTTTCCTGTTTGCATCCGCCTCTATCTAGTGGCTGCGCCCCTAAAACGCTTGCTCGAAGCTTGGGGAGGCATCCGGCCGTCTATCCGCACCGGCATGCACAAAAAGTTGACAACATTGTTCAGCTATGTACCGGTCCAGTCTGGAATTGTTCCAAACTATGGGCCATATTCGGCTCAAGCTAATATTTCCATGAGGATACCATGCGGCTCACGCGCCAGACCAATTATGCGATGCGCATCCTGATGTATTGCGCCGCAAATACCGACAGGCTGAGCCGCATCCCCGAGATCGCCGCCGCCTATTCGGTGTCCGAGCTGTTCCTGTTCAAGATCCTGCAGCCGCTGGTCGAGGCTGGCCTGGTCGAAACCGTGCGAGGCCGCAATGGCGGCGTGCGCCTGGGTCGCCCGGCCGAGCAGATCAGCCTGTTCGATGTCGTGCGCGTCACCGAAGAGAGCTTCGCCATGGCCGAGTGCTTCGAGAATGACGCGGCCGAATGCCCGCTGGTCGACAGCTGCGCCCTGAATTCGGCGCTGCGCGAGGCGCTCAACGCCTTCTTCGCCGTGCTTTCCCGCTACACGATCGCCGATTTGATCGCCGCGCGCCCGAATGTCCGCAGCCTGCTCGGCATCGACCTTCTGGAGCAGCGCGCGCCAGCGGCGTAATCGCGCCTTGGCGGCTTGGTTCCCGAGGAGCGCCGCCGCCCATGACTTCGTCATTCCAGGGCGGAGCAAGGAGCGCAGCGACGCAGCGCAGACCATAGAATCCCGTGACGTTCGAGCATTGTGGCGATGCAGAACTGGAGCCGTTGGCTCTCAGCAAAGGCCTAGGCAGCAGACTGCGGCAGCACGAACGGGGTATTCCCTGCCGGCAGCGCGCCGACCTTGAGCCTGCAGTCGAACACCTTCTCGATAAGTTCGTCGTTCAGCACATCCTTTGGCGTCCCGGCGGCGGCCAATTGGCCGCCATGCAGCACGAAAATCCGGTCGGCATACATGGCCGTCAGATTGAGATCGTGCAGGATCGCCACCACGCCGCCGTCGCGCCGGGCGAAATCGCGCGCGATGTTCATGATGATGAGCTGGTGCTTGACGTCGAGGCTGGAGACCGGCTCATCGAGGAAAAGATAACGCGGCCGCCCTTCGAGCACCGGCGCCCAGACCTGGCAGAGCACGCGGGCAAGCTGCACGCGCTGCTGCTCGCCGCCGGAAAGCTCCTGGTAGAAGCGGCCGGCGAAGCCGTCGAGGTCGACACGCGCCAGCGCCCGTTCCGGCAGCCGTGCATCCTCGCCGGGCAGCACGCCCGAGCGCCCGCCGATCAGGCCGAGGCGCACGATCTCGCGCACGGTGAAGGGAAAGGACAGCGCTGTCGATTGCGGCAGCACCGCGCGCAGCGTCGCCGCCTCGACCGGCTTCATGGCCGACAGGTCGCGGCCGTTGAGCGTGACGGTGCCGGTATAGGCAAGCTCACCGGTCAGCGCCTTGAGCAAAGTCGTCTTGCCGGACCCGTTCGGTCCGACGATGGCCGAGACCTCGCCGGGCCGCGCCGTAAAATCGACATGCGAGACGATGCGCTTGCCGCCGATCGCCACCGAGATGTTGCGTGCTTCGATCATGGCAACTCACAAATCGACGACGCCGCGCTTGCGCAGCAGTATCCACAGGAAGAACGGCGCGCCGGCGACTGCGGTGACGATGCCGATCGGCAGTTCGGCGGGGGCGACGACGGTGCGGGCGACCGCGTCGGCGATGAGAAGCAGCGATGCGCCGAGCAGCGCAGAGGCCGGCAGCAAATAACGGTTGTCGGGACCGATCGCCAGCCGCAGCACATGCGGCACGACGATGCCGATGAAGCCGATGCCGCCGCTGACCGCGACCGATGCGCCGACCGCCGCCGACACGCCGACGATTGCCGTGTATTTCAGCCGTTGCACCGGAATGCCGAGATGGCCGGCGGTCGCTTCGCCCAGCGCGAGCGCGTTGAGGCCGCGGGACAGGAACGGCATCGCGGCCAGCGCCAGTACGATCACCGGCCCGACGGTGCCGATCTTCGGCCATGTCGCGCCAGCAAGCGAGCCGAGTTGCCAGAAGGTCAGGTCGCGCAGTTGCCGGTCGTCGGCCATGAAGATCAGGACACCCGTCAGCGCCATGGCAAGGGCGCTGATGGCGATGCCGGCAAGCAGCATCGTGGCGACCGACGTCCGTCCCTGGCGCGTTGCGATGGCGTAGAGCAGCAACGTCACCGCGAGCCCGCCGAAGAAGGCCGCGAGCGGCAAAGCGAGCGTGCCGAGTGCAAGCGTGACGGGCGCGAGCCATGTGGTGCCGAGCACGATGATCGCCACCGCGCCGAGGCTGGAGCCGGCGGAAACGCCGATCAGGCCGGGATCTGCCAACGGATTGCGGAACAGGCCCTGCATCACCGCGCCGCAAACGGCGAGCGCGGCGCCGATCAGCACGCCGAGCAGCACGCGCGGCATGCGGATGTCATAGACGATCAGCCGGTCGCGCGCCGCAAGCGCGCCATCCGACGGCACGGCGCCGGTAAACCAGTCGTGGATGACACGAACGGCGGACGCATCGGAAGCACCCGACGTCAGCGACATGAATACCGAAAGGGCCAGCGCCAGGCACAAAAGCGCTATGACGAACCTTGCCCACGCCGAACGGTCGCCATCGGCTGCCATCGCGCGGCTCGGCGCGCCTGCTATCGACTGTTCGGCCATCGCCGCTCAGTCCGCGACCTGGTTGCCATAGAGCTCGACCACCAGATCGTGGATGGCCTCCGCCGTCCTCGGGCCGAAGCCGAGCAGATAGCCGCCCTGCATGCTGACCATCTTGCGGTTCGTGCCCGCCGGGGTCGAAGCGACGGCCGGGTTGGCAAACAGTTCCTCTTCCGAGATCGGCGGACCACCACCCTTCATGGTCAAGATGACATCCGGCTTGGCACTGACGATCGCCTCCTCCGTCATCCCCTTGTAGCCGGAAAAGCCCTCGACCGTATTGACCGCGCCGGCAAGCTTGATGATGCCGTCGGCCGCGGTGTCGCTGCCCGCGGCAAGGATCTTGCCGCCTTGCGTCGACAGCACGAACAGCACCCGCTTGCGCTCCTTGATCGCGGCCGTCTGCTTTTCCGTCGCCATAAGCTTCGCGTCCGTTTCCGCGACCAGCTTCTCCGCCTTCGCCTCGACCCCCAGCGCCTTGCCGACGACGCGGATCTTTTCGAGGATGCCCTCGTGATCGTAGCGGTCGGGCACCTCGATGAAAGGCACGCTCGACTTCTTCAGCACGTCGACCGCTTCCTTCGGGCCGCTGCCATGCAGCGCCAGGATTCCGCTCGGATTGACCGACAGGACGCCCTCGGGCGAGAGGGCGCGCATGTAACCGACATCCGGCAGCTTCTGCGCTTCTTCCGGATAGGAGCTGGTCGAATCGCGGGCGACGAGACGCCCGTCCTCGCCAAGTGCATAGACGATCTCGGTGATCGAGCCTCCAATCGAGACAATTCGCGAAGCATCCGAAAAGACGGCTTTCTCTTCGCCGGCTCCAGCAGGCAGCGCGATAACGGCAAGCAGGACGCCGAGCATCGACGCAAGCGCCGCTCGGAAACTGAGAACAAAGCGCATTGGGTACTACCTCATGCCGCGGTCGGGCTGGGAATGCGGGGCAGGTTCTCGGCAAGGAAGCGCCAGTCCTCGCGCTCGCTTTCGCCTTCGTAACGCTTGCCGAAGAACTGGATGATCATGCCGCCGTTGGCGTCATAGGCCTCCAGCGACGTGACATGACCGTCCTTGGTCGGCTTGCGCACCGCCCAGACCTCGTGGATGTGGTCGGTCCTCAGATGCAGATGGAAGGTTTCGTCGAGCACGTTGATCCACGGGCCCATCACCTTGACCGACTTGATCGGGCCGGAATGGATCTGGATGCAGCCGCGATTGCCCACGAAGCACATGATGGGGATATCGCCTGCAGCGGCGTGGTGGAATAGGGCGCTCACCGCGTTATTGTCGAGCAGCCAGGCATAGTCCTGGCCCACCATGCGCACCGCCTCGCGGCGGCTGAGCTTCAGCGTCTTCAGCATGCCGAAGAACTGATGCACGTCGGTCAGCCGGCTCCAGCGGTCACGCAGGTCGTCGATCGAGGCAACCAGCCCCAGTCCCTCACCCTCTCCTTCCGCGGCGTTTGGCAGGATCGCGACGGTCGGTTCCTGGTTCGCCGATTCGAGGCTCGCCACCAGTTTCTGGTAGGCATAGAGGTTGGATGCGGGCTTCAGATGCACCTTGTGCACCGCCTCGCCCGCCGCGTCGAAGAACTGCAGGCTGCGGCGGATTTCGTCGCCGTCGCGCTTCTCGACGGCGAAGCCATGCGACCAGATTTTCGGGAAAATGCGGAGGTCGATGTTCTCGCCGAGCACCATGGCGTTGTGGTTGCCGGTGACGACCTTGTCGTAGACGCCGATCTTTTCGTGCACGGCGCTTTCGTTGCGGGTCAGCGCCATCACCTCGCCGACCGCCTCGAGGCCGGTCAAAAGATCGTTGACGCGATGCTCGACGCGGACTGCGCCAAAACCGCAATGCGCGGCGACCAGTTCCGCCTCCGAAATACCCAATTGTGCCGAGAGATCGCGCTCCCGCGTCTTGAGATTGTCCTGCCTCGCCCGCCGAATCTCTGCCGGCGACGGCTTCACGCGCTGGTCCATGTCTTCCACCTGTGCTGCCTGATGTCTGCTCGTCTGGCGCCCGCCGGCGCCGATCACTTGTTGAGGATCAGCTTGCCCTGGCGGGTGATCTTCAGGCGATAGAGCGCGCCATGATGCTCGATGCCGATCTCGTGCTCGCCCTGGAAAAGTGTGTTGCTGGAGAGCGTCCTCACCGCCAGCGGCACGCGTTCATAGCGCATCTGCGTGTCTTCCGGACGGCGAACGCGATAGCGGAAATCATTGGGATTTTGCGTGTTCATCGGGTCGGTCCTTTCCTCTGACGGCCACCTTGGCCGCAGCCTCATAAATGCCGATTCAATTCTTGACTATAATAATCATGTTTACTAGTCAGTGCATTACCGGACTAAATGAGTCAACATTTAAGGCGCCGGACGTGATCAAAAATGCGAGCGAGCCACTGGCCAGCCAGCTACGAGCCTGAAATCTGGAGTTGGGGCATGGGGTTGGCGACTTGGGGACGGACGGGCCTGGCGGGCAATGGCGCGGGGCCGGGCTTCGCTATATTGATGGGCGGAGCGGCGGCGATCGTGCTCAGCGCGCCCGCCGCACAAGCGCAGCAGGCCGCCCAGCCGGCGGCCAATCAGCAGCAGGCCGGCCAGAAAAAGAAGGCTGACGACAAGACCGCGGCGGAAGGAACCCTGCTCGACAAGATCCTGGTCATCAGCCGCACCGGCGAAACGGCAATCCGGTCGCTGGCCTCGGCCAGCCATGTCGACCAGGAGCAGCTCGACCGCCGCATGGCGACGACGCCGAACGAGATGCTGCTCGGCGTGCCAGGCGTCACCGTCCAGGCCGACGCGCGGCGCGTCTCTTCGAGCATCAACATTCGCGGCCTGCAGGATTTCGGCCGCGTCGCCGTGATCGTTGACGGCGCAAGGCAAGATTTCCAGCGCTCCGACCATGGCACGCAATCGACCTTCTATGTCGATCCCGAGCTCATCAAGTCGGTCGACGTCATCCGCGGCCCGACCGCCAACACTTACGGCTCAGGCGCCATCGGCGGCGTCGTCTTCTTCGGCACCAAGGACGCCGCCGATTTCCTCAAGCCGGAGGAGACATGGGCCGGCTCGCTGACCGAACGCTATGAGAGCAACGGCAAGGGCTGGACCACCAGCGCCACCGGCGCCTACAAGATCAACGACAACTGGGACGTCCTCGGCAACATCGTCTACCGTGACTACGGCGACTACAAAAACGGCGGCGGCGACACCGTTGCCGGCACAGGGTTTGACGTGCTGAGCGGTCTGCTCAAGACCACCATACGCCCGACCGAGAACAGCGAACTGAAGCTAGGCTGGGTCGGCTCCAAGGACGGCTGGACCGAGACCAGCGGCGGTGTGCCGGCCAACGACGTCGATTTGAAATCGAACACTTTCACGGCCCGCTACAACATCACCGACGATGCCAAGAGCTGGCTCGACCTCCACATCAACGCTTCCTACAACAAGACGAATCTCGACCTGACGACGCTTGCCGCGCAGAACCGCTTCGATCCGACCACCGGCCTGCCCGTGGTGCTGCCGGCCGGTTCGCTATCGACCTTCGATGTCGGGACGACCGGCATCGACATCTGGAACACGTCGCGCTTCGAGACGGCGGACGTCGCGCATGAGCTGACCTATGGCGGCGACTGGGTCGGCGACGACGTCGATACCGGCGGCAGCGCCGGCGGCGACAGTTTTTATACGCCGTCGGGCAAGCGCAACGTCTCCGGCGCCTACATCCAGGACAAGCTGACCTGGGAGTGGCTCGAAGTCATTGGCGGCCTGCGCTACGACAATTACAGCCTGAAGGACGACACGAACGAAACCTCCGGCGACAGGGTTTCGCCGCGCATCACGGTCGGCGTCTCACCCTTTGAGAGCGCCGGCCTGGCCGGCCTGCAGCTCTACGGCACCTATGCGGAGGGCTATCGCTCGCCCTCGCTGACCGAGACGCTGATCAGCGGCAACCATCCGGCCGGCGTCAGCTTCCCGTTCCTGCCCAACCCGAACCTGAAGCCCGAGACCGGCAAGACCGCCGAGTTCGGCGTCAACTACAAGCAGAACGACATCATCGAAGGCGGCGACGTGCTGCGGCTCAAGGCTGCCTACTTCCACAACAATGTCGACGACTATATCGACGGCGTGACGCTCTCGCCCTTCGACCCGACCAGCGGCTGCCCGTTCGGCCCCGGTATTCCGATCTGCTTCCAGTACCAGAACTTCGCAAAGGCCAAGATCAACGGCTTCGAGCTGGAAAGCGTCTACGACGCCGGCTGGGGCTATGCCGGGCTGTCGGCCTCGATCGTCAACGGCCACACCATCTCGTACGAAGGCGAGCGCGCGGACCTCGCCACCATCCCCTCCTCGCAGGTGACGGCGCAGCTCGGCCTGCGCTTCCTCGAGGACAAGCTGACTGTCGGTGGCGAGGTGCAGTACAACGGCAAGCCGAAAGGCAATCCGGTGGCCAAGGACTTCACGCTGGTCAACGCCTTCGCCAGCTATGAGGCGACGGACAATCTCAAGCTCGACTTCCGCGCCGACAATCTGTTCGACGTCAAATACACCAACCCGCTCAACGGAAGCACGACAGCCGTCCTTTACGAACCCGGCGTCACGCTGAAGCTGGCGGCAACCATGCGCTTCGGGGGCTGAACAGACATGAAACGCTTGTCGGCATCCCTTCGTCTGCTGACTTCGGCGTTCGCGATGTCGCTTGCGATGGTGCCGGAATGGGCCCAGTCCGCGCCGGCTCCGGCACTCAGTCTCGAACTCAACGCCGCGCAGCCGTCTGAAAAAGGCTGCCGGCTGACCTTCGTCGTCAGCAACACGCTCGGCGCCGACCTGTCCAAGGCCGCGTTCGAGATCGCGTTGTTCAACGAGGCCGGCGTCGTCGACCGCCTCACCGTGCTCGATTTCAAGGACCTGCCGGCCGGCAAGACCAAGGTCGCGCGCTTCGACCTTGCCGGCGCCAACTGCGGCAAGCTCAGCCGCGTGCTGATCAACAGCGCGACCGAATGCGCCGGAACCGGCGTCGAGCCGACGGCCTGCATGCGCGCATTGAAGACCTCGACCAGGACAGCCATCGCTTTCGGCGTCTGAACCGGTCATGGGGATGGAGCCGGCACTCTCGCGCAACGCCGTTCCCTGGCTCCTGCCTGGGATCCGCGTTGCGCCGTTTGCGGCAACCGATCTTGATTTGACAATTTCCCGCTTGTCGCGGCAGCTTCCGGCCCGCGCCATGCAGGACACCAGCGACACTCCCGACACCGACAGCGTTTTGACGGCCGCTCCCGGCGAGGCGTTGGCTGGACCACGCCCGCGCGGCGAGCATGGCAAATGGACGATAGCGATTGCCGCCTCATGCCTGGTCCACGGCGCGGTTGCGGCGGCCTGGCTCGTGCCGCCATCGGCAAAGCCGGATCTGCAGGATCCGACGCAGGCGGAAGGCAGCGATCGATCCGGCGCCAGCGTTGCCGGCAGCGCCCTCAACCCCGAGCGGCAGTCGATCAACGTCGCCTTGGTGCCACCTCCCCGGCCACCGGCGAAACCTCTGCCGCCAGCCGAAACGGCGCCACCCGCTGAAAAGACGCCGCCGGTCGAAGCCGCGAAAACACGAGCCGAGCCCAGCAAGCCTCCGGTCGCTCCGGACATCCTCGTTGCCGACGCGCCTCGGAACGACTCCGAGAGCGTAGCGCCGGAGACGAGGTCTTCCGAACCCACCCCTGTTCAACAGCAGCAAAGCGTCAGTCATCCGCCGACGCCGGCGCAGCCGCCGGTCCCCGCCGCAAGGCCAGCGGCCGCCAACCCGCTAACGGCTGAAAAGAGCGGTGCTGCCGATGGTCAGACCCGGTCCGAGCCAGCGGTCAGCAAGGGCGAAAGGCAGAACGAGGCGGGCACCAGGGCGGAAAACAATTACCGCAGCAATGTGATCCGCAAGCTCGGCCGCGTCTATCGGGCCGTGCCGCCTTCGCTGCAGGCAGCGGCGCGCAGCAACACCGTCGTCACCTTCGTCATCGGCAGGCAGGGCACCATCGACGAACTGCGTGTCGTCGAAAGCTCAGGTTCGGACACTTTCGATCAGATCGTCCTTGGCTTCGTGCGCAAGGCGGCGCCCTTCCCTCCCATTCCGGCGAAGCTTGGAAGCCGCCTGGAATTCACCGGCGCGATCGGCCCGTTTTGAGAGCCTCCGCCCTCAGACCATCAATCCCGGCTCATCATGAAAGGAAACCAATGTACATCGCCATGAACCGCTTCAAGGTCCAGAACGGCTCGGAAGAAGCCTTCGAGGACGTCTGGAAAAACCGTGACTCCAGCCTCTCCGAAATGAAGGGTTTCAGGGAATTCCACCTGCTGCGCGGGCCGGTCAACGAGACCGAGGGCTACACGCTGTTTGCCTCGCACACCGTCTGGGCAAGCCAGGAGGATTTCGTCGCCTGGACGAAATCGGAAAACTTCCGCGCCGCCCATCGCAACGCCGGCGGCTCGAAGGTTCATTACCTCGGCCATCCGCAGTTCGAGGGGTTCTCGGTCGTCGAAGGCGCTTAACACGCGCCTTCGATAGATCGTTTTTGCCCTGCGCCTAAGCTGCGGCGAGCAAGCTGGCGTTGCCTCCCGCCGCCGTCGTGTCGACGCAGACCGCGCGCTCGTGCGCGTAAGCCGCCGGGTTCAGCACCTCGTTGACCAACGGCACGATCGGCCCGGCGCGCTCGGCGATCACCTTGCGCACGATGCGCGCCGCCTCCGGCGTGCCGGAGAAGGCGACGACATCGACGCGCAGCGAACGCGCCTCGACCGGATCGGGCCGGCCATCGATGGCCGCCAGCGGCAGGCCCTTGCCGGTCAGCGCAGACAGCGCAGCCGGCGCGCCAGGTGCCACCGCCAGCACTGCATTGCCGGCGGCGAGCGCCTGAATCGTCTGCGCAAGCAGCGTCTCGGCGTCCGGGCCGAGGCACAGCACCCGGCCGCGCGGTGCGAGCGACAGGGTATTGGCCTCGCCGGTCGGCCCGGGCAGGTCGACCTGGCCGAAATCGAGACTCGCCGCGGCAGCGATTGCCGCCGCGCCCTTGCCGCGCAGATGCTTCCTCAGGATCGCCACGCGGTCCGGCCGCGTCGACCAGCCGCCGAGCGTCGGATCCGGCAGATTGTCGGCAAGCTCGGTCGCGGTCACCTTATGGCCCTCGCCAACCTCGGTGCCGGCCTCAGGTCCCTTGCGGAAGCGGCGCAGGTAATGCGGCCCGCCCGCCTTCGGGCCTGTGCCCGAAAGCCCCTCGCCGCCGAAGGGCTGCGAACCGACGACGGCGCCGATCTGGTTGCGGTTGACATAGATGTTGCCGGCATGGATGCCATCGACGAAATGCTGGACACGCCCCTCGATGCGGGTGTGCAGGCCAAAGGTCAGGCCATAACCCTTGCGGTTGATGGCGGCGATCACCTGGTCGATCTCGTCGGCATCGAAGGTCGCGACATGCAGCACCGGGCCGAACACCTCGCGCTCCATCTCCTCGATGCCCTTGACGCGGAACACATGCGGGGCGACGAAGCGGCCGGTTGCTGGCGCTTCCAATTTCGCGATCAGCCGGCCTTCCAGCCCCTTCGTCTTGCAATAGTCGCTGATCGAAGCTTGCGCCTCGTCGTCGATGACCGGACCGACATCGGTTGAAATCAGCCAGGGATTGCCGACGTTGAGCGCTTCCATGGCGCCCTTGAGCATCTCCAGCATCTTCTTCTCGACATCCTTCTGGACATAGAGCACGCGCAGCGCCGAGCAGCGCTGGCCGGCGCTCTGGAAGGCGGAAGCGAGGATGTCGCGCACCGCCTGTTCCGGCAGCGCGGTGGAATCGACGATCATCGCGTTCAAGCCGCCGGTCTCGGCGATCAGCATCGCATCGGGCGCCGCGGTCTCGGCCAATTGCTTCTCGATCAGCTTGGCGACCTCGGTCGAGCCGGTGAAGCAGACCCCTGCAATGCGCGGATCGGCGGTGAGCGGCGCGCCGACCGATGGGCCGTCGCCCGGCAGAAGCTGGATGACGTCTTCCGGCACGCCGGCCTCGCGCAGCACCTCGACGGCGCGGAACGCGATCAACGGAGTCTGCTCGGCCGGCTTGGCGATCACCGAATTGCCGGTGACCAAAGCCGCCGCGATCTGGCCGGTGAAGATCGCCAGCGGGAAATTCCACGGCGAAATGCATACGATCGCACCGCGCGCTTGCGTGCCCGCTTCGGCATTCGCCGCCTCGGCCGCGTAATAGCGCAGAAAGTCCACCGCCTCACGCACCTCGGCGACGCCGTCGGCCAGCGACTTGCCGGCCTCGCGGGTGGCGAGAGCGAAGAACTCGGCGGCGTTGGCCTCGTAGAGGTCGGCGGCGCGGTTGAGGATCGCGGCACGCTCGGCAACCGGACGCTTTGCCCAGGCGGGCTGGGCGTCGACGGCAATGCGCACTGCGGTCGCCACCTGCTTGGCCGCTGCCTCATGGACCGTGCCGACGATCTCGTCGGGCTTGGCTGGATTGAGGATCTGGCGTTGCTTGCCGTAGCCGGCGGCCCGCGTGACCGGCCTGGCGTGCCAGCGGTCCGCTCCGGTGAATTCCGCCCGCGCCTTGTCGATTGCCGCGAGCGTCACCGGATCGGTGATGTCGAAGCCTCTGGAATTACGACGCCCGGCGCCGAAGATCGCGGCGGGCCGCGCGATCGCCGGATTGGCGGCAGGACCCTGCGTTTCGACAATCGTGAGCGGATCGCGCGCGATCTCCTCGGGCTCGACCTCCTCGTCGGTCAACTGATGGACGAAGGAGGAGTTGGCGCCGTTTTCCAGCAAACGCCGCACCAGATAGGCGAGCAGGTCCGAATGCGCGCCGACCGGCGCATAGATGCGGCAGCGCGTCCCCTCGGCCTGGCGAACCGTCTCGTGCAGCGCCTCGCCCATGCCATGCAGGCGCTGGAACTCGAAGCTGTCTCGGTCCTTCGCCATCGACAGGATCGCTGCCACGGTGTGCGCGTTGTGGGTGGCAAACTGCGGATAGATGCGGTCGGTCATCGACAAAAGCTTCTTCGCGCAGGCCAGATACGAAACGTCGGTATTGGCCTTGCGGGTGAAGACCGGATAGCCGGAGAGCCCAAGCGTCTGCGCCCGCTTGATCTCGGTGTCCCAGTAGGCGCCCTTCACCAGCCGCACCATGATCCGGCGATCGTATTTCTTCGCCAGTGCATAGAGCCAGTCGATGGCGAAAGCCGCGCGCGGGCCATAGGCCTGGACGACGACGCCGAAACCGTCCCAGTCGGCAAGTTCCGGCTCTGCCAGCACGCGTTCGATGACGTCGAGCGAGAGGTCGAGCCGGTCGGCCTCCTCGGCATCAATGTTGAGGCCCATACGCGAATGCCGGGCGGCAAGCGCCAACGACAGAAGCCGCTCGGCCATCACCGGCAGCATCGTCTCGCGCTGCGCCATCTCGTAGCGCGGATGCAGCGCCGAGAGCTTGACCGAAATGCCGTGGTTGGAGCGGATGTCGGGGCCGTTCGACCCGGCGTCGAGCGACGAGATCGCATCCGCATAGGCGCGGTGGTAGCGCAGCGCGTCGGTCTCGGTGCGGGCGGCCTCGCCGAGCATGTCGAAAGAATAGAGATAGCCCTTCTGCGTCATCGGCCGGCCACGCTTGACGGCCTCGGCGATGGTGCGGCCGAGCACGAACTGCTCGCCCATCTCGCGCATCGCAGCTGCCACCGCCTTGCGGATCACCGGCTCGCCGAGCCTCCGCACCATGGCCCGCAACGTGCCTTCGATGCCGCCCTCGCCTTCGTCGAGCACGCGGCCGGTCAGCATCAGCGCCCAGGTCGACGCGTTGACGAAGATCGAGCTGGAGCCGCCCGAATGCGCCGACCAGTCATGCGGCGCGATCTTGTCGGCGATGAGATCGTCCATCGTCTCGGTGTCGGGCACGCGCAGCAATGCTTCGGCCAGGCACATCAGCGCCACGCCCTCCTTGGTCGACAGGCCGTACGCCGAGAGGAAGACCTCCATCAGCCTAGGATCGGTCGAGCCGCGCACCGCGCGCACCAGGTCGGCGGCGCGCGCCGAGATTGCCTTGCGCTCTTCGGCTGACAAGCCCGCCGCCGCCGACAGGCGCTTCACCGCCTCGTCTTCGTCAGGTAAATAATTGGCGCGGATCTGCTGGCGGATGGCGTCGAGCGGCATGTCGGGTCCATGAAAGCGAGCGTGAGCGAACGGCCTGGCGGTCGCCGGACCGAATGGCGCAAGCTAGCACAGCTGCGAATTTCAGTCGGTCCGAAGAAATCGACAAGATAGCCCGCTCGGTCTATCATATAGGCATTATTTCCATTTTTTGGACTGCCGTTCCGATGATCGAAGACCAATTGGACCGCATCGACCGCAACATCCTGTCCGCGCTCGGACGCGACGGTCGGCTTTCGATGTCTGAACTGGCTTTGAAGGTCGGCCTGTCGAAGACGCCGGTGCAGGCCCGTGTGAAGCGGCTTGAGAAGGACGGCTATATCAGAGGCTACCGCGCCGTCATCGATCGCGAACGCATGGGCGAAGGCCATGTCGCCTTCGTCCAGGTGAAGCTGTCGGACACGCGCTCGGCGGCGCTCGACGCCTTCAACCGCGCGGTGCAGGGCGTGCCGGAGATCGAACAATGCCACATGATGGCCTCAAGCTTCGATTACCTGCTGAAGGTCCGCACCACCGACATCGCCGCCTATCGCCGGGTGCTCGGCGAGCGCATCTCGGCCCTGCCCCATGTCGCCCAGACGTCGACCTTCGTGGCGATGGAGACGGTGAAGGACAGATAACTAGTCGGACAGCGTCTTCAAAAACGCCACCAGCGCGGAGCGCTCGCGCTCGGATAGATCAAGCGGGTGGACTTCCGACACGCCCTCGACCGCGAGCGGCGCCTTCGAATAATGCGCGATCACCTCGTCGAGGGTCGAGAACTGGCCGGCATGCATATAAGGCGGGCGATCAGCCGCGCCCCTGAGTGAGGGCGTCTTGTAAGCGCGCGTGATTTGCGGCCCGTTCTTCACCATGAAGCGCAGCTCGCGGCAGGCGCTCTCGTCGCCGTCGCGGAATTTGCCGAAGCAGTTGAACGGATCGGCCTCGACCTGCGCCACGGCATCGACGCGCCCGCGGTCCGCCGGCAGGCGGTCGACCGGCGGCACGCCGGTGTTGTGGAAGGCGTTGTCGGTAAAGCGCGGCCCATTGTGGCAGGTCACGCAATTCGCCTTGCCGATGAATAGTTTCAGCCCGAGAATCTCTTCCGGCGAGAACGCCGCATCCTCTTCCGGCTTGGCGCCGGTCGCGAGATCGATGGCGAAACGGTCGAAGCGCGTCTGCCCGGGCTCGATCGAGCGCTCGAAGGCGGCGATCGCCTTGCCGATATTGGCATAGACGCGGTTGACGTCGTCTTGCTGTCCAACGGGCATGGCGTTCCACGCCGCCTTCTCGGCATCCGTGCCGAGCGGGCTGGCATTGGCCGGCACGGTGGAAAGGTCAGGCAGCGGCCCGAAGATGCGCTCGTAGCGCTCGCCGAACCGCTTCTTGATGTAATGCGCGAAGGCGGCCCGGTTGCCGGCCTGCTCCAGCGGGTTTTCAAGCGGCGTCAGCGCTTGCGCCCACAGGCTGTCGCGCCTTCCGTCCCAGAAGAACCACGGATCGCGCGCCACGCCGGCCAGCGGCATGGTACGGCGGTTGGTATGGCCGACGCCGACCGCCTGCGGCAGGTCGTCCTGGAACTGGCGATCGATCTTGTGGCAGGTCGAGCAGGACACGGTGCCGTCGCGGCTCATGCCGCCATCGAAGAACAGCGTCGAGCCAAGCGCGGCGGCGGCCGGCACGTCGCCGTACTGGTTCGTGGTGTCGGGTTTCAGGGACGGCAGCGTGTTCAGCGCCAGCGATGCAATGGTCTTCTTCTCGGCGTCGCTGAACTCGGGCTCACCGCAGCCGCCCAGCAGGGCGAGTGCGGCCAAAGCCAGGAAGCTTGCGACGCTCGCCAGTCGCTTCATCGCCCGCTCACAACACGATGTTGAAGACGACGGAATCGGAACCCGCCGCCGCCGAGATACCGAAGTGCAGCTGCCACCAGCCGCTCATCGTGAACTTCACGCCATCGATGCGGTAGCGCCCGTTGCCCAGATAATCCGTCGCCTGCGGACTGGTCGGCAAGCCGTGGTCGTGCTGCGGCATCCCGCCCGAAATGGTTATCGCCGCACCCTCCACAGGCGCGCCGGCGGCGGTCTTCAGCGTCAGCAGCCAGGATTGCAGCTCGCCCTGCCGGACGGCGCCGCGCTCCGGCTCGAAGCTCGCGACGAACAGCCCGTTCGCCGTCTTCTTGGAGCGCGACAGGTCCGGACCGGGCGCCGATTGCGGCAGCATCAGATAGACCCCGGCCACGATGCCGGCCAGCAAGGCGGCCAGACCGAGACCCGCAAGAATGTAACGCCATATCGATGCCAAACCCGTTCCTCTTCGGCTGCTAACGTCGCGGGCCGCTTGTCGCGTCCCGCCCTGCCTGTGGGAAATCGCTTCTGGCGCAAAATTCAGCCTTCGCCAAGCATGGCGCTCCCGGCCGCAAAAAGCTACAGCAACAACATCTTAGGAAGGACCCGTCCGTATGGCCAAGGGTATCGCGTCGATCGGCGAATGCATGCTGGAACTGTCGGGCCGGAGCGGTTCAGACTGGCGCATGGGCTTTGCCGGCGACACCTTCAACACGCTCTGGGCATTGCATGCCTTGAGCCCTGATCGGCCCGCGACCTATGTGACGGCCTTTGGCGACGACCCCTTCTCGCGCGACCAGATCGACTTCTTCGGTCGGAACGGCATCGGCATAGGCAACAGTCCGGTCATCGCCGGCGCGCGCCCCGGCCTTTACGCCATCACGCTCACCGGAGCCGAGCGCGCCTTCACCTACTGGCGCAGCGACGCGGCAGCGCGCCAGCTCGCCTCCGATCCGGCAGCCTTGGCGAAAAGCCTTGAAAACCAGGTGCTTGTCTATTTTTCCGGAATCACCTTGGCAATTCTGGACGAGGCCGCGCGGAAAACTTTGCTGACGGCCATAGTTGCGGCCCGCAAGGCCGGCTCGCTCGTCGCCTTCGACCCGAATTACCGGCCGCGCCTGTGGCCGAGCCGCGAGACGGCGCAGGCCGCGATCCTGGAAGCGCTTGCCGTGGCCGACATCGCGCTGCCCACTTTTCCGGACGAGCAGATGCTGTTCGGCGACGCGACGCCGCAGGCAACGGCTGAGCGCCTTGGCAAGCTGACCGGCGAGGTTGTGGTCAAGGACGGCGAGCAGCCAGCCCTGATTGCGCTGAACGGCACCTCGCAAACTGTCGACGCGGTGCATGTGGCCGCCCCTGTCGACACCACCGGCGCCGGCGATTCCTTCAACGGCGGCTATCTGGCCGCGAGGCTTGCCGGCCATGCGCCCGGCGACGCGGCGCACCGCGCGCACAAAGTCGCCGCCGCGGTGGTGCAGGTTCGCGGCGCGCTGGCGCCGTTTGAAACGTTGAAGGCCGCGTTCGACAGTTAAGCGGCATCGAAGCTTAGGCGGCCTTCGCTTCAATAACGCCTAACTTTGAGGCAGACGGAACCGGTATTCCGTCACCTGATGATAGATCTGCCCCGGCCACAGCGTCGCCTGCGGGAAATAGGGCCGGTTCGGCGCATCCGGCCAGGTCTGCGCTTCGAGGCAGAGGCCTGAAAACGCCTTGTAGCGGCGGCCGTCGAGCCCCGGCGACGTCGGCGCGACGAACTGGCCGCTATAGAGCTGCAGTCCCGGTTCGGTCGTCCACACCTCCATTTCGACGCCGGAAGTGGCGCCTTGCACCCAAGCAGCCTGGTGCAGCGGACCGCGGCTGGACGCCAGGCAGTAATTCAGGTCGTAGCGAAGCTGCTCGCCTTCCATTTCCATGCGCAGCGCCCGCGCCTGCCGGAAATCGAAAGGCGTGCCGTCGACGGGCTTTACGGCGCCGGTCGGGATCATCTCGTCATCGACGGGCGTGTAGGCGCCGGCGTTGAGCATCAGCCGGTGGTCGAGGATGTCGCCGGCCCCGCCATCGTCCAGATTGAAGTAGGAATGCTGCGCGAGGTTGCAGAGCGTCGGCTCTTCGCAGGTCGCGGTCAGCTCCATGCTGAGCGTGCCGGGGATCTTCAGCCGGTAGGTGCAGGTGACGTCGAGCGCGCCGGGAAAGCCCATGGCGCCGTCCGGATCGTGCAGCGTCAGCGTCACGAAATCGCGGCCGTGCAGCGAGACGATCCACGGCCGGTGGAAAAAGCCTTCCGAGCCGCCATGCAGCGTATGCTTGCCGAGAAAATTGCGCTCGGTCTGGTAGCGCTTGCCGGCAATGGTGAAACGGCCGCCGCCGATGCGGTTGGCGAAGCGGCCGACGACGGCGCCGAAGAAGGCGCGGTCGGTTTCGTAAGGCTCGAAACGGTCGTAGCCCAGCACCAGCGGCGCGTCGTGGCCGGTCAGTCGAAGATCCTGGACGATCGCGCCGAGACCGATGATGTTGGCGGTGAGGCCGCCTCCCCGGATCGTGAACCGGCGCACGGCCTCGCCCGCCTGCGTCGTGCCGAAGACCTCGCCGTCCTTCATCGCCATGCCCGAAATCTCATTTCCGATCCGTGGATTTAGGCCGGCCGCGTATCATCCGGCAAGGGCAGGCCCAAAACCTGCCCTCTCCCATGAGCTGGCGTCAGAGCCCCAGGCCGCCAAAGCAGGCATATTTGGTGTCGAGATAGTCCTCGATGCCCTGATGCCCGCCTTCGCGGCCGAGACCCGATTCCTTGACGCCACCGAACGGCGCCTCGGGCGTGGTGATCAGGCCTTCATTGACGCCGACCATGCCGTATTTCAGACCTTCCATCACCCGGAAGGCGCGGCCGAGATCGCCGGTGTAGAAATAGGCGGCGAGGCCGAACTCGGTGTCGTTGGCCAAGGCAACCGCCTCTTCCTCGGTCTCGAACTTGAAGACGGGCGCGATCGGCCCAAAAATCTCTTCCTTCATGAAGCGCATGTTCGGCGTGGCGCCGGAGATGACCGTCGGCTGGAAGAACGAGCCGCCCAGCGCATGGCGCTTGCCGCCGGCGACGACCTTGCCGCCCTTGGACGTGGCGTCGGCGATGAATTCCTCGACCTTCTCGACCGCCCTCTCGTCGATCAGCGGTCCCTGCTGCACGCCTTCCTCCAGTCCCGACCCTACTTTCAGATTGCTGCTGGCCTCGGCCAGCTTCTCGACGAACTTGTCATAGATGCCGGCCTGCACGAGGAAGCGGTTGGTGCACACGCAGGTCTGGCCGGAATTGCGGTATTTGGCGGTGATGGCGCCGGCCACCGCGCGATCGACATCGGCGTCGTCGAAGACCAGGAACGGCGCGTTGCCGCCAAGCTCCATCGACACTTTCTTGACCGTCGAGGCCGATTTCTGGATCAGTATCTTGCCGACCTCGGTCGAGCCGGTGAAGGTGATCTTCTTGACCAGCGGACTGGTGCAGAGCTCGTCGCCGATCTCGCCGGCCGAACCGGTGACGACATTGACGACGCCCTTCGGGAAACCGACTTCCTCGACAAGTGCGCCCCAGGCGAGGCCCGAATAAGGCGTCTGCGAGGCGGGCTTGACCACCGCGGTGCAGCCGGCGGCCAAGGCTGGGCCGATCTTGCGGGCAAGCATGGAGGACGGGAAGTTCCACGGCGTGATGGCGGCGATGACGCCGACCGGTTCTTTGGTCACCAGGATGCGGCGGTCGCCCCATGGCGAGGGCACGATGTCGCCATAGACGCGGCGGCCTTCCTCGGCGAACCACAGGATATAGGCCGCGGCCGAGCCGATCTCGCCCTTGGATTCGGTGAGCGACTTGCCCTGCTCGATGGTGAGCAACTCGGCCAGCACGTCCTGATTGTCCATCATTGCGTCATGCAGCTTACGCAGCAGCTTCGAGCGCTCGAGCGCGGTGGTCTTGCGCCAGCTCTTGAAGGCTGCCTCGGCCGCTTCGATGGCGCGGCGGGTTTCGGCCTTGCCGGCCTTCGGCACGGTGCCGATCTTGAGGCCCGTCGCCGGGTTGTTGACGTCGATGGTCTGACCGCTGTCGGCCTGCACCCATTCACCATTGATGAGATTGGCCTGGCGCATGAAATGGCTGGTTTTCTGAAGCATGGTCTGGCCTCCGTTCGGCGCGCTGATCGGCCGTTTTTCTGGATATCCGTTGAAGCGTGCTTGATAGCCGCACGCCAGCGCATTGCTCTTACCTAGGGAAAGGCGGGCAAGCAATCACAAGATGGCATATAGGGGTTGGGCCAGCAAAGGCGAGCCGCCTCAATCGCTGGCAAGAATGTTGAGATTCGGCTCGGCCTCACCTGAATAACGACATCCCTTATCCGAAGACGTGGATCACCACCGTCAGCCAGAACGACGTGGTCGCCACCGCGCTGGCGGTGGCAAGGGTCATCTGGTTCGAGGCCAGCGCCTGGCCGGTGTTGAACTGGACGGCGATCAGGTAGGAGTTGATGCCTGAAGGAAGTGCCGCAACCACCACCGCGACCTTGGCCGTCAGCGGCGGCAGGCCGAGCAGCCACACGAAAGCCAGCACCAGTGCCGGCATCAGGAACAGCTTCAGCCCCGACAGCGCCAGCGCCGGCCTGATATTGCCGGAGATGCCGAAGCGGCGCAGGCTGAGCCCCATGGCGAACAGCGCCACCGGACCGGCCGTATCCGCCAGCGTGTCGACCAGCCGCTCGACGAGGTCCGGCAACGGCAAGCCGGTAAGGCGCCAGGCGAGCCCCGCCAGGATACCGATGATCAGCGGATTGATGAAAAGGCGCCGGAGGAAGCTCTTGACGACGCGCAGCGGATGCACCGTCTCGCCGCTGCCGCGCCCGAACATCTCGAAAAGCACGATCGAGGCCATCATCATGATCGGCAGGTGAACCGAAACCAGCAGCGAGAGCACCTCGAAGCCGCTGGCGCCGAATATGCCCAGGATGAAGGGCGCGCCGAGCAGCACGACGTTGGAATAGGCCGAGGACACCCCGCCGACGATGCCGGCGCGGGCATCCCGTCCGAACAGCCGCGTCATCACCAGATGGCCCGCCGCCCAGGTGATGGCGACGGCCGCGAAATAGGCGCCCCACAGCGGCCATGGCGTGACGCCGTGGAAGTCCGATTTGACCATGGTCTGGAAAAGCAGCAGCGGCATCGCCACGTTGACCGCGAATTCGGAAATGCCCTCCCCGCTCGCAGGCTTCAGATAGCCCGTGAGCCCGGCCAGATAGCCGAGCGCGACGAGGCTGAAGACGAAGAGGACGGTTTCGGTGAGCGGAGTCATTTGGCGGGCGCAGACATTTTTCCCGTGATAGGCGAGCCCCGACCGCGGTGCAATTGGCGCCTCGCGCCGATCTCCGGCGCCTCAGCTTGTTTTCCGGACGGCTTTGCGGTCCCTATATGCCAATCACGGCCCGCCCGGGCCGCCATGGGACTTCGAATGCTGCGACTTGTTCTGGCGCTTTTTCTCCTGGCTGTTCCGAGCCTAGCCCACGCCACCGATGCCGGCTGGGCGCTGCTGCGCGACGGCGGCCATGTCGTGCTGCTTCGCCACGCCTTCGTCACCGGGGCGACCGACCCGGCCAATTTCGACATCGGCAATTGCGCCACGCAGCTCAATCTGTCCGAGCGCGGCAAGCAGCAGGCAAGCCGCATCGGCGCGCTGTTCGCGGCCCGCGCAGCACCCATCGATCACGTGCTCTCCAGCCGCTACTGCCGCTGCCTCGACACCGCCCGCATTGCATTCGAATCCGAGCCGCGGCCCTTCGCGCCGCTCGACCTGCTCAGGACCGACCCGTCCGAAAAGGCAGCGCAGATGACCGCGATCATGCAGGAGATCCGCGGCTATTCCGGCTCCGACAACCTCGTGCTGGTCACGCATCTCGAAAACATCGAGGCGCTCACCGGCGTCGCGCCGCGCGAGGGCGAAGCCGTGGTCGTGGCGCCGGAAGGCGACGGTCTCAAGGTGCTCGGGCGGGTCACCTTCTAAGGCGTCGCGCCGGCCAATGTTGCCGAAATGCAACTCCCGGAAGAAGCCGTAAGTCCGCCGCGACAATGCCGCTTGCGACAACCCGTCGCAGGGTCTATAGGCGCGCTCCCGGTCACGAAAACCGAAGCGAGCACAACGGTTGGAGCTTCTGCCTCCGCCCGCGCAAGCGGCTCTGCCGCGCTGTGTACGGCGCCGTTTCGGGTGTTGGGATCGCCGATGTAGCTCAGAGGTTAGAGCGCCGGATTTGGGTCCGGAGGTCGAGGGTTCGAGTCCCTTCATCAGCACCACGGATAGCTCAGCGGGTAGAGCATCAGATTGTAATCTGACTGTCGAAGGTTCGATTCCTTCTCCAACGGCCTGATAAGCCGACACCTTCAGGTGGTGTTATCCAAAACGGTCCGGGGACCGGAATGCGAGGACTTCACGGACGGCAGGGCTTCGGCCTCGCCGGGCGGCGACGTCCTGCGCCATCGGCTCGCGGCCAGGCCCGCGGTGACGATCAAGGCGCGGCGCGGCCGGCAAGGGAAGCTTCGGCTTCCGGCGCCCGCTTCCCCGCCCCGCGATCCGCTCCCGAAGGCCCGCTGCGGATCGATGCCACCGGTCCCCGGATCATTCGTGCCCAGGACATGAAGTACGACGACGTGAAACGAGAAACGAAAAGGATGATCGACGCATGACGTGACGCCTCGCACGGGGCCATGCCCGACAGGAGTGAAGACAATGAAGACCATTCTCGAAAAGGCTCTTGGACGCGAGCGCGTCCTCGTGAAGGAAAATGAGCGTGCCGTCGCCCTCTACAAGGGCGAGATCCAGGCGATCCTGATGCCGGGCGAGCATTGGCTCGCCAACCGGCGCGGAAACCTGGAGATATCCAGGCACGACCTGAAGAACCCGGAATTCGTTTCGGCTTACGAGAAGGCGTTGTTCGACAAGCTCCCGGATGTGGCCGCGCGTCACTTCACCGTCGTCCGCACCGGGCGCACGGACGTCGCCGTCATTGAGCGCGACGGCGCCTTGCATGCCGTGCTTACCCCGGATCGCAAGCTCGTGCTGTGGACGGATGCCGGCCCGTGGAAGGTGACGTCCGTCGACACGGCGGCCGATCTCGCCGTCGATCCGGCCTTGATGTGCCGGATCGGCCAGGCCCGGAAGACGGAACACGTGTTCCTGCATCTGGTCGTGGACGGCCAGGTCGGCTTGCTGTTCGTGGATGGCGTCTACACCCGCACACTTGCCGCGGGCGTGCATGCCTTCTGGAATGTCGGGCGCATGGTCCAGGTGAAGGTCGTCGACATCAAGCGCCAGTCGCTCGATGTCGCCGGGCAGGAAGTACTGACCAAGGATCGCGTGACGATCCGCGTCAACATCGCCGCCGAATACCGGGTCGTCGATCCGGTGACGGCGGTGAGCACGGTGAAGGACTTCTCGGAAGCCCTCTACCGCGCCCTGCAGTATGCCTTCCGCAAGACGCTTGGCGCGCTAACGCTCGACCAGATCCTCGACAAGAAGGTGACGGTCGACGAGGACGCGGCGGCCAAGGTGCGCGACGACATGGCCGCGATCGGCGTCGAGGTCAGCGACATCGCTCTCAAGGATGTGATCCTGCCGGGCGACATGCGCGAGATCCTCAACCAGGTGGTTTCGGCCGAGAAGCAGGCCGAGGCCAACGTCATCCGCCGCCGCGAGGAGACGAACGCCACGCGTTCGCTGCTCAACACGGCCAAGGTGATGGCTGAGAACCCGGTGGTGCTGCGGCTGAAGGAGCTCGAGGCTCTCGAAACCATCGCCGGCAAGGTCGAGCGGCTCACCGTCCACACGGGACGGGCGGGCTGCTCAACGATCTGGTCAAGCTCCGTGAATAGCGGGACTGACACAGCGTGAAATGGAAAGGGCCGCTGGTTCGACCGGCGGCCCTTCTTGCGTTTTGCCAACCCCTACCCATCTGCCGCCGGCGCATCAGGCCTTTTCCTGCCGGGAAAAACCGATTAGACAGCGCCCAAACGAAGATGCGGACAGATTCCGCCCGCAACCCGAAGGAAGAGCCCTTGTCCACCACGTTCGAGAAAGTCGCCAAGATCATTGCCGACACCAGCGAGATCGATATCGACACCATCACGCCCGAGAGCCACACCATCGACGATCTCGGCATCGACAGCCTCGATTTCCTCGATATCGTCTTCGCCATCGACAAGGAATTCGGCATCAAGGTGCCGCTCGAGAAGTGGACGCAGGAAGTCAATGACGGCAAGGCTTCGACCGACGATTATTTCGTCATGAAGAACCTGTGCGCCAAGATCGACGCTCTGGTCGCGGCCAAGAACGCCTGATGTCCGCAGAGCGCGCGAACTTGACGCGCTCGGCGCGTGACCCCGGCATCGATTTTCGGAAGGGGTCATGCGCAAGATCAAAAAGCCGCCTGACCCGCAACAGCCACCCATGAGTTCCCACGACGTCGTCATCACCGGCATCGGCCTTGTCTCCTCATTGGGAGAAGGCCCCGACGCGCACTGGCAGAAGCTGACGCAGCCCGGTTTCCAGCCGGTGCTCGATGCGGCGCGCTTCGCGCCCTATACCATCCATCCCCTGCCCGAGATCGACTGGAACCTGCAGATCGCCAAGCGCGGCGACCAGCGCCAGATGGAAACCTGGCAGCGTCTCGGCACCTATGCCGCCGGCCTGGCGCTGGATGACGCCGGCATCAAGGGCGATGACGAGCTTTGCGCCACCATGGACATGGTCGTGGCGGCCGGCGGCGGCGAGCGCGACGAAGCCGTCGATGCCACCATCCTTGCCGCCTCCGAGAGTCGCAACGACCGCGACGTGCTGCTCAACGAGAAGCTGACGACGGAACTGCGGCCGACTTTGTTCCTGGCCCAGCTCTCCAACCTGCTTGCCGGCAACATCTCGATTGTCCACAAGGTCACCGGTTCCTCCCGCACCTTCATGGGCGAGGAAGGTGCCGGCGTCTCGGCCGTCGAGACGGCGACCGCGCGCATCCGCTCGGGACAGTCGACCCATGTTCTGGTCGGCGGCGCCTTCCAGACCGAGCATTCCGACATGCTGCTCGGCTACGAGCTTGCCGGCTACCTGCATCGCGGACGGTGGAAGCCGGTCTGGCAGCGCCAGGGCTCCGAAGGCGGCGGCGTGGTGACGGGCTCCGGCGGCGCCTTCCTGGTGCTCGAACAGCGCGAGCACGCAAGGAATCGCGGTCGCAAGATCTACGCCGAACTCGGCCCCGTTATCTCTGGCCGCGCCAGGCGCCGGCAAGGCGAGTTGAATTCAGAGATTGCCGCGCTGTTGAAGCAGGCCCACCTTCCCGATGGCGAACTGCTGACGATTTCCGCCGCCTCCGGCGCCCACGCCGCCACCGCGGCCGAAAAAGCGGTGCTCGACGCCAACCCGGCTTTGGCCGTGCGAGCCTTCTCGACGCTGACCGGCCATATGAAGGAAGCGCAGTTCCCCTTCGCGGTCGCGCTCGCGGCGCTCGCCGTCGACCGCAAGGCCGGTTATCCAGTCTTCGATGCCACGGCGGAGCGCCCATTCGAAGGCGCCCCCAATTCCGTCCTTGCAACCGCGATCGGCTATCACCAATTCGAGGGCCTGGGGCTGATCAAGGCCGCTTAGATCGGGTTTTCCGCAATTCCGGGCGGAAAACCGCTACACACTTTTCCTGGAATTGCTCGATTACGAGGCAGACAAAGCATGGCCAATCTTCGCGATCACATGGGCAGGCCGATCGTCGCGGTGACCGGCATCGGCGTGGTGACGTCGCTGGGTGTCGGCAAAAAGGACAACTGGGCGGCGCTGACCTCGGGCAAATCCGGCATCCATCCGATCACCCGCTTTTCCGTCGATCACCTCAACACCCGCATCTCCGGCATGGTCGACTTCCTGCCGTCGAGTTCGAAGGGCGCCAGCCACCTCACTTACGAACTGGCCGAGACGGCGGCCCAGGAGGCCGTCTCGGAAGCAGGCCTCGATTCCGGCGATTTTGGCGGCCCGCTGTTTTTGGCCTCGCCGCCGGTCGAGCTTGACTGGGCCGACCGCTTCTCGCTCTATAATTCCGACAAGGATGAGGCAGGCGCCGAAAGGCTGCTGAGAGTCGCGCGCGGGCTGAAGGAGCTCGACATCTTCGAGACCACGCAGTTCGGCTCGATCGCCGACCGGCTGGCCGACCGCTTCGGCACGCGCGGCCTGCCGATCACGCTGTCCACCGCCTGCGCCTCCGGCGCCACCGCCATCCAGCTCGGCGTGGAGGCCATCCGGCGCGGCGAGTGCGATAAGGCGCTGTCGATCGGCGCCGACGGTTCGGCCACCGCGGAGGCACTGATCCGCTTCTCGCTGCTGTCGGCGCTCTCCACCCATAACGACATCCCGGAGAAGGCGTCAAAACCCTTCTCCAAGGACCGCGACGGTTTTGTCCTGGCCGAAGGTTCCGGCGCGCTGGTGCTGGAATCGCTGGAGGCCGCCCTTGCCCGCGGCGCGACCATCCTCGGCATCATGCGCGGCTGCGGCGAAAAGGCCGACGATTTCCACCGCACCCGCTCCAAGCCTGACGGCTCGCCGGCGATCGCGGCCGTGCGCGCCGCCCTTGCCGATGCGGGCCTCGGCGAAGACGAGATCGACTACGTCAACGCGCATGGCACCTCGACGCCCGAAAACGACAAAATGGAGCATTTGTCGCTGTCCACCGTCTTCGGCGAGCGCATCGGCTCGATGCCGATCTCCTCGAACAAGTCGATGATCGGCCACACCCTGTCCGCCGCCGGCGCGGTGGAGGCCGCCTTCTCATTGATGACCATGCGCGAAAGCGTCATCCCGCCGACCATCAATTACGACAATCCCGATCCGGCGATTGTCCTCGACGTGGTGCCGAACAAGAAGCGCAACGCCGAGGTCGGCACCGTCTTGTCTAACTCCTTCGGCTTCGGCGGCCAGAACACCTGCCTTGTCATGGCGCGGGAACCGGTCTAAGCGGACTTTTTCCGCCAATGCATGTCGCGCAAAGGTGAAATCGGTTTTGCGACAACGACATGCATAAACAAAGAAACTAAGGCGCAACGCGCTTTAGAGCAGAACCTGACAGGCCCTATGCGCGCACTGCAACTTATCGAGGATCGCCGTCTCGAAACGGTGGACCTGCCGCCTCCCCCGCCGCCTTCCTTGGGCGAAGTGACGCTGCGCATCAAGGCGGTGGCGCTCAACCATATCGACGTCTGGGGCTGGCGCGGCATGGCCTTCGCCAAGCGCAAGCTGCCGCTGGTCGTCGGCGCCGAGGCCGCTGGCGAGGTCGAGGCGGTGGGCCCCGGCGTCTCCAACCTGCTGCCGGGACAGTTGGTATCGATCTACGGCGCGCGCACCTGCGGGTTGTGCCGCGCCTGTCGCGAAGGTCGCGACAATCTCTGCGAGCATGTCTCTGGCGTGCACGGCTTCCATCTCGACGGCTTCGCGCAGGAAAAGATCAACCTGCCGGCCCGCCTCCTGGTACCCGCTCCGCCTGGCGTCACCGAGATCGGCGCCGCGGTCGCGCCCGTCACCTTCGGCACCGTCGAGCATATGCTGTTCGACAATGCCAAGCTGGAACCCGGCGAAACCATTCTCGTCCATGCCGGTGGTTCCGGCATCGGCACCGCCGCCATCCAGCTGGCCAAGAAGATGGGCTGCACGGTCATCACCACGGTCGGCTCGAACGACAAGATCGACAAGGCCAAGGCGCTTGGCGCCGACCACGTCATCAACTACCGTGAGGACCGTTTCGAAGGCGTCGTGCGCAAGCTGACGAAGAAGAAGGGCGTCGACGTCGTTTTCGAGCATGTCGGCGCCGACACATTCGCCGGCTCGATGCTGTCTCTGAAGCGTGGCGGCCGCCTCGTCACCTGCGGCTCGACCTCGGGCGTGTCGACGCAGGTCAATCTCATGCAGCTCTTCCAGCAGCAGCTGAAGCTGCTCGGCTCCTTCGGCTGCCGCATGGAGAACATGGCCAACGCCATGCAGAAGATGGCCGCCGGCCTCGTCGCCCCCGTTATCGATACCGAGGTGGGCTTCGACGACATCGATGCCGCGCTGAAGCGCATGGAAGGCCGGGACGTCTTCGGCAAGATCATCCTTCGCGTTTCCTAAACGCAGTTCCAGGAAAGGCGGATGGTCGGCACGGTGTTCAGGAAAGCCCGCCGGGACTTCATGTTCCGCTACGGCCGGCGACTGCGCCAGTTGGAGCACTGGCTGGTCGCCAAGCTTGCCGTCGTCTTGCTCTCGCTGCTGCGCCTGTTGCCACCCGACAGCGCGCTCAACTTCGCCGACCGCACTGCCCGCCGCGTCGGTCCGCTGGTGGGGCGCCATCGCGTTGCGGTCAACAATCTGCGCCTTGCCTATCCGCAAAAGAGCGACGCCGAGATCGAAGCCATCGCGCGCGACATGTGGGGCAACATGGCGCGCCTCGCGGCCGAATACATCTTCCTCGACGCGTTGTTCGACTTCGACCCGGACGCTTCGAAGCCGGGCCGGGTCGAGGTGCGCGGCATCGAGCATTTCGTCGAGATCGCCGGCGAGAGGAAGCCGCACATCCTGTTCACCGGCCATCTCGGCAATTTCGAGCTGCTGCCGGTGGCCGCCGCCACGTTCGGCATGAACATCACGGCGCTGTTCCGCCCGCCGAACAATCCTTATCTTGCTGACTACATCCATTCGACGCGCCGCTCCTCGATGGGCGCCTTGCTGCCCTCCGCCGCCGGTGCGTCCTTCGCCCTCGCCGCCATCCTGGAAAAGGGCGGCAATATCGGCGTGCTGGTCGACCAGAAATTCTCGGGCGGCGTGGACACGACTTTCTTCGGCCGTCCATGCCAGACCAATCCGATGCTTGGCATGCTCGCCCGCCACTATGACTGCGATGTCTACCCCGCCCGCTGCGTCAGGCTGCCGGGCAACCGCTTCCGCCTGGAGATCGAGGACAAGCTGACCTTGCCGCGCACCAGCGACGGCAGCGTCGACGTCGATGCGGCCACCCAGCTTCTCACCGACGTGGTCGAGCGCTGGGTGCGCGAGGATCCCGGCCAGTGGATGTGGTTCCACAAGCGCTGGGAAATCAGCGGCCGCCGCCGCAAGCGCATAAAGGCGAAGGCGGCAGCCGGCCAGTAATCGGCTTTCAGTTGGTGACGACGATGCGCGTGTTGCCGAAGCCGATTTCCTTGACCATCGTATAGAAGGTCGCGGCGTTGGCCGGATGCAGGCGCACGCAGCCATGCGAGGCCGGGCGCCCGAGATTTCTCACCGCCCCGGTGCCGTGAATGGCATAGCCGCCATGGAAGAACACCGAATAGGGCATCGGCGAGTTATCGTATTTGCGCGAGTACCACATCCGGGCGGTCCGTTGCGGCCGGTAGCTGCCGCGCGGCGTGAAATAGCCCTTGCGCGCGGTCGACACGCTCCAGCGGTAAACCACCTGGCCGTATTTGCTGACGGTCATGGTCTGCGACGAGACGTCGATATTAGCCACCAGCGTGGCCGCCCGGCTTGCGATGGACATGCCGAACAACGCGGTTGCCAGCACGGTTGCCATGAGAACGAACTTTTTCATGCGGTCAAACCCCTTGATTGCCCCCTGCCATCCACGCGGTTTTCCATCTTTTTGCCGGCAGGTGCGTTAAGTACCACACACTCGTTGACGAATCCGCCAATCCAATGCGGCGAATTTGAATGATTTTCCCGGTATGGTTGCCGCCGCGACACGCACCCTCTGGAGTTTAGGCAGGGGGCGTTGGGCCATGTCTGGATCGTCGTCTGGCAATGAGCGACTGGTTGCTTGCAAAAGTGCCGGGATCCTTCTTCAATCCACCCGATGAATGAACTACTCCTCAAGGCGGTCGACGACCGGACCGACGATCTCGTTGCGCTGACCGCGGACCTGATCCGCTTCCCGACCGTCAATCCGCCGGGCGAAGCCTACCGGCCATGCGCCGAGTTCCTTGGCGCGCGCCTGAAGAAACGCGGCTTCGAAACGGAACTCATCCGTGCCGAGGGCGCGCCAGGCGACAGCGACCGTTATCCGCGCGTCAACGTCGTCGCCCGCTTCGACGGCCGCTCGTCCGGCCCCTGCGTGCATTTCAATTCGCATATCGACGTGGTCGAGGCCGGCGACGGCTGGACCGTCGATCCCTTTGCCGGCGTGGTGAAGAACGGCAGGGTCTATGGCCGCGGCGCCTGTGACATGAAGGGCGGTCTGGCGGCCTCGGTGATCGCCGTCGAGGCTTTCATGGCGACCTATCCCGACTTTCCCGGCGCCATCGAGATATCGGGCACGGCGGACGAGGAATCGGGCGGTTTCGGCGGCGTCGCCCATTTGGCCAGGCTCGGCTATTTCTCCAAGCCGAAGGTCGACCACGTCATCATCCCCGAGCCGCTGAACAAGGATCGCATCTGCCTTGGCCATCGCGGCGTCTGGTGGGCCGAGATCGAGACCAAAGGTGAGATCGCGCATGGCTCGATGCCGTTCCTCGGCGACAATGCGGTGCGCCATATGGGCGCCGTCCTGCAGGCCTTCGAGGACGAGTTGTTCCCGGCGCTCGACCGCAAGATGACGCGCATGCCGGTGGTGCCGGAAGGCGCCAGGCGCTCGACCATGAACATCAATTCCATCCATGGCGGCCAGACCGAGGATTTCCGGCCCGGCCTCCCCTCGCCCAACGTGCCGGATTCCTGCCGGCTCACCATCGACCGGCGCTTCCTGCTGGAAGAGGACATCGCCTCCGTGAAGGGCGAAGTCACCCGCATCCTCGAACGGCTGAAGCGCGAGCGCAGGAAATTCGACTACGAGATCCGCGACCTGATGGAGGTGCTGCCGCTGATGACCGAGCGCGACGCGCCGGTGGTGAAGGCCGTCGCCAAGGGCATCATGGAGGTGTTCGACCGCGAGCCGGACTATGTGATCTCGCCCGGCACCTACGACCAGAAGCATGTCGCGCGCCTCGGCCACCTCTATGACTGCATCGCCTATGGCCCGGGCATTCTCGACCTCGCCCACCGGCCGGACGAATGGGTCGGCATCGCCGATATGGTGGAATCGGCCAAGGTGATGGCGATCGGCCTCAACGTGCTCTTGCGCGGCACGACCGGATGACAGGTAAAAACATTCCGCCTGGCGCCGCCCGGCAGCACGAAACACAATTTACTCGCCCGCGAAATCACGCTTCTATCCGCCGGCTTGAGCACGTTTGAGCAATGGGAGTTCAGCGATGAAACTGTGGAAGACCATCCTGGCTGCGGCTACCCTGTCGCTTGCCGCCGCCACGTCGGCCTTTGCCGCGCGCACCGACCTCACGCTGGGCATCGTGCTCGAGCCGCCGCATCTCGATCCGACCGCCGGCGCGGGCGCGGCCATCGGCGAAGTCACCTATGCCAATGTCTTTGAAGGCCTGACGCGCATCGACGACAACGGCCAGGTTCAGCCCGCTCTCGCCGAGACCTGGGCCGTCTCCGACGACGGCAAGGTCTACACATTCAAGCTGCATTCCGGCGTGAAGTTCCACGACGGCTCGGCCTTCAGCGCCGACGACGTGAAGTTCTCGCTGGACCGTGCGCGCGCCAAGGATTCGCTCAATCCACAAAAGCCGCTCTTTGCGCACATCACCGATGTCACAGCGGTCGATCCGGCGACCGTCAAGGTCACTCTCGACGGTCCGCAGGGCGATTTCCTCTATGACATGGGCCAGGTTGCGGCGGTGATCGTGGGGAAGGCATCGGCCGACGGGAACAAGGACAAGCCGATCGGCACCGGTCCGTTCAAGCTCGATCACTGGGCCAAGGGTTCCGAAATCACGCTCATCAAGAACCCGGACTACTGGGGTACGCCCGCCGCTCTCGACAAGGCGACATTCCGCATAGTGCCCGACGCGGCAGCGGCTGTCCCCGCATTGCTCTCGGGCGATATCCAGGCTTTCGCCAACATGCCCGCACAAGACGCGCTCGCGCAGGTCCAGTCCGATCCGCGCTTCAGCGTCGTGATCGGCTCGACCGAGGGCGAGACGATCCTGTCGATCAACAACAAGAAGCCGCCCTTCGACAAGCTCGCGGTGCGGCAGGCGCTTGCCTCCGCGATCGATCGCAGTGCCGTCATCGCCGCCGCCTCGAACGGCCTTGGAAAGCCGATCGGCTCTCATTTCTCGCCAGGCGATGCGGGCTATGTCGATCTCACCGGCGTCTATCCGCACGACATCGCCAAGGCCAAGGCGTATCTAAAGGAAGCGGGGCTGGAGAACGGCTTCTCGGCCACGATCAAGCTGCCGCCCGTGCCCTACGCACGCGACGGCGGCCAGGTGATTCAGTCCCAGCTGAAGGAGATCGGGGTCAATCTGCAGATCATCCCAGTCGAATGGGCGGAGTGGCTGAGCCAGGTCTTCACCAACAAGGACTATGACCTGACGATCGTTTCCCATGTCGAGCCGAACGACATCGATATCTATTCGCGGCCCGGCTACTATTTCCAGTATGACAATCCGAAGTTCAACGATGTCATCAAGGAACTCGGCACCACGGTCGACAAGGACAAGAGGCTGGAACTGCTGGGCGAGGCGCAGAAGATTCTCGCGCACGACGTGCCCGCCGTCTACCTGTTCGAGCTGCCCAAAATCGGTGTCTGGGACGCCAAGCTGCAGGGCATGTGGACGAACTGGCCGATCGAGGCTGACGATCTCACCAAGGTGAAGTGGACGGATTGAAGCCAGCGCGATCGCCCGATCGCCTCCCATGACCGCCTATCTCCTGAAACGCCTCATCATCGCGGTCCTCACACTGGTGCTGGCCTCGATGGTGGTGTTCGCGGTCATGGAGATCCTGCCCGGCGATCCGGCACGGCTGATGCTGGGCCTCAATGCCAGCGCCGACCAGGTCGAGATGCTGCGCGATCAGATGGGGCTGAACGCGCCGCTGGTGTTGCGCTACCTGCATTGGGCGGGCGGCTTGCTCAGCCTCGATTTCGGCCGCTCCTACACCTATTCGGTGCCTGTTATCGACCTGGTGCGGGAACGCATCGCCGTCTCCCTGCCGCTGGCGTTGATCGCGCTGGCGCTCTCGACCGTGATCGCCATTCCGGTCGGCGTCTTCTCGGCCAGCCGCCAGGGCCGCGCCGGCGATACGCTCGTCATGGGCGCCGCCCAACTCGGCGTCGCGGTGCCGAATTTCTGGTTCGCGCTGATGCTGATCTACCTGTTTGCCGTCTGGCTGCGGCTGGTCCCGGCCGGCGGCTTTCCGGGGTGGGGCGCCGGCATCTGGCCGGCGCTGAAATCCCTGATCCTGCCGGCCGTGGCCCTGGCGTTGCCGCAGGCGGCGATCCTGGCGCGCGTTGCCCGCTCGGCGCTGATCGAGGTGCTCAATGAGGACTATATCCGCACCGCGCGCGCCAAGGGCCTGCCCCATCGCGCCGTGCTCTGGCGCCATGCGCTGCGCAACGCCATGATCCCGGTACTCACCATCCTCGGCCTGCAATTCGCCTTCCTGCTTGCCGGCACCATCATCATCGAGAATGTCTTCTACCTGCCCGGGCTGGGCCGGCTGATCTTCCAGGCCATCACCCAGCGCGATCTGATCGTTGTCGAGAGCATCGTCATGCTTCTGGTCGCCGCCGTGATCCTCATCAACCTGCTCGTCGATTTCTCCTACGCCATCGTCGACCCGCGCCTCAGGGGCCGGCAATGACCATGCGCGTCGACCTCCCCGAGGAAACCCTTGAGGGCGTGCTGGCCAAGGCCTTGGGCAACCGCTCCTTCTTGATCGGGCTCGTCGTCACGCTGCTGATCGTGGCCGTCGCGCTCGTCTCCTTCGTCTGGACGCCCTACGACGTCACAAAGCTGGTGATCGCCGACAAGACGCAGGCGCCTTCCTGGACACACTTGTTCGGCACCGATCATTTCGGCCGGGACATACTGTCGATGATCATGGTCGGCGCCCGTAATTCGATTGCGGTGGCACTGGTCGCGGTCGGCATCGGCATGGGCATCGGCGTGCCGCTCGGCGCTTTCGCCGCGGCGCGCGGGGGACTGGCCGACGAGGCGCTGATGCGCGTCAACGACCTGATCTTCGCCTTTCCGGCGCTGCTTTCGGCAATCATGATCACCGCGATCTTCGGCCCGGGCGCCGTCAACGCCATCATCGCCATCGGCATCTTCAACATACCTGTCTTTGCGCGCGTCACCCGCGCCGGCGCGCTGGCCATCTGGCCGCGCGAATTCATCCTCGCCGCGCGCGCCGCCGGCAAGGGCATGACGCGGATCACCGTCGAGCACATCCTGCCCAACATCGCGACGCTGCTGCTCGTCCAGGGCACCATCCAGTTCGCGCTGGGCATACTCGCCGAAGCCGGGCTTTCCTATGTCGGGCTGGGCGCCCAGCCGCCGATGCCGAGTTGGGGCCGCATGCTGTTCGACGCGCAAACGCGCATGGTGACCGCGCCCTGGATGGCTATCTTCCCCGGCATGGCGATCGTCATCACCGTGCTTGGGCTGAACCTGCTCGGCGACGGCCTCGCCGACATCCTCGATCCGAAATCGCGACGGCGCCGATGAGCCTGATCGAGATCGAGAACCTGTCGCTTACGATCGGCGCCACGCCGATCCTGACAGGCGTCGAGCTGACAATAGCGCCCGGCGAGGTCGTCGGGCTGGTCGGCGAATCCGGTTCCGGCAAGTCGATGACGGCGCTGACGATCATGCGGCTTTTGCCGCATCTGGCGCGTGCCGAGGGCCGCGTCGCCTTCGACGGCATCGATATCCTCGCTGCCACCGAGGACCAGATGTGCGCCTTGCGCGGCGACGACATCGGCATGGTTTTCCAGGAGCCGATGACGGCGCTCAATCCGGTCAAGACCATCGGCGAGCAGGTCGCCGAAGGCATACGCTGGCACACCAAGGCAGGCCGCGCCGAGGCGGAAGAGCGCACACGAAAAATCCTGGACCGCGTCGGGCTGCCGGAGGCCAAGTTCCCGCTGTCGCGCTACCCGCACGAACTGTCGGGCGGTCAGCGCCAGCGCGTGGTCATCGCCATCGCCTGCGCGCTGAAGCCGAAGCTCCTCATCGCCGACGAGCCGACGACGGCCCTCGACGTGGTGCTGCAGGCCCAGATCCTCGACCTGTTGCGCGATCTGGTCAGTGAGAACCGCATGGGCCTGCTGCTCATCTCGCACGACCTCGCGGTGGTGACCGAGATGGCCGATCGCCTGACCATCCTGCGCAGTGGCGAGGTGACGGAGGCCGGCGACACCGCGCGCACGCTGTCGGAGCAACAGCATCCCTACACGCGCGAGCTGGCGCTGGCTTCCATGCACGTGCCGGCGCGGCCGAAACCGCACCTTGCCGGGTCGGCAAAACCCTTGCTCGAAGTCGAGAACGTCGGCCGGGACTACCCGGGACGACGCACATCCCTGTTCCGGCCGGCAGAGCCGATCCGCGCCGTCCACGACGTCTCGCTCACCATCGAGCCGGCACAATCGGTGGCGCTGGTCGGCCGCTCGGGCTGCGGCAAGTCCACCCTTGCCCGCATGATCCTTGCCTTGGACAAGCCGACGGCGGGCACGATCCGCTTTCGCGGCGAGCCTATCACAGGCAAGCCGGAACAGGCGCTGAAGCCGACGCGGCGCGACATGCAGGTGGTGTTCCAGGATCCCTACGGCTCCTTCGACCCGCGCCAGAAGGTGGAGAAGCTGGTGGCCGAGCCGCTGCATCTCCTGGAGAGGCAGCCGGCAAAGGCCGAGCGCCGCGAGATGGTCGCGCTTGCATTGCACGAGGTCGGGCTCGGCCCGCGCGACATGGACAAATACCCGCATGAATTCTCGGGCGGCCAGCGCCAGCGCCTGTCGATCGCCCGCGCTATCATCACCCGCCCGAAGCTGGTGGTCGCCGATGAGCCGGTCTCGGCGCTGGACGTCTCGATCCGCGCCCAGATCCTCGACCTCTTCGCCGAACTCAACCAGAAGCTCGGCATCGCCTATCTCTTCATCACCCACGACCTGACCGTCGCCCGCGCCATGGCGGACGAGGTGCTGGTCATGCATGAAGGCAGGATCGTCGAGCGCGGCCGCGCCACAGACGTGCTCGATCATCCGCGCTCCGAAGCGGCGCGGGCACTGGTCGCGGCGGCGCCCGACCTGCACCGCGCGATCGCGCGCAAGATGCAGGAACAGGGCTAGATCACCTCTCCGGCTTAACCAGATCGACCGGGCTGATATCGAGCAGGTCGAGCGTGCGGCGCAGAAGCTTCACCTCGCTTTCGGCGAGTTTGGAATCGGCCTTGGCGATCTCGGCCATGTGGCGCGCGAGCAGCTTCCGGCGCTCGACATCGAGGTCGCGGAACAGCGCGATCGCCTGCGAGCCGTTGGTCTCGTAGCCATAGTCGTTGAGATATTCGATGACGCTGTCGATGCTGCTTTCCGGAATCCCGAAGGCTTCCTTGCAGATGCGCCGGAAGACGACCATCTCGCTCTCCGAGACCGAGCCGTCGGCCAGGATCATGCGGAACAGCATCAAGAGTTCCGCCGACAGCACCGGATCGTCCGCCACCTTGCGCACGCCCGGGTCACCGTCGAAGATCGAACGTATCTGGTCGAGCAGCGCCATCGCCATCAAGCTCCCCTTTGCGAGTCTGGTCTGATTGTTAGCTTGGAATCTCTCTTGCGCAAACGGGGCTAGCGTGATGGAAGCTGCGCTTCCTTCCAGGCATCTCTCCTCGATGATCGATCTTACCCTGCAGACCGTCCTCATCCTCATTGCTGCCGCCTTCGGCGCCGGCTTCGTCGACTCGATCGCCGGCGGCGGCGGGCTGATCACGATCCCGGCGCTGCTGCTCGCCGGCTTTTCGCCGGTCGCAGCTCTCGGCACCAACAAATTGCAGGGTATGTTCGGCTCCGGCTCGGCCACCATCCACTATGCCGCCAACGGCCAGGTCGACCTGCGCCGCCAGTTGCCGTCGGCGCTGCTGGCGCTTGTCGGCGGCGCGGTTGGCGCCTTGCTCGCGACCGTCGTCCCCGGCGATTTCCTGCGCGCCATCCTGCCGCTGCTCCTGATCGCCATCGCGCTCTATTTCGCGCTGAAACCGAATATGGACGATGTCGATCGCGCCGAACGGCTGTCGCCCTTCCTGTTCGGGCTGATCATCCCGCCGCTGGTCGGCTTCTATGACGGCGTCTTCGGTCCCGGCGCCGGCTCCTTCTACATGCTCGCCTTCGTCACGCTCGCCGGCTACGGCGTGCTCAAGGCGACGGCGCACACCAAGCTTCTCAATTTCGCCTCCAACATTGGCGGCTTCGTCGTCTTCGCCGCCGTCGGCGTCGTCGACTGGAAGATCGGCCTGATGATGGGCGCGGCGCAGTTCATCGGCGCCCGGGTCGGCGCGAGCCTGGCCATCCGCATCGGCGCCAAGCTGATCAAGCCGCTGCTGGTGGTGGTCTGCCTGGCGCTGGCAATCAAGCTGTTAGCCGACCCCGCCAATCCGCTGCGCCAGCTCATTGGTGTGTGAGGCGGCTGCTGGTACAATTCCGGTGTTGCGAATCATGTTGGAGGGGCCAGACATGAATCTCAGTGCACCCACCCAGCTTGTGTTCATTATTTCGTTGGTCACCGCCGTCATCGGCCTTCTCGCCGCTCTTGGCCTGCTTGCGCTTGCGTCCGTTTGGATCATGCTCATCGCCTATATGTGCTCGCCGCCGGCTGCCTGATGCGCGGCGCCTGAGCACAGCAATCTCAGGCAACTCGGAGCGCCCGGCCCAGCCGGGCGCTTTTGATTTGAGGACGTGGTCTGCTAGGCTTGCGCCATGCCCGACGAGCCCATGTGCGACGAGTCAGAGCGCCACCGGCAGGATAATCGCTCTCCCGCCCTCCATTTCGAGATGGTCCGGCGCAGGCCAGCCGCCTCGCTCGCCGGCATCGTCACCGACATCTGCGGTTATCGCGAAATATTGCCCGGCCATTTCAGCATCGTCGAATATGCCTCGCTCACCGTGCCGCTGGTGATCAGCTTCGCCGAAGCCTTCGCCATCGGTCTCGGCCACGAACCTGGGGACAATGACCTCTACGCCAGCTTCGCTGCCGGCCTCTATGCCGGCCCGGTCATCATCAAATCCTTCGGCGGCGCCTGCTGCGTCCAAGTTAACTTTACTCCGCTCGGAGCCAGGCAATTCTTCGGCCTGCCGATGAGTGAGCTGCGGGATCGCATGGTCGGACTGGACGATGCACTGGGCTTTGACGGGATCGTGCTGCGCGAACAGCTCGGCGAGGCGTCGGACTGGCACAAACGCTTCGACATAGCAGAGGGCTATATTACCCGCCGCCTCGCGCAAGCGCGTGCGCTTTCGCCCGAAGTCGCGTGGGCCTACCGGACGGTGGTCGCGTCGGGCGGCCGCACTCGGATTTCGGCGCTTGCCGGCGAAATCGGCTGGAGCCGCAAGCACCTTGCGGCCAAATTCACCGACGCGATCGGCATCGGCCCGAAGACCTTGTCGCGCATCGTGCGCTTCAACCGCGCGCTTTCGCTTTCAAAGCAGAAGGACGACGACTGGGCCGGCATCGCCGCCGATTGCGGCTATGCCGACCAGGCGCATCTGGTGCGCGAATTCCGCCAGCTTGCCGGCGAGACGCCGACCGGGCTCGCGGCGCTGATGTAGGCCTCAGCCGAGGTAACATTTCTTCAAGACGCAGGGGCCGCCCGTAGTCGAGACTGAGTACATCGACGCGAACGAGGAGATCGCCATGCCCACGTCAACCGAAGCACCCCGCATCTACCCAGCCCTGCGCTACAGAAACGCCGCCAAAATGATCGATTGGCTCTGCGAAGCCTTCGGCTTCGAGGTCCGCGCCCGCTATGGCGAAGGCGACATCGTTCATCACGCGGAGCTGACCTTCGGCTCCTCGATGATCATGCTGGGCACGGCGCGCGAGGACGACTACGGCAAGATGGTCGGTGATCCAGGCGGTGGTGGCGGCAAGTCGATCTACGTCGCCGTGGATGACGCCGATGCCGCCTATGCGCGCGCCAGGAAGGCCGGCGCGAAAATCATCCAGGAACTCGTCGACCGCGACTATGGCAGCCGCGAGTTCATCTGCCTCGACCCGGAGGGCAATGTCTGGTCCTTCGGCACCTATTGGCCGAAGGCAGGAGAGAAGCCGTAGGAAGTCAAACCGACGTTGGTGATTGGCGACACCATCCTAACGTCGTCATGCACGGGCGAAGCGGACGCGCAGACCCGAGGATGACGACCGGACGGGCGTCTCGGCCCAATCGCCGAGGCTGGCTGCATCAACGCAGCTAAAGTCAGCGCGTTAAAAACGTCTGCATCGAGCAGCTAACGGGCTAGCCCAAAGATCGCATCGCAGTCGAGATGTCGCTCCAGCTCGGCCGCGACCTCGTCCAGCGCCTTCTCGACCTCGGCGCGATAGTCGATGCCGCCGCCTTTGACGCCAAGGGTCTCCAGATAGGCGGCGCGAAAAGCGTCGGCGGAAAACAGCCCGTGCAGATAGGTGCCGATCACCTTGCCGTCGGCGGAAACCGCGCCGTCCTCGGCGCCGTTGAGGATCGTCGAAGGCCGCGCCGTGTCCGGACCGGTGGTGCGGCCGAGATGGATCTCGTAGCCTTCGAGCGGTAGGCCGAACTGCACCGACCGCGCGCTAGAATTGCGCACGGTCTTTTCCGGCTCCATCACCGTTTCGATGTCCAGCAGGCCGAGGCCCTCGGCCTCTCTCACGCTGCCTTCGATGCCATCCGGGTCGGTTACCTTTCTTCCGAGCATCTGGTAGCCGCCGCAGATGCCGACGACGTGACCGCCGCGCTTGCGGTGGGCGAGAAGGTCGCGACCCCAGCCGTTCTCGCGGAATTTTATGAGATCGCCGATCGTCGATTTGGAGCCGGGGATGACGACGAGCCCGGCATCTTCCGGCAGCCTCTTGCCCGGCGGCACGAACACCACCTCGACCTGCGGCTCGGCCTTCAGCGGATCGAGATCGTCGAAATTGGCGATGCGGGCCAGCATCGGCACCGCCACCTTCAGCGCCCGTTTTTCGCCGGAAGCGAGGCGTTCGAGCACCACGGAATCCTCGGATGGCAGCCGCCCGGCTGCCTTAAGCCACGGCACGACGCCGAAGCAGCGCCAGCCGGTGAATTTTTCGATCGCCTTGATGCCGTCGTCGAATAACGAGACATCGCCGCGGAACTTGTTGATGAGATAACCGGCGATCATGTGCCGGTCCTCTTCCGGCAGGATGAGATGCGTGCCGGCGACCGAGGCAATGACGCCGCCGCGATCGATGTCGCCGACCAGGATCACCGGCACATTGGCGCGCGTCGCGAAGCCCATATTGGCGATGTCGCGGCTCCTGAGATTGATCTCGGCCGGTGAGCCTGCGCCCTCGACGACGACGAGGTCGGCTCCCTCGCCGACTTTGGCCCAGGAATACAGCACCGCGTCCATCAGCCCGGCTTTCATTGCCTGATAGTCGCGCGCCCGCGCCTCGCCATAGACCCTGCCCTGCACCACCACTTGGGAGCCGATATCGCTCTGCGGCTTGAGCAGCACCGGGTTCATATGGACGGTCGGCCTCACCCCGCAGGCCAGCGCCTGCAGCCATTGCCCGCGGCCGATCTCGCCTTCGCCGGTCTCGCCGGGAATGTCGGCAACGGCGGCGTTGTTCGACATGTTCTGTGGCTTGAACGGCCTGACCTTCAGGCCGCGATTCTTCGCGGCACGGCAAAGCCCGGCCACCAGTACGGTCTTGCCGACATCCGAGCCGGTGCCTTGCAGCATGATTGTTTTTGCCATCAGTCCCTGCCTCCCGAGCCGATGATCGATTTCTGCGCCAGCGGTCCGCCGCGCCAGAGATAGAGCGCCATCAGCGGCTCGTTACCGGTGCGCATGGCATGGCTGACATTCGAGGCGTGGTGGATGACCTCGCCGGCGCCGCGAATGTGAAAGCCCCCCTCGCCCATCCGCCACTCGGTGCCTCCGGTCAGTGGGATGTAGATCTCCTCGGCGATATGGTGATGGTCGGGATAGACGATGTTCGGCCCGAGGATCAGCAGACCGCCCGCGACCGCGTCGTTGACGAAATGCCCGCGCGTGCCGAACACTTCCAGCCAGCCGTAATTGTCGATGAAACCCTGCCCGAAATCGGCGGCGCTGTAGGTCTGCCCCCAGCGCAGTTCGTCCCGATGGTCGGCAACGAACCGCGCCAGAGGCTTGGCATCGGCCGGTGCAAGCGCGGCGACGCGATCGAGATAGCCGAGGCAGCCAAGCACGCGCGCTTCGAGCGCACGAGCCGACATGTCCCAGCCGATGCGCGCGGCTTCGTCGGCGACGAGATCGCTGTCGACGCCGCCGAGATAGGCTTGGAACCGCTCCAGCAACTCATCGAAAATTGTCGGCACGCACGAGCTCCGTTCGTCACTCCCTGCACAGCCGGTTCTCAACGGCCCGGGTTGCGCGGCGGCATCATTGGTCTAGATTGAACGGCGCGCAAAGCCAAAAACGACAGGCCAGAAGGCCTGAAACGACAGGGAGCACGCCATGGACGCGGCAGTCGATGCGGGCACTGGCCAATTCGAACTCAACGAGGAACAGCGCGCCATCCAGGAGATGGCCCGAGCCTTCGCGTCGGACCGCGTCGCGCCCAATGCGCTCGACTGGGACAAGGCAAAGCACTTCCCCGCCGATGTGATCCGAGAGACCGGGCCGCTCGGCCTGGGCGGCATCTATGTGCGCGACGATGTCGGCGGCTCAGCGCTTGGGCGGCTGGACGCGGTGCTGATCTTCGAGGCGCTTGCCCACGCCGATCCGGCCTTCTCTTCCTTCATTTCCATCCACAATATGGCGGCCTCGATGATCGACAGCTTCGGCTCAGACGAGCAGCGCCAGCGCTTCCTGCCGAAACTGACCTCGATGGAGTGGCTGGCGAGCTATTGCCTGACCGAGCCCGGCTCCGGCTCCGATGCGGCGGCGCTGAAGACGCGGGCGGTGAGGAGCGGCGGCGATTACGTGCTCGACGGCGCCAAGCAGTTCATTTCCGGGGCCGGCGACAGCGATCTCTATGTCGTGATGGCGCGCACCAGCGGCGACGGCCCGAAGGGCATTTCGACCTTTGTCGTGCCCAAGGATGCGCCGGGCCTGTCCTTCGGCGCCAACGAGCACAAGATGGGCTGGCACATGCAGTCGACCCGCCAGGTCATCTTCGAGGATTGCAAGGTGCCAGCCGAAAACCTGCTCGCCGCGGAAGGCGCCGGTTTCGGCATCGCCATGGCGGGGCTCGACGGCGGAAGGCTGAACATCGCCGCCTGTTCGCTGGGCGGCGCGCAGTCGGCGCTCGACAAGGCGCTCGCCTATACAGCCGAGCGCAAGGCCTTCGGCTCCAAGATCAACCAATTCCAGGCGCTGCAGTTCAGGCTGGCCGACATGGAGACGGAGCTGCAGGCGGCGCGCATCTTCCTTTACGCCGCCGCTTCCAAGCTCGACCGCAAGGCGCCCGACGCCGGCAAATGGTCGGCGATGGCCAAGCGCTTCGTCACCGATGTCGGCTTCGATGTCGCCAACCAGGCGCTGCAGCTGCATGGCGGCTACGGCTATCTGCATGATTATGGCATCGAGAAGCTGGTGCGGGATCTCCGCGTCCACCAGATCCTCGAAGGCACCAACGAGATCATGCGCGTCATCATTGCGCGCTCGCTGATTGGGCGCTGACGCAAAATCGGGAGAAAACGATGGCAACCATCGCCTTCATCGGCCTCGGCAATATGGGCAATCCGATGGCCGCTAACCTTGTCAAGGCAGGGCATGCGGTAAACGGCTTCGATCTGGTTCCCGACAACCTCACTGTGGCGAAAGGACATGGCGTCACCGTCATGGCAAACGCCGTCGCCGCAGTGAAGGATGCCGACGTCGTCATCACCATGCTGCCTGCCGGCAAGCATGTGTTGTCGGTCTATGAGGACATCGCGCCCAAGGCAAAGGAAGGTGCGCTATTCATCGATTCCTCGACCATCGATGTCGAATCGGCGCGCAAAGCGCATGCGATTGCCGCCAGGCATGGCCTGCAGTCGATCGACGCGCCGGTCTCCGGCGGCACGGGTGGCGCGACGGCCGGCACCCTGACCTTCATGGCCGGCGGTTCGGACGAGGCGTTTGCTGCCGCCGAGCCGATCCTGCAGCCGATGGCCGGGCGCGTCGTCCATTGCGGCGGCGACGGTGCTGGTCAGGCCGCCAAGATCTGCAACAACATGATTCTCGGCATTTCGATGATCGGCGTTGCCGAGGCCTTCGTGCTGGCCGAAAAGCTCGGCCTCTCGCATCAGGCGCTGTTCGACGTGGCCTCGACCTCGTCGGGCCAATGCTGGTCGCTCACCACTTACTGCCCGGTGCCCGGCCCCGTTCCGACTTCGCCGGCCAACCGCGACTACAAGCCGGGCTTTGCCGCCGCGCTCATGCTCAAAGACCTCAAGCTTTCGCAGGAAGCCGCGCAAAGCGCGGGCGCCGTGACCCCGCTCGGCGCCGAAGCCACGCAGCTTTATGCCTTGTTCAACGCACAGGGCCACGCCGGCGCCGATTTTTCCGGCATCATAAATTTCTTGCGCGGCGATAAAAGCTAAGGAGCTGCTTTCCAACGATTATTAGCGAATTTTTTCGACAGAAAGCCGGCAAATTTAGATTTGCTTAAGGTCTTGCTAACGCACCGGTAACGATGTGCCTTTAAAACGGATTGCGAGGCGGACATCGCGTCTGCCCGGCGCTCCGGATCAGGTCTCGCGTACCGGAGCCCGTAAGTTTCGCAAGTGTTTCGTAGCGAAACGCCAAGCGTATCTGGCAAAGCCGCGTTCCCGTTGGGGCGCGGTTTTTGCGTTGTGGGGACATCACGCGAAATGTCCGGGAATGGACCGGGCGCCCACTGAGGAGCGCCCGGAGAATATCCCTCAGCGCTTGCGCAAATCGGCATCCGCGAGATCGAGCGCCTTGGCGATCCGCTCGCAGGCCATGTCGATCGTGTCGCGCGTCCAGATCAGCGGCGGCGACAGGATCATGGTGTCCCCGGTGGCCCGCATCATCATGCCGTTCGCGACCGCATAGTCGCGCACGACGACGGCAGCGCTTCCCGACGGCAGATAGCGTTCCTTGGTTGCCTTGTCCTTGACGATCTCGATCGCGCCCATCAGGCCGATCGAGCGCACCTCACCGACCAGTCTGTGCCCGGCGATCCGCTCCTGCAGCGCCTGCGCGAAATAGGGACCGGTGTCGTTCTTGACACGCTCGACCAGGCCTTCCTTCTCGATGATTTCGAGGTTCTTCAGGGCCACCGCGCAAGCCACCGGATGACCGGAATAGGTGTAGCCGTGATAGAACTCGCCGCCTTTCTCGACCAGCGTCTTGGCGATGCGGTCGCCGACCAGCAGCGCCGAGAGCGGCTGATAGCCCGAGGTCAGCGCCTTGGCGGTGGTGATGGTGTCAGGCTCGATGCGGAAAGTCTGCGCCGCGAACCATTCGCCGGTGCGGCCATAGCCGGTGATGACCTCGTCCAGCATCAACAGCACGTCGTATTTGCGGCAGATGCGCTCCACTTCCGGCCAATAGCTCATCGGCGGGATCTTCACCCCGCCGGCGCCCATCACTGGTTCGCCGATGAAGGCGGCGACCTTGTCGGCGCCGGCCTCGAGAATCGCGTCCTCGACCGCCTTGGCTGCGCGGATGCCGAAATCATGGTCGCTTTCGCCAGGCAGCGCGAGCTCATAGGCATAGGGCATCATCACGTGGACGATGTTGGGCACCGCGCCGCCGAGCTGCTTGTGCATCGGCTCCATGCCGCCCAGCGACGTGCCGGCGATCGTCGAGCCGTGATAGGCCGACTTGCGCGAGATGACGCGGTTCTTCTCGGGCTTGCCTTCAAGCGCCCAATAATGGCGCGCGAGCCTGAGCGCCGTGTCGTTGGCTTCCGAGCCGGACGAGCCATAAAAAACCTGGCTGACATGCGTCGGTGCCAGCTCCGCCAGCTTCTTCGACAACAGCACCGGCGTCGGCGTCGAGCATTTGAAGAAGGAGTTGTAGTAAGGCAGCTCCTTCATCTGCGCGTAAGCCGCCTCGGCCAGCTCGTCGCGGCCGTAGCCGACATTGACGCACCACAGGCCTGCCATGCCGTCTAGGATTTCGGTACCGTCGGCATCGTAGATGAACGGGCCATTGGCATGGGTGATGATGCGCGAGCCCGCCTCGCGCAGCTCCTTGTGGTCGGTGAAGGGGTGAAGGTGATGCGCGGCGTCGATCTGCTGAAGCTGCTTCAGCGAATAATTCTGATAAGTCATGGATTTGATCTTTCCTCTTGAATCAATCCGGCAACGGCCGGGGCGGATTCTTAGAGAAAGGCAGGCGGCGAATAGCCGATACGGGCGCACAGCCGCAACAGCTCGGCGCGAAGGGTCCGCGGTGACGGCGTCACCGCGACCCCGAAGGCGCCTGAGGTGCTGAAATGGATCATGGCGGCAGCTTATGCCGCCTGGGGCCTAAAATTCAAGCTGTTCCGGTTAGCGCCCGCTGCAGGAATATATAGCGCATCGCCGTCTGCGCCGCTTGCGGCCGGCGGTCGCCTCGTCCGCCATGACCGCCTTCGGTCTCCTCGAAGAACAGTGTCCTGTCGTGACCCGCTTCCTGCAATCGCGCCGCCATCTTGCGCGCATGTCCGGGATGGACGCGGTCATCGGCGGTGGATGTCATCAAGAGCACCGGCGGATAGGAGACATCGGCCGCGACATGCTGGTAGGGCGAATAGGCGCCGAGCCAGACGGCTTCTTCCGGCTTCGACGGATCGCCATATTCGGCGATCCACGAGGCGCCGGGCGGCAGTTCGGTATAGCGCAGCATGTCGAGCAACGGCACGTCGATGATAACGGCGCCGAACAGCTCCGGGCGCTGCGTCAGCGACGTGCCGGTGAGCAGGCCGCCATTCGAGCCGCCCTGGATGCCGAGCTGCGCAGCCGTGGTGATGCCGCGCTTGACCACATCCTCGGCCACCGCCGCGAAATCGTCGAATGCGTTCTGGCGCTTGCCCTTGAGCGCCGCCTGGTGCCAGGCCGGGCCGAACTCGCCGCCGCCGCGGACGTTGGCCTGGACATAGGCGTTGCCCTTGTCCAGCCAGAGCTTGCCGCGGATGCCGGCATAACCGGGCAGCAGCGGCACTTCGAAACCGCCATAGCCATAGAGCAGCGCCGGCACCGGCCCGTTCTGGTCGCGGCGCCGCACCACGAAATACGGAATCATCGTGCCGTCCTTCGAGCGCGCCTCGAACTGCTCCGAGACATAAGGTGAGGCATCGAAGCGGGCCGGCTGCGATTTCACGGTTTCAAGCGTCTCGCCATTGTCGTCCGACCAGATGATCGAGCTCGGCGTCAGGAAATCGGTGAAGGAGAAGGAGACGCTCGAGCCGAAATGCTCGACATGGCTGATGCCGACATTGCCGTTGTCGGGCAGCGCTACCGGCTTGAGCGACCAGCCCTCGGCGGTGCGGTCGCAGGCAACGACCTTGCCGCGCACATTGTCCATCAGGTTGATGAACAGCCTGTCCTGCGTCCTGGCGAGCCCGGCGACCGAAACGCGATGCGCCGGCGCAAGCACGGTCTCGAACGGCCCGAACGCGCCGCTCTCGATCCAGCGGTCGAAATCGGCGGAATAAAGCCCGTCGGGCAGGCATTGCGTGCCGTCAGGCGCCGTCCATGGGCTGCGCACGCCGAAGATCAGCTGTCCCTTGAAGATCGCCGTGTCGGTGGCGTCGTCGGGCAGCGGGATGCGCCGGTTCTCGCCGGAAGCCAGCCGCAGGAAACTGTGCGAGGTGAAGAAGTCGAGCGTCTTGCCGAGCAGCACATGCCGCTTGTCGCCGTCATATTCGACACCGCCGCCGACCGCGAGATGCTGCTTTTCGCCTTCGAAGATCGGCGTCGCGTCCTCCAGCTTCGTGCCGCGCCGCCAGAGCTTGATCACGCGCGGGTAGCCGGACTGGGTTTTGTCGTCCTCTTCGAAAGCCGCCGACACGATCACCGTGTCCTTGTCCAGCCAGGAAAAGCCCGACTTGGAGGCGCGCGCGGAAAACCCGCCATCGACAAAGGACCTCGTCACGATGTCGAATTCGCGCATCTCGCTGGCGTCGCCGCCGTCAGGCGACATGTAGAGCAGGCAGCGGTTGAAATCGGGATAGAGCCGGCTCGCCCCGCCGAACACCCATTTGATGCCCTCTTTCGCCGAGAGCTGGTCGAAGTCGATGATCGTTTCCCACTCCGGCTCCTTGGTCTTGTAGGAAGCGACAGGCGTGCGCCGCCACAGGCCCAGCGCATTGGTCTTGTCTTGCCAGAAATTATAGACGTGGCCGGCAAGTGCGGCCCCGACCGGGATATTGTCCTCGGCGGTCATCAGGTCGAGCGCGGTTTCAAAGGTCGCCTGATAGGAAGGGTCGCCCTGCAATTCGGCGATCGTCAGCGCATTCTGGCGATGAACCCAGTCCAGCGCTTCCTTGCCGTTGCGATCCTCCAGCCACCGGAAGGGATCGTCCACCGAATCGGGCCGGGTTTTGGTCATCGTGCTGGTCATGCGGGTCTCCATCTGGCGGCCCCGCCTACATCGCGTTCGCTGTGTTGATATTCAAGAGCCGTTGTGGGGTCGATCACAAAACCCGCCGGCGCACGACCGTTGCCGCCGCCAGCGCCGCGCAGATGGCGCCCAGCATCACCGGCAAGCCGGCGGCGCCGATGACATCCATCACGCCGCCGGTGAGCGGCGGCACGACGATGCCGCCAAGGCCCCACATCAGCGAGAAGGCGGCGTTGCCGGCAACCAGCGCCGAGCCGGTGAAGCGTTCGCCGAGCTCGATGATCGACATCGTGTAGATGCCGTAGGACACCGCGCCCCAGACGAAGACGCAGACCCAGATCAGCGGCGTCTCGATCAGCGCCGGCAAGAGCACGCATCCGAGGATGGTCACCACCACGCAGCCGAAGCGCACCAGGCGCGCCGTCAACCTTTCGGCAAGCAAGCCGAGCGGCACCTGCATGGCGATGTTGCCGGCGATCATCGCCGAAAGCAGCGCCGACATGCGGGCTTCGGGAATGCCGTGATGCGTGCCATAGACCGGCAGCAGCGCCAGGATCGTCTGCTCGAAACCGGCCGCTACAACGACCGCGGACAGAAGCAGCCAGGCCATTGGTATGAAATCCAGCACCGATACTTTGTTCTCGGCCTCCTCGACCTTGGGCAAGCGCCGCACCACCGCGGCGAGGCAGACGCCGCAGAAGACGAAAGCAGAAATGCCGACTAGGAAAGGCGGCCAGCCTTCGGTGCCGACGGCAAGCAGGCAGAGCGGTCCGGCCGCGAAGCCGGCCGAGATGATGGTGGAATAAACGCCCATGACGCGGCCGCGCCGCGACGGCGGCGCCAGCGCGATCACCCAGATCTCGCTCAGCACATAGAGCGGGTTGGTCACCACGCCGATCAGGAAGCGCAGCGGAAACCACAGATAGACATTCTGCATCCAGCCGATCAGCGCCAGCACAAGCGCCGAGAGAGCGGCGCAGGTGAGCGCGGTGCGCCCTGCCCCGAAGCGGCGCGCCAATCCCGGGATCAACGGCGAGGACAAGATGAAGCCGACCGGCGTCATCGCCGCCGACAGCCCGATCATCGCCGGCGAAACGCCTTGCCGCTGCAGGATGAAGCTCAGCAGCGGATAGGAAAGCCCTTGCGCGATGGCGAACACCGATACGGTCGCGATCACGCCGGTGATCGCGGCCCACCGCACGCTCTCGCTGCTGTTTGAATCCGCCAGAGCCATCAGTTCCTGATCCAATCGGTCGAAGGCTTAGCCGTTGCAGCCGGTTGCCGTAAGGCCCACGGCCCGCGAAAGCGGATGCTCCAGCCAAACCCTGTCAGGAGCCCCGGCGCTGCAGGGAGGGCTTGCTCAAGCTCCCCTTCCGGCATGTCGCTTCCCTCGCCCTAGTGGTCGCCGCCACCTCACCGGCAGCATTGCCGCCGGTCCATTATGCCGGCCAATTTCGCATCCTGACGAGGCTTCTCATGACCGCCGCCCTTCATCCCGCCGAACCGGCACTGGCAACCGATCGCGCCCGCCGTGGCGGCCGTGCCGGCAAGCGCGCCGGCGGCTCGGCCGCCTTCGAGCAGCCCGCCTTCCGACAGCTGAAGAACCCGCTGACGCCGACCAAGCTGGTGTCCGACGACGAGCTGGAATCGATCCACCTCGCCTCGCTGCGCGTGCTGAAGGAGATCGGCGTCGACGTCCTCCACGACGAAGCCCGCCGCATCATGAAGGCGCATGGCGCGGATGTGCGCGAAGGCTCGGAACGCGTGCACTTCGACAGCGACATGGTCCTCGAGCTTGTGTCGCACTGCCCGTCGGAATTCACGCTGCATGCCCGCAACCCGGCGCACAATCTGCGCTTCGGCGGCAACAACATAATCCTGTCGATGATGGCTTCGGCGCCGAACTGTTCCGACCTCGATCGCGGCCGCAGGCCCGGCAACCAGGCGGACTACCGCAATTTCCTGCGCCTGGCGCAGATGCATAACATCCTGCAGTGCACCGGCGGCTATCCGGTCGAACCCATCGACATCCATCCGTCGGTCCGCCACCTGGAATGCATTCGCGACCTCGCCATGCTCACCGACAAGGTCTTCCACATCTATTCGCTCGGCAAGGAACGCAATGTCGATGGCATCGAGATCACCCGCATCGCCCGCGGCGTCAGCCGCGAGCAGCTGATGCAGGAGCCCTCGGTCTTCACCATCATCAACACCAATTCGCCGCTCAAGCTCGACGTGCCGATGATGGAAGGCATCATCCAGATGGCCAGCATGGGCCAGGCCGTCATCGTGACGCCGTTCACGCTGTCCGGCGCCATGGCGCCCGTCACCGTCGCCGGCGCGCTGGTACAGCAGAACGCCGAGGCGCTCTCCGGCATCGCCTTCGCGCAGATGGTCAAGAAAGGCGCGCCGGTCGGCTATGGCGGCTTCACCTCCAACGTGGATATGAAGTCCGGCGCGCCGGCCTTCGGCACGCCCGAATATATGAAGGCGCAGCTCGTCGGCGGCCAGCTCGCCCGCCGCTACAACATCCCCTACCGCACCTCCAACACCTGCGCCGCCAACACGGTCGACGCGCAGGCCGCCTATGAAAGCGTATTTTCGCTCTGGGGCGCCATCCAGGGCGGCGGCAATCTGATGATGCACGGCGCCGGCTGGCTGGAAGGTGGCCTGCGCTGCTCCTATGAAAAGACCATCCTCGACATCGACCTTCTGCAGATGGTGGCCGAGTTCCTCACCCCGCTCGACCTCTCCGAGGACGCGCTCGGCTTCGACGCCATCCAGTCGGTCGGCCCTGGCGGCCATTTCTTCGGCACCCAGCACACGCAGGAGCGCTACAAGACCGCCTTCTACTCGCCGATCGTCTCCGACTGGCGCAATTTCGAGACCTGGACCGAGGCGGGTTCGCCGACGGCGCTCGAACGCACCAACAAGGTGTGGAAGGAGCGCCTTGCCTCCTATGAAGAGCCGTATATGGATCCGGCCATCCGCGAGGAACTCAACGACTTCGTCGAAAAGCGCCGCGCCGAAGGCGGCGCGCCGACGGATTTCTGATTTTCTGGTTGCTGGTGAGCACTCGACCCCCACTCCGTCGAGCTTCGCTTAGCCTCCACACCAATCATTTGATTCAGTCTCTGTAAAAACGGATCTATCTGCATGAAATCCCACGTAAAAGCGGTTGTCATCGGCGGCGGCGTCGTCGGCTGCTCGGTGCTCTATCACCTTGCCAAGGCCGGCTGGACCGACATCATGCTGATCGAGCGTTCGGAGCTGACTTCCGGCTCGTCCTGGCACGCTGCTGGCGGCTTCCATACGCTCAACGGTGACCCGAACGTCGCCAAGCTGCAGGCCTATACGGTCCAGCTCTACAAGGAGATCGAGGAGCTCTCCGGCCAATCCTGCTCGCTGCACCTCACCGGCGGCGTCATGATGGCCGACACGCCCGAGCGCATGGACTTCCTGCGGTTGGCCCACGCCAAGGGCCGTTATCTCGGCATGGACACCGAGCTGATCACGCCCTCGGAAGCCAAGGCCATGTTCCCGCTGATGGACGAGAAGAACTTCGTCGGCGCCATGTGGGATCCGGTCGAAGGCCATCTCGACCCGTCCGGCACCACCATCGCCTATTCCAAGGCCGCGAAAAAGCTCGGTGCCGAGATCGTGCTGCGCAACCGCGTCGTCGACCTCACGCAGCAGCCGGACGGCACCTGGAACGTCGTCACCGAGCAAGGCACGGTCCATGCCGAGCATGTCGTCAACTGCGGCGGCCTGTGGGCGCGCGAGATCGGCCGCATGGTCGGCGTCGAGCTGCCGGTGCTGGCGATGGAGCACATGTACCTGCTCACCGAGCCGATGCCGGAGGTCGAGGAATTCAACAAGTCGACCGGCCGCGAGATGATCGGCGTGCTCGACTTCAAGGGCGAGATCTACACCCGCCAGGAGCGCAACGGCATCCTGCTCGGCACCTATGAGAAGGCCTGCAAGCCGTGGTCGCCGGTCAACACGCCGTGGGATTTCGGCCATGAGCTTTTGCAGCCCGATATCGACCGCATCGCGCCGTCGCTGGAGATCGGCTTCAAGCATTTCCCCGGCATCGAGAAGGCCGGCATCAAGCAGATCATCAACGGCCCCTTCACCTTCGCGCTCGACGGCAACCCGCTGGTCGGCCCGGTGCAGGGCCTGACCAATTTCTGGTGCGCCTGCGCGGTCATGGCCGGCTTCAGCCAGGGCGGCGGCGTCGGCCTGGCGCTGTCGAACTGGATGGTGCATGGCGATCCGGGCTTCGACGTCTGGGGCATGGACGTCGCCCGCTTCGGTGAATGGGCGACGCTGCGCTACACCAATGCCAAGGTGCGCGAGAACTATTCGCGGCGCTTCTCGATCCGCTTCCCGAACGAGGAATTGCCGGCCGCCCGTCCCGCGCAGACCACGCCGCTTTACGACACCATGCTCGCCAACAACGCGGTCATGGGCGATAGCTGGGGCCTGGAAACCCCGCTCTGGTTCGCGCCGAAGGGCACGGAGCCGAAGGACATCGTCTCCTTCCACCGCTCCAATGATTTCGGCCCGATCGGCGAGGAAGTGCGCGCCACGCGCGAGAAGGTGGGCGTCACCGAGATCGCCAACTTCGCCAAATACGAGGTGTCTGGCCCGGGCGCGGAAGATTTCCTCAACCGGCTGATGACCAACCGCATGCCGAAGACCGGCCGCATCGTGCTCACCCCGATGGTCAACGAGTTCGGCAAGCTGATCGGCGACTTCACCATCGCCAAGACCGGCGAGGACCGCTTCATGATCTGGGGCTCGTCGGCCGCGCAGAAATATCACATGCGCTGGTTCGAAAAGCATCTGCCGAAGGACGGTTCGGTGCGCATCCATCGCTTCGACCAGACGCTGGTGGGTCTCTCGATCGCCGGTCCGAAGTCGCGCGACCTGCTGCAGAAGCTTGTCGACGTCGATGTCTCGACCAAGGCCTTCCGTTTCATGGACTTCCGCGAGATGGCGGTCGGCGGCGCGCCCTGCATGGTCAACCGCATCACCTATACCGGCGACCTCGGTTACGAGATCTGGATGGCGCCGGCCTATCAGCGCCTTGTCTACAAGGCGATCAAGGACGCCGGCGAAGAGTTCGGCATTGTCGATTTCGGCATGCGGGCGCTACTGTCGATGCGTCTGGAAAAGAACTTCCCGACCTGGTTCCGCGAGCTGCGCCCGATCTACGGCCCGTTCGAGGGCTCGATGGACCGCTTCATCAAGCTGGAGAAGAACGACTTCATCGGCCGCGAGGCATCCGCCAAGGAGCAGGCCGAAGGCCCGAAGCTGCGCCGCGTTTCCTTCATCGTCGACGCCATCGACGCCGACGTGATGGGCGACGAGCCGATCTGGGCCAAGGTCAGCAAGGATTACGGCACGGTCGAGAAGCCGCATGGCTACGGCGCGCCGCGTTTCGACGAGACGGGCAAGGAAGTACGTGGATCCAAGGCCGCCGAAGGCGCTTCCGCCGTGCGCGGCATCGTCGATGGCGAATGGCGCGTCGTCGGCTGGGTGACCTCGGGCGGCTATGCGCATTACGTCCAGAAATCGATGGCGCAGGGCTATGTGCCGGCCGCCCTTGCCGAGGACGAAAGTACCGGTCTGTTCGAGATCGAGATTCTCGGCCACCGCCGCCCGGCCCGGATCAATGTCGAGCCGCCCTTCGATCCGAGCGGCGAGAAAATGCGGACCTGACGCGTAGTGTGACGCGGTTTTCCGCCCGGAATTGCGTAAAGCAGACAGAAAGAGCGGTTTGCCGTTTCTTACGAAACGGTGAACCGCTCTGGCGACTTGTTGGATCGCGCCGGTTGCTGTGGCATGGTTTATGCCCCGCTACCAGCGCATCAGGATGAGAAGACCACCCCCTTGCGGCAGCTAGAGAAATGGACCGATTGGCTCTGCGATGGACGGGTCGGTCCATTCAGCGCCGCGATCGTGTCGGTCCTCGCCTATTGCCTGACCCAGATTGTGGCGATGGCGCTTTTGTCCCACTTTGCGGGCACGGGCGTCGGCGTCGACGATTCCGAGCAGCTGATGGAAATGCGGTTCCTCGCCGCCGGCTATGGCAGTTCGCAGCCGCCTCTATACACCTGGCTGGCGATGCTTGCGGCCTCGCTGGTCGGGACCAGCGTCCTTGCCCTCAAGATCGTCAAATACGGCTTGCTGGCCGCGGGGCTGACCGCGTATTTCACCGCCATACGCCGCCTCGGCTACTCGAACCGCGCCGCTGCCGCCGGCATGTTCGGGCTGCTTTTGTTTCCCCAGATCTTCTGGGAGATGCAGCACGCCCTCACCCACTCGGTCGCCATATTCTGCTTCACCTCGGTGCTGCTTCTGGCGCTGGTCGAGGTCGAGAAGCGGCGATCGGCCATCGCCTATGCGTTTTTCGGCCTGGTGACGGCGGCCGCGATGCTGTCGAAATACAACATCGTCATCTTCCTTGCCGCCCTGTTCCTGGCATCTCTCTCGGTTCGCGAGACGCGTGAGGCGATCTTCGACCGCCGTTTCGCAATCAGCGTGATAGTAGCGGTCCTCGCCTGCTTGCCGACGCTTTACTGGAGCCTGACCCATCTGGAAGATCTGCTCGCGCACCAAGGGGGCCTAGGCGTCGCCGAAGGCGGCAATGTTGCAAGAACGGCACTTCTCGGCATCCGCAGACTGGCCAACGCCATCGTCAATTTCGCTGGATTGCCGGTCGCGCTTTTTGCCGTCGCCTACGGCCTGGCTATAAGAAAACGGACGGAGCCGCCTCAACCGGTAAGGTGGCCGGAAAAGCTGTTGTGGCGAGCGATCGTGCTTGGTCTGGTGGTCGTGGTGACGGTCGTGTTGGCGGCCGGCATCACCCAATTTCGCGACCGCTGGATGCTGCCCATCTTCATTCTCCTTCCCGCGGCCTTGGCCATGCGCTTCGAGGCCATGGGCCAGAGGGGCCGAAAGACGCAAACCGCCATCGTCTTCGTCGCCGCGCTCCTTGCCGTCCTCGTGCTGCCGCTGAGCTGGTACATGCACCTTGAGGGCGGCGACAATCGCGGCAGCATCGTGCGGATGGACTACCGGTCGCTTTACGACCAGATCAACGCCGAAGGACCGGTCAAGACCGTGGTCTCGAGCTGGTTCTGGGTCGGCAATCTGCGCCTGGTCGATGCCGATCTGATCGCGCTCGATGACGAGACGCCGGACTTCGCCCGCTCGATCCGCGAGCCGGCGGTGCTCGTCCTGACCGACGACAGGGAATCGTCCTCGGATGTCTTCGAAGAGCTGGCGAGGGCCGGCTACGCGATGGACACCGTCCATCGCACGATCGAGGTGCCCCAGGCGCTCGGCTTTCCGCCGCGCAAGGTCACGATCACCAAACTGCACAAGAAGACCGCGCCGTAAGGTTCAGAGGGGGGGACGAATGGACACGCAACGCTTCGGCCGCCATCGCAAGATCATGCCCTTCGAACCCGGCTCCGTCGAAGCGCTGCGCGAGGCCTCCCGCGATAAGGCGGCCTCGCTCAACCAGCATGTGCTGGGCTATGGCGCAACAGCCGAAGCGGAATGGGCCGCGGCCGGCATCGCTGCGCCCGACCTTGCCGCCATGCGCGGATACCGACTGGAACGCATCCGCGCCGAGCTGAAGCGCCGCGACTATGCCGGCGCCCTGCTCTACGACCCGGTCAACATCCGCTACGCGACGGATTCGACCAACATGCAGCTCTGGGTCGCGCACAACCCGACCCGCCACTGCTTCGTCGCCGCCGAGGGCCCCGTGGTGCTTTTCGACTATTTCTCCTGCGAGCACCTGTCCGACCATTCGGGTGTCGTGGACGAGGTGCGCCCGGCGGTTTCGTGGATGTATCTCTACAGCGGCGAATTGACTGATGAGAAGGTCCGGCGCTGGGCCGCCGGCATCGCCGAACTCGTTGCCGAGCATGGCGGCGGCAATCGCCGCATTGCCGTCGACCACATCAATCCCGAAGGCGTCGAGGAACTCGCCCGTCGTGGGATTTCCGTCGGCAATGGCGAGGCGGTGATGGAGAATGCGAGGCTCATCAAATCGCCGGACGAGATCCTCGCCATGCGCCGTTCGATCGTCGCCTGCGAGGCAGCGATGGGCGAGATGGAAGCCGCGCTCAAGCCCGGCGTCTCCGAAAACGAGCTCTGGGCGGAACTGCATCGCGGCAACATCGTGCGCGGCGGCGAATGGATCGAGACGCGGCTCCTGTCGTCCGGCCCGCGCACCAATCCCTGGTTCCAGGAATGCTCCTCGCGCGTCATCGAGAATGGCGACCTCGTCGCCTTCGACACGGACCTGATCGGTCCTTACGGCTTCTGCGCCGACCTTTCGCGTACCTGGCTTTGCGGCGACAGGCAGCCGTCGAACGAGCAGCGCGATCTCTTCCGCATCGCCGCCGATCAGATCGCCCATAACACCGACCTGATGCGGCCGGGCATCTCGTTCCGAGACCTCGTCGAGCGCTCGGCGGTGCCGCCGGACGATTGCTATCCGACGCGCTACGGAGTGCTCTATCATGGCGTCGGCCTGGCCGACGAATATCCGACGCTGCCGCACCCCGGCGATTGGACCGCCGACACGCCGGATGGCGTGCTCGAACCAGGTATGGTGCTCTGCGTCGAAAGCTATATCGGCAGGCTGGGCGGACGCGAGGGCGTCAAGATCGAGGAGCAGATCCTGATCACCGAGAGCGGCAACGAGAAGCTGTCAGCCTACAAGCTGGACGAGCGGCTGCTCTGACGCGCCGCTTTCGACCGCCGCGACGGCCTCGCGCATCGCGGCAATGGTTTTTTCCGCTGTCGTCCTGGCGGTGATATAGGGCAAGCCCTTGCGCCGTGCCGTCCAGCCGACCACCTTCACGCCTTTCCCTGCCGGCTCGAAACGCTGCGCCAGCGCCCAGCTCTGGCAGTCGATGGCGGCGATATCGGCCCTGCCCTCCGCGACCGCGACGATCGACGACCGATGACCGCCGCTCTCGCTGCGCGAGGAAAAGATGTCCAGGCTTTCGCCCAGCGCCTCCAGGTGGCGCGTCAGCGCGATGACGCCGGACATGGAATCGATGCTATTGAAGGTGAAGCGCCTGCCGCGCAGGAGATCGAGCGGAATGGCCGCCCTGCCGTCCGCAGGGGCAGGCATCGATGCCTTGCCGTCTGCCAGCATCACCAGCGCGCTGGAATAGAGTTCCCCCTGCCCGCCCTCGAACGCATCGTAATTCGGCTGCGCAACCACCTGCACATGCCGGGCGAGCCCGAGTTCCATCGGGCCCCAGCAGGTTTGCCCGAAGAGCAGCGCCGGGCTCAGCCAAAGTTCGTGAAAATCGAGCTCGTCCGGGGGCAGCGTCGCCGGATCCGGCGCAATCAGCTTAGCGGCGTCATCGAGGATCCCGCCGGGCACTGGCGGCAGATCGCCATTGCGGCGCACGAGCGTTTCCGGCGCATCGATGCCCCTTTGCCGGAAGGCGTCGCGGAGCCGCGTCCATTGGGCGTCGACTTCGCCGCGCACTTCGGGCCAGTCATACATCGGCAGGGCCGCAACGAACTTGCTCATGTCGAACAGCTTTCAAAGACAGGCGACCTCAGCGCCTGCGTTCCGCCGCGAAAAAACCGGGCGCGGAAAAATTACTCTTTCGGCGGCTCGGCCGGAACCGGCGCCGTGCCAAGCCCGCTGACACTGCGCGCCCTGACGCGCGGCTTGAAGGCGCGGCCCGGCTCCGGCGCACGACGCAGCACCGGATGAACGACGGGCTCCTTGGCCTTGAAGGCATAGGATTTGATCAGCGCCAGATAGTTCGGATAGACATAGCCGTTGTTCATCCGCAGCCATTCTTCGCGGCGTTCGCGAAAGAGCGTCGGCAATCTGTACCAGGCAACCGTCGGGCTCTTGTGATGCACGAAATGCAGGTTGTTGTTGAGGAACAGGAACGACAGCGGCGAGCGTTCGACGATGATGGTGCGCCCTTCCGGATGCTCGGACCACTGATGCTCGGCATAGGTGCGCACCGAAATCAGCGACTGCCCAAGCCATACCGGCACCAGCGCATAGAGCCAGAGCGGAATGCCAAAGCCGAAGGTCACGATCGGAGCCACGACGGCAATGCCGACGGCATGCAGCAGCCAGGCCTTGCGGATCGCCTTGTCGCCGGCGGCGATCTGCTTGGCGTCGTCGATGAAGAAGCCGACCGAGGACAGCCATGGCCCGAGGATGAAGCGGCCGACCATGGTGTTGTTGATCTTGAGCAGGAACTTCATCGCCGGTGGCAGTTCCTCATGCATCCAGAGCGCCTGGTAATAGCTCTCGGGGTCGTCAAGCGGGTCGGTCAGCCGCTCATCGGCATGGTGGCGCAGGTGGATGGTCTTGAAACGCCGGAACGGCCAGACCAGTCCGATCGGCAGGAAGGCGAAGGCTTCGTTGATCCTGGCGCTGCGGGTCGGATGACCGTGCAGCACCTCATGCATCAGCGAGGATTGGAGCGCGAGAATCAGCGCCAAGGCGATCAAGGCGATCAAGGGATGGGATGGCCAGAGCAACAAGCCGATCGCGAACCATGCGCCGTAGCAGAAGAGTGCGAGGAATACCGTCGGCCATTCGATTGCCGGTGCGCTGCCACGTCTCTTAATTATGCCGGTATTCATGCTTGCCATGCTATCGACCACTGCCTTCCAGTCGCCGGAACCAACTCGGTTCCTGACAACATTGTGTCAGGAGCCTATCGTTGTCGCAATGCGACAAAGCGCACAAACTGTTGCGAATGCGCACTTTCAGCCGCATATGTTATACATTGTAAACAAACATGGGGATTCATTTCCGTCTGAGCCACTTTCAGCACGGCTCCGGCGCAAATTTTTCCTCTCCAAAGCAGGAGCAGCGTCATGGACAAGCGCGATCTTTCGACTCTGTTCAGGGAGCGGCTGAAATTGCTCTTGACACGCTCCGACCTCAACCAGTCGGCCTTCGCGACGGCCGTCGGCATCGACCGCTCGGCGCTGTCGCAACTGCTTTCCGGCGCCTCTACCCGCCTGCCACGCGCCGAGACGCTTCTCAACATCGCGGCCGAGTTCAAGGTGTCGCTCGATTGGCTGCTGGGCCTCTCCCACGACGAGGGCGTCACCGGCGAAATTAGAGAAAGCCTCGAGATCGAGGAGGCGCCGGACGGCTTCGACCGCACCTTGCTCGCCAAGTGGCATGCCGAGGCGGCAGGCACCAAAATCCGCTACGTGCCGGCGGGCATCCCCGACCTTTTGCGCACCGAAGCGCTGGTCGAATACGAGGCCGGCATCGCCAACAAGAGCCGCGAGGCGCAGGCCGGCGAAACGCAATACCGCATCGACTATACGAGGCGGCCGGAGACCGACATGGAGGTCTGCATGCCGCGCCACACGCTGGAGATCTTCGCGCGCGGCTTGGGCATCTGGGACCGTTTCCCGGAAGCCGAGAGGCGCAAGCAATTGCTGCACATGGCAGCCCTTCTCGACGACCTTTACCCGACTTTCCGGCTGTTCCTTTATGACGGCCGCATGCGCTATTCGATCCCCTACACCATCTTCGGCCCCTACCGCGCCGCGATCTATGTCGGCGACATGTATCTGGTGTTGAACGCCACCCAGCCGATCCGCACCCTCGCCAGCCACTTCGACAACCTGATCCGCGCCGCCGACATCAACGCGCATGAGGCCGCGAGCTTCACGCAGAAGCTGGCTGCAATGTCTTTCCCGTCAGGTTCTGTCTGATTGCCGGTGTCGATATCATATTGGACATCGGCCACCCAATTCGGCCGCCGTTCATTCTTTCAGGGAAACCCATGCGATCATCGCGTCACGTCGTCGTTCCTCCTCAGTCGGGCCGTTCAATACGCGTCAGGCGCGGCGATCTGATCCGCATCATCGATCCCAAGGGCCAGCAGGTCTCGGACCTCTGGGCCTTCTCGACCGAAGGCAGGCTCGACTGGCTGAGCACGTCGCAGACCCGCGACATCACCGAGCGGCTGTTCCCGAAGCCCGGCGACCATTTCTATAGCGCCGCGGGCAGGATCATGCTGACGCTGATCGAGGACGCCTCGCCCGGACCGCACGACATGCTCTACCCGGCCTGCGACGGCGCGCTCTACGAACGCGCCGGCCTGCCCAACCACCCGAACTGCCGCGACAATCTGATGACGGCCCTCGCCGCAGAAGGCATCGACCTGCCCTTCGCGCCCGACCCGGTCGACCTCTTCCAGAACTCCTTGCCGCAGCCGGACGGCACGCTTGTCGTCGAAGCATCGATCAATCCGCCTGGCGGTTACGTCGCATTGCGCGCCGAACAGGACCTCCTGCTCGTCGTCACCGCCTGCTCGGTCGACCACCACCCGACCAACGGTGATGCCTGCACCGAGATCGAGGTCGAGATCACACCGACCGCATAAGGTCCTCTCGGTCGCAAACTCGTTGACTAGACATAAAGACTTCTTTATATCGTTATTTGAATTCCAAACACGAAAGCCATGGCTATGACCGCGACCAACCCGATTGACGCATTGCTTTCCGAAAAGGGCGTGCTTCTGGCCGACGGCGCCACCGGCACCAATCTGTTCGCGATGGGCCTGCCGGCCGGCGAGGCGCCCGAGCTGCTCAACGAGACGGCGCCCGAGACCATTGCCAGCCTGCATCAGAATTTCGTCGATGCCGGCGCCGATATCATTCTCACCAACTCCTTCGGCGGCACCCGCCACCGGCTCAAGCTGCATCATGCGCAGGACCGCGTGCACGAGCTGAACAAGCGCGCCGCCGAGATCGCACGTTCGGTCGCCGACAAGGCCGGCCGCAAGGTGATCGTCGCTGGCTCCGTCGGCCCGACCGGCGAGCTGCTGGTGCCGCTCGGCGCGCTGACTTACGACGATGCCGTCGACGCCTTCGCCGAGCAGATCGAGGGCCTCAAGGCCGGCGGCGCCGAAATCGCGTGGATCGAGACCATGTCGGCGCCCGACGAGATCCGCGCCGCGGCCGAGGCCGCCATCCGCGTCGGCCTGCCCTATACCTATACCGGATCCTTTGACACGGCGGGCCGCACGATGATGGGCCTGCTGCCGAAGGACATCCACGCCGTCGCCGACGGGCTGTCGCAGGCCCCGCTCGGCGTCGGCGCCAATTGCGGCGTCGGCGCTTCCGATATCCTCGCCTCGCTGCTCGACATGACCGAGGCGAAGCCGGAAGCGACCGTGATCGTCAAGGGCAATTGCGGCATTCCGGAATTCCGCGGCAGCGAGATCCACTATTCCGGCACGCCCGAACTGATGTCCGATTATGTGCGGCTGGCGGTCGATGCCGGCGCGAAGATCGTCGGCGGCTGCTGCGGCACGTCGTTTGCCCACCTTGCCGCCATGCGCAAGGCGCTCGACGCCCACACCAAGGCTGAGCGCCCGACCGTCGAGACGATCGTCGAACGCATCGGCCCGATGCGCAACAAGATGGCGACGGCAAACATCGCCGAAACCAGCGAAGGCCGCCGCGAACGCAGGCGCAGCCGCGCCTGACAGGCCTGCTTATTTGCTGTTTTCGGCGTAGCGCGACAGCGCCGTGTTGAAATCGACGACGTTCTGATCGTCGGAGTTCATCGTCGCCAGCGCGCCAGATGTGCCTGGATCGCTGATCTGCTCCAGCATCACGCGAAACCGGTCGTTGTTGAGCGCCGAAAGCGCCGTGTTGCGGGCCGCATCGACATCGCTCCTGATGCGAGTGGATTCGGCGGACAATCCCCGCACCGACGCACTGGCCGCCGTCGAGTTCGCGTTCCCGATTGTCGTGATATGCACTGCTAATTCCTCAAAGCCCTATCGGCGCGAACTAACAAAAGTTAATTGCCGCGAGGTTCCGGAAAAGCCACGCAATTTAACGATCCAAAAGGCGGTTCTGGGGCAGCGACATGCATCAAAAAAGACCTAAGCGCGTCGCACCGCGACGCGCTTAGCCTCCGCCGACCCCTTTTTGAACTCCAACTCTCTACTTGCTGCCGTCCAGCGATGCGGCAAGCCGCACAAGCGACAGGAATTCCGCCCTGTAGCCGAACGGATCGGCGCCGCGCGCAGCGTTTGCGATCTCGGCGATCCGGTCGTAGCCGAAATTCGCTGTCTGATCCTCGTCGCGCAGCTTCTGCCCGAAGGCGGCGACGGCGACCGAGAAGCGCTGGTCGGCGCCGGCCGCGTCAAAGGACTTGACCTCGTTGGCGATGGTCACCGGAGTGGTGATCAGCTTCGAGACATCCTCGTCCGGAAGCTTGTAGCGGATCTTGACGAAGGCATATTCGTCGGCATTGGCAACGCCGCCATTGTCAACCTTGGCCTGGCCGTAGCGCAGCGGATCGACCTGCTCGCCGCCGCTCTCCTTCGGCGTGATCTCGTAGAGCGCCGTCACCGAATGGCCGGAACCGATATCGCCGGCATCGACGCGGTCATTGTTGAAATCCTCGCGCTTCAAGGCCCGGGTCTCATAACCGACAAGACGGTATTCCGACACGGTCGCCGGGTTGAACTCGACCTGGATCTTGACGTCCTTGGCGATGGGAAACAGCGTCGAGGACGCATCGTCGACCAGCACCTTCTGCGCCTCGGCAAGCGTGTCTATATAGGCAGCCGTGCCGTTGCCGTTCTGGGCGATGGTCTGCATCATCTGGTCATTCAGATTATCGCGGCCGAAGCCGAATACCGACAGGAACACGCCTGTCTTGCGCTCCTTCTCGATCAGACGCTTGAGGTCGTCGTCATCGGTCTGGCCGACATTGAAGTCGCCGTCGGTGGCCAACATCACACGGTTGACGCCGTCCTTGACGAAGGATTGCTGGGCAAGCTTGTAGGCCTCGCGGATGCCTTCCTCACCGGCCGTCGAGCCGCCGGGCTCGAGATTGTCGATGGCCGCAAGGATCTTCTGCTTTTCCGACGCCTTGGTCGGCATCAGCACGGTGCCGGCATTGCCTGCATAGGTGACGATCGAGACGGTATCGTCGGGTTTGAGCTTGCTGACCAGCAGCCTGAAGGCGGATTTGAGCAGCGGCAGCTTGTCCGGCTCGTCCATCGAGCCCGAGACGTCGATCAGGAAGACCAGACTGGCCTTCGGCTGCTCGGCCGGCTTGACGTCGAAACCCTTGATCGCGACATGCATGAGCTTGGTGTGCTCGTTCCACGGCGTCGGCATCACGGTGACGGTCGAGTTGAACGGCGTCTTGGCCGAGTCCGGACCTTTCCAGTCATAAGGGAAGTAGTTGATCATCTCCTCGACGCGAACCGTGTCCGGGTCTGGCAGGCTGCCCTCCTTCAGCGAGCGCCGCACGAACGAATAGGAAGCAGTGTCGACGTCGATCGAGAAGGTCGAGACCGGATCCTGCGCCGTTTCATGCACCGGATTGGTCTTGAACGTCTCGATGCGGTCGCGGTTTTCCTCCCGCGGCTGCATCTGGTCAGCCGGCATGGGCGGTGGCTGCACCATCAGCTTGGAATCGGCGACCTGTGGCGGGGACGCCGGCATGGCTGCCGCGCTGCCTGCCGGCGCCTGATCGGCCCCCGCGGCTTCATCCTTTAACGGCGGTGAAAACTGCACCTTGCCCGGCGAACCAGCCTTGCCGCCGGCGGCGAGCTGACCGCTTTCGCCAGGCGCGGGCATCGCCTCGGGCGCTGCCTCCTGCTTGAGCAGGCTGTCGACCTCGGTCGCCGGCTTGGGAGCTGCCGGCGCCATCTGGGAATTCGCGAGCGTCTCGGCGTCCGCGTCGGTCTTCTTCGCCTTCGCTGGCGCAGCCGTCAGCGGCGCGTTGATCGCCGGTTGCTCCGGCGCCCGCTTTTGCGCCGGCTTGTCGGCCAGCGTCTCCGTGACCTTGCCGTTATCGCCGCCCATGACCGGCTGCTGTTCCTTCAACATCTCGAAAGCGGCATAGCCGGCGATAGGCAGCGCGACCAGCGCGGTGATGGCCGGCGTGGCAATGAGTTTCCGTTGCATGATGTCTCTCCAGAGCTTTTGTGCTCGCTCGGTGAGACGAAGGCCTGCCGGCGTTCCTTTGGCGACCGGCGAATTTTTTTCGTCCAAGTCGAACGCCTGCATCGCGGCGGCCAGCGCGCGCGCCTTGGCCTCGCCGTCCGGTGTCGGTACAGCGATGTCGCGCAGCCTTTCGAGTTCGTTGTCGTCGACCATGGTCACACTTCCCCGGCTGAGCGCATCAGCACCTTCAGCCGTTTCTTCGCTTCATGGATGTGCCAGGAAACCGTCGTCTCCGAGATCGCCATCACCTGCGCCGCCACCGCGTGATTGAGACCTTCGCCATAGACCAAAAGCACCGCGTCGCGCTGCTTGTCGGGCAGCATCCGCACCGCCGCCCATAGCGCCTCGGACGGATCATCGGCCTCGGCCAACGCTTCGCCCGCAATCGACGCATAGGCGCCATAGGCATCGGTCTTGACGGTGTCGCGAGCGCGCTTGCGCATCATGTCGCGCGAAGCGTTCAGCGTCATGGCATAGAGCCATGTCGTGAAGGCGCCATTGCCCTGATAGTCGCGGATCGCCCGGCCGAGCCGCACGCAGACGTCCTGGGCGATGTCCTCGGCGTCGGTCTTGCGGCCGCACCAGCGATAGGCGGCGCGATAGACGAAGCCATAGTGTCTTTCGAGCAGTTTGCCGAAAGCACCCCTGTCTCCGCCCCTCGCCCGCCCGATCAATTCGGCATCGGAGGCTTCGCTGTCGTCCAGCATCATCGCCGTCATTTGGCTGTTGGACGAAGGCTAATGACCAATCCTTGGGGCGATGGAAAGATTTTTTTGAGAAAGCAATTAGGCGCGATGGACGAGGTGTGCCGAGATTCGGGTCAGGCCGAGCCGAGAATGGTGGTTTCCGAGAACCGGAGCGGAGCGTACTTAAAGTACGTGAGCACCGGAAGCGCAGGAAGCCGCCATTTGTAGCCCGGCCTCACCCGAATATCGGCACACCTTATCGCAGCGTCTCTTTGAAGAACGTCGTCAGCCGCTTCCAATGCCTCTCGGCGCCCGCCTCGTCATAGACGCTGTGGTCCTTGACGCACCAGCCGTGGCCGACGCCGACATAGTTCTCGATCACGTGGTCGACCTCCGCCACCCTGAGCGCCTCTGCCAGCCGGGCCGACTGCTCCGGCGGAAAGCTGCGGTCGATGCCGGCGACACCGACATAGACGCGCGCCTCGATCGAAGCGGCCTTGCGGTGCGGGCTGTCGGCCGCGTCGCTGGCGAGATTACCGCCATGGAAGCTTGCCGCGGCAACGATCCGGTCCGGATAGCTCGCCGCCGCGTTCAGCGCCCGCGCGCCGCCCATGCAATAGCCGACGACGCCGATCGGCCCGTCAATGCCCTCATCCGCGAACGCGCCGAGGAAAGCCTCGCTGTCGCGGATGGTCATCTCCTGCGTCGTGCCGGTCACCAGCGCCATCAACTTGGTCTTGGTTTCCTCCACCGTGAAGGCGGTCTTGGCTTCGAACGGCCCATAGGGCGCATTGCGGTAGAAGAGATCGGGCACCAACACGGCATAACCGTGACCCGCGAGCCTCTCGGCCATCTCGTCGAGCGCCGGACGCGGCCCAAAGGCGTCCATATAGAGGATGACGCCGGCGCTGGCCTTGGAGGACGGCCGAAAAAGACCTGCCTTCGCCTTGCCGTCCGATGTCTCGATCTCGATTTGCTTTCCGGCCATGATGCTCTCCGTTGCGTGTCGCGCGTTAGATATCGGCACGCGCCGTTCCGGCAAGCCATTCCCGGAGCGCATCGTTCAAGATTTCGTGCGAACGGCGCCTCGTCCCGCTACAGCCCGGCAAAAGCTGTCATATGAAAAGCCTGCACCTCCGGCGGATAGCGATAGCTGGTACCATAGGGACAGGCATTGCGGTCCAGACAGCCGCCGACGCGGCAAGCCGCACCATCCGTGCCACGCACATGCACTAGGCATGCCTGGTGCGCGAAGCCATCCACCGAATAGGCGTCGACCGGACAGGATGTCAGGCAGGGTTTTGCGACACATGTGTCGCAACGATGAATCGCTTCATGAGCTTCGGGAGCGGAAATCTCGTCCTCGAACAGCAAGGCGCCGCGATAGGCATGCCAGAGCCCATAGGTCGGATGCATGAGAATGCCGAGCGGCGACGGTTGTAGCCCTTCCGCCCGCATCGCCCATTGCTGGAACGGCAGATAAGGCCGGTCTGAAGGCGATATGGCGCGGACGCCGAATTCTTTCGCCACCGCGCCGATCACCTCCCGCGACCAACTGTCGAGTGGGTTGGCGATGCCCCTCGCCTGTCGTTCCCGCCAGCGCTGGAAATATGGCCACGGCGCCGCCCCCGCCTGCCCCACCAGCAGCACGGATTTGGCTGGCGCGCCGGAAGGCCCGGCTGGCGCCACCTCATCCTCACCGAAGCTGAAACCGCCGCGCAGGATCAGGCCGTTGGCCGCGAGCGCGGCCGCAATCTCCTCGACCGTGCCGCGGAAAAAAATCATCCCTTCCGGTCCGGGTCGGAGAACGCGCTCCGCCAGACTTCCTTATGGATGATGTCGGCCACTTTAGCCCGGCCTGACTCGGGCTCCTTTCACGTGAAGGCGTCGGCCATCGAACCCTTCTTCTTGGCGATGAAGTCCTTCAGCGCCTCGTCGATGGCCGGATCGAGATGCGGCGCCTCGTAGCTTTCCAGCCAGCGGCGGGCGAGCTCGTTGGCGCGTTGCGGCGCGGTCTTCTCGCCTTCGGCCAGCCACTGCTCGTAGGAATTGTTGTCGGCGATGCTGGAGCGGTAGAAAGCCGTCTGGAAATTCGCCTGCGTGTGATCGCAGCCGAGATAATGGCTGCCCGGACCGACTTGGCGGATGGCGTCCATCGCCTGGCCGTTTTCCGACAGGTCGACGCCCTCGCAGAACTTCTGCTGCATGCCGAGCTGGTCGATGTCCATCATGAATTTTTCGTAGCAGGAGGCGAGACCGCCCTCGAGCCAGCCCGCCGAATGCAGCACGAAATTGGTGCCGGCAAGGATCGTCGAGTTGAGCGTGTTCGCGCTCTCATAGGCCGCCTGCGCGTCCGGGATCTTCGAGGCGCAGAGCGAACCGCCGGTACGGAACGGCAGGCCGAGCCGCCGCGCGAGCTGCGCCGCGCCATAGGAGACCAGCGACGGCTCGGGCGTGCCGAAGGTCGGCGCGCCCGACTGCATCGAGATCGACGAGGCGAAGGTGCCGAACAGCACCGGCGCGCCGGGCTTGATCAGTTGCGTGAAGGAGGCGCCGGCGAGCACCTCGGCCAGCACCTGCGTCAACGTGCCGGCAACCGTCACCGGGCTCATCGCACCGGCCAGGATGAAGGGCGTGACGATGCAGGCCTGGTTGTGGCGCGAATAGACTTTCAGCGCGCCGAGCATCGTCTCGTCGAACACCATCGGCGAGTTGGCGTTGATCAGGCTGGTCAGCACCGTGTTGTTCTCGACGAAGTCGTCGCCGAACACGAGCTTGGCCATCGCCACCGTGTCCTCGGCCCGCTCCGGCGCCGTCACCGAACCCATGAACGGTTTGTCCGAGTAGCGGATATGCGCGTAGATCATGTCGAGGTGGCGTTTGTTGACCGGCACGTCGACCGGCTCGCACACCGTACCGCCCGAATGGTGGATCGACGGCGCCATATAGGCGAGCTTTACGAAATTCTGGAAATCCTCGATCGTCGCGTAGCGGCGGTTGCCGTCGAGGTCGCGCACGAAGGGCGGGCCGTAGACCGGCGCGAACACGGTCGCATTGCCGCCGATCTGCACCGAGCGCTCCGGGTTGCGCGCATGCTGGGTGTAGATGGAGGGCGCCGTCTTCAAGAGCGAGCGGCAGAGGCCCTTGGGGAAGTGCACGCGCTCGCCCTTGACGTCGGCGCCGGCCTCCTTCCACAGCGCCAGCGCCTCGGCGTCGTCGCGGAAGATGATGCCGGTTTCTTCCAGCACCGTGTCGGTGTTCTTCTCGATCAGCGCCAGGCCTTCCTCGTTGAGGACCTCGTAGACGTTGATCTTGCGCTTGATGTAGGTGAGCTGGGTGCCCGGACCGCCGCCCGAACGGGCAGCACGGCGTGCCGCCGCGCCGCCGCTGGCGCCGCGACCGCGCCGTCCACCCGACGCTTCCTGCTCGACTGCCGCGTTATCGCTCATGATCGTTCTTCCTATAACTTGGCCTGAATTGGCTGGGGCGGCCCGTCGTCGCCGCTTCTTGCCGGATCGTAGCCATGCACCCTATTGGAAACGGCCAGCCAGCGCCAACGCCTGTCGCAAAATCGACAAGAAAAGCGTCATTTTTTCAGTCGCTTTCCTTTTGCGGGAAGTCGCAAATCAGCTATGGCTAGCTTGCCCTCGCGGGTTAGGTATTGGCGCATCGATTTTTAGGCTGCCGCAGTCATTCCGAGCAGCAAGGAGCCCGAGAAAAATGTCCGACGACGAGATCATCCTTTCCGAGCTTTCCGACGAGGAGCTTGTGCAGCAGATGCACGATGACCTTTATGACGGTCTGAAGGAAGAGATCGAGGAAGGCACCAACATCCTTCTGGAGCGCAATTGGGCGCCTTACAAGGTGCTTACCGAGGCGCTGGTCGAAGGCATGCGCATCGTCGGCGAAGACTTCCGCGACGGCATCCTGTTCGTTCCGGAAGTGCTGCTCTCGGCCAACGCCATGAAGGCCGGCATGGCCATCCTGCGTCCGTTGCTCGCTGCCACAGGCGCGCCGAAGCAGGGCAAGATGGTGATCGGCACCGTCAAGGGCGACATTCACGACATCGGCAAGAATCTCGTCGGCATGATGATGGAAGGCGCCGGTTTCGACGTCATCGACCTCGGCATCAACAATGCGGTCGAGAAATATCTCGACGCCATCGAGCAGCACCAGCCCGACATCATTGGCATGTCGGCGCTGCTCACCACCACCATGCCCTACATGAAGGTCGTCATCGACACGATGAAGGAAAAGGGCATCCGCGACGACTACGTCGTCCTGGTCGGCGGCGCGCCGCTCAACGAGGAATTCGGCAAGGCCGTCGGCGCCGATGCCTATTGCCGCGACGCCGCGGTTGCGGTCGAGACCGCCAAGGATTTCATGAAGCGCAAGCACAACGTTCGCGCTTCCGCCTGACCCAAGGCATCAGGATGGATCGACAAGAAAAGCCGCGCCTTGCAGCGCGGCTTTTTTGTTCCCAGATGATGGGAAAGGCTGCCGATCAGTTGACAGTGTCTTTGACCGCCCTTGCCGTCGATTTGACGTCCTTGCCGACGCCCCGGATGGTGTTGGCGCAGCCGGTGAGTGCAAGCGCGCAAGCCAAGATGGCGATCGGCGCGATGCGTAGCAGTTTCATGGACGGTGTCTCCCTCGACAGATATTAAGCCCCGCAGCGAAAGCCGGCCCGACTTGGTCAAGACGCAAAAAACGGAACCGAATCAAACAGACAGGCTGCTCGTCATCGCCTGCGGGATGATTGCGCGCGAAGTTTTGGCCGTCAAGCAACAGCTAAAGCTCGACCATCTCGAGCTGACCTGCCTGCCGGCCGAGTTCCATTTCTATCCGGACCGCATCGCACCGGCGATGGACAAGGCGATCGAGAAGGCCAAGGCGGAAGGCTACCGGCACATCTTCGTCGGCTATGCCGATTGCGGCACCGGCGGCTTGCTCGACCGCGTCATCGAGAAACACGGCGTCGAGCGTATGGCCGGACCGCATTGCTTTGCCTTCTACCAGGGCGCGGAGGCCTATGCGAAGGTCGCCGACGACGACATGATGTCGTTCTACATGACCGACTTCCTTTGCCGCCAGTTCGACGCCTTCTTCATCAAGCCGCTCGGCCTCGACCGGCATCCCGAGCTGATCAAGGACTATTTCGGCAATTACGAGAAGCTGATCTATCTCGCCCAGACCGACGATCCCGACCTCGACAAGGTCGCCGAGAAAGCCGCCGCCATGCTCGGCCTCACCTATGAGCGCCGCGCGACCGGCTATGGCGATCTGATCAGCGGGTTGGCGCGGGCGGCGGTTCGCGCCTGAGGGGCTTCACGACTCCGCTTCGAGCGCCGCTAACACGTCGGCAAAACTCGTTTTGCAGACGAAGCCCAGCTTCTCCCTCGCCCGCGACGGATCGTAGACGCGGTCGATCGACGAAAACATCGTCCAGGCTTTCCTGGCGTAAAGGCGCGGATAATCCGGGAAATAGCGAGCGACGACCGAAGGCGCGTCGGCGATCAGCTCGGCGCAATCCTGCGGCCGGAATGGCGTCGGCGCCGAGACGATAAAGATATCGAAGCCCAGGCTCGGCGCCCTCTCCAGCGCCGCGACATGGGCCTCGGCCGCATCCTCGACCGTCAGCCGCCGGAACAGCAGCTCGTTGGCCTTGGTGTTGGCGTCCGACTGTTCGATCGCATGCGCCATGTCGTCCGCTTCGGGAAAGAAGCGTGCAGTACGCAGCACCACCACCGGCAACCCGTGTTCAAGATGGTAGAGACGGCACAGATGCTCGGCCGAAAGCTTCGTCACGCCGTAGATGTTGCGCGGCTCCGGCGACATCTCCTCCGTCAGCCAGGCGGCCTTGCGCGCGCCGCCCCGGAAGCCGGCGCGGATTGCCTGCGAGATCATCAGCGACGTCGTCGAGGTCAAGACGAAGCGCTCGACGCCGAAGGCCACGGCCGCGTCGAGCAGGTTGAGCGTGCCTTGCACATTCGTCGCGACGAAATCGGTATTCTCGAAATGCTCGATGTTGGGCTTGTGCAGCGCGCCGCTGTGAATGATGGCCTCGATTCGATTGTCGCGGACGGTCCTGAAGACCAGCTCGCGATCCGCGATCGAGCCGACGACCTGCGTGTGCGCCGAGGCAACCGGATCGAGACCGACCACCTCATGGCCGAGCGCTTCGAGCCTTGGCTGCAGCGCGCTGCCCAACCAGCCGGACGATCCCGTGAGCAAGATCCGCATCGATCAAACCGCCATTTTTCCAGCACACGCTGTTAAGCATGGATGACAGGCAATGGCGAACCGGTAAGTTGCGCCAGTAACGAAATGAACTGTTCCAGCCACCGATTTGAGGAACACATTCATGACCCCTCGCCTGCTTTTTACCGTTCTCGGCCTCATCGCCTTCACCTTGGCCGCCCATGCCGACGGCGAGGTGCAGAAACTGATCACCGCCGCCGACAAGGCGCGATTGGATAAATACGGCGAAACGCGCAAGGCGGCTCTCGAAGAGGCAAAGGCCGGCGATCCGTCGGAGGTGAAGCAATTGGATGGCCTGCTGGCCAAGCCGCTCGTCGCCTTCTCCGATAAGGACCTCACCGGCGACTGGAAGTGCCGCACCATCAAGGCGGGCGGCATCAGCCCGCTGATCATCTATGGCTGGTTCAAGTGCAAGGTGACCGACGACGGTTCCGGCTGGCGGCTTGCCAAGATCAGCGGCTCGCAGCGCACCACCGGCCGCTTCTTCGACGATGGCGAGAAGCGCTCGATCTATCTCGGCTCTTTCTCGGTGAACAACGACAAGGCCAAGCCCTACGGCAGCGGCCCCGAAAGCGACCAGGTCGGCTACGCCTTCCGCAACAGCGCCACCGAATGGCGGATCGAATTCCCCGCGCCCTATTACGAATCCAAGCTCGACATCATGGAATTCAAGCGCTGAACCGGGTCTTGGACGCCAGTTGAAACGCTTCCGGCACACCAAGGATTAACCCGCCCCGCATAGCATGCGCCCGGTTTCAGAGCGGGTGCTTGCCGTGGCGGTGTCGGAATCGAGTACGCGACCGATCGTGGTCGTCACAGAAGGTGGCCCGCATATCTGGGCCATCGTCAACGCTCTTGCCGATCGGGTCGGTTCCGTCAACGTCATCCTCGAGAACCCAGAATCCAAAAGGCGCCTGCTCATGCGCCGCGCACGGCGGCAGGGCTGGGTTTCGGCCATCGGCCAGCTCGGCACGATGGTGCTGACGAGGCTCGACAAGCGCTTCCTGGTCGGTCATGCCGAACGGCTGATCGCTGAGGAAAAGCTCGCGACCGAGCCGCGACAGGGCCAGGCGATCGTCCATGTGCCTTCGGCCAACGGGCCGGAATGCCTGAAGGAGATCGCCAGCATCGAACCGGGCGTTGTGCTGCTGGCCGGCTGCAGACTGCTGTCGAAGGACATGCTGGCAAAGATGCCTTGCCCGGTGCTCAACTATCACGCCGGCGTCGCGCCGAAATATCGCGGCATGAATGGCGGCTACTGGGCGCTCGCTTCCGGCGATGCGCAGAACTTCGGCACGACCGTTCACCTGGTCGACGCCGGCGTCGACACCGGCGGCGTGCTCAAGCAGGCGCGCGGCAAACCCAAAAAGGGCGACACCATCGCGAGCTACGCGTTGCGCCAGGCGGCGTTTTCGCGAGACATTTGCGTCGAGGCGGTTGGCGATGCGCTGGCAGGCAGGCTGGAAACGATCGATCCCGGTCTGCCGTCGAAGCAATGGTTTCACCCGACGATCTGGTTCTACCTTTGGACCGGCCTGACAAGGCGCGTCTGGTGATCAGCCGGCGGCGGATTTCAGCATTCGTCTTGCGCCATCACCAGCGTCGCTTTTGAAGGGGCGCGCGTCGTCCCATAACAAGCGGCCCAACAGCGCATGCGGCAATGCTCCGACATATCGAGGAGTTGAGAATTCATGGCCGATCTGATCGTCGTCTATTGGCGCGACATTCCCGCCCAGGTCATCGTCAAGAAGGGCCGGCAGAACGCCAAACGCGAACTGCCGCTGCGCTTCACCGAGGCGATCGACATGTGCGCCATGCGCACCGGCGCCGGCGGCACCGACGACTATCTGGCGGAATGGCGCAAGGCCGACCCCGTTCCGGTCGGCGACGACATCGAGGCCGAGGTCGAGAAGGCCTATCGGGAACTCGACGCGAAATATGACCGCGAGCGCCTGGTCGCTCTGGTGAAGGCTGGCGGGAAAGAAAATGTCTGAGCAACAGCCGACGGTCACCCAGGCCACATTGGTCAAAAAGGCAGCGCCGAAATCCGACTACAAGCCTGCCGACGTGTCGCCGCAGCGTCGCGTCCAGCGCACCTTCGCCGTGCGGCTGTGGTCGATCCGGCATTCGCGGCTGCTCGAATGGTTCTACAGCCGGTTCGCCGACGTCTTCCTGCTCCTGCACCCTTTGTGGAAGGGTATCGGCTACAGCCGCGTCGAAGCGCCGGTGAAGTTCATCGAGAAGCGCGTCAAGGGCTTCATGTTCGACTGCCGCATGTGCGGCCAGTGCGTGCTTTCCTCCACCGGCATGTCGTGTCCGATGAACTGCCCCAAGCAGCTGCGCAACGGCCCGTGCGGCGGCGTGCGCGCCAACGGCAATTGCGAGGTCGAGCCGGACATGCCTTGCGTCTGGGTCAAGGCTTGGGAAGGCTCGCGCAACATGGTACATGGCGACAAGATCCTGACCGTGCAGAAGCCGGTCGATCAGTCGCTGCGCGAAACCTCGGCATGGCTGAGGGTGACCGCGCAGGCCGCTGCCGCGCGTGAAACGGCACGGAATCCTGGGGCTTCGGCATGACCGCCCTTCAGCGTGACGAGAACCCGGCCGGCATCCACCTGCCGCTCGACCCCCTGCCCGGCCACACTTCGCGCGGCCGGCTGGAGCGCGTGCTGCGCCGCGGCGAGTTCGCGGTGACCACCGAGCTCAACCCGCCCGACAGCGCCGACCCGGAAGACGTCTACAACCGCGCCAAGATCTTCGACGGCTGGGTCGATGCTATCAACGCGGTCGACGCCTCGGGCGCCAATTGCCACATGTCGTCGGTCGGCATCTGCGCGCTGCTCACCCGCATGGGCTATGCGCCGATCATGCAGATCGCCTGCCGCGACAAGAACCGCATCGCCATCCAGGGCGACGTGCTGGGCGGCGCGGCGATGGGCGTGGCCAACATGCTGTGCCTCACTGGCGACGGCGTGCAGGCGGGCGACCAGCCCGGCGCCAAGCCAGTGTTCGACCTCGATTCCATGTCGCTGCTCGAAACCATCCGCATCATGCGCGATAACGGCAAGTTCCTGTCCGGCCGCAAGCTGACGACGCCGCCGCAGGTGTTCCTCGGTTGCGCGGTCAACCCCTTCGCGCCGCCTTACGACTTCCGCCCGATCCATCTCGGCAAGAAGATCGCCGCCGGCGCGCAGTTCGCGCAGACCCAGTACTGCTTCGACGTGCCGATGTTCAAAGCCTTCATGCAGAAGGCGCGTGACCTGGGCCACACCGAAAAGCTCTTCCTGCTCTGCGGCGTCGGACCCCTCGCTTCAGCCAAGACTGCGAAGTGGATTCGCTCCAACGTGCCGGGCATCCACATCCCCGACGCGGTGATCAAGCGGTTGGAAGGCGCGCAGGATCAGAAGAAGGAAGGCAAGCAGCTCTGCATCGACATCATCAACGAGGTGAAGGAAATCCCGGGCGTCGCCGGCATCCATGTGATGGCCTACCGCCAGGAGGAATATGTCGCCGAGATCGTCGATGAATCCGGCGTACTGAAAGGCCGCCAGCCCTGGAAACGGGAAATCCGCCGCGACGACCAGATCGTCGCCCAGCGGCTCGACCACATACTGCATGACGAGATTACCGAAACCCAGGTGGACATGGTGAAGACCGCGCATTGAGACGTAGTCGGCACGCATTCGCTTGAACCAAATCAGATAACGATATAAAGAACTCTTTATATCCCGACGGAGAGATCGCATGACCCGCACCATCGTCGCCTCGGCGACCCGAGAAATCGTCATCGGCTTCGACCAGCCCTTCTGCGTGATCGGCGAACGCATCAACCCGACCGGCCGCAAGAAACTAGCCGCTGAGATGGTGGCCGGCAACTTCGAGACCGTCGTCAAGGACGCGCTGGAGCAGGCCGCCTGCGGCGCCACCATGCTCGACGTCAATGCCGGCGTCACCGCCGTCGACCCCAACGCGACCGAGCCGGCACTTCTGGTGCAGACGCTCGAGATCGTGCAGGGCCTGGTCGATCTGCCGCTGTCGATCGACTCTTCGGTGACGGCCGCGATCGAGGCCGCGCTGAAGGTCGCCAAGGGCCGCCCGCTGGTCAACTCCGTCACCGGCGAGGAAGAGAAGCTCGAGGCCATCCTGCCGTTGATCAAGAAGTACAACGTTCCGGTCGTCGCCATTTCCAACGACGAGACCGGCATCTCGATGGATCCGGACGTCCGCTTCGCGGTCGCCAAGAAGATCGTCGAGCGCTGCGCCGACCATGGCATTCCTTCGCATGACGTCGTGGTCGACCCGCTGGTGATGCCGATCGGCGCGCTGGGCGATGCCGGCCGCCAGGTGTTCGCGCTGCTGCGGCGGCTCCGCGAAGAGCTCAAGGTCAACACCACCTGCGGCCTCTCCAACATCTCCTTCGGCCTGCCGCACCGCCACGGCATCAATGCCGCCTTCATCCCGATGGTGATCGGCGCCGGCATGACGAGCGCGATCATGAATCCCGTCCGGCCGCAGGAGATGGAAGCCGTGCGCGGCGCCAATGTGCTCAACGGCACCGACGAGAACTGCACCAACTGGATCCGCACCTACAAGGACTACAAGCCGGCCGAAGGCGGTCAAGCGGTTGCGGCTCCAACAGCGGTCAATGCGCCGGGCGAAGGCAGCGGCAATGGCGGCCGTCGCCGCGGCGGCCGCGAAGCCCGCATGGCCAGGGGGTAAGCGCGCAATCGTGAAACGCACCGCAAACAATGTTCGTCCGGTCGCATCGCGGATGCGATCGGACAGCTCTGCTTTGCGTTCAGGCAGCGCCCAATATGGCGTCGAACAACGCCATTCCCACCCACGATCCGAAGATGCCCGTCACGCCGCCGACGATGAAATCATCGTCATAGGCGGGCCAGTATGCGTGCAGCACCAGGGTTCCGACGATAGCGCCGAGAATCCCGGTGGCGAGGTATTGCGGATTGCGCAGCCACGAGCCCTTGATCACGCGCACCATGGTGAACGCGGTGAAGACGGCGGAGAGCAGCAGATCCGACATGGTTGGCCCCTGGACCAACGGACTCTCCGCCCAATAGTAGAACGATCCGTTAAACGGCATCGGCAATTGCCATCGAGAAACGTGCCAGCATGAACCCTCCCCCCAACATCACCGATCCGCTCGTCCTGTTCATGCCGTCGGGCAAGCGCGGCCGGTTCCCGGTCGGCACGCCGGTCCTCGATGCGGCACGCCAACTCGGCGTCTATGTCGAAAGCGTGTGCGGCGGCCGCGCCACCTGCGGGCGCTGCCAGATCGAGGTGCAGGAAGGCAATTTCGCCAAGCACAAGATCGTCTCGTCCAACGACCACATTTCGCAGAAGGGCGCCAAGGAGGAGCGCTACGAGCGCGTGCGGGGCCTGCCCGAGCGGCGGCGCCTCTCCTGCTCGGCGCAGATCCTCGGCGATCTCGTCATCGACGTGCCGCAGGACACGGTCATCAACGCCCAGACCATCCGCAAGGATGCCGACACCAGGGTGATCGCCCGCGATACGGCGATCCGTATGTGCTATGTCGAGATCGAAGAGCCCGACATGCACAAGCCGCTCGGCGACCTCGACCGGCTCAAGATCGCCCTGATGAAGGACTGGGGCCTCAAGAATCTCGAGTTCGATTTCTATCTGCTGCCGCAGGTGCAGGGCATTCTGCGCAAGGGCAACTGGACCGCGACCGCGGCCATCCACAAGGATGCCGACAGCGACATCGCGCGCGTCATCGCGCTGTGGCCCGGCCTGAAGAACGAGGCCTACGGCCTCGCCTGCGACATCGGCTCGACCACAATCGCCATGCATCTGGTGTCGCTGCTCTCGGGCCGCGTCGCCGCCTCTTCCGGCACGTCCAATCCGCAGATCCGCTTCGGCGAGGATCTGATGAGCCGCGTCTCCTATGTGATGATGAATCCGGACGGCCGCGAGGGCATGACGGTCGCCGTGCGCGAGGCGGTCTCCGGCCTTGTCGACAAGGTCTGCGCCGAAGGCAACGTCCAGCGCGCCGATATCCTGGATTCCGTCTTCGTCGGCAATCCGATCATGCATCATTTGTTCCTCGGCATCGATCCGACCGAGCTCGGCGGCGCGCCCTTCGCGCTCGCCGTCTCCGGCGCGGTGCGCATCAAGGCCTCCGACATCGGCCTGAAGCTCAACCAGGGCGCGCGCCTCTACATGCTGCCCTGCATCGCCGGCCATGTCGGCGCCGACGCGGCAGCCGTCACCTTGTCGGAAGGCCCGCATCGCCAGGACGAGATGATGCTGATCGTCGATGTCGGCACCAACGCCGAGATCGTGCTCGGCAACTCCACGCGCGTCGTAGCGGCCTCCTCGCCCACCGGCCCCGCCTTCGAGGGCGCGGAGATCTCCGGCGGCCAGCGCGCGGCGCCCGGCGCCATCGAGCGCGTGCGCATAGACCCGGACACGCTCGAGCCGCGCTATCGCGTTATCGGCTCGGAGCTCTGGTCCGATCAGCCGGGCTTCGCCGAGAGCGTGCAGGCGACCGGCGTCACCGGCATCTGCGGTTCGGGCATCATCGAAGTGATCGCCGAGATGTACCTGTCGGGCATCATTTCCGAGGACGGCGTCATCGACGGCTCGCTCAGCATGCGCTCGCCGCGCATCGTGTCCAACGGCCGCACCTTTTCCTATGTGCTGAAGGAAGGTGAGCCGAAGATCACCATCACCCAGAACGACGTGCGCGCCATCCAGCTTGCCAAGGCGGCGCTCTATGCCGGCACCAAGCTGTTGATGGAAAAACAGCACACCGAGCATGTCGACCGCATCCATTTCGCCGGCGCCTTCGGTTCCTTCATCGATCCGAAATACGCCATGGTGCTTGGCCTGATCCCGGACTGCGACCTCGACAAGGTCTCGGCCGTCGGCAACGCCGCCGGCGCCGGCGCGCGCATGGCGCTGCTCAATCGCGGCTACCGGCGTGAGATCGAGGATACCGTGAGCAGGATCGAGAAGATCGAGACGGCGCTCGAGCCGAAGTTCCAGGAGCACTTCGTCTACGCCATGGCACTGCCCAACAAGGTCGATCCGTTCCCCAAGCTGGCGGCCGCAGTGAAGCTGCCGCCGCGCAAGGCGCTGAGCGAAGACGGCGCCGCCGGCGATGCGACCCCGCGCCGGCGCTCGCGCGAGGAGCGTGCGGCGCGACGCGGCCGCGACTAATTTCGTGATGTCATTCCGTGGCCCCTGCGGCCGCGGCGCTTCTGGCCTTGACCGCGGGCTTCGGGCGTTGCGGATGCAGCAGCCCGATCAACGGCTTTTCGACGATCAGATAGAGCATCGCCGATAGCGCAAGCGTGGCGACCAGGATCGTCGCCGGCTGCAACGCCGCCGGGACGCCGGTCCTCAGGACGACACCCGTCGCAAGCACGCCGGCGACGACATGCCATAGGTAGATCGAATAGGACGCATCGCCAAGAAAGCTGGGCAAGGCTGCCGGCTTGAACGGCCGCGCCCGCTCAGCAAAAACCGCGCCCGCCACGATCAATGCGGCCGGAAGCCCCCACCGCAAGGCACGAGGCAAACCGGCATCGAACAGCGGGCCGGCCGCAAGTAGAAGGAATCCCGCGCCAACCATCGCCAGCGCCACCCCGATCGGCAGCCTTGCGCCCTGGAGCCACAAGCGCCCCACGACGACGCCTGCCGCGAACTCGATCACGACTGGATCGGTGAAGGCATGCGCATATCCTGCGGGAAGGACGAAATGCAGCGCGACGATGGCGACAAGGGCGCCCACGAGAACGCCGAACCGCCAGCGCTCGCCGAGGAACAGGACCAGCGTGAAAACGACATAGAACATCATCTCATAGCAGAGCGTCCAACCCTGTATGACGATGGGATGCAGCTTCCACTCCTGCAGCGTCGGCAGGAAGAACAGCGAGCCGACGAAATTCGTCACGCTGAAGAAATGGCCGTAGAAGAACTGCGGCTTGAGCAGGATGCCCGCCGCGGTCAGCAGCGTGACGATCCAGTAGAGAGGCACGATGCGGGTGATCCGGCGCCCCATGAAACGCCAGGGATCGGCCGGCCTGCCGGCCGTCGTCACCCACATGATGAAGCCGCTGATGACGAAGAAGACGTCGACGCCGGCTGCCCCGACGTCGAACGGACCGCCGAACTGCTCGCTGACGTGGAAGCAAACGACCGCGCACGCGGCGAGACCGCGCAGATACTGGATACTATGTATGCTTGTCACGATGCCCTGACCTTATCGCATCATGCTGCGGTGCGCATATCCCCACGCCGCATTGCACAATAACAATGCAGCCGCTCGCCTCTGTCAACCGCCGATGGGCAGTTATTCGGACCGGAACCGGTCCGCCCGCCTGCTTAATTCATTTGCATGCAAATGTTTCCGGATCAGCACGATCTGGAAACCGAAACGCTGTTCTCGCGAAATCGACCCGATACATGCGTGCCGCATTTAGCGGCCATCGCATGACGGCAGCGATCATCCTCGGCCGCCATTGCTCTTCAAGGGAGATGAAAAATGTCGATGTTCGGAAATCTCAGTCGATTCGGTGTCAACATCCGGCAGGCTCACGCCAGGAACAAGGCAATCCGCGCGCTCAACGATCTGCCGGCGCATGTCCAGAAGGATATCGGGTGGCCGGCCTCTCCGCCGAGCGATCCGCAGGCAGCCCTTCATGCGCTGCTTCTGGGCACGCCGCGCTGATGACCTTCGTCGAGAAATGCAAGCTGCTCGGCAAGCGCCGGGGCCGCGACGCGGCTCCGGCGGCCGGCGACAACAAGCTGCGCGCCGCGCTGCTGCCGAAGCGGCGTTAGAGCAATTCCAGAAAAGTGCGCAGCGGTTTTCCGTCCGCAATTGCGCAAACAACGAACTGGCGCCATTGCATCACGCCGATGGGCCAGCGGCGGAACCTTGACATTTTTAAATGCGGTACAATCTTCGAATAGCGGGGGGAATTCTCTTAGTCGGCTCTGCCGAAGTCCGTGTATCCGCATGCCAAGTTTGAAAAGCCATCTCGTTTCGTTCGTTCTCAGGCACAGCCGCAAGAAGGCCTTTTCCAGTCCCGAGAACCTGCACCGTTGGATCGCCTACGCCCGTAGGACCGAGGACTATCATCCGCCGGCCCTGCTGAAGGCGCGGCTGGACATCACCGAGACCGAAATCGTCGGCTTTCCCGTCTACGAGGTCGCGCCTAAGGCGGGCGAGCGCCGGCGCATTCTTTACATGCATGGCGGTGCCTATGTTTTTCAGATCACCTCCTACCACTGGGGGCTGATCGCCGAGATGGCCGAGCGTCTTGGTTTCGGCATCACCGTGCCGATCTACCCAATCGCGCCCGAGTATAATTTCCATGACATGTTCGGCATGGTCGGCGAGGTCTACCGGCGCATGCTCGAAGAGACCGACGCCGAGGACATCGTCTTCATGGGCGATTCCGCCGGCGGCAACATGGCGGTCGTGCTGACCATGATGGCGGCCGAGAAAGGCTTGCCTTCGCCGTCGCGTCACGTGCTGATCTCGCCCGGCCTCGACGTTTCGCTTGCAAATCCTGAAGTCTTCGAGGCCGAGCGGCAGGATCCGTGGCTAGGTATTCCGGGTGGGCTGGAAGCGGTGCGGCTCTACAGCGCCGGTTTCGACCGCAAAGACTGGCACATCAGCCCACTCTACGGCGACTTATCCGTGCTGCCGAAGACGTTGCTGCTGACCGGTTCACGCGACATGCTGACACCAGACAATCTGATCTTCGCCGAACGCGCGCGCGCCGCCGGCGTCGAGGTCGATGTGGTTTATGAAGAGGGCATGTTCCACGTCTGGCCGCTGATCGAGATGCCCGAGGCACGCCGCGCGCGCGACAGCATCGTCGACTTTCTTAGCCTGCCGGCACCGCGCCGTGCTCGGGCGCGGCGCAAGACAAGGGCTGCCCTCGCAGCCCGCACGGCGCCCGCGGCCGAGTAGCTCAGAACTTACCGGTCTCGCGGAACAGTTCGAACGTCGCCCGAATATGGTCGGCAACAGCCTTCACCGGCGCGCTGGCGTCGGGCGCCACTACCATGGCGAGATTGTAGGTGCCGATCTCGGGCATGCCGTCCTTGGCTCCCAGCGAGACCATCTCGTCGCCCAGGAAGGATTTTGGCAGCGGCGCCACCGCGAGGTCGGCCATGATCGCGGCGCGCTGGCCGGCCGTGTGGGCGCTCATATAGGCGATGCGGTAATTGCGGCCTTCACGTCCAAGCGCTTCCAGGGCCCCTGCCCGCCACGCGCAGCCTTCCTCCCACAGCGACACCGGCAACGGCTCACGCAGATGCGCGCAGCCGCCCTTGGCGCCGGCCCACACGATCGGCTCGGTCAAAAGCACCTCCGCGCCGACCGCGCTGGTCTTGTAGGAATTGGTGAGCAGCGTGATGTCGAGCGCACGGTCGTCCATGCGCCGGCGCAGATTGATGCTCTGGTCGATGGTGACGTCGACGGCAATCGAGGGATGCGACTGCGCGAAGCGCTTCAGCACATGCGGCAGCACGCGCTCGCCGTAATCGTCGGGCGAGCCGAGCCGCACCACGCCGACAATGTCGGGGATGATGAACTTCGACACCACCTCGCGGTTGATCGACAACAACCGGCGCGCATAGCCGAGCAGCATCTCGCCATCCGTGGTCAGCGTCACCGAGCGCGCATCGCGTGCGAAGACCGAACGGCCGAGGATGTCCTCAAGCTTCTTGATCTGCATCGAGACGGCGGACGGCGTGCGGAACACCGCATTGGCGGCCGTGGTGAAGCTGCCGGTCTCGGCGATCGCCACGAAAGTGCGCAGCACATCGAGATCAAGCAGCGGCAGCGGATGGTTGAGCGGGGCATTCATGCGAGTCTGCTTTCAATTTTTCTGATGCAATCCATCATTCCATTTCGTTTGATTGAACATCACTCCGGGCGCATAGTCAACTTGATCGATGCTAGATGCTGCCAAAAGCAGCCATCGAACGACCCCGACACAGTCCTGCAATCGACGTGAAATGAAGCTGAAACAGACCTGACTTAAGACAATGACGGGCGCCTCCCTGCCCGCATAGAGGAGAGAGAAATGTCTATCCTGTCGTCCATCGGTCGGCTTGCGACCGAATTCAGCGCGGCCCGCGCCCGCTACCAGACCGAACGCGCCATCCATGCGCTGCCGATCGAACTGCAGAAGGATATCGGCTGGCCTGAAGCGGCCGACGTCAAGATCGGCTCGCGCCTCGGTGTAGGAAGCTGGGCCGGAGCGAAGTAATCAAGTGTGTATGAAGTTCTGAAGGCCTGCCCGTCAGTTCGGCAGGCCTTTTGCTTGTTTATGGCCTTTTGTCTGCATTCAAACGACTTTTCCAGCCATGCAACCGTGGCATGACGCATATGAGCAACCGGCATAGCGGGTTAACAGGCCAGTTAAACCACTGTAAATAATAAGAAATTGTACGCACATTGTCCAACGATGTCGCAAGTCGTGTCGCTTTTCATATCAAGCGCTTCGTTTTTGCGATTTAGTTTTTGCTGAAGCGAGCCTATATCGACGTCAGCCAAAACGAGCTGCCCCACTCCATTAAGCGAAGGCGACCCGTCTGAGCAACCAAATGGAGATGATGATGAAGCTCTTTGCCCGCCTGTTCACCCGCCGCGAAATGAACCTGACTACCGCTCTCGAGCGTCAGCGCCTCGCCAAGACCATGCCCGGTCAGACCGGCGCCATGAATGCTGCCCGTCTCGGTTTCGTCGCCTGAGACAATTCGGCATGCTGAATTCACGCCGCCCGGCTTGCCGAGGCGGCGTTTTCATTTGGGGCGTTTGCTACCTGACGTCGGCGGAGAGACGCCCTGCAGTTGCACGAATTGCCCATTTGCGACCCGTGTCGCAAATTTAATCTTCACTTAGCCGCCTACCCGATTGACAGGAATGGTTTTTCCTGTTGTCGCTATGCTGTTCGCGACATCCTGTTCGCGTCATGGCTGCGTGAGGTTTCCCGTGAATGCCGTAAAGCATCCGATCAAGAGATCGTTTGTATTCTTCCTCGTTCCCGATTTCACCATGATCGCGTTTGCGACGGCGCTCGATCCATTGCGCTCGGCCAACCGGATGCTCGGCTACGAGGCCTATAGCTGGCGCCTGGCAAGCATCGACGGCAAACCGGTCCGCGCCTCGAACGGCGTCGAATGCGCCGTCAACACTTCGCTCGAAGAGGAGCGCAGGAAGATGGCCGGGCCGGACCGGCCGAATATGGCGATCGTCTGCAGCGGCATGAATGTCGAACGCTACCAGAACAAGTCCGCTTTCGCCTGGCTGCGCGAGGAATACAACCGCGGCGTCGCCGTCGGCGGCCTGTGCACCGGCGCGCACATCCTGGCCGCCGCCGGCCTCTTGTCCAACAAGCGCTGCGCCATCCATTGGGAGAACCTGCCGGGCTTCTCGGAGGCCTTCCCGAAAGCCAATGTGTTTGCCGACCTCTTCGAGGTCGACCAGAATATCTATACCTGCGCCGGCGGCACCGCCGCGCTCGACATGATGCTGAAGCTGATCGGCGACGATTTCGACGAGAGCCTCGTCAACCGCGTGTGCGAGCAGGTTCTGACCGACCGCGTGCGCAGCCCGACCGACCGCCAGCGCCTGCCGCTGCGCGCCCGCCTCGGCGTTCAGAACTCGAAGGTGCTCACCATAATCGAGCTGATGGAGGCCAACCTTGCCGAGCCGTTGTCGCTGATCGAGATCGCCGACCATGTCGATCTTTCCCGCCGGCAGATCGAGCGCCTGTTCCGCACCGAAATGGGCCGCTCGCCCGCCCGCTACTACCTGGAGATCCGGCTCGACCGCGCCCGGCACCTGCTGATCCAGTCGTCGATGCCGGTGGTCGAAGTGGCGGTGGCCTGCGGCTTCGTCTCCGCCTCGCATTTCTCCAAATGCTACCGCGAGCTCTACGCGCGCTCGCCGCAGCAGGAACGCGTCGACCGCAAGCAGTTGCTGGCGGCCTGATTCCAAGTTCCGATCAGGCCTGGGCTGACTGCGTCTGCGCGGTCCGCATCGCCTCGATGCGGATGTCTTCGGTGAGTTGCGCCTTCAGCGCGGAGAATTCCGGGCTGGTCTTCAGCGTGTAGTAGCGCGGATGCGGCAGGTCGACCGGCACGTCCGATTTGATGCGGCCAGGCCGGGCACTCATCACAATCACCCGCGACGCCATGAAGATCGCCTCCTCGATGTCGTGGGTGACAAACAGCACCGTCTTCTTGCGCCGCTCCCAGATGCCGAGCAGCAGTTCCTGCATCAGCCCGCGCGTCTGATTGTCCAGCGCGCCAAACGGTTCGTCGAGCAGCAGGATTTCGGGATCGTTGGCCAGCGCCCGGGCGATCGCCGTGCGCTGCTGCATGCCGCCCGACAGCTGTTTCGGCCAATGGTTCTCGAAACCCCTCAGACCGACAAGATCGATATAGGAGGCGACGATCTCGTTGCGCTCGCGCTCGGGCCGGCCTTGCTCGCGCAGGCCGAAACCGATGTTCTCGGCGACCGTCAGCCAGGGAAACAGCGTATAGGACTGGAACACCATGCCGCGGTCCGGCCCCGGCCTTGTGACCGCCCTGCCGTCGAGCAGCACGCGGCCGGTGCTCGGCGCCTCGAGGCCGGCGACGATCCTGAGCAAGGTCGACTTCCCGCAGCCGGACGGCCCCAGGATGGTGATGAAGTCATTGGCCGCGACCGCGAGGTCGACCGGCTGCAGCGCCTGCACCGGCTGCCCGCCTCCGACCCCGGCAAAGGTACGCGAGACGCCCTCGATCAGAAGCTTGCTCATGCCAGGCTCCACGGATAGAGCCAGCGGTTGAGCGCCTTGAAGGCGAAGTCGGACAGAAGCCCGATCAGCCCGATGACGATGATGCCGAAGATGATCTGCCCCGTCGCCAGCCGCGACTGGCTGTTGATGATCATGTAGCCGATGCCCGACGACGAGCCGATCAGTTCGGCGACGATCACATAGGTCCAGGCCCAGCCCAGCACCAGCCGCAGCGTTTCGGCGATCTCCGGCGCGTTGGCCGGCATGATGACGCGCTTCACGATGCCGTTGTCGGTCGCGCCTAGCGTATAGGCGGCCTCGACCAGGTCGCGGCGCGTAGCGCCGACCTTGACCGCGACGATCAGGATGATCTGGAACACCGAGCCGACGAAGATCACCAGGAGCTTTTCGAGCTCACCGATGCCGGCCCACAGGATGAGCAGCGGAATGAAGGCCGACGCCGGCAGGTAGCGCGCAAAGGACACGAACGGCTCAAGGAAGGCTTCGACCGGCTTCCACGCGCCCATCGCGATGCCGATCGGCACCGCGACGATCGACGCCAGCACGAAGCCGCCGAAGACACGCCAGATGGTGATCAGGATATCGAGCCAGAACCGGTCTTCGACCAGCAGCCGCCAGCCGTCCTTCAGCATCGACAGCGGATCGGCGAGAAAAATCCGGTTCACATGGCCGCCGAGCGTGATCCACGCCCAGAACGCCACAAACAGCACGAAGAAGGTGATGCCGAGCACGGTTCGCGTGCCCGGCTGAACGGGGTACAAGGGACGCAGCATCAGGCCCTGTCCTTAAAGCATGTCTCCCGAAAGTGGAAACCGGTTTCGGGTAAAGGCATGCGTAAAATCACCGAGCTGAAGCGCGAGGAGCGCATCTGAAGGATCGCGGCGCGCTAAGCGAGAAGGGATCGGCGGCGGGATGCCGCCGATCGGCTGATGCGCGATCAGTTGGCGACCGCGCTGGTGTCGGCGAGCGTCGTCACATCCGGCGCTTCCTTGATCAGCCCCATCTGCAGCAAGAGCTCGGCGGCGGTCTTGGAAAAATCCTGGAAATCCTTGGTGAAGAACTGCTTGTTCTCCGCCTTGTCGGCCCATTTCAGGTACTTGGCCGAGTCCTCGAACTCCTTGGCCGACTGCTTCACGTCGGCGCCCATGATCTCGTAGGATTTCTGCGGGTCCTTCTTGATCATGTCGAGCGCGTCGAAATAGCTGTCTGCGAGCGCCTTGGCGGCCTCGGGATTGGCCTTGAGGAAATCCGGCGTGCAGCCGACCGTATCCATCACCATCGGATAGTCGAGCGTGGTCGCCAGGATGTGGCCTTGGTCGGCCTTGTCGCGTACGGCCGAGATGAAGGGCTCGTAAGTAACGGCGGCGTCATTCTGGCCGGCCAGGAAGGCCTGCGCCGCCGCATCCGGCTCCAGGTTGACGACGGTGACGTCCTTGGTCGACATGCCGTTCTTGTTGAGCACCCAGGCAAGCAGGAAATAGGGCGACGTTCCGGGCGCGGACGAAGCGACGGTCTTGCCCTTGAGATCGGCGACGGTCTTGATGTCGTTGCGCACGACGATGCCGTCTGCGCCATAGGATTTGTCGAGCTGGAAGATCTGCTTGGTGGTGACGCCGCTGGCGTTCCACACCATCCAGGTTTCGACCGTGGTCGCCGCGCATTGCAGGTCGCCGCTGGCGATGGCCAGTGGACGGCTTGCCTGCGGCACTTTCTTGAGTGTGACGTCGAGCCCGTGCTTTTCGAAAAGCCCGGCCTGCTTGGCCAGGGTCAGCGGCGCGAAGCCGGTCCAGCCGCTGATGCCGATGGTGAGCGAGGTGGCCGCCATCGCGGGCGTGCTAAGCGCTGCAGCCGCCGTCAGCGCCGCGGCGAAAATGGAGGTTCTGTTCATTGTGGTTCCCCTTTTGTGGTGAGCGCTAATTGTCTCACAGACGCCAAAAGGCTTGTCAATGAAGCTATGATTCAACGAAACGTCATCCTGGCCGGACGGACCCAAGGCGGCTTATCCAACCCTCACGGCATGCCCCAGCCGCGGTTGCGCCACATCTTCTCGCCCACCAGGCAGTCCGCTGTCAGCCTGTCGTCGGCGAGCACGACCGGCGGATGCGAGGCCTCTTCCGCCGCCCATTGCGGTGAAGCCGGACCGGCGAGCTCCAGCATTAGCTTGCGGCGGATCGCTTCGGGAAACTGCGTCCAGTCATTGACCGGGATCATGAAGGCGCCAGGCCCGCCGATGACGCAGTCGCTGTAATAGTGGTCGAGATTTTCGACATCGAAGGCGCCGCTGAAACCGCCGCGCGTCATCAGCGGCAGTCCGTTGATGGTGATGCCTTGCTTGACCACCTCGTCCCGCGTCAGATTGACCGGCGCGCCCTGGTTGTTGGGCCCGTCGCCGGAAACGTCGATGACGCGCTTGGTCCCCTCAAACCCGCTCTCGGCGAACAGGTCGCTGCCGAAGCTCAGCGCGCCGGAGATCGAGGTCCGCCGGGCGCTGTCCGGCGGGCGGGCATTGAGCTGAGCCACCACTCTCTCGGCATCGGCGCGATTGGCGATCACCGTCCACGGCACGATGACGCGCTGCCAGGTCGTGCCTGCCCACTCGACATAAGTGACGGCGATCTTGCCATAGGCGCCGTCGGCGATGGCCTTGAGCACATTGTCATGCGTGAGCGCCGCGGCGTAACCGTGGCGCTGGATCTCCAGCTCGGCCGGCGACATGGAGAGCGAAACGTCGACCGCCAGCACCAGTTCGACATCGACGGGCTCGGCGGGAGAAGCTGCCGGCGTAAGCCAGAGCGCCAGCGCCAGGGCGGCACCGGCCGAGACGATATGCCTTGCGCGGGCATAAGCGGACATGGGCGAAAGTTAGGCGAAAACGGTTCCGCGCAAAAGCCGGGAATTTCCCGGCATCGGATTTCCGCTGGCGGGGATCTTCAAAAATACCGCGCGAGGTTCGAACGGATGCGTTCCAGCACGGTGGCGCCGGAAAGGTCGGGCACGAATTTCGCGCCCATGATCGCTTCATAGGCCTGGATATAGACCGCCGAGGCCTGGTTGATGATTTCGTCCGGAATTTGCGGGATCGGATCCTTGTAGGGATCGCACCGCGCCGACACCCATGAGCGGATAAAATCCTTATCGAAACTCCGCGGCCGCCCGCCGCTTGCAAGCGCCTCGTCGTAGCTCGCCGCGATCCAGTAGCGGCTGCTGTCGGGCGTATGGATTTCGTCCGCCAGCACGATGGCGCCGTCCGGCGCGGTGCCGAATTCATATTTGGTGTCGGCCAGTATCAGGCCGCGTTCGGCGGCGCGCTGCTGGCCACGGGCGAACAGCTGCAGCGCATCGCGCGATACGGTGTCCCACTGCGCCTGCGTCAGCAGTCCCTGGTCGAGGATCTCGGCTTCCGACAGGGGTTCGTCATGGCCGCCATGAGCGGCCTTGCTGGTCGGCGTGATGATCGCCTGCGGCAGCTTTTCATTGTCGCGCAGCCCGTCGGGAAAGCTGTGGCCGTAAAAGCTCCTTTCGCCCTTGCGATACTTGGTTAGGATCGAAGTGCTGGTGGTGCCCGCCAGATAACCGCGCACGACCATCTCGACCGGCAGCATGTCGAGCCGCGTGCCGACGACGACATTGGGGTCGGGATATTCCAGCACGTGGTTGGGACAGATGTCGGCGGTTTCCTCGAACCAGTAGCGCGCCGTCTGGGTGAGGACCTGCCCCTTGAACGGGATCGAAGCCAGGATCGTGTCGAACGCGCTGAGACGATCCGTGGCGATGATGATGCGGCGACCGTCCGGCAGATCGTAATTCTCGCGCACCTTGCCATTGTAGCGGTTGGGCAGTTCGGGAATGAAGGCGTCGGACAGGATGCGCATAGGGCGTACGGCTTTCGCGGGCTTCTGACGCGGCCACTTAAGCCGCAGGCCCCCTGCACATCAAGCCAAGCATGAAGGCCTTCCGAGGAAGGCCAAAGCTTTTCCGATCAGTTGCCGCTATGGCGCCGGTCGTCAGCTCCTCGGCTTGAGGTTCTCCGGATCGTAGAGCGGCTTGTAGCCGACACCGGCCACCTCGACCGGATAGGTCTCGCCAAAATACTCGACCTGCAGCTTGCGGCCTTCCTGGCAATAGGCCCAGGGCAGATAGGCAAGCGCGATGTTCTTGCCGATGGTCGGGCCGTAGGCGACCGAGGTGGTAAAGGAGCGGCGGCCGAGTTCGTCGACCAGCGTCTCGCCTGTCGCTGGGTCCATCACCGGCATGGTGCCGACCGGATAGCGCGCCACGCCCTTGGAATCGGTGTTCTCGGTCATCACCAGCGTGCACAGCATCGCCGGCTGGTGCTCACGGGCGCGGTACTCCAGATGCTTGGCCTTGCCGCAGAAGTCGTTCTCCTTGACCTTCGGACGGGCAAGGTCGGCCTCGAGCAGATTGTACTCGGTGAGCAGATCGGCGTTCTGCAGCCGCAGGCTCTTTTCCATGCGGCGCGTGTTTGCATAGGTCTCGACGCCGAAAGGCATGACGCCGGTCGAGCGCAGCGCGTCCCAGACGGCGAGCCCGTCCTCGTAGCGCATATGCAGTTCCCAGCCCTGCTCGCCGACATAGGAGATGCGGAAGGCGGTGACGTCCTTGCCGCCGATCTTGATCGGCTTGATCGCGGCGAAGGGGAAATTCTCCGGAGTCAGCCCGTTCGGATCCTCGACCACCTTCTGCAAGGTCGTGCGCGCATTCGGCCCCCAGATGCCGATGGTGACGTATTTTTCGGTCACGTCGGTGACGGTGGCGTCGAAGCCTTTGTCCTGCGCGGTGCGCTGCATGTAGCGGAAATCGCGCGGGCCGGCATCGGCGCCGTCGATCACCCGGCAGCGGTCGGCCATGCGGATCACGGTGAAGTCGGCGCGCACCATGCCTTCCTCGTCGAGAAAGTGGGTGTAGATGCCCTTGCCGATGTTGTTGTCGCCGCCGATCTTGGCCGCGCACAGCCATTCGAGCAGGGCGACGTGGTCCGGTCCCTCGACGTCATACATCGAGAAATGCGACAGGTTTACGATGCCGCAATCCTCGCTCATCGCCAGGTGCTCGGCGTTGGAGACACGCCAGAAATGGCGGTTGTCCCATTCGTTCTCGCGCACGGGCACGCGGTTGCCGTATTTTTCAAGGAGATGCTCGTTGGCGGCATAGCCGTGGGCGCGCTCCCAGCCACCCAGTTCCATGAAATAGCCGCCGAGCTCCTTCTCCCGCTCATAGAATGGCGAGCGGCGGACGTTGCGGCCCTTCGAGAACGGCTCGCGCGGATGGACGGCCGGATTGTAGACCTTCATCGCCGTCTCGGTGCAGCGATCCCAGATGAACTGCTCCTGCATCTGGTGCGGATAGAAGCGCGAATAGTCAATCTGGTGATGGTCGATCGCCGTGCGGCCGTCGGTCATCCAGTCGGCAATGAGCTTGCCCATGCCCGGACCGTCCTTGACCCAGATGGCTACGGCGTACCACAGGCCCCTCACCTTCTGGCTCTCGCCCATGGACGGGCCGCCATCGGTGGTCACCTGCAGCAACCCGTTGAAGGAATGGCCCTCATTGTAGCCGAGCTCGCCGAGGATCGGCGTCAGTTCCATGGCGCGCTCCAGCGGCGCCATGATCTGCTCCATGTCGAGATCGCGCTGCGACGGCGACAGCCGCGCCTCATGCTTTTCTAGCAAATCCCGCGGGTGGCAAAGACGCGGATTGGTTTCCTCGTAATAGCCCCATTCGATCTGCCCGCCTTCGGCGGTCTTCGGATCGCCGGTGTCGCGCATATAGGCCGAGTTGCCCTGGTCGCGCAACAGCGGCCAGCCGATCTCCTTGCCGGTGCCGGCAAACTCGTTGTATGGGCCGAAGAAGGTGAGCGGATGGTCGATCGGCATGACCGGCAGATCCTCGCTGACCAGCGCCGCGGTGAGCCGGCCCCAGATGCCGGTGCAGACCACGACATAATCGGCCTCGATCGTGCCGCGCTCGGTCACCACGCCCTTGATGCGGCCGTTCTCGACGATCAGCTCCTTGGCCGAGGTGTTCGCGAAAGCCTGAAGCTTGCCGGCGGCGACACCCTGGTCGACCAGCTTGCCGGCGACCGTCTGCGAGCGCGGAATGACCAGGCCGGCATCGGGATCCCACAGGCCGCCCTGCACCAGATGCTCCTCGATCAGCGGGAATTTTTGCTTGATCTCGGCCGGCTCGATCAGCCGCGCGCGGGTGCCGAAGGATTTTGCCGAGGCGATCTTGCGCTTGATCTCGTCCATGCGGCCGTCGTCGCCGACGCGAGCGACCTCCAGGCCGCCGACGCGGGCGTAGTGGCCCATCTTCTCGTAGAAATCGATGGAGTAGAGCGTCGTCCAGCAGGAGAGAAAATCGTGGCTGGTCGTGTAGCAGAAGTCCGAGGCGTGCGCCGTCGAGCCGATATCGGTCGGGATGCCCGACTTGTCGATGCCGACGATATCCTCCCAGCCGCGCTCGATCAGGTGATGGGCGACGGACGCGCCGACGATACCGCCCAGACCGACGATGACGACCTTCGCCTTTTTCGGAAACTCTGCCATTGCCCGCGACTCCAAAGGGATAAAGCGGGCGGGACTATAGGGCGGAGCGGTAGGGAGATTGAAGCCTGTTTGCGACATTAGGAAAAGGCCGAGCGACCCTGACGCCGGCCCAGGCTGTCATGGGCGAGGATTGCTTATCTTATGCCCCCGGAGCCGGTTCGCGCCCGATAGACCGCAGGAGCTTCTCGAAGACAAGCCGCTTGCCTTCACGCACGCTGTCCTCGAGCGGTTTCGCAACGGCCAGATGCGCGGCGATCGCGCTGGCCAGCATGCAGCCGGTCCCGCGCATCGAGCCGGCAAGCCTTGGCATGTCGACGTGGATAGGTTCTTGTCCAGGGCCCAACAGGATATCCGTTGATCTGGGTCCCGTCGCATGGCCACCCTTGATGAGCAGTGCCTGCGGCCCGGCCGCAAGCAATCGCCTCCCCTGCCGCAGCGCATCATCGCCGTCTACGGCCAAATCCGAACCGGTCAGGATCGCCAGCTCGACAAGGTTCGGCGTGACGAGACGGCAAAGCGGCATGAGATCGCGCTTCAGGACCCCGATCGCCCCCGGTTCCAGCAGTTGCCTGCCCGACGAGGAAGCCAGCACCGGATCGAGGACTGCCGGTATCCGCGAAATCTCGCTGAGCACGGCGGCAACCGCCGCGATGACTCGTCCCGTCGAAAGCATGCCGACCTTTATCGCGGATACCCTGTTGGCCCGCAGCGCCGCGCGCATCTGATCGGCTACCAGGTCAGGCTGCATATGGTGGATTGCCGTGACGGATTGGTGTGTCTGCACCGTTACAGCGGTGACGGCAACGCAAGCGCGCAAGCCGACGGCAGAGATCGTCTCGATGTCGCGTGCAATTCCCGCGCCGCCACTGGAATCCGATCCGCCGACGACGAGCACATGCGGGTCCCGGTTCAGCGCCATGGGTCAGTCTTTTCGATCCATTCCCTGGTGCGCGTCTCGGGATCCGGGTTCAGCGTTATGTCCGTCACCACCGCGGCGCTGTCGGCGCCCGCTCCGAAAACGCCGTCGAGCCGCTCGGGATTGAGGCCGCCGATGGCGACCAGCGGAATGGACGCGACGGCGTCCTTCCAGGCGCGAACCCGTTCGAGCCCCTGCGGCGCCCATTTCATCTTCTTCAGGATGGTCGGATAGACGGGACCAAGCGCGACGTAGTCGGGCCTGGCTGCCATGGCCGTTTCCAGTTCAGCATGGTCGTGGGTGCTCAGCCCGAGCCTGATGCCGGCCGCGCGTATCTCCGGAAGGTTAGCGGCCTGCAGATCCTCCTGACCGAGATGGACGAAGTCGCAGCCCTCCTCGATCGCCAGCCGCCAATGATCGTTGACGACGAGATGGCAATCGTGTCGGGCGCAAAAGGCTTTCGCTTTGCGGATTTCCGTGCGCAGCCCGTCCTCATCCATTCCCTTGATGCGCAGTTGCACCAGCCTGACGCCGAGCGGCACCAGCCGCTCGATCCAGGCGGCGCTGTCGACGATCAGGTAGAATGGATCGAGCTTCATGAGAAAACCGCTCTGCCGATTGTAGGCGTCGATGGCACGGCGACGTCGCGCGGCTCGAGCAGCCCCGAACAGAAGGCTTCGCGGCCGGCATCGACCGCCTTGCTGAAAGCGCGCGCCATGCCCACCGGATCGGCAGCCTTGGCGATCGCCGTGTTGAGGAGCACGGCGTCAAAGCCGAGCTCCATGACCGTTGCCGCGTGCGATGGTCGTCCGAGCCCCGCATCGACGATCAACGGAACGTCGGGGAAGTGCCCGCGCATTGAACGCAGCGCCATCATGTTGACCGGTCCGAGCGCCGAACCGATCGGCGCGCACCACGGCATCAGCACCTTGCAACCGGCCCCCAGCAGCCGTTCGGCGACGACAAGGTCGTCGGTGGTATAGGGGAATACGTCGAAACCGTCCTCGCACAGGATGCGGGCGGCTTCGACCAGGCCGAACACGTCCGGCTGAAGCGTGTCATGGTTGCCGATGACCTCTAACTTGATCCAGGACGTGCCGAAGACCTCGCGCGCCATCTTCGCGGTCGTCACGGCTTCCTTGACGGAATGGCAGCCGGCCGTGTTGGGCAGCACCCTTACACCGAGCGAGCGGATCAGCGACCAGAATTGCTCGCCGCCCCTGCCGCCAGCCATTTCACGGCGCAGCGAGGCCGTCACCACCGAGGTGCCCGACGCCTTGACCGCTTCGGCGAGCACCGCCGGGGAAGGATATTGTGCGGTGCCCAGCAGCAGACGCGAGGCCAATTTTGTCCCGAAAAGATCGAACATCGGCTAGCCTCCCTGCATGGGCGACAGGATTTCGATCCGATCGCCCTCGCTCAACTGGAATTCCGGCCGTTTGGCCGCGGGCACGACATCGCCGTTCAGCGCGGTGGCGAGCCAGCCGCCCTCATAGTCCAGCTCCTTCAAAAGGGCGTCGAGCGTCGCCGCCTTGGCTTCAAGCGCTTCGCCGTTGACGATCAGCTTCATTTTCAGACTCCAGGTCGGCAGATGAATTGAAGAGAAGGCCGGCAGCCTGCCTGGCCATGGCCGGTGAGAGCAGGAAACCGTGCCGGTAAAGGCCGTTGATCGTGATCGCGCCGTCTTTCCGATGCTTCACTCGCGGCAGATTGTCGGGATAGGCAGGGCGAACGCCCACTCCCGTCTCGACGATCTCGGCCTCACCGAACGCCGGATGAAGTGCGTAGGCCGCATTGAGGAGCTCCATCAGCGAGCGGACGGTAATCGGCCCGTCATGGTCGCTTTCGATCATGGTCGCGCCGACCATGAACTGATGATCGGTGCGCGGCACGACATAGATCGGATGACGCGGATGGAGCAGACGCACCGGCCGGGCGAGCGAGACCTCACGCGTGCGGAGGATCAGCATTTCGCCACGCACGCCCCGCAAATCCTGGTCGGCCCGCGCCATGCCCGTGCAATCGATCACCTGATCAAAGCCGGAAGGAGCGATCTCGCCCCTATCGAGGAGGAAGACGACGCCCATCGCGCGCAATTTGACGGCCAGCGTTTCGAGAACCCGGCGTGGATCGAGATGAGCTTCCCCGGCAAAGAACAACCCCTGGCGGAAGCGACCGGCAAGATCGGGCTCGAGGGCGGCAAGCGCCCCTTCGTCGACGGACTCGCAATTGCGCGTGCGAGCCGCAAAACGGGCAAGCTCGGAGGCATCGCGCGCATGGGCAACAACGAGAGTGCCGGCCTTGGTCACGAGCCCGGGCAGTGTGCTATCCCACCACTCAGCCGAGATTCTGCCGAGCGTGACGACCGCCTCTTCGGCGCTTTCGCGCTCGCACCAGGGAGCCAGCATACCGCCGGCAAGCCAGGAGGCTTTGCCGCCTATGTGGCCCCTGATTTCAGCAACCGTGACCGACGCACCCCGCGCGGCCAATTCATGGGCGACGGTGAGCCCTGCCACACCGGCGCCTTTGACAAGGACACGGCGCATGGCTCAGCGCGCCTCCCGATCATCCCGCGCCGAAGCCTGTTCTTCCGGCGCTTCGACCGGCATATAGAGATCGCCGCCCGCGCGGTATTTCTCAGCCATCGCCGCCATCCCCTCCTTTTGCGCTTCCGCGCGAATGTCGTGGGAGATGCGCATGGAGCAGAATTTCGGCCCGCACATCGAGCAGAAATGCGCGACTTTATGCGCCTCCTTGGGCAACGTCTCGTCGTGGAACGAGCGCGCCGTCTCGGGATCGAGCGACAGGTTGAACTGGTCTTCCCAACGGAACTCGAACCGCGCCCGCGACAGCGCGTCGTCGCGGATCTTTGCGGCCGGATGACCCTTGGCGAGGTCTGCGGCATGAGCGGCGATCTTGTAGGTGATCACGCCGGTCTTGACGTCGTTGCGGTCCGGCAAGCCGAGATGTTCCTTCGGCGTGACGTAGCAAAGCATCGCCGTTCCGAACCAGCCGATCATGGCGGCGCCGATGCCGGAGGTGATGTGGTCGTAGCCGGGCGCGATGTCCGTGGTCAGCGGCCCAAGCGTGTAGAAAGGCGCCTCGCCGCAAACGGCAAGCTGCTTGTCCATGTTCTGCTTGATCTTGTGCATGGGGACGTGGCCCGGGCCTTCGATCATCACCTGGCAGTCCTTTGCCCAGGCGATCTTGGTCAGTTCGCCAAGCGTCTCCAGCTCGGCGAACTGTGCTTTGTCGTTGGCATCGGCGATCGAGCCGGGGCGAAGACCGTCGCCGAGTGAGAAGGAGACGTCATAAGCCCGGGCGATGTCGCAGATCTCCTCGAAATGCTCGTAGAGGAAACTCTCTTTGTGGTGATGCAGGCACCACTTGGCCATGATCGAGCCGCCGCGTGAGACGATGCCCGTGACCCGGTCCACGGTGAGCGGGATGTAATGCAGCCGCACGCCGGCGTGGATGGTGAAATAGTCGACGCCCTGCTCGGCCTGTTCGATCAGCGTGTCGCGATAGACCTCCCAACTCAGGTCCTCGGCAACGCCACCCACCTTCTCCAGCGCCTGGTAGAGCGGCACCGTGCCGATCGGCATCGGCGCATTGCGCACGATCCATTCGCGGATGTTGTGGATATTGCGGCCGGTCGACAGGTCCATGACCGTGTCCGCGCCCCAGCGAATCGCCCAGACCATCTTTTCGACCTCTTCGGCCATCGAGGAGGTGACGGCGGAATTACCGATATTGGCGTTGATCTTCACCAGGAAATTGCGGCCGATGATCATCGGCTCGCTCTCGGGATGGTTGATGTTGGCGGGAATGATCGCGCGGCCGCGCGCCACCTCGTCGCGCACGAATTCCGGCGTGACGAAGTCCGGTATCGACGCGCCGAACGCCTCCCCATCCTGTTGCAACCTGCTCCCCAGCATCTCGCGGCCAAGGTTCTCGCGGATGGCCACGAATTCCATCTCGGGCGTGATGATCCCGGCGCGCGCATAGGCAAGCTGCGTCACCGCCTTTCCGGCTTTCGCCCGCACCGGACGATTGCGGACAGGAAATTCAGGCGTCAGCCGTTCGCCTGTCGCAAATCCATTGTCCTCGGGCCTGACGTGGCGGCCGTCATAGGCTTCGATATCGCCGCGTGCGGCGATCCAGTCCTGACGAAGACGGGCAAGACCCTTCTCGATATCCGTTTCGATCGCGGGGTCGGTATAGGGGCCCGACGGATCGTAGACCGTCACAGGGGGCTCGCCGGCGGTTGGATGCACCGAGATCTCGCGCATGGGCACCCTGATCTGCGGATGGAGGATGCCGGATTTGTGGATCTTGCGCGAAGCGGGCAGCGGCCCGGTCGACACGGTCGGGGTCAAAGCATTCATTTGAGGCTCCTTTGCTCGTTGCATTGGAGACCCAGTTCTGTGCCGGAAGGATGAAAAGACGCTTCGATCTACCTGCTTGAACAGGTCTTCGGGCATGAACTCCCGCAAAGCGCTTGCACCGTCCCTACGCCAGTATGAACTGGATCAGGTTCAACGGGTCACTGCGCCGCGAAAGCCAGCAGTATCTCAGCCCCTTGCCGGGACTCCCCTGGTGAGTGGCTTAGGTTGGACGGGTAGGCGCCGTCTTGTCAAGCGCGTTCGGCCCCGGATGGCAAATCGGGTTCGGTTGCCGCCGTGGCGACCGGTTGGCGATGGACGCTAGGCGAAAGCCCAGATGTCCTCGGCCTGGAAGCCGACCTGGTAGCCGGCGGTCTTCAGCTTCACCACGACTTGGCCGATCTCGGCGGCCGGCAGCGCGCCGACCTCGATCTTGATCATGCCCGGGCGGTAGCGCCCGAGGTCAAGCTGCTCGAACACCATCCAGTCGGCGCCCTCGCAGTCGACCAGGAACGCGTCGATATAGCTTATGCCGTTGCGGTCGAGCAGCGCCTGCAGGGTCTCCGACGGCACCTCGATGTCCTTCAGATGCGGCGCGAACTTGTTGAAGTTGGCATCGGCCTCGCCCCAGGCGTTCTTCCCCGACATCAGATTGGTTTCGGTGACCGATGAGCAGCCGATGAACTCGATCGGCAGCGTGCCGGCTTCGAGCGCCGCGGCATCGAAGGTGTGGACGGTGATCGTGCCCTTGGTTTTGGTCACGGCCACCGGCTCGATGACGAAGCGGCTGGCATCCGGGTAATTGGCGCGCAGGCGCTTCTGGTTATATGGAATCGGCTCGACCAGCATGGCGCGCGCGCCCGCAATGCGGTGCAGCCAGGGCGTCACGTCGTCGAACAGCGCGCCGTCGCAGGCGCCGACATTGACCATCTGGAATGGCCGGCCGCCGAAACTTGCCCTGAGCGCCGCCTTGGCCAGGAACTTCGTGCCGTTCAATGCCGGCCCGCGGTCGAGCAGGCGGGTCGGCAGACCGAGCGATAGAAGAACGCGCGCGAAGCTGGATAGCGAGCTCATGGCTTGTCTCCGGGAATGACCTGCAGCGCCGTGCGGCGCCCACCCTGGCTTGCCGCCGCCCACAGCGCCGTCAGCGGCGCGGCCAGCAACAGGAAGGGCGGCAGGAGATTGGGGAAGTAGATGCGGGTGTCGTGGATCGGGAAGACGGCAAATTTCGCCAGCACGCCGAGCACCAGCGCCGCCAGCAGGATGCCGGTGCGGCGGTCGAGCCGGAAACCGGCGCGGCTCAAGCCGTACCATCCGGCCAGTGCCAGCACCGATACGCCGACCCAGCTGTTGACGCTGATCGCGCGCACCGCTGAAGCGGCGAAGGCCCTGAGATACGCCGCCACCGAAAATGGCGGCTCGAACCCGTCCATATTGTGATGCTGCTCGATGCTGGAGAACCAAAGATGCGGCCACCAGCCGGGATGTTGGGCCCAATGCGAAATGACGAAATAGGCTATGAAGGATGCCGCAAAACCGGCTAAGGCTCCCCATGCCCGCTCGCGGAAAGCGACGAGCAGCACCGCGAAAATGGCGAGGAAGACGATGTTGTCGGGCCTGACCATAAAAGCCAGGAACAGCAGGACCGCCGTCGCCGCCTCGCGCTTGCGCACATAGGCGAAGACACCGCCGAGGAATAGCGCCGAGCACAGAAGGTCCGGCGTCGAGGCGCGCGCCGCGTCGCCGAAATCGGCCATGATCAGGATCGCGCCGACGACCGGTGCCAGCCCCAGCGCGCCCTCCGCGCGCAGCCAAGCGAGCGTGATGGCGCCGAACAGAAGCACGGAAGCCACCTGCACCAGCCGCATCGCCTCGACCGGCGAGACGACATGGCTGAGGCTGGACAGGATCTCGGCATAGAGGAACTTGATCCGGTACATGCCGAGCAGCGAATGGAAGTCGGCGGCATTCTCCGCCATGTGGCTGCGGAAGCCGCCGCCATCGTCAGTCAAGGTCTTGTAGTCAGCGGCCGACACGCCGGCCTTAACCGTGCTGTAGGCATAATCGTGCAGGGCCTGCGGATCGGGATAGGCACCTTCCTCGCCGATCGCCAGATAGGGCAGCATGTCCCAGTTGGCGTCGGGCATGAGCCAGGCGGTCGCGGCGGTCAGCAGGATATAGAGCGAGAAGGCGACCGCGCCGATCGATACGGCCCACCGCGCATAAATTCCCTCGCCCAACGCCAGGCCGGCGCCGGTCAACCGTTCCAGCGGTTTGGTCGGAGCGGATAGCCTGGTCAGCATGCTCGGCGCCTCTTATTTACCGATCTGGCTTTTCACGAAATCCTTCACGATCGCCACGATGCCGCGCGACAGAAGGCTGTCGAAGGCATCGACGAAGCGGTCGACATGCTCGGGCCGGCAGATCAGCGGCGGCTCGAGCCGGATGACGTTGCGGTTGTACTCGGTGAAGGCGACGAGCACGTCATAGTCGCGCAGCAAAAGCGAGCCGACGAAGCCCGAGAGCGAGCCCTTCAGCTTGTCGTCGAGCACGCTCACGACCGGGCGCAGCACCATCGGCAGGGTCTGCGAGAAATCGTGGAACTCGAGCCCGATCATGAAACCCTTGCCGCGCACATCCTTGATGATCTTCGGATATTTTTCCTTCAGCGCCTGCAGCCGCTGCAACAGGTACGCGCCGGTCGAGGCGGCGTTGTCGATCAGCCCCTCGTCATAGAGCACGTTGATGCCCTCGATTGCGGTGACGCAGGCCTCGCCCATGCCGCCGAACGTCGCCATGGCGTGGATCATCGCCGTCTTGGGCGTGCCATAGGCTTTCATATAGACGTCGCGCCTGGCGATCATGGCGCCGACCGCGGCCTTGCCGGCGCCGAGCGACTTCGCCAGCGCCGTCACGTCCGGCACCACGCCGTAATGCTCGAAAGCATAAAAGCGGCCCGAGCGGCCATAGCCGCACTGCACCTCGTCGGCGACCCACAGCACGCTATACTCGTCGCAAAGCGCGCGCAGTTTCTGCCAGTACTGCGCCTCTGCCTGGATGATGCCGCCGCCGCCTTGAATGGTCTCCAGCACGATGACGCCGATCTCCGGGTCGCCCTTGAACAGCCGCTCGACGGCGTCGATGTCGGCGAAGGGAACGCGCACGACATTATCCGCCACCTTGAAGTCGGCGCGGTAGAGCTGGCCGTCGGTGATCGCCAGCACGCCCTTGGTCTTGCCGTGGAAGGAATTCTCCGCATAGACAATCTTCGGCCGCTTCGGACCGGCGGCGCGCTCGGCAAGCTTCACCGCCGCTTCCATGGCTTCCGAACCGGACGAGCCCAGAAACACCATGTCGAGGTCGCCGGGCGAGCATTTGGCGATGTTGTGCGCGAGCGCCGCCGCATATTGCGACATGAAGGCGATGGCGATCTCCTGGCGCTTCTCCTCCTGGAACCTTTTGCGGGCGTCCAGGATGCGCGGATGATTGTGGCCAAAGGCCAGCGAACCGAAACCGCCGAAGAAGTCGAGGATCTTGCGGCCGTTCTGGTCGATATAGAACATGCCCTCGGCGCGCTCGATCTTGACCTTGTGGAAGCCGAGCAGCTTCATGAAATGCAGCTGTCCGGGATTGAGATGCGCCTTGAACAGGTCGGTGATGCGGGCGACGTCCAACGCCTTGGCCTCTTCGACGCCGATCAGGTCGGGCTTGGCGATGGAAGCGGGCGAAAGCGCCGGGGCATCGACCAGCGTGCGCGCGGCTGTCTGTTCCGGCTTGGCCATGACGGTCATTGAAAAATCTCCCCTTCGCGCCTATTCGGCAGGCACATGTTTCGCGGCGACGGCGTGGCCGTCCTTCTTGGCGCGGTATTCGTTGTAGGCGGCGATCAGCATGTCCTCGTCGCGGTATTGCGGCACCCAGCCGAGCTGGCGCTCTGCCTTGGACACGTCGAGCACGCATTCCTCGTCGGCGATCAGATACTGTTCCGGATCCATGATCGGCATGTTCAACAGGTCGAGCAGGTCGAGCGTGCGCTTGACCGCCCAGCCGGGCGTCGGCAGCAGGATCGACTTCGAGCCGGCATGGCGGATCAGGTCGCCGAGCAGTTTCTTGACCGGCGGCGGATTGAGCGAGCCGAGGTTATAGGCCTCGTTCGGCACGCCGGCTTTCCAGGCTGCACGCGCAGCCTCCGCGCAGTCGAAGACCGAGATGAACTGATAGGGGTTCCTGCCCGAGCCGATCATCGGCACGGGAAGGTTCCAGTCGATCAGCTTAAACAGCTTCTCCAGGATGCCGAGGCGTCCGGGCCCGATGATCAAACGCGGCCGGAACAGCGAGATCGACATGCCGCGCTTGCGCCATTCGGCGGCGAGCTCCTCGGTCTTGAGCTTCGACAGGCCGTATTCGCCGAGCGGCGAGACCGGATGGTCCTCGGTCATCGGCAGCACCACCGTGTGGCCGTAGATCATGTCGGTCGTATAGTGGACCAGCTTCGAGGCGCCGGCCTTGTCCATCGCCTGGATGATGTTCTCGGTGCCGTGGAAATTCACCGGGAAGAAGAAATTGTGCCGCTTGGCGCGCACCTGGATGGGCGACAGCATCTTGGCCGACAGATTATAGACCATGTCGTCGGCCCTGAGCCCGACCGCCGCGACCGAGGCCGGATCGGTGACGTCGCAAGTGATGAAACGCATCGAGCGGTAGTGCGGCAGGTCGCTCTTGACGATGTCGGCGACCACGACAGTCTCACCATCGGCCACGAGCTTGGGGGCAAGGTGACGGCCGACGAAGCCGTCGCCGCCGAAAATCACATGTCTCATCGAACGATCTCGCTTGTGCCGATCTTGTCGGGGATGATGGATGCAGTCCGCTCCTCGTGTCCCCGCCCATCCATTTCTCTGCCACTCTGGGCGATCAGGATCGTGCCGACGCAGATGCAGGCGATGCCGGCGATGCGCCAGCCATTGAGGTCCTCGCGGAAGACGAAATAGGCAAAGATCGCCACGGCGACATAGGCGAGGCTGAGGAACGGATAGGCGAAGCTGAGCTCGACTTTGGACAGCACATAAAGATGCGACGCCATCGAGATGACGAAGGTGCAGAGGCCCAGGAACACCCAAGGGCTGAACACGATCTGCAAGAGCTTGACGAGCGGATTGACCCCTTCGAAGGCGATCGGCCCCATCGACATCATGCCTTGCTTCAGCATCAGCTGCGCCGCGGCATTGGTCATGACCGTAAATAGAATGAAGACTATGTATTTCATTGTTGCCACCCCGCCCCTTCGGCGGTCCTATTACAACCTGCAAATATTCCGTGAAGCCGGACGTTGTTTTGAGAAAACCATGGCGTAACGCTTTATTTACCATGATCTACTCGATTTTTATCTATTCCGCAGCTTCAGCTCTTCCTTGTCCGATCTCCAGTCTCTTGGCGGTGCGCGCCCAGAAGCTCGACATGAAAGCCGGGTCGCGAAGCGCCTCCAGCCGCTGCCATTGCGGGAAGGACGCGGCGAATGTCTCAGGCCCCATCCGGGCGTCCTTGTAGGGGTTCACCGCCCCGCCCGCCTCGACCGTGATGCGGTCGAGCTCGGCGAGCAGCCGCAACGTCCTTTCGCTCTGGTTGGGGAAATCGAGCGTCAGCGTGTAGCCGGGCCGTGGGAAGGACAGCAGCGCCGGCGAGCGGCCACCGCCGAAGCGCTTGAGCACCGTCAGGAACGATCCCTGCCCTGCCCGTCGCGCCGCCTCGAGCAGCGCTGGCACGACGCGGCGGGCATTGACCTCCGGCACCACGCTCTGGTGCTGGAAAAGCCCGCGCGGCCCGTAGAGCCGGTTCCAGTCGCGCACGCCGTCGAGCGGAAAGAAGAACCCTTGATAGCCTGCCCGACGCGGAACAGGAGACTTGCCCTTTTTCCAGCGGTAGGCCGCGTTGAAGGCCGTGAGGAAGGCCCGATTCAGCACATTGAACGGCGGCTGCACCGGCACGGAAAGTCGGCCGCCTGCATTCGCGGCGGCGTGCGAGCCGTGTTCGGCATGATTGCCGGTGAACAAAAGCCCTCGCCCGCGGCCATGGCTGCCGGCAAGCTGGTCGACCCAGGCGACGGCATATTCGTTGGCTTGGTCCGCCACCTCGGCAAGATCGAAGAATTCGCCGAGATCGCGAAACCGCGTCGCCCTTTCCATGATGTCGAGCGACGGCACCCGCAACAGCCTGATGGACGCTGAAAGGATCAGCCCGGTCAGCCCCATGCCGCCGATCGTCGCCCCGAACAAGCGGACATTGTCGGTCACCGAGCAGCGATAGGTCCGGCCGTCGGACCGAAGCAGCGTCAAAGCCTCGACATGGCAGCCGAAGGTGCCGCGCCGATGATGGTTCTTGCCGTGGACGTCGTTGGCGATCGCGCCGCCCAGCGTCACGAACTGCGTACCTGGAACCACGGCCGGAAAGAAGCCGTAGGGCGCGGCACAAGCGATGATGTCGCAAAGCAGCGTGCCGGCATCGGCTTCGAGCACACCGGTCTCGGCGTTGAAGGAACGAATACGGTTGAGCGGCCGCATGTCGACCACCATGCCGGCATCGTTCTGGCAACTGTCGCCATAGGAGCGGCCATTGCCGTAGCCGAGCAATGATCCCGGACTGGCCTTGCCGTTCTTCAGAATCGCGATCGCCTCGTCCCCCGGGATCGCCTTGCGCGCCGGCGGGGTCGCCAGTCCGAAGCTGCCGAAGCGCTCCTGCCCCATCACCAGCCTCCGGCGAGGAGGAAGACCGCGCCGATGGCGACGACGATCTGGCTGCGCCAGTCGCGGATGATGAAGACGACCGGATCGTCATGCATCTCGTCGCGCCGGGCCAAGATCCAGACGCGCATCGTCAGGTAGAGGACGATCGGCGCCAGCGGCCATATCAGCCAGGGATGCGGGTAGAGCTCGCGCACCGCAGGGCTGTCCATATAGAGCGCGAGCACCAGCGCCGAGGAGAAGGCCGACGCCATGCCGGCCTGGGCGACGATCTCCTGGTCCTCGGTCCGATAGCCGCGACCGGCGATACGCTCGCCCGGCGGGATGGCCGTGGTCCGCAATTCGACGAAGCGCTTCACCAGCGCCAGCGACAGGAAGAAGAAGATCGAGAAGGCCAGCAGCCAGAAGGACACGTCCACGCCGGTGGCGGCCGCCCCCGCCAGCACGCGGATCGTGTAGAGACCGGCAAGCGTCAGCACATCGACCAGAAGCATGCGCTTGAACGACAGCGAATAGGCGGTGGTGACGACCAAGTAGCCGGCAAGCACGCCAAGGAATTCGATCGGCAGGAAGAGGCTGGCCGCAATACCGATCGCGAGCAGCACGGCAATCGCGCCGAGGCCGAACGGGATCGACAATGCGCCGCTGGCGAAAGGCCGGTTGCGCTTGGTCGGATGCTTGCGGTCGAGCGCGAGGTCGAAGAAATCGTTGAGGATATAGATCGCGGACGCCACGGCGCTGAAGGAGACGAACGCCAGCAGACATTCCCAGATCATGTTGGGATTAAAATATTCGTGCGAGAGCACCATCGGCACGGCGATCAGCGCGTTCTTCAGCCACTGATGCATGCGCAGCATCTTGATGTAGGTCCTGAGCGTCGGCTTGGGCGCGGGCATGGCTTCGGCCTGATGCGCCGCCCGCCAGCGTCGGGCGCTGCGGTCGGGCGCCACGACCAGTGCGTTGCGCGCGGCGTCGAAGACCTTGAGGTCATGACGGCTGTTGCCGGCGTAGTCGAAGCCCCCATCGCCATAGGCGGCGACCAGGGCCGCGCATTTCCTGCCGGAGGTCATGTTGTGCGGCCCGTCGCTCGCCAGCACAAGATCGAAAATGCCGAGATGCGCCGCGATCGCCTCCGCGAATTTGCGCGGCGTTCCCGTCGCCAGCACGATCTTGCGTCCCTCCCGGTGCTCGGCGCGCAACCGGCCGAGCAGATCCTGGCGGTAGGGCAGCGAGGCCGGGTCAATGTCGGCGCGCCGGGCGATTTCCTGCTTCAGCCGGGCAGGTCCGCCGGTCAGCCAGAGCGGCAGAAGAAAGACATAGAGCGGGTTTTTCTTGAGGAGGATGAACAGTCCTTCCCACAGAAGGTCGGTCGCAATCAGCGTGCCGTCGAGATCGACCGCAAGCGGGATTGCGTTCCTGTCCGACCTCGCGTCCATTGTCCTGCCCCGATCGAGCGGGATCCCGAAACTCCGATCTCGGAAGGATCACGCGCCAATTCAACCCACGCCGTGTGCCGGCGTCCTCGGGGGTCAGATATAGCCGGGGATGACGCAGCGAACGTTAAACGTCCGGTTGCAACGCGTAGTCATACCGGTTTTTCGGGCATCATCGTTAAGCGCCGGCTACCCGAAACGATAAAAGGCCGGACATCGGTCCGGCCTTTGCCAATCTTGCGGGGCCAATCCGCGGCAAGAGTTACTTGATGCGGGCCGCCCCGCCCGAAATTTCGACCGTTTCCGAGCCGGTCAGGGCTTCGAGGTCACCATTGGGCAGGGTGACGAAGCAGCCGTTCGAGCAGAACTCCACCGTCTCGCCGGCGGCAAGCGTCAGCTCGCTCTTGGCGCCGCCTTCGGTCACGACCAGGGTCCGCGTCTGAGCGTCCCTGTTGATCGCGCTGGCGGCGAAAGCCGAACCGCCCAGGGCCAAGAAAGCGATGGCGGTAACGACAGACTTCCACATTGCATTTTCGGTGTTTTGCACACCGCCTCTGTTCGAATTTGCAAGGCATTCTCGCCCTTTGCATCGAAGCTTATATGAGATGTTACCTGAACCGCAACTGAATGCCGCATTCATGCCACAATCGGTTTCGGGTGGCCGCGGCGTGCCGTCATTTGCAGACCGGCCTCACCCCGAATATCGATGCATCTCAGCTCGGGTCGGGCTTGCGGCCTCTCCGCTTCATCTTGGCCAGCCGCTCCCGCTCGGCCGCGGCTTCCGCTTCCAGCCTCTGGCGTTCGGCGAATTCGGCTTCGATCTTGTCGTCGTCGATCGGCCAGGCTTCGTGCTTCTTGCTCTCGACCACAGCGCGCGGCGTCGATGGTATCTCGATCTGCTCCTCCTCGAAGATATCGAAGATGGCGAAGCGGATCTCGTTCTGAACGACGCTGCCATTCATGATGTCGGCGACGAACACCCGGATCTCGAATTCGAGCGCGGCCGAACCGAAATTGGCGAAGAGGACGAATGGCTCAGGATTCTTCAGCACCATCGGATGGGCGCGCGCAATGTCCGTCAGGATGGCATGGACGCGCTTGACGTCGCTGCCATAGGCGACGCCGACCTTGATGTCGATGCGCCCGAGCTTGTTGCGATGCGTCCAGTTGCCGACCGCATTGTTGATGAGGTTCGAGTTGGGCAGGATCACCGACTGGCGCTGGAAGGTCTCTATCTCGGTCGCGCGCACGCTGATCTTGCGCACCGTACCGCTGACGTCACCCGCGACGATCCAGTCGCCGACCTTGAACGGCCGCTCGGCAAGCAGGATGAGGCCCGAGACGAAATTCGACACGACGTTCTGCAGGCCGAAGCCGATACCCAGCGACAGCGCGCCGGCGACCAGCGCCAGATTGGAAAGATCGATGCCAGCGGCCGAGATGCCGACCAGTGCCGCGACCGCCACACCGGCATAGCCGACACCCAACCGGATCGAGTTGCGCACGCCGGCATCGACCTTGCCGCGCGCCATCACCGAACCGTCCAGCCAGCCCTGGAACCAGCGCGTCAGGAAATAGCCGATGACGAAGACGACGATGCCGCTGAGGATGCCGAGGAAGGAGATGGTCACCGAACCGATCGTGACCCCGGTCGCGAGCTTATAGGCCCAGGCCTCGATGTCGCCGGGCTGGAAGCCCCACATCAACAGGATCAGCGGCAGGAACACCACCACGATCATCAGATTGGTGGCGATGCTGACGACCAGGCCGAGCTGGTCGAGGGCGGTATCCTCGTAGCTCGAGTTTTCCGAAAGCCATCGCCCGACCGAAGTATCGGCGAAGCCGCCCTCCTCGCCGATTGCGCGAGCCGAGAGGAAGCCGATATAGGCCGTCACCAGCACCGTGCCGGTCACTACGACCTGGAACGAGACGAAAAGCGCCAGGCCGATATAGCCGAGCAGCGCCGCCGCAATGGTAAACAGGCCGAGCCCGATGGCAAGGAAGCGAAGCCATGCCGGCCAGGGGCGCCATGAGCCGTCAGCCGCCCTGAAAGGCCGCAGCAGTCCCATCAGAATCAGGATGACGCCGACGATAATGGTGGCGACAAAGCCCCTGGCGATCGTCAGCGACAGCGGCGAACCCATCTTCTCGTTGACGACCGCCAGGAAGTAATTGAAGCCGAGCACCAGCGCCATGGCGGTCGTCAAGCCGACCAGCCAGCGTGCCGGACCGGTCTCGACCGGGATCAGGCGCCAATTGGGCAGGCGCGGCTCGAGCGCCGCGTTGGTCAGCCGGTTGACGCAGAACACCATGCCGATCACCGTCAGCAAGGCATTGAGGAACGTGCCTATATCGCCACGCAGCACATTGTAATAGTTGAAGAAGAACACGGCCGAGGCGAAGAAGACGCCGAGCGCTAGCGTCGGCAGCAGCGTCGACCAGAAAGCCACCGACAGTCGGCTGAGATAGGAAGGATCCTCGACAGTCGGGTCCGCCTCGAATATGCGGCCGAACAGGCGCCTGCCGCCGATCAGCAGGACGGCCGCCAGCGCCAGCGCCATGAGCGTCGCCGCGAGGATCGCCTGGAATTTGAACCTGACGGCGAAGCTCGCCCACGACGACACTGCTTTGTAGAGGCCCGAGAACTGGTCATGCGCGTCGGAAAAGGCCTGCGGGCTCAGCGCCTCGGTCAGGTCATAGTGCTTGGTGATGACGCTGCGAAAAATCTCGCTGCGCATAGCGGCGATCTTGTCGACCAGCCCGTTGACGCGGATCGACAGGTTTTGCGCGCCGGCGACGACGGCGTTGATCTCGGCTTTCTCGGTGGCAAGCGCGCTGCGCTCGTTGCTGACGACCTCCGGCTCGGGAGGCTGTCCCTCCGCCGGCGGCGCGCCGAGCACTTGGATGCGGTTGTTGATGTCGTTGAGGCGCTGCCGGAATGCCAGCGCGCTGTTCAGCGCCGCGCGCGAAATATCCTCCAACTGCAGCCGGATATCGACCAGCCCTGCATCGTCCTGGTCGGGGTCGCTCAATCTCTTTTCCAGGCCGTCTGTCTTGGTCGTCAGATCCTGGATGACCTTGGTCTGATCGCCGATGAGCTGCGAGGAACCATGGCCGATCGCCTGCGCCGACGCCTCGAGCGCCGGCTGCCCGAAGGCAGCGACGATGACGATCAGGATCAGGCGCAGCAGGCGGAAGAACATGACTGTGTTGGCGACTCGCGGCCGAAAAACCTCGGAATTTCCGCCTTTGATAAAGACCGGCATATCGGGCGGCAAGCCGTCCCGACCGCATCGGCGGGAGTCGGCCTGGCGAAAAGCGATGGCGCAATCTTGGCTTTGCGCTTCCCGCCTGCTCTATAGTCTGCCGCCTCGCATCAAAAGGACGATGGAAAGAATGGCGGAATATTCAGCCTTTTCGCTGCTCAAGAACGCGCTGACCGGCAATAAGGATTGGAAGCCCGCCTGGCGCAAGCCGGACCCCAAGGCTTCCTATGACGTGATCGTCATCGGCGGCGGCGGCCACGGTCTTTCGACCGCCTATTACCTTGCCAAGGAACACGGCATCACCAATGTCGCGGTGCTGGAAAAGGGCTGGCTCGGCTCCGGCAATGTCGGCCGCAACACCACGGCGGTGCGTTCCAACTATCTCTTGCCGCAGAACACGCGCTTCTACGAGCATTCGATGAAGCTGTGGGAAAACCTCTCGCACGACCTCAACTACAACGTCATGTTCTCGCAGCGCGGCTGCCTGAACCTCGCGCACACCCCTGCCCAACTCGACGATTATGCGCGGCGCGGCAACGCCATGCGCCATCTCGGGGTCGATGCCGAACTGTGGAGCGTCGACCGAATAAAGCGGCTTGTGCCGGCGCTGGATGTCTCGGGTTCGGCGCGCTTCCCGGTGCTTGGCGGGCTGATGCAGCCGCGCGCCGGCACCGCCCGGCACGACGCGGTCGCCTGGGGCTATGCGCGCGGCGCCGACCGGCGCGGCGTCGACATCGTCGAGAATTGCGAGGTGACCGGCTTCCTGCGCGATGGCGGGCGCATCACCGGCGTTTCGACGACGCGCGGCGAGATCCGCGCCAAGAAGGTGGCGCTTGCGGTTGCCGGCAGCACCGGTCAAGTCATGCAGCTTGCCGGCATTTCGCATATGCCGATCGAAAGCCATGTGCTGCAGGCCTTCGTCTCGGAATCGCTGAAACCCATCGTCGACACCGTTCTCACCTTCGGCATGGGCCATTTCTACATCTCGCAGTCCGACAAGGGCGGCCTCGTCTATGGCGGCGACCTTGACGGCTACAACAGCTACGCCCAGCGCGGCAGCCTGCCAGTCGTCGACGAGGTGATGAGCGAGATGCTGGCGCTGTTCCCCGGCCTGGCCCGTGTGCGTATGCTGCGCTCCTGGGGCGGGCTGTGCGACATGACGATGGACGGCTCGCCTATCATCACCACCGGTCCCCTGCCGGGCATGTATCTCAATTGCGGCTGGTGCTACGGCGGCTTCAAGGCGACGCCCGCCTCGGGCTGGTGCTTTGCCTACACCATTGCCAAGGACGAGCCGCACGAGTTCAACGCGCCCTTCACCCTCGACCGTTTCTATCGTGGCCTCATCATCGACGACAAAGGCCAAGGCGCGAATCCGCGGCTGCATTAGGGAACCATGATCCCAAAACGTGGGAACCGGCTTTTGGAAAAGATCATGGTTGAACAAGAAGATACAAGAAAATGCTGATCACCTGTCCCTATTGCGGGCCGCGCGACGTTATCGAATTCACCTACCAGGGCGACGGCAACCGCGAGCGGCCGCAGCCCGCCTCGCAGAACCTCGACGCCTGGAATGCCTATGTCTACGACCGGCTGAATCCGGCCGGTGATCACAATGAGATCTGGCAGCATTCCGGCGGTTGCCGCGCGCATCTGAGGGTCGTGCGCAACACCATCACGCATGAGATCCTGAGCACCGAATTCGCGCGTGGCGGCCACAAATCCACCGACAGCAGGGCGGAGGGCCGCTCGTGAGCCCCCGCCGCGCCGAGACCGGCGGCCGGATCGACCGGCTGCGCACCATCCGCTTCACCTTCGACGGCGCGCCCTACACCGGCTATGCCGGCGACACGTTGGCCTCGGCGCTGCTTGCCAACGGCGTGACGCTGTTCGGCCGCTCCTTCAAGTACCATCGCCCGCGCGGCCTGCTCGCAGCCGGCGTCGAGGAGCCGAACGCGCTGGTGACGGTGCTGCGCGGCGAGGTGCGTGAGCCGAACATCCCGGCCACCATGGTCGAGATCTATGACGGGCTCGTCGCCGTCAGCCAGAACCGCACGCCTTCGCTCGCCTGGGACATCGGCGCCATCAACCAGCTCGGCGGCAAGATCCTGTCGGCCGGCTTCTATTACAAGACCTTCATGGGGCCGGTGATCGGTCCGCTGAAGGGCACGCGCTTCTGGATGTTCTGCGAGCATTTCATCCGCCGCGCCGCCGGCCTCGGCAAGGCCGGCACGGCTCCCGACCCGGCTCGCTACGAGCGCATGAACGCATTTTGCGACGTGCTGGTCGTCGGCTCCGGTCCGGCCGGCCTGATGGCGGCGAAGGCCGCGGCCGACCAGGGCGCCCGCGTCATTCTCGCGGACCTCGAAGCCAACCTTGGCGGCTCCGCCAACTGGTCGGGCGAAACCATCGACGGCATGCCAGCCGCCGACTGGGCCCAGCGTCTGGCTGCGCAGCTCGCAGGCAACGACAATGTGCGGCTTTTGCCGCGCACGACGGTGTGGGGCTATTATGACGGCAACACGCTGGCCGCCCTCGAGCGCGTGACCGACCACAAGGAAGTGGCCGCCAAGGGCGAGCCGCGCCAGCGCTATTGGGCGATCCGCGCGGGCACGGTGGTGCTCGCCACCGGCTCCTTCGAGCGGCCGCTGGTGTTCCCGGGCAACGATCGTCCCGGCGTCATGCTGGCGCATGCGGCCGAACGCTATGCCAACGAATACGGCGTGCTGCCGGGACAGCGCATCGCGCTCTTCACCAACAACGACAGCGCCTACCGCTCCGCCGTCGCCTTGAAGAAGGCCGGCGCCGCGGTGGTTGCCATCGTCGATGTCCGTGGCGACGTCTCGAACGAGATGCGCCGGCTGGCGAGCGATGCGGAGGCCGAGCTGCTTGCCGGTCACGCCGTCATTGCCACCGAAGGCGGCAAGGCCCTCACCGGCCTCAAGGTGCAGCGCTTCGACGCCACGAGCGGTGTGCTGAGCGGCGACGAACGCAGCATCCATGCCGACAGCCTTCTGATGTCGGGCGGCTGGTCGCCGACCATCCATCTCGCCAGCCAGGCCGGCGCGAAGGCCGAGTGGGATCCGGCGAGACAAGCCTTCCTGCCACCCAAGCCGACGCAACGCTGGACCGGCGCCGGCGCTTTCACCGGCAGTTTCTCGACTGCCGAAGCCATTGCCGAAGGCCGCGCGGCCGGCCTTCAGGCGGCCGGAGGTGCAGCATCATCCGCTCCCCTGCCCGTCGTCGAGGCGGCTCCGGGCGATCCCGATCCGGCCCCGGTCTTCGAGATCAAGGCCAAGGGCAAGAGTTTCGTCGACTTCCAGCACGATGTCACCGCTGAGGACGTGCGGCTGGCGCATCGCGAAGGCTTTATCTCGGTCGAGCATCTGAAGCGCTACACCACGCTCGGCATGGCGACGGACCAGGGCAAGAACTCCAATGTGCCGGGCCTCGCCATCATGGCCGAGGCCCTGGGCAAGCCCATCCCCGAAGTCGGCACGACGCGCTTTCGCCCGCCCTATACGGCCGTGTCGATCGGCTCGCTTGCGGCCGAACGCTTCGGCGACCTCAAGCCCGAGCGGCTGACGCCGATGCATGACTGGCACATCACCAACGGCGCGAGAATGTATTCGGCCGGCCTGTGGTATCGCCCGATGATCTACGGCCTTCCAGGCGAGACGGTCGAGCAGGCCTATGTCCGTGAGGCCAGGGCAACCCGCGAGAGCGCCGGCATCGTCGACGTCTCGACGCTGGGCAAGATCGCGGTGCAGGGGCCCGATGCGGCCGAGTTCCTCGACCGCGTCTACACCAACATGTTTTCGACGCTCGCGGTCGGCAAGGCGCGCTACGGCCTGATGCTGCGCGAGGACGGGCTTGCCTTCGACGACGGCACCACCTGGCGGCTCGGCGAGCAGGAATTCCTGATGACCACCACCACCGCCAATGCCGGCAAGGTGATGCAGCATCTGGAATATTTCCTCGACGTTATCTGGCCGGAGCTGAAGGTCACGGTCACCTCGGTCACCGACGAATGGGCGGGTGCTGCGATCGGCGGGCCGAACGCGCGGGCCATCCTCGCTTCCTGCGTCACCGGCACCGCCGTCGACAACGCCACCCTGCCCTTCATGGGCATCGTCCATGGCCAGATTGCAGGCGTCCCGGTGATGATCTGCCGGCTGTCCTTCTCCGGCGAGATGGCCTTCGAGGTCTATTCCGGCGCCGGCTACGGCACCCGCGTCTGGGAAGCCCTGATCGAGGCCGGCAAGCCCTTCGGCCTTGTCACCTACGGGCTTGAGGCGCTCGGCACCATGCGCATCGAGAAGGGCCATGTCACCGGCGCCGAGATCGATGGCCGCACCACGGCGCGCGACCTCCATCTCGACTGGATGCTGTCGAAGAAGAAGCCCTTTATCGGCTCGGCCATGATGGACCGCGAAGGCCTTATCGCCCCTGACCGGCTCGAGCTGGTCGGGCTTATCGCCCTCGACAACCGGCCGCTCAACGGCGGCGGACATATTGTCGAGGAACTGGACGAGGCCAATCCGCACGCCTCGCTCGGTCACATCACCGCCTGCTGCTATTCGCCGGCGCTGGGCAAACATATCGCGCTGGCTTTGGTCAAGGGCGGCGAGGCGCGCCACGGGACCCGCGCTTTCGTCTCGGACCCGCTGCGCAACCGGTTCGGGCCGGTCGAGATCGTCTCCAACCATTTCTACGATCCGGACGGGAGCCGCATGCATGGCTGAGCAGCATTTGCCCGAACGCCAATCGCCGCTCGAGCCGGATTATCATCCTGGTTCGCATGGCAATTTCGAACATGGCGTCGATGTCATCCTGTCCGAAACCCGGCCAGGCTCGATCCTGCAGCTCGCCGCATGGCCGGGCGAAGAGAGCCGGCTGATCGAGATTATCCGCAAGGTCACTGGTCTCGCTCTGCCCGACGGCGCCGGCGGCGGCGTGAGCAGCGGCGGCAGCGCCGCTTTCGGCTTCGCGCCGGGGAAGTTCACCGTGCTCGACGAGGCAGAGGGGCTTGCTCAGGCCTTCGCCGACGCCATGACGCCGGCCATCGGCACGCTCACCGATCTCTCGCATGGCCGCACCACGATCCGCATCGCCGGCCCGAAGGCCGAGTGGGTGATGGCGAAGTTCTTCGCCATCGACTTCGCCTTGCCCGCCTTCCCGCTCGGCGCTGGCCGTTCGACCAATCACCACGACATCTTCGCCCAGATCCAGCGCACAGGCGCCGACCAGTTCGACATCTACGTCTTCCGCTCTTTCGCGCGGTCGTTCTGGAAGGCCTTGTGCTACGCCAGCGAGGAAGTCGGCTACGAGGTGCAATAGGCTCGGCGTTGCTGGCTCAGCATTGGTCCAGGCGCTATCTGGCATTATCGACGGCTACAACTGCTGCTTGAGCGTTGAGCCAGCAGGCGCGATAGGTAAGGAATCACGGGCGTTTGCCAAAGCGAACGTCCGTTCAGGCAACCAGTTCGACCATACCCTTCCATGACTGTTGAGACTTCGGCGATGGCCACGACCCGCTTTGCTCCGGCGGGGGGGCCGTCGATGCTGTTGCCGGCAACCGTCGCTTGTGGCGTGTTCATGACGAGCCTGGACCAGAACGTCGTGGTCACCGCGCTGCCCGGCATCGGCGAGAGCCTAGACCGCCCGCCAAGCCAGCTTGGCCTTTTGATCACCGTTTATGTCGCGAGCCTCATCGTCACCATGCCGGTCGGCGGATGGCTGGCCGACCGCTTCGGCCTGCGCAACGTCTATTGCTTCGCCCTGCTCGTCTTCGCCAGCGCCTCGGCGCTGTGCGGCCTTTCGGAAAATATCTGGATGCTGATCGGCTCGCGCGCCTTGCAGGGGTGCGGCGGCGCGCTGATGGGCACGCTCGGCCAGGTCGTCATCCTGTCGAGCTTCCCGCGCGACCGTACGCTGAAGATCAACATGTATATTTCGCTCGCCGGACAGTCAGGGCCGCTGGTCGGACCGCTCGCCGGCGGCGCGCTGACCACTTACGTGTCCTGGCGCTGGATCTTCTACATCAACATTCCGATCGCGCTGACCGCGGCGCTTCTGGCTGCCTCGCTGTTTCCGACGACGACCAAGCCGGTGCGCACGCCTTTCGACCTTCCGGGCTTCCTGCTCGTCGGCAGCGGCATGGGGCTGCTGGTCTTCGGCATGGACTCGCTTGCCGCCAAGGATGCCGCAAGCAGCCTCATCGGCATCGAGCTCGGCCTGGCGATGGTCATCCTGACGGTCGCCGCCTTCTATTGCCTGCGCGCCCGCAATCCGCTGCTCGACCTCAACCTGCTGCGCATCCGCACTTTCCGCATCTCCTTCCTCACCGGCGGTGGCCTCGACACGATCGGCCTGAGCTCCGTGGTTTTCCTTCTGCCGCTGATGTTCCAGCTCGGCTTCGGCATGAGCGCGGTGCAAGCAGGATCGCTGACTTTCGTCGCCGCGATCGGGTCATTGCTGATGCGCTTCTTCATGCCGCGCCTTTTGAACCGTTTCGGCTTCAAGCGCGTGCTGGTCACCAACACGCCGATCGTCGCACTGCTGGTCGCAGGCTTCGCGCTGATGCAGGAAAGCCTGCCGGCCTGGATCGTTTTGGCCTACATCTTCACCTTCGGCGTCTTCCGCTCGGTGCAATGGGCCTCGACCGGCAATCTTTCCTATTCGGACATCGCGCCGGAGCAGCTCGCCCGCTTCAGCGCGCTCTATTACATCCTGTGGCAGCTTGCGGTGGCGATCAGCGTCGGCCTCGCGTCGGCGCTGCTCTCGCTGCTTGCCGGCAGCGGCAAGGCCAGCGTCAATGACTATCGCATCCTGTTCGTCATCGAAGGCCTGATCACGCTTTGCGCGCTGTCGGCCTATCTCAGGCTGACGCCGCTGGACGGCGCGCATGTCAGCGGACACGGTGCGCATATGAGCACCGACTGACAGCCGGACCGCGGCCCCGCGCCGATACTATTCCGCGAACGTCACCCAGTCCTCGAGCGGCGCGCGGTCGGTGCGGAACTCGTTCTCCGGCTTCGACGTGTCCTCATAGCCGAGCGCCATTCCGCAGACGACGACCTCCTCGTCGGGAATATCGAGCACCGGCCGGATCTGCCGGTGATAGGGCGCGAAGGCAGCCTGGGGACAGGTATGCAAGCCCCGGCCCCGCGCCGCGACCATGATGTTCTGCAGGAACATGCCGTAGTCGATCCAGGAGCCCTGGTTCAGCCTCCGGTCGATCGTGAAGATCATGCCGACCGGCGCGTCGAAGAAGATGAAGTTGCGGTCGTGCTGCGCCCGCATCTTGTCGACCTCGCGCCGGCCGATGCCCAGCGCGCCGTAAAGCCCAAAGCCGTTGGCGCGTCGACGGGTCAGGTACGGCTCGAAGAACTGGTCGGGATAATAACGATATTCGTCCCACTCCGCCTTTTCGGCGCGAATGCCGGAATTGAGGATGGCGTCGCTGATGCGCTGCTTGACCTCGCCCTTGGTCACATAGACGCGCCAGGGCTGCATGTTGGTGCCGGACGGCGCACGCGCGGCGACCGCCAGAATCGCACGGATCGTCTCGTCGTCAACCATATCGGGCAGGAAAGCGCGCACCGACCGGCGCGAGGTGATCGCCTCGTCGACGATTGACGCTTCCGATGCGATCCGGATGTTCTTCTCAAGCATGGGCCGTCCTTTTGCGCATGGCCGGAAACCGCAAACACGGTTTTCCTGACGACCATCCGCAGACTCTAAGCTAAACTGGTCCCCGACCGGGCGCCCCACTCGCCGCTCGTGCGCGAGCCTTTGCATCAACGGCCGAAAACGCGCAAGCAAATCTTGTGGCCTATGAAAATCCCCTTGATTTTTTCATGATTTTACCGCTTCATGAAATTTATCAGGATTTTTTCACGAGCAGCCTTTGACCGCGACCGCGACCAAATCGGAGCAGGATAACGGCGACCGGCTGTTGGCCGGCGACATCCGTGCGCTCCGCAAGGCGCGCGGCCTCACGCTCGCTGAAATTGCGCTTAAGCTAGACCGTTCGGTCGGTTGGGTCAGTCAGGTCGAGCGTGGTCTTTCTATCCCCTCGCTCGGCGACCTCAGGGCATTCGCCAGCCTCTTCGATGTTCCGATCAGCCTGTTCTTCAGCCATGATGTGCCTGTCGAGCAGGAACGCGGCGTGATCGTACGCGCCGGCAGCCGCCGTTCGCTTGGCACAAGTGAATCCGGCCTTGTGGAAGAGCTTCTGTCGCCCGACCTCGGCGGTAGCTTCGAGATGCTTCGCTCTGTCTTCGCGCCGGGCGCGGAGCTGAAGACGGAAGCGCGCCGTCCGACGGAAGAAGCGGGCTATGTCGCGTCGGGCACGTTCGAGATCGAGATCGACGGCGTCTGGCACCGTCTCGACGAAGGCGACTCGTTCCGCTTCGAGGGCAAGCCGTTCCGCTGGCGCAATCCTGGCGCCGAGCCCGCCGTCGTGATTTGGGTGATTTCACCACCGGTATATTGAACATTGCATGCCGCCCAAGTGCCCAGCGGTTTTGGACGACGGCATGCATCAACAGTAAGCAAAGCGCGGCATGTCGCGCTTTGAATTGGAGGAGAGAAACATGGCGGGTTTGCCGACCACGGCGCGCGTGGTGATCATCGGAGGCGGTGTCGTCGGCTGCTCATCGCTCTATCATCTGTGCAAGGCGGGTTGGACCGACTGCGTGCTTCTGGAAAAGAACGAGTTGACCTCCGGCTCGACCTGGCATGCCGCCGGCAACGTGCCGACCTTCTCCTCGTCATGGTCGCTGATGAACATGCAGCGCTACTCGACCGAGCTTTATCGGGGACTAGCCGAAGCGGTCGACTATCCGATGAACTACCATGTCACCGGCTCGCTCCGGCTCGCCCATACGAAGGAGCGCATGCAGGAATTCCAGCGCGCCAAGGGCATGGGCCGCTACCAGGGCATGGACATCGACGTCGTCGGGCTGGACGAGATCAAGCGCCGTTACCCTTTCATCGAGACGCACGATCTGAAGGGCGCGCTCTATGATCCGAGCGACGGCGACATCGACCCGGCGCAGCTGACGCAGGCACTCGCCAAGGGCGCGCGCGACATGGGCGCCAAGATCATCCGCTTCTGCCCGGTCACCGGCGTTCGCCGCGAGAACGGCGAATGGGTGGTCGAAACACCGCAGGGCGAGATCCGCTGCGAGGTCGTCATCAACGCCGCCGGCTACCGCGCCGCCGAAGTCGGAAAGATGTTCGGCCGAGACGTGCCGATGATGGTGATGAGCCACCAGTACATATTGTTCGAGGAGATCCCCGAGCTCGCCGCCTGGACGAAGGAGCAGGGCCACAAGCTGCCACTGCTGCGCGACGTCGACACGTCCTATTACCTGCGCCAGGAAAAGAGCGGCATGAATCTCGGCCCTTATGAGCGCAATTGCCGCGCGCATTGGGCGACCCACAACGATCCGATGCCGGAGGATTTTTCCTTCCAGCTTTTCCCCGACGACCTCGACCGTCTCGAGCATTACCTGGCCGACGCGGTCGCCCGCGTGCCGATCCTCGGCACCGCCGGCCTTTCCAAGGTGATCAACGGGCCGATCCCTTACGCGCCGGACGGCAACCCACTGATCGGGCCGATGCCCGGCGTGCCGAACGCCTTCGAGGCCTGCGTCTTCACCTTCGGCATTGCCCAGGGCGGTGGTGCCGGCAAGGTGCTGGCCGAATGGGTGACGGAGGGCCAGACCGAATGGGACATGTGGTCCTGCGACCCGCGCCGTTTCACCAGCTTCGCCTCAGCGCCCGATTATTGCGTCGCCAAGGGCATGGAGATCTACGGCAACGAATACGCCATCCAGTTCCCGCGCCATACCTGGCCGGAGGGGCGCAACCGCAAGCTGTCGCCGCTGCATGAGCGCATCAAGGCGCTGGGCGGCCAGTTCGACGCCTATAATGGCTGGGAGCGCGCCACCTGGTATGCGAAGCCCAGCGACGATACCTCCGAGGAAGCGACGCTGACCTTCCGCCGCGACGGGCCTTGGCAGCAGCGTGTGCGCGAGGAATGCCTTGCCGTGCGCGACGCCGCCGGCATCCTTGATTTGCCCGGCTTCTCGCGCTTCAACCTCGAAGGCCCGGGCGCGGCCGACTGGCTGTCGCTCCAGGTCACCGGCCTCGTGCCGAAGCCCGGCCGCATCGGCCTCGTCTATTTCTCGGACGACAAGGGCCGCATCGTCACCGAAATGTCGGTGGCTCGCGATGGCGAGGACCAGATGACGCTGATCACCGCGGCGGTGGCGCAATGGCACGATTTCGAATGGCTGAAGTCGCGCATGCCGGCCGATGCTGCCTTTACGCTGACCGACCGGACCGAAGAATACTCGACCCAAATCCTCGCCGGACCGAATTCGCGCAAAATCCTGGCCGAAGTCTGCGAGGCCGATTTGACGCTACCCTGGCTGACGCATCAGGAAACGACCATCGCCGGACGTTGGGCGAAGCTGGTGCGTGTCTCCTTCGCCGGAGAACTCGGCTGGGAAATCCACACCAGGGTTGCCGATACGCTGGCGGTCTTCGACGCCGTCTGGGCCGCCGGCCAGAAGCACGGTCTGAAGCCTTTCGGCATGTATGCGCTGGATTCGCTTCGTCTCGAAAAAGGCTACCGCACTTGGAAGGGCGATCTTTCGACCGACTATTCGATCCTGCAGGGCGGGCTGGAGCGCTTCGTCAAATGGGACAAGCCCGATTTCCGCGGCAAGGCTGCTTTGCTCAATGAGAAGCAGCAGGGCGTGAAGAAGCGCTTCGTCACGCTGGTGGTCGAAAACCCCGGCGACTGCGACGCGCCCTATATGTCCACGCTCTGGCACGACGGCAGGATCGTCGGCGAGACGACGTCCGGCGGCTGGGGCCATCGCGTCGGAAAGTCGATCGCGCTTGGCATGCTGCGCGCCGACCTCACCGAGCCGGGCACAGCGGTCGAGGTCGAAATTTTTGGCGATCGCTTCAAGGCCGTCGTCCAGAAGGACGAGCCGCTGTGGGATCCGAAGAATGAGAGGTTGAGAGCCTGATGCCAAGACCATCCAAGCGCATCACCGCCATCGTGCCTTCGGGCAAGGATGGCTGGGAAGTCCACTTCGCTGCCTGGACCCGCAAGCAGGCCGGCGAGGACATCATCGTTCTCTCGGTCGGCGATCACGACTTCGACACGCCGTCGGAGACGATCGAGGCCTGCGTGGCCGCCGTGCGCGAGAGCAACCATCACTATACACCGCTCCCGGGCCTGCCGCGCTTGCGCAAGGCGATGGCGGCGGCCTCCACTGCCTGCGGCGGCATCCCGACTGAACCCGACGAGGTGATCGCCACGGCCGGTGGCCAGGGAGCGCTCTATGCAGCCGTACAGGGCGTGCTCGACCCGGGCGACCATGCCATCGTCGTCGCGCCGTATTACGCCACCTACCCCAACACCTTCAGCGCCGCGGGCGCCAGCTTCACCGTGATCGAGACGCCGTCCGAGGACGGCTTTCAGCCACGCGCGGACATGATCCGCGCCGCGCTCCAGCCCAACACGCGCGCCATCCTGATCAACACGCCGAACAACCCCACGGGCGCCGTCTATTCGCGCGAACGGCTCGAAAAACTGGCCGAAATCTGCAAGGAGCACGATCTCTGGCTGCTCTCGGACGAGGTCTACTGGACGCTTGGCGGCGGCGAGCATATCTCGCCGCGTTCGTTGCCCGGCATGGCCGAGCGCACGCTGGTGATCAACTCGATGTCGAAAAGCCACGGCATGACCGGCTGGCGCATGGGCTGGCTGACCGGGCCGAAAGCGATGATCGCGCTGATGATCGACCTCAATCTGGTCACGACCTACGGCCTGCCGGCCTTCATCTCGATCGCCTGTGCCGAGGCGCTGGAGAACCACTACGGCGTGAAGGACATCGCCGAGCGTTACGCCGCGCGACGCGCCGTCTTTCTTGACGCCATACGCGGCACCAATGAAGTCACCGTGCGCGGCTCCGACGGCGGCATGTATGTCATGCTCGACATCTCGGCCGTCGAGCCGGATGACGAGAAATTCGCCTGGGCCCTGCTCGATAAGGAAAAGGTCGGGGTCATGCCCGGGTCGAGCTTCGGCGAGGCCGCCGCCGGGCACATCCGCATCAGCCTCTGCCAGCCCGAACCCATCCTGAAGGAAGCAGCGCTTCGCGTGCGCCGCTTCGCTTCCAACTATCGCCGCGAGGCCGCATGACCAGGACCATCCCGACCAAAGCCCGCGCCGTCATCATCGGCGGCGGGGTCTCCGGCTGCTCGGTCGCCTATCACCTGGCGAAGCTCGGCTGGACCGACATCGTGCTGCTCGAACGCAAGCAACTCACCTCAGGCACCACCTGGCACGCGGCCGGCTTGATCGGCCAGTTGCGCGGCTCGCAGAACATGACGCGGCTGGCGAAATACTCGGCCGACCTCTACGTCAAGCTGGAGGCCGAGACCGACGTCGGCACCGGCATGCGCCAGGTCGGCTCGATCACCGTGGCGCTGACCGAGGAGCGCAAGCACGAGATCTATCGGCAGGCATCGCTCGCCCGCGCCTTCGACGTCGACGTGCGCGAGATTTCGCCGCGCGAGGTCAAGGAGATGTACCCGCATCTCAACGTCTCGGATGTGGTCGGCGCGGTGCATCTGCCACTCGACGGCCAGTGCGATCCCGCCAACATCGCAATGGCCCTGGCCAAGGGCGCGCGCCAGCGCGGTGCCGCGATCATCGAGAACGTCAAGGTCACCAAGGTCCACACCAAGAACGGTCGCGTCTCCGGCGTCTCCTGGACGCAGGGCGACGAACAAGGCACGATCGAGACCGACATCGTCGTCAACTGCGCCGGCATGTGGGCGCGCGAGCTTGGGCGGCAGAACGGCGTCACCATCCCCCTGCACGCCTGCGAGCATTTCTATCTGGTCACCGAGCCGATCCCGGGCCTCTCCCGCCTGCCGGTGCTGCGCGTACCGGACGAATGCGCCTACTACAAGGAGGACGCCGGCAAGATGATGCTCGGCGCCTTCGAGCCGGTGGCGAAGCCGTGGGGCATGGAGGGAATCCGCGAGGATTTCTGCTTCGACCAGTTGCCCGAGGACATGGACCATTTCGAGCCGATTCTCGAGATGGGCGTCAACCGCATGCCGATGCTGGGCACCGCCGGCATCCATACCTTCTTCAACGGCCCGGAGAGCTTCACGCCCGACGACCGCTACTATCTCGGCGAAGCGCCCGAGCTTTCCGGCTACTGGATGGCGACCGGCTACAATTCGATCGGCATCGTCTCGTCCGGCGGCGCCGGCATGGCGCTGGCGCAGTGGATCAACGACGGCGAGGCGCCCTTCGACCTGTGGGAAGTCGATATCCGCCGCGCCCAGCCGTTCCAGAAGAACCGCCGCTATCTCAAGGAGCGCGTCTCCGAAACGCTCGGCCTGCTCTATGCCGACCATTTTCCCTATCGCCAGATGGCGACCTCGCGCGGCGTGCGCCGCTCGCCTTTGCACGAGCATCTCAGGGCGCGCGGCGCCGTCTTTGGCGAGGTCGCCGGCTGGGAGCGCGCCAACTGGTTCGCGCGTGACGGCCAGGAGCGCGAATACCGCTATTCCTGGAAGCGGCAGAACTGGTTCGACAACCAGCGCGACGAGCACCTTGCCGTCCGCAACGGCGTCGGCCTGTTCGACATGACCTCCTTCGGCAAGATCCGGGTCGAAGGCCGCGATGCCTGTGCCTTCCTGCAACGGCTCTGCGCCAACGACATGGACGTTGCGCCGGGCAAGATCGTCTACACGCAGATGCTCAACCAGCGCGGCGGCATCGAGAGCGACCTCACCGTGACGCGGCTTTCGGAAACCGCCTATTTCCTCGTCGTGCCGGGCGCCACGCTGCAGCGCGATCTTGCCTGGGTGCGCAAGCATGTCGCCGACGAGTTCGTCGTTATCACCGACGTCACCGCCGCCGAAGCGGTGATCTGCGTCATGGGTCCGGAGGCGCGAAAACTGATCCAGAAGGTCAGCCCGAACGATTTTTCCAACGAGGCCAATCCATTCGGCACGTTCCAGGAGATCGAGATCGGCATGGGGCTGGCCCGCGCCCACCGCGTCACCTATGTCGGCGAGCTCGGCTGGGAACTCTACGTCTCGACCGAGCAGGCGGCCCATGTCTTCGAGGCGATCGCCGAAGCCGGCGCCGATGTCGGCCTGAAGCTTTGCGGCCTGCATACGCTCGATTCCTGCCGCATCGAAAAGGCCTTCCGCCATTTCGGCCACGACATCACCGACGAGGACAATGTGTTGGAGGCGGGCCTGGGCTTTGCGGTGAAGACGAGCAAGGCCGGGTTCATCGGTCGCGACGCGGTGCTCAGGAAGAAGGAGGCCGGCCTGTCACGCCGGCTGGTACAGTTCCGTCTCAAGGACCCTCAGCCCCTTCTCTTCCACAACGAGGCCATCCTGCGCGACGGCCGGATTGTCGGCCCGATCACATCAGGCAATTACGGCCACCACCTCGGCGGCGCGATCGGGCTTGGCTATGTGCCGTGCCAGGGCGAGAGCGAGGCGGATGTGCTGGGCTCATCATACGAGGTCGAGATCGCGGGAGAGCGATTTGCGGCGGAAGCGTCGCTGAAGCCGATGTATGATCCTAAGGCGGAACGGGTGAGGAGGTAGCGCATTTCCTTCTCCCCGTTCCACGGGGAGAAGGTGGCCCGAAGGGCCGGATGAGGGGCAGCCCCAAATTAACGTGAGTTCGCGCCGCCCCTCATCTGCCTGCCGGCATCTTCTCCCCGTTGAACGGGGAGAAGAAAGCTAACCTCAAAACCGCTCCAGCCTCGCCCTGACCTTGCCCAAAAACGCCGCCCGGCTCTTCGGTGTCGACGAATCCATCAGATAGTGCGCCAGGAAGAACGTCTTGCAGCGCGTGGCGCACAGCGCCCGCATGCCGCGCAGGATCGTCTTCCGGCCCGGCTGGCCGACGACCACGCTCCACCAGGTTGGCGCGCCGCAGGTGGTGATGACGCCGACCTTGGTGACATGCCGCATCAGCGACGTGATCCGCCCCTTGCCGGCCGGCAGCTTGAAGGCGATGTCGGTCGCCCAGACCCGGTCGAACCAGCCTTTCAGCATCGCCGGCAAGCCGTACCACCAGGTCGGATAGATGAACAGGATCGCCTCGGCCCATTGCAGATGCTCGAAATGCGGTTCGAGTGCCGGATCCTCGGGCGCACGGTCGTTATAGGAGCGCCGCTCCTCACAGCTCATCACCGGATCGAAATTCTCGGCGTAGAGGTCGAGCAGCCGCACGTCCCAGCCTCTCCGCGTCAAGGCCTCCACCGCCGCGTCACGGATCGCGGCGCAATAGCTTTCCGGCACCGGATGGCAGTAGACCACCAGCACGCGCATCAGAAGGCGTCCATTGTCGCCGCGACCTTCGCCATGAAGGCGTTGCGCGTCTCGTCGGTGGAGAGGTTCATCGAATAATGCGCGAGATAGGAGACGGGAGCGCCGGGTCTGATCGTGGCCCGCAGCATGCGCTTGACGATCTTGCGCGGCGGGTCGCCCATCAGCATGGCGCGAAAACGGCTGCCGCCATAGGTGGTGACGGCCGCCGTCTTGCGGATGTTGTGCAGTGTCGGCCGCACCTTGCCGTCGACCAGCTTGAACGACACGCCGGGCAGGAAGACGCGGTCGAAAAATCCTTTCAAGATCGCCGGATAACCATAGTTCCAGACCGGGAAAGACAGCACCAGCGCCTCGGCGTTCTTCAGCCTTTCGACATAGCCGGCGACCGCGTCGTCCGGCCCGCGCGGATCGTGGTAGCCGAGCCGCTCGGCGCGCGTCAGCCGCGGATCGAAATCCTCTGCGTAGAGGTCGCAATCGTCGACCGCATGGCCGGCCGCAGAGAGGCGCTCGACGATCGTCCGGTGCAGGCCGGCATTGAAGCTGGTCTCCACCGGATGGGCGTAAAGCACGAGGATGTTCATCAGCTCGCCTTTTGCAAGCCCTTGAACAGGAACGTCCGGCCGGAGCGGTAGTCGTAATCCGGGTTTTCCCAGGCGATCATCTTGCCGGGGTTGAGCAGGCCTTGCGGATCGGTCTCACGCTTGAAGGCGAGCTGGATCTCGTCGGTCTGCTTCATGCCGCCTTCCTCCAGCGTGTATCGATGCGGGTTGAAGACCGGGCAGCCATTCTCCTCGTGCAGGCGGATGATCTCGTCCAACCGCGCCTCGGTGGTGAACTTGACCAGCGGCAGGCCGAAGCAGGTGATGTTGCCGTCGAGCCGCACGAATTCCAGATGCGAGAACACCTCGCCCGGGAACATCGCGTCCATCTTCTCGACCAGCGCCAGCTGGTTGGGAAACGGATAGAGCGACTGCAGATAGGTGATCGTCGGGTCGACGCGCAGCGCCCTCAGCGTCGTGTGGTTCCAGGCGAGCTCATAGGCAGGCGGCAGGCCCTTCTTGTCCTCGTCCGTGGCGGTTGCCGCGTTGAAGATGACCGCGCCGCCGGCGCGCCTCGTGAAGGCAAGGAAGGCGTCGAGCCCGTGCCGCGCCACCATGACGACGCAGATGCTCTGCCCCTCGCGCAGGAATTTCTGGTGGCGCTTGAAATAGAACTGCGGCACGGGTGCGGCGATCGGCGTGATCAGCTTGGTCAGGATGCCGTCCTGGCAGGCCAACGCGTTGCCGTAGCGAGCGGCGCCCATGAAGCTGTCGAAGCCGACAATGACATCGATCCATTCATAGGCGGCGGTCAGCGGCATCTCGACCTCGGTGATGATGCCGTTGGTGCCGTAGGCATGCGTGACCTTGTGCAGGTCCTCGCCGGTGAGCTCAAGCGACTTCGGCTCGGCCTCCATGGTGACGACACGAAGCCGCAGCACATTGCCGAAATCGCGCAAACCGCCGAAATTGATCGAGCCGACGCCCCCCGAACCGCCGGCGATGAAGCCGCCGATCGAAGCAGTGTTGTAGGTCGAGGGCGAGAGCCTGAGCTCTTGTCCGGAATGCGCCCGCGTCGCCTTGTCGATGTCGGCAAGGATTGCGCCCGGCCCGGTCACCACCCGCCCCGGTGCGATCGTCTTGATCGCGTTCATCTCGGCGAGATTCAGCACCACGCCGCCCGACAGCGGCATCGCCTGTCCATAATTGCCGGTGCCGCTGCCTCGCGGCGTCACCGGGACGCCGTGCCGGTGGCACGCGGCAAGCACGCGGATCACCTCATCCTCATTCTTCGGGGTAACGATCAGGTCGCCCTTGATGTGATCGAGTTGCGCCTTCAACACCGGGCTGTACCAGTAGAAGTCGCGGCTCTTCTGCTGGACGATGGCTGGATGGTCGTCGATCTTGATCCCGTCGAGATCGCGCTTCAGCACTGCGATATCCATCATCCCACCATCAATTCGTCGAGTTCGGAATAATCGGGCAGTTGGCGTTCGATCGCCCTGCCCTCGCGCACCACGATGCGATCCGATTCGGGCCGCGACAGCAATTCGGTCCAACTGCGTCCCTTGAAGACGATGAAGTCGGCACTGCCACCGACCGCAAGCATGCCGGCGTCTTCAAGCCGCATCACCTCGGCCGGTGTCGCCGCTACAGCCCTCGGCCAGTCGCCCACCGGATGGTCGAAATGCAGGATGCGCGTCGCCATGCGGTAGACCTCCAGCATATCGAGATCGCCATAGGCATAGAACGGATCGCGCGTGTTGTCGGAGGCGACCGCCACCTTGATGCCGCGCGCCTTCATCTCGTGCAGCAGTGTCACGCCGCGCCAGCGCGGGGTGGTACCGTTGTTGCGCCGGTCCTGCAGATAGAGATTGCACATCGGCAGCGACACCACGGCGAGCCGCGCCTTCGCCACCTTGTCCAGCGTGTCCAACACCTCGAGGTCCGGCTGGCGCGCCAGCGAGCAGCAATGGCCGACCAGGATATTGCCCTCGAAGCCGTTCCACAGCGACGCCTCGGCGATCTTCTTCAGCGAGATGGCTGCGACGTCGTCGGTCTCGTCGGCATGGAAATCGAGATCGAGCCCGTGCTTGATGGCTTCAGCGAATACCTTGTCGAGCAGTTCCTCGAGGTCGGGCACCATATAGGTGACGACGCCGAGCACGCCCTTGGCCGCGGCGACGCGCTTGGCCAGCCGCTCGAACCACGTCTTGTCGCGCACGCCTTCGATGCCGAGCAGGCAGGCCGCCTGCAGGTCGATGCGCCCGCGCCACTTCTTGCGCATCGCCTCGAACACCGGCCAGGAGATCTCCTCCTGCGGCGGCACGCTGTCGAGATGCGTGCGTACGGCCTTGGTGCCATGCGCGTAGGCCGAGCGCAGCGAAAAATCCATGCGCCGCGCGACGTCCTCGGCGCTCCAGCGTGCGGCGCGGTCGGCGCCGGTGGCATTGAGCGCGCCCATGAAGGTCCCGTCAGGATTGGGCTTTCGCGGCCAGATATGGCCCTTGTCGATGTGGGTGTGGCAATCGACGAAGCACGGCAGCACGATCCGGCCGGCGAGGTCGATTGCGTTGGCTTCTGCATTCGGCTTGGCATGGGCGACGATGCTCACGATCTTGCCGCCGGCAACGGTCAGTTCGGCCAGCGCGAAACCCTCCGCGTCAAACGACGCGGCAAGCTCGGGCGTCAGCGACCGATGAACATGGGCATTGGCAAGCCGGTAGGAACCAGAGGCAGGTATCAAGGTCTGGTCCTCTTCGCGATTTTCCCTGCTACCACCCTAGCGCTCCTGTTTCAGCGCGCTCTCGTGCCAGCGGCGCAGGATGAGATGCGACACCAGCGACAGCACAAGGAAGATCAGGATGCCGGTGAGCGAGATCAGGATCAGCGCCGCGAACAGCCGCGGCGCGTTGAGCCGGTAGCCTGCCTCGATGATGCGGGACGCGAGCCCGGACGACTGCCCCTGCGCGCCGGCGACGAATTCCGCCACCACGGCGCCGATCAGCGACAGGCCGCCGGCGATCTTCAGCCCGCCGAGGAAATAGGGCATCGCCGCCGGCAGCCGCAGATAACGCAATTGCTGCCAGCGCGTCGCGCCGTTGAGCTTGAACAGGTCGCGCAAATTGCGGTCGACCGAGTTCAAGCCAAGCGTCGTGTTAGACAGGATCGGAAAGAAGGCGACGATCCAGGCGCAGAGCAGCAGTTTGACCGTCTGGTTGTTCACATAGATGTTGATCAGCGGGAAGATCGCCACGATCGGGGTCACCTGCAGCACTATGGCGAAGGGGAAGAACGACATCTCCACCCATTTCGACTGCGCGAACAGCACCGCCAGACCGACGCCGCCGATGACGGCGAGCAACAGGCTGAAAAAGGTGATCCGAAGCGTCACCAACAGTGATGAGAACAACAGGCCGGCGTCATTGTGCAGCGTCTGCAGCACCACGCCGGGACGCGGCAGGATATATTGCGGGATCTCGTTCCAGACGCAGATACGGTCCCACAGGACGATCGCTAGCACCATGATCGCCAGCGGCAGCACCCATTTGCCGATGCGCTCCAGCCGCTCCTGTCGGGCGCGGCGCGCCTCTTCCGGATCGAGCTTCAGCGTGGCGTCTTCAATGGCCGTCATGATGCGATCCGGCGGTTGAGTTGATGGCGTCGACCAGCACGTCCGAGGCCTGCCTGCAAAGCGCGGCATAGTCCGGCGAGGTGCGGAACGCCTCGTCGCGCGGATAAGGCGCGTTGATCGGGAGTTCGCCATGGACGCGGCCCGGCCGCGCGGCCATGACGACGACGCGGCTGGACAGGAAGACGCTCTCGAAAACGCTGTGGGTGACGAAGACTACGGTGAAGCGTTCGTCCTGCCACAGCTCCAGAAGATCGTTGTTGAGCTTGAAGCGGGTGATCTCGTCGAGCGCCGCGAAGGGCTCGTCCATCAGCAGGATGCGCGGCTTGGTCACCATGGCCCGCGCGATCGAGACGCGCATCTTCATGCCGCCGGAAAGCTCGCGCGGCACGGCGTTCTCGAAGCCGGTGAGATGGACCCGCGACAGCATCTCCATTACGGCCGGCTCCGCCTTGGCACGCGACACGCCCTTCAGCCTCAACGGCAGCCAGACATTGTCGAAGACGCTGGCCCAGGGCAGCAGCGTCGGCTCCTGGAAGACGAAGCCGGTGTTCGAGCGGTCGATCGAGCCGCGCCAGTCGAGCTGGCCGGAGGTCGGGGTCGAGAGACCCGCGATCAGCCGCAGCGCCGTCGACTTGCCGCAGCCGGAAGGGCCGAGCAAGCTCAGGAAATCGCCTTCCCGGATCGCCAGGTCGACCTTGCTCAGCGCCGTCACGCCGTTGGAAAAGACCTTGCCGACATTGCGCAACGCAAGCAGCATCGGGACCGCGCCCGGTGCCGCCGGCGTCTCAGCCAATTTCTCTTGGATCATCTCAGGCCGGCCGCCTATTTCTTCAGCTCCAGCCCGACGCCCTTGTTGATGAAGGCCAGCGTATAGGCCTTCTTGATGTCGAGGCCTGGCTGCGCGACCTTGGCCTTGACCATCTTGTCGTAGAAACTCTGGATGCGGGCTTCGTTCATCGTGCCGATGCCGAGCTTTTCCGAATCGCCCGAATCGACAATGCCGAACTTCTTCAACTGCTCGATCGAGAAGGCGATCTGCTCATCCGTCATGTCGGGATTGTCCTTCTTGATCATGTCGTTTGCGGCCTTGTTGTCGCCGTAGAGGTACTTGTACCAGCCCTTGGCCGAGCCATCGACGAAACACTGCACAACCTCCGGTCGCTTGTCGATCGTGTCCTGCATCACCTCGATGGTCGTCGCATAGGTATCCCAGCCATTATCGGCAAGCAGGAACTGGTTCGGCGTAAAGCCGCCCTGCTTCTGCACCGCAAAAGGCTCGGAGGTCACATAGCCCTGCTGGATCGACTTCTTGTTGGCGATGAACGGCGCCGGGTTGAACGTGTAAGGCACACGCTTGGCGGCGTCGAATCCGAGATCGGTGACCATCCACTGGAAGAAGGTCTGCGCGCCCTCGTCACCCATGATGTACTGGTCGGCGTTCTTGAGGTCTTCCCACTTGTCCAGCCCCTCCCCCGGATGGGACATGATGACCTGCGGATCCTTCTGGAAGTCGGACGCGACGACGCGCATCGGAATCCCTTGCTGCACCGCATCGAAGGCCGAGAGCAGGTTGCCGCCCATGTAGAAATCGATCTTGCCGGCAAGCAGCATCGGCCGGCCGCTGACCTGCGGACCGCCCTGCATGATGGTGACGTCGAGGCCACAGGCGGCGTAGGTGCCGTCGGCAACCGCCTGGTAATAGCCGCCATGTTCCGGCTCGGCCAGCCAGTTGGTGCCGAACGTAACTTTCTCGTTCGCGGCAGCGCTCAGCGTGCCCGCCGCCAGCAACGCGATCGAGCCCGCCAGGATCTTCCTATTTCCGATCATAAACTCACCCTCTCTTGGCTCCGGCGCGCAACGCGCTGGGCTCGACACCATTGACTCAAGAAGCAAGACACATGCCACCACCCGGGCCGCCCGCTTGCGCGGCAGTCATTGCCGAGACCGGAAGGGTCATGCTGTACGAAAGGCATCGTGCCCATTTTTTGGACGCCTGTCCATAATCGCCCCGGCGGCATGCACCGCATCTTGAAGGTTTCATGAATCGAGCCTTAGTCTGCAGGCGCACAGGAGAATGCCATGCTGAAATACCTCGCCCCCAAGACGATCAAGCCGCCTTTCGCCCGCTACAGCCACGGCGTCGAAATACCCACCGGAAAACGGCTGGTGCTGTGCTCGGGCCAATTGGGCATCGGTCCCGACGATGCCGTACCGGATGATGCGGGCGCGCAGACGGAGCTCTGCTTCAAGAACATCGCCGCGATTCTGAGCGAGGCCGGCCTGACCTTGAACGACACCGTGCGCATCAACGCCTTCGTCACCGGCCGCGAGCACCTGCAGGCGTATATGGATGTCCGCAACCGGCTCTTTTCCGATCCCGCGCCGGCATCGACACTGATGATCGTTTCCGGCTTCGCCCGTCCGGAGTTCAAGGTCGAGGTCGAGGTGCTGGCGGCAGGCTAGCTGTTGCCGCGTACAGTTTTTAGATCTGGCCGGAAGGCAGACCAATCAGGAGACGAAAAGTGACGAAAAGACGTGTGTGGTGGGGCGACTACCGGACGACCGAATATGCCTCCATCGACGCCGAAGCGACCATCGCCGTGCTGCCGGTGGCCGCTATCGAGCAGCATGGCCCGCATCTGCCGGTCTCGACCGACACCTCGATCATGATGGGCATGCTGGAGACGGTGATCGCACGTCTGCCCGACGATCTCGACATCCGCATCCTGCCGGTCCAGGCGGTCGGCAAGTCGAACGAGCACCTGCATGCGCCGGGAACGCTCACCTTGCCCGCCACAACCTTGGTGGACGCCTGGACCGAGCTCGGCCTGTCGGTCGCCCGTGCCGGGGTGAGAAAGCTGATCATCGTCAATTCGCATGGCGGCAATGAAGAGATCATGGGCATCATTTCGCGTGAATTGCGCGTGCGCGCCAAAATGCTGTCGGTGAAGACAAGCTGGCAGCGTTTCGGCCGCCCGGCCGGCATGTATACCGAGCTCGAGGATCGTCACGGCATCCACGGCGGCGATGTCGAGACCTCGCTGATGCTGCACTTCCGGCCCGACCTCGTCGACATGAGCAAGGCCGACAATTTCGTCTCCAATGTCGGCCGCGCCGAAAAGGAGTTCGCCCTGCTGCGCCACACCGGCACGCATGCCTTTGCCTGGATCGCCAGCGACCTCAACCCCAACGGCGTGGTCGGCGACGCCTCGATCGCAACGGCCGAGAAGGGTCGCCTGACGGCGGAAATGCAAGCCGACGGTTTTATCAACCTGGTGAGGGACGTGCGCAAGGCGAAGCTTGCGGAGTGGCTGTCGTAGCGGTTAGTCCGCTTTGACTTAGGCTTCGATCCCCAGTTCGAAGGGTATCCCCTCGAACGCGTCGGCGCCGCGCCCGATCGCCTCGATCGCCGCGATCATCCGGCCGTCCCGCTGGAGCAGCATGTCTGCGACGGCGATCAGCCGAGGATTGGGCGTCGCGGTTGGCGACAGGAAACGCAGCGTCCGGGCGAGTTCCATCTCGTCGCGCTTGGGCGCCAGCGCCGCCGCGATGATGTAAGCCGACGCCGTCGAGCGGCTGACGCCGGCATAGCAATGCACGACCAGCGGCTTTGCCCGATCCCAGCGATAGGCGAAATCGAGCAAAGCCCGCACATGCTCCTCGCCGGGCATCGTCATGCCTTCCTGCGCCACGGCGATGTCGTGCATGACGAGGTGCAGGTGGTTTTCCGCCAGGATCGAGGCCGGCCGGGTCACCTCCGTACCGGCGGCAAGCAGGGACAGCAAGCGCTCGGCACCGGTCCTGGCGACGGTTTCGTCGACTTTCGACAGCGAACAGACATGGATCATCGTCGGGCCTCCTTCGGCGCATCTTCGCGCCTAGAGCATGATGCCGAAAAGTGTGAAGCGGTTTTCGGGTGACATCATGCTCTTTCTCTTTGATTTTGGGCCCACGCGGCAAGGGCGTCGTCGAGGCGCTGCCAGTCCGCTTCGTCGCCCGGCAGACCGACGCGCAAGACCTGCGGCCGCTCCGCAAAATGGCGGACCAGCACGCCGTTCGAGCCCAGCGCCGAAAACAGGCTTGAGGCCTCGGCAAACGACAAATAGCGGAACAGGCTGATGCCGCCGGCGACCGGGACATCGAATCGGCGAAGCAGCGCGTCGAGCCGCCCGGCATCTTGCGCCAGGCGCTGTCGCATATCGTTCTGCCACGCCGTGTCCGACAGGGCGCGGATGCCGTATTCGAGCGCCGGGCCGGCCACCGCCCAGGGGCCGAGCTGCGCATCCAGCCGCTCGGCCGTAAGTGGATCGGCGAGCGCGAAGCCGAGCCGAACGCCCGCAAGGCCGAAGAACTTGCCGAACGAGCGCAGCACGACAATGCCGCCCTCCCCAACATCCTCCGCCAGGCTGTGTTCGATCGGGCCGACATCCATGAAGGCTTCGTCGACGACGAGCAGCCCGCCCTTGGCGCGAAGTCGCGCGGCGAGCTTGAGCAGGCGCGCCTTTTCGATCACCCGCCCGTCCGGATTGTTAGGATTGACCAGCACCGCAAGGTCCGCCTCGGCCAGTGCATCGAAATCGCTGATCTCCGCGACCGCATGGCCGGCGATGGCCGCGGCGCGGGCGTGTTCGGCATAGGTCGGGCCGAGCACCAGCGCCTTGCCAGGCCGCACCAGCGAAGCGACCCGCGGAAGCAGAATCTGCGTGCCGGGCGCCGCCGCCACATGCGCCGCCGACGGCGCGCCATAGGCTCCAGCCGCAATTTCGGCTAATTCGCGCAGTTGTCCTGCCTCGGGCAATCGGGTCAGGGCGGTGGCGGGCAGTTCGAAAAGCGGATAGGAGTGCGGGTTGATACCTGTCGAGAGGTCCACGAAAGGTTGTGGCGCATGAGGAAAGAGCGCGCTTGCCCGGCCAAGGCTGCCCCCATGATCAACCGCTGCGATCGCGCCGCCTAGAAGCTTCATGTCTGTCCTGATCGCTTTCCTGTCACTCGCTGTCGAACGCGCCCTCGGCTATCCGGACTGGCTGTTCAGCGCCATCGGCCATCCGGTAACCTGGATCGGCAGGCTGATATCCTTTCTCGATCGCCGACTCAATCGCGCCACCGATTCCGACGAAATACGTCGCCGCCGCGGCGTTCAGGCCTTGCTTGTCATTCTGCTGGTGCCGGGCCTCATCGGTCTGGCGCTGCACGTCGTGCTGTGGATGATCTTTCCCACCGGCCTCGTGTTCGCTGCCATCCTCGGCTCCGCGCTGCTGTCGCAGAAAAGCCTTGCCGAGCATGTCGAGGATGTCGCCGACGCGCTGGAGACCGGCGGCCTGACGCTCGGCCGCATCGCCGTTTCGCGCATCGTCGGCCGCGATCCGGAAAAGCTGGACAAGGCAGGTGTCGCCCGCGCTGCGATCGAAAGCCTGGCCGAGAATTTTTCGGACGGCATCGTCGCGCCCGCCTTCTGGACCGGCATCGGCGGCCTTGGCGGAGGTGCTGCCTACAAGGCGGCCAACACCGCCGATTCGATGATCGGCCACAAGACGCCGAAATACGAAGCCTTCGGCCGTGCGGCCGCCCGCTTCGACGACCTGATCAACCTGCCCGCATCGCGGCTGACCGGCCTGCTTATCGTGCTGGCGGCCTTTCTGGTCCCGGGAGCCGATCCACGCGCCGCCTGGCATGTCATGCGCCGCGACGCCAGGAAGCATCGTTCGCCCAATGCCGGCTGGCCGGAGGCGGCGATGGCCGGCGCGCTGGGGCTTTCGCTCGCCGGACCGCGCAGCTATGGCGGCGAGGTCGTCGAGGACGCCTTGATGGGCGAAGGCGGCCGCCGCGAGGCCGAGAGCACCGACATCCGCCAGGCCTTGAAGCTCTATCGCATGGCGGACTGGCTGCTGCTTAGCCTGTTCGCGGTCGTCTCGGCGATGGTGATCTACCTGACCATCTTTATCAGCGGCTAAAACTCAATTCCCTGCTGCGCCTTCACGCCGGCGGCGAAATGGTGCTTCGTCAGCCCCATTTCGGTGACGAGATCGGCCGCCTCGACGAGCAGCGGCTTGGCGTTGCGGCCGGTGACGATCACATGCAGATCGTCCCGGCGCGCCTTCAACGCCGCGACCACCTTTTCCAGGTCGAGATAATCGTAGCGCAGCGCGATGTTGAGCTCGTCGAGCACCACGAGGCTGATCGACGGATCGGCCATCAGCTCCTGCGCCTTGGCCCAGGCGGCCTCGGCGGCGGCGATATCGCGCTTGAGGTCCTGCGTCTCCCAGGTAAAACCCTCGCCCATCGCATGCCAGACGACGCGATCGCCAAAGGCGGCGAAAGCGTCCTTTTCGCCGGTATGCCACTTGCCTTTGATGAACTGGACGACGCCAACGCGCTTGCCGTAGCCCAGCATCCTCAGAGCCAGTCCGAACGCGGCGGTGGTCTTGCCCTTGCCCGGTCCGGTGTTAACGATCAGCAGCCCTTTCTCGATCGTCTTGCCGGCCACCTCGGCATCTTGCACGGCCTTCCGCTTGGCCATCTTGGCGCGATGGCGCTCGGCGTCCCCCTCGCTAATCATCTTGTCCTCGATTTCGGCCATGTCATTTCACCTTGAGCGGCAGCCCCGCCACCATCATGAGAACGCTGTCGGCTGTCGCCGCGACCTGCTGGTTGAGCCTGCCCGCAGCATCGCGGAAGCGACGCGCCAGCGCATTATCTGGCACGATGCCCAGCCCGACTTCGTTGGAAACCACGAACCACGGGCCGCGCGGCCGCGACAGCGCATCCTTGAGCCGCTGGCATTCGGCCTCGACATCGTGGTCGGCCAGCATGTGATTGGTGAGCCACAAAGTCAGGCAGTCGATCAGCACAGGTTCGTGATTTGGCAAGGCCTCGATTGCGCCGACCAAGTCGAGCGGCGCATCGACGGTCACCCAGCCTTCGCCGCGCCGCGACCGATGCAGCGCAATGCGCTCGCGCATCTCGTCGTCATAGGCATGTGCTGTGGCAATGTAGGTCCAGGGCGACGGGTTAGCGGTCGTCAGGCTCTCGGCATGCGAACTCTTGCCCGAACGGGCACCGCCCAGGATGAAGGTCAGCTTCCCATCGGAAGCTCTATCGCCGCTCGCGGCTGTCGCGCCGGTCATTCCTGCCTTCACCTTTGGATGAAACATTGTCGTGGCCATCAGGCCGACGGCGCGACTTTAGGCAGAAGCCCTCCTGCCGGCAAACCAAATTCCGCCACCGCTCGGCGCGATTGCGGCACGACCGCTACGAGCCGGCGATCCGAGCGGCGACCAGCTGCTGCAATCGCCACAGATGCGTATCGTGGATGCCGCGCTGCTCCAGGTTTTTCACCGTGTTATAGAGATAGTCGGCGCCCGAGCCCCAATGGCCGCAGGATGTCGTCAGCCTTTCGACAACGGCCTCCTCGCTCAACGGGCCGGCATAGGTGGTCCCATGTCGGTTGATGACGAAGGCCAGCGCCCGCAGCGGACCGCCATCGCTCGTCATATTGAGCAGGCGCGGATGATAGCTGGTCGGCTTCAGCGTCACCTCGCGCCGCAAGAGCTTGTCGAGTTGCTCGCGCCGATCGCCATCCCCGAGCCGAAAGGCGACGCCCTTGCACTGTCCGCCGCGGTCCAGCGCCATCATCAGGCCTGGGCTTTCCTTGGTGCCGCGCCAGCGCGTCATCTTCATGCAAAAGGATCTGTGCCAGCCGCGCAGCAGGGCCACCCGTTCTTCGACATGCTCGATCTCGGGTTTCCAGATCAGGGAACCGTAGCCAAACAGCCAGAGCGGTTCGTTGGCGGGAAGCTGAGCCTCCAGCATACGCGCCATTGCGTCATAATCTGCATCATCCAGATGCGCGGCGTCGGGATCGGGCCCGCTGTCCTCTACAATGCGAAAGCAGCGGGCGACCAATTCCTCGGTGAGCGACATGGTTCTTGGCAGCATGGGCGCGACCTTAAGGTTCCAGCGCCGGCGCTACAATCCGCAGGCCGGCAATTGACAACAGCTTTGCCGGGGTGTCGGCTGGTCGTCGGCCAAGGAGAAGCCGATGCAGCCCAATCCGAGCGAACGCGCGCCTTACAACGGCCTGACCAGCCTCCAGCCGGCCTTGCCGTCGGCCGCCTATTGGGGTGCCGATGCATACCGGCGCGATCTCGACGCCATCTGGTACCGAAGCTGGCTGATGGTTTGTCGCGAGGCCGACATCGCCGAACCCCTCGCCTTCCGCACGGTGCGCATCGGCAGCCAGGAGATCGTCGTGCTGCGCGACGAGACCGGCGCCTTGCGCGCCTTCCACAACACCTGCCGGCATCGCGGCTCGCAGCTTTGCCGGGAAAGCGCCGGGCGGCTGAAAGCCAGGCTGCTCACCTGCCCCTATCACGCCTGGTCTTATTCGCTGCGCGGCGATCTCGTGCGCGTGCCGTCGAAATCGCTGCCCGAGGGCTTCGACAAGGCCGATTATCCGCTCTATCGTGTAGCGCTCTCGGTCTGGCGTGGTCTCGTCTTCATCAACCTCGCCGAAGACCCCGACGGCTCGGCGGAAAGCTCCTTCGATCGGGCCTCCGGCGATCTTTCCAACTGGCCGCTGGAGAGCCTCGTCACCGGCCATCGGCTCACCAAGGTGATGAACTGCAACTGGAAGATCTTCTGGGAGAATTTCAACGAATGCCTTCACTGCCCGGGCGTGCACAAGGACCTGTCGCGGCTGGTGCCGATCTACGGCCGCGGCCTGATGGCAAGGCATGACGATCCCGAATGGGTGCGCCACGCCGACAATGACGATCCGGAATTCTCCGGCCGCCTGCGCGCCGGCGCCGAGACATGGTCGCGGGATGGCCATGTCCATGGTCCCGTCTTTTCCGGCCTGACGCCGGCCGAACGCGCCGCCGGCCAGACCTACGCCACATCGCTGCCCTCGATGTTCATCGTCGGCCATGTCGATTACATGCGCACCGTGCGCCTCGCCCCGCTCGGCCCGGAGCAGACCGAGCTGACCGCCGAATGGCTGTTCGCGCCGGATGCGCTGGGAAAGACCGACATAGACAACATCGTCGCCTTCGGCACCCAGGTGCTGGAGGAAGACGCCGCGATCTGCGAGGTGAACCAGAAGGGACTCCACTCGATGCGCCATCAGGCCGGCGTGCTGATGCCGGAGGAGTATGATCTGCACCGCTTCCACGACTGGGTGCGCGGCCGTCATGCAGCCTTCAAAACGCCTTCGGCAGATAGCGCCAGGTGACGAAGCCGCAGAAGGCGGCCAGGAGGCCGAGCGTGACGAACACCGAGCCGAGGCCGAAGAAGGTGAGCACAACCGAATAGACGAGCGGCGGCGTCAGTTCGGAGAAATCGAGATAGGTGCGGTAGACCGCCGCCATCTGCGCCTTCTCGTATGAGCGCACCGAGCGCATGAAGGCGGTCGAGCCGAGCGCGTCGAGGGCGATGGTGAAGAGCGCGCCGAAGAACAGCAGCGCGGCCGTGAGCAGCGGCGCGGCCTCCCCGATGCCGCCTGCCGCGAACAGAAGGGCCGACATGGCGAAATAGGCGAAGGTCATGACGCGCCTTCCGCCGAAGCGCTTGCCGGCCCTGCCCCAGAAGATAGCCACGAACAGAAGCGCGTTGCCGGCCGAAACCAGCAATCCGCCGGCAAGCTCGCCCTGGCCGGTGATCACCATGAACAGCGGGCCATAGACGAAGAACGTCGTCCAGAAACAGGAGCGGCCGAAGGCGATCAGCCAGGCGAGCCTGAGCCTTGGCTGTTTGACGAAGCGGCCGATATTGGCGAGCGGATTGGCAGGGCGCGTCTTGCCGCCAGGCCGGATCGACTGGTTATCGCTTAGCCGATAGAACCAGAACAGGCAAAGCAGCGCGAACGCAAACACAACGACCGCGCCATGCGCGGCATAGATGCCGAAATGCGTGTAGAGGAAGATGCCGAGCGTCGGCCCGCCCGTCCAGGCGAACATCGACCAGGCCATGCGCAGAGATTCCGCCTGCATGAAGTCGGTCTTGCGGATGTGGTCCATGATGTAGAGGTTGAGCGTGATCGACAGCGCGCTCGCCCCCATGACGCGGCACAGCATGCCGGCAATCTGCCCAGGCAGCGTATGGGTGACGAAGAAGGCGGAGCCGATCGCCAGCAGCACGCAGCCGGCCGTGTAGACCCAGCGCCGCGCGAAGCGGCGGATGAGCATCGGCATGAACAGCGTGACCGAAAGGCCCATCAGCGACACGATGGTGTAGAGGATCGAGACGATCCGCTCATTGTGCAAGATCTCGTAGGCCTGGATCGGGATCACGCTGGAGATGGTGGCGCGGGCGAAGGATTCCACCGCATAAAGCGAGGCGAAGGTGCGCGCGTCCGCCGGCCGCAGGGCCGGAAGCCAGATCGGATGGCGCACATGGGTGGACATCTGCCCTCCGAGACGTGAATCGCTTTGCCGAATCTGGCCGGACCAGCCGCCGGCCAGTAGCAGGAAACCGACCCTCGCAGGCCGAAAAGCGAAGCCTGCCAAAGGCTTTCCGGCGCTGGCCTAAAGCGAATTTCATGGCTGCCATGAACCGCATTGATGGCGGCCTGCTTCTGTCGTCGGCTTGAACCGTGATAGTCGTTTGGCAGGACTGAATCGGATTGCGAGATCAATGAGCCTTCAAAAGACCGGCGAACCCGTTCAGGACACCCCCAAGCAGGGTCGCATCCGGGCCATCGACATCCTGCGCGGCATCGCGCTGATCGCGATGGCGAGCTACCACTTCACCTGGGATCTGGAAAACTTCGGCTATACTACGCCCGCCCTCACCGCTTTTGGCTGGTGGAAGTTCTACGCGCGCTGCATTGCCTCGACCTTCCTGTTCCTGGTCGGCGTCAGCCTCTTCCTCGCCCATGGCAAGCAAATCCGCTGGCCGGGCTTCTGGAAGCGCTTCGCCATGGTCGCAGTCGCCGCGGCCGCCATCTCGGTCGTTACCTACGTCGTCACGCCGGATGGCTTCATCTTCTTCGGCATCCTCCACGAGATTGCGCTCGTCAGCCTGCTCGGCCTCGCCTTTCTCAGGCTGCCCTGGCTGCTGACGGCAATCATTGCCGCGGCCGTCATTGCAGCCCCTTACTATCTGCGCTCGGAGCTCTTCGACCATCCGGCGCTGTGGTGGGTCGGCCTTTCCGCAACCAACCCGCGTTCCAACGACTATGTGCCGCTTTTCCCGTGGTTCGGCGCGGTGCTTGCGGGCATTGCCGCGGTCAAGCTCGCTTCCGCCACGGGCCTGCTCGCCCGTCTGGGGACTTGGCTGCCCGGCCGCTGGTCGAACCCGCTGACCTTCATCGGCCGTCACAGCCTCGCCTTCTACCTCATCCACCAGCCGCTTCTGTTCGGCTCGGTGTGGCTCTTCTCGCAGGTCATGCCCGCCGCCCCGCAGGACAAGGAAGCCGGCTTCCTGCCGGCCTGCCAGGCGCAGTGCGAACAGCAGCGGGACAGCAAGTTCTGTACGAGCTATTGTGGCTGCATGCTGGACACGCTGAAGGGCGAAGGGTCTCTCGACAAGCTCTACGCCAACGACCAGTCCAGCGTCTGGAAATCGCATCTGGCCGACCTTGCGGAGACCTGCACCGCTGCGACGGAGGACCAGATGGAGGGAGGACAGCAATGACGGGCATTGCAAAGCCCAGACACGGGATCATTCCCTGGCCGCCGGTGATCTATGTCGTGGCGATTGCGGCGAGCGTCGTCCTCGGCATGCTCTACCCGCTGCCCTGGATCGGGGACATCTTCGGCGATCTCCTGTTCGGTGTCGGATGGGTGGCGCTGTTCGGCGTCGCCATGCTCTGGATCACGGCCATCCGCGCCATGTTCAGGGCCAAGACGACGCTCGACCCGAATGCCGAGCCCGATCGTCTGGTGACATCCGGCCCCTTCGGCATCACTCGCAACCCGATGTATCTCGCAAACACGCTGCTCTTGATCGGCGTCGCCTTCATCACCGGCATCGGCTGGTTCCTGCTCTTTGCCTTCCTCGCCGCCTTCGCGACGCAGAAGCTGGCGATCGAGAAGGAGGAAAAGATCCTCGCGGCGAAATTCGGCAAGAAATATCGCGACTACGCAAAAAGGGTGCGGCGCTGGATATGAGGCCAGCGCTGCTTAAGTGTTGACACCGAGCTCGGCCAGCCGCTCCACGCAGGATTCTTCCGCTTGGTCCAACTCGGCCAGCGTCTCTTCCAGGTCGCGCCGCTTCTGGCGCAGGTCCTCGCGCTTCTCCTCGATACGCTTGATCATCAGCTTGAGCTGGCCGACCTCGCCCGGCGGCTCCTTGTACATCTGGATGATCTCGCGGATCTCGTTGATCGAGAAGCCGAGCCTTTTGCCCCGCATGATCTGGCGGATGAGATGCCGGTCGGAAGGCCTGAACAGCCGGGTGCGGCCGCGCCTCACCGGCTGCACCAGCCCCTCGTCCTCGTAAAAACGCAGAGTCCGCGTCGACACGTCGAACTCGCGTGTCAGCTCGGTGATCGTGTAATATTCCCGCATTCCCGCTCCCAAGCCCGGGCATCGCCGCTTCAAGCGTCGCCCTTCCCTCCGATGATACCCATCCAGCGCCGGAATCGGCACGTGACCCCGCGGCAACCTCGCACGGCATTTACGTAAAAGTCAATTAACGCCGGCCCGTTGATTTAGGGCACTCTAAACCACCACGTCGCCAGCCCCAAGAAGGCAAAGAAGCCGACGACATCGGTGACAGTGGTGACGAAGACGGCGGAGGCCACGGCCGGATCGATCTTGAAACGGTCAAGCAGCAGCGGGATGAGAATCCCGGCCAAGGCGGCGGCGAACATGTTGATAATCATCGCCGCGGCGATAATGCCGCCCAGATTGGGATCGCGGAACCAGAAGCCGGCGACCATGCCGATCAGCACCGCGAACACTAGGCCATTGATGAAGCCGACACCCACCTCGCGACGGATGATGCGGGCGGCGTTGTAGATGTCGAGATCCCTGGTCGCCAGCGCGCGCACGGTGACCGTCATGGTCTGCGAGCCGGCATTGCCGCCCATGCCGGCGACGATCGGCATCAGCACGGCAAGCGCCACGATATGTTCGATCGTGCGGTCGAACAGCCCGATGACCGAGGCGGCGAGGAAAGCGGTCAATAGATTGACCAGCAGCCAGGGCACGCGCGAGCGCGAGGTGGCGAGCACCGTGTCGGACAGTTCTTCGTCGCCGACGCCGCCCATGCGCAGAAGATCCTCTTCCGCCTCTTCCTGGATGACGTCGACCACGTCGTCGATGGTCAGCACGCCGACCAGCCGCCCGTTCTCGTCGACCACGGCGGCGGAGAGCAGGTTGTACTGCTCGAACTCGCGCGCCGCCTCTTCCTGGTCCATCGTGGCCGGGATCGCGTGCAGGGTCTCATGCATGACCTCCTCGACCTTGACCGCGCGCTTGCTGCGCAGGATCTGGTCGAGATCGATGGCGCCGAGCAGCTTGAAACTCGGATCGATGACGAAGATCTGGCTGAAGCGCTCGGGCAGGTTCTTGTCCTCGCGCATGTAGTCGATCGTCTGGCCGATCGTCCAGAATGGCGGCACGGCGACGAACTCGGTCTGCATGCGCCGCCCGGCGGTCTCCTCCGGATAGTCCAGCGCACGGCGCAGCCGGATTCGCTCGGTGAACGGCAGCTGCGACAGGATCTCGTCCTGGTCTTCCTTCTCGAGGTCCTCGAGAATGTAGACCGCGTCGTCGGAATCGAGCTCCTGCACCGCCTGGGCGATCTGCGCATTGGGCAAATTGTCGACGATGTCGAGGCGGATCGCCTCGTCGACCTCGGTCAGCGCGGAGAAGTCGAAATCGGAGCCGAGCAGTTCGACCAAAGCGCGGCGCTGTTCAGGATGAAGCGCCTCCAGCACGTCGCCGAGCTCCGACTGGTGCAGGTCGTCGACTTCGCGCTTGAGGGTGATCGTGTCGCGGTCGGCAATCGCCGCGCCAATCTGGGCAAGGAAGGAGGCGCGCACGGCGCCGTCCTCGCCATAGATGTCGGCGTGGTGCTCCTCGGCGGGCGCGGCGCCGGTCGTCTGTCTGTCCTGGCTTTCCACCAGCGCCTCCCGCAACGAGGAATCCCGAAATGAGGTCTAGTGCATGATCCCGGAAAGTGGAAACCGCTTTTCGGTAAACCCAAACCTGAGCGGGAGATAGCGCGGCAACAGGATTCGTCTTGGAAAGACGTCGCGCTAGCGCGCGGAATAGCCAAGGAAATGTGACGGTCGCCTTCGCCCCGCAACGTCTCGGAAGCAGCGCGCGGCGCCCGCGCCGCAGATGCGACAATCGCTTCAGCCGGCGCGACAGCGCATGTCGCTGGGGAAAGAGCACCCCTTCCCCATTGAGGCAGAATTGTCATGATGCATGATCCAGCAGGATCAGCGCATCGCCAAACGCTCCGAGGACAAACGCTGCCCTTGAACATCAAGTCTGGAAAGACGAGCGAAGAAAATGCCGAGCGGCGCGTGCGCGTGGTCGTCGCCGAACGCAATCCTTTCGTCGTATCGGCGCTGCGCGAGATGCTGGAATGCGACGGCCGTTTCGATTTGCTCGGTGTCGTGCACAGCGGCGCGCAATTCCTGGAACTGGCCTCTGCCACGACATTCGACGTCGCCGTCGTCGGCTGGAAGCTCGCCGACATGGATGGCGCCGACCTGCTCACGGAAGTTCAGAGCCGCGAGCTTGGCGTGCGCATCACGATCTTTTCCAACGACCACGACATCGGCATCCTGAAGCAATGCGTACGCCTCGGCGCTCAAGGCTACTGCTTCCAGTTCGACGATCCGCCCGTCATCTTCGAGACGATCCTGGCGGTCGCCCACGGCCGCATCTGCATTCCCTATATCGACATTAACAAGGTCAACGATACGCCGCTGTCCCGGCTCACCGTGCGCGAGCGCGAATTGCTGGCGGTGCTCTCCGACGGCTGGACCAATTTGCAGATCGCAACGCGGACCGGGATTTCCGAAAACACGGTGAAGTATCACCTGAAGAATCTCTACGATAAGCTGGACGTCCGCAACCGCGCCATGGCCGTCGCGCTCTATTCGAGCGAGAAACGCCGCACCTCCAAATCGCCTATCGGGTAGGCCAATCGGGTAGGATCATCCCACCCGCAAGGGCCAACAACTTACCCGGCAAGGTGTTGTTGCAAGGCCCCATCGAAACGAAACTGCCTCCACAATCCCAACGATCGGAGGAGTTTCGCGCATGGCTGGGTTCACGCATCTTTTCATCCCGGGGCCCACCAACATTCCGGAGCAAGTCCGGCAGGCCATGAACCTGCCGATGGAGGATATGCGCGCCGCCTCCTTCCCCGACCTGACCTTGCCGCTGTTCGAGGACATCAAGCGTGTGTTCAAGAACGAGACCGGCCGCGTCTTCATCTACCCCTCCTCGGGCACCGGCGCCTGGGAAGCTGCGATGACCAACGTGCTCAGCCCGGGCGACAAGGTGCTGATGTCGCGCTTCGGCCAGTTCTCGCATCTGTGGGTCGACATGGCCGAGCGCCTCGGCTTCGAGGTCGACGTCATCGACTGCGAATGGGGCACCGGCGTTCCGCTCGAAATCTATGCGGAGCGGCTGAAAGCCGACAAGGCGCACCTCATCAAGGCGGTCTTCTGCACGCAGAACGAGACCGCGACGGGCGTCACCAGCGACGTCGCCGGCTGCCGCGCCGCGCTCGATGCCGCCAACCACCCTGCCCTTCTCTTCGTCGACGGCGTCTCCTCGATCGGCTCGATCGACTTCCGCCAGGAGGAATGGGGGGTCGACTGCGCCGTCTCTGGCTCCCAGAAAGGCTTCATGCTGCCGGCCGGCCTCGGCTTCCTGTCGGTCAGCAAGAAGGCGCTGGCCGCCTCGCGCCTTTCGACGCACCGGCGCTGCTACTTCTCCTTCGAGGACATGATCCGCGCCAATGATGCCGGCTATTTCCCCTACACGCCGGCGACACAGCTGCTGCGCGGCCTGCGCGCCTCGCTCGACCTGATCGAGGAGGAAGGGCTGGACAACATCTTCGCCCGCCACCATCGCCTTGCCGAAGGCGTGCGCAAGGCGGTCGACGCCTGGGGCCTGAAGCTCTGCGCCAGGGCGCCGAAATGGCATTCCGACACGGTCAGCGCCATCCTGGTGCCTGAAGGGATCGACAGCGGCGACGTCGTCAAGCGCGCCTACCAGGCCTATCGGACCTCGCTTGGCGGCGGCCTCAACAAGGTGTTCGGAAAAGTCTTCCGCATCGGCCATCTCGGCTGGCTGAACGAAGTGATGGTCTGCGCCTCGCTCTCGGCGGCCGAAATGGCGCTGCTCGATTGCGGCGTGCGCCTGGCGCCGGGCTCCGGCGTGGCCGCGGCGATCGAGCATTTCCGCCGCACGGCCGACGTGCCCGTCGCCAAGGCGGCGTGAGGAGCGGACCATGAGCCACACCATCAACCATCTGAAGAAACTGCGGCTGCAGCGCAGCGAGCTCGCCGTGCCGGGTTCGAGCCCGGAAATGATCGACAAGGCGGCGAACAGCGCCGCCGACTTCGTCTTCCTCGACATCGAGGATGCGGTCGCGCCGCCCGACAAGGAACGCGCCCGCAAGAACATCATCCAGGCGCTGAACGACATCGACTGGCGTGCCAAAGGCAAGACCGTATCGGTGCGCATCAACGGTCTCGACACCCACTACATGTACCGCGACGTGGTCGATGTCATGGAACAGGCCGGCGACCGGTTGGACACGATCCTGGTGCCGAAGGTCGGCGTGCCGGCCGACCTCTACATGGTCGAAGCCATGGTCAACCAGATCGAGATGGCCAAGGGCTTCAAGACGCGCGTCGGACTCGAGGCGCTGATCGAGACCGCGCTCGGCATGGCCAATGTCGAGGCGATCGCCGCGACGCCCGGCCGGCTGGAGGCGATGCATTTCGGTGTCGCCGACTACGCCGCCAGCAACAAGGCGCGCACCGTCAACATCGGCGGCCTCAATCCCGACTATCCCGGCGACCAGTGGCACTTCGCGCTGTCGCGCATGACGGTCGCCTGCCGCGCCTATGGCCTGCGCGCCATCGACGGACCGTTCGGCGATTTCTCCGACCCGGAAGGCTACACAGCAGCCGCCAGACGCGCCGCGGCGCTCGGCGTCGAAGGCAAATGGGCGATCCATCCTTCGCAGATCGCCTTGGCCAACGATGTGTTCTCGCCGCCGGAGAAGGAGGTCACGCGCGCCCGCCGCATCCTCGAAGTGCTGAAGGAAGCGGAAGCGGCCGGCAAGGGCGCGGCAGCGCTCGACGGCAAGATGATCGACGCGGCGTCGGAGCGCATGGCGCGCAACGTGCTGGTGGTGAACGAGGCGATCGAACGCGCCGGCCAGGCGCATGGCGCGACGCACTAAAAATTACCGGGAGGACTTGATGGACATCCACGAATACCAGGCCAAGGAACTGCTTGCCCGCCACGGCGTGCATGTGCCGCGCGGTGGGCTGGCCTATAGCCCCGAACAGGCGACCTACCGGGCGCGCGAGATCGGCGGCTCGAAATGGGTGCTGAAGGCGCAGGTCCATTCCGGCGCCCGCGGCAAGGCCGGCGGGATAAAACTCTGCTCCAATGACGAGGAGATTTCCAACGCGGCGGAAGCCATGCTCGGGCGCAAGCTGGTGACCCAGCAGACCGGCCCGCGCGGCAAGCTGATCTCGCGCCTCTATCTCGAGGAGGCCGTCGATATCGCGCAGGAGCTCTATCTAGGCTTTGTGCTCGACCGCAAGGAAGAGCGCGTCATGATCGTGGCGTCGGCCGCCGGCGGCATGGAGATCGAGGAGATCGCCGAGACGGCGCCGGATTCCATCATCCGCGCCACCGTCGATCCGGGGGTCGGCATGCAGCGCTTCCAGGCGCGCGAAATCGCCTTCGGGCTCGGGCTCGAAGACAATTTGATCGGCAAGGCGACCGAAACCATCCTCGGCTGCTACCGGGTGTTCCGCGACTATGACGCCACGATGCTGGAGATCAATCCGCTGGTGGTGACACGTGACGGCAGCCTCGTCGCGCTCGACGCGAAAATGTCGTTCGACGAGAACGCGCTGTTTCGCCGTCCGGAAATCTCCGAGCTGCGCGACAAGAGCCAGGAAGACCCGCGCGAGACTTTCGCCAGCGACCGTGGCCTCTCCTATGTCGGGCTCGACGGCAACATCGGCTGCATCATCAACGGCGCAGGCCTCGCCATGGCGACGATGGACATGATCAAGATCGCCGGCGGCGAGCCGGCCAATTTCCTCGACATCGGCGGCGGCGCCTCGCCGGAGCGGGTGGCGAAATCCTTCCGCGCCGTGCTCGGCGACAAGAATGTCGAGACCATCCTGGTCAACATCTTCGCCGGCATCAACCGCTGCGACTGGGTAGCCGAGGGCGTCATCAAGGCGATCCGCGAGGTCGGCGTCGATGTGCCGCTGGTGGTGCGCCTTTCCGGCACCAAGGTCGAGGAAGGGCGCAGGATCCTGGCCGATTCCGGCGAGGCGGTGATCGTCGCCGACACGCTGGCCGAAGCCGCCGAAAAGGCCGTCGCCGCCTGGCGTGAAGCCACCAAGAAAAAGAAAGCAGCCTGAGGGAGGTCGAGAAATGGCAATCCTGCTCAACCGCAGCACGCGCGTGATCGTGCAAGGCTTCACCGGCAAGATCGGCAGCTTCCATGCCGAGGACATGAAACGCTACGGAACAAAGCTGGTCGGCGGCGTCACGCCCGGCAAGGGCGGCCAGACGCATCTCGGCCTGCCGGTCTTCAACACCGTCAAGGGCGCGGTGCGCGAAACCCGCGCCGAGGCGAGCATCGTCTTCGTGCCGCCGCCCTTTGCCGCCGATTCGATCATGGAGGCCGCGGACGCCGGCATAAAACTCTGCGTCTGCATCACCGACGGCATCCCCTCGCAGGACATGATGCGGGTCAAGCGCTACATGCGCCGGTATCGCTTCGAGGACCGCATGCGGCTGGTCGGCCCGAACTGCGCCGGCGTGATTACGCCCGGACAAGCGCTGATGGGCATCATGCCGGGCAGCATTTATCTCCCCGGACGCGTCGGCATCGTCGGCCGTTCCGGCACGCTGGGCTACGAGGCCGCCTCGCAGATGAAGGCGCTGGGCATCGGCGTGTCGACCAGCGTCGGCATCGGTGGTGATCCGATCAACGGCTCGTCCTTCAAGGACATCCTGCAGCTCTTCGAGCGCGACGACGACACCGACGCCGTGGTGATGATCGGCGAAATCGGCGGCCCGCAGGAAGCCGAAGCCGCGATCTGGGCGCGCGACAACATGCGTAAACCCTTGATCGCCTACATCGCCGGCCTGTCCGCCCCGAAAGGCCGCCGCATGGGGCACGCCGGCGCGATCATCTCCGCCTTCGGCGAGTCGGCGCAGGAAAAGGTCGAGATTCTGAAAGAAGCCGGCGTAGTTATCGTGCCGACCCCCGCCTCCTTCGGCGAAGTGGTGGCCGACACGCTGGCGCGGACGAAGAAGGCTGCGTAGTCGGTCCAGCCCGACAGCTTCGGATTAACTGGGAATACCAAGCGGTGGCGCGGTCGCGCCGCCGCTTTTCGTTTGGCAAGCGAGCCCTGCAGCAGCAACGACAACAGTCGCCTGGCAGCGCTAATTCCAAAGCCTTTGGAGAAGGTTTGGTGCGGTCGAGAAGACTCGAACTTCCACGGGTTGCCCCACAGCGACCTCAACGCTGCGCGTCTACCAATTCCGCCACGACCGCACGTGGTAGGAGCCGGAACCGTCCGGCCCGCGGCCTGTAGCAAATCGTTTCCGGCGAAACAAGTGCGCTGAGCGAATATTCGTCGCTGATCTGCGCAACCCTCTACAGGCCGGCCGCGCACCGCCGGAACTGGACGTTTCGGCCGATTGCCGCCATATAAGCTGGGAAGTATGCCGCCCGAAGGTGAAACGCGATTTGGGATCGCGGTATGCATAGCCGATAAACGAACAATCCATGACAGAACGCAGCCAGATCGCGACGTCGTTCCTTCCTCTCCCCGGTTCGGCGCCGGTGGAATGGGTGATCGAACCCGGCCTGACCGCCTATCCGGACGCGCTGGCCTTCATGGAGGCGCGCGCCGAGGCGATCCGCAGCGGTGCTGCCGGCGAGATGGTCTGGCTGGTCGAGCATCCGCCGCTCTACACTGCCGGAACCAGCGCGCGGATCGAAGACCTGATCGATCCCGACCGCTTTCCGGTCTTTGCCGCGGGCCGCGGCGGCGAATACACCTATCACGGCCCCGGCCAGCGCGTAGCCTATGTCATGCTCGACCTGAAGCGCCGGCGCGAGGATGTGCGCGCCTTCGTCGCGGCGCTCGAGCAATGGATCATCGCCACGCTCGCCGCCTTCAACGTGCGCGGCGAACGCCGCGAGGATCGTGTCGGCGTCTGGGTGGTGCGGCCGGATCGCCCTGCCCTGCCGGACGGCTCTCCCGCCGAGGACAAGATCGCGGCAATCGGCATCCGGCTGCGGCGCTGGGTGAGCTTCCACGGCATCGCCATCAATGTCGAGCCGGATCTCGCCCATTTCAGCGGCATCGTGCCCTGCGGCGTCTCGGATCATGGCGTGACCAGCCTCGTCGATCTTGGCCTCCCGGTCACCATGGCCGACCTCGACCTGTCGCTGAAATCCGCTTTCGAGGATGTGTTCGGGCCTGCCATTCCGACTGCGGAGCCTGCTCGCAAGGTCGGCTGAACTGTCACCGGCCCAGGGTGTGTTGAGATTCAGGTCAGGCCGAGTCGAAAATACTGGATTCCGAGAACCGGAGCGGAGCGTACTTAAGTACGTGAGCACCGGAAGCGCAGGAAGCCGGCGTTTGCAGGCCGGCCTCACTGAATATCAGCACACCCTACATCAGTTGCGCGGAGGCCCACAGCATGCCGTAGCCATGAATGGCAAAGACGGCGAGCAGCGCGCCGGCCATGGCCAGCCGGTCGAAGGTCTTGATCGGCTTCAGCTCGTGACGCGGCTTCACGCCGCTGCCCACGGTGATTAGGCTCAGGATCGCGAAGACCGCGCCGGCAATCAGCAGGAAGCTCGGCGAGAAACCGGCCCGCCAGCCGAGCGCCAGAAGCGCCGACAAGAGCAGGAAGGACGCCAGCGCAAGTGCGACCGGTCCCGGGCAGATCTGGCGCAGCACCTGGCCGCCGTCGAATTTCCACACCGGCACCAGATTGGCGATGTTGAACAGCGACGCGCAGCCGGCAAGGGTGGCCAAAAGCATGGCCGCCAGGCGATGGCCTTCGCCGTCGGCGAAGCCGCTGGCGGCGATCAGCACCGGCACCAGGAAAGCGGAGAAGCCGGCGCCCATCAGCGCCACGAACGCCACCTCGAAGCGGCTGTCATAGGGCCTGCCGCCGATGGCAATGCCGCCAAGCAGCGGGATGAAGATCATCCGCGCCCGGCGATGCCCGTTCAGCCGGAAGGCGGCCATATGGCCGAGCTCGTGCAGGGCGACCACGGAGGTCAGGATCGCCGCCAGCGCGAAACCGCCGATATTGAGGCCGAAGAATGGCCACAGGATCAGGGCCGAAAGCACGGCAAAGCCGATCTGGCTGAGCGGATGCTCGAACCAGCCGCCCCTGCGATAGGTGCCAGTCACCGCCCAGACGTCGAGCTTCCGCAATTCGCGGCGCATGGCAAAGAAGCGGAAGATCAGGAAGGCAACGCCGCGATAGCGGTCGGTCTGGGTAAGCGTGACCCGCGTGCCATCTCCCTCCGGCACGAGCTCGGCGGTCTCACGATAGTGCGCCCAAAACGAGGGATCGAGCGCCGTGTCCTCGATGACGGTCATCGAGAAGCGGCTGCCCCCGCTGACGTCCTCGAACCGCGCCTTGCGCTCGATCGGCCGGCCGTCCCGACCGTCCCAGGAGAGCCTGATCAGCGCCGTCCGCTCGCCGTCCAGGGGCTCGGCGGAAAGGATTTCGCCGGACCAGCCGGCATCGCCGCCGAGCGGCCACAGCGCCTGCCAGAGGCGATTGCGGTCGGCATTTATCACGCGGCTCACCGTCGCCGTGCGCAGCCCGAGCGGTACGGTGATCAAAAGGAAGATCAGTCCGAGATTGCCGGCCACGAGGGTGACCGTGACGAAGACCGACACTTGCCTCGGCTCCCCTGTCTGGGCTCCTGTCTAGAGGGGGCACCCTACGTGGGCGCGGCCAAGAAAGACTTAACAACAATGGGCGGGTTCTTGCCCGTCAGGCGGGCCCTTGCCCGCCCGGAGAAGCGGCGGCGAGGCCGCCCGATCACATGGCGCCGATCCAGATCGCCATGGAAACGAGAAAGGTGCTCATGCAAACCAGCGAGACGACATCCTGAACCAGATCAGACATAACTCTCTCCGTTGTTGGTATGTTCGGAATTTGTTCTAATTTTGTTCGAATGTCAACGACCGCAAATGGCCCGTCGGAACGAATCCTTGCGACGCGTTTGGGCAGGGTTAAGGAAGGGTTGACGGCGGATTGGGCTCGTTGCGCAGAGGCAGGGCAAGCCGAGATTCGGATCAGGCTGAGTCGAGGACGGTAGGTTCCGAGAACCGGAACGGAGCGTACTTAAAGTACGTGAGTACCGGAAGCGCAGAACCTGCCGTCCGCAGGCCAGCCTCATCCGAATATCGGCTTGCCCTACAGCGGCACCACCTTGCCTTCAGCCAGCGTCACCCGCCGGTCCATGCGCCCGGCCAGCTCATGGTTGTGGGTAGCGATCAGCGCCGCCAGCCCCGACTGCCTGACCAGCGCCTCCAGCGCGTCGAACACATAGGAGGCGGTCGTTGGATCGAGATTGCCGGTCGGCTCGTCGGCCAGGAGCACCAGCGGCGCATTGGCGACGGCGCGGGCAATCGCGACACGCTGCTGCTCGCCGCCGGAAAGCTCGGCCGGCCGGTGCTGCGCGCGCTTGCCGATCTGCATGTAGTCGAGAAGCTGCGCCGCGCGCTCGGATGCTTCCTTGGGAGGAAGCCCCTTGATCAGCTGCGGCATCATGATGTTTTCGAGCGCCGAGAACTCCGGCAGCAAATGATGGAACTGATAGACGAAGCCGACATCGTTGCGACGGATCGCCGTGCGCTCCTCGTCCGATAGCCGCCCGCAGGCACGGCCGGCGAGGATCACGTCGCCCGCATCGGGCCGCTCCAGGAGGCCGGCTGTGTGCAAAAGAGTGGACTTGCCGGTGCCCGACGGCGCCACCAGCGCCACCATCTCGCCGCGCCTGAGCGAAAAGTCGGCGCCGTTCAGAATGGTGAGCTTGCGCGGCCCCTGGACATAGTGCCGCTCGACGCCCTTCAACTCGATAATGGCCTCGGCCATCATTCGTACCTCAAGGCTTCGACGGGATCGAGCCGGGCGGCCCGCCAGGCCGGGAACACCGTCGCGAGGAACGACAGAGCCAGCGCCATGATGACGACATAGGTCGTCTCGCGCGGGTCCATCTTCGCCGGCAGCTGGCTGAGGAAATAGAGCTCGGGGTTGAACAGAATCCTGCCGGTCATCCAGGAGAAGAACTGGCGGATCGATTCGATGTTGATGCAGATGACGACGCCGAGCAGCACGCCGGCGATGGTGCCGGTGACGCCGATCGCCGCCCCCGTCATCAGGAAGATACGCAGGATCGCGCCGCGCGAGGCGCCCATCGTGCGCAGGATGGCGATGTCGTGGCCCTTGTCCTTCACCAGCATGATGAGGCCGGAAATGATGTTGAGCGCCGCCACCAGTACGATCAGCGTCAGGATCATGAACATGACGTTGCGCTCGACCTGCAGCGCCGAGAAGAAGGTCTCGTTGCGCTGGCGCCAGTCGACGAGATCGACCGGCCGCTGCGCCGCCTGCTCGACCAGCGGCTTCAGCGCGTCGACATTGTCGGGATTGTCGACATAGATCTCGATGGTCTGCGCGCGACCGTCCATATTGAAATAGAGCTGCGCTTCCGAAAACGGCATATAGACGATCGAGCTGTCATATTCCGACATGCCGACCTCGAAGATCGCCGCCACTTTGTACCCCTTCATGCGTGGCGTGGTGCCGAGCGGCGTCACGTCGCCGTCCGGCGAGATCAGCGTGATGGTGTCGCCGAGCCCCAGCCCGAGGCTTTCGGCCATGCGCTTGCCGATCGCCACACCCTCGCCGGTGTCGAAACCGTCAAGCGTGCCCTGCTTGATGTTGCTGGCGACGATCGAAATCTTGCCGAGGTCCTCGCCGCGGATGCCGCGCACCAAGGCGCCCGTGCCGCCGCCGACATTGCCTTGCGCCAGCACCTGGCCGTCGATCAGCGGAATAGCGTATTTGACGCCCGCGACGCCGTTGATCCTGCTCGCGACCTGGGCGTAGTCCTCCAGTGGCGAATCGAGCGGCTGCACGATGAGGTGGCCGTTGACGCCGAGGATGCGGGTGAGCAACTCGGCGCGGAACCCGTTCATCACGGCCATGACGACGATCAGCGTCGCGACGCCCAGCATGATGCCGAGAAAGGAGATCGAGGCGATGACCGAGATCACCGTCTCCTTGCGGCGCGAGCGCAGATAGCGCCACGCCACCATGCGCTCGAAGCCAGAGAAAGCGCCCGCCGCTGATCTGGCCGCTGCCACCGCCTCGCTCATGCGGCGATACCCAGCCGCTTCTTGGCCTCGGCGATCGGCAGCGTCGTGCGCTCGCCCGATTTGCGGTTCTTGATCTCGACCTCGCCGGCGGCCACGCCGCGCGGACCGACGATCACCTGCCAAGGCAGGCCGATCAGATCGGCGGTGGCGAATTTGCCGCCGGGACGCTGGTCGGTGTCGTCATAGAGCACGTCCTTGCCGGCTGCGTTGAGCGCCGCATAGAGCTCGGCGCAGACGCGGTCGCATTCGCCGTCGCCGACCTTCATGTTGATCAGGCCGATATCGAAAGGCGCCACCGCTTCCGGCCAGATGATGCCGTTCTCGTCATGGCTCGCCTCGATGATTGCCGCGACCAGGCGCGACGGGCCGATGCCGTAGGAGCCGCCGGATGCATAATGGTCCTTGCCGTCGGGACCGGTCACCTTGGCGTTCATCGGCTTGGAGTACTTCTCGCCGAAATGGAAGATATGGCCGACTTCGATGCCGCGAGCCGAGAGCCGGTCGCCTTCGGCGACTTTCTCCCAGGCCGCTTCGTCATGCATTTCGTCGGTGGCGGCGTAAGGCGTCGTCCACGTCTTCACGATGTCGCCGATTTCGGCATCGTTGGAGAAGTTGGTGTCCGCGCCCGGCACGTCGAGCGTAAGATAGGCGCGGTCGCAGAACACCTGGCTCTCGCCGGTTTCGGCCAGGATGATGAACTCATGGCTGAGATCGCCACCGATCGGACCGGTGTCGGCGCGCATTGGAATGGCCTGCAGGCCCATGCGCGTGAACGTCCTGAGATAGGAGACGAACATGCGATTGTAGGCGGCCTTCGCGCCCTCGAAATCGAGATCGAAGGAATAGGCGTCCTTCATCAGGAATTCGCGTGAGCGCATGACGCCGAAGCGTGGACGCACCTCGTCGCGGAACTTCCACTGGATGTGGTAGAGGTTGAGCGGCAGGTCCTTGTAGGACTTGACGTAAGCGCGGAAGATCTCGGTGACCATCTCTTCGTTGGTCGGGCCATAGAGCATGTCGCGGTCCTGGCGGTCCTTGATACGCAGCATCTCCTTGCCGTAGTCGTTGTAACGGCCGCTCTCGCGCCACAGATCCGCCGACTGGATGGTGGGCATCAGGATTTCCAGCGCGCCGGCGCGGTTCTGCTCCTCGCGGATGATCTGGCAGACCTTGTCCAGCACGCGTTTGCCCAATGGCAGCCACGAGAAGCTGCCCTGCCCCTGCTGGCGGATCATGCCGGCGCGCAGCATCAGCCGGTGCGAGACGATCTCGGCCTCGCGGGGATTTTCTTTGAGAATGGGCAGGAAGTAGCGCGACAAACGCATGGACTGGTCCGTGAATGAAGATGGCGGCGCGGGAATCGGCGCGCCTCAGGCTGCTTGCCCGGGCTTCATAGCCATTTCATGGCCGAATGGAAACCCGAGTGCCCCAAAGTATCGGGCCTTCTGCACCTTACCAAAAAGGCGATTTTGGCTGCAAAGTGCCGCAAATGGCTTTTTGATCGATTCACAAGCAAGCCCTGCCGCACTATTGTGCAGTGCAGCACGATATTGCCTGTTTCGAGGCAAAATTCTTCGTGACATTTTCACCTGCCTTGGTCTAGTGTGCGCCGATAACCGAGAGGGCGGAGAAAAATCTGCTCTCCTACGCGGTCAAAGTCTTGGGAGGATGCGATCTAGGCGCGGTAACTCGCTGCCGCCGGACACCGGAAACGGATCGGACGCGTTTAAATTGCAAGGCCTCGTGCCTTGCATTTTTTTTGTGCAATCATCTGCTTAGCGCAACCATCTGCCGAACAGCTTCAGCCATGGATAGCGGCCGAATTCGGAAGCCGGCTTCCGAATTCAACTTTGGCGCGCGTGTGGGGCTCAATACTTGCCGAGACTGTATCTTCAGCGTCAGTGATGGGTATTCGGACTAAAGTCCGGCATGATCCGCATGATATCGTCGAAGCTGAATCCCAGCCCCATCGTCAGACTGTAGAGAATGCCCATCACGACCACCGTCACGATTGTCGCGCGGATGAAAGCGCGCAGCATATGTGGGCCGCGCGGCGCGCTGGAAACGGTGCCCAGCGTGACATCCTGGTCGTCGTCTTGCGTGCGCAGGCTGAACGGCAGAACAACGAACAGCACCAGCCACCAGGTGACGAAGAACAGCGCCGCGAACAGGATCCAGTTCATACCTGCTCCAGTTCAACCAGCGTGCCGAAGAAATCCTTCGGATGCAGGAACAACACGGGCTTGCCATGCGCGCCGATCTTCGGATTGCCGTCGCCAAGCACGCGCGCGCCGCTTTGCTTTAAATGATCGCGGGCAGCCAGAATATCGTCGACCTCATAGCAGACGTGATGCATGCCGCCCGAAGGGTTCTTCTCGAGGAACGCGGCGATGGGCGACGTGTCGCCCAGCGGCTCCAGCAACTCGATCTTGGTGTTGCCGACATCGACGAACACCACGGTCACGCCATGTTCCGGCAACGCCTGCGGCTCGCCCACTCGCGCGCCCAGCGTATCGCGATAGGCCGCCGCCGCCGCGGCCAGATCCGGCACGGCAAGCGCGACATGGTTCAGGCGTCCAAGCATCAAGCGCTCCGCTTTAGGGGAGTAAGGGAGTAGGGGAATAGAGGAAAAACAGGCAACTGCTCGTTCTTCCCTACTCCCCTGCTGCCTTACTCCCCTATTCCCTCATTCGTCACCGCGTGACGAACACCGTCACCAGCGGCTTCTTGCCCCAGGCTTCGTTGGCGGCGGCGCGCACGGCGCGGCGCACCGCTTCCTGCACCAGGTCGAGGTCTTTTCGGCGCTGGCGCGGAATGGAGTCCACCGCGCCGATTGCGGCATCGAGCATCAGGTCCTCCAGCGTCTCGCCGCGGGCGTCCGCTTCGGCGACGCCGATCGCCACCAGATCAGGGTCGCCGGCAAGCTCATATTTGTCGTCGAGCACGACATTGACCGCGACATGGCCGGCGAAGGAAAGCTTGCGGCGGTCGCGTATGCCCATCGCCTGGTCGGTGCCGATCAACAGGCCGTCCTTGTAGAGCCGGCCGAATGGCACCTGATCGATGATCGTCGCCGGGCCGGGCCACAGCCTCAGCATATCGCCGTCGCGCACCTGCGCCACCTGGCCGATGCCCGACATCGACATCAGCGAGCCCTGCGCCACCAGATGCGCCGCCTCGCCATGCACGGGAACGCCGATTTGCGGCCGGACCCATTCATACATCTTGCGCAATTCGCTGCGGCGCGGGTGGCCGGAGACATGCACCAGCGCGTCGCCGTCCTCGATGATCTTCATGCCGAGATCGATCAGCCGGTTCTTGATCTCGAGAATTCCCTTTTCGTTGCCGGGAATGGTGCGCGAGGAAAACACCACCGTATCGCCGGCCGTCAGCGCCACCGACTTCATCTCGTCGCGTGAAAGCTTTGCAAGTGCGGCCAGCGGCTCGCCCTGGCTGCCGGTGCAGATGATCACCAGGTTCTCGCGCGGGATATAGCCATAATCTTCCTCGGCGATGAACTCTGGCAGGCCGTCCATGTAGCCGAGTTCGCCCGCCACATCGATGACACGCTTCAACGAACGGCCGAGCACGAGGCATTGCCGGCCGGCATCGCGCGCCGCCCTGGCGATCGAGACGATGCGCCCGACATTGGAGGAGAAGGTGGTGACCGCGACGCGTCCCTTCGCGCTCTCGATGACGTCCTTGAGGCCCTCGCCGACAGCGACTTCCGACGGCGACTCCCCTTCCCTCAGCGCGTTGGTGGAATCGCAGATCAGCGCCAGCACGCCCTTGTCGCCATAGGCGCGGAAGCGTGCCTCGTCGGTCTTCGGGCCGACTGTCGGCGCCGGGTCTATTTTCCAGTCGCCGGTGTGGATGACGGTGCCGGCGGGCGTGGTGATCGCCAGTGACATCGGCTCGGGAATCGAATGCGCCACCGGAATGGCCTCGATCTCGAAAGGTCCGATGGTGAATTTCTCGCCGGCCCGGTAGATCGACGCCGGGATCTTCGGCGCGCCCTGTTCGCCCTGCCGCTTGGCCTCGAGCAGGCCGGCGGTGAAAGGCGTCATCCAGACCGGCGCTTTGAGCTTCGGCCAGATGTCGAGCAGCGCGCCGTAATGGTCCTCATGCGCGTGGGTGATGACGATGCCGCGCAGCCCGTCGATATTCTCCTCGATGAAGCGCGTATCGGGCAGGATCAGATCGACGCCGGGATGTGCGCTGTCGGGGAAGGTCACGCCTACATCGACGATGATCCATTCGCGTGCGTCGGCGGGCCCATAGCCGTAAAGGGCGAAGTTCATGCCGATCTCGCCGACGCCGCCCAGCGGCGCGAAGACGAGCTCGGCGTTTTCTCTATTCGCCATCAATTCTTTCCTTCCTGGCCGCTTTGGCCAAGCCGTTGGCGCAATTCCGGGAAAAGCGTGTCACCGCTTTCCGTCCGGAATTGCACAAAAACAAAATTATGCCCGGGCCGAGGCGACCGCGCCGAAATGCACGTCGCCGGCCGCAATCGTCAAAACCGATCCCTGATCGTCGCGGATCACAAAACGGCAGTCCTCGTCAATGGTTTCGAAGACGCCGCGCACCACATTGCCGTCAATTCTGACAGCAACCTCGCCGCCGAGCCCCGCCGCGCGGTCAAGCCAGCGCTTTCTGACGGCATCGAGCCCGCGCCCATCATCCCACATCCGGGCATTCTCGCTCCAGGCGTCCGAGAGCGCCAGGAACAGCGTTGCGGCATCGCAAGTGGCGCCCAGCGCCTGCAGCGACGTCGCCGGATAAGGCAAATCCTCAGGATAAGCCACGACATTGACCCCGATGCCGATGGCGACGGCAAAGCGGCTGCCTTCGAGCATCGTCGACTCCAACAGGATGCCGGCAAGCTTGGCGCCCGACGCCAGCACGTCATTCGGCCATTTCAATTCGAAGCGGTTGCGGCCCTGGCTCGCGCCGTCCAAGGCGACGGCGATCCGGCCCTTCGGCACGACGGCGTCGAGCGCATCGGCCAGCGCCAGCCCCGCGACGAAGCCGAGCGTCGCGGCGAGCCGCAGTTCGCCGCCGGGAACCAGGAGCAGCGTCGCCGCGAGATTGCCTTCGGGTGTGGCCCAGGCACGGCCACGCCGGCCGCGGCCGCTTTCCTGCTTTTTCGATACGACCCAGAGCTTGCCGGGATCTCCGGCGCGCGCGTGCTCCAAGGCCAGCGCGTTGGTGGAACCGACGCTGTCATGCGCCTCGAGCCGGAACCCCTCCGACGCCGCGGTTGGAGCCAGTCGAAACGCCATCCCGTCAGAAGAAGGTCTTGGCGGCGGCTTCGGCATAATTGCCGATCGGTCCGCCGATCAGCACGTAGAACAGCACGAAGGCGCCGCTGACGCCGAGCACCAGGCGCAACTCGCTCGCCATCGGCACGAAGCCGCCGACCGGCTCGTCGAACCACATGATCTTGATGATGCGCAGGTAATAATAGGCGCCCACCACCGAAGCCAGAACGCCGATGATCGCCAGCGCATAGAGATGCGCGTTGATGGCGGCGAGGAACACGTACCACTTCCCCCAGAAGCCGGCGAGCGGCGGAATGCCGGCCAGCGAGAACATCAGGATGGTGAGGATGGTGGCCATGATCGGATTGGTCGAGGCCAGGCCGGCAAGATCGCTGATCTGCTCGACATTGCCTTCCTTGCGCCGCATGGCGAGGATGAAGGCGAAGGTGCCGAGCGTCATCACCAGATAGATCAGCATGTAGATGACGACGCCGCGCACGCCGGCCTGGCTGTTGGCGGCAAGGCCGACCAGCGCGTAGCCCATATGGCCGATCGAGGAATAGGCCATCAGCCGCTTGATGTTGGTCTGCCCGATTGCGGCGAACGAGCCCAGCGCCATCGAGGCGATCGAGATGAAGACGATGATCTGCTGCCAGTCCGAGGAGACCGGCTTGAAGGCGCCCATGGTGACGCGCACGATCAGCGCCATCGCCGCCATTTTCGGCGCGGCGGCCAGGAAGGCCGTGATCGGCGTCGGCGCGCCTTCATAGACATCCGGCGTCCACATGTGGAACGGCACGGCCGAGATCTTGAAGGCGAGGCCTGCGAGCACGAACACCAAGCCGAAGATGAGGCCGAGCTGGCGCTCGCCGCTGCCAAGCGCCGTCGCGATCTCTTGGAAACCGGTGTTGCCGGTGTAGCCGTAGACGAGGCTGATGCCGTAGAGCAGCATACCCGACGACAGCGCGCCGAGGACAAAATATTTCAGGCCCGCCTCGGTCGAGCGCAGATTGTCGCGGTTGATGGCCGCCAGCACGTAGATCGCCAGCGACTGCAGCTCGAGCCCGAGATAGAGTCCGATCATGCCGTTGGCCGAGATCATCAGCATCATGCCGAGCGTGCAGAGCAGGATAAGCACCGGGAACTCGAACTTGTCGAAATGTTCTTGGCGCGCAAAGCGCATCGACATGATCAGCGTCACCGCCGAGCCGATCAGCGCCAGCATCTTCATGAAGGCGCCGAAGGAATCCTGCACGAAGGCGCCGCCATAGGCAGCGCCCTGCCCGCCGGAGAAGGCAAGCCACAGGCCGGCCACCACCAGCACGAGGACGGCAAGGCCGGCCACGGTCATGGTGCTGTTCGAGCGCGAATAGGCCCCGATCATCAGGAGCACCAGCGCGCCCACGGCGAGGATAAGCTCCGGCGTCGAGAGCGAAAGGCTGGAGAGAAGGTCCGGCGTCATAGTCTATTCCCCAGTCAGTTCGCCGCCGCGGTCTGCGCGGAATTGATGGATGCGGTCACGTTGGTGACGAGCGTCTTGACCGATTGGGCCGTCGCATCGAACACCGGCGCAGGGTAGACGCCGAAGAAGATGACCAGCACCACCAGCGGGTAAATGATCGCCTTCTCGCGCGGCGACAGATCCAACAGATTCTTCAGGCTGTCCTTGGTCAGCGCGCCGAAGATCACACGGCGATAGAGCCACAGCGCGTAAGCCGCCGACAGGATGACGCCGGTTGCGGCGAAGAACGCCACCCATGTGTTGACCCGGAAGACGCCGAGCATGGTCAGGAATTCGCCGATGAAGCCGCTGGTGCCTGGAAGGCCGACATTGGCCATGGTGAAGATCATGAACACGGTGGCGTATTTCGGCATGTTGTTGACCAGCCCGCCATAGGCGTCGATCTCGCGCGTGTGCATGCGGTCGTAGATGACGCCGACGCACAGGAACAGTGCGCCCGAGACCAGGCCGTGGCTGAGCATCTGGAAGATCGCGCCCTGCACGCCTTCCTGGTTCATCGCGAAGATGCCCATGGTGACGAAGCCCATATGGGCGACCGACGAATAGGCGATCAGCTTCTTCATGTCCTCCTGCATCAGCGCCACCAGCGAGGTGTAGATGATGGCAACGACGGAGAGCGTGAACACCAGCGGCGCGAACATCGCCGACGCTTCCGGGAACATCGGCAGCGAGAAGCGCAGAAAGCCGTACCCGCCCATCTTCAGCAGGATGCCGGCCAGGATGACGGAGCCCGCGGTCGGCGCCTCGACGTGCGCGTCGGGCAGCCAGGTGTGCACCGGCCACATCGGCATCTTCACCGCGAAGGAGGCGAAGAAGGCGAGCCACAGCCAGGTTTGCATGTTGGCCGGGAAGTGATGCGTCAGCAGCGTCGTGATGTCGGTGGTGCCCGACTGGAAGAACATCGCCATGATGGCGAGCAGCATCAGCACCGAGCCGGCGAGCGTATAGAGGAAGAACTTGAACGAGGCATAGACGCGCCGCTTGCCGCCCCAGACGCCGATGATGATGAACATCGGGATCAGGCCGGCCTCGAAGAAGACATAGAACAAGACGATGTCGAGCGCGCAGAACACGCCGATCATCAGCGTCTCGAGGATCAGGAAGGCGATCATATAGGCCTTGACCCGCTTCTCGATCGCGTCCCACGAGGCGAGGATGCAGAGCGGCATCAGGAAGGTCGTCAGGATGACGAACAGCATCGAGATGCCGTCGACGCCCATATGGTAGGAGATGCCGGAATCCAGCCAGGCGTGCTTTTCGACGAACTGGAAGCCGGCCTGCGAATTGTCGAAGCCCGTCCAGATGAACAGCGAGACGACGAAAGTGAACGCCGTCGTGATGAAGGCGATGGCGCGGATGTTGCGGCGCGCGTTTTCGCTGTCGTCGCTGATGAACAGGATGAGCAGAACACCAACCAGCGGCAGGAAGGTGACCAGCGAGAGGATTGGCCAGTCGGTCATCAGAGCATCATCCAGGTGACGAGAGCGGCCACGCCGATCAGCATGGCGAAGGCATAGTGGTAGAGATAACCGGTCTGCAGCTTGACGACGCGGTTGGTGACGTCGACGACGCGCGCCGAGATACCGTCCGGGCCGAGGCCGTCGATGATGGCGCCGTCACCGGTCTTCCACAGGAACCTGCCGAGGCGTTTTGCCGGCTGCACGAAAAGGAAGTCGTAGAGCTCGTCGAAGTACCACTTGTTGAGCAGGAAGGCATAGAGCCCGCGATGCTGCGCCGCCAGTTCCTTCGGCATCTCCGGCTTGCGGATATAGAACTGCCAGGCGACGAGCAGACCGATCACCATGGCGACGAAGGGCGCCAGTTCCACCCAGAGCGGCAGCTCGTGGATCTCGTGCAGGATGTGGTTGTCCGGCAGCGTGAACAGCGACGCCTTCCAGAATTCGGCATAGCCCTCGCCGATGAAGGCGCCGTGGAAGATGACGCCCGCAAACAGCGCGCCGGCGGCGAGCACGTAGAGCGGCACCAGCATCACCGGCGGCGATTCGTGGACATGATGCATGACTTCGTGGCTGGCGCGCGGCTCGCCGTGGAAGGTCATGAAGATCAGCCGCCAGGAATAGAAGCTGGTGAAGCAGGCGGCGACCACCAGCAGGACAAACGCAAAGCCCGCGACCGCATTGTGGCTGGCGAAGGAGGTTGCGATGATGGCATCCTTGGAGAAGAAGCCCGCTGTGCCGATCACCGTCGCCGGGATGCCGACACCGGTCAGCGCCAGGGTGCCGATAATCATCATCCAGTAGGTGGTCGGGATCAGCCTGCGCAGCCCGCCCATCTTGCGCATGTCCTGCTCGTCGGACACGGCGTGGATGACCGAGCCGGAGCCGAGGAACAGCAGCGCCTTGAAGAAGGCGTGCGTGAACAAATGGAAGATCGCCGCGCCATAAGCGCCGACGCCAAGCGCCACGAACATGTAGCCGAGCTGAGAGCAGGTCGAATAGGCAATGACGCGCTTGATGTCGTTCTGGACGAGGCCGACGGTCGCCGCGAAGAAGGCGGTGAAGGCGCCGATGAAGGTGACGACGGTCAGCGCCGTATGCGACAGCTCGAACAGCGGCGACAGCCTCGCCAGCATGAAGACGCCGGCGGTCACCATGGTCGCGGCATGGATGAGCGCGGAGACCGGGGTCGGGCCTTCCATGGCGTCCGGCAGCCAGGTGTGCAGCGGCACCTGCGCCGATTTGCCCATGGCGCCCATGAAGAGCAGCAGGCAGACCACCGTCAGCGCCGTCTGCTTGTCGAGCGCATGGCCAAGGAAGGTGAGCACGGCGGCACCCGCCGGCGCGCCTTCTGCGGGCAGGAACGAGGCCGCATTGGCAAACACGGTGCTCAGATTGACCGAGCCGAACAGCACGAAGACACCAAAGATGCCGAGCGCGAAGCCGAAGTCGCCGACGCGGTTGACGACGAAGGCCTTGATCGCCGCCGCATTGGCCGACGGCTTCTTGTACCAGAAGCCGATCAGCAGGTAGGAAGCGAGACCGACGCCTTCCCAGCCGAAGAACATCTGGATCAGGTTGTCGGCCGTCACCAGCATCAGCATCGCGAAGGTGAACAGCGACAGATAGGCGAAGAAGCGCGGCCGATTCGGATCGTGGTGCATGTAGCCGATCGAATAGATGTGGACCAGCGCCGACACGGTGTTGACGACGATCAGCATCACCACCGTCAGCGTGTCGATCCTGAGCGCCCAGGACGCGTCGATGCCGCCCGACTGGATCCAGCGCAGCACCGGCACGGTGAACACCTCGCCATGGCCGAAGCCGACGGTGAAGAACGCGACCCACGACAGGACCGCCGCGATCACCAGGAAGCCGGAGGTGATGTATTCGGAAGCCTTGGCGCCGAGCGAATTGCCGAACAGGCCGACAATGAGGAAGCCAAGCAGCGGAAGGAAGACGATAGCCTGGTACATGATGGTTCCCGTCAACCCTTCATCGCGCTCACGTCTTCGACCGCGATCGAGCCGCGGTTACGGAAGAAGACGACAAGAATGGCAAGACCGATCGCGGCTTCAGCGGCCGCGACGGTCAGCACGAACAGGGCGAACACCTGTCCGACGAGGTCATGCAGCGCCGCCGAGAACGCGACGAAATTGATGTTGACCGCAAGCAGGATGAGCTCGACCGACATCAGGATGACGATGATGTTGCGGCGGTTCAGGAAGATGCCGAACACGCCGAGCGTGAACAGGATCGCCGATACGGTCAGGTAATGTGCAATGCCGACGACCATCTCAGATACCCTCGCCCGATTTGACCTTGCGGATTTCCATGCCCGTCGCCGGCGTGCGGGCGACCTGCGCGGCGATCGACTGCCGCTTGACGCCCTCCTTGTGGCGCAGCGTCAGCACGATGGCGCCGATCATGGCAACCAGCAGCACCAGGCCGGAAATCTGGAAATAATAGAGATAGTCCGTGTAGAGGATGTCGCCGAGCGCCGCCGTGTTGGAGCGCGTGGCGAGATCCGGCGTTGTCTTTGCGACCGTCGAGGCAAGCTGCGGCGCGAATGTGTAGCCGCCAAGCACGACGATCAGCTCCGCCGCCAGGATCAGCCCGACCAGCGCGCCGATCGGGGCGTATTGCAGGGCACCCTCTTTCATCTCGGCGAAATCGACGTCGAGCATCATGACGACGAACAGGAACAACACCATCACCGCGCCGACATAGACGACGAGCAGAATCATCGCCAGGAACTCGGCGCCGGTCAGCATGAAGAGGCCAGCGGCGTTGAAGAAGGTGAGGATCAGGAAGAGCACCGAATGCACGGGGTTGCGCGACGAAATGACCATGAAGGCCGACGCCACGGCGATAAAGGCGAAGAGGTAGAAAAACGCCGCCTCTAATCCACTCAGCATGGGTTCCCCCGGGTTCCTGTCGGATCGGACATCTGCCCTCTCCATTGTCCTAGGCTTCGTCCCGCCTCCGGTATCGAAGCCGCACTGTCCTTAAACGAGGCCCCCTGCCTCGTCCATGCGTCAAATATCAGCGATATGGCGCGTCCAGCGCGATGTTGCGCGCCAGCTCACGCTCCCAGCGATCGCCGTTCGCGAGTAGCTTTTCCTTGTTGTAGTAAAGCTCCTCGCGCGTCTCGGTCGCGAATTCGAAATTCGGCCCCTCGACGATGGCGTCGACAGGGCAGGCTTCCTGGCAGAAGCCGCAATAGATGCACTTCACCATGTCGATGTCGTAGCGCACGGTGCGGCGCGTGCCGTCATTGCGGCGCGGCCCGGCCTCGATGGTGATCGCCTGCGCCGGGCAGATCGCTTCGCACAGCTTGCAGGCGATGCAGCGTTCCTCGCCATTCGGATAACGGCGCAGCGCATGTTCGCCGCGGAAGCGCGGGCTGGTCGGCCCCTTCTCGTGCGGATAGTTGATCGTTTCCTTCGGCGCGAAGAACTGGCGCATCGACAGAAAGAAGGCGCTGACGAAATCCTTCAGCAGCAGCGATTTTGCGGCCTGGGCCAGAGCGGACATCACGCAAACCCCGTGATCTTGAGGAAGGCCGCGGTGGCGACGACCATGAATAGCGAAATCGGCAGGAAGACTTTCCAGCCCAGCCGCATCAGCTGGTCGTAGCGGTAGCGCGGCACAAAAGCCTTCACCATCGAGAACATGAAGAACATCAGGCAGATCTTCAGCACGAACCAGATCACCCCCGGCACCCAGGTGAAAGGCGCGAAATTGAACGGCGGCAGCCAGCCGCCGAGGAACAGGATGGTCGCCAGCGCGCACATCAGGACGACGGCGACATATTCGCCGAGGAAGAAGAGCAGGAACGGCGTCGACGAATACTCAACCATGTGCCCGGCGACGAGTTCCGATTCCGCCTCCACAAGGTCGAAGGGGGGGCGGTTCGTCTCGGCAAGCGCGGAGATGAAGAAGATCACGAACATCGGAAACAGCGAGAGCCAGTGCCAGTCGAGGAAGGTGTTGGGCAGGCCGAGCTTGGTGCCGAGCCCGTCCTGCTGCGACATGACAATGTCGGAGAGGTTGAGCGAGCCGACGCAGAGCAGCACGGTGACGATGACGAAGCCGATCGAGACTTCGTAGGACACCATCTGCGCGGCCGAGCGCAGCGCGCCGAGGAACGGATATTTCGAGTTTGACGCCCAGCCGCCCATGATCACGCCATAGACCTCGAGCGAGGAGATGGCAAAGACATAGAGGATGCCGACATTGATGTTGGCGATCGCCCAGCCCTCATTGACCGGAATGACCGCCCAGGCCGAGATCGCCAACACCGCCGACACCAGCGGCGCCAGAAGGAACACGCCCTTGTTGGCGCCCGACGGGATCACCGGCTCCTTGAAGACGAATTTCAGAAGGTCGGCAAAAGCCTGCAGCGTGCCCCACGGACCGACGACGTTCGGGCCGCGACGCAGTTGCACCGCCGCCCAGATCTTGCGGTCGGCATAGAGCAGGTAGGCGACGCCGATCAGAAGCACGACGATCAGCACGACCGACTTCAACAGGATCAGCAGCGCCGGCAGCATGTAGAAGGAGAAGAAGGTGTCCATGCTTATTCCGCCGCCTGCTTGAAGCCGCTCTTGGCCAGCGCCGAGCACTCGGCCATCACGGCCGACGCCCGCGCGATCGGGTTGGTGAGATAGAAGTCCTTCACCGGCGAGGTGAAGGTGCCCTTGTTCAGCCGGCCGCCGAGCTTTGCCGCCCTGGCGACGTCGTCGGCGCTGCCTGCTTGCACCTGGTCGATGCGGGCGAGATGCGGGAATTCGCCATAGAGCTTGGCGCGCAGTTGCGCCAGCGAATCGAAGGGCAGCTTCTTGCCGAGCACGTCCGACAGCGCCCGCAGGATCGCCCAGTCCTCGCGCGCCTCGCCCGGAGCGAAGCCGGCGCGGTTGGTCTGCTGCACGCGGCCTTCCGTGTTGACATAGGTGCCCGACTTTTCCGTGTAGGCGGCTGCCGGCAGGATGACATTGGCGCGGTGCGCGCCGGCATCGCCATGCGTGCCGATATAAACGACGAAGGCGCCGCCGGTCCTGGCCATGTCGATTTCGTCGGCGCCGAGCAGGAAAAGCAGATCGGTGTCGACAAGCATGCCGGCGACGTCCTTGCCGCCCTCGCCCGGCACGAAGCCGACATCGAGGCCGCCGACGCGCGCAGCGGCGTTGTGCAGCACCGCAAAGCCGTTCCATTCGGCGGTGACCGCGTTGACGGCGGTCGTGAGCTTTGCCGCCTGGCCGAGCACCGCGGCGCCGTCGGCGCGCGCCAGCGCGCCCTGGCCGACGATGATCAGCGGATGCGTGGCCTTGCTCAGTATCTCGAAGAACTTGCCGTTGCCGCCGGCCAGATCCTTGAGCGATTCCGGGCCCGCGCCGATCAGCTCATAGTCGTAACGCGTATCACCGATCTCGCCGATGACGCCGACCGGCAGGTTGCCGACGCGCCAGCGCTTGCGGATGCGGGCGTTGAGCACCGAGGCCTCGAAGCGCGGATTGGCGCCGATGATCAGCACCGCGTCGGCCTGCTCGATGCCTTCGATGGTCGGATTGAAGATGTAGCTGGCACGGCCGAGCGAGGGATCGAGCGCTGCGCCATCCTGGCGGCAGTCGGTGTTCTTCGAGCCGAGCGCCGCCATCAAGAGCTTGAGCGCATAGATTTCCTCGACCGCGGCGAGGTCGCCGGCGATCGCGCCGATCCGCTCCGGGGCCGTCTTCGATACCTGTTCCTTGATCGCGGCGAAGGCTTCGGCCCAGCTTGCCGGAACCAGCTTGCCGTCTTTGCGGACATAGGGGCGATCGAGGCGCTGCGTGCGCAGGCCGTCCCAGATGAAGCGGGTCTTGTCGGAGATCCACTCCTCGTTAACCGCCTCGTTGACGCGCGGCAGGATGCGCATCACTTCGCGCCCTCTGGAGTCGACGCGGATCGCCGAGCCGACGGCGTCCATCACGTCGATCGATTCCGTCTTGGTCAGTTCCCACGGCCGCGCCTGGAAGGCGAACGGCTTGGAGGTCAGTGCGCCGACCGGGCACAGATCGATGACATTGCCCTGCAGCTCCGACGTCATCGCTTGTTCGAGATAGGTGGTGATCTCGGCATCCTCGCCGCGGCCGATCAGGCCGAGTTCGGAAATGCCGGCGACCTCGGTAGTGAAGCGGACGCAGCGCGTGCAGTGGATGCAGCGGTTCATCACCGTCTTGACCAGCGGGCCGATATACTTGTCTTCGACCGCGCGCTTGTTCTCGTGATAGCGCGAGGAATCGACGCCGAAGGCCATCGCCTGGTCCTGCAGGTCGCATTCGCCGCCTTGGTCGCAGATCGGGCAGTCCAGCGGATGGTTGATCAGCAGGAATTCCATCACGCCTTCGCGGGCCTTCTTGACCATGGGCGTGTTGGTGAAGATTTCAGGCGGCTCGCCATTCGGGCCTGGGCGCAGGTCGCGCACGCCCATGGCGCAGGACGCCTGCGGCTTGGGCGGCCCGCCCTTCACCTCGATCAGGCACATCCGGCAATTGCCGGCGATCGACAGCCGCTCATGGAAGCAGAAGCGCGGCACTTCCGCGCCGGCGTCCTCGGCCGCCTGCAGCAGCGTGTAATGGTCGGGTACCGTGATCTCTTTCCCGTCGACCTTTAGCTTTGCCATTCGCCTCAAACCCCTGCGGATGTCCCGCAATCTATCTTTCCGCGCGCGACCTGGGCCGCGCCCGGCATCTCAATTCACTTCTTCGCGGCGAGCGCCGCGGCCTGGGCAGTCCAATCGTCGCGGCCGATGCGGCCGGCAAGCGACAGATAATCTTCCACCCAGGCGATCTCTTCCGACGTCCAGGCAGCGATCTGGCCATAGGTCCAGATACCGAGCCCGTTGAGCACCTTCTCCAGCTTCGGCCCGATACCCGAAATCGCCTTCAGGTCCGACGGCTTAGCCGGCTTGTCGATTGCCTTCGGCTGCCTGAAATCTTCCGGCATCAGCCCGGTTGCGGCCGGTTGGGCGACAAGACCTGTCCCGGTCGCGTCGAGCGCCTTCTCGGTCGCGTTCGCCGCGATGTCCGTCACGTCCCTGGCGAAGTTCTGCGCCCTGGCGATCAGCGTATCGGTCGCCTTGCGCGCCTTGGAGGCGTTGGCCGCCGCTTCGTTCTGCGCCTCGAGGTCGTCGAGGAAAGGCTGAAACATGCGCTGCGAGGCTTCCATCGCGCCGGTGAACGCACCCATCCACATGCCGACGGCATGGTTGGCAAGACCGATGCTGAGCGCCGACATCGCGGCCGCACCCGCGACCGGATGCGCCAGAAGGTTGACGGCACTGGCCATCTCCTTCGGCATCATCTTGGTCAGGTCCTGGTTCATTTTCTCGAGTTGGTCCAAATCAGGCACGAACGGGTAGGGTATCGAATACGGCGCCATAGAGAGCTCCTGGTCGTTTCTTCGTATGCCCCGCCCCTGCTTTCAGTCTGGGCTTTCGCCCGTATTTCGAAGTCTTATTCCGCCGCCACCATCACCGGCTCGACCCGGTGCGCGTTGCGCGAAAACTCGTCGATGCGGCGTTCCACCTCGCCGCGGAAATGCCGCATCAGACCTTGGATCGGCCAGGCCGCCGCGTCGCCCAGCGCACAGATCGTGTGGCCTTCGACCTGCTTGGTAACGTCGAGCAGCATGTCGATCTCGCGCTTTTGCGCCTCGCCGCGCACCAGCCGCTCCATCACCCGCCACATCCAGCCGGTGCCTTCGCGGCACGGGGTGCACTGGCCGCAGCTCTCATGCTTGTAGAAATAAGACAGCCTGGCGATCGCCTTCACGACATCCGTCGACTTGTCCATGACGATGACGGCCGCCGTGCCGAGGCCGGATTTCAGATCGCGCAGCGCGTCGAAATCCATCGGTGCGTCCATGATCTGCTCAGCCGGCACCAGCGGCACCGAAGCGCCGCCCGGAATGACCGCGAGCAGATTGTCCCAACCGCCACGGATGCCGCCGCAATGCGTCTCGATGAGTTCCCGGAACGGGATCGACATCGCCTCTTCGAAAGTGCACGGATTGTTGACGTGGCCGGACACGCAGAACAGCTTGGTGCCGGCATTGTTCGGCCGGCCGAAGGACGAGAACCAGGCTGCTCCGCGACGCAGGACGGTCGGCGCCACCGCGATCGATTCGACATTGTTGACAGTGGTCGGGCAGCCATAGAGGCCGACATTGGCCGGGAATGGCGGCTTCAGCCGCGGCTGGCCCTTCTTGCCTTCGAGGCTTTCGAGAAGCGCCGTCTCCTCGCCGCAGATATAGGCGCCGGCGCCATGATGCATATAGACGTCGAAGTCGTAGCCGGACGTGTTGTTCTTGCCGATGAGCTTGGCTGCGTAAGCCTCGTCGATCGCGCGCTGCAGCGCCTCGCGTTCGCGGATGAACTCGCCGCGCACATAGATATAGGCCGCGACCGCGCCCATGGCGAAGCCGGCGACCAGCGCGCCCTCGACCAGCGTGTGCGGATCGTTGCGCAGGATATCGCGGTCCTTGCAGGTGCCGGGCTCGGATTCATCGGCGTTGATGACCAGATAGCTCGGGCGCCCGTCGCTCTGCTTGGGCATGAACGACCACTTCAGCCCGGTCGGAAAGCCGGCACCGCCGCGGCCGCGCAGGCCGGACGCTTTCATCTCGTTGACGATCCAGTCGCGGCCCTTGGCGATGAGGCCGGGCGTATCGTCCCAGATGCCGCGCGACTGCGCGCCGGCCAGCGACTTGTCGAACAGGCCGTAGATGTTGGTGAAGATGCGGTCTTTGTCCTGAAGCATTTTTCGTCCCTCAGACCGGCTTCTTGCCGAAGACGCGAATGTATTCGGCGACGCCGCCCTTGGCGAGCGCCTTGGCCTGCTTCACCCAGTCGTCGCGCTCGATGCGGCCGCGGAAATTGAGATAGCCGTCGACCCATTCGCGCTCGGCCTTCTTCCAGCCGGCGACCTGCGCGAAGGTGTAAATACCCAGCGAATGCAGGATCGCTTCGATCTTCGGGCCGACGCCGGAGATCAGCTTGAGATCGTCGACTGTCGCCGGGCGCTCGATGCCGGCGGGCCGGTTCTTGTCCTCCAGCGAAGGCTTCGTCGTCTTGGCGACCGGTTGCTTGGTTTCCGGCGCTTTGAAGGCGCTGGCCGGTTCGGCTTTCACCTGAGGCCCGCTGCGCGGCTTGGCAACAGCCTCGACTTCCGGAGCAGCTTGGTTGGCATTGGCCGCCGAATGGCGCGGCGCCCTGACGCTGGCGCCGTTCTCGGTGGCCGGGGCGACCTTGACCGGCGACGGCGTGTTGAGCGCCGGGCTGGTTTCAGCAGCATGCGTCTTCGGCTTGCTGGACTTGGACGGTGCAACCGGGCCCGAGGCAGATGGCGCCGAAACCGCTGGCGCAGCGGGTGCAGGGCCTGCGGCAGGTACCGTCTGCGAGGTTGCGGCAGGAGCAGCAGCCGGCGCCGCGGCGGCGGCATCCTTGGCGGCCTTCGCGGCCGCCTTGGCTTCCTTGTCGCGCGTCGACTTCAGGATCGCCTTTTCATCTGTCAGCGTCTTCAAACCATCGGCCGGTTCGGACCCGTGGCGGCCGTTCTGTGGGCCGGGCTTGACCTCGGCGCCCTTGCCGGCGTCGTAGAGATCGATGATCTCGGCCAGACGCTCAGGCGTCAGGTCCTCGAAAGTGTCCTTGAAGATCATGACCATCGGTGCGTTGACGCAGGCGCCAAGGCATTCGACCTCCTCCCACGACAGCGTGCCTTTGTCGTTGGTGTGGAACTGGTCGTGATGGATCTTCGACCGGCACACATCCATCAGCGCTTCCGAGCCCCGCAGCATGCAGGGCGTGGTGCCGCAGACTTGGATATGGGCGCGGGTGCCGACCGGATTGAGCTGGTACTGCGTATAGAAGGTCGCGACTTCGAGGCCGCGGATGCGCGGCATGCCGAGCATGTCCGAGATCGTCTCGATCGCCGCCTTGGTGACCCAGCCTTCCTGCTCCTGCGCTAGCATCAACAGCGGAATGATGGCCGACTGCTCGCGCCCTTTCGGGTATTTGGCGATCCACTGCTCAGCCGCCGCCGCGTTCTCCTTGTTGAAGGCGAACGAGGCTGGCTGGAGGCTGGCTTCTGCAAGACGGCGGACTGACATTTAGCGATCGACCTCACCAAACACGATGTCGAGGGAGCCAAGCACGGCGGTGACATCGGCCAGCATGTGGCCGCGGCACAGGAAGTCCATGGCCTGCAGATGCGCGAAGCCGGGCGCGCGCAGCTTGCAGCGATAGGGTTTGTTGGTGCCGTCGGAGACCAGATAGACGCCGAACTCGCCCTTCGGCGCCTCGACGGCGGCATAGACCTCGCCGGCCGGCACGCGATAGCCCTCGGTATAGAGCTTGAAGTGATGGATCAGCGCTTCCATCGAGCGCTTCATCGCCGCGCGCTTCGGCGGGACCACCTTGCCGTCGAGGTTGGACACCGGGCCGGCGCTTTCCTTGCCGAGCAACAGATCCACGCACTGGCGCATGATCTTGGCCGACTGGCGCATCTCTTCCATGCGCACGAGGTAACGGTCATAGCAGTCGCCGTTCTTGCCGACCGGAATGTCGAAATCCATCTCGGAATAGCATTCATAGGGCTGCGATTTGCGCAGATCCCAGGCCGCGCCCGAGCCGCGCACCATCACGCCCGAAAAGCCCCAGGCCCAGGCGTCGGCCAGCGACACCGTGCCGATATCGACGTTGCGCTGCTTGAAGATACGGTTGCCGGTCAAAAGCGCGTCGAGGTCGTCGATCGACTTCAGGAACGGATCGATCCACTTGCCGATGTCCTCGACCAGTTTCTGCGGCAGGTCCTGGTGCACGCCGCCCGGCCGGAAATAGGCCGCATGCATGCGCGAGCCCGAGGCGCGCTCATAGAACACCATCAGCTTTTCGCGTTCGACGAAGCCCCACAGCGGCGGCGTCAGCGCGCCGACATCCATCGCCTGCGTCGTCACATTGAGGATGTGCGACATGATGCGGCCCATCTCGGAATAGAGCACGCGGATCAACTGCCCGCGCTTCGGCACCTCGACGCCGAGCAGCCGCTCGGCCGCGAGCGCGAAGGCATGCTCCTGGTTCATCGGCGCACAATAGTCGAGACGGTCGAGATAAGGCACAGCCTGCAGGTAGGTCTTTGCCTCCATCAGCTTCTCGGTGCCGCGATGCAGCAGGCCGATATGCGGATCGACACGGTCGACCACCTCGCCGTCCAACTCCAGCACCAGGCGCAAAACGCCGTGCGCCGCAGGATGCTGCGGACCGAAGTTGATGTTGAAGTTGCGGACGGAGGTTTCAGCCATTGTGGCGCCTCAATTTGCCTTCGCCTTCTCATCCCCGGGAAGGACGTAATCCGTTCCTTCCCACGGGCTCAAGAAGTCGAAGTTTCTGAATTCCTGCTTCAATTCCACCGGCTCGTAGATGACCCGCTTGGCCTCGTCGTCGTAGCGAACCTCGACAAAGCCGGTCAGGGGGAAATCCTTGCGTAGCGGGTGCCCCTCGAAACCGTAGTCGGTAAGGATGCGGCGCAGATCCGGATGGCCGCTGAACAGCACGCCGTAAAGGTCATAGGTCTCGCGTTCGTACCAGTCGGCGCCGGGATAGACCGCGGTCAGCGACGGCACCAGCGTTTCCTCGTCGGCCTGGACCTTGAGGCGGATGCGCACATTCTGCTTCGGCGACAGAAGGTGATAGACGACATCGAAGCGCCTGGCACGCGACGGGTAGTCGGCGCCACATATGTCGATGATCGAGATGAACTGACAGCGCGGATCGTCACGCAGGAAGGTCGCCACCTCGATCAGATTGCCCGGCTCGACCGAAACGGTCAGTTCGCCATAGGCAAGCACGGCTTCGCCGATGCGGCCGGACAGCTTCTCGCCGAGATAGGTGGAGAGTTCGTCCAACGCCAGGGTCATCGGCTCACCGTTCGATCGTGCCGGTGCGGCGGATCTTCTTCTGCAGAAGGAGAATGCCGTAGAGCAGCGCTTCGGCGCTCGGCGGGCAGCCGGGCACATAGATGTCGACGGGCACGACGCGGTCGCAGCCGCGCACCACCGAATAAGAATAATGGTAGTAGCCGCCGCCATTGGCGCAGGAGCCCATTGAGATGACGTAGCGCGGCTCCGGCATCTGGTCGTAGACCTTGCGCAGCGCCGGCGCCATCTTGTTGGTCAGCGTGCCGGCGACGATCATGATGTCGGACTGGCGCGGCGACGCGCGCGGCGCGACGCCGAAACGCTCCGAGTCGTAGCGCGGCATCGAGGTGTGGATCATCTCGACCGCGCAGCACGCGAGGCCGAAGGTCATGAACATCAGCGAGCCGCTGCGCGCCCAGGTGATCAGCGCTTCGGTCGAGGTGACAAGGAAACCCTTGTCGGCCAACTCATTGTTGATTTCGAGGAAGAAGGGATCGTCCTCCCCCACCGGCCTTCCGGTGTTGGGATCGATGATGCCCTTGGGCTTCGGCGCGACGAGGGTGCCTGAACTGTCGTTCAATCCCATTCCAGCGCTCCTTTTTTCCATTCATAGGCAAAGCCGATGGTCAGCACCGCCAGAAACACCATCATCGACCAGAAGCCGAGCATGCCGAGCTTCGAGAAGGACACCGCCCATGGGAACAGGAAGGCGACCTCGAGATCGAAGATGATGAACAGGATCGATACCAGGTAGAAACGGATGTCGAACTTCATGCGGGCGTCGTCGAAAGAATTGAACCCGCATTCGTAGGCGGAAAGCTTTTCCGGATCGGGGTTGCGATAGGCCACCAGGAAGGGCGCGACGATAAGCGCGAGACCGACGATCATCGCCACGGCGATGAACAGGACGATGGGCAGATACGAACTCAGGAGTGCGCTCATGCGGCGGCTTTCCTTCGGCGGGGCAGTTCACTTTGATTACAGCAACGAACTCTAATGCGGAAGCGTGACAGTTTAACCGCTGAACCGTTTTAGGAGGGCCCATGCTGCAACGCGGCGAGGGTTAGCGCAGCGGTTTCGGTGACGCAAGTCAAACCTTGTTCAAATCGCGGCCCTGGACGGCTTATCGGAAGAAACTGGTCCGATCCGCTCTTGTTGATTTCCTTCACTTTTTACTCCACTTTCCTCTCCTGACATATCTCCCGCCATCTGCCTGCTAGCATGGCCGGAATCACCGGCTAAAAATCCAACGGACGATCGGGGCAAGGACACCTTGATGAAGGAGAAAATCTCGCTCGCCATGGCCAGGCGCATCGCGCTCGGCGCGCAAGGATTCAACGACCGTCGCCCGGCAGGAGTTCCGGATCGCCGCCACCTTTCGCGCGTGCTTTCGCGAACCGGCCTGCTGCAGATCGATTCCGTGAGCGCCGTGGTACGCGCGCACTACATGCCGCTCTATTCGCGCCTCGGCCCCTACCCGCTGTCGCTGCTTGATAACGCCGCCGTCACCCGCAAGCGCGCGATCTTTGAATATTGGGCGCATGAGGCATCGTTCCTGCCCGTGGAGACCTACCCGCTGATGCGCTGGCGCATGCAGCGCGCCGAGCAAGGCGAGGAGATGTATCTCGGCCTGGCGAAATGGGGCCGCGAACGCAAGGAAATGATCGACGAGATATATAGAGAGGTCGCCGATCGCGGGCCGATCGCGGCCTCCGACATCGAGGGCCACAAGGGCAATGGCGGCTGGTGGGGCTGGAGTGAGGCCAAGCACGCTTTCGAATGGCTGTTCTGGGCCGGGCGCATCACCACCGCCTACCGGCGCGGCTTCGAACGCTATTACGATCTGCCCGAGCGCGTTTTGCCGCAGGCCGTGCTCGACCTGCCCGCACCCTCAGTCGAGGACGCGCATCGGGAATTACTGCGCATCTCGGCACGCGCCCACGGCATCGCCACCTATGGCGACCTGCGCGACTATTTCCGCCTCGCGCCGGGGGACACGAAGGACCGCATCGAGGAACTGGTCGAAACTGGCGAATTGCTGCCGGTGAAGGTCGAAGGCTGGGACAAAACAGCCTATCTCCACAAGGATGCCCGTTTTCCCCGCCGGATCGAAGCCCGCGCCTTGCTTGCGCCTTTCGATCCGGTCGTCTTCGAACGCACCCGTACGGAAAAGCTTTTCAATTTCCGCTACCGGATCGAGATCTACACGCCGGCGCAAAATCGCCAAAACGGCTATTATGTG